>NZ_JAFBES010000035.1 GCF_016908875.1 Bacillus ectoiniformans | reverse complement strand
AGGTGTCAATCCACAGCTTCGGTGATACGTTTAGCCCCGGTACATTTTCGGCGCAGAGTCACTCGACCAGTGAGCTATTACGCACTCTTTAAATGGTGGCTGCTTCTAAGCCAACATCCTGGTTGTCTAAGCAACTCCACATCCTTTTCCACTTAACGTATACTTGGGGACCTTAGCTGGTGGTCTGGGCTGTTTCCCTCTTGACTACGGATCTTATCACTCGCAGTCTGACTCCCAAAGATAAGTTTTTGGCATTCGGAGTTTGTCTGAATTCGGTAACCCGATGGGGGCCCCTAGTCCAAACAGTGCTCTACCTCCAAAACTCTTCCTTTGAGGCTAGCCCTAAAGCTATTTCGGAGAGAACCAGCTATCTCCAGGTTCGATTGGAATTTCACCGCTACCCACACCTCATCCCCGCACTTTTCAACGTGCGTGGGTTCGGGCCTCCAGTAAGTGTTACCTTACCTTCACCCTGGACATGGGTAGATCACCTGGTTTCGGGTCTGCGACCTCATACTCATTCGCCCTATTCAGACTCGCTTTCGCTGCGGCTCCGCCTTTGCTGGCTTAACCTCGCATGAAATCGCAACTCGCCGGTTCATTCTACAAAAGGCACGCCATCACCCGTTAATGGGCTCTGACTACTTGTAGGCACACGGTTTCAGGATCTGTTTCACTCCCCTTCCGGGGTGCTTTTCACCTTTCCCTCACGGTACTGGTTCACTATCGGTCACTAGGGAGTATTTAGCCTTGGGAGATGGTCCTCCCGGATTCCGACGGAATTTCACGTGTTCCGCCGTACTCAGGATCCACTCAAGAGTGAACGGAATTTCAGCTACAGGATTGTTACCTTCTTTGATGGGCCTTTCCAGACCTCTTCACCTATCCCGTTCTTTTGTAACTCCGTATAGAGTGTCCTACAACCCCAAGAGGCAAGCCTCTTGGTTTGGGCTGTTCCCGTTTCGCTCGCCGCTACTCAGGGAATCGCATTTGCTTTCTCTTCCTCCGGGTACTTAGATGTTTCAGTTCCCCGGGTCTGCCTTCAACTACCCTATGTATTCAGGTAGAGATACTGTCCCATTACGAACAGTGGGTTTCCCCATTCGGAAATCTCCGGATCAACGCTTACTTACAGCTTCCCGGAGCATATCGGAGTTAGTCCCGTCCTTCATCGGCTCCTAGTGCCAAGGCATCCACCGTGCGCCCTTTCTAACTTAACCTACATTTTCTTACTAA
>NZ_JAFBES010000033.1 GCF_016908875.1 Bacillus ectoiniformans | reverse complement strand
TCATAGTGTTGAAAAACACCTTAGGCAATAGACAAAATCTAAAATTAAGATTAAAATCCTTCTCATCAACTAACATGAGAGGGATTTCCTATGTATGCGTATTATTCCAGAAAAGAGATAGAAGAGAATCGAAAAACTTACGGACAGATGTACGATCCATCACATCATCTGGTTCAAATTGATGCCCTGATGGATTGGGATTTCGTTTCTCGAAAACTTTCTACTTACTATCCATCTGAAATTGGCCGACCTTCCAGAGATCCCATTGTACTGGTGAAAATCCTAATGATACAGTATCTTGAAGGATTCCGTTCGGTGCGCTTTACATGCAGGCAAGTCCGCCATAACGCTACGTACCGTTGGTTTCTCGGGCTTTCTCCGGTAGATAGTGTTCCAGACCATTCCACTATTTCCAAGTTTCTTTCGTTCCGCCTTAGAAATGAGCGGTTTTGGGAGGAGCTTTTTCAGCATTGTCTAGTATTGATTCACAAGGAGGGTTTCATCGCTAATGAAACGTGGGCAGCGGATGAGACGGAATTGAAGGCAAACGCCAATAAGCGCGTTCGTGTTACGGTTAACGAGGAAAAGAAGGTACAAGAAAAAGCAGAAGACCTCGCTCTCATCAACCATTTTCGGGTTCGACACGGCAAAAAGCCACTGCCTGCCAAAGAGCCAAAAATCGAAATCAAAAAAACAAATATCAGTCCGGTGGATGGAGATGCCCGACTTTCTGTTAAACATGATGAACGCGGGCGCTTTGCTTATTTTGAGCACCGTCTGGTAGATACGCTTCACAACTTTATCCTTGCCACAACGGTAACAGGGGCAAATGTTCCAGGACATCGTCAGTTGCCTGAACAACTCGACAGGCTCCGGGAACTGTTTGGTGAGTACGCGAAAGAAATTGCCCTCGATTCCGGGTATTACAATGCGTCACTGGCCAGAAAATTGTTTGAACGCGGCTTTTTTGTCTATATGTCCTACCGAAGGTTTTCGTCGAATGAACATCCCAAGTGCAGGCGCCATCAATTTAAGAGGGTTTATGAAGATTTGTATGCCTGCCCATGCGGTGTGCCTTTTTCTTATCGGACAACCACCCGCCAAGGTTATCATGAATTTCGCCCTCCCAAAGGAAGCTGCCAGGGATGTCCCTATGTCAAAAAAGAAACGGAAGACCGTGTGCTCCGGATATCTATTCATCAAGAAACCTACGACAAATTGCGTGAACAGCGCCTGTCTCAACGGGGAAAGATCCTCCGTTCTGTGCGGCCGGCAACAATTGAACTAAGCTTTGCGCACAGTAAAGAACTCCACGGCCTCCGCTATGCGCGTTACCGTGGAGTTCAAAAAACAAAGATACAGGTTTTAATGACCGCCATCATTCAAAACCTGAAAAAATGGGCCAGACTCCGCTATCTTAAGGAGAACGGGCTCCACCTAACATATAAAATTATAGAAGAAACCATTTGTTAGAACAAGAAAAAATGAGCATGACTCCAAAAATTCTCGTCATGTTCATTGACAGATTCTTTTTTCAACAGAGTGA
>NZ_JAFBES010000032.1 GCF_016908875.1 Bacillus ectoiniformans | reverse complement strand
TTTGGTTAAGTCCTCGATCGATTAGTATTCGTCAGCTCCACGTGTCGCCACGCTTCCACCTCGAACCTATCTACCTGATCATCTTTCAGGGATCTTACTAGCTTGCGCTATGGGAAATCTCATCTTGAGGGGGGCTTCATGCTTAGATGCTTTCAGCACTTATCCCGTCCGCACATAGCTACCCAGCGATGCCTTTGGCAAGACAACTGGTACACCAGCGGTGCGTCCATCCCGGTCCTCTCGTACTAAGGACAGCTCCTCTCAAATTTCCTGCGCCCGCGACGGATAGGGACCGAACTGTCTCACGACGTTCTGAACCCAGCTCGCGTACCGCTTTAATGGGCGAACAGCCCAACCCTTGGGACCGACTACAGCCCCAGGATGCGATGAGCCGACATCGAGGTGCCAAACCTCCCCGTCGATGTGGACTCTTGGGGGAGATAAGCCTGTTATCCCCGGGGTAGCTTTTATCCGTTGAGCGATGGCCCTTCCATGCGGAACCACCGGATCACTAAGCCCGACTTTCGTCCCTGCTCGACTTGTAGGTCTCGCAGTCAAGCTCCCTTGTGCCTTTACACTCTGCGAATGATTTCCAACCATTCTGAGGGAACCTTTGGGCGCCTCCGTTACATTTTAGGAGGCGACCGCCCCAGTCAAACTGCCCACCTGACACTGTCTCCCACCCCGATCAGGGGTGCGGGTTAGAAGTTCAACACAGCCAGGGTAGTATCCCACCAACGCCTCCACCGAAGCTGGCGCTCCGGTTTCAAAGGCTCCTACCTATCCTGTACAAGCTGTGCCAAAATTCAATATCAGGCTACAGTAAAGCTCCACGGGGTCTTTCCGTCCTGTCGCGGGTAACCTGCATCTTCACAGGTACTATAATTTCACCGAGTCTCTCGTTGAGACAGTGCCCAGATCGTTACGCCTTTCGTGCGGGTCGGAACTTACCCGACAAGGAATTTCGCTACCTTAGGACCGTTATAGTTACGGCCGCCGTTTACTGGGGCTTCAATTCACACCTTCGCTTGCGCTAAGCGCTCCTCTTAACCTTCCAGCACCGGGCAGGCGTCAGCCCCTATACTTCGCCTTGCGGCTTCGCAGAGACCTGTGTTTTTGCTAAACAGTCGCCTGGGCCTATTCACTGCGGCTCCTCGAGGCTATTCACCTCAAAGAGCACCCCTTCTCCCGAAGTTACGGGGTCATTTTGCCGAGTTCCTTAACGAGAGTTCACTCGCTCACCTTAGGATTCTCTCCTCGCCTACCTGTGTCGGTTTGCGGTACGGGCACCTTTTACCTCGCTAGAGGCTTTTCTTGGCAGTGTGGAATCAGGAACTTCGGTACTATATTTCCCTCGCCATCACAGCTCAGCCTTAATGATCACGGGATTTGCCTCGTGATCGGCCTAACTGCTTGGACGCGCATATCCAACAGCGCGCTTACCCTATCCTCCTGCGTCCCCCCATTGCTCAAATGGTAAATAGGTGGTACAGGAATATCAACCTGTTATCCATCGCCTACGCCTTTCGGCCTCGGCTTAGGTCCCGACTAACCCTGAGAGGACGAGCCTTCCTCAGGAAACCTTAGGCATTCGGTGGAAGGGATTCTCACCCTTCTTTCGCTACTCATACCGGCATTCTCACTTCTAAGCGCTCCACCAGTCCTTTCGGTCTAGCTTCACCGCCCTTAGAACGCTCTCCTACCACTGACACCA
>NZ_JAFBES010000031.1 GCF_016908875.1 Bacillus ectoiniformans | reverse complement strand
ACCACCGTACGTACCGATCGGTATACGGCGGTTCATTTAAGTATGACGTAAATCATTGTATCGATCTAATAAGCTTTTCAGCTTTTGCTTTCGCCAAAAGCTTAGATTAAGCGTTGTGTGTAAGATTGGACTATTCGAGATGCGCCAATATTTCTTGCGGGAGTTTCCCCACTCATAGGCTTTTTCTTTGGATACTCCCAAAGAAATAAGCCTTTTTATTTTGGTTTTAGGTTGTTTCCATTGTTTCCATAGGCACATCCGAAGCCTTCTTCGAATCATTTCATCCAGTTGTTTAAAAGGAGTTGGCGTATCTGCCAGCGCAAAATACCCACACCATCCCACCAGGTACTCATTTAGTTTCTCAATACGTACGTCCAGTGGAATTGGTTTCGACCTTGAGGTGAGTTGTTTGATTCTGCTTTTGGCTCTCTTGATGCTTTCTTTTGCGATACGGACTTTCGGGGTACGGTGCGCAGTGAAGCTAAATCCAAGAAACTTACGTTTCCAAGGTCTATCTACCGCACTTTTCTCTTCATTCACTTTTAGCTTAAGCTTCTTTTCAATGAATGTAGTGATGGAAGTTTTGACACGCAAACCAGCTTTCTTGGTTTTCACATAGATATTACAGTCGTCTGCGTACCGGACAAATTTATGTCCTCGGCTTTCAAGTTCTTTGTCTAATTCATCTAACATGATGTTCGACAATAGAGGACTCAATGGTCCGCCCTGTGGTACGCCTTCTTCGCTGATCACTTCGAGTCCATTGATCATGACTCCTGATTCTAAGTATTTTCTAATTAACTCTAGAATCGTTTTGTCCTTGACTCTTTTTGCTAGAATACCCATCAGTCGATCATGATTCACCTTGTCGAAGAACTTCTCTAAATCCATATCTACTACCCATCTGTGCCCTTCTTCTATGTATCCTTTTGCTTCCCTCACGGCATCATGTGCTCTTCTTCTAGGTCTGAATCCATAACTATGCTCGGAAAAGGATGGATCATAAATTGGGGTTAGTATTTGGGCAATTGCTTGTTGGATGAACCGATCTGTCACGGTAGGAATGCCTAGTAACCGTATGCCGCCATTCGGTTTCGGGATTTCGACTCGTCTGACTGGCATAGGCTCATAGGTTCCAGCCTCTATGGAATATCGGATCTCTTGCCAGTGCTGCAGAAGATGCGCTCGCAGGAATTTGACGGGCATTTCATCTACACCATGGCTCCCTTTATTCTTTTCGACTCTTTGTAGTGCCGAAAGGAGATTTTCCCGCGACAGTAGTCGTTCCATCATATTGATACAATCCTTTCACGTGAATAGTCGTTCTATTTGTGCCACTGTTTATTCCACCCTCTTAGAGTCCCCCGTGGAATTCACCACTTCCTCCTCCAAGTAAGTCCTGTCGGATTGTCTGTGTCATCATAAACAGTGAACGCCTAGTGTCTATTCTTCCTAAATGTTCAGTCCTTCCCTGACGATCTATAGCTCATCAGGTACTATGACCTCTGCTGACTTCTGATTGTTCAGCTCCTCTTCTCAGAGAAGGTTACCGAGTGTGCTCGGCTTTTCAATCAGACCTCCCCGGGTAAGAGTGCAATCTTTCCTTCCATCTATCTGCTTCATTTACTTTGTATCACCTTTGGCAGAAAGGACTTTGTTTTGTCTAGCAAACTCATCCAATGATACCTAGCCTTGTATGAAGTTCGTGTCCCTCAGACCGGAAGTTTGCCGCCCGCTTCCTTCAGATTCCGCGTCACCACGGACACCCTTGCGTTAAGCTAACCGCTACTTCTGCCTTCACAGTTCG
>NZ_JAFBES010000030.1 GCF_016908875.1 Bacillus ectoiniformans | reverse complement strand
ATCGAGTAGGAGGATAATCATTAATTGATTATCCGACCTCTCACACCACCGTACGTACGGATCCGTATACGGCGGTTCAATTTTATACTAAGCATGTACTTTGTTGTATTGTTCTAGGCAAGAGATTAGCCCGAATTTGGCTAATCTCTTGTTTGTGATTGTTGTGGTTAAAATCCATGAGTAGGCTATACGGATGGCACCTTTGCTGGTGTGACTGTATTTGTACGCATTGAATTTATCTACGCCTAACTTGATCAGATTTTTCCTACGGTTCTTGGCAGTTTTCCACTTTTTCCAGATGCACATTCTTAATCGAACTCTTGTATGTGAATCTATTTTTGAAAGAAGCTTCTTCATATAACCGATCCGGAAGTAATTAACCCATCCTCGAATTAACTGATTCAAACGCTCGACTTGGTACTTCGTACCGACACCCCAGTTCTTCTTTGTTAGTTGCTTCAGCTTGAACTTGAAGTTGTCTACGGATTTCTGATGAGGCTTCGCCTTATATAGACCGGTCTGGTATTCCTTGAAGAATCCGAAGCCTAAGAACTTCATATTAGGATCATTAGGTCTCGTTACTTTCGATTTCTCGACGTTGACAATCAGACCTAGTTTCTCTTCAATAAATTTTGATACAGACCTCATCACTCGTTTGGCCGACATCTCACTCTTAACCATGATAATGCAATCGTCTGCGTATCTAACGAAACGCAGTCCACGACTTTCTAATTCCTTATCCAGTTCGTTAAGCATGATATTGCTAAGTAGCGGAGATAAGTTTCCGCCTTGTGGCGTACCTATTACTGTCTCTTTGTAGTCTTCATCAATTTGCACACCACTGACTAAGAACTTCCGGATGAGTGAAATGACATCACCATCATCCACTGTTCTCGCTATGAGGTTCATCAGTCTATCATGGTGAACCGTATCAAAGAAGCGCTCAAGGTCAATATCCACAATCCAGTCATATCCTTCGTTCATGAATTCTAACGCTTGTAGGATCGCCATTTCTGCATACCGTTTGGGTCTGAATCCGTAGCTGTTTTCGCTGAACTGTTTGTCAAACAGTGGCGTTAAAACTTGTGCCATTGCTTGTTGGATCACTCGATCCGTCACAGTGGGGATTCCCAGGAATCGTGTTCCTCCATTTGGTTTTGGGATTTCGACCCTTAGAACAGGTTGAGGCTTGTATTTTCTTTGGCGGATTTGACGGATGATATCATCCTTATTCTCCACCATGTGCAGAGCTAATTCGTCTACACTCATTCCATCCACACCGGATGCGCCTTTGTTACTTTTGACTTTTTTGTAGGCCTGGTTAAGGTTGTCTCTATCGAGTATTTTATCGAGTAATTTTTGTTCATACATGCTTGTTATTTCCTTTCTTTCTTGTCGGTTGGTATCCACTTTCTCGCGTGTGGCCAGTGGTCTATTTCCTTCCGCAGTTAAGATTTCTATAACGATAAAATTGTTCAGCCCTTCGCTCATTCTAATTTTCATTAGACCTCTTCACTACTATGGCTTCTGCTGACTTCTCACTATCCAGTCTTGTATCACTACAAGATTTTGATGTAGACTAGTGAGACCTCCCCAGTTAAGGTGCGAACTCTTTCCCTCCATCTATCTGCCATATATACACCGCATGTTCAAGTAGCTATCGGACTTCAACTTCTTTCGCAGTCTCATCCTCATGCGTTGCCTCTTATATGATTTCTGTTCGTCAGACCAGAGGTTTGCCTCGAGCTTCCTTCAGATTCCACATCACTATGGACACCCTTGCTTTTGGCTATGTACTTACCGCTACCAGGTCGTACTCGGGACTTTCACCCGTTAGAGTTCGCCCATGCTGGGCGAAC
>NZ_JAFBES010000029.1 GCF_016908875.1 Bacillus ectoiniformans | reverse complement strand
TCAGACCGGAAGTTTGCCGCCCGCTTCCTTCAGATTCCGCGTCACCACGGACACCCTTGCGTTAAGCTAACCGCTACTTCTGCCTTCACAGTTCGAGACTCTCACCCTATAGATTACACCCATGCCGGGCACACTAGAAATGGCCCTCTTACTTAGGATAAGAGGGCTGTTTGCGTTTGCCGATCCTACAAACCTTGACTGTACAAAGCTTGTATGTCAGATTCAGTTAACGTGCTTTTATACATTCGGAAATCATCCAGTGCGCCATTTAACGCATACCACTCACTAGTTAACCAGCCAATTATAATATCACTATTATTAGAAGGTGAAAAGTCAAATGGCGAAGCAGATATATTTGTAACGATTACTCCATTAATGTAAGCCTTTCTAGTGGATGGACTAATAACAAACGCCACATGATTCCATTCTCCAAGTTCGAATTTTTTGTTCACTTTTAAATTAGGATTCATTGTACTGACTGTTCTAGTCATCCACAGATCAATCGCTGGCTGCCTGTAGGCATATTCTTGGCAGTATTCCTCTATTCTAATGTCATACATGTATTTGGAACAATATCTCGAATCATCAGTGTAGATGTAACTGCTCATGTTGCCTTCTTGACCTTTATTAAACACCGCATGAATTCCTTTTGCGGCATTGTACCCATCACCATTCCTGCCATAATAACTATTCAATTTCACCCAAAAAGAAACAGTCATTTCACTAGTTAAATTTAAGGAATCATTCGCTGGAATGGTTACACTGCCTTTAGACTGGACTCCTCCAAATTGAATAGCTCTTCTTGATTTTCCATCAATATAAGACACATTAAAGGGTGTTCCATGATTTTGATACATCGAATGGTCGTCAGCTGAATCCATTAAATTAGTTAAACTGCTATTCTCGTCTTATGCCATTTCTTTATGGCTTTCGAACGAGCCTTCACCATGCAGGCGACTTTCATCGCACACGGCGAGCCGTCAATAGACACTTTTTTCTTTTATTTCCCCAGTGTAATATATTCATCATTTTAAAATTTAAACACACAAAAAAAGACATTCACCCAAAAAAGAGTGAACGTCACACATATAAGCTAATTTTTATATCTATAAAAGCTCTATTTCTTGAAAAAACGAATGGTTTTGTCATCGTTTATCCAGCTTGCGTTATTAGCAGCTTCTTTAGTAACCATGAACCGCTAGTTGTTGGGTTACAATTCCATTCCAAAGGGTACTCTTTTCATATAAATGAAAAGGAGAGATTTTTGTGAAAAACAAATTATCTGCTGATGGGGCCATTGATTCAATCGAAGCCGTGGCCGGGAAGTTTCCGGGATATCGGCGGGCACATGCGAAAGGAATTGGATTCGAAGCAGAGTTTAAACCTAACGGAGCAGCTACCGCTTATACCACCGCCGCTCACTTTCAGGAGACAGCAGTACCTGCTATTGTCCGCTTCTCTCACAGTTCTCCTAATCCCGAAGCGACAGAGCTATTAAATCCGGTGAAAGGTATGTCCGTTCAGTTTCAATTGCCAAATGGCGAAATCACGAACCTTGCGAATGTGACGGTTCCAGTTTTCATCACCAAAACACCCGAAGCATTCATTGATATGATTCGAGCTGTTAAAAAAGGTGAAATGGGGGTAAAAGATCGTCTTGAAGTCATGGCCAAGCATCCCGATTGGCAAGCGGGATTTGAAATACTAAAGAACTTACGACCCCCAGTAAGCTTTGCTACAGGCTGCTATTACTCGATTCATGCCTATTATTTTATCAATGAACATGGAGAGCGGCAGGCGGTTAAGTACGAGTGGGAGCCTGATGCGGGAGTAGAGCTGCTGTCACTATCGTCTGCATTTTCATTAGCCAGGCAATCCATGGAAGAAGAAGTTGAGGCGAGATTAGCTGACGGCCCGATCATCTTTCATTTAACTATTCAGTTAGGTGAAGCGGATGACCCAACCGATGATCCAACCGAGGAATGGCCAGCTGATCGTAAGAAACTAAGAATCGGCACGCTGACCATCACCAATAAACGGGCTGACAACGCCGAGTCGATTCGTTTTGATCCTACTATCGTTCCCGATGGAATTGAATGCTCCGAAGATCCGGTGCTGATATTTCGGAGTAAGGCGTATGCGGAGTCTTATAAGAGGAGAATAAATAATCAGTATCGAGTAGGAGGATAATCATTAATTGATTATCCGACCTCTCACACCACCGTACGTACGGATCCGTATACGGCGGTTCAATTTTATACTAAGCA
>NZ_JAFBES010000028.1 GCF_016908875.1 Bacillus ectoiniformans | reverse complement strand
TGTTAATGCTACTCAAAAACGGCCAATTGTTGACGGTATTGTTTGTCCGGGGGTTGACGGATATAATGTCCTTAACAACCCTGAAGAAAGGAAAAGACGCCTTCCATAATGCCGGCCATTACCAGTGGCGCGACGGAAGACGTCCCTCTAAAACTATGATCATTGTGTCTCATTATACCATAGTGAAATCCGCCGAGAAAGGCGTTTTTTATTAAGTGCGCAGAAAAGGTTCCTTGTCCCTGTTGTCAGCATCAGGTTTATAAGGTCATTGGTTCAAGAGAAAGACAGTTAAAAGATGAAAGAGGCATAGCCAGAACATTTGTCATCAGGAGGCTGCGGTGCCAGCAGTGTCAAAAGATTCACCATGAGCTTCCTGATCTGATGATCCCATACAAACGTTACGCTGCAGATGTCATTGAAGAAACGATTTTTCAAACAACGCACCTGACGGTGGCGGCAGATGAAGCTACGATTTACCGGTGGAGGAAATGGTTCTTTGAGTTAATTGATTACTGGCTGTTTATTCTTCAATCCCTACTGATTCAATTTGAGCAGAATGAGACCCGAACAGTCGACCTGTCCAGTCGTCTGTTGCCTGTGCATAAACGAGTTGGACAATGGTTCGGCACAGCACAAGGATGGCTGGGGAAAATTGTCCATCCAGTTGCCAACCATCATTTTTGGATACATACCCGTTCTGCGTTTTTGTCCGCTTACTCATCATATACACTTCACTTATCAAGAAAAGGGAGTGTGAAACATGAGTAGAACAAAAGCAGATGAAAAGGCAACAAATCGCTTTCAAATGATTGCGCCGTTATTAAATGAAGAATTAGATAAACAGGAACGAGGAAAACTCGTCAAGCAAATCTGTGTGCAGTATGGCCTGTCTGAACGTACTATTCGGCGCTACCTCTCACAGTTTAAGGAAAAGGGCTATGAGGGCTTAAAGCAAAAACCTTATCGGGCAGTTTCGGAGGAACTTCAGGATCAAGTACTTGAACAAGCCATTTTATTAAGACGAGAAGTTCCAAGCAGAAGCATCGCCTCTATCATTCAAATCCTTGAGTGGGACGGCCTTGTAGAAAAAGGGGCATTAAAACGATCCACACTACAGGAGCGCTTAGCTAAGCGTGGTTATAGTGCACGACAGATGAAGATGTATCATGAAACATCTGGTGCTGTCCGCCGTTTCCAAAAGCGTTGCCGAAATGCCTTATGGCATTCTGATATTAAATACGGACCTTATCTGCCAATTGGACCGAACGGTACAAAGAAACAGGTTTATATGGTGGCGTTTTTAGATGACGCAACTCGTTTTCCTCTGCATGTATCATTTTATCCGATGCTTGATGCACGTTGCGTTGAAGATGCATTTCGGGAAGCTGTCAGGAAGCATGGAGTACCTGAAAGTGTGTATTTTGATAACGGAAAACAGTACCGGACGAAATGGATGACCAGAACCTGTTCCAAATTAGGCACACGCCTACTTTATGCCCGTCCCTATTCCCCTGAATCAACTGGAAAAGTAGAACGCTTTAATCGAACATTTGAAGAGTTTATACAGGAAGTAAAACTTGAAAACCCACAAACGCTTGAAGCATTAAATCAATGGTTAGGTGTATGGCTTGATGAGCGTTATCTTCATAAGCCACATCGGGCTTTAGGAGAAAATACCACACCTTTGGAAGCTTACCGTAACGAAGGTACGCCGATTCGTCACGTATCAGCTGAAGAACTTGCGCATGCATTTCTGCATTCAGAAACAAGGAAAGTTGATAAAGCCGGCTGCATTAGCTTTCAGGGTGAAAAATATGAGGTTGGCATCAATTTTGTAGGTTGTAAAGTAGAGATCACCTATGATCCTCAAGACACGAGTGAACTGACTGTGGATTACTCGGGTTTTGATAGCTGGAAAGCCAAAAGACTAGTGATATCAGAGAGAACAGGGAAAAGACCATCACTTCCAGAGAAAATGGTGAAGGAACCTGCCGGTTCTTCAAGACTTCTGAAAGGCGCTCAGAGATTGAACCAGGAAAGAAAAGCAGCGGCCATCACGCCTTCTGTACCAGCTGTCAGCTTCCGTCATATTGGAAAAGGAGGACAGCGCCATGTTTGAATCCTTTTTTGAGATGCGTCATACACCGTTTTCCCGCAGCATTCCAACGACTGAGTTATATGAATCCACTCAGCTCGAAGAAATCATTGGACGACTGAATTATGCCGCAGAACGTCAGCTTTTCGCCGTCATGACTGGTGAGTGTGGGCTCGGAAAAACGACAGCCGTTCGCAAGTTTACAGATCAACTGGATCCATCTCTTTATAAACTGCTTTATTTATCAGATTCTAAGCTGACACCCCGTCACTTTTATAAAGGTATGTTAGAACAGTTAGGGCTTGAAGCGAAGTTTTACAGGGGTGACGCTAAGCGTCAGTTACATCGTGAGATTGAACTGATGAAAGGCATCCATAAGTTAACGCCTGTCGTGGTAGTCGATGAAGCACATCTGCTTGATCGTGAAATGTTAGAGGAAGTACGCTTTCTTTTGAACTTTCGGATGGATGCGCAAAGTCCAATGGCACTGATTATGGTTGGGCAGACTGAGCTGTGGGACCGTCTTCAGCTACAGTCTTTTGCGGCGATCCGTCAGCGAATCGATATTCAATTCAAGCTTGATCATCTTGATCGTGCTGAAACCGAGCAATATATGAATAAACACTTGCGATATGCGGGTGTTGAACGTGATATTTTTAGTGATCTGGCCATTGATGAGATCTTCAGTTATTCAAGTGGGGCATCACGTCTGATCAATAAACTGGCCACACACTGTCTACTGTTCGCAGCTCAAAATGGTGCGCGGATCATTGATGACCGGATGGTCAAAAAGGTGATTGAAGGTGAACTGGCATGAAACCAAGTCGCTGGAAGCAAATGTACTTTGAGAAAGAAATTGATTGTTGGATCGTTGATTGGGGCGATCAAACGGGTTATAAAATGAGGTGCGGTGAATGGTTTGATCTGTACCTTGGTTACGGTAAAGTGCTATCCTGCCGTCTGGAACTTGGCAGCGACTGGTACATCATCACTGGACAACATGAGGTCCGTTTTTATCTAAAGCAAAACGAAACTTATCAAGTAGATATGTAGATTTTTGATGGGAGGCCTTTAAAGCCTCCCTATCTTTAAATGGCAAAAAACCCGTCAGGTTCAGGACAAAATGAGCTGTCAATTTCTGGTCATTATCAGGCGTCATTAACA
>NZ_JAFBES010000027.1 GCF_016908875.1 Bacillus ectoiniformans | reverse complement strand
AAAAGATGTTTGATTGCTCATTTTGACAATTTGCATTGTCGGTTGTTTCATTTAAACGTTGACGTTTATTTTGTTCAGTTTTCAAAGATCAATGTGTTATCCGCTCTTTAACAGCGACTCAATCATCATATCATTTATAGGATGTTGGTGTCAACACTTTTTTATAAAATGTTTTTTAAAGCTGCTTGCGAATCTCTTCGACGTCTTAACGACAGATATTAATTTAACACCTATTTAAATTTTCGTCAAGCAATTATTTAAAATTAAATTAACTTTTCCTGAAAAGCCAAATATTCCATGCAATCATCCGCTGGAGCCACTCGTTTAAACAGATCAAACAAACGCTGATACTTCTTTTTCATAGAATGCTTTACCATGTCATCAATTCTTGCATCTCCCAAGTCAAACAAGATCTCATCCATTTCTCTCTTTAACAAATAATATATTTCCCGCTTTTCGTCTTCACTAATTAAAAGTGTCAGCATCTTATCACCCATTTATTATTTATTAGCACTGCCCGTGATTCAGCATAGTCCTATCCTTTTATTAGCACCGTAAGAGCTATTCAAAACCAATATTTAGCGATTTTAAAAAAAGAAAGATCTGCATTTTCACAAACAGCTGCCTGTCTCTATACATATATGCTATTCGATGAATAGAATTGTTTGTCATATTATTTGTGATTAAGCTCATAAAAATAAAATAAGACAACCTGATTCGGAGGGGAAATATGAGTTCATTCTATATTTTAAACGCAAAGAAGTTAAAGCAATATTTATTAATCATTACCGTTTCTCTATTTACAGCGCTTTTATTATTAACCCAAAACTCCATTAATATTCCTGTGTTTTCATCAGAGGGATCGCCAAAAGCCGTGTATAAAGGAGAAGATGGGATCGCCTTAACATTCGATATTGGCTGGGGAGATGAAAAAGCAGAAACCATTATTAACACGTTAGACCGCCACAAAACGAAGGCTACTTTCTTTCTTTCTGGTTCGTGGGCGGAAAGGCATCCCGATCTAGTTAAAAAAATTCAAAAAAACAACTACGAAATCGGGTTGTTAGGCTATAACTATCAAGACTATACCTCGTTATCGGAAGCTGAATTGCAAAAGGACATTCGAAAAGCCCAAGAAGTGTTTACTAAGCTGCAAGTTGAAAACATTCAACTTATCCGCACACCTACGGGACACTTTAATCAAGCCGTTTTAAAAACAGCAGAGAAAATGGGACTTACCCTCGTTCATTGGAGTGTTAATACACATGATTGGAAGAACCCTGGCTCTGAAAAAATTCTTACGGAAATAAAAAAGTCAAAACCAGGCGATATTATTTTAATGCACGCTTCTGATTCCGCTCGCCAAACCAACCAAGTTCTTCCTTCAGTTATTGATCACTTAAGCCGTACAAGTAAACTAGTCACTGTTTCCGAGTTAATCGAAAACGGACAGGTTGAAACAAAACTTGTGCCATAAACCAAGAGCGAATCGCGCTAGGACACCATAAAAAAAACAGCAGCCTCTATAAACGGCTGCTGTTTTTTCACTATTTTACTGATCCTTTTACTCGTTCGTTATATTTAGGCAGAGCAAGAAGCTGAAAGGCATTGCAAGGCAATAAAGTCAGAAGCATTAAATAAAGCCAGCTTTCCTCATTCGCCTGCAGGACTGGCAGCCACTCAAGCACCGTAATCACAATCATAAAGAATAAAGCAGATATAAACACACTCTTATTGGATTGTCTCGCTTTAAAGTAAGCCGTAATCAATCCTGCGGCCAAAAGGACAAGTGATAGAAGCAAGTAGGATGTGATGGACTCCCCTTCTCCAGCAAATGCCTGAAAACGAAAATACACTAAATCAAACAGGACGACGCCTATAATAAGAAGCTGAAATGTATTCCAATAAGACCGAAACATTCTATAGCCAAACTGATGAACAGTTAAATAGGCAAAGAAGCCCATTTGACTAATTACACTAAACGTAAAGCCGACTCCAACCAGCCATGCGAATATGGAGAATACTTCTTTCCATTCTCCGCTCGCGAAAAATGGAGAAAATTCATTCCAACGTATAACAAACCCTAGAATACCCGATACTAACCCACCAATTATTAATGTATGCACGAAAAACTTTACCCAACTGCGGATGGTCACCTTTTTTGTCCCCCAAAACTATATAATTTATGCTCTTCTGATTGTATCAACCCCTTTTTAAAAAATCTAGGTAAAGCTGTGTGAACGTATATTTTTAACTTCCCGGCTCATATTAACAATAAGAAATAGGCAGAAAGGAGTTTCATCATGAAAAAATTTATTCTGCCGCTTCTCTTGCTCGTTCTTTCCTTAACAGCCTGCGGGGGAGGCGGCGCAGAATCCGGTAGTCCACAAATGGATTATGAAGCCACTAAAAAAATGGTTGTAGACATATTAAAAACAGATGACGGAAAAAAAGCCTTAAAAGAAATGATGGAAGATGAAAAAGTTAAACAGCAGCTAATCATGGATCAGTCTGTTGTTTCCGAAACAATCGAGAAAACATTAGTGTCTGAAAAAGGACAGAAATTCTGGAAAGAAGCCTTTAAAGACCCAAAATTCTCCAAGGCAGTAGCCACCAGCATGAAGAAAGAGCATGAGGAATTATTGAAGAATTTAATGAAAGACCCAGAATATCAGAAGATGATGATGGATGTCATGAAAGACCCGGAATACGAGAAGAATATCACTACCCTTTTGAAAAGCAAATCCTATCGTGAACATCTGCAGAAAGTAATGACTGAAACATTTGAAAGCCCCATTTACCAAGCTAAAATTGAAGGCATTCTTCTAAAAGCCGCTAATGAACAAGAACAAGGCGGAAACAAAAAGGAACAAGAAAATGAGCCGCCTGGACAAGGTGAAGGAGAACAGATGTAATCCTTATTTTCCATTCGTTTAAAAAAAGGATGAACCAGCACGATCTCCGGTTCATCCTTTTTGTATTATTTATTTACATTCAGTAAATCGTTTACCTTTTCGGCAATATCTTTGTAAATAACGCCCAGCTTATGATCTTCAGCGTAAACAGAAGGAGCGAAATCTTCTTCATTCCAATCTGGCTGCTGCAATGGAAGTCTACCTAATACTTCCGTGCGCAATTCTTCTGCTAGTTTATCTCCGCCGCCGCGGCCAAATACGTATTCTTTTTCACCCGTTGCTTTACTCTCGAAATAAGCCATATTCTCAATGACTCCAATGACCTCGTGATCTGTTTGCAGAGCCATTGCGCCGGCACGAGCAGCAACAAACGCTGCTGTCGGATGCGGAGTAGAAACAATGATCTCTTTACAATGCGGAAGCATGGAGTGTACATCTAGTGCGACATCTCCTGTTCCTGGAGGCAAATCAAGCAATAGGTAATCCAGATCGCCCCACTCCACTTCTCCAAAGAAATTATTCAGCATTTTCCCAAGCATTGGCCCACGCCAAATAACAGGGGCATTATCATCGACAAAGAAGCCCATGGAAATAACCTTTACCCCAAAGCGCTCCACTGGCATAATCTTTTCTCCCCGAACCACTGGACGCTTCGTAATTCCCATCATATCCGGTACACTAAAGCCATAAATATCAGCATCAACGAGCCCAACTTTTTTTCCAGAACGAGCAAGAGCCACAGCTAGGTTGACAGAGACAGTTGACTTGCCCACTCCGCCTTTACCGCTGGCAATCGCAATAAAGGTTGTCTTATTTCCGGGTGACAAGAGCCCTTGATCTCCTTGGCCTGCATCCGCTCCACGGAATTTGGCTAACACATCTTCTGGCAGTTCAGTAAAGCGAATGCCTACTGTTTCTGCTCCCGCTTCTTTAAGCGCATTGACAATTTGCATTTGAAGCTGCAATTGTTCCGCTGTACCTGTTTGTGCAATCGCCACTTTAACGCTCACATGACGTTTTTCTTCTTTAATGCTGATCTCGATGATGCCATTCGTTTCTTCCAATGTTTTATGTAAAAAGGGATCTTCCATTTGATTAAGTAATTCTACTACCTGAGATTCAGTTACCACAAGCTGCACCATCCTTCTTTTGTATTCGTTTTCAGACTACTTTAGTATAACATATATAGACAATAAAAGAAGGATGAGCCGCTTTGTGATATCTGATTATTCTGATCCATCCAAATACCTTAATATCCCTTTGTAAATTGCGGCAGCCATCATGTCTTGATATTCCTCAGACACTAAATCCCGTTTTTCTTCCGGATTGGATAGGAAGCCAATTTCCACAAGCGCACCCGGTTTATTCGCATACTTTAATAAATAGACGTGTTGAATAGGCTTGGCCAATCGATCCGTATTTTCGAGATTTAAGACAATTTCATCTTGTATAGCTTTTGCGATTTCTTTATTCTCTGGCCGATTGGGGGAGAAAAACGTCTGAGCGCCCCTCCATCTTGGAGAAGGAATCGCATTCAAATGGATACTTAGGTAGAGATCAGCATCGGAATCATTGATTAAATGAAGCCGCTTTTTTAAGTCTTCTGCTTTCCTGACACTATAACCCTTCGTTTCGCGCGCAGCCAGATCTACATCTTCCTCTCTCGTCATGAGAACAATAGCCCCTTGCTCCTGCAGATAATCGCGGATCTTACTTGTAACTGCTAAGGCAATGTCTTTTTCCAGGCCGCCTTCATCCCCGGCACCTCCATCCACACCGCCATGCCCTGGGTCTAAATAAATCACCTTGCCTGAAAGGGGCATATTCCAAGACTTCCATGATTCTTTATCGTCTAATGAATATTGAAAAAGAATTATCAACATAATACCGCTTAAACATATCGATACCAGCTTGACCAACTTACCCATTTAAACCCCACCTTTATATGTCCCTGTTGCATAATATGGGGCATATAAAGGAATTATGTATGTCATTTACTCAAGAGAAAAAAACGGTGTGAATTGCATGTAATAACAAAATCCCAACAAAAAAAACACTCCTTAGAGTGATCACCAAGAATGGACCATTAACTTTTTCTGTTTTTTGGTAAAGTAAAAATAAGTTTTGTTCAACTCCTTTATTCTATGCCTTGAGGAATCTAACTTTCCAAAGTTTTATTGTCACTTTGTTTTCTATTTAGATTAGCTTCAAATAAATCTATGATTTCTAAGAACCTCTCAGCTTCTCTAAAAGTATGGTCTGCGAGAAGAGGGTGAATATTACTCTTAATGCGGCACGCTTCTATTAGCTCTCTTGCTGTTTTCTTAAAATCCCTTAACGAAACAACCGACACTTTATTTTGATCTAAAAATTGACTTAGTAGAGGTTTCGTCTCAGATTGCGGTCTCATGGAATCTAAATCAATGGCTTGAAAAAGCAGCTGGTCAAAATCATGGCTAAATTCTCTCGCTTGCTCAACTAATTTCCTTTCAGAAGGATCTAAAAGATGTCCGATAAATTTAGAGTGATCCGCCATAATTCTTAAGAAAAAGACATTTTCTTTAATGATTGCATCTTGTGCCGGGGATAACTTCCCTTCATTTAATTCTTTTAATCGGATAGCAAAGTATGCGGCTTCTCTGCTAATATGGTCTACCAGTAAAGGAAAATTATTTGTACGGATTTCACAGCGCAGCGTCAAACCTAGCACTTTTCGTTTGTACCCCCATATGGCAACCGCTGCTTGGTAAACCTCGGTATTAAAAGCTTGAATGTTAATGACGCCTGATAATGACCAGAAATTGACAGCTCATTTTGTCCTGAACCTGACGGGTTTTTTGCCATTTAAAGATAGGGAGGCTTTAA
>NZ_JAFBES010000026.1 GCF_016908875.1 Bacillus ectoiniformans | reverse complement strand
CGGACAACCGCTTGAGCGTGGATATGGAACAACATTGCGTAACTCCTTACGTCGTATACTATTATCCTCACTCCCAGGTGCTGCTGTCACTTCTATTCAGATTGACGGGGTATTGCATGAGTTCTCAACAATTGAAGGCGTCGTAGAAGATGTTACATCAATTATCTTAAATATTAAGAAACTAGCGTTGAAGATTTACTCTGATGAAGAGAAAACGCTTGAAATTGATGTGCAAGGAAATGGCGTAATTACAGCTGCAGATATCACGCATGACAGTGATGTAGAAATTCTAAACCCTGAATTGCATATTGCTACTTTAGGAGAGAATGCGCATTTTCGTATGCGTCTGACAGCACAGCGTGGAAGAGGTTATAATCCGGCTGTTCAGAACAAAAAAGAAGATCACCCAATTGGTGTGATTCCAATCGACTCCATCTATACTCCAGTTGCTCGTGTAAACTACCAAGTAGAAAGCACGCGTGTTGGCCAGTTAACAAACTATGATAAATTATCAATGGATGTTTGGACTGATGGAAGCATTGGCCCGAAAGAAGCAGTTTCTTTAGGTGCTAAAATTTTGAATGAACATTTAAACATCTTCGTTGGCTTAACTGATGAAGCTCAAAATGCTGAAATTATGGTAGAGAAAGAGGAAGACCAAAAAGAGAAAGTTCTAGAGATGACTATCGAAGAACTTGATCTATCTGTTCGTTCTTACAATTGTTTGAAACGCGCTGGCATCAACACGGTGCAAGAGCTTGCGAACAAAAGTGAGGAAGATATGATGAAGGTCCGTAATCTTGGCCGTAAATCACTTGAAGAAGTGAAAGCGAAGCTGGATGAGCTAAGTTTAGGTTTAAGAAGAGAAGATTGATCTATACGTATAGATAATTCAACAAAAGGAGGGTATCTTCATGGCTTACAGAAAGCTAGGACGTACAAGCGCTCAACGCAAAGCTATGCTTCGTGATTTAGCAACTGACTTAATCATCAGCGAGCGCATTCAAACAACTGAAGCACGTGCGAAAGAACTTCGCTCAGTTGTAGAAAAAATGATTACACTTGGTAAACGCGGTGACTTGCATGCTCGTCGTCAAGCTGCTTCTTTCTTACGTAACGAAGTAGCAGAGACTGTTGAAGTGGAAACTGAGAACGGCAAAAAAGAAAAGCCTGTATATGCAGTGCAAAAACTTTTCAATGACGTTGCTCCTCGTTACACTGAGCGTCAAGGCGGTTACACACGTATTATGAAAATGGGTCCTCGTCGTGGTGACGGTGCACCAATGGTTATTATTGAACTAGTTTAATTCAATGAAACCACTACAAGGGCAGAACAATTCAGCGTCGGCTGTGTTTTGCCCTTTTTTTATAACTATTGTTTTAATAATTCAGTAAAATAATGATAAGCTTGAGCGTTACGATGAGCACGTGGGTGACTTGTCTAGCTCATGCACCCCCTCCACTCTTATTCGATAAGAGGCCGATAGGCAGAAGCAGGTCTTCTTTGGAACGGGGTGCGGGCTTTTTTTGTATACAAAGGTTTTTTAAGTATCTAGTTGAGTTCAGCAGAGCATAGATCAGCAGAGGAGGATGATCATGAAAGAACCGGTCATATCAATACAAGAGGTCTGCTTTCGTTATCCAGACCAACAAAGATATGCTTTAGAGAATATTTCTTTTGACATCATGAAAGGTGAATGGCTGGCGATCGTCGGTCATAATGGTTCTGGAAAATCAACATTAGCCAAAATGTTAAATGGTCTTCACTACCCTGAAAAAGGCCAGGTTCAAATAGGGGATTACCTTTTAGAAGAAAAGAATGTTTGGGAGATAAGAAAACGGCTGGGTATGGTTTTTCAAAATCCTGATAATCAATTTGTTGGAACCACTGTACAAGATGATGTGGCTTTTGGGTTAGAAAACAATGGAATTCCACACTCCATCATGATTGAAAGAGTGCAGCGTTCCCTTCAAAAGGTAGGCATGCAAGATTTTCTGAATCAAGAGCCGCACCATCTTTCCGGCGGCCAAAAGCAGCGAGTCGCCATTGCCGGAGTGATTGCTCTGCAGCCCGATATTATCTTGCTTGACGAGTCAACGTCTATGCTTGATCCGCGCGGCAGAGAAGAAGTGCTTGAAACTGTACGAGAGTTAAACAAAGAACAAGAATTAACGGTGATTTCAATTACCCATGATTTAGAGGAAGCAGCAAAGGCTGATCGAATTATTGTGCTAAATCAAGGATCTTTATATAAAGAAGGTACACCCGAAGAAATATTTCAATTAGATTCAGAGTTAGTGGAACTTGGCTTAGATGTTCCTTTCTCTGTTAAATTAAGTCAAGGCCTGCGGTCAAAAGGATTACAACTTACACAAAATCATTTAACTGAAGAAGAGCTGGTGAAAGAATTATGGACATCAAACTTCAAGATGTAGAATATCGCTACGCTAGCGGCACTCCTTTTGAACGAGTGGCTATTCAGGATATTAATATCGATATCCCCAGTGGCACATTCTTAGCCATTATCGGACATACCGGTTCTGGTAAGTCGACGGTGCTCCAGCATTTAAATGCGCTATTGCAGCCTACTAAAGGACAAGTTCATATCGGTGACCGATCCGTTACAGCTGGAAAAAAAGAAAAAAATCTAAAGCCGATCCGTAGAAAGGTAGGCATTGTGTTTCAGTTTCCTGAACATCAGCTGTTTGAAGAAACGGTTGAAAAGGATATTTGTTACGGGCCGATGAACTTTGGTATTAGTGAAGAGGAAGCAAAGGAACGAGCTAGACAAGGAATCATACAAGTGGGCTTGCCAGAAGAAGTTCTGGAAAAATCCCCATTTGATTTATCTGGCGGTCAGATGAGGCGAGTGGCTATCGCTGGTGTATTAGCGATGAAACCGGATGTGATTGTTCTAGATGAGCCGACAGCTGGGTTAGATCCTCGAGGGCGTAAAGAGATCATGGACATGTTTGCTTCTCTCCATAAAGAACAGAACCTGTCAACAATCCTTGTTACTCACAGTATGGAGGATGCCGCGCTATACGCGGATGAAATCGTCATCTTGCACAAGGGAAACGTTTCTCAAAAAGGTGTTCCGCGGGAGATCTTTAAGAATCCGGAAGAGTTAATTACACTTGGTTTAGATGTGCCGGATGTGGTTCGGTTTCAGCATAAGTTTGAAGAAACGACAGGAATTAAGCTGTCACGCACCTGCATTTCCATTGATGAACTGGTTCAAGAATTAGCTCAGGTGAAAGATCGGGGGATACGCCTATGATGGACAAACTGATAATAGGGCGATATCTGCCTCTCGAATCAATCATTCACCGGATGGATCCCAGGGCGAAGCTAGTCTTTATCTTTTCATTTGTGGCGATCGTCTTTTTAGCCAATAATATTTGGACATATGGGCTGCTTGCTGTCTTTACGCTTGTTGTCGTTTCATTGGCAAAAATTAATATTCGTTTTTTATTTGCCGGGCTGAGACCGGTTTTATGGCTCATTTTGTTTACGTTTATTCTGCATCTCTTTTTTACTAAAGAGGGAGAGTTATTATTCAGTTTTGGATTTATAGATATTTATAAAGAAGGACTCATTCAAGGAGCTTTTATTTCCTTGCGATTTTTACTGCTCATTTTTATGACATCCTTATTAACCTTGACCACGTCACCGATTTCCATAACTGATGGATTGGAAAGTTTGCTGGGACCATTTAAAAAGTGGAAGCTGCCTGTTCATGAGCTCGCCTTAATGATGTCGATCTCTCTTCGGTTTATCCCGACGCTGATGGATGAGACGGAAAAGATTATGAAGGCACAGATGGCAAGAGGAGCTGACTTCTCTAGCGGACCCATTAAAGAACGAGTGAAAGCGATTGTCCCCCTTTTAATTCCGCTGTTTGTCAGTGCGTTTAAGCGGGCAGATGAACTGGCTGTGGCGATGGAAGCAAGAGGGTATAACGGAGGAGAAGGGCGTACGAAATACCGTCTCCTGCGCTGGACTGGAAAAGATACAGCGGCATTAGTCGTGCTGCTGCTGCTTGCTATAGCGTTATGGTTCTTAAGGAATTAACGGAGTGATGAAAGATGAACCGCATTAAATGTAAGATTGCTTATGATGGCTCAGGGTTTTCCGGTTATCAGGTTCAACCGAATGGCAGAACCGTGCAGGAGGAAATTGAGCGTGTCTTGAAAGCCATGCATAAAGGGGAGAACGTGAAAGTGGTGGCCTCTGGACGAACCGATGCAGGAGTGCATGCTAAGGGTCAAGTTATCCACTTCAATACGTCTCTTAGGCTGCCAGATGACAGGTGGCCTGCGGCTTTAAACAGCCAGTTGCCTGCTGATATATCCGTTCTGTCTGCAGAAAGGTGCGGTGAGTCGTTTCATGCGCGCTATTCTGCAGTGGGGAAAGAGTATAGGTATCGAATCTATCAAGAGACTCACCGGGATCCGCTGCTGCGGCATTACGCGCACCACTTTCCCTATCAGCTGGACATAGAGGCTATGGAACAGGCGGCCGCTCATTTAATAGGCAGGCACGACTTTACTAGCTTTTGTTCCGCACGGACAGAGGTTGAAGATAAAGTAAGAGAGATTAAGAAGATAGAGGTTTTAACGGACGGCACAGAAATAGAATTGCGCTTTGTAGGCAATGGATTTCTTTACAATATGGTTCGTATTATCACGGGCACGCTTCTTGATGTCGGCAGTGGAAAAATTCCGTCTGATGAAATAAAAAATATTTTAAAAGGCAAAAATCGGGCGCTTGCCGGGAAAACGGCTCCAGCAATGGGGTTATATCTTTGGGAAGTTTTCTATAGCAACTAATCCGGGTGTAACATTTTTCTTGACAATGAATGGTTAAAGATATAATATAGCATATGGTATGTTATTTAACCCCACAATAAGCCCCGGAAACTTATTTGTGTGATATAAATACAGAGGACCGAAGACAATTATTTTAGGAGGTAAAACAAATGCGTACGACTTATATGGCAAAAGCTAGCGAAATTGAACGTAAATGGCTCGTTATCGACGCTGAAGGCAAAACTTTAGGCCGCCTTGCAAGTGAAGTAGCTTCTATTTTACGCGGCAAACATAAACCAACATTCACTCCACACGTTGACACTGGTGATCACGTGATCCTAATCAACGCTGAGAAAATTGAATTAACAGGTAAGAAATTAACTGATAAAATTTACTACCGTCACAGCATGTACCCAGGTGGTTTAAAAACTCGTACAGCGCTTGAAATGCGTACGAACTACCCTACAAGAATGCTTGAGCTTGCAATTAAAGGCATGCTTCCAAAAGGTTCTTTAGGACGCCAAATGATCAAGAAATTACACGTTTATGCTGGTTCTGAGCATAATCACCAAGCACAAAAACCGGAAGTTTACGAACTTCGCGGATAATTATTAAGAGGAGGTTATTATCTTGGCACAAGTTCAATATATCGGCACAGGCCGTCGTAAGAGCTCAGTAGCTCGCGTACGTCTAGTACCTGGAGATGGAAACATCGTTATTAACGGACGTGAAGTAGAAGACTATATCCCATTCGAAGCTTTACGTACAGTAATCAAGCAACCTCTAGTTGCTACTGAAACTGTAAGCAGCTATGACGTACACGTAAACGTTAAAGGTGGAGGTTACACAGGACAAGCAGGAGCGATCCGTCACGGTATCTCTCGTGCATTGCTTCAAGCTGATCCTGAGTTCCGTCCAACACTTAAACGTGCGGGTTACTTAACTCGTGACGCACGTATGAAAGAGCGTAAAAAATACGGTCTTAAAGGCGCACGTCGTGCACCTCAGTTCTCAAAACGTTAATTATACGTTTCGAAGGCTCTCAAGCTTATTGCTTGGGGGTCTTTTTTTGTGGTTGAAAAGCGCTTTTGATCACGTCTTTCAAGAAATAATGAATTAGTACAAGGTATCAAAAATATATAAAGAAAGGAGGAAGATACAAAATCAGGGAGGGTTACAATGGCAGACCCAATTGTTGTAAGATCCTTAGATGAAATTAAATTTTGGTCAAGGATTATGAAAGAGCATGCGTTATTTTTAAGTTTGGGATTTACTTATGAGCAGAAGCACTTGATCGATGAAGCGCGGCAATTTATTATGTTGTTTGAAAGAATAGAGGAGAAGGTAACTAGATTTTCGGTAAATTCAGATTTGCGTCAAGTTCAAGCTGTTAATGCTACTCAAAAACGGCCAATTGTTGACGGTATTGTTTGTCCGGGGGTTGACGGATATAATGTCCTTAACAACCCTGAAGAAAGGAA
>NZ_JAFBES010000025.1 GCF_016908875.1 Bacillus ectoiniformans | reverse complement strand
TTTCCTTTGTAGGATCTGGGTTCCCTATTTCTGCGTAAACTTTTTCAAAAGCTATTTTATTTCCGTGTTTACTGTCGTTTTTCATTACCTCGATACGCCGTATAAGAAATTCTCTAATTACAATTACGTCCGGTGTGTTTCTTATGACATCTTTGGTGTTTAAAAGTTGACTTGGTACGGTTATAACTTGTTTTGTAAATTGAGCATACTCATATAGCAACGGCTTTGAATTTAATTTATATCCGGTAACTTTATGGCCGCCTGCTTCCAGTGTTATTTTTTTAGCTGGTAAAATGTAATCTTCTATTATGCAGCTATTGACATCTTTTTTATAGGCTTTCGCTTCTGCCGAATAGTCCACTTTTGCATATATCTTTCTTGACTTGTCTATACTTTTTGTAACGGCTTCTACGGCTTGCGGGCTTACATATTCCGATTTATCTAATCCATTCATACACCTATGAACTTGATCGGGCGTAAAATTCGTATTTCCAGCTTCAAATATGCTACATACGGCATTGTGGACACTTCTATCATAAGTGTCGAATCTTTTGGCCTTATCATAAATCTGTATATTTTCATCTTCATAACCGCTATTTATAGCAACCCAGTTTAATATGTGTTTATCTTTATTTACTTCTAAATAAAACGGCTCATTATAAGGTACTTCATATGGCAATTTATTAGCTAATTTGTTGTTAGGAATGACATACTTTTGAGGTACAATACTTTCTAATACTTCAAACGGTATCGATTCATTGCTTTCCTCCCACTCCTCCACTAGCCGGAAAACTTCTCTAAAGTCCATGTTATCTATTTCCTTGTAGCTTAATCCCTTTTTTATGCGCCATTCTTCCACTCTTACCATACGCTTGCTCAGGTCTTGAAACGCAAGTTTTACTTCTTTTTTCATAGGCGTAAATTTTACTGGCGATCGTCTCATTTTTCTTGCTTCCTCCTTGATCCGTTCTCCAGCCTTTTTAAATTGCTCTTGTTGCTCTTTGAAAAATTGCTCTTTCTCTCCTTCGGTTGCTTCATCTAAAAATTGCCGTATTGAAATAAACTCTTTTTTACTGCTCATTTTTTCACCTCGCTCATTTACAATGTTTATTATGTTTACGATGTTTACACAACGAATAATTATACTACCGTTACTTCCGATAATAAAAAATTATGTAAACTAGGCAGAAGCCTGTAAGTATTGCTATTACTGGCTTTCTTCGTTTGTGGGGAAAAATGCTTTATACACGTTTTATACATTGCTGTAATGGAGCTGTTTATTCAACGGCTGTATAAATCAAACTTGTATAAATCTTGTATAGATGTTTACCTTGTTTACTATGTTTACTTGCTGAATATTTCTTTATAGAGTAGGTCAATTCCTTTTGTGAAAACTTGGCTAGGTGTATCCTCTCCGTACTGCTCGTAAAAGTAATTTTCCAACTCATCATATCTCTTGGCCGCTTCATCGGATCTAACACCTATGCTGTCGTCATTCTTCCAGTAGCCTTCAATCATCATTCTTAAAGTTTGAGATTGACTAGCGCCCCATACTTCTTTGCGTTTCTTTACCATTTCCCATATTTCATCTGGTAACGTCAAAGAAACTTTTTTAGTTGTTCCTATCGCCGGTCTGCCTACTGCTTTCTTTCCTTGATCTGTAAGATCGGCTTTGTTTTTAAACGATACTGTATGAACCTTTTCGCCATCCCAATAAACTTCTAAAATAATCGTGTTTTCATCAAGTAAGAAAAACTGTTGCGTTTGCTCTCTATCGTGCCGTTGGTCTGAATTGAAACATGTATACAGTTCTTCATCCATGACGCTAAAATCTATTTCGTCCATGCCTTGATACGCTTCAACTCTTGATATTTTAATCATAGTTAAAACCCCCTCAATAATTTTAGTTACCTTTATTATAATAGTTTTGGTAACTTTTATCAAGGGTTATTATTCACCATGAAGGAATTTCTTAATAGCTTCTTCGCTGACAAGCCATTTTGTGCCTACCTTTTGCCCTTTAATCCTGCCTTCCTTAAGGTATCGCCTTACACTTTGCGGGGATAGCTGAAATAGCTTTGATAGCTCCGGCACTGTATAAACTTTGATTTCTTCGCTCATTATTTATCGTCCCTTTCCATGATCTCCTTATCGGCTAAATAGCCCTCTACCATTTCATTCATAATATCTTTCATGGTGCGTCTGTCTGTCCATGCGTAATCTTTCAATTTCTCTAGCAAGTCCTCACGTAAAATAACGGTGTAGCGTGTCCAGTTCACTGGTAGCCCCTCTTGGCTGCTCTTTTCGATCTCACGCTTAATTTTACGAGGTCTGCCTGCTGCACTCTTTCGTATTGCTTGCTGTGGTACTACTTGTTCCTTTTGTTGTTCTGTCGACTTCCCTATCCAGTCTAAAGGGTCTC
Source organism: Bacillus ectoiniformans (assembly GCF_016908875.1). Classification (GTDB taxonomy): domain Bacteria; phylum Bacillota; class Bacilli; order Bacillales; family Domibacillaceae; genus Bacillus_BX; species Bacillus_BX ectoiniformans. Next base: position 11,833 of record NZ_JAFBES010000025.1, on the reverse strand, counting down.
GGCCTAACCTTTTATCACTCATTATCCATTTCCTCCTGCTTAATAATTTCTTTGCATAATGCTGCGTAATCTAGCGCTCCGTTACTCTTTGGTTTGTATTGAAATACATCAATGCCATAACTTTGAGCTTCGGATAATGCTACATTATTCCTTATTTTTGTTTTATAAAGTTTGTCGGGGAAGTATCCCGCTATTTTTTTCAATACTTCCCTGTTAAGCTTTTTCCTTCTGTCATAAAAAGTTGCTATAATACCAGTGATCTTAAGTGAAGGGTTAAGTCTTTTTTTAACGGTGTCTGTTGTCTTGAGAATTTGTCCCATCCCGTGAAGCGCTAAGTACTCGGCTTGCAAAGGGATAATAATTTCATTAGCTGCTGTTAAGCTATTAAGGGTTAATAAACTTAAGCTTGGGGGACAATCTATTAAAATGTAATCGTATCGGTTAATAATTGGTTGCAACGCTTCCTTTAAAATCATTTCCCGCCCAGCTTGGGTGCTTAGTTCGATCTCTGCCCCGCTCAATCTTATGTCTGCCGGGATAACATGGTAATCATTAATAATTTCTGTAGCTTCTGTAATCGTACATGTGCCTATTAACACTTCGTTAATGGTATTGTCTAGCTCATGTGCTGTGATACCTAAACTAGCCGTTAAATTACCTTGTGGATCTAAGTCAACGAGCATAACCCTTTTACCCAAGCTGGATAGTCCTGCGCCTATATTGGCTGTACTTGTCGTTTTTGCTACGCCGCCTTTTTGGTTGACAAATGCAATTATTCTAGCCATTTTCCTCCCCCTTTATTGAATGTTTACCACATTGTTATTATGAGTATAATATAAGTTTAAGTCAAACAAAAAAAGGGCTGGGCGCCCTTTTGTACTTACCGTTTTTTCTTTAAAAGTCTTTTAATGTTTATATCGTTTTCTTCCAGCTTCAATTTCTTTGTTAGTTGCTCTAATAAATGTATTAAATCGATAGTAGTCTTTTCCATAGGTAATAACTCCTTATAATTTAATGTTTACTATTATGTAAACAATAATATAATTTAATGTTTACCGCGTCAATATGTTTTTTTACAAATATGTATTAAAATGTAATGATGGTGTGTATTAAATAGCTCCCCTCCGTCAATAATGCTATTAGCTATATGACAAAGGGGATGAAACTGTATGAAAAAATGTACATGGTGCGGGAAGAATACAACGAAAGATAATAATCAAAAGCGTGAAGGTATGTGTGCCAGTTGCTGGGCTAAGTATAAACGCATTGGGAAGAACATAGGTAAATACGCTTAATAAAATGTCTTACCGTCCTTTCTGATCGGCACGACTCTATATTGCTGTTCCTTGTTGTACTTATCTTGCAGCCAGTCAATAAAATCTGTATGATTGACAACAATTTTGATAATTTCATAAGCCATCATTGTTTTAGTCATATCGCATGAGACAGATAATTTTTTTAATTTATTATGGGTATCTTGGTCAAGTGAAGCATTAACACGAATTTTTTTGTTTCCATGAGGTTCTAATTGTTTTTTTCTCATATCAAATTTAATCATTTTCCCTCTCCCCTTTTCCGGCAATATGTAAGTGATTCCCCTTAAGAATCTCACTAACAGTGTTACACTGTTCTTTGTTGTCTTTGTAAATATGTACGCTGTAACACTATTGCATATGCTTAAACCTCTAAGGTTGAACCTCCCTCCAAGCTCTTTTTACTCTGTAACACTGTAAAGCTACTTGAAAGGGATGGGGTGGTCTAACAGACCAGGGGCTTTCTTTGGCTTTTGCGCATACAAACAAGACCGCTGATATAAAAATCAACGGCCTTGTTTAAATAGTATTATGGCTAGGTGAACGATTCGTTCAGTCAGTTATACATCATTTCTCTAACTGTTTTAAATATTTGATTAAACTCCCTTTAAATTCATTGAAAGTGTAATAGACTTGCCGCCCTAATTCCTCCATATCATCAGCCGTGAAGTGTTCTTTTTTATGTGAGCTTAGTAAAGAATTAACTTCTTCGTTAAAAGTTTGTACAGATTCGTCTAGTTCCTTTTCAAGCTGGTTAATGTTCATTGCTATCGCTCCTAATTAATAGTATATGCGTATATGGTTAAATCCTTTTTATAGCCTTCGTAATCATCAATACGGGTTATGGCGTACTTTTTCCCCTTGAACAGTATTTTAAGGCCTTCTGGTTGCAACTCTTGGCGCCAGGATATTTTAAAAACTACTTCAATCTTATAATTAGTAGTCGCTGCGCTGTAAAATTCATCAGCAGACGCTTGTCGATAATAAGCCCAAATGTTCTCGCACCCGGCTACTGGCCTTGTTACTTCTGTGGCAAAACCATCTTCATCTTTAATTATAACAGTCTCCACTATAGTTATCTTCTTATCTTTCTTAAAAGTTTTCACTCGTTCCCCTCCCTTTTTTTATAAAGCTCTGATAAATTCCTCGTAATGTTCAAACAGTCCTACATAAGCGTCTAGCATGCTTGCTGTGCCGTCTATTCTCATCTTAGCTGCTTGGTTCTTCACTGGTACTATATTGCCGTTACGATCTGTTTCAATGCCTGTGTTTGTTAAACACCATTTAAGGATGGGGGAATTATTATAATTGATCTTCTTCGCTTTTAAGTCTTGTCCCATCTGCTGCATAGGCAGACTTAAAGTTTTAGCTCCTTGAATACACCGTACCATTTTAAAACCATGCTGCTCCATTTCCTCTACCCAGTACTTAGCTGAATAGTTATCATAATAAATCCATAAAGGCGTTATGCTATGGTCGTTAAGCATTTCTAAAAACCATGCTGTAATATCGCCGTAATTAATGCTATTGCCGTTGCAAAGTCGCAATAATCCTTGCTCTAGCCACTTATCATAAGGAATCCTGTCCAGTTGAACTCGTTTTTCAAAACTGTCACGGGGCAGCCAGTACATTTGGTGAATGAAGCGTTTCTCGGTTTCTTTATCGACCATTAATAAGGTGGCACAACTCAAATCCGTGGTTACGCTCAAATCTGCGCCCCCTATGGCATAACAATTCTTAAAATGTTCTATATTAAAAGTTTCTTCGTTGTTTATATCGTCAAATGTAAGCCATGCGCTTTTTACGGTGTCTCTTATATTAAAATCTTTTGTTAATACCCCGCTTAGATCGTTAGGGCTGTTCTTCGCTTTTTCCACCTTGCGCTCCAAGTCGTCTAGTTTCTTAACTGCTCCTAAAGCCGGGTTTGCTTTTTGCCATGCGGCCGGGTCTATCCATTCTTCTTTTTCGTCTAGCTCATAAAGAATAGGTAAAAAGCTATCATCTTCAAATTTGCCGTCTACCACATTGCAAGCATACTGGTACATATCATCAAATATATTTTCCCTGACCGTTCCAGCTGTAGTAATCATGATTAAAACAGGCTGCCGCCGTGCTGATTGACTTTGCTTCATAACCTCATATAAATTACGGTCTGCAATGCTATGCAACTCATCAATAATGACCATGCTGCTGTTTAGCCCATCTAATGTATTACTGTTCTTGGCCAATGGCATTAACTTAGACATGGTAAGAGGAAAATAAAGATCACTCTTTCGCTTCTTAATATGCTTGGACAGATCGGGGCTTTGTTGTATCATGTTGTGGGTTTCATCAAACAGTATTCTCGCTTGGTCACGTTTCGAAGCTATGCTGTAGACCTCCGCCCCGCCTTCCCCATCTGCAATCAACATATAAGCTGCAAGCCCGGCTAACATGGTTGTTTTTCCGTTCTTCCTGGCCACATAAAACATACTTTCTTTATACCGCCTTAAGCCTGTGTCTTTATCTACAAACCCGAATAAGGCAGCAATATACGCCTTTTGGAATAATTCGAGGGTTACTGGTTTCCCTGCCCATTCCCCCTTGCTGTGCTTACAAAAACGCTCGATAAAATCAATAGGCTTGTTTGCTTTTATTTCGTCAAAAATATATTGCTTTGGGTTGTTTATCTCGTCCGCTAAACTTTTATATTGCCTGTATACACGCTTTGAAACGACTACACGCCCCGTTTTGATAGCGTCCCAGTAATCTAAAACATAATTCACCTTCTCACCCCTTCAAGAAGTCTATTAAAGCGTCATTCTGCTGGCCTGTATCTGCGGGCGGTAATAAGTCTACTAACTGCTTATAAATTAAACTGAATCGTTGTATGGTCGTGTTATATGCTTTTAAGGCTGGGTGTTCCCTCAAAAACTCCTGCTTGCCCTGTTTAAACATAGCTGTTGCCCCTTCTCTTTCCACTTGGTCTTTTAATTCATCTAGCGTGTTCTGCATGAAAACAAGTTCATTGTATAGGCCTTGAGCAATCGGCTGCCGTTCTTTAGGGATCTCCTTCAATAAAGTCTTAACTTTCCTCATATTTGCTGAAACAATGACATTCTTTTTTGAAATAGACATATATTCACCTTCCTATGTTTATATTTAACAGTCGTTCTATCCCTCGCTTAATATGAAAACTCATGGAGAGGAAAAGAAACCCTCCCCTCCGGTCTCTGATCGTCTACTCTTAGCTTTGTAATGGGGGGGATATGAATTTCAGCTTCAATACTTTGCTGTTGCTGGCTTCGTTTAAAATGTTTGGTGCATTTTGTAACAGTTCATTCCACTTTTACTAATACAGTTTTGGTTGTTTTCATTTGAAAGCTAGAGCTTAAAATACGGCTTCAACCCTTGATACGACTGGGTTTATAGCGCTTTTCGTTGCTTCTCTCTATCTTTGAATGTCTCATATTACATATTCTGTAATGTTCGCCGCAGCCTTTAAACCCTTGATAACACTGGCTTCAAAGCCTTTTCACTCATTAATACAACAAGCATTGTAATATGTGACATTGAAAGCATTAGTTAGCCTTCTTCTTATAGCTGAAACTGTAGTAAGCACGGTCTATAGAGTCTTGACTAATACCTATATATCTTAGTGTGTATTCCGGTTTGGAGTGGTTAAAGATCGTTTGGAGGGTCGCTATATCTTTTGTCGTTTGGTAGTAATGATAACCAAATGTTTTTCTCATGCTGTGCGTGCCAATACAATCTATTTCAAAGTGATCGGCCACCTCTTGCAAGATCACATAAGCACGCTCCCTACTGATAGGTTTGTTCATTCCTTTTCTACTCTTGATAATATACTCATCACTCGGCTTGCCTTCTAAGTATTGTTTCAACCCCTTCTTAATCATTGGGTGGATAGGGATACGCTTCGCCTTCTTGGTTTTCTTTTCCTTAATCACAATATGTTTTTGATTGCGAACATCTTTTACTTTCAATTTAAGAATGTCCGATACTCTTAACCCGGTGTAAATCCCAAGAAGAAAAAGGGCATAATCCCTCATCTCCTTATGTTTTAAAAACCTCTGAATATCCTCTAGCACTTCAATGTCTCGAATAGGTTCAACAAAGTTCATAGTCTCATTCACCCCTTTTGAATTAAGTTTCCTTTGCTATCAAACGTTAGTCCCTCACTGCATATCCCACCATGTTTAAAGTGTTCGTGCTGGTGGCATGTGGTACATAACGCTTCGAGGTTGTCCCAGTTTAAAGTTATATTAGGGTCGTGTATATTCTCCGGTGTGATATAGGTTTTATGGTGGCATATAAGCGCTATCTCGTTGCACCTTTCACAAATGTAGTGCTTACTCTGCATAAACCCGTCTTTACACTTCTTCCAGGCTGCACTATTATAAAAAGCTTTTGCGTAATCCTTAGCCATTATTAAAGCGCCCTACCTATCGCTGTTAAAGCCGTCAATAGATTGTCTATAGTTTTCTTAAGCCTTTCGCTTTCTTGACCTTGTGGGTCGTACCATAACTGCAATAAAAATTTAGTTACTGTTGCAGCTAAAGGGTGTACTGGTGTATCGTCCCATGTTCTACCTGTAGTTGCTTCAAGGTATGATGGTATGGCTTCTAGCAACGGAATGATAATAATGTCATTATCTGCCCCGTCCAGTCGTAATGTGTCCCGTGCTTCCTCTATAGTAATTAGCATTGTGATCTTCCCCTTTAAAGATTCATATATTAGACCCTGTCGTGAAACCCGACCCCCTCGTGAAACACGAGCCTGTCTGATTGATAAAAAAAGAGTATCGGCGCTATACCGATACCCCTTGTTAGTTTTGCTTGTAATGTAAGGACGTACCGATTCGTTACCCCCTATTTAAAACCGATACCCTTGTTAACCGTGCTTACGGTGTCGGTACTTCCAGCTTAACAAATGCTTCTTCTACTAGTGGTTTAGTATCAGCAATCGCCATTGCTCGATAGTCGATAAGACCACTCTTAAAACTGCTCTCTCTGGATACTTCAATCATTAGGCCTTCTGGCATGTTATAACCCATATAACTAAAGTTTCCTAGAATGATAGTGTCATCTTCGATGTTATCGTCAATAACTACTTCTTTTCCTAGAATATAACCAATGCTTTCATTCTTTGGATCTGCAATAAAGATTGGTCTATTGTTTCCGTCCACTAAGCTATAAACTTTGTTGTAAAGTGTGGCATTGCTCATAGCAAATTTCGCTCCTGCTGCATATCCACGTTTTAGCATAGCTAATGCTTTTGTGAAGTCTGTGTAGGCTCCAGTTAAGTCTAGGCTGTTTGTTGAGTCCCATGTAATGCCTGTTAGTAATCCAGTACCTTGTCCAATTCCTGTGCCGTTTACTAATGCGTCAGCAATAGCTTCCATTACACAATTTGTAAGTTCTTCAATCATGTAAGATTCAAATGCCTGTACTGACATTTTCTTAGCTGCTGCACTGATTGAAAATACTTTAATGATTTCAAATCCTTTGAAGATTACGTTAGTTGTTCCTACACTTTCGCTTTCTACTGGGGCGCCCTCTGTATGCCATTGCGCTTTATTAGAAGGTGTTCCAATAGGGACGCTGATGTTAGTTGGAATATTGAAGTTTCTAACATGACCAATCAAACCACCCATTGTTCTAACTTTCTTAATAACCTCGTTTAATGTAGTGGTAGGCAATACGGCTGCGCTATTCGTTGTCGTATTGAAAGAATCAGCTCGTCTTTCTGACTCTTGGATCTCCATTGCCTTATTAAAGGTTCTCATTTCAACATCTGTAAGCTTTTGACCTAACATTGTTTTGTAAAATGCGCTGCGGTATTCGGTACTTGCAAAAACATCGCCTTTTGGTACTTGTTGATCCTGGTTGTTAAAATTCATTCCGGTGATTGGATTAAATTGACTACGTTGAGCCACATCTTCCTCTGCTGGCAGTGCTTGTTTTTCCTTACTGTTAGCCATTGCTTGCTGTAACCCCTCGATTTCGATATTAATTGATGTAATATCTGCATTTGGGTCGTTATCGACTGTTCCTTTAATTTGTGCCGCCCTAGTCTCCATTTCGGATAAAGAAAAATTGCGGTAGTAGTTAAATGCCTCTTGTACTGTTTTAAATTTCATAGTTTATAAGCTCCTTTTGAATAATAATTGATTAATTTTTATTTTTGCTGCCCGTCTTTCTGTTTCTTTTAGTTTCATCCAAGTACTTTCAATTTCTGATCTAGCTTCAACACTCGTTTGAGGATAAGCCGGAAATGGGCAGATACTAAATTCGTAAACTTTTTCTATTTTGCTTATTGTCCTGGTGTTTGTCTTTGCGTCAAATTGGCTGCCGCCTTCTGGTACTTTGAAAGCAAATGACATTCCTGAAAGGTCTTGGCGCCTTACTGCCGTATAAACGCTTTTACCTTCCTCTGTTTCTGGTAATTCTGCCCTCATTGTTAATCCTGCCGGATCTAACTCAAAGGACATTGTTTTAGGTGTTCTTGCCAAGGGGATCTTGCTCATATCGTGGTTATAAAGTAGACGAATGTCTGATAAATCAGCTTTATCAAGGGCGCCCCTTTTTATAATTTCGATATAGTCCCCAAAAGGTGCTTTTATAGTGGTTGGCTGATCGTAAACAATCGGCCTACCATTTAGAATAAGGCTGCTATCGCCTGCCGGCTCGGCTGCTCTTAGTTCTGCTATCCTAAGTTCTTTCATGCTTCTGTTCCCCCTTGTTCATTAAGCTGGTATTGATCGGCTTTTTCAGCGTTTACTACGTTTAAAGTTTGTAATCGCTTGTCACCGTCCTCTACAGGTGGAAGATTTAATATTTCTAACGCTTGGTTGATTGTAAACAATCCCAATGGCGTTAATTCCTTGATAATATTTGTTTTTGTGGCTGTACTAGCAAATTGCAACCTGTTAGCTTCAAAGATGATTGAGTTTCCAAAAGACTGTTCACGTTGTGTGAAAAGTTTATCTGTAAGCTCTAAAGAAAATTGTACGGCTAGAGGTTCTAGGACACTTTCATAAAAGGCCGCCCATTCATTCTCTGAATAAGTGCTATTTACTATTTTTTCACTAATGCCTAGATACTCATAAATTTTCTTTTTTACTGCTTCCAGCTGCTTATCATCGATTGCTACTGGGTCCAGTTTTAAAGGAGTGTATTCTGCCTTGCTATCAATCACTGCTATGCCGCCATTATTGCTTACGGTTAAATAGTCATTGATAAAAACTTCTTTTTCTTCTCTGAGCTTGTCTGGGGCTAATACCTGGTTGTATTTCAATATACCTCGGATTGTCGCACCAGCTTTAATAGCATTGTCCATACCCTCATTTTGAGTGTGAGCCAAATCTAATGCCGGAAGAATAGCTGTATTTGTATCTCCCAGCAAATCATTTGAGTTAAAAAACCTCCTGGCCACAAACACTTCTGTAAACGGCAGCGTTACAGTTTGTCCGTTGCCGAATAAAAAACGGCAAAATAGATCCCCTGTCTGATCGGTAATGTATTCCACGTTTTTTGCGGAAATAGGATAAATGGCAACTAAATGACCTTTTTCATCCTTCTGTAAGTAAGCAAATGCATTGTTGTATAAGTAGTAATGCGTTACTAGCTTATAAAGTAGATCATAGGCCGTCATATATGGATTAGGTCTTACTTGTAAAATTCGGTTTAAATAATTATCTCCGGGTTTTCGCTGTTCTGGTGACGTTATAACATGTGTACCCTTAAGCTTTGCAGCGTTTCTTGCTATGCTATCGACCGCCGCCCTATATATATCACTCTCATAAGCATTGCCGCTGAACGGCGTAAAAATCGCTGTTCCTCCGCTCATTATGTCTGCTCGTTCTGTTTTCTCCGGTTCTTTTCTGCGATTAAAAATCTTATCGAAGAAACCCGCCATTTACTCACCATCTTTCATTATCCCGCTTTTTTCTTTTTATTATATCACAATTTAATGTTTATTAAAATATTACTACAAGTTTATCATTTTTACATTGTTTATTATGTTTACTATGTTTATTATATTTAACCAACAAAAAAAAGCAAGGCTTAAGCGCCCTGCTCTAAACTCTCTGTAATTCTTTTTTGTTTGAAAAAACTTCTTTTTGACTATCTAAATTAGATTCATAAAAATCATACTTAGCCCAATATGAAAATGTGCAGCTAAAAGAAGGCTTACCATTCCTATTTTTCAAACATACTAATTCAATCTGCCGTGGATCTTCTACCTTTGCAGCTTTGATTTTTTCCCGTTTCTCTTTTACCTTGTCTTTCTTGTCAAAGAGTTCATCATTAATTACTTCCAGTTGCAATCCCCATACTACATCTGCTGTATATTCAATACCGCCCGATTCTTTGAAACTTTCAAAATCAATAGGTGCTAAATAGTTTCCACGGTTCAAACTAGATATAACAAATACACTTAAGTTTAAATCTCGGCTCATCCGCTTAAGCGCCGTTACGTTGGTGTCTATGCGCTGTTTGTCGCTTAATCTGTCGTCATAGCTCGGTATGATCTGCAAGTAGTCAACGACCACAATAGGTCTAACCTTATTGAATTTTATGTAGTCGTCTACATAATTCCTTATTGTGTTTACATCTGTATTAAAGTTACCTTCTACAATGTTTACTCGTTTACTTGTTTCTTTGTATGCGCCAATAGCATTTATAACGGCGCTCGACTTATGCCCACCTCTTATCCATACACTTGAAACAGCGTCATTAAGGTTTAGCTTTGCTGTTGTCCGTGCAAGACTCTTACTCACCATTTCCATTTTAGATTGTTCCAAACTAAAAAAAATAACGTGGTCGCCTTGTTCTGCTAATTGATCGCTTAGCTGGTGTACGAATGTCGTCTTTCCTACGGACGAAATACCGCCTACTACATACAAGCCAGGATATAGCCCCTTCATTTCCTTGTCCAGGTTGTCAAAGCCTGTTTTCTTGTCCTTGTATGGCTTCATAGCTTCTATGTCGTCATTGAATCCCTGCTCTAAATAATCGGATACGGCGTCCGGTTGTGCAGCGTGTTTTAACTGTTCCTCTATGTTATCTTTAAGCGCCTTAAAGTTATCGTCTTTTTTTCTGTGCGCTTTTAATTCTGCTGTTCCCCACTCGTTTAAATCTTCGTATGGTTTGGGTATTTCCAGCCGTTTAAAAGGTAGATCGCTTGCGGCTCGCCTTCCTGCTTCGTCATTATCAAATGCAGTTAAGATATTTATATCCTGTGCCTTATTATCTTGTATCGCCTGTATGAGCTTAGAAACGTGGTCTACGCCGCCTAAAGCTATTGCCTTATATCCCTTTGATTCTAGCGTTAAGGCGTCCATAATACCTTCTGTGATGAAAATAGGGCTGTCCTGCTCTTGCTGTATGTAATCTATGTTGAATAATGGCGCTTCGCCTTTTTTATTTTTATATTTTGGGGTCTGCCCGTCTATCGCTCTACTGGTATAAGAAACTATTTCCCCGTTTGCAAATATCGGCAACATCGCCCACCTGCCGTCCTTGTCGTGATAAACAGATAACTTATACATATCTATTAACGCTGGGGCTATCCCTCGCTCTACAAAATAGCGTTTGTCGTCAATAGTCTGTTTCTGATATAATTCATTTAACCAAATAGAAATATTTTGTTGCCCTTTCACTTCTGCCGGTTGTGAAGGGGTATTTTTTGTTTTCCTGCCCATTTCACCATTCGAGTTAAGTTCTCGCTCGTTCGTCATGATCTCACCCGCCAAATTATATAGTTGTCTGTAAGCTTGTTCTTCGTTCAACCCCACGACTTCCTGTAAATATTTATAAACGCTGCCCCCTTTGCAACATTTACTGAAACTCGAATAACTGTTTGTTTTCGGATAAACAAAAAAATGATCTCGGCTGCCGCATACAGGGCATGGATTGATAACATAATTTTTACCTGTTTTCTGTATCTGGTGGCTCTCTTCGATTAAGGAATACAGATTGATCTTGCTCTCCAGTTCTGATATTTTCATAGATTTTCTCCCATTCTCAAATTTTGGCGATACCTTGCCTTTTAATCTATTTAAGCTTGCCGGCGCCGTCAAGGAAGCCGGCAACGCTTGTACAGTACTTACATAACTTACAGTACTTATGGTTTTTTTGCCGAATCGCTGTATCCCTTGGGGCTGTAAGGTTAAAGGCTGTTTTTTTTTTTTTTAAGGTTATCACTTATTGCACCCATAGTTATCACTTATTGCACCCATAGTTATCACTTATTGCACCCATAGTTATCACTTATTGCAGGGGAACAAAAGTTCTTATTAATAAATGACTTCTACCCCTTTAAAAGTTCTACCACTCTTGTAAAAACTGAAGTTCTTTATATATTTTTCTTTCTTGAATTTATTTAACAGTTTTTCTACTGAATCCCGTACTTTTTTAGCTTTTTCCTTTGTAGGATCTGGGTTCCCTATTTCTGCGTAAACTTTTTCAAAAGCTATTTTATTTCCGTGTTTACTGTCGTTTTTCATTACCTCGATA
>NZ_JAFBES010000024.1 GCF_016908875.1 Bacillus ectoiniformans | reverse complement strand
GTCACACCCGTTCCCATCCCGAACACGGCAGTTAAGCTCTTCAGCGCCGATGGTAGTTGGGGGTTTCCCCCTGTGAGAGTAGGACGCCGCCAAGCTGTATAAATTATATTATCGTCGCGGGGTGGAGCAGTTCGGTAGCTCGTCGGGCTCATAACCCGAAGGTCGCAGGTTCAAATCCTGTCCCCGCAATCATTGGTCCGGTAGTTCAGTTGGTTAGAATGCCTGCCTGTCACGCAGGAGGTCGCGGGTTCGAGTCCCGTCCGGACCGCCATTTTATATTATTTACACAAATAACGAAACTAGGTTTCGTTTTCTTTTTTTATCTGGACATTTAAGCTATACTATAATAAATATACAGCCTTAGGATGTAATAAATCCTAAGGTTTTTTTACGGGATAAATGAAAAAAGACAAGGGAGAACTTGCATGGAAGCCTATACGTTTTCAACGAAGAATGCATCGCAAACCCAAATGTTTGCTGAACAATTAGCTCATCACTTATTCCCCGGATCGGTCATCCTGCTTGAAGGGGATCTAGGGGCAGGCAAGACGACATTCACCCAAGGACTTGCAAAAGGCTTAGGTGTGAAGAGAAATGTCAACAGTCCGACGTTTACTATCATTAAAGAATATATGGGAAAAATGCCTCTTTATCATATGGATGTCTATCGAGTGAAGGATTCTGAAGAAGACCTTGGCTTCGATGAATATTTTTATGGTGAAGGTGTGTGTGTCATAGAGTGGGCTCATTTAATTGAAGCCCAGCTGCCGGACGAATACTTAAAGATCTCTTTGCTGCATAAAGGAGATGACGACAGGGAAATTCAAATACTGCCAGTTGGCGATAGATATGAAACGTTAAGTAAGGAGCTTGAAATATGAAAGTACTAGCGATTGATACATCTACTTATGCACTTGGTCTGGCTTTGCTTGAAGATGACCAGTTAATAGGTGAATACACAACGGATTTAAAAGTTAATCATTCATTGCGTGTGATGCCGGCGATTGAGCACCTTTTAAGTGAATGCGGAGTTAAGCCGAAAGAACTTGGCAAGATTGTCGTAGCTAAAGGTCCTGGCTCCTACACAGGAGTAAGAATTGGCGTAACGATTGCTAAGACCTTAGCGTGGACTTTGAATATACCGCTCTCAGGTGTATCTAGTTTAGCGGCTTTGGCTTCATCGGCTAAGTACTATCCGTCTTATATTTCTCCTATATTTGATGCGAGAAGAGGCAGAGTCTATACAGGTCTATATCATTTTGTAGATGGCAAACTGGAAGAAAAGATTCCCGATCAAAATGTCTCCATAGAAGAATGGTGTGCGCAGCTGCGTGAATTAAAAGCACCTGTTTTATTTGCAGGAAGTGATGTAGGCATTCATCAAGCAGTCATTCAAGAACAATTGCCGGAACAGGCGGTATTTGGTGATGCAGTTGCCGCACACGTCCGTCCATCAGAGCTTGGCCGCCTTGGGTTGGTTCTTCCCGCTGAAGACTTACATACATTTGTGCCTAACTATATTCGTATGGCTGAGGCAGAAGTGAAATGGCTGGAGGCGCAGCAAAAGGACGGGGAACGTACATGAATGATCTTGAAATTCGTCCGATGACCGTCGATGATATTAACATGGTCTGTGAAATCGAACATCATAGCTTTTCTGTTCCGTGGACGAAAGATTCTTTTTACCGAGAAATTGTGACGAATAACTTTGCCATTTATCATGTGGCTGTGCACGACCAAAAAGTAGTAGGCTATTGCGGCATGTGGCTGGTGCTGGATGAAACACAAATTACAAATATTGCTGTCCTTCCCGAGTATCGGGGAAAAGGTTTCGGTGAGAGATTACTCTTACACGCAATGGAAACAGCAAAGAGTAAAGGCGGCTCAATCATGACATTAGAAGTGCGTGTAAGCAATCGTCCGGCTCAGGGGTTATATGAAAAGCTTGGTTTCGCACCAGGAGGAATTAGAAAAAATTATTATTCAGACAATCAAGAGGATGCTCTAGTAATGTGGGTGAACTTATAATGAAAAAAGATCTTTATATTTTAGGTTTAGAGACAAGCTGTGATGAAACAGCGGCAGCGATCGTGAAAAATGGAAGAGAGATTGTAGCGAATGTGGTTTCTTCACAAATTGAGAGTCATAAACGCTTCGGTGGCGTCGTGCCAGAAGTGGCTTCAAGACATCATGTTGAACAAATCACATTGGTGCTAGAAGAAGTATTAGCGCAGGCTGATATGAATGTAGAGGATATGGATGCCATTGCGGTTACCAAAGGACCCGGTCTAGTCGGCTCGTTATTGATAGGGGTTAACGCAGCTAAAGCTGTCGCCTTTGCCCATAACCTTCCCCTAGTCGGTGTCCATCATATTGCAGGACATATTTATGCGAATCGTTTAGTGGAAGAAATGCAGTTTCCGCTATTATCGCTTGTGGTTTCAGGGGGGCATACGGAACTTGTCTACATGAAAGAACATGGCTCCTTTGAGGTGATCGGTGAGACGAGGGATGACGCAGCAGGTGAAGCGTACGATAAAGTGGCTCGCACACTTAAGCTTCCTTACCCAGGCGGCCCTCACATTGACCGCTTAGCTGCAGAAGGTGAAGACACGCTTAAGCTTCCGAGAGCTTGGATGGAAGAGGGTTCTTATGATTTTAGTTTCAGTGGATTAAAGTCGGCGGTTATCAACACTCTTCACAATTCTGAACAGCGCGGCGAACAGATTTCTCCTGAAAACCTAGCAGCAAGCTTTCAAGCAAGTGTCGTTGAGGTATTAACAGTCAAAACGGTTAAAGCCGCACAGGAATATAACGTGAAGCAGGTGCTTTTATCTGGGGGTGTGGCGGCTAATAAGGGGTTAAGAGCTTCATTAACAAAGGCTTTTGATCAAATGCCATCGGTAGATTTAATTATTCCTCCTCTGCACTTATGCACAGATAATGCAGCGATGATTGCTGCTGCAGGAACCGTGTTATTTGAGCAGGGAAAACGTGATGACTGGTCAATGAATGGATATCCAGGCTTAGATATTGAGAAGTTTTAATGAAAAATAGACAGCTCCTATGGTGGAGTTGTCTATTTTTTTTGACTTTATCCCCGACTTGTTCACAAGTTGTGAATAACCTGTTGAAAACAAAGATTTAGCTGTTGAAAATCATTTATGGATAAACTGTGGATAATGTGGATTAATCCCACTTATTTTGTGGATGAAGTGGATAAGTTTTGTGAGTAACTAGCATAGCTTCATTGGATATGTGGATAACGATGTGCATAAGAAAAGCAATGATGAAAGAATCCAGCAAGGCCGGATTTCTTCATCATTGCTGATGCTCTTACTTATAGTTGGAGCTCTTCCCACTCTTCCATGAGTTCTTCTATTTGCAATTTAAGCGCTTCGACTTCTTCATGAAGCACGAGGGATTTTTCATGATCCTGAAAAATATCAGGTTCACATAAAAGAGCTTCCTTTTCACTCACCTGTTCTTCAAGTACTTCTACCTGTTCTTCAATTTCCTCTAATCTGCGGCGTTTTTGGCGCTCCGCTTTTTTCTGTTCCTTATCTTTTGCATAATCTGCGGAGTCAGATGGCTTGTTCTCTGTCTTCTTATTAGATGAAGAAACAGGTGTTTCGAATGCCGCGAGTTCGATCTGTTCTTGTTTCTTTAAAACATAATAATCATAATCACCTAGATACTCTGTGACGCCTTCTTTAGATAACTCTATCACCTTAGAGGCGATTCGGTTAATAAAGTAACGGTCATGAGAAACAAACAGAATCGTACCAGGATAATCAATTAAGGCATTTTCAAGTACCTCTTTGCTATCAAGGTCCAAGTGATTCGTTGGCTCATCTAAAATTAAAAAATTCGCTTTCTGCATCATAAGCTTTGAAAGGGCAAGACGGGCTTTCTCTCCGCCGCTTAAAGCTGAAACCGGTTTTAACACATCGTCACCAGAGAAAAGAAAGTTCCCTAATGCTGTGCGAATATCTTTTTCGGGAGTCAATGGATACTCATCCCATAATTCATTCAACACCGTTTTATTAGATGTTAAATTAGCCTGTTCTTGATCATAATACCCAATCGAAACATTCGTACCGAGTGTAGTGCGGCCATTCAGAGCCTGCAGCTTATCTACGATCGTTTTCAGCAAAGTAGACTTTCCAGCGCCATTTGGCCCGACGAGCGCAATACTGTCTTCTCGGTTAATGAAAAAATTCAAATTTTCAGCGACAGGAGCACCATCGTATCCAATCGAAAGATCATTTACTTTCAATACTTCATTTCCGCTTTGCTTCTCTATATCGAACATGATATTGGCTGATTTCTCATATCCTTCAGGACGCGACAGCATGTCCATTCGCTCTAATTGTTTCCGCCGGCTTTGCGCTCGTTTCGTGGTAGAGGCTCTGGCGATATTGCGCTGAATAAAATCTTGCAGCTTAGCGACTTCTTCTTGCTGCTTCTCAAACTGTTTCATTTCCTGTTCGTACTGTGCCGCTTTTTGAATCAGGTATTTCCCGTAGTTCCCTGGATACTTCTTGATTCGGTTACGCGACACTTCATAGACTTGGTTCACGACTTTATCCAGGAAGTAACGGTCATGCGAAACAATCAGGATCGCCCCGCTGTAATTTTGCAAATACTGCTCAAGCCATGAGAGTGTACTGATGTCTAGGTGGTTGGTCGGCTCATCCAAGATTAAGATATCCGGCTGCGTAAGCAGAAGTTTCCCTAGAGCAAGCCTAGTCTTCTGTCCGCCGCTGAGCGTCTCGATTTTTGTCGAATAGTCAAACTCCTGAAAGTTTAATCCGTGTAAAATTGAACGGATATCCGCTTCATACTGATAGCCGCCAAGTTCCTTAAATTTATGCTGAAGAACATCATATTCCTTTAATACTTTTTCATATTGATTCGGATCTTCATATACGGCAGGATCGGCCATTTGCTGTTCTAAACCACGGATTTTCTGTTCCATGTCACGCAAATGATTAAAGACGCTGAGCATCTCTTCCCAAATAGATAGGTCTGACTCCAAGCCAGTATCCTGTGCTAGATAGCCAATGGATACATCTTTAGGCTTCATAATATCACCAGAATCATACCCCAGGTGACCCGCAATTATTTTTAGAAGAGTAGACTTGCCTGCTCCGTTGCGCCCAACAAGAGCAATACGGTCTCTCGTTTGCACCTCAAGTTTAATATTCGATAAGATCAGTTCTGCACCGAAATGTTTAGTCAGTTGTTGTACTTGCAGTAATATCATGATTTTCACCTCTATTTCTATTGTAAGTGTATCCCATGCAACAGGAAACAAGCAATTATCAGAAATGGACGATGTGTGAGAAGAAAGAGGTGCGTCATAGGTTGTGAAAAGTTGGACAAAGTTCAAAGACAATAGAAGGAAAATAAGGTATGATAATAGAGGAAATGGACTTGCACAAAGTGTTAACGCAGTATGTGGTTAGTGTTGGGGGTATGGAAATGAATCAAGATTTAATTAAAATTCCGCAAGCAACAGCAAAACGTTTGCCTTTGTATTACCGTTTTATTCAGAATTTACACTCATCTGGAAAGCAGCGAGTGTCTTCAGCGGAATTGAGTGAAGCTGTAAAAGTGGATTCTGCTACAATCCGTCGTGATTTTTCTTATTTTGGCGCGCTAGGAAAAAAGGGATACGGCTACAATGTGAGCTATTTACTTTCGTTCTTCCGTAAAACACTGGATCAGGATGAAGTGACGAATGTGGCACTTATTGGTGTAGGGAATTTGGGTACCGCTTTTCTTAACTATAATTTCATGAAGAATAACAATACGAAAATTCAATTCGCCTTTGATGTGTCGGAGGATAAAGTAAACACAAAAATCGGTGATGTAAACATTTATCATATGGACGATCTTGAGAAGAAGCTGGCAGAGGAGAATGTGAATGTAGCCATTCTGACGGTGCCTTCGACCTTTGCTCAAAGCATAACAGATCGTTTAGTGGCTTCTAATATAAAAGGCATTTTAAACTTTACGCCTGCACGCCTGAATGTGCCTTCTACTATTCGTGTTCACCACATTGATTTAGCGGTTGAATTGCAGTCGCTTGTTTATTTTTTAAAGAACTATCCTGAAACGGAGTCAGAAAACTCGTAATAGAAATAAGCGTGAAAATCAGTTATCATAAAAAGAAGGAGGTGTTGCACCAATGAGTATGGGTGTTGGCAGTATCGTATTAATCGCCGTAGCCGCTTTATTAATTTTTGGCCCGAAAAAGCTTCCTGAGCTTGGACGAGCAGCGGGAGATACGCTGAAAGAATTCAAGCATGCCACAAAAGGTTTGGCAGACGATGAAGATAAATCAGCTGAAAATAAAGATCCCAAGTAATGTTAGGATGAATGACTATGAGTCGACAAGACATGACAATATATGAACATATTAGTGAATTAAGAAAACGGCTCATCATAGTAGTCGTTTTCTTCTTCTTTGCTATTGTGGCAAGTTTACTACTTGCCGAACCGCTTATTCGCTATTTGCAACACGCAGATGAAGCGAAGGAACTGACGATGAATGCTTTCAGGGTGACCGATCCATTAAAGATCTATTTCCAAATGGCGTTTGTACTCGGCATCATTTTTACATCACCCGTCATTTTATATCAGCTTTGGTCCTTTGTTAGCCCAGGTCTTCTAGAGAAAGAGCGGAAAGTGACACTCAGCTATATTCCGATGTCGGTTCTTTTGTTTCTTGCAGGACTATCCTTTTCCTACTTTATTCTTTTTCCGTACATCATTCATTTTATGATGAATTTATCGAGTAAATTGAATATTGAACAGGTCATTGGAATTAATGAATATTTTCAATTTTTATTTCAAATTACTATTCCATTTGGGTTTCTGTTTCAATTGCCGGTAGTGACATTATTCTTGACGAGACTTGGCATCATTACACCGATGTTTTTAGCGCAAATTCGACGTTTTGCTTATTTCATTTTGTTAGTGATTGCCGCACTTATTACACCGCCTGATATTATGTCCCACATGATGGTGACGGTGCCGCTGCTATTCTTATATGAAATTAGTATTTGGATTTCTAAAATTGGCTATAAGAAAGCCTTGGCCGCCGAGGCAGAGCGAATGCAGCAGCCGGATATAGAAGAATAAAAAAATAGACCTTCAATGAAGGCCTATTTTTTTTGGCTGTTTCTAATTTTGTAATGGATAAGAACCATGCGTATGCCTGATCCGATATCCATTGTCGCGAGCAGAATCAGCAGGTAAGTAAAGAATCCAAACCCATTGTTATTTACTTGCTGAATGGCCATATAGGTAAAAAAGACACCGAGAATTAAGTAGAATATTCCCGTTGTTAACGGTGATTGTCTCATGAAACTTCCTCCAGTAAGTCAGTGTACTACATAAACCACAAAATCATTTGCTGCATCTGTTCGGCTTCTTTCATCATCTTTTCAATTTCATCTGCATAAAAGTATTGAACGACCACGACGAGCGAGTTCATTGCCACATGCGCACAAATCGGTACGATGATTCGCTTCGTTTTGACATAGAGAAAAGCAAAGGTGAAGCCCATAGAAGCGTAAAGAATCGTGTGTTCTAGCTCCATATGCGCCAGCGAAAAGATCACGGAGCTGATTAGAGCAGAAACAGTAAACGAATATTTCTCGTAAAGACTGCCGAACAGGATTTTGCGGAAAACAATTTCCTCGAGTATTGGTCCAATGACTGAAGCGGCAATCATCACGGCAGGCACAAGCTCAATAATTTGAATGATGGATTCCGTATTTTGCGAACCCATTTCAATGCCGAGAGCGGCTTCAATCGCAATGGCAATCCGTTGAGCGAATAATGCCAGAAATACACCGATGACCGCCCAAAATACAGATTGGCCGACAGGGAGCGGTTCCATTCGTTCAAGCTTGCTGGTGCGGTTAGTTTTCCGCAAGATCAGCCACACAATCAGCAGGGTGAGAGAAAAACTGATCACTAGCCAATAGCCAGGAACCAATTCTTTCATTTTTACCGCATCCATACCTAAGAATTGCCCCGCTTTAAAAACGAGCGGATATCCGACAAAGCCGGAAAGCTGCATCAGTATGTAAGCAATGAGTATATAGCCATATTCTTTTTTCAAATTGAAAGTCTCCTCATCAAAAATTCCTTTACAGGCTATTTTACTAATAAACAGAAGATCATTCAAATAACTAGGGTTTAAAAGGGTGAACTCCATATGAGGAAAACAATTGAAAAAAATTTAAGCTTCACCCTTGCAAAAGAAATGTATTTTATTTATTATAATAATTGTGTTAGCACTCAGGATAAGAGAGTGCTAATAAAATAAAAAATTACATAAATTTTGAGGAGGTTGTTTCACTTGTTAAAACCACTAGGTGATCGCGTAGTAATTGAGCTTGTAGAAACGGAAGAAAAAACGGCTAGCGGTATCGTTTTGCCAGATTCAGCAAAGGAAAAGCCACAAGAAGGCAAAATCGTAGCAGTCGGTACTGGCCGTGTTCTAGACAGCGGTGAGCGCGTAGCTCTTGAGGTAGCTGTTGGAGATCGCATCATCTTCTCTAAATATGCAGGAACAGAAGTGAAATACCAAGGCACAGAATATTTATTGCTTCGCGAAAGCGATATCCTTGCTGTCGTAGGCGAATAATTAACCACAATTACTTTTTAAATAAATAATCAACGAATATCAGGGAGGTTTTTCAATATGGCAAAAGAAATTAAGTTCAGTGAAGAAGCACGCCGCGCGATGCTTCGCGGAGTAGACCAATTAGCAGATGCCGTAAAAGTAACTCTTGGACCAAAAGGACGCAACGTGGTTCTTGAGAAGAAATTCGGATCTCCTTTAATCACGAATGACGGTGTAACAATCGCGAAAGAAATCGAACTTGAAGATGCATTCGAAAACATGGGTGCGAAGCTTGTTGCTGAAGTAGCGAGCAAAACAAATGACGTAGCTGGTGACGGTACGACTACAGCTACAGTTCTAGCTCAAGCAATGATTCGCGAAGGCTTGAAAAACGTAACAGCTGGCGCAAATCCTGTTGGCGTTCGTAAAGGTATGGACAAAGCCGTTCAAGCAGCTGTTGAGTCATTAAAAGAAATTTCTAAACCAATCGAAGGCAAAGAGTCTATTGCACAAGTAGCCGCAATATCTTCTGCTGACGAAGAAGTTGGCCAATTGATTGCTGAAGCGATGCAGCGCGTAGGCAATGATGGTGTTATCACGATTGAAGAATCTAAAGGCTTCACAACTGAATTAGATGTAGTAGAAGGTATGCAGTTCGACCGCGGTTACGCGTCTCCATACATGATCTCTGATTCAGATAAAATGGAAGCAGTTCTTGAAAATCCATATATCCTAATTACTGATAAAAAGATCGCAAGCATTCAAGAAATCCTTCCAGTGCTTGAGCAAGTAGTTCAGCAAAGCAAGCCGCTATTATTGATCTCTGAAGATGTGGAAGGCGAAGCGCTTGCTACATTAGTAGTGAACAAACTTCGCGGCACATTCAATGCAGTAGCTGTTAAAGCTCCTGGATTCGGTGACCGCCGTAAAGCAATGCTTGAAGATATCGCCGTTCTTACAGGTGCAGAAGTGATCACAGAAGATTTAGGCTTAGACCTTAAATCAGCGAACATTTCTCAGCTTGGACGCGCAGCGAAAGTTGTGGTAACGAAAGAAAATACAACAATCGTTGAAGGCGCAGGCGACTCTGCACAAATCGAAGGACGCGTAAACCAAATCCGCGCTCAATTAGAAGAAACAACTTCTGAATTTGACCGTGAAAAATTACAAGAGCGCTTAGCGAAACTAGCTGGCGGCGTAGCTGTCATCAAAGTGGGAGCGGCGACTGAAACAGAATTAAAAGAGCGTAAACTTCGCATTGAAGATGCTCTAAACGCAACTCGCGCAGCTGTAGAAGAAGGCATCGTATCCGGTGGTGGTACAGCGCTTGTCAACGTATACAACAAAGTAGCTCAAGTAGAAGCAGAAGGCGACGTAGCCACTGGTGTGAACATCGTTCTTCGTGCACTAGAAGAGCCAATCCGTCAAATCGCATTCAACGCCGGCCTTGAAGGTTCTGTAGTCGTTGACCGCCTAAAACGTGAAGAAATCGGCGTAGGCTTCAACGCAGCGACTGGCGAATGGGTCAACATGATCGAAACTGGTATCGTAGACCCAACAAAAGTAACTCGTTACGCACTTCAACATGCAGCATCAGTAGCAGCAATGTTCCTAACAACAGAAGCTGTTGTAGCTGACAAGCCAGAAGAAAATGGCGGCGGCATGGGCATGCCTGACATGGGCGGCATGGGTGGAATGGGCGGCATGATGTAAGGCTTTTAAGCCAAACATCTGAGAAATAGTTATAGCTATTTCCGCTCCATTTTGAGAAGCAGTCATGTAAACCATTTATATCAATAGCAAAAACCACTTCCTATAAAATTAGGGAGTGGTTTTTGTGTTATTAAAATTTGCGTATTGAGACTTTTTGTACAGGCAGTTCAAGTAAAAGACGGAAGGCTATATGCCATCCCGTCCCTCTTAGACATACAAATTGCACTAAATGTCAATATTATATTCAATCCAATTTTTTTATACATCAAAGTGGTTTTATGTAAAAGTACATCTATCTGCAAACATTTTAGTTAACAAAAGTGTTGATATAATATAAAAATATAATTGTCTTGGAATTAATTGTATTGATCTTATTTAAATTGGTTCTTTGTTAAACTCAACTCACGATAATAACAATTAACATAGGATTATGTCGAATTATAGATATAAAATTCATTTAAAGTTTGGTAAAATTTTCTTAGGTAATATTTACTTCTCTTTGAAAGAAAGGTTGAGTTTATATGGAGTTTAAGTCATTGTATATCAAAGGTTTCAGAAACTTTGAAGAAATAGAGTTATGTTTAACTAATCGGAATGTGATATTTGGACTAAATGACATAGGTAAGACTAATTTCTTGGGTGGGTTGAGGTTTTTACTAGATAGAGATTTTAGAAAGCATGGATTTATAGATACTGATTTCTTTAATAGGAAGATTGATAGTGAAATTATTATTACCTTAGAAGTAAACATAGAAGATGAAAATAATGAAGACAACAAAAAGATTTATACTGCAATGAAGGGGGCCATACCCTCTGACGCAAAAGTAGTTTTTTTTCAATTAAAGGCTAAATACAATCCCGAAACACTAAGGGGAGAACCTGAATTGTTTTGGGGAGCCGAGATTAATAATCTTGATGCAATCCCAAGTAATCAGTCATTTTATGAGATTGATAAGTTATTTAACGTGGTTTATATAGATTCATCAATAAAAATGGATAATGAATTTAGGAGATATACAAAAGAAATTTTAAGAGCTGATACAAGTTTAGATGAAACAGAACGAAAGAGGGTTTATTTACATATTGCAAATTTAAATAAAAGTATTGGTAAATTAAAAAGTATTAAAAATTTTGAAAGCGATTTAGTTAAGGAATATAAAAAATTTCGTGATGAAAAGAACCTAAGAATAACTATTAAGTCCGAGATTGAGTTAAGTAATCTCCACTCAAAATTGACACCATATATATTGAATGAGGATTCTGAAACTTATCCTACGGGTGGGGATGGCAGAAAAAAAATCTTAGCATATACATTATTGGCTTTAGAAAACAGGAGAAATGAAGATAAAAAAATTAATATTTTTTTAATTGAAGAATTAGAGAATCATCTTCATCGCTCTATGCAGATCGCACTGTCATACCAATTATTTAGTGATGGTATTTTTAAATACTTATTTATAACCACCCATTCATCCCTAATTGTGAGTCAAATGGATAATGTAAATCTCATAAAACTATTTAAAGATAAAAAAATAAAGGCAAAATCTTATACATATGTAGTTCCAGATGATTATAAGATGGTCAAGCAGAAACTAAATGAAAATTTATCTGAAGCAATTTTTGCAGACGTAGTTTTATTAGTAGAGGGTCCTTCAGAAAAAATTCTCTTTGAAAGAATTTTAAGAGAAAAGCATGAAAGATATGAGAGTTTCGGGGGATATATCCTCCAAGTTGATGGAATAGATTTTAGTGAATATTACAAAGTTTTATCAAACTTGGGGATAAAGGTGATAGTAAAGACAGATAATGACTTAAAACTTAATAAGAAAAAGAGGGAATGTAATCTGTTGGGACTAAATAGGGGGTTATCACTGGTTGGTTTTCCTAATAAGACTAACAAATCCGGTGTTGATGCAAATAAATATGAAAATGATCCTGAATATAAGAAAACATTACAAAGGGGTATTTATGAGATTGATCACAGTGCAGACTTCCATGATTTAAGAAGCAAAAGTGTTTACATTTCCTGCATAGATTTAGAGAATGATCTATACGAGATAATTCCTAAACAAATGGACTTACTTGCGAAAAATAATAATAGTAAGAAAACTGGAATTGATTATTTACAAAGCGCTAAAATGATTAACATGATACAACTTTGTAAAACTTTAAACTCAAGACAATGTAGTTCTATATATAATCATGAAAACTTTGGGTGTTTAAAGGAGTTGATAGAATCATGCTCCCAGTAGATATTGACATACGAGACCAAATTCTAAATATTGATGGAAATATCGTGGTCAGTGCAAGTGCAGGAACAGGTAAAACCTATACAACTGTTAAAAGAATTATACAAGATGTTAATAGTGTGAGTAATTACCAAACCTTTGCTGCTATCACATTTACTCGAAAAGCAGCGAAAGAAATTAAAGATAGATTAGGTGTAAACAAAGGCACTGGTTTTATCGGGACTAATGATAATTTTGTATTAAAAGAAATAATTCAGCCATTTATGTATGATGTCTACGGTAGTGAATTTAAAAAAGAGATATTTCCTGACTTTTCTAATCGAAATACGATTAAGAAATTTAATGAAGGAGTTAGTAAAATTAAAGAAAATGGATATTTGTGCAAATATGATAATAATCATAAAAATTTCGCATTCCAATTAGGACTGGATATACTAAAAAAATCTATTTCAGCAAGAAGATATCTAAGATCAAAATACTTTAGATTATATATTGATGAATATCAAGATTGTGATGTAGATATGCATAGTTTATTTATTTATATCTCGGATAATCTTAAAATACCATTATTTCTTGTTGGTGATATCAAGCAATCGATTTATGGTTGGAGAGGTGCTTATAGTGAGGGGTTCAAGTATCTTATGAAAAGAGATGACTTCAATACTTTTAACTTATGGCATAATTTCAGATCTAACCAATCAATTCAAAATTACTCTAATATTTTCATGGAAGAGGCAAGAAATAATTACAACGTTTGTGAATTTAAGAACGAAGTCCAATTGATTGTTTACACGAATGAAGTAGATGCGATTGAATATATTGAAAATTGGTTAAATAGGGACCAAAAATGTTCCTTTTTAAATTTTAGAAGAGACACTGCTGAGGACTGGAGTAACTTATTAAAGGAAAGAGAAATAGATTTTGTTTACTTACCACATTCTCCTTTAGACAATGGTGATTTAGAGAGTGAGCATGTATGGATAGCGAGGATGCTAGCCTCGTATCTGCTTGAGGATCGATACAACGAATACGATGTTCTTTTAGAAATTCCAATGCCAGAAGCCTATGAAATAAGAAAAATTAGAAGTCTACTTCTGAAGGTTACACAAAACTTAGTAGACAAAGATGAATTTTATAATAGTTGTTTAGAATTTTATAAGTATTTAGGATACTGCGATGTTAATAATAAAATGAGTAACGAAATTGGTATATTATATACCGTGATTTCTGATCCGAAATATATACCATACTATAACGCGGAAAAATACAAACTAACTACATCTACTATACATTCTTCTAAAGGGCTAGAATTCGAACAAGTAATTATTAATGGTAATGAATATAATTTTAATAGTGATAATGATAGATACCTACATTATGTGGCTGTTTCACGCCCTAAAAATAGACTTTTAATTTTATTAAAAAACAATTTTAGTGGAAAAAAATACTTGAAAGAAATAGATAATGTGGTGAGTGAAACGCAAAATATAGGTTATAAAATTAAAACATCCGATGTTATAGAATTTATTGATTTAATGGAAATTAAGCAGAAAGTACCTCACACAAACTAAGGTATTGTTATTTTCCATCAGTTAAGGAGATAAAACTAGGCAAACAAATATTTCATTGGAAAGAAAATAGGTGACAATATGAGCATGCTATCTAATGATGAATTTCAAGAGATTTGGGATGAGAATCCTATAGTAATTCTAGATACTAATGTACTGTTAAATCTTTATAGATGGTCAGCAGGTACATCTGAACAAATTTTAGAAAATTTTAATGAAGTTATAGACTCATTATGGATTCCAAATCAGGTTTATACTGAATTTCATACGCATAAAGAGAAAATTAGGAGTCAATCATTTAATAAATACAAAAATCTAACAGCAGAAGTTAATAGGACGCTGAAAAATACTCATACTGAATTGTCAAAAAGATTTCTCCAGTATGGTAAATATAAATTTCCGAAAATTAAAGAACTTGCTGCAGTTCTAGAAGGAGAAATAGAAAAGTTAAAACAGGTATCTGAGGATTTTAAGACAAGCATTGCAGATGAAATTAATAACAATGTAACATTATTATCAAATGATGAAGTATCCTCATTAGTAGATACACTTTTAGCAAATGAAAAGGTTGGAAATGAATTCTCGTTCCAACGATTATTAGAAATTTACGAAGAGGGAGATCGCAGGTATAAATATAAAATTCCTCCCGGATATAGAGATGAAGAAGAAAAAGGGGAATTAGATATTAGGAAATTCGGAGATCTAATAGTGTGGAAAGAAATATTGGAAAAATCTAATAATGAAGGAAAAAGACCGGTAATATTTGTTACTGAAGATGTCAAGTCAGATTGGTGGGAAATCAAAGCAGATGATGTATTGGTGGGTCCTCGAAAAGAGCTAGTTAAGGAGTTTAAAGATTTCTTGGAAGAGGATGTAACCTTTAATATGTTTGTTAATGCTACTCAAAAACGGCCAATTGTTGACGGTATTGTTTGTCCGGGGGTTGACGGATATAATGTCCTTAACAACCCTGAAGAAAGGAAAA
>NZ_JAFBES010000023.1 GCF_016908875.1 Bacillus ectoiniformans | reverse complement strand
AACTCTCCAAAAAGATGTTTGATTGCTCATTTTGACAATTTACATTGTCTGTTTGTTACATTTAAACGTTGACGTTTATTTTGTTCAGTTTTCAATGTTCAATACTTCGCATCGCCCTTAAGCGACTTTATTATCTTATCAAGTTATCGTTTGAAAGTCAATAACTTTTTTATAATATTTTTTGCTGTTACTGTTTGTTTTGTTTCTGTTTCATCAGCAACGTTATCTAATATACCTTTTATATTTAACATAGTCAATACTTTTTCGTGAAAATTTTTCAAAAACATAAAAAGACTCCCTGCTAGTCAGCAGGAAGCCCTAATTTAACATCCATATTTGTATAATGGCTAACGCAGCTACTCCAGCTAGTCCTAATACCCCCGCAATAGAAGAAGTGATAAAGTTGATCGGAACATGCAATCCGTATTTTCCGCTAAATGAATTGAGCAGAAATAAAAAGAATGCTCCAATGACCAGCTTAACAGCAAAACTTCCTGCTAATCTAACTGGCGTAACTTTAGAAGTCATGCTGCCTATAAGACCAACTAGCACAATAAATAGTATAACGCCTGCTGTAATATACAAGAGACTTGTCCCCCATCCTGCAAGTAAAGTTTGTCCTTTACTTCATATGTATGGGATGGATTAGTTTTTTATGCGAACATTTCTTTTTTTCACTTCTCTAAAGAGGAAGAAATATTTTGCTTCAGAGATTTTCGTCTGAGCTTCAAGGTTCTCGTTGTATTCAAAACTTAGTCGGACTAACTCTTTATTCCTAACCCAGTCCTGTCTTGATTGTTCAAGCAGCTGAATCAGCTTTCCGTCATACTCTTTCTTCAGCTTGTCTTTTTTACGAAAGAACATAGAAAACCCCTTCCTTATACCTCTCGTCTTCCTTCGAGCGCCTTTGATAAAGTGACTTCATCAGCATATTCTAAATCCCCACCCACAGGAAGTCCATGAGCAATCCGCGTGACACGAATCCCGGATGGCTTTAACAAACGAGAAATGTACATAGCCGTTGCTTCGCCTTCGATATTAGGGTTCGTCGCAAGAATAACTTCATTAATCGTTTCATCTTGGAGCCGCTTGATTAAATCAGGTACGTTAATATCTTCTGGCCCTACACCTTCCATTGGAGAAATAGCTCCGTGAAGAACATGATAAAGGCCGCTATATTCCTTCATTTTTTCCATAGCAATGACATCTCTTGGTTCTTGCACCACACAGACAACACTGCGGTCACGGCGCTGATCTTCACAGATGGAACAAGGGTCTTTATCTGTGATATGGCCACAAACTGAGCAAAAACCTAGATCACGTTTCGCATTGACCAACGATTTCGCAAAGTTTAACACATCGTCTTCTTTCATATCTAATACAAAAAACGCCAGACGAGCCGCAGTTTTCGGCCCGATGCCTGGCAGTTTCATAAAGCTGTCGATCAGCTTCGTTATAGGTTCAGGATAGTACATTCAGTATAGCCTCCTAGAAAGGAAGGTTCATTCCTTTTGTAAATTGCCCCATTGTTTGATTCGTTTCATCATCCACTTTTTTCAGCGCATCGTTTGTAGCTGCCAATACAAGATCTTGAAGCATTTCTACATCTTCAGGGTCCACTACTTCTTCTTTAATTTGAATATCAAGCACTTGCTTTTGACCAGATAGAACAACCGTTACCATTCCGCCGCCTGCTGTGCCTTCAAATTTCTTTTCAGCCAATTCTTCTTGAGCCTCAGCCATTTTCTTTTGCATTTTTTGCATTTGTTTCATCATGTTTTGCATATTTCCCATTCCACGCATAGTAATCATCCTCCAATTAGTTAGTCTTTTATTTCAATCAAGTCTTCTCCTACAAGCTTTAACGCTTCCGAAACTAAGAGATCCTCTTCTTCAGCTTCTTCCGGATCTTGATTGTCACTCTTTTGGTGTTTAATGAAATTCTTTCTGATGGAAAGCCAAGCATCCTCTGGAACGCCTACTGGCTGATAACGCTGACCAGTCAGTTCTTGAAGAATAGAAGTAATAGACTCCATAAATTGGCTGTTATCCGTTGCCATCTGACAATGAATTTCATACTTGAATTTTAACACGAATGCTTCCTTTGAAGCAGCAACAGGCTCTGCATCATTCAGCAATGCTGCTTGAGAACGCATTTGCCGCTGATTTAAATAATCAAGCATCTCACCCCAGCGCCCTTTAATTCGCTGCACATCATCTTTTGTCGCTTCTGCAAGCACTTTTTCAATTTTGCCAACAGGGGCTTTAAAGCCTTTGGTTGATCGGCTCGCCCGTTTTTGTGCTGCCTGGGCTTGGGCATCACCTGCTGATGGCTGGACTGGCTGGGTTCTGAGCACCTGCAATTCCTGCTCCAGTCTTTGTACTTTGCTCATTAATTCTTGCATTTCAGGCAAACTAGCAGCGGGCCTTGCATTTGTCTGCTGACATAGTTTCACAAGCGCTACTTCTAAATAGATGCGGGCATGATTGCTAAACTTCATTTCTTGTTGTGTATGATTTAACACTTCAATATATTCATAAATGCTTTCAGTGCTAATTTCATTCGTTAATTGTACAAAGTCATCATCTAGCATGACACGCTCTAATGATTCTTCTAGGCTCGGTGCTGTTTTATATAAAAGCATATCCCGGAAATATAAAATGAAATCTTCAGTAAAGCGGGCGGGGTCTTTCCCCTCAATCAGCAGCTTCTCTAGCACTTCTAAAGCTGCAGCTACATCTTTTGTATGTACCGCCTGGCCCAGCTTATTCAGCATATCCTGTCCAACCGCACCTGTCACAGTCAGAGCATCCTCCGCTGTTACCCGATCCTGGCTGTAGGAAACGGCCTGATCTAGAAGGCTGAGGGCATCCCTCATGCCGCCTTCTGCTGCTCTAGCGATAATGGGCAGAACGTGCTCATCGTAGGAAATTCCAGTTTCTTTCATTATTAATTCCATTCGTTTCACAATGGCCTGAGCCGTGATTCGTTTAAAATCAAACCGCTGGCAGCGAGAGATGATCGTTAATGGAATCTTGTGAGGTTCCGTTGTAGCTAAAATAAAAATGACATGTTTAGGAGGCTCTTCAAGTGTCTTTAATAAAGCATTGAAAGCTCCGATAGACAGCATGTGCACCTCGTCAATAATATATACTTTATATTCAGCCATGCTTGGTGCATATTTCACTTTATCACGAATATCGCGAATCTCATCTACTCCGTTATTAGAAGCTGCATCGATCTCAATGACATCTTGTATAGATCCATCTGTAATTCCCAGGCACGATTCGCATTCGTTACACGGTTCCGCAGTGGGCGCCTGTTTACAATTGACTGCTTTAGAAAGAATTTTTGCCGCACTCGTTTTTCCTGTGCCTCGCGGGCCGGAAAATAAATAGGCGTGAGATATTTTTTGTTGAAGGAGGGCATTTTGCAATGTTTTAGTGACGTGTTCCTGGCCGACCACATCGATAAAGTTTTGCGGCCTCCACACACGGTATAATGCCTGATAACTCATGTTTCCCCTCCCCTAATCGATTGTTATCTCATTTATTATACCTTATTGAAAATTACTTTTACAAAAATAATCAATAAAAAAACTCACCCGATTTGGATGAGTTGTCTTTAATTATAACTGCCGTGCACCTTCCGTCGACTCCCGACCATAAGCGTTACTCAAACAGTTAGCTCAGCCCAGGCTACCCCGCGGCACATGAGAGAGTCCACTTAATGCTGCTTCCTTCCGGACCTGACATGGTTCATGGGTTCCCATTGCGCAGGACCCGGACGTCAACGCCACTTATTTGAGGCAGACCCTACAGTACGAAAGCCTCGGGAAGGGATTCAGTCCCGCTAGAGCGGATTGCGGGTACAGGGCACCGCTACCTCCCCACCTAGCACGGCAAAATTGATACCAAATTGTTAGGTGTCCAACTTTCAAAAAATAAAATCTGCTGCGTAATCCAAATGATTCACTAGCATTTATTTTTCGTTGTGACACAAAATACATTATACTATCTGCTTATAAAAAATGCAACTGCTACTCAAGCTGCTCTTTCTGCCCGAGTTCCCTTTTCTTAATCTTTTCAGCTTTCTTGCGGGCTCGGAGCTGTTTAAAGAAATGGGATAAGACCTGTCCGCATTCTTGTTCGAGCACTCCCGAGCAAACCTCGCACTGGTGATTAAAGCGTTCATCTTCTAACAAGTTCATTAATGTGCCGGCACAGCCCGCTTTTGGATCTTTTGCTCCATAGATGACTCTTCCCACTCGAGATAAGATGATGGCTCCGCTGCACATCGGACAAGGTTCAAGAGTGACATACAGCTCAGCCCCTTCAAGCCTCCATGTGCCAAGTTTTTGGCAAGCTTCCTGAATCGCTAAGAGTTCGGCATGTGTAACGGCATTTTGAGTGGTTTCACGCAAATTATAAGCAGAAGCGATGACTTCTCCATTAAGAACAATCACCGCTCCAATCGGAACTTCCCCAATTTCTTTTGCTTTTATTGCTTCTTCAAGAGCCAAGTTCATATAATATTCATCATTTTTTTTCATTTATTTGCTCCTTATCTGTACAAATCGGGTATGAATATAATTATAGATAGAAGGAGGACGTATGGATGCATAATACTGCTAGCAATACGGCGTTATTAATTATAGATGTCATTAACGATTTTGATTTTGTTCCTGGTGATAAATTGGCTGAGAATACTTTAGCCATTTGTCCCTCTATTGTAAAGTTAAAAAAACATTGTAAACAGCATGGAATGCCCGTCATTTACGTAAATGACCATTACGATATTTGGAAAGCTGATATTGAAACGATTATTGATTATGCTGAAAACGAACGTAGCGCTCCTATTATACAACAATTAAAACCAGATGGAGACGAGTACTTTTTAATTAAACCGAAACATTCCGCTTTTTATGGGACTGCTTTAAATACATTGCTTCACCAGCTAGAAGTCAATAAATTGATCATTACAGGTGTGGCAGGAAATATCTGCGTGTTTTTTACAGCGAACGACGCTTATATGAGGGAATTCACGATCCACGTGCCAGAAGACGCCATTGCTTCTGAATACGACAAAGACACGAAATACGCTCTTGAAATGATGAAAAATGTCTTGCGCGCTGATACCACTAAAACAGATGATTGGATCGCCAAGCAATTAAAAGCATAATTTCTTGTCGTCCCTCATAGGTATGAATGTATGAAGTTTGTCCTTATGAGGAGGAGATGCGTTTGCAAATCCATGTTGTACAGCCTAACCAAACACTTACACAAATAGGAAGAATGTATAGTACACCTCCTGCGGAAATCACGCGGGCTAATGAGCTGCCTAACCCAAATCAGCTAGTAGCAGGCCAAGCGCTTGTCATTCCAATCACCGGAAGTTACTATTTTGTGCAGCCAGGTGACAGTTTATGGTCTATTTCAAGGAAGTTTGGACTTCCATATACAGAACTCGCGAGAATTAATGGGATTTCACCTGCTGCCCCATTAACAATCGGCCAGCGCCTGTATATTCCGCCTAGAGCTAAACGACGAGCAGAATTTAACGCATATGTCGAGCCTTTCGGCAAAGAAGTGTCGCCTGCTTTAACAGCCAGCGCCCGTCAAGCCGCTCCTTATTTGACGTATCTGGCTCCCTTCAGCTTCCAAGCCAAAAGAGACGGATCTTTGCAGGAACCGCCGCTCGGCCAATTTCCGCAAATAGCAAAAGACAACCGAAATGTTCTAATGATGGTCATTACCAATCAAGAAGAAGGACAATTTAGTGATGAACTCGGAAGAATCATTTTAAATGATCAAGCTGTTCAGGATAAGTTTTTAGACAATATCACAGCTACGGCGAAAAAATACGGGTTTCGCGATATTCATTTTGACTTTGAATACCTGCGCCCTGCTGACAAAGAAGCGTATAATCAATTTTTAAGAAAAGCGAAAGCGCGCTTCGAGAAAGAAGGCTGGCTGCTATCTACTGCTTTGGCACCTAAAACGAGTGCCGATCAAAAAGGAAAATGGTATGAAGCCCATGATTATAAAGCACATGGTGAGATCGTGGATTTCGTTGTTATTATGACGTATGAGTGGGGTTATAGCGGAGGTCCTCCGATGGCGGTTTCCCCAATCGGTCCTGTTCGTGACGTATTAACGTATGCATTGACAGAAATTCCTGCATCAAAAATTATGATGGGACAGAACTTATATGGCTATGACTGGACACTTCCTTTTACACCAGGTAAGGATACCGCTAGAGCTGTCAGTCCGCAGCGGGCCATTCAACTGGCGAACCAATACAATACGTCTATTCTATATGATCAAAAAGCACAAGCTCCGCATTTTGATTACACCGATGAACAAGGAAGAAAACACAAAGTTTGGTTTGAAGATGCCCGTTCCATTCAAGCAAAGTTTAACTTACTGAAAGAATTAAACTTACGGGGAATGAGCTATTGGAAGCTCGGATTGCCCTTCCCTCAAAATTGGCTGCTTTTGTCCGATAATTTCACAACAATTAAAAGGTAAGGAGAATACCACTGTTGCTATTTGGCAGCAGTTTTTTTGTGTGTGAAAGTGTCTTCTCCTTTGCTAATTGTGCTACAATAACTTTTGGCTATTTTATTGACAGGAGGACACTCATGGGAAACATTCCATTTATCACCGTTGAAGGGCCAATTGGCGCTGGAAAAACCTCTCTTGCTCAGGCGATTTCCCGCCACTTCAAGTTTCATCTCCTCAAAGAAATTGTAGATGAAAATCCTTTTTTAAATAAATTTTATGAAGATATTGATGAGTGGAGCTTCCAGACGGAAATGTTTTTTCTCTGCAACCGTTATAAGCAGCTTGAGGACATTCAATCAAAAGTACTTTCAGAGAAACAATCACTTGTAGCTGACTATCATATATTCAAGAACTTAATATTTGCCACAAGAACATTAAAAGGTGAACAGCTTGATAAATATGTTCAGATTTATGATATTTTAACAAAAGATATGCCTGCTCCTAATATGGTTATTTACATTCATGCCAGCCTTGATACCCTGCTTTCCCGTATTTCTATGCGCGGGCGCGAGTTTGAAAAAGGCATGGATCCTGCTTACTTGCAGCAGCTCTCTTCTGATTATGAGCGATTCATGAATGAGTTTGAAGAAAAACACCCTCATACACCGATCATTCGAATCAATGGAGACGAAGTGGATTTTGTTAAAAAGCAAGCAGATTTGTCCAGCATTTTAGATGAAATATCAAAAAGAATAAAAAAGGAGCAGTAAATAAAGATGAAGGTAAGAGAGAAGTTCGATATACCGAAACAAACGGTTTTAACGATAGCCGGAACAGTCGGCGTAGGAAAATCAACGATGACAAAGGCGCTTGCTGAGGCATTAGATTTCCGCACATCCTTTGAAAAAGTAGATGCTAATCCTTATTTAGATAAATTTTACGATGATTTTAAATCCTGGAGCTTTCATTTACAAATTTATTTTTTAGCCGAACGTTTTAAAGAGCAGAAGAAAATGTTTGAATATGGAGGCGGCTTTGTCCAAGATCGTTCTATATATGAAGATACTGGTATTTTTGCCCGCATGCATTATGAGAAAGAAACAATGTCAAAAGTGGATTACGAAACGTATACCAGCCTTTTTAATGCGATGGTCATGACTCCTTATTTTCCTCATCCCGATCTATTAATTTATCTGGAGGGGTCCCTCGACAGCATTCTTTCTCGCATTAATGAACGAGGCCGGCCTATGGAACAAAGCACCCCTGTTTCTTACTGGGAAGAAATGCACCAGCGCTATGAAAACTGGATTGACTCGTTCAACGCCTGTCCAGTTCTTCGGTTGAATATCAATGATTATGATTTAGTGAAAGACCCCGATTCAGTAGAAGAGATCATTGAGCGCATCGGCCGCACAATTAAGCAGACAAGCCGCTATACGAAATAAAGCTGCCAAAATCGGCAGCTTTTTTATTCTGTATATACACAAAAAACCCGCTGCCTAAGCAACGAGTTTTATATCTCCAAAGTTATGCGCATGTAAATTTAAAATGGAGGAGGAAGAGGGATTCGAACCCCCGCGCGGTATGACCCGCCTGTCGGTTTTCAAGACCGATCCCTTCAGCCAGACTTGGGTATTCCTCCGTTTCGACATAAATAAATATATCATGGATTTTTTATAACGTCAACACATTTCCGTAAAAAAAAAGAGAGAATTTTTTTCTCTCTTTTTTTGCGTTTTATTTCGTTATTTTCTCTTTGCCGCCCATGTATGGTCTTAGGACTTCTGGGATCACGACACTTCCATCTGCTTGCTGATAATTCTCAAGGATGGCTGCTACCGTACGGCCAATAGCTAGTGCAGAACCATTTAATGTATGCACGTGCTCCGGCTTGCTATTAGCTTCACGGCGGAAGCGGATATTCGCACGGCGCGCTTGGAACGCTTCAAAGTTACTGCAAGAAGAAATTTCACGATACGTTCCATAGCTTGGAATCCATACCTCAATATCATATTTCTTCGCAGCAGTGAAACCTAGATCCCCTGTGCACATACTCATGACACGGTACGGCAGGCCTAAGAGCTGCAATACTTTCTCTGCGTGACCTGTTAATTTTTCTAATTCAGCATAAGAATCTTCCGGCTTCACGAAGCGGACAAGCTCTACTTTATTAAATTGATGCTGACGAATCAAGCCGCGTGTATCACGTCCGGCAGACCCCGCTTCTGAACGGAAGCAAGCACTGTATGCCGCATAGGAGATCGGCAATTTCTCGATATCAAGAATTTCATCACGGTGATAGTTTGTTACCGGCACCTCTGCTGTCGGAATTAAGAAATAATCCTCTTTTTCAATTAAGAATGCATCTTCTTCAAACTTTGGCAGCTGGCCTGTTCCGGTCATGCTCGCACGGTTCACCATATACGGAGGCAGCATTTCTTCGTAGCCATGCTCGTCTGAATGCAGATCAAGCATAAAGCTGATCAATGCTCTTTCAAGCTTAGCCCCCATGCCTTTATAGAACACAAAGCGGCTTCCTGTGACTTTGCCAGCACGCTCAAAATCAAGAATTCCCAGTTCATCCGCTACATCCCAATGCGGTTTAGCTTCGAAATCAAATGAAGGAACCTCTCCCCAGTTACGCGCTTCTACATTATCGTCTTCTGTCTCACCTACTGGCACACTCTCATGAGGAAGGTTTGGCATCGTCAGCATCAAGCCTTCAAGCTCTTCTTCCACTTGTCTTAACTCGTTGTCTAGCTCTTTGATTTCTTCTCCAACTTCACGCATCTCTTTAATTAAGTGATCAGCATCTTGCTTTTCACGCTTCATTTGCGCGACTTGCTGAGACACCTCGTTACGCTTGCTTTTCAATTCTTCTACTTTTACTAAAAGTTCGCGGCGTTTCTGATCCAACGCTTCATAATTATCAAATGCGGATAGATCCTCCCCGCGATACTGAAGGCGTTTCTTCACATCTTCAAAGTTATTGCGTAAATATCTGCTGTCTAACATGCCAATTCCTCCTTATTGTCAGGCTTCTTTTTTTCCATAAAAAAATCCCGTCCCCTAAAAAAGGGACGAGATGAACCCGCGTTGCCACCCTAGTTGAAAGCAAATGCTTTCCACTCGAAAAAATAACGGTTTGACCCGTAAATGCCTACTAATTGGTTCAGCATTTCACTCGAGGATGGATTCACAAGTTTCTTTCATCGGTTTTCACCAGCCACCGACTCTCTACAGAAAGAAGATCCTGTTACTAGTTCCTCTCATCGCTTT
This sequence comes from Bacillus ectoiniformans, assembly GCF_016908875.1. GTDB lineage: Bacteria > Bacillota > Bacilli > Bacillales > Domibacillaceae > Bacillus_BX > Bacillus_BX ectoiniformans. Next base: position 6,717 of record NZ_JAFBES010000023.1, on the reverse strand, counting down.
TGTTATAAAATTTGACAATATCAATGTACTATATTTATATCTCTTCTGCAAGCAAATTATACGGTCTGTAATTGTTTCGCTTCTTCAGTCATTTTTACAAAATACTGCGTCAGACGATGATCATCTGTTAATTCAGGGTGAAAGGAGCAGCCTAAGTACTGTCCGTTTCTCGCAGCGACGATCCGTCCATTATGTTCAGCTAAAACCTCTGTTTCTGCTCCAACGGATACAATATGAGGAGCGCGGATAAAAACGGCATTGTATGATTCTGCCACACCGATAATAGTTAAATCTGCTTCGAAGCTATCTACCTGGCGGCCAAATGAGTTTCTCTCCACTGTAATATCCATGACGCCAATATGCGCTTCTTGATAGCCGACAATTTCCTTCGCCAGCATAATTAAGCCAGCACACGTACCAAACATTGGTTTGCCGCTCTTGCCAAACTCTCTAAGCGGCTCCATAAATCCATAAAGATCGACTAAACGCCTCATCGTTGTACTTTCACCGCCCGGAAGAATCAGCCCGTCAATTTCAGCCAGCTGTTCAGCCTTTTTAACAACGATCGCTTCTGCTCCAGATGCTTCAATGGAACGTACATGTTCACGCACGGCTCCTTGAAGACCTAACACTCCTATTTTCACCATAGCGATACTCTCCTTTATGAATTACCAGCCACGATCCTGCATGCGATTTTCTGGTGCTAAAGAGGAAATTTCAATTCCTTTCATCGCTGTACCAAGATCTTTAGAAAGCTCAGCAATTAGTTTGTAGTCTTGATAATGTGTCGTCGCTTCAACAATCGCACGAGCAAATTTCTCCGGGTTATCCGATTTGAAAATACCAGAGCCAACGAATACGCCATCTGCTCCAAGCTGCATCATTAACGCAGCATCCGCAGGTGTAGCCACACCGCCAGCAGCGAAGTTTACTACTGGAAGACGGCCTTCATTCTTGATTTGAAGAAGAAGTTCAAATGGAGCGCCTAAAAGTTTAGCTTCTGTCATTAGTTCGTCTTCATTCATGTTTACTACTTTACGAACTTGAGCGTTCACTTTACGAATGTGGCGAACAGCTTCGACAATATTTCCTGTGCCTGGCTCACCTTTTGTTCTTAGCATCGATGCCCCTTCACCAATACGGCGGGCAGCTTCTCCAAGATCGCGGCATCCGCAAACGAATGGCACTTTATAGTCACTCTTTAGCAGGTGGTACTCTTCATCCGCTGGTGTCAGCACTTCACTTTCATCAATATAATCGACACCCATCGCTTCTAAAATGCGGGCTTCCACGATATGACCGATACGAGCTTTCGCCATAACCGGAATCGTAACAGCATTCATGACTTCTTCCATAATGCGAGGATCTGCCATACGCGCCACTCCCCCAGCTTTACGAATGTCAGATGGAACGCGCTCAAGAGCCATAACAGCAACCGCTCCTGCCTCTTCAGCAATCTTAGCTTGTTCAGCGTTAATCACGTCCATAATGACGCCGCCTTTTTGCATTTCTGCCATTCCGCGTTTTACACGATCTGTACCTGTATTCATTTCATTTTCCCCCTAAGTATGTATGTATTAGTTGTTTGAAAAGAAATATTTTCACTAATTTAAAGATTTCTTTTTTTCTTAAATACTATAAAACACGAAAAAACACCTTCTGTCAATATCAGAAGGTGTTTTTTATTAAAACCAACCAGTTACCGTCTCAGCAATTCCACTCCAAATGCCTGCGAAGAAGCCGCCAACCGCTCTCATTGATAAAACAAACCAATTCGCTTTATCTACTTGTTCTGCAGTGACCATTGCTACGTTGGCATTTGTTTTTCCCTTGCCAGTCACATACTCAATCGATTGACCATCTTTTGCTTCTGCGGATAAATAACCAACCACTTTACCCTTTTTGAACGGTGCTTCTAATTGTTTTTCATCGTTAAATTCCGAACTTTTAAGAGTCAATTTTGGTTTATAGTTCGTGTTTTGATTCTTTTTCGTAGAGATGACGAAAGGCTCTTTTGATTCAATCGCAACTTGTTTCTCTTTCCCTTTCGAAACATCTACCGTTTCTTTTCCTTTGACTTGATAACCAGCAGGAAACAGTTCTTTTTGCTCAAATTGTTGAAATCCGTAGTCTAATAGTTTCTTGGTTTCGACAAAACGTGCATTATAAGAGCCTTTGCCTGAATCATCTGTAGCATTCATAACCACTGCAATAAGTGTACGTCCGTCACGTTCTGCAGTACCAGTAAAACAATAGCCTGCAAAATCGGTTGTTCCTGTCTTTAAGCCTGTCATTCCTTCATAGCCAAATACTAAAGAAGGAAGCATCCAATTCCAGTTTTCCATGTTAATTTCATCATCTGTGCCTTCACGGAATTTCTTTTTAGGAATAGTCGTCGTTTCCAGTACTTCTGGGTAATCTTTCAATAAGTGATACGCAAGCTTCGCGGTGTCTCTAGCAGACATCATGTTCTCATCTTCTGCTCCTCCTACTTGAGGGTGCATCCCTTTCAGATCACGGTTATTTAAACCAGAAGAGTTCACGAACTTATACTTAGCCAGTCCAAGATCTTTCGCTTTTTTATTCATTAACTTCACAAATTCTTTTTCAGAACCGGCAATCGTTTCCGCAATAGCAATGGTTGCTGCATTCGCAGAATAAATAGTCATTGCTTCATACAATTCACGAATATTGTACTTTTCTCCTATACGAAGCGGTACGTTAGATAGACTGCGGTCTTGTGAAACCTTATATACATACTCAGATACTTCATATTCTTGATCCCAAGAAATTTTGTTCTTTTTAATCGCTTCCAAAAGCAAGTATTCTGTCATCATTTTTGTCATACTTGCTACACCAAGCAACTCATCTTCATTATTTCCATACAAAATCTGACCCGTGTCCGCATCAATCAACATCGAAGCACCTGCATTGATTTTCACAGATTCTTCTGCCTGCACTGACTGATTAGGCTGAAATACTCCTAGCATCAAAAGAAAACTAAGCATTAATACAGCATACTTTTGAAACGTTTTTTTACTCACTCACAAACCCTCCATCTTTTATTCACACTTTCGTTATTGTATCAAAATAACATTTAAAAATATAGCGTGAAAATAACTAGTTCTTCTTACAGGGAGGGCGGTGAAAACGCGAAAAAAGCAGGATTTCTTAAGGAAGAAATCCTGCTCTTGATAATATTAAGATAAGGAATAGTTAGGTGCTTCTTTAGTAATTTGAACATCATGAGGGTGGCTTTCTCTTAAACCAGCGCCAGTCATTCGGATAAATTGACTGTTTTCACGAAGCTCTGTTATATCTTTTGTTCCACAGTATCCCATTCCAGAACGCAGTCCGCCAACAAGCTGATACAATGTATCGGCAATTGGACCTTTATAAGGAATTCGGCCTTCAATACCCTCTGGAACAAACTTCTTCGCATCTTCTTGGAAGTAACGGTCTTTTGAGCCTTTTTCCATGGCACTGACAGATCCCATTCCGCGATAGACTTTAAAGCGTCGGCCTTGGAATATTTCTGTTTCTCCAGGGCTTTCTGTTGTGCCTGCTAGCAAGCTTCCAAGCATAACTGCATGTCCACCGGCAGCCAAAGCTTTCACGATATCACCAGAATACTTGATGCCGCCATCTGCGATAATGGACTTTCCATGTTTACGCGCTTCTGTTGCACAGTCATAAACAGCCGTGATCTGAGGCACTCCTACACCCGCAACTACACGAGTCGTACAAATAGAACCAGGTCCAATACCGACTTTTACCACATCTGCTCCAGCTTCATATAATTCTCTAGTTGCGTCTGCAGTTGCCACATTTCCTGCGACAATGTTTAAGCCTGGATAAGCGGCACGGATCTCTTTCACGGTTTCAATGACACCTTGAGAGTGACCATGGGCTGTATCGATGACGATTGCGTCTACATGGGCTTCTACTAGCTTCTCTACACGTTTCATTGTATCTTTTGTAACACCGACCGCTGCAGCGACCAGAAGGCGTCCCTGCGCATCCTTAGCGGAATTCGGGAATTCAATGACTTTTTCAATATCTTTAATGGTAATCAGACCTTTTAACACACCGTCACCATCAATTAGTGGGAGTTTTTCAATCTTATATTTCTGAAGGAGTTTTTCTGCTTCCTCTAACGTTGTTCCAACAGGAGCTGTCACAAGATCTTCTTTCGTCATAACATCATTAATGATGATCGAATAATCCTGGATAAAGCGCAAATCACGATTCGTTAAAATGCCAACAAGCTTTTGTTCTTCTTCATTATTCACAATCGGTACTCCGGAAATCCGGTATTTTCCCATTAAGTGCTCTGCATCAAACACTTGATGATCCGGCGTTAAAAAGAATGGATCGCTGATAACTCCGCTTTCTGAACGTTTTACTTTATCCACTTGCTCTGCTTGCTGTTCAATACTCATGTTCTTATGAATGACTCCAAGGCCACCCTGACGAGCCATGCCAATCGCCATTTCAGCTTGCGTAACTGTATCCATTCCAGCACTAATTAATGGAATGTTCAATTTCAGTGTGTCAGTAAGTGCAGTCTGTAAACTAACATCTTTCGGCAAAACTTCAGATTTAGCAGGCACTAACAGCACATCATCGAAAGTTAACCCTTCTTTTGAAAACTTATTTTCCCACATTTTTTAAGCCTCCTGGTCGAAAATATTATTAGTAGGTTATCAATTGGACAAAATACTGTCAAGACATGCACAAGATGTTTGATTTTTTAGATAATTAGGAGGCTATTATGATTTACTTACACCAAGACCCCCTTCTCCCATATAAAAGCGCTTTCACTACGAAGAAATTATTATTCGCTTATTATCAGGCTGCTTCAATAGAAAAACCAGAAGAGAAAGCTTTTAACAATTGCGATCGCTTTATTCACTTTTTGGAACATGGCGGGGTGTACTTAGACCAAGCAAGACAGGCCCCGTTAGCCATACAGCCGACACTGGCTTTTTATGGTCTCACTCATTTAATAAAAGCTTGTTTGCTGCTTAATGATCCTGACTATCCAACCTCTTCTCAAGTGTTAGCTCACGGTTTATCCACCCGTAAAAAGAAGAAACAAGGATATCGTTTTCTTCAAGATGAAGTAAGGACTCAGAGAAACGGACTCTTTCCGCATATAAGCGACAAATTGTTCCACGTGAAACAATTAGAGGGAACAAAATTCAACATGAAAAACCTCTTAATGCAAATTCCAGAACTTAATGAGTTACTTAGATTTCATTTTCAACATAGTGCCTTTATCACTCTTATTAAAAAGGAAAGTGACACCTATTTATTATCTAAAGATATTATTGATGATTATAAAATGACAGATAACCGTTTCACTGATTATCTGTCTGAAAAAACAAAAGGTTCCATAGAAATGATGAATCACTCAGCAGAAAGCTTTACAATGAACTGCACAAACGGAAGATTCGTCCCTCCATTTCGGTACAATTGCCTGGAGAATCAATGGACTGTCTCCAGGCATAAAACTGATGAAGCATTCTATCCCGAGTTATTGATTCACTTTGCCCTTCTTTATAACTTAAGTATGATTGCTAGATACGAAACGGAATGGTGGTATGAAATGCTGAAATTAACTCCAAATGAAGAGTACTCATTCATTAAACATTTTATTGATATATCTATCTTTAAATGTCCTGTTCTTATTGATCAATATTTAAAGAGCCGATGTTAATTGAATAAATCAAAGCCGTTTCAATAGATCCTTTTCAATCTTTAGAGGGCTCGTTTGTGGGGCATAACGTTCCACAACCTTCCCATCCCGATCAACTAAAAATTTAGTAAAGTTCCACTTAACATCTCCCGTCAGCAGTCCGGATTTTTCTTTTGTTAAAAACTGAAATAATGGATGGGCTTCCTTTCCTTTTACATCAATTTTAGAAAACATCGGAAAGCTCACTCCATAATTCAGCTGGCAAAATTCTTGTATTTCCGTATCTTGATCAAATTCTTGACTCATAAATTGGTCACTGGGAAATCCTAATACTGTAAAGCCTTGATCTTGATATTTCTCGTAGAGCGACTGCAGCTCTTTAAACTGAGGAGTAAATCCGCACTTGCTCGCTGTATTGACAATGAGCAGCACTTGTTGTTTGTAAGGTTCGAGAGTCGTTATTTCTCCATTGATTCTTTTCACTTGAAATTCATGGATTGCGGCCATTCATGATTCCTCCCTATTCTAATCTCTTTTCTTCATCATAGTCGGATTCATATATGAAATCAAAAATGAAGCGCATAAGCGGCTCAGAATGATGTGTAAGCCTCTTTCCTTCTGTTCAGAAGCAGTTTGTCTGAGAAAATTAATTGATCGATAGATGGGGGCTTTAGTGATGAATTCATCATATGAAACGAAGGAAAGGTAAAGGACAATAAAGGGGTCATGAGAGAGAAGTAAAAGTCAATGAATTAGGTACGGGCGGATAGTGAGGATCAAGGCGACTAATTGGAACAGGAGAGCGAAAAAAGCACTTGAAAAATGTTAACTACTTTTTGTATTTAGGGAAATTGAGGGTGGAGTCTTTCAGCGCAAATTATTATATGGACCCATTCTTTTTTCTGCTGCACAAAACAACGCACAAATCAAAACCACCAGTGTGAACTGGTGGTTTGCTCTGCGGCTGAAAGCCTCTCTTACCGGCCTCGGCCTTAAAGGCCCGCTGAAAGGGTTTC
>NZ_JAFBES010000022.1 GCF_016908875.1 Bacillus ectoiniformans | reverse complement strand
ATGGACACCCTTGCTTTTGGCTATGTACTTACCGCTACCAGGTCGTACTCGGGACTTTCACCCGTTAGAGTTCGCCCATGCTGGGCGAACGAAAAAGCATCCGCAAACCTATGCAGATGCTTAAACTATATTATTCTATCGGAGACAACTCTTCCTCCGTTACCCATAAATGGTTCATTACCTTTTCACTTCCGTCTGTAAGGGTAAAATCGATGACATAGACTGTCTTTTGTTCTGCGGTATCTACTACAGCAGATGCACCTTGCATACCTTCCATATGTTCAGCTTCAATCGTTACCTCACTTCCTGGCTTAAATGGTTTCTCATCAGTTTCCTTGAGTTCTTCATGTACAACCCATTCATGTTTTTCAACTCTGTCACCGCCTGATACAGGATCATAGGATACTCTGTAAACCGTCGTATCATAGGCATTCACAACTGTTGCTTCTGCTCCTTTCATACCAGGCATATGACCTTCTGCTACTATGACTGTGCTTCCAACTTCGTATTTAGGGTTCTGAGCTTCTTTCATCCCTTCAGGAATTTCACTAGATCCTGAGTGTTCCATTCCCTCATGTTCATTGTGTTCTTTGGAAGGGCTTTGACCTTGGCCTTCCTGTTGATTTTCTTTCGGTTTGCTGCTGTCTGAACTTCCTTGGTTATTTTGATTGTTAGCACCACATCCAGCTATGGTAATGGAAAGTAATGCGGTGATTAACACTATGAATTTTTTCATCTTTCTTCCTCCTCTTTAACTCTTAGTATTCCAGGAAAATATGCAAAATTTATGTAGGAAGAAACAAATTTTTTAAGAACTAAAAAAGCTAATCTATCAATTCTACTACTGGCATTTTTAAATATTTTAACACTGGTTCCCCTGATTAATGTTTTTCACTCGCTCTTTTCCTGAATATCATTTTTCCTGCAAACTTTCTTCAAATTTATCGTGTACAATAAAATAGTCATTTAAAGAAGGAGATTTTCAATGAATAAAATTTCTACAAAACTTGCGATGTATTTCCTTTTAGCTGTATTGATTATGGAATCCCTCCTAATGGTATACCTCTATAATAGTATGATTGATTCAAGGATCCAGGATGAATTTCAAGCGATTCTTTCACGAGGCAACAGTCACCGGGATGTACTGGAGGATAGTTTTACAAAAGGTACATTGAGTCATATAGCCTTGATGGAATCTAAAACAGACACTGAGGTGGTCATCACAGACGAAAATAAAAACGTCATTGCCAGTTCAAAAGATGTATCTGGCGGTATGATAAATTTAATCAGCGACCATTCTTCTGAAATTTCCAGAGGTGGATTACTGATTGAATCCAATTGGAAAGAAATGAACTATCTTGCTACCGTTACAAAGTACAACACAGGTGCGGAAGAAGGTTTTGTGTATATGTTTAAATACACAAAACCTTTACGCTCGTTGATCGAAAAGCTGAACTATCATTTTTTATTGGCTGGAATCCTGAGTTTAGCGATCATCGCCGTCATTTATTTTCTATTGTCAAGAATTCTGACAAGCCCTCTCATCAAGATGAAAGAAGCTACAGAAGACCTTAGTAATGGTCGCTTTCAGGTGAAGCTTCCTGATTTAGGCAAAGATGAACTTGGAGAGCTTTCTAACTCCATTCAAAAACTTGCAAATGATCTTGAAAGCATCCAGAATGACCGGCTCGAATTTTTAGCCAGCGTTTCACATGAATTGCGAACGCCATTAACTTATATTCAGGGCTATACCACTGTTGCCCTCCGGGAAGACCTTTCCGAAGAGAAAAGACGCGAGTACCTAAAAATCATCCAGGATGAATCTGTACGAATCGTTCATCTGATTGAAAACCTTTTTGAGCTGGCAAAGATCGATCAGAATAACTTCACGATCATGAAACAAGAGATTGAGTTATGTCCTCTTATACAGGATCTCGCTGCAAAAGTTGCACCAGCTTTCGATCGGAAGAACATCACTCTTCAAACCACTTGTCCGAAAAAGTTACATGCTTTTTTTGCCGATCCCATTCGTTTGGAACAAGTCATCCTCAATCTGTTGGACAATGCTTTAAAATATTCTGAGGAAAATACCGTTGTGAGAATAGATGTAAGCTCTGAGGAGGGTGGAAAAGTCAAAATCACAGTCTCCGATCAAGGGGTCGGGATACCAGAAAGCGAGCTTCAAAATATTTTTAAACGACTATATCGGGTAGAAAAATCACGATCTCGCGGAAATGGCGGATCCGGCCTCGGCCTTTCAATTGTAAAGGAATTAGTAGAGGCCCATGGCGGTACGGTGACTATTGAGAGTGTGGAAACAAAGGGTACAACGGTGCAAATACTTTTATAAAGAGGTGAATTCCTTGCCAACCATTTTAATCGTAGATGATGAGACTAGGATGCTGAATCTGCTGGAATTATATCTAGAACCCAAAGGCTATGACTGTTTAAAAGTTTCAGGCGGATATGATGCGATTCTTGCATTGAAAAAAGAAAGGATAGATCTCGTTCTGCTTGATGTCATGATGCCAGAAATCGACGGATGGAAAACCTGCATGAAGATCAGGGAATTCTCGAATGTTCCCATCATCATGCTCACCGCAAGAAGTGATAAAGAGGATGTCATTAATGGACTGGACGTCGGCGCAGACGACTATATCACCAAACCTTTCGATGAAGATATTTTGGCAGCGCGTGTCCATGCCTTATTGAGAAGACAAGAATCTCAAAATCAAGAACAGAATAATGCGATTGTCAGAGGAGAATTTCGATTGAGTACGGAGGCCTACTCTTTAGAGTATAAAGATCTCTCTCTTTCTTTGACATTGAAAGAGTTTCTGCTTCTCGAAACTTTAATGAAACACCCCGAGAGAGTTTATACGAGAGAACAACTGCTTTCCATCGCTTGGGATATCAATGCAAGCACGGACATTCGAACCGTGGATTCCCATATCAGGAACCTAAGGGATAAATTGAAAAGAGTCAACATTCCAATTGAAAAGCATTTGACCACCGTATGGGGCATCGGTTATCAATGGAAAATTTAATGGATTTGAGGGAGTATAATGAAGAAGACAAAATGGCTGACAATTACTTCAGCACTAATACTTATCGTTACAGGCTGCTCGTCTGCAGAGAAAGAATATGAATTTGTAAAGGTCGAAAGAAATCAAATTGACCACATTCACGGGGCGGGCTATCCGAACAATGAAGAGGATTTTTTCGTCGCTACTCATGAAGGCTTGATGAAATATTCGGAAGGAAAATGGCTCGAAGCAAACAGTAATAAGCATGATTACATGGGGTTTCAACCGTATAAAAATGGATTTTACTCTAGTGGTCATCCAGAGAGAGGATCTGATTTAAAGAACCCGCTTGGTTTAGTAAAAAGTATCGACCAGGGTGGAACACTAAAAAAACTGGCTTTCTATGGGGAAACTGATTTTCACTACTTGGCAGCAGGATACGAGTCCGGTGTTATCTACGTGATCAATGAGCAGCCTAATTCCGAATTGAATCGAGGCTTTTATGTAACCGAAGATGAGGGGGACGCTTGGAAGAAAATGAGTATGACCGGGTTTGATTCGGAGTCAATTGGAGGTATCGCTGCCCACCCTTCCAATGAGAATGTCGTAGCCATTGCTGGAAAAGACGGTGTTTTCATTTCACAAGATCAAGGAGAGAATTTCAAAAAATTACCGAACACCTCCATGGTAACAGGAATGACAATGAGTGAAGGCAAAGGTTTATTTGCAAGCATTCAAGGAGGTATGATTCAACTGCATGAATGGAATATTTCTGAAGGAAGTGTCACACCAGTACCTACACCGTCTCTTGAAGAAGACAACCCGATCATGTATATAGCCCCTAACCCTAAAAATGAACAGGAATGGTCCATTGTCACTTATAAAAATGATATCTATACAACAGAGGATAACGGGAAGAACTGGAAAAACATCTCTAATTTAAGAGAAAACTCTTAAACGATTGGCAGTGAAAGTATGTACGAAATTCTTTTAAAAATCAGCAACACATTAAGTTATCCCTTTTTAAATATGTTGAACAGTGTCATGGACTATCCTCTCGTTTTCGCAGCTGTTCTAGGATTAATTGGTGCCTTGGCTCCATGTCAATTGACTGCCAATATCAGCGCTATCACCATATACGGGAACAGAACGATGCAAACGAAGACAGAGTGGGTAGAAATCTTTGCCTTTTTATTTGGCAAAGTCTTCGTTTTTTCGCTTCTGGGTTTCCTTGTGTGGTGGTTCGGTTCAGAATTTCAGGAGGTAACTACCCTATTTTTTCCCTATATGAGAAAGATAGTAGGACCGCTGATTATTTTAATTGGATTGTTTTTGGCAGGTGCTTTTAAGCTAAAATTTCTTGAAAGAATCCTTGGACGTATTCCGATTAAAATGGGAAGAGGTAAAATGGGCTCTTTTATCATGGGGGCGAGTTTCTCAATCGCCTTCTGCCCTACCATGTTCGTTTTATTCTTTGTCTCGTTGATGCCAGTTGTCCTCGCCAGCCCGTCTGGAATCATTCTCCCGTCTATTTTCGGAATTGCCACTTCCATTCCTCTGCTTATAATTCTGCTTGCGATGACGTTCCTTGAGCTTAATGGTTCAGTTCTAAAAAAAAGCCGGAAAGCAGGAGCTTACGTACAGAAGTCAGCCGGAATTCTGCTGATTGTTATAGGAATATTTGATACTATCATTTATTGGGGTTAAACACACACAAGCTTAAATTTAAGCTTGTGTGTGTTTCTTCTATTTTCCTTATAATGGTAAATCATACACTTTACCTTCAACCTCAAGTTCTCCATAGATAAGGTTAAGGGCTTTCACCAATAAAAGCACAGCGATCATCCCTGATCGCTGTGCTTCTTTTCTTCTAAGAAAAACCTTAGAAATAGGCTGATTAACCCGCCATTTTACGGCATGCATCTGCACACTGACGACAAACTTCTGCGCATTCCTGGCAATGTTTATCCTTAAATTTGTCACATTCCACTGCGCATGCATCGCAAAATTCTGCACAAAGCTGACAATGCTGTTTTGCCATAGAGCTGTTCCGAGCCATTAATGCAACAGACTGAAGACACATTTCTGCACAATCATTCAGCATCTGCAGGCAGTGTACTCTTGCTTGAACATCGGATTCATTCAGACATGCCGTTGAACATTCGTAACATGCTCTTGCACATCTTTCACATGATTCAATACAATAGTCCATTTCTTTCGGGGATGCAGATAGAATTCCCATTTGTAAACAACCTCCTAGAATTAACTTTACATAGGTATTATGAACAAATATTATTTGGGTATTCATCTATACTTATAATTCCTTAAAACTTCTCTATAAAAAAAGGAGTTTGAAAAAATTTAGTTTTGCATACTTTCTGCAAAAATGCAGGGAATGCAAGAGAGTAGAACTAATTATATAAAGGAGTGTAAGCTATGAAACCTTATTTGAAATTTGCCGGAATGGTGGTTACGTCCACTATTATTATGTTCATTTTTAAGTACTGGAGCACTTTTAAAGTGGATCACATATTTTTCAGTGAAACAAGAGCTTATATGGCTCTACTAATGGGAGCAACCATGGCCGTTATTATGATGCTGTTTATGACCCACATGTTAAAAAACCGAAAATTGAATATCGGAATCATAGCTGGAAGCGCAGTTGTATTTGCTTTATCACTCTATCTGCTAAGAAGCCAAACTCTCGTTGATGAAGTGGATTATATGGAGGCCATGATTCCCCATCATTCTATTGCAATATTGACGAGTGAAAGAGCAGAGATTAAAGATCCCCGTGTAAGGAAACTCGCAGATGATATCATTAAAGCTCAGCGAAAAGAAATAGCGGAAATGAAGAAATATATTGATGACTTAGAGGAGGAATAACCGTTTAGAAGAATAGAATCAAAATGCTGCAAAGACCCTTATGTTAGAACCATAAAGTAACGTCTTATGTTATATATAATATGAAGTAATATTTTGAACAACCCCCTACCTAATATAAGGTAGGGATTTGTCTTTTTTAAATTAGGAAATTATAGAATATTAATGGATCCTACCATCCCTGCTTCTTTATGTCCAGGAATAGTACAATAAAATGAAAACTGCCCTATTTCTAACGGTTTAAAAGTCAGCTTAGTTTCCTCCCCAGCATTAGCATGTAAATGAACAGTAGAATTTAGTTTAGTTTGATGTTCATGTACCTCATTATTTGTTATAAATTCAGCATTTAAACCAATAATTTCTAGATCATGCTCAACGTTTCCTTCGTTCACTAATTTCAAAGTGACTTCTTGTTGTAAATTGACATTAAGTGAGCTAGGATCAAATGAATAGTCGGTAGCGGATATTATAATCTCTTGATCCCCCACTTGATGATGAGGGCTATTTATGATTTCTTGTCCTGTTTGGGAATTGTTAATGATAAATACAGAAGGGATTTGGTTAAATAGGTAAAAGAAACTTAATACTCCAATAGCCATTAACACAGGGTTTTTATAAAACCTCAGATATCGTCCTTTTGCTTCTTTCCCGTTCCCTTCAGTTAAAATATATAATACTGTTAATTGACTGCAAACAAACAGGATAAACATAATTTTTATTATCGATTCACTTTGTCCAGGAGCAATCATTTCCCCTAGCATGGCTCCCATCATCCCCCCCATCACTCCGGATAGTCCGCCATCTACTATCGCATATGAGTTAAAAGGAACACCAGCAATGCTTCCTACTGTCGTACCAGCTAACATTCCTAATACAGTAGATAAGAATAGATCTCCCTTAAATATCACTCCTAGAATCGTCCCCGCCAGTAAACCTAGAGTCATTCCCACTGACATAGCAGCCATCATTCCGGCCATTTGAGATACCTGGTCCTTTTTCTTTAAAGGGACAATTATTACCATTGATAGTAGAAAAATAGAACAAATAAGCATGATGATTAATGAAGTATTCATGTTCTCCCTCCTTAACACTTTTTACTAGATTATATGTTCAGCATAGTAAGACTAGTCCGCTCTAGTTAGAGTAAATCTCCTGTCTATCTGATGAAGAAGTTCTTTCTGCTAATCTTTTAGAATGACATTAAGTTCGTCTTTCCGTTTAAATATATATCTAGTAGATGTAATGCTTTTATGTTTCTATACGTACCGTGGTATAGTAATTCTTGAGAAAAAATATTCTTTTGTTGGACAGCAGTTATTGCATTTAAATGAAATGGAGGTTGAAATATTTTGAAAAAAGTTGGTCTTATAGCTGCTGGTGTAATTGCAGCAGCGTTAGTGATTGGCTGGTTGTTTGTAAGGAACATGGGGATGGGCGGTAATATGCCTAGCCATAAGATGAACGGAAATAACGCTTCTGAAAATGCCAGAAAAGAAAGTTTTTCTGTGGAAGAAAAGCCTCTGCCGATTCCACCACTTTTAAAAGATGAAAATCCGGATCCTTCAAAAGCTGAGTTCAGTTTAACAGCACAGCAGTCAACGATGGAGTTTATTAAAGGGAAAAAGACTGATACTTTTGGATATAATGGCGATTATTTAGGACCTGTCATTCGTGTAAAAAAAGGTGAAGAGGTATCAGTGAAGGTACAAAATAAACTGGACGAAGCAACAACCGTTCATTGGCACGGGCTTGAGGTAGATGGCGAACAAGACGGTGGTCCGCATAGCGGGATTAAACCAGGAGCCACATGGAATCCCCAGTTTAAAATTGATCAGCCCGCGGCTACATTATGGTATCACCCACACCTTCTGCACAAAACTGGTGAACATGTCTATAAAGGATTAGCTGGCTTGTTTTATATTGATGATGAAGTATCAGACAAATTGGACATTCCTAACGAGTACGGCGTTAATGATGTTCCATTAATCATTCAAGACAAACAAATAGATGAGGATGGCCAATTTAACTATGATTTAAGCATGCACGATACTATGATGGGGCTTCAAGGTGACACTATTCTTGTAAATGGAGTTATTAATCCTTATTTAGAGGTTCCTAAAGGCTTGATGAGGTTACGGCTGCTGAATGGATCGAATGCCAGAATTTATGAATACAGTTTGAATAATGGTCAGGAGTTCTTCCAAATTGCAAGTGACGGTGGACTGTTAGAGAAACCTGTAAAAATGAATAAACTGGTATTAAGTCCGGCTGAACGTGCTGAAATACTCGTTGATTTTTCAAGTCTTAAGAAAGGTGAGGCAGTCGAACTGACTGATCAGGGGACAGCCTTTATGAAGTTTATTGTGAAGGATGAAAAAGGGAAGAAAGCTACTGTGCCGGATAACCTGGCAGTAATTCCAAAGATTGATCCGTCAAAATCGGTTAGAGTCCGTGAATTCACCTTTCAAGGCATGGGCCGAAACGTTAATATTAATGGTAAACAAATGGATATGGATCGAATCGATGAAGAATTGAACCTGAACGATACAGAAATTTGGGAAATAACGAATGATACAGGAATGGGGATGATGGGCGGCATGGGTCATCCATTCCACGCCCATGGGGTTCAGTTCCAAATTCTAGACCGAGATGGCAAAGCCCCGCCTGATAATGAAAAAGGTTGGAAGGACACTATTCTTGTCTATCCTGGCGAAAAAGTCAGGGCTATTGCTACTTTTGATAAAAAGGGACTCTTTATGTATCACTGTCACATTCTTGAGCATGAAGACGCCGGAATGATGGGGCAATTCCAAGTAGAATAATAACATTTTTTTATTTGAAAATTAAAGGGATCGCTCCTAAGGCTAAAGCCGAAAGCCCTTTGTTTTACGCTGTGATGAGTGTACCCCTCCTAAGTTAATCTTTATGTTGAGCGATCTATAGGCCCTCCAAAAAATATTTTCCTGGGTTAACCTTTCAATGAAGCAACCCTAAAGAAATTCAACTTTTATTTTTTTCATTTTTATCTTTCTCAAAAAAATACTGTTAAAAGTCAGTGGTTACTGACTTTTAACAGCCGCTTCATTTATTAATTTTACATTTAACTCTTCAACAAAATTCTCTATTACATCTTTTGACTCCGTGTTTTTATGCTCTTCCACTTCTCTGACTGCCTAATGAGTGACCGGCACTTCAATAAATGAAGGTTCTATTTCTCCATAAAGCAGCCCCGTTTAAAAAATATTACTTTTCAGATATTTTTATGTTTTTAAGTATCAACCGTGCAACTACTTGAATGGTTTTTATTCCAGCAGTGTATTCATAGAAAATAAAAATAAGCCCTTCTTAAATTAGAAGGACTCATAAAATTCAATAATTTTAAACAAAAGCGATCCCAACGATCAGATAAAAAACACAAGCAATTGCTGCTACTGTCAACGCATATGGAATCTGTGTTTTGACGTGATCCATATGATCGGCGGCTGCACCAGTGGAGGCTAGAACGGTGGTATCTGATAAAGGCGAGCAATGGTCTCCAAAAACACCTCCGCCTCCTACAGCTGCTATTGTGGCTAAAACAATTGTCGTTACTTCATCCCCTGTATAGTTAAATGCAAGGGGAACGGCTAAAGGCATGACGATTGCAAAAGTCCCCCAAGAAGAACCTGTAGCAAAAGCAATGATCGCCGCAATTATAAAGGTAATGACTGGCAGCAGGCTTGGAGTTAACCAATTTTCACTGACGGATACAATGTAATCAGCTGTCCCAATGTCTTCGGTTAGTTTATTCAAAGAATAGGCAAACGCCAAAATGATAATGGCTGGTAAAACTCCCTTCATCCCAGCAGTTGCCGTTTTCATAATATCATTAAAAGGGACTCCCTGAATTCGCATAATAATACCTAAAATGACGGAAGCAGCCAAAAATGCTTCCATTGTTTTTGCTGAATCTAACACAATGAACGTACCTACTGCGATAGAGATGACAATCAAAACAGGCAAGAAAAAATTCAAGAAAACATTAGGTTTTATCCCCTCATAAGGTGGGGTTTCTGTCAATTCCTCTCCCATTAATGGATCGGCTCCGTCGCGCAATACTTTTCCTTCCTTTAATGCACGTTCCTCCGCTTTCTTCATCGGCCCAAAATCAGGGATTACTTTCATGGCAATTAATCCTACAAATAGAACTGATAATATGGCATAAAAGTTAAAAGGGATGGATTGAACAAAAACTCCCATCGCTTTTATCCGGACTTTTTATAGTGCCCATTCCTACCAATAACCCTGAAATAAACACGGCCCATCCTGTGATAGGAACCATGACGCTTACAGGTGCAGAAGTCGAATCCGCTATATAAGACAACTTTTCTCTTGAAATTTTCGCTTTATCAGACAAATTTCGCATGGTCGATCCGACAAATAACGGGCTAAAGTAATCACTAAAGAACACGAACATACCTAAAAACCAGGCAAAAAGCTGAGTCTTAACCCTGCTCAATTTCTTGCGCTCCATGACAAGTGTAAATTGCTGAATAGCACCGGTACGTTGAAAAAATGCAATTAACACCCCTATAAAAAGTTCCAGTAAAAGAATCCATGAAAAGCTCGTAGTACCTAATGCTTCTTTCATCAAGTTAGGAAATCCTAATAGTCCTTGACCCGCTATAAGCACTCCGATAAAACAAGCGACAGCAAGCGAAAAGACGGTGTTTCTTGTAACAAATGCTAATATAATAGCAACCGCTGCAGGAATAAGTGATAGAATACCTAAATCCATGTGCTTCCCTCCCTAAAAATAGAATTTATTTTAACAACTCTTGTGGATTCACCCATTGTCGATCTTGAATAGTGCCTGTTTCTTCATGGGTTAACACGCCTTTAAACGCAGTAAGTCCTTTTCGAAGATATTCATCTTCAAGCAAAGCTTTTTCAGCCCCTTTTTCAGCAATAGCTAGTATATGTGGGAAAACAGATGCGGCATACGCAATCGATGCCGTGTTCGGAACGGCTCCTGGTATATTATCAACTCCGTAATGGATCACACCATCCACTGTATAAACCGGATCATTAAACGTTGTTGGACGATAGGTTTCAATAGCCCCTCCAACATCTGCACTAATATCCACAATCACCGAGCCCTTTTGCATCTTACCAAGCATCTCTCTTGTAATCAGATGGTCTGTTCGCTGTTTGGGCCACTTCACACAGTTGATGATAAGGTCCACACTCGGTAAGACTTCTTTAATCGTTTCTTGATTGGAAAATCCTGTTGTAACATTCTTTGGAAAAAGAAACTGAGCCTCTCTTAAAACACCGATATTAATGTCTAGCAGCCTTACCTGTGCCCTTAATGAAGCTAGGACATCAACCGCGCTTTTTCCGACGATTCCTCCTCCTAGCACCAATGCTTGGATTCCGGGAACACCGCCGACTCCACCTACTAATTTTCCCAATCCACCGTTTGTTGAGAGTAGATATTGGATTCCCATTAAGGCACCTAGCTTTCCAGCCACTTCACAATTTGGAGATCCGAAACGATGAGTATCTTCCGCTGTAATAGCAATTACTTCCTTATCTAACAGCACATCAACCTCTTCTTTGTTTGCTGCAGGATGCAGACATGAGAAAATAATTTGCCCCGGCTTAATAAGTGAATATTCTTTCGAACTAATTTCCTTTACTTTCACCACCATATCGGACTGATCAAAAATATCTTTCGCTTGCTGCATAATCACTGCTCCGGCATCAACGTAAGATTGGTCAGGAAAACCTGCTTTAAGTCCTGCATCTTTTTCTATCAATACTTTGTGGCCTTTACACGACAGTTCTGTAACTTCGTTTGGCGTTAAAACAACACGTGCTTCTCCATCCTTAACTTCTTTTAAAACCCCGATTTTCATCTTCTTTCTTCTCCCCTTCTTTTAAACGTTACAAAATTAAATGCAAAACTCATGCCAGTTTTAAAAAAGGGGAAATTTAATGAAAAAGCAGGCAAAACCCCTTACAAAAGGATTTTTGCCTGCAATAAAATGGGTAGGCATATATTAAATCGTACAAATTCGAGCAATTTGCTGTTAAGTTTTGGGCACCTATCTATGATGATTTTAGGTAAATCTGTTGTTTATTCCGTATTGGTTAACTTTTCTTTGTAATGTTTGTCTAGGGATTTCTAGCAGCCGTGCAGATTTTGATACATTTCCGCTTGTTAGAATCATTGCCTGTTCAATTCTTGTTTTTTCGAGATTAGCAATCTCATCTTTTAATGGCTTTAGTTTGGTAGAGGCAAAAGACTGTTGTATCCCCATTAAATGCTTAATTTGCTGTTCTAAATGATGATATTGTAATGTATCATCACAAGCATCTGCCTGATTGATCGCGTATTCGATTACATTTTCGAGCTCTCTGACATTTCCCGGCCAATCATAACTCAGCAAAAAATCTAGTGAATCTCTTGAAATATGAACAATGTTCTTCTTATGGCTTTTATTAAACTTACTAACAAAATAATCAACTAACAGTCTTATATCCTCTCTTCTTTCTCGTAAAGGAGGAATTGCCAATGTCATAACCCCAAGGCGGTAATAAAGATCTTGGCGCAGCTTTCCATCCCGGACACACTGTGCCGGATGCACGTTAGTAGCAGTTATCACACGAACATTAACGGATTTTACCATTTTATCTCCGAGCCTGCGGACACAGTCATCTTCTAATACCCTTAATAGTTTTGCCTGCAAATGAATCGGCATCGAATTAATCTCGTCAAGAAAAAGAGTTCCGCCATCTGCCAATTCAAACAAGCCAGGATTATCCTCTGCCCCTGTAAAGCTGCCTCTTTTTGTGCCAAACAAGATACTTTCAATTAAACTCTCTGGAAGGGCAGCGCAATTCTGGGTAATAAAAGGTTTTGCAGATCGTTCACTCTCATTATGTATCGAATGGGCAAACAATTCTTTGCCTGTCCCTGTTTCTCCATAGATAAAAGCAGGCGAATCCCCTTTGGCAAACTTCTTGACAGATTCCTTTAATTGATTCACTTCTTCATCTATGGTTATGATATCTTCCAAAAAATAAACGGCTCTCTCCGGCTGAATCTTCGTTTTTAGTTGCTTACTATTAAATGAACTTGAATCAATTTCTATAACCGAATTGATCGGACGCTCTTCATCGCTTATATCCTTTGAGAGTTCTATCGAGCCGATAATTTTCCCATGTGCTTTAATAGGTAACGAAACGTTTGTGGTTTCTTTTTCAATTCCTCTGAAATCGACTATATTTTGTTTTGCACGATAAATCGGCTTTCCTGTTTTCATTACCTTAAAAAGGGTGCTCGATCGTTCATCAAGTATAGGGAAAGCAGAAAAAAGGTTTAGGCCGATAATCTTCTCATTCTCATCAATTTCTTCGTGAAACCTAGGGTTAAATTTAACGGTAAATAATATTGTTCCTGATGTATCAATTATCGTAATGCCGTCAATATGTCTTAACTGGTCCAACACTATAAATCATCCTCGTATATACACTTTATTTCCTTCTATATTACAGAACTTTCAATCAAAAAACATCAGTGCGGAAGAATTAGGATCCTAACTTCTTTCTTTTTCAATTCTTAGATGAGTATGAATGTCTTATTCTTCCTCATTAATTTACAATATATAAATTAGGTTTGATTTTCTTAATTGTAGATTTGAAAGAAAGTTGTGCTTTTTATTAATTATCTCGACCAAATGTTGTCTCTGTTTATTTAATTGTTCGCAAAATTGGAATTTAGCGCAAAGTTAAGGCTTCATAAATTACTCTTTTTTTCTCTCCCCTCTCCCCTTACTTAAATTCAATATATTTACAGATGATTTTTTAACATCAGCAGAGTATTTTTAAAAAATGAAAATAAGCCCTTCTCAATTTAGAAGGACTTATAAAAGTTAAGCATTTGATAAATAACAATTTTTTGAAAGTTGATATTCAAAAACATTAAACAACGAGAAAATGCAACAGTTATCTAATAATATATGTATCATTAATTTTTATAAATCAATCACAAATGGAATTCTTATCGTAGTTGGAACTTCCTGATTAAGATCTTTTTCTACTTGTTCATAATTTACAACAAATTGACCTACAATGCTTTCTTTAAATTCTGGAAAATACCCAATTGGTTCGTCAGCAAATGGTGTCACTGAAGAAATATTAATAGACTCATCCTGAAAGGAATCCCCATGACCAACTTTAGCTCTTAATGAATAATAAGGTTCTTCAATATAATGACCGTCTACATATAATTCTTGTACCATAACGTCTAGGTTATAATCATCTGATAAATTAGAGAAAAAGAAATTAATTTCTGCACCTTCCCCCAAACTTTCCAATTCGTACTCTACGATATCAGTTGAAAAATATTGAATTGATAGCTCAGGTGCATCAGGAATATTGATGTTGCGTGTTAAATCATCAAAATAAATTGGCTTACCTAATACTGGTCTTAAACGACTAATAGCATAGCTATATTCATCGACTTCAGATTTAGGAGCATTTTCTTCAAGGGTGGGCATGTCTCCGCTTTTGTTATAAACTTTACCTTTATACATGACTCCCTCAATAGGTTCAATTTTTTCATCATTTGTATAATCTTGTTTTGATTCCGGATACGTATATTCTTCTTCTATGAATTCACTTTGTTTTTCTTGTTCATTCATATTTTCATCTAGGGCTGCCTTTATAGTATCTGAATTTTGTCCGCCGATTTCTCTTTCAGCAGTTGAAGCAACTGGTTCATTTCCTTCAGCAACTTTCTCCTTTTCAATATTAAGATAAGGAAGGAGTAAGTAAACAATCCCGGACAGTAATAGAATGATAATAGCAACCATGGATATAATTATAACTTTCATAGTTTTAGGACTCATATCTTCACTCCGATAATTAATTTTTACTTTTTTCTAAGGTTAATTTTTAAACTTCATACTTAATTATTTACTGTGTTTTAGTATTGCGTTAAAGATTTTTTATAGGGAGAAGAGTAGCCTCACCTGATGAGTGCTCAAATTTATAATTGGCTTTTAAATAGACAGCTGACCTGGCAGTCGTCAAACTGTAAGAATGGCATCGTCAACCCAAAAATTGACCAATCGATTATACCTTACTCTTGTTTGGACAAATACGTTTCTGTTTTTTCTTCTTCCTTTTTTTGCGAAGTTTCTCATGTACATTGGCATACAGTATTAAATTACTTATAAACAAAGATGCATCTTTTTCGGTGATCGTTCTGTTTGCCGGCAAAGAGCCTAAATAAATCTTATCCTGCTTAATTAAATAGGGTCCATGCTTTTCAACTTTGGCTATTACTTCGCTGTTCTTGTAACCGTTTCTTCGACCGTTATGATAGATGTGGTAAGTCTGATCCTCTAATTGATGTACAATAAATTGATCTATATTCAATTGTAAAACGAAAGAACCCGTCCCCATATCTTCAATAGCCACATTTAGAGTCGTGTTCCCGCTTCGGTTACCTAATACCGGGTCGTTTTGAGTTGCTGCTGTACCGAAAATACCTATACGATAAATTTTATGGTGGCGGTCCAAATCCTTCAGAATCAAACTGCGATAGTATCCTGTAAAAGCTCCTCCAGCGGCATTACCAAATGAAAATATCCCGCACCCAAGATCTTCAACAATCGAAATCTGCTGATCCTGAATAGTAATTTGGCCAGTCAATAGATAATTTTGAAGCTCGGCAATAAACGGATGTAATTTTTCAGGTGTCCCTTCACCGATATAGCCTTCATTTCGTAAAAAATTTACATAACGGTCGTAGGTCGTTAAATTATAGGGAATTCTCTTCATTTTCTGATACGATATATAGGTTACCTGTCCCTCGATAAGACGCTTATACGAATAAAATTCATCAGCAAGCGGTAAGAGTTCTCCCTCCTTCTCTTCAAATAGGTAGGTTTCATTTCCATTCGTCGTCCCAATATACTTGGCTTGAATCGTTTGATTATAGTCTCGAACTTGTTCTAAAGCATGATCGGTAAGAGGGATATGGGCCGCTTTCACTTCTAAAACCAAAAGGGGTTTCTCATTTCCCATACGATCCCGCTGCCATACAATAATATCTGCTCTTGTTTTTAGCTGAGGATTAAATTGACTAAGTGGGTACTCGGTGTCAATTGAGTCGGCCGGTATGCCCATCTCTTCGATTAAGATTGCAAGTACTTTTTGTCGGATCTCCTCTTCGGGTGTGTGATGCAAAAACACTTTCCGGCACGGACAATATAAAAGTTTTCCTCGCTTATTTCGATATTTTATTATTTTTTTCATTTTTTGTTTTCCCTTATGTAAAGTTGTATTGGATAACGGTCTACTCTTCCAACATTTATTTGTTCATGATAACCTTGTTTCAAAAAATAAAGCTCTGTAGTAATAGTGGTGTGTTTCTGGCGTGATATATCGTATAAGATAACGTTATTTTCAAATTTAGAATGATAAAGTACTAAGAAAGTTGTTAGTAATGGATCTTCTCCTTCTTCTAAGCTTTCATTCATAACAACATAAGCATTATAGGGATTTTGCAGCAGTAAATCTCCCAATGCTGTTTCTGATAAAACTTCTGACACGACTCGGTAAGTTTCGTTATTTTTTTCTATTACGTTAGCAAACATGTAATAATCCTCCACCATATTGAATTTATTCCCAAACAATGAAATAAGTACTATTTTACTATAAGTAGATATAATTGGGAAAAAATTTCATTACATTCCATTGATATTAGCCAACAAGTTAAGAGCGTTAAAAATAGCATTCCGATATTTAGAATGTCTATAATGCTAAATTCTGGTTTATAATTAGTTCATTGTTAAAGAGAGAATACTTTAAGATAAAAGTAGTTCTAATTAAATAGAATGTTATGTAACTTGTAGACGTAAATAAGTTTTAAGGGGATGTTAATATGGAGATAAATACTTTTCAATTAAAAGTATTAGTCGAGCGATGGTTAAAAGATAATAAGAAACTTTTATTGCGGTACTCACAGCCAGTAGTAAATACAAAAGATGTTTCTATTGGTATCAACTTTCACCCGACAGCTGTAACACTCTTACCATCCAGTTTGGCTTTTCAAGTTAACGGTGGAACAATAGAAATCAATTTTTTCGAAATTGACTATGAATGGATGGGAAAAATGTTAATGACGCCTGATAATGACCAGAAATTGACAGCTCATTTTGTCCTGAACCTGACGGGTTTTTTGCCATTTAAAGATAGGGAGGCTTTAAAG
>NZ_JAFBES010000021.1 GCF_016908875.1 Bacillus ectoiniformans | reverse complement strand
GAAGAAACCATTTGTTAGAACAAGAAAAAATGAGCATGACTCCAAAAATTCTCGTCATGTTCATTGACAGATTCTTTTTTCAACAGAGTGAAAAAACCCTTCTCACATGAGAAGGGTTTTTTTGGGGGATGTTTGTCTCCGTATAATGGGAGGGGATAAAGTTAAGCTACTACATATAGAATAATCCAGTGTAAACACTATGTCAATAGTAAATAAACTTTTTAATCAAAATAGGCAGAAAAAAACCTTTAAAGCATCGGCTTTAAAGGTTTTTTCGTGGATTAATGTCCTGCTCCTGGAGTCATCATAAAAGTTGTCCAGTATGTGTACCCTGCGAAGAATACGGTTAAATATGCTCCAAACACATAAATGTACATACGTTCTGTTAATTTCATGTAACTAAGAAGTAAGAAAAATCCTGTTTGGCCTAAGAAGATTAACGCCGTAATATTCATATGGCCAAGATAAAACATTACTGAAAAAATACCAGTCCAAAATGCTAAAACGCGAAACATGCGGTCCATTATGTATCCCTCCTTTGTACGTTCACTCCATCAATACAATATTATAAGGTAAAAATCATAGAAATGTAAATATTTCTTTCACTCAGTTTGTGACGATTAAGTGATAGATGCAATTTTGACAGCCATCCTTCATATTTTCCGTTTGCGTGAAAGTGACTTGATTAAACAGGTGGCTGAATGCGCCTTCAAGAAAGGAAGTATGAATTTTGCAAGAAAGATCGGCATCGGTCTTCATGGATTCTTTAAAGGGACAATTGTAAATCACTAAGCTGATATGCTGCTTGCCGTCCACTTCTTCGATTTTTGGATAATAACCGATCATGGAAGAAATAAATTGCAGATAATCTTCCTTCTCCTGTTGAGATAATGCTGAAAAATCCTTTTTATGGCTGCCTAATTGCTGCTGAACAAATTGACCTCCCATTTTGTAAGCCGCTTCTGTGGCCGCTTCCTTGCCGGCTTCACCAAGTGATGAAAGTGCAGACAAAGCGATGGAAGATAATAGTTGAAAGTCACGATAAGGGAACGAGAGTTGTACAGGCTGTTCAGATGTTTTGTACAATCTTCCGGGGCGTCCGCCTTTTCCGGTCTTATGTAATTGGGACTCAACAATATTTATCTCTTCTAATTTCGATAAATGGAGCCGGGCTACATTGGGGTGGATGTGAAATTCTTCCGCTATTTCTTGTACGGATACTTCTTTTTGCTGCTTTACCATGTGCTGATAAATAGAAAACCGAGTAGGATCGGCTAATGTACTGGTAAGTTTTAATGTATGCTCCATTCCAAACACCTCTATGCAGGTTTATGTATCTATTATAAACAACAAAATAGAGTTAGAAAATGGATTAATGGGTTTTATTTTTATTTGTATAAAAAATGTTCACACTTTTTCAACAAAACACTGTACAAAAGTTATACAAATGATGTACAATCAAATTATTCAAATATATACAACTTTAATTCTTCATTACTTTACTTTTTCTATCACATTAAAAGGCTAAAAGGAGGAAATATGAATATGTCTGCTATTACGTTTTACACATATCCAAGCTGTACGTCTTGCCGAAAAACGAAAAAATGGTTAAATTCACACACGGTTGACTATGCGGAAAGACATTTATTCCGTCATACGCCTACTTATGATGAACTGATCCACCTTTTATCTTTAACAAATGATGGGTTGGATGAACTGTTGGCTACAAGAAGCCAAACCTATAAAGATTTAGATATAAATGTAGATGAACTGCCGCTGTCAGAAGTGGTTAAGCTTCTTGTGAAAGAGCCTAAATTGCTGCGTCGGCCAATATTGACGGACGGCAAAAAGATTGTCGTAGGGTTTAATCCAGAAGGGCTTCGCAGTTTAACCAATAAAAAACAGATCGTGCAGCTGTCAAGCTGAAAAGGAAAGGGACTGAGGTTCCTTTCCTCTTTTTTACTGACTGGGCTAGAAGGATTCGAACCTTCGCATGACGGAATCAAAATCCGCTGCCTTACCGCTTGGCTATAGCCCAATGAACTTCTTGACTATTACTATCTCCGAAACTGCAAATGTTATACAAATTTTTTAAAAAAATTTATGAAATGAAAAGGAAAAGAGAAATATATGTCGAATTTAGCTATCAGCATAAGAAAAGGTGGTGCTTAACTCATTGAGATTGAAAAAGTAGTCGATCAGTTACTGCAAGATGCGTTGTCTCTTCATTCGACGGATATTCATTTTGTTCCCCGCAAGCACGGTTATGCCGTCTGTTTCAGGTCGCTGGGTGACCTCCATCCCCAAACAGAATTTTCTCTAAAAGAAGGAGAGCGGCTGATTTCCCATTTTAAGTTTATGGCCTCTATGGACATCGGAGAAAAAAGGAGACCCCAAAGTGGTTCGTTTGAATTAAATTTTTCCGGCTACCCCATGTCACTCCGCATTTCTACCTTGCCTACCGCTCTCTTTAAAGAAAGCCTCGTGATTCGAATGCTGCCTCAGCAAACCGTTCCCGACCTTCACCAGCTCTCTCTATTTCCAAACTCAGCAAAAAAACTTCTAGCTTTACTTTCCCATTCTCATGGATTGATCATTTTTACCGGTCCGACGGGCAGCGGCAAAACGACCACGCTGTATTCACTTATTCAGCATAGTGCCGACCGGTTAGGGAGGAATGTGATTACCTTAGAAGATCCTGTTGAAAAACAAAATGATTCCTGGCTTCAGGTGCAAGTAAATGAAAAGGCGGGAGTTACGTATTCAGCTGGATTAAAAGCGATATTGCGCCATGATCCTGACGTGATTATGGTGGGGGAAATTCGCGATGAGGAAACTGCTGCCATCGCTCTCCGCGCGTCGCTCACCGGACATTTGGTATTGACAACGCTGCATACAAAGGATGCGAAAGGAGCGGTTTTCCGCTTGTTGGAGTTTGGCCTAAAGTGGCATGAAATTGAACAGACATTAGTAGCTGTCTCTGCCCAGCGTCTTGTGAGCATTATATGTCCTATATGCAGAGAAACGGATTGTTCATTGACGCACCACGCCGCTTCTAAATCAAAACAGGCAACAGTCTATGAAATACTGAGCGGGAAAGATCTCCAGGCTGTCCTGAAAGAAGCAAAAGGCGAGGGCAGCAACTATCAGTATCCTTTGCTGAAAGATTTACTGAGAAAGGGGATTGCTCTTGGGTATCTCTCTCAAAAAGAATATGATCGCTGGGTATTTGAAGAAGAGAAGGGAAGGGAAGTATCAAGGTGAGTTTGTCTATAGGCTTGGAGAAATGCTTGAGCAAGGGTTCACACTTGGAAATGCGCTTGAATTCTTGCTGATGAATTTTAAGCAAAATGACGAGGCCGTCATTGAAAGCATACAGTCAGAGCTCAGTTCTGGGACACCGCTTAATGAAGTTCTTCTGAAGCTGGATTTTCCCTCCATGATCTGTTTGCAAGTGTATTTTGCGGAAATGCATGGTCGGGTTCCTGAGACGCTGAAGTATGCCGGAGCCCAGTGGAAAAAGACAGAAGAATTGAAAGAAAAGCTTTCTAAGCTGCTGCAGTACCCGATGTTTCTGCTTTTAATTCTGTTCACCCTCTTATTTTTGCTCCATACCTTTTTAATGCCGAGATTTGAAGCCTTATATACGGCATTAGACTTTTCTCCCCAAGGCGCAACAGCATGGCTCCTCTCATTTCTCCAGATCGCACCGCTAATCAGTATCGCATCCGCAGTTATCCTCATCACATCGAGCACGGTCTTTGCTTTGCACTTCAAGCGTCAAAACCCTCAGCAAAAAATCACACTTCTGATGAAAATTCCTATTCTGTCTTCTCTTTTTTCTTTGTATTTCACCAACCTTTTCTCTAAAGAAGTCTCTCATTTATTAAAAAGCGGATTTGCTGTAAATGAAGTATTTCTGATTTTGCAGCAGCAAACGATGCACCCGATGCTGAAGCATGTCGCCTATATGATGAATAATCAATTACTGTTAGGGCATTCGGTTGCTGAGGCAGTGACAGTTATTGATTGTTTTGAAAGTCAGCTGGCACAGCTGGTGAAGCATGGAGATGCAAGCGGCCGTTTAGCTGAAGAGTTATTTATTTTCAGCCAGTTTTGTGAAACGTTAATAGAGGAGAAAGTCAAAACTTTGTTATCCATTTTGCAGCCGGCGATCTTTCTGTTTGTCGGAGTGGTGGTCATCGCTATCTATTTATCAGTCATGCTTCCGATGTTTCAAATGGTCGGGTCAATATAGGGAGGAAACTATGAAAAATGAACGCGGTTTTACATTAATAGAAATGATGATCGTTCTTTTGGTCATTTCAGTTCTGCTGTTTATCGCCATACCGAATGTGGCCAAGCAAAGTAAGAATATTAACAGCAAAGGGTGTACGGCTTTTAAACACATGGTGCAGGGGCAGGTTCAAGCGTATCGAATTGATCAAAAAGCATTTCCTGCATCCATTAGTGATATGGTCGATAAAGGCTATTTGAGAAGCGATGAAACCGCTTGTCCGAGCGGAGAGTCCATCACCATAGGCGCAGATGGAGAAGTTACTGTAGGTGCCCATGGAGGGTGATTTAATGAATGAGAAAGGCGTTTCTCTGCTAGAGGTATTACTCGTGTTATCGGTAATCATTGTTTTACTCATGGTTACAGTTTTGCCATTTCCCAAAATGTTTGCTGATATAGAAAAAAAGCAATTTGTGAATCAGCTGCAAACAGATTTATTCTATGCCCAATCGTATTCGATCTCTAATCAAGTGAGGGTAAACATCAAATTTTTTCCGGGAAGTCAAGGGTATCAAATCAAGACCATTGCTTCACCTTCGCATGTCTTAGTAATTAGAACTTTCCCCGATATGATTCGTTATGTGAATGGAACGATCAGTGAAATACTCTATCTGCCGAATGGAAATACGAACCGATTCGGCAGCGCCCATTTTAAATGTCAAGATCAGCTCGTTCAGCTCGTGTTTCAAATTGGCAAAGGGAGGTTCTATGTCAAAGATGAATGAAGAAGGTTTTACTTTAGCAGACAGCCTTCTATCGCTGGCAGCGATCATGGCGATGACAGTTTTTATCCTGCCGCTGCTGGCCGCAATGACGGTTCAGTCGCACGCTGCCTGGAACAAAGAGAAAGGAATGAGAATGCTGTATGAGGAATCGGAACAGCAGATCTATAGCAGGGAAGATTTTTATTCCGAGAAAGTTATTAATGGCCAGTGGGCGGATATTTCCTGGGAAACAAAGCAGGAGAAAGCAGAGGTATGTCTGCATATGGAAAAGGTGCATTGGTGTGCTAAAGAACAATAGGGGCTTCACCTTGCTTGAAGCTTTGCTCGTATTGTTAATCTTTCTCAGTGTCGCAGCCTTATTCCCAATGTTATTCCGGGAGATTGATCAAGTAAATCAGCAGCTTCAGCCTGAAAGAAAGGCGGAATGGGAGTTGTTTGTCGTGCAGTTACGAAGGGAGCTTGGCTTTAGTACAGACTGGTCAGCCACAGAGGGAAAACTGACCTTCTCGCACGAAACAGAGAATGTAATGATCGAAAAATATCAGCAGCATCTGAGAAGGCGTGTGAATGGGACCGGCCACGAATTAATTTTGTTAAATATTCAATCGGTCCGATTTTTCTGGGAAGGGAAGGTGTTAATTATGCAGGCAGAATTTATGAATGGAGAAAAAGAAGAAGCTTCATTTCTTCCTATGTGAAACGAGTAATGAATAAATTAAACAATGAAAAAGGCGTTCTCTTTCCATATGTCCTGCTTTTGTTTGCCGGTATCTGTATCCTTGCTGTTTTTAGCACAGAGATTTATGTAACGAAACAAAAAACAGCAGCCAATTTATCAGCTTATTATGAAGTGCGCCTTCTTGAACTTATGGCGATCCGGAACCTTTTGCCTGAACTTGATGCTAGGGGGGCTTCTACAGGCGTATACACGACCGATCAAGGAACGGTGGCTTATGACATTATTCCGATGGCTGAACCGGAATTATTGGAAGTTCGATTGGTCATTTCAAATCAAGGGTCGAGATTTACTTCCCAAATCCTTTATAATAAAACAGAGAAGAAGATCATTAAGCGAACAGACTAATTAGTTGGAGGCAAAGTATGCAAACAATCTTTCTAACTGGATTCATGGGAGCAGGGAAAACGACCATTGGCCAATTGCTGGCCGATAAGCTTAATTGCCCTGTCATGGATACCGATGCATTAATCGAAAAGCAGGAAGGTAAAGCCATAACAACGATCTTTAGCGAACATGGAGAAGCCTATTTTCGGAATCTGGAAACGAATATGCTTCATTCATTCGGTGAAGAGGCAGGGGTTGTGACGACCGGAGGCGGGATCGTTATAAAAGAAAATAACCGGCAGTTAATGAAAGAAAGAGGAACGGTCATATACCTTAATAGTGAGTTTTCAGAGATTTGGAATCGGCTAATCGATGACGAATCGCGACCGCTTATCCAGCATAAAAATAAAGAGCGTACACAGAGCTTGTTTAACCAAAGGCTGCCGTTTTATAAGGACTCAGCTGATGTGATGATAGAGACCAGCGGCAAAACAGCAGAGCAGACAGCTGAAGAGATCATTGAACGTTTAAATCTAAAAAAATGTGGAAAAGCTAACACCGTAAATTAGAAGGCGGTGGTTAGATGTCATCAAATGATTACGTTCGTTATTTTACGCAAACCGTTTTGTCTTATTACAATGAACCAAAAGACAAAAGAAAAGAAAAACGCCGGCAAAAAAAACAGCAGCGCCCCACCTTTTTAACAAGATGGTTTGGGGTCTTTCCGCAAGCATTATCCTTGCTGTTTAAGAAGAAGTGAAAGAGGCTGTCCATGCGTGTGAGGAGTACACGTTGGACGGCCTCTTTATCTGTTGTCAGGATGTAAATAAAAGATTCCGCCATTAATGATATCGACCATGATTTTAGGTTCATATTGTTTTTGCAGCGCCGCTTTTTCAATATGGTAGGCCTCGGGTTTTTCTTCCTCTTCCGAATAAAAGTAATCAAGAAGAGACGCATCCTCAGACCATCTGTTTCTAGCATCCTCAGACCACGAATGATCTTCACGTTCGATTTGCGAAGCCAAATAGCGCTCTAGACGCATGACACCGCTCTTAGGTTTGATGAGCGGAGTGATGGTAAACGTCATATCAGGGATCTTCGGAGTAAAGTGTATATGCTTTTTGCTTTCTAAAAAGTTTTCAATGATCGTTCCGCTTATTAAGTTAAGCCCCAGGGAATGCAGGACATCTTTTTTGCGGTCAGCCTGATAGGACACCTTAAAATTAACAGCAAGCCACGGGTGCAGCGGGAGCTGTTTCGTTAACGGGCCTGGTTTTTGTTCGTATAAACGAACGTAGTTAGCATGTTTTTTCGCAGACTGAAAAATTTGCTGCAGCCGCGGTGAGCCGAAGTGAACGAGTTCCCCTTTTACATCCGGAGAAACCATGTCTTGATCGGTAATAAGAGTCAGTGACATGGGCACCCCTTTTTGGCCGGTCTTTTCTGCATAATGCCAATAAAATGGGCGATTCATTAATTCTTTATCAATTTCTGGCGTCAATTGGATGGTCATGGAACCGGCTGTTTGGTCTGTAATCTGGCAATTAACAGCTGAAAAATATTTTTCAAGATATTGATGAACTTCGTTGGTCAGCAATTGTATTCTCTCCTTTCTTCCATTCGTTTGCGAGTTCGATTGCCGCTTCTAAATTTTGCATTTTAATCGACAATTCGCCTTCTGTTTTGGAATGCTGGAAGATATCAATAAAATGCTCTTCAAGATTAGGGATCTCCATTTTTACCAAGATATCATCCAGTTCACCGACGGCTTGTTCAAACAGGCTGATTTTCTCATGAAGAAGCTGAAGAATGCGGTCTTCAATCGTATCCTTAATACTGAAATTATAAATGTGCACATCCTTTGTCTGGCCAAAGCGGTGAATCCTTCCAATTCTCTGTTCAAGTCTCATCGGGTTCCACGGAAGATCAAAGTTGATCAAATGATGGCAAAATTGAAGGTTCAACCCTTCACCGCCTGCTTCTGTCGCGACTAAAACTTGGGCATGATTCTCAAAAAGCTGTTTCATCCAGTCCTTTTTTCCGCGTTTGAAGCCTCCGCGAAATGGGACAGAGCTAATGCCATGCTGCTTAAAAAACCATTGCAGATACATCTGAGTCGCCCGGTATTCCGTAAAGATGATCACTTTATCATCAATTTTCTTTATCAATTCAAGAGCTTTAAGAGCTTTAGAGTTTTGTTCACTCCGCCCGATACAATCCATGATGGTTTGATAGCAAGCAGGCAGCTCCCGGTTAGATTCCGCTATTTTTTGCGCCATCTTTTTTAGCGTGAAATAGACCGCTTCTTTGCTGCTGCAAGCCTCCCGCTGCAGTGTAAGCATTGAGAATGAGCTGCTGGCATCTGTTTGTTCAGCTTTTAAAAGGTCAATGGCTTGATAGAGAGCTTGTTCCTGTTCGCTGAATTCAATCTGAATCGTTTCTACTTTTCTAGAGGACCACTCGACACCTGTATCCTGCCTGCGGTTTCGGATCATCACTTTATTCATCAATTGCATTAAATGCTCATGGTTTTGCACTTGGCGGTCACCTTTTTTAAAATGCTCGATAAAGTGGCTCTCGCTGCCTAAATGACCTGGTTTTAAAAGAGAGACGAGGTGAAACATTTCGTCCAGGCGATTTTGAATCGGTGTCGCAGTAAGCAATAGGCAAAACTTCTTTTTTAAATGGCGGACAAATTCATAGTTTTTGGTTTTGTGATTTTTCAATTTATGAGCTTCATCAATAATCACCATGTCATAGTTCTGCTCATAAATAATATCCCGATGAGGGTTTCTTTTAGCCATTTCGATGGATGCGATGACAATGTCACATTGTTCCCAGGCATAACTTTTCTTTTGGGCGATGGCAGGAATATAGAATTTGGTATTTAATTCAGATGCCCATTGAGAGACAAGAGATGCCGGTGCTAAAATCAGCACTTTTTTTACTAAGCCTCGAATCAGGTACTCTTTTAAAATCAATCCGGCTTCAATTGTTTTCCCGAGACCTACTTCATCAGCTAAAATGGCTTTTCCGTTCATATCCTCAATGACTCTTCTTGCCGCTTCCTGCTGGTGAGGCAGCGGAGTGAGCTGAGGGAGAAAGGAAGGGGCTAACAAACCCTCGAAATTTGTCACCATCATTCGTGTTTCCATGTGTAACGTTAATTCGAAGAGCGGCCAGTTCCCCCAGGGTCCGTCCTGCTGAAACTTTTCTTCAAGTTCCTCTGCCCATGCATGATTAAACTCTATATCAACGTTCATTAGAAAAAACTCCTTTATAAAAAATATTGCCGAAAGCATTGGTCTAATGGTAGGATGAAAGAGAAGCAATATTGTGTCATTTCGAAAAACACGAACATTTATCTTTTTTTAAAAGGTTATGTTCATAGTATGCCCAAATTTCAACTAAATATAGGCGAATGAAGGCTAGGGGAGAGACTGCGTATTTTTGCAGCGCCGAAGGAGCAAACAATTTGTGAATCTCTCAGGCAAAAGAACTCTGGCTGGACGCAACTCTGGAGAGCGTTTCATTTAAGAAACCACCAAAGAAGACACCCTGCTAAAGGTAAACTTTCAGGTAAAAGGACAGAGAACAACTTTTTATAAGCTGTTCTCTGTCCTTTTTTATATGAAACACCTGATAGAAAGATGGAAAACCAGAAATATACATATTCAAGGAGGAAAGCGGATGGGAGAATTAAAGCGCACACCATTATTTGATTCATATAAAGAATATGGAGCGAAAACGATCGATTTTGGCGGTTGGGAGCTTCCGGTTCAGTTCTCAGGGATCAAAGCCGAACACGAAGCCGTTCGGACGAAAGCGGGTTTGTTTGATGTTTCGCATATGGGAGAAATCACAGTAAAGGGTCCAGATTCCCTTTCTTTCTTGCAAAAAGCAATGACGAATGACCTTTCTCGTCTAGCGCCAAATGGGGCCGTTTATACAGCTATGTGTTATGAAAATGGCGGCACAGTAGATGATTTGCTTGTTTATATGCTGAATGAAGAAGACTATCTTTTAGTGGTGAACGCAGCGAATATTGATAAAGACTTTGCGTGGCTGAAAGAACAGGCTGGAGGAGATGTCACGATTGAGAACGTGTCAGAGCAATGGGCGCAGCTTGCCCTGCAAGGCCCTTTAG
Source organism: Bacillus ectoiniformans (assembly GCF_016908875.1). Taxonomy (GTDB): domain Bacteria; phylum Bacillota; class Bacilli; order Bacillales; family Domibacillaceae; genus Bacillus_BX; species Bacillus_BX ectoiniformans. The sequence goes on along the minus strand of NZ_JAFBES010000021.1, from coordinate 29,426 downwards.
CTGAAAGGATTCTCCAGTCTTTAGTGAAAGATACTGATTTAAAAGAAATAAAGTTTTTTAAATTCAAGCAAGATGTGGAGATCAACGGAGTGAAAGCGTTAGTTTCAAGAACCGGCTATACAGGAGAAGACGGGTTTGAAATCTATAGCCAAAGTGAAAATGCGCCAACGCTTTGGAAGGGAATTTTAGAAGCTGGGAAAGAAGATGGCGTCATTCCGTGCGGCTTAGGCGCTCGGGATACATTAAGATTTGAAGCCACTCTAGCTTTATACGGCCAAGAACTGTCCGCTGATATTTCGCCCATTGAAGCAGGCCTAGGGTTTGCCGTTAAAACAAACAAAGACAGCTTTATTGGAAAAGACGTACTGAAAGCGCAGAAGGAGAATGGCCCAGACCGCAAACTTGTCGGCATAGAAATGATTGATCGCGGGATTCCACGCCACGGATATTCCGTCTATTCAGGCGATCAAGAAATTGGTTTCGTTACAACTGGCACGCAATCGCCTACTTTAAAGAAAAACATTGGCCTGGCACTTGTACGATCAGAAAACAGCTCGCTCGGCGAGGAAGTCCAAGTGGAAATCCGCGGCAAAAAGTTAACAGCAAAAATCATTAACACGCCGTTTTACAAGCGTTCAAAATAAAGAGGGATGAGAGGGGAAGAAGCATGAAGCATCGATACTTGCCGATGACAGAATCGGATCAAAAAGAAATGCTCACAACAATCGGGGTCACAGCGATAGATGAATTGTTTGAGGATATTCCAGAAAAAGTTCGTTTTAATGGTCTTTATCAAATTAAAGAAGCGAAGTCAGAGCCGGCACTGAAGAAAGAGTTGAGTGCACTTGCTGCTAAAAACGCGAATGCGAAGCAATATGCTTCCTTTTTAGGAGCTGGTGTTTATGATCATTATGCTCCTTCCATCGTTGATCATGTCATCTCAAGATCTGAGTTCTATACGGCCTACACGCCGTACCAGCCAGAAATTTCTCAAGGGGAACTGCAGGCGATTTTTGAGTTCCAGACGATGATTTGTGAATTGACAGGAATGGATGTTGCCAATTCATCCATGTATGATGGCGGAACAGCTTTAGCCGAAGCGGCGATGCTTTCTGCAGGTCAAACCAAAAGAAAAAAAGTGATTGTTTCTGAAACGGTCCATCCGGAATCACGCGATGTGCTTTTGACCTATGCTAAAGGGCAAAATATTGAAGTAGTCGTGGTTCCGCATAAAAATGGGGTAACAGATCTCAACAAGCTAAATGAATTAGCCGATGAAGACACAGCCGCGGTCATTGTTCAGTACCCGAACTTCTTCGGTGCTGTTGAGTCTCTATCTGATATTGAAAAGACGGCGCATGCCCAAAAAGCTATGTTTGTTGTTTCATCTAATCCGCTTGCACTAGGTGCGCTGACACCACCGGGGAAATTTGGAGCGGATATTGTCATTGGCGACGCACAGCCATTCGGTATTCCTGCGGCATTTGGCGGCCCGCATTGCGGTTACTTTGCTGTGACGAAGAAATTGATGCGTAAAGTGCCTGGACGCTTAGTCGGCCAAACGCTTGATGAAGAAGGACGCCGCGGATTTGTTTTGACGCTCCAAGCCCGCGAGCAGCATATCAGACGTGATAAAGCGACGTCTAACATTTGTTCCAATCAGGCGTTAAATGCTCTGGCTGCAAGTGTCGCAATGACAGCGCTTGGAAAAAGAGGGATCAAAGAAATTGCCGTGCAGAACCTTCAAAAAGCTCATTTTGCTAAACAGGTGTTAAAGCAAAACGGCGTAGAGGTTGTGTTTGATGGCCCGGGCTTTAATGAGTTTGTTATTCGATTAAAACAACCCGTGGAAGAAATAAATAAACAGCTGTTTGAAAAAGGGATTATTGGCGGATACGATTTAGGGCTTGTTTACAAAGAGCTGGATCACTGTATGCTTGTAGCAGTCACAGAGCTTCGCACAAAAGAAGAGATTGAACTGCTTGCTAAAGAATTGGGGGATCGTCATGAATAAGAATGATCAGTCGCTAATTTTTGAAATGTCTCAGCCGGGGCGGATCGGCTACAGTCTCCCTGAGCTAGATATTCCGGAAGTAGAGTTGTCAGAATTACTGCCGAATGAATTTTTGAGAGAAGAAGAACCGGAACTTCCAGAGGTATCTGAACTTGATATTATGCGTCATTATACAGCCTTGTCCAAACGCAACCACGGGGTCGATTCAGGCTTTTATCCGCTAGGTTCTTGTACAATGAAATATAATCCTAAAATCAATGAAGATGTAGCAAGGTTTGATGGCTTTGCTCATATCCATCCGCTGCAGCAGGAAGAGACGGTTCAGGGAGCGCTAGCATTACTTTACGATCTCCAAGAGCATTTAGTCGAGATTACTGGAATGGATGAAGTGACACTGCAGCCGGCAGCGGGTGCTCATGGTGAGTGGACGGGATTAATGATGATCCGGGCTTTCCACGAAGCGAATGGCGATTTCCACCGGACGAAGGTGATTGTGCCTGATTCCGCCCATGGAACAAATCCTGCTTCAGCTACTGTTGCAGGCTTCGAAACAGTGACGGTAAAATCCGGGGCTGACGGCCTAGTAGATTTAGAAGATTTAAAACGGGTAGTGGATGAGAACACAGCAGCACTCATGCTGACGAACCCAAATACACTTGGTCTTTTTGAGGAGAATATTTTAGAAATGGCCGAGATCATTCATGGAGTGGGCGGAAAACTTTATTATGACGGAGCGAATTTAAATGCGGTATTGTCAAAAGCGCGTCCTGGTGACATGGGCTTTGATGTCGTTCATTTAAACCTTCATAAAACATTTACCGGTCCTCATGGCGGAGGCGGGCCAGGTTCAGGTCCTGTTGGAGTAAAATCGGATTTGATTCCTTACCTTCCAAAGCCGGTGCTTGTGAAAAAAGGGGAAGGCTATGGCTTTGATTATAATCGTCCGAAATCCATCGGCCGAGTAAAACCATTCTATGGAAACTTCGGAATCAATGTACGCGCTTATACGTACATCCGCACAATGGGTCCAGACGGTTTAAAAGCAGTGACAGAATATGCGGTATTAAACGCCAACTATATGATGCGCCGATTAGCGCCATTCTACGATCTGCCGTTTGACCGTCATTGTAAACACGAGTTTGTGTTAAGCGGAAAGCGCCAGAAAAAGCTTGGTGTGCGTACGCTCGATATTGCGAAGCGCCTGTTAGACTTTGGCTATCACCCGCCAACGATCTACTTCCCGCTGAATGTGGAAGAATGCATCATGATCGAACCTACTGAAACGGAATCAAAGGAAACGCTGGATTCGTTTATTGATGCGATGATTCAAATTGCCAAAGAAGCAGAAGAGAATCCAGAAATTGTTCAGGAAGCCCCTCATACGACGGTTGTCGGACGGCTCGACGAAACGCTGGCTGCTAGAAAACCAGTTTTGCGTTATGAAAAAGAACTTCAAAATGTATAAAATAAAAATGCAGCCCTCATTCATTGAGGGGCTGCATTTTTATTTGGATTTTACTTTTCCTGTCCATTTTTTAAATCCGCCTTCGAGATGGTAAATGTCTCGGTACCCTTTTTTATAAAGAGTTTGGGCAGCTCGTCCGCTTCTCATGCCGCTTTGGCAATACAGATAAACAGGCTTATCTTGTCGGATTTCTTTTGAACGGTTCTTCAGCTGTGTAAGCGGGATGTTGCGGGCACCTAAAATATGTCCGCCTTCAAATTCGTTTGGTTCACGAACATCGATTAATTGTGCTTTACGGTAGCCTTTAATGAATTCTTCTTGAGAAAGCGGCTTTACGGCTTTCTTTTGAGAAAAATACACATAGATGGAATAAAGAATGATGGCGCCTAAGATGAACGCAATTGTGTACAACAATGTATAAATCCCTCCTCGTTTCAATGCACTATTATCTATTATAGCGGTGGTTTTATGAAGAATCAAAATAAATTAAAGAGAAAAAGAAATTCTTCTGTGCGAATAATTTTCACTTGCTTTTTTCTAAATGCAGCCAAGTCATTGGGGAGAAAAAAACATTTAAGATGATTGTTATTTTGAGAGGATTATTGCTTTGTTTTTTCGCGGCCATTTGTTAGACTGTATGAGGTAAATTATTTATAAAGAAGGCGTTCATATGGCGAAAGAAGTGTGGAAGTTTATTGATTCCGGCAAGTGTTCTCCGGCCTATAATATGGCAATGGATGAAGCGTTGCTGGAATGGCATAGCAAGGGATTAATCCCTCCGGTCATCCGATTTTACGGATGGGAGCCGGCTGCTTTATCGATCGGCTATTTTCAAAAAGCAGAAAAAGAAATTGATTTTGAAGCAGTGAAGCATCACAAATTGGGCTTTGTGCGCCGTCCGACTGGAGGCAGAGGCGTGCTGCACGAGCATGAGCTTACATATAGTGTGATCGTTTCAGAGGATCATCCGGAAATGCCAGCGAGCGTCACTGAGGCGTACCGAGTGATTTCTGAAGGGATTCTCAAAGGTTTTCATCACTTAGGACTCGAAGCCTACTTTGCTATACCAAGAACGGAAGAAGAGAAAAGCAGTTTGAAAAATCCGAGGTCGTCTGTCTGCTTCGATGCACCAAGCTGGTATGAACTGGTTGTAGAAGGGCGTAAAGTGGCAGGAAGCGCACAAACGAGGCAAAAGGGAGTCATCTTACAGCACGGTTCCATTCTGCTCGATTTGGATGAAGATAAATTATTCAGCTTGTTTAAGTATTCCAATGAACGAGTGAAAGAACGGATGCAAAAAGCATTTAAAAGTAAAGCGGTAGCGATGAATGAGATCAGCCCTGTTCCTATCACCCTTGATATGGCGAGAACTGCCTTTAAAAAAGGGTTTGAAGACGGTCTGAATATTGAACTTGAACCGCTCAGCCTCTCAGATGAACAGAATGCGTATGTTGAAAAACTGATGAGAGAACGCTATGAAACGGATGAATGGAACTATAAGCGGTAATTGAGCAAAAGCGAACATAGGTTTCTACTCATCCGCAACCTCGAAAAATCATCTATTTTCCCGGAAATTGGTTGTTTTTCTGAAGAAATCTTCCGTTTTCCCATTCTTTCACCTGTTTTTCAATTTGACAAAAAAGCGAGATTAACTCAATATATAGTGAGGGTAAAGAAAGAAAAAACACAATATATTGTGTTTTTTTCGTTTTTATATGATAATATGTGGGTATATGAAACTGCAAACAACAAAAGTGAAGTTAATGAAAAGGAGTTGTCAAAATGTCTGTTGCGTCCGAAAAGAATATGTCTATCAATTTCGACAGGCTGAACAAAGATATTAGCGTATTTCCTCAGGTGTTCCCTGTTACGCCCGATATGAAGCTTACACATAAGGGTGTATCTCGACTTGTGATGATTGACCGCTATTCATTTAAAGATACAGAAAAGATCACTTTAACGAAGGGTGATTTTGTCGTTTTAACGATTAAAGAAGATCCAAAGTTTCCAGCTAGAGGCGTCGGTTATATTGTGGACATCGACTGGCAGGAGAAAAAGGCATCTGTCTTAATTGAGGAAGAATACAGAAGTGCGATTGACGACTCCAAAGAGCAGGAAACAGGCATTGTCGTACGGTCTCTAGATGTAATTGAAAAGCCGCTTGAAGTATTTTATGAGCAAATTGCTATGAGAAATGCTAGAGGCTTGTCTTCTGTTGAAAAAACGGAAGAAAAGCAAAAGGAATGGTTTGAGAAATTCTATCAGGAACTTGTTAATCTAAACTTCATTCCTGCCGGCCGAGTACTTTACGGTGCAGGGGCAGAGACAGATGTCACTTACTTTAATTGTTACGTAATGCCATTTGTCCAAGATTCCCGTGAAGGCATTTCCGAACACAGAAAACAAGTAATGGAAATTATGAGCCGCGGCGGCGGAGTCGGCACGAACGGATCGACATTGCGTCCTCGCAACACGCTGGCTAAAGGAGTAAATGGCAAGTCCTCTGGTTCGGTTTCCTGGCTGGATGACATTGCGAAGCTGACTCATTTAGTAGAGCAGGGCGGATCAAGACGTGGAGCACAAATGATTATGCTCTCCGATTGGCACCCGGATATTATTGAATTTATTATTTCTAAAATGCAAAATCCGCGCATTTTGCGCTTTTTGATTGAAAATACAAACGACCCGCAAATCAAGAAAGCGGCACAGGACAAGCTGAACTTCAAACCGCTGAGTGAAAGCGAAAAGGATATGTATCAAGGTGTCATTAACTATAAACACATTCCTGGTTATGGCGGGTTCTCTGCTGAAATTATTGAGGATGCGGAACAAAAGCTGCAAACGGGCGGCACGTATTCTGTGCACCACCCTGAATTCTTAACAGGCGCAAACATTTCCGTCTGTCTGACGAAAGACTTTATGGATGCGGTAGAGAAGGATGCAGATTATGACCTTCGTTTCCCCGCCGTTGAAACGTATACGCCAGAGGAAATGAAGCATTACAATGAAAACTGGCATAAAGTCGGCGATGTAAGAGAGTGGGAAAAACAAGGCTATAAAGTTCGCACGTACCGTACCATTAAAGCGCGTGAACTGTGGAACTTAATTAACATTTGTTCTACATATTCCGCGGAACCTGGTATTTTCTTTATTGATAACGCCAACGACATGACGAACGCGAAAGCATACGGCCAGCAAGTAGTAGCGACAAACCCATGCGGCGAGCAGCCATTGGCTCCGTTCTCTGTATGTAACTTAGCGGCTGTCAACTTGGCGGAGATGGCGGATAAAGAAACGAAAACGGTTGATTTTGATAAGCTGAAACGCACCGTAGAAGTGGGTGTACGCATGCAGGACAACGTCATTGATGCAACGCCTTACTTCTTAGAAGAGAATAAAAAGCAAGCATTAGGTGAACGCCGTGTCGGTCTTGGTGTGATGGGACTTGCGGATCTATTAATCTACTGCGAGAAAGAGTACGGATCAGAAGAAGGCAATAAGCTTGTCGATCAGGTATTCGAAACAATCGCTGTGACAGCGTATAAAGAATCCGTTGAACTGGCGAAAGAAAAAGGCGGCTTCCCGTTCCTAGAAGGGGAAACGACTGATGAAACAAACCGCTTAAGACAAGCCTTCATTGATACAGGCTACATGAAGAAAATGCCTGAAGATGTGAGAGAGTCGATTCTAGAAAACGGAATCCGCAACTCGCACTTACTGACGGTTGCCCCGACAGGTTCTACAGGAACGATGGTTGGAGTATCAACAGGTCTTGAGCCATACTTCTCGTTCACGTATTACCGAAGCGGCCGTCTTGGCAAATTTATTGAAGTAAAAGCGGATATTGTGAAAGATTATTTAGAGCGTCATCCTGAAGCAGACAGCGAGACTCTTCCTGAGTGGTTTGTGACAGCGATGAGTCTTTCTCCAGAAGCGCATGCAGATGTGCAGTGTGTTATCCAGCGCTGGATTGACAGTTCAATTTCTAAAACAGTTAATGCACCTAAAGGCTATAGCGTAGAACAGGTGGAAAGCGTCTATGAGCGTTTGTACAAAGGCGGAGCGAAAGGCGGAACCGTGTATGTGGATGGAAGCCGCGACTCCCAAGTGTTAACGCTGAAAGCGGAAGAAAATGATCTTTCAAGCTATGAACCTGAACGAAAGAAAGAACATGAACATCATGTCGTTCTTGTAGACACAATTCAAGACGTCCGTTCAACCAATGTAAAGATCGGCAGCGAAGTCGGCAACACATGTCCCGTTTGCCGCAAAGGAACCGTGGAAGAACTAGGCGGATGCAATACATGCACGAACTGCGGCGCGCAGTTAAAATGCGGCCTGTAAATAATTGAAGCAGCGAAAAAAGAGATGCCAACTCCTCATGGAACTGGCATCTTTTTTTGATTCTAGGACGAGTTTTCTCCGCTTATATATTAAGGACAGTGTCCTTAGGTAAGGGGAGAAGACGATGAACATTGATGGTGTATTTTCTGGAGGGGGCATTAAAGGGTTAGCGCTGGTTGGGGCGTATGAAGCGATTGAACAGCGGAATTTATCTTTTGTCAGGATTGCCGGAACAAGCGCCGGAGCTTTAATCGCTGCGCTGGTCGCAGCCGGCTATACAAGCAAAGAGCTCAAGGAAATCGTTATGAGGACAGAGATAAGCAGCTTGCTGGATTCGATGCCGTTTGACTTTCCATTATTCAAGTGGCTAAGAGTGTATCATAAATTAGGGATGTATAAAGGACTCAAGCTTGAACAGTGGATCGAGAACCTGCTGCTCGAAAAAGGCATACGAACATTTGGCGATTTGCCCGCGGGTAAATTAAAGATCGTGACTTCCGACATCTCCAAAGCAAGAATTTTGACAATCCCTGATGACTTGCCTTATTACGAAATAAATCCAGAGGCTTTTTCTGTCGCCAGGGCGGTTCGAATGAGCTGTACACTGCCTTATTTTTTTCAGCCGGTAAAATTGAAATCTCCACATGGCCTTTCATTAATTGTGGACGGGGGAATTCTAAGTAACTTTCCCATTTGGCTATTTGATGAAGAAGCGAAAAAGAAGCGGCCGATCCTAGGAGTGAAATTAAGTCCGCAGGCCCCAACCATCCCTAAACATTGTGTGAAGACAGCGACAGATTTATTTGGAGCGCTGATCCAAACGATGAAGGATGCTCACGATGCGCGGTATATTTCAAAAAGACATGCAAAAAATATTATATTTATGCCGGTTACAGGTACGAGTACGACAGATTTCAATATAAATGACGAAAAAAAACACGCCCTGATCAATATGGGACGTGAGTACGCGGAAGCATTTTTAAAACGGTGGTCGTATTAAGGATGTCAGGATAATTTCTTTCCCTTTTTTCCTTCAATCACCTTTAAATGTTTGGGTGTTTTTTTTCGGGTTTGTTTCTTTTTGGAAAAGACAGATGCAGGTTTTTTGGAGACAGATTGCTGAGTGTTGTATCGTTTTTTTGATTGCTTTGCCGCTTTAGCAAAAGCACGGTCTTCTGGGCTTGCGCCGATTCTCTTTCTCATAACAAGCCTGAAAATGAAAAAGAGAACGGCTGCACCAATGACCATGAATGCAATCTGCTTAAACAAAGCTCCCGGTGAATTTAGTAACATTGACACAAGGCCAATGACGGCGAGTCCAATAAATGTAAAGGCAATGACTGAGCGCGTGTTCAAAAAAAGCCACCTCCTAATCAGCATAAATATAGCTATTACTTACATATTAGACAATTTCCTCGGTGTTTAATCCTTTTTCCGCGTTTTTTTCTAACTTTAAGAGCTTTTCAAACGAAGCAATCGCCACTTCCACTTGATCGTTAGAAGGCTCTTTCGTTGTCAGCAGCTGAAGCCACAATCCAGGATACCCAAGAAATTTCAGGACGGGCACGTGACGGAATTTATTAGTCAGTTGCAGCACTTCAAAAGAAATGCCTAGCACAACTGGAATTAATGCCACACGGTTAAGCACTCGAACATAGAGCGGTTCAGTAGGGACGAGCATATAGACAAACACCCCAACTACAACAGTAAACAAAATAAAACTGGAACCGCAGCGGTAATGGAGACGAGACTCTGCTTGCACATGTTCGACTGTTAGTGACCGGCCATTTTCATATGCATTAATTACTTTATGCTCAGCGCCATGATATTGAAACACCCTTTTGATCAAAGGAGTTAAAGCAATGAGATAAATGTACGTTAGTAACAGAATGAGCTTGAAAACGCCCTCCATTAAGATTTGAGCAAAATCACTTGAAAACACTGGACGAGTCAGTTCTGCCAAAAAGACAGGCACAAGTGTAAAAATAAATTTGCCAAATAAAAAGGACAAAATCCCCACTGCCGCTACTCCAAGAACTAATGTAAGTTTAGACGGCTCGCTGGCTTCTTCTGCTTCCCCTTCCTCATTTGGGTCCAGATCATATCTTTCTTGAGAAAAGTTTAAATGTTTGGAACCATTAGCGGCGGCGTCAAGAATCGCGACAATGCCCCGCAGAAATGGAATCTTTTTAATGGTTTGAAGTGCGGGTTTCGGCTGCCGCGGAAGATGAAAATATTCGATTGATTCGTCTTTTCGGCGAACGGCTGTAACGGTATGGTGCTTGCCGCCGAACATCACGCCTTCAACTACTGCTTGTCCGCCATATACAGGCTTTTGATCACTCATGAGATCCCCTCTTTCATAATGCTCTAATCTTTCACATGATTGCTGTTTTCGAAGAGGAAATAGCAATTATCTGTGAGAAAAAAGCCTTCGCTTTTCAATCAAAAGAAAGCTAATTCTTTAGATATACATATTTTAGCTTTTATTAAGAGAAAATAAAAGCTGAATAGCTCAGTGAGTAAACTTTATGACAAGCAGGCGGAGGTATAGCGGATGGACGAGAAACAAAGTAAAAATAATTCTAAAGATTCTGATTTTTCAACGAAGAGTGTGGCCATGATTGGATTATATGGAGGGCTGTTTTTTGCAGGGTTTGCTGAGTTCGCTTGGTTCTTTCATTTTATCGAGCTTAACCCTAATCAAATTTTAAAGCCGCTCCAGCAGCCAATGCTTGAAAAAGGCTGGTTGAGAATAGTGGCTGCCCTAGCTGCATACGCAATTATTTCCCTAGGGATAGCTTTATTATACTATGCTTTGTTCAGAAAAAGGAAGTCTATGTGGGCAGGAATTTTATTTGGTTTTGTCTTATGGATTCTGCTGTTTTTGGCCTTTAATCCCCTTTTGCCGAGGCTGCCTCATTGGAGGAAGATGGAAACCGACACACTTGTAACGACTCTGTCCTTGTTTATTTTGTATGGACTGTTTATCGGTTATTCCATTTCCTATGCTTATGAACTAGCTCGGGAAAACACAAAAAAACAGCAAAAGCGGGCGTTAAGCAAGTAAGCCGCTCTTTAATATGTTAGAATGTTCGTGTAACTAAATGATTGGCAGGGGAGAAAGATGAAAAAAATATTAGTGCTAAATGGCCCTAACTTAAACAGGCTTGGCAAGAGGGAACCGGAAATTTACGGGGCGGACACACTCGAGGATTTAGAGCAGCGTCTCATGGAGTTAGGGAAGCAGCAAGGGGCAGAAGTGCTTGTTTTTCAATCTAATCATGAGGGCGCTCTCATCGATCGAATTCACCAGGCGGCTGATGAGGAAGTGTGCGGCATTATCTTTAATCCAGGCGCATTTACTCACTATAGCTATGCCATTCGGGATGCCGTAGCTTCCATTTCCGTTCCGGTAGTTGAAGTTCATATCAGCAATATTCATGCGCGCGAAGAATTTCGACACCAGTCAGTCATAGCTCCTGTAGCTGTCGGTCAAATATGCGGCCTTGGACTGCTCGGCTATGAGCTCGCGATGAAATCATTTTTATAGATTAGAGGGGGAGAGAAACTTTGAGTTCACTTGATAAACTTCGTATAGAAATGAAAGAAAAAAACATTGATGGACTTTTAATCATGAGTCCATATAACCGCAGATACATAACAAACTTCACAGGATCATCTGGAGCGGTTTTGATCTCAGCTGACCAGGCTTTATTCATCACTGATTTCAGATATGTTGAACAAGCGGAAAAACAAGCCGGCGGATTTAAAGTGATTAAACACACAGCCTCGATCTACGAAGAAATAGCTAAACAATCAGAAGATTTAGGAATTAAGCAGCTGGGGTTTGAAAAGGATCATATGACCTTTGCATCGTATGAAATGCTAAAGGCGCAGGTAAAAGGAGAACTGGTGCCTGTCAGCGGATTAATTGAAAAATTGCGCTTGATTAAGAGTGAATCAGAGATTAAGATATTAAAGGTGGCTGCTGATATTGCTGATGCGGCATTTAAGCATATTTTAGATTATATCAAGCCAGGTTTGACGGAACTTGAAGTATCAAATGAACTAGAGTTCTTTATGAGAAAGTGCGGCGCCACCTCTTCATCTTTTGATATCATTGTCGCTTCAGGCAAACGTTCTGCGCTGCCTCATGGGGTAGCCAGTGAGAAAGTCATCGAAAAAGGCGATATGATCACACTTGATTACGGCGCCTATTATAATGGGTATGTGTCTGATATTACCCGTACGGTGGCGGTTGGGGAACCGGCAAGTCAAATGAAAGAGGTCTACCAAGTGGTATTGGATGCGCAAATGAAAGCCATGGATCAAATTGGCCCAGGCATGGACGGCAAACAAGCAGACGCCATTGCCCGCGACTTGATCAAAGAAAAAGGATACGGTGATTATTTCGGTCACTCTACAGGTCATGGTATTGGACTTGAGGTGCATGAAGGACCCATGCTTTCTTTCCGTTCTGGCACGGTTTTAGAACCGGGGATGCTTGTTACAGTTGAACCAGGTATTTATTTGCCGGGAGTTGGCGGCGTGCGTATAGAAGATGATATAATGATAACGGAAAATGGGAACGAAACACTCACGCATTCTACTAAAGACTTAATCATTCTATAAGGGATACAGGAGGAAGTAATTAATGATTTCAGTAAATGACTTTCGTACAGGATTAACAATTGAAGTGGATAACGGCATTTGGCGCGTTATGGACTTCCAGCACGTCAAACCAGGTAAAGGAGCGGCTTTCGTACGTTCGAAGCTTCGCAACCTTCGTACTGGCGCGATTCAAGAAAAAACATTCCGTGCCGGTGAAAAAGTTGGAAAAGCTCAAATTGACAACCGCAGAATGCAATATTTGTATGCAAACGGCGATCTTCATGTGTTCATGGACAATGAGTCTTATGAGCAAATTGAATTGCCTACTGCTCAAATTGAATATGAGTTGAAGTTCTTGAAAGAAAACATGGAAGTATCTATTATGATGTACCAAAGCGAAACATTAGGTGTGGAGCTTCCGAACACAGTAGAATTAAAAGTAACAGAAACTGAGCCTGGCATTAAAGGCGACACTGCTTCTGGCGGCACGAAACCTGCGACTGTGGAAACAGGCTTAACGGTAAACGTTCCTTTCTTCGTTAATGAGGGAGATGTATTAATTATTAATACAACAGACAGTTCTTACGTTTCACGCGCATAATGAAACATAGCTAAAAGCGAGCTCTTTTATGGAGCCGCTTTTTTATTTTTCCTGCAAACAGCAGAGTGTTTTACGAAATGGGCATTCATGTTCCTTGAGAGCGGAAGTATTGTGTTTTGAATGATTTTTTTCTACGATAAAGATATTGGCAGCAAGGAAAGGAGAAGCGAATCTCATGAATAGGGAAAATGATACATACAATCTCGTGCTTAATCAGCTGAAAGGGATGGAGCAGCAATTTCAAGAAAGAGAATATTTGCTTGATGAGCTTAACTCTTTCCCTTTTGATAATATGAATGATTTAAAATCAATGAATTATACGACCTTAACCCTTCCGAAGGAATTTGGCGAGGCGGGTGTATCACTATCAGAGTTTCTCCGATTTCAAGAACAGATAGCGAAAGGCTGCGGATCTACGGCTCTTTCCATTGGTTGGCATATGGGGATGATACTCGAATTTAGTGAACACCGCCACTGGAATAAAGCTCTAGTGCCGCTTTTGACCAAAGCCATTAAAGAGGGTCATCTGATCAATGCTGCTTCTAGTGAAAGAAATGCGGGAAGTCCTTTGAGGGGAGCTGCATTTAGTACGAGAGCCGAGCGCTCAGCGGATGGGAAGTCGTATCAAGTGACGGGTGTAAAGACGTTTACTTCTATGTCTCCGATGTTAGACTTCTTTTTTGTCACCGCCTCGATCGAAGAGAAAACAGCCGTTTTGTTAATTCCAAGAGATACGCCAGGTGTTTCCATCAAAGAAACATGGGACAGTGTAGCAATGAGGGGAACAGCCAGCCATGATTTAGTTTTGGACGCGGCAGAAATTCCTTCCGATTACATCATCGAATATATAAATGAGGAAAGTAAAAAACGGAGAAAAGGGTGGATGCTGCATATTCCAGTCTGTTATTTAGGGATTGCTGGCGCTGCAAGGGACTATGCTGTTCGTTTTGCGGCATCTTACACTCCATCAAGTCTCGACCATCCGATTGGCAAGCTTCCGAATGTCCAGCAATTGATAGGCGAGATAGAAATGAAACTTATCTCTTCCAGGCAATTTCTTTACAGGGTAGCAGAAGAATATGACCGTTTGCCAAACGAAGATTTCAAAACAGAAATGGCGGCAGTAAAAACATTTGTAACTAACCAGGCCATAGAAGTGGTGGATCTCTCCATGCGAATTGTCGGAGCGAGAAGCCTTTCTGAGAAAAATCCGCTGCGCAGGTATTATCAAAATGTCAGAGCGGGACTCCATAACCCGCCAATGGACGATATTACTTTGAAGATGCTTGCTGACCAGGCCATCAAAGAATGTCAACACACATCCATATAGGGACTGCTTAAAAGCAACAAGAACAGCTGTTATAAGGCTGAACTTGTTGCTTTTTTTATCGTTTTAAGTCTTTTGGCAAGTAAGGCGGCATAATCATATTTCCTAATCATCTGCATACATTGAATAAAAAGGGAGGAATAAAGGGGGAGTGATCAATGGAAAACATTTTTGCCTATTTGCCGGAAACTCTTCGAAACCCTATCCTAAACCTGCCATCCTCCACCAGGAATGAGATAGAAGAAATAAGAGTGAGAATTGGTCAGCCGTTAGAAGTGATCGCGAAATCGGCTAGTTTTCTTCCGCATATTGTGACGCCGGAAGAAGGACAGTCGCTGATCAATAAATTAAGCAAACATTCTTTTTACGCTCTTGATGAAGAGTTAAGGCGAGGATATATAACCATTGAGGGAGGGCACAGAGTCGGCTTGGCCGGGAAAGTCATTCTTGAAAACAGTCGAGTGAAAGCCATTCGCCACCTGTCTTCTTTCAATATACGTGTAGCCAGAGAAAAGATTGGCATCAGTGAACCGCTGCTTCCTTTTTTATTTGAAAAAGAGTGGAGAAGCACGCTGATTATCGGAGCCCCTCAAACGGGCAAGACAACCATGCTGCGAGACCTGGCACGCATTGCATCAAGCGGAATGGATACGTTTCCTGTTCCTCCGCGTAAAGTGGGGATTATCGATGAGAGATCAGAAATAGCTGGATGCGTGAGAGGAATCCCGCAATTAGATGTAGGAATGAGGGCCGATGTACTAGATGCCTGTCCTAAAGCCGAAGGGATGATGATGATGATCCGTTCGATGAGTCCAGATATTTTAGTAGCCGATGAAATTGGCCGTCAAGAGGATGGACAGGCAGTAGCTGAAGCTGTAAATTCTGGCATTAAGCTCATGGCTACCGCTCATGGAAACAGCCTGGAAGAAGTCATGAAACGGCCGATGTTAAAAGCCATTATTGAAGAAGGTGCCTTTAAACGATTTGTTGTTTTGTCTTATTTGCCGGATGGGAGACGCGGATTCAGTCTTTTTAATGATCGCGGACAGCGCCTGGTGGAACTGAAGGGAAAAGGAACATGAAATGGCTGGGAGCATGTATCATTCTCATTGCTTCCTTTTGGATTGGGCTTGAGCAGTCCAGGAAATTATCAGAGCGCCCAAGGCAATTAAGAATGCTGAAGTCGGCATTAAAGTCCTTTGAGGCAGAAATTGTCTTTGGCTATACCCCGCTTCACGAATCATCAAGAAAGCTTTCAGAAAGGCTGCCTTCACCAATTGCAGACATCTTTTCCTCGTTTGCGGTACTGTTAACGACGTCGGAAATGGACGCGAAAGAAGCGTGGAAGCAAAGTGTCGCAGCCGTTTGGCCTAGAACGGCTTTAAAACCATCTGAATATGACATTTTGGTTGAATTTGGTGAAACACTCGGCCGCTACGACCGGCAAACGGAGCAAAAGCACATTCTTTTAGCTCTTACTCATATCGAACGCTGTGAGGAAGAAGCCATTGAGAAGCAAAGACGGTATGAAAGCATGCTGAAAAGCCTAAGTGTGCTGGGGGGCTTGCTCTTGATTCTATTATTATTTTAGGAAAAAGGCTAAGTTTAACAGCTATTATTTGGCAGATGGAGGGCTCAGGATGGGGATAGATGTAGATATTATCTTTAAAATTGCCGGAGTTGGGTTAGTGGTCGCTTTCCTCCATACGATCTTAGATCAAGTGGGGAAAAAGGAATATGCCCAATGGGTCACGCTTTTTGGATTTCTATATATTTTGTTTATTGTGGCCACTGTGGTAGAGGAATTGTTTGACAAGATTAAATCAGTATTTTTATTTCAATGACGGGGGAGAAAAACCATTGAAATCGTACAGATAGCTGCAGTCGTTCTTGTTACTGTTTTTTTAGTCATTCTGCTGCAAGAGCAGCAGCCGGCATTTGCGTTTTTGCTGGTGCTGTTCGTGGGGTCTGGAATCTTTTTAGTATTAGCAGATAAGCTGTCAGAAATTATTTTTATGATTAAAAAGCTGGCTTCACATGCAGGGGTGGAATTTGTCTATGTGGAGACGATGCTCAAAATAATCGGCGTAGCTTATATTGCGGAGTTTGCTGCGCAAATAACGAAAGATGCGGGTCAAGAGGGGCTGGCGGCTAAGATGGAGCTTGCCGGAAAAGTTGTGATTCTATCAATGGCGGTGCCGATTCTGTCTCTTCTTATAGAGACGATTTTATCGATGCTGACAGGGAAGTGACAAGTTTCAAATGGTGGTGGACAAGATGCAGCAATGGATGAAGATCATATTACTGATAGCTTTCCTTTTCTTTGCAGTAAACAGCGCACACGTCTCGGCGCAAAGTGAAGAACAGACCTCTGGCATAAACGAAGTCGCCGAAGAACAGCTTGAGAAACTGGGCTTGGACGAGCTCTCGCTGCATTGGGAGAAAATGCTGAAAACCTATGGGGGTTATTTGCCTGAAACGGAGCGCAAAACGTTATGGGATTTCATTCAAAGTGAAGAGCCTTTCTCGATTGGGGCTTGGATCAAGGGGTTTGTCAATTTCATCTTTCATGAGCTTGCAGTGAACGGGAAGCTTTTGGGATCGCTTATTCTTTTGACGGTCTTTTCCGTGTTTCTTCAAACCCTGCAAAATGCATTTGAAGAAGGAACGGTAAGCAAGACAGCGTATGCGGTTGTGCTGATGGTGCTGTTTATTCTTGCTTTAAACAGCTTTCGTTTAACGATGGAGTATGCAATGAATGCAGTCGATCATATGGTTCAGTTTTTAGTGGCGCTTCTCCCCATATTGCTGTCGCTCTTAGCAGCATCAGGAGGAGCTGCTTCCGCAGCCGTCTTTCATCCAGTGCTCTTGTTTTTAATGAATATCAGCGGCGTGCTCGTGCAGAAGATCGTACTTCCATTGTTATTCCTATCTACTTTGCTTGGAGCTGTAAGCCTCCTGTCAGACAACTATAAAGCGACCCGCCTTGCAGATCTGCTCCGTACAGCTGGGGTGGGGATATTAGGAACGTTTATGGCTGTCTATTTGGCTGTCATATCCGTGCAAGGGACGGCAGCAGCTGTAACGGACGGACTGGCGATCCGAACGGCTAAATTTTTTGCTGGAAATTTCATCCCAGTGATCGGGAAGCTGTTTACAGAAGCAGCGGATACCGTTATGAGTGCGTCATTATTGCTGAAAAATACAGTGGGGATCGCAGGTGCGGGCATTTTGTTTTTAATCGTGGCTTTCCCTGCTTTAAAAATATTGGTGCTGATATTGATTTATAAAGTGGCTGCGGCCATTCTGCAGCCGCTCGGAGGCGGTACGGTCGTCAAATGCCTGGATTTAATCAGTAAAAATATGACTTATGTGTTTGCTGCACTGTCTATCGTGTCTTTTATGTTTTTACTAACGATCGCCATATTGGTGGCAGCAAGCAATTTAACGATGATGGTGCGTTAAAGGGAGTGTGCCTATGGGATTCATCTCTGACTGGATAGTAAATGTCATCGCTTTTATACTTTTGGCAGCAGTCATTGACCTTTTGCTGCCCTCATCTGAATTTCAAAAATACGTCAAGCTGGTTCTCGGCCTGCTTCTCGTGATGGTCATGCTGTCACCGCTATGGAAATTAATGTCTGTTGATGTAGGAGCAGAATTTCAGCGCTGGACAGAAAGGCAATCTTCCGGCAATCAGCTCAATGATCACATCATGAAACAGACGACTGACCTGCAAGTGACGAATGAAATGCTGATCGTTAAACAAAGTGAGGAGAGTTTAAAAGAAATGGCAGAAACGGAAGTGAAAGAAAAATTCAACCAAACCATTGCAGGAATTGATATTAAAATAGATCAATGGAAACAATCGCTTCCAGAAAGTTTAAAACGAGTGGATGTCTATGTGTCGAATGGGGAGGCTGTGAATGCCCCGAACGCTATTCAAGAAATTGTGATCGATTCATCTGTTCAGACACAAAGCAAAAAAGAAGTTCATCCAGAGCTTGTCTCGTTTCTTTCAAAAAAGTGGAATATTCCAGAGGAACAGTTGAATATTCTAATGATAGAGGAGGGGGACAGCCTTGAGTGATCGTAAAAAAAAGCTAGATTGGCTGCAGTCCTGGTTCCCGTCAAAAAAAAATAACGAAGGAGGGGCTTCTAACAAAACAAAATGGCTGGTGATTGCCGCTGCTTTTGGAATCATGTTTATGCTGATCAGTGATGTGATGGAGAAAAACGAACCTCTTGATAGCGAATTTTCAGAAGCAGCCGACAATGTAGAAACGTTCGGTTTACAAAAGAAACCGGAAGCCAAGCCGGAGAAAGATTATGAATCTATGTATGAACAGGAATTAAAGTCGGCGCTCGAGGAAATGGCTGGCGTCAGCAATGTAACGGTCGTTGTCAACATAGAAGCCTCTGAGAAAAAAGTGTTTGAAAGGAACGTCACCGTCAAGTCTCAGCAGACAGGTGAAACCGATCAAAAAGGTGGAGAACGAACAATTGCCGACCAGACAAAAGAAGAAGAATTAGTAATCGTAAAAGGCGGCAATGGCGATGCGCCCGTTGTACAAGAAGTGAAAAAGCCCAAGATAAGAGGCGTATTAGTCGTAGCTGAAGGGGTCGAGAATGTTCGAGTGAAAAGGTGGGTCATCGAAGCGGTCACCAGGGGGTTAGATGTCCCTAGTCACCGAGTGGCAGTGATGCCGAAAAAATCAAAGGGGGATTTATAAATGCTATTAAAAAAACAAACCGTATGGCTATTGACGATGCTGAGTTTAGTCGTCGTTCTATCTGTCTATTATGTTACTTCACCACAGCAGATGTCACCGGAAATGGTCTCTAAAGAAAAAGAGGCGTTGACGACTGAAGCAGGCACAGAAGCAAAAGACGGGGAAGCGCTGAAAGAAACGAAGGGTGCTCTTAACGAAGAAGCCCAAATTGTCACAGAATCCGCTGGTGATGAAGCGTTTGATTTGCTTCGCATTGAACTGCAGGATGAAAGAAATAAATTAAGAGAAGAATTGACAGCGAAAGTAGCGTCAGCGGACTTGCCTGCTGAAGAGAAAAACACAGCCTATGACCGCATGGAAAAACTGACAGAGCTTGCAACGAAAGAAAATGTATTAGAAACGTTAATTAAATCTAAAGGTTACCAAGATGCTTTAGTTCGCGCTGACGGTGAAAACATTAAAATTACCGTGAAATCAGAAGATCATTCTGCAGCGAAAGCCAATGAAATCATTCGTTTGGCAACGGACGAGCTGGGGAAAAACCAATTGATTGCGGTTGAGTTCCAGCCGGTAAAATAATATCGAAATACGAAAAGGCTGACCCAAGATGAGGGTCAGCCTTTTAGATGATCAAGCCGCTTTATTTAAAAGAATACAGGGAAAATGGTTGTGAACGAAAATTATTGTAAACTTCTAAGGTGGAATTGAAAACATTTAGGATTAAAACACAAACATACAATAGGTCTCTTGGAGTGAATTAAAGAAATATTTAAAATTTTTTGGGTTTCATGTTTAAAATCTCTTAAAAAACAGATAGAATAAGTGAATAGAATTTAACCAAAGGGTGAAAGTTGAATTCTATGTACATATTGTCGTAAGATATTAAGAGTTAGTCATAATTAATCAAGGGGTGTCAGAAATGAAAGTACAAGAAATCAGAGAACTTATTAAGCTTGTGGATCAGTCAAACATCGATGAATTCGTCTTTGAAAGCGAAGGAAGCAAAGTAAAAATGAAGAAAAATGCAGGAGTGACTTATACAGCCGTTTCTGAAGCGCCGGCAGCTCAGCCAGTGAAAGAAACTCAAGCTGCAGCACCTGTACATACTGAAACGAAACAAGAAGCACCAGCGGTTCAAGAAGCTCCGGCACCGGAAGCTCCAAAGGCTGCGTCAAGTGATGAGAACTTACATAAAATCACTTCTCCAATGGTCGGAACATTCTATCAATCTCCATCCCCTGACCAAGAGGCATATGTGAAACCAGGATCTAAAGTATCTAGCGATTCCGTTGTCTGCATCGTAGAAGCGATGAAGCTATTTAATGAAATTGAAGCAGAAGTTGACGGTGAAATCGTAGAAATTCTTGTTAAAGACGGCCAATTAGTTGAATATGGACAGCCATTATTTTTAGTAAAGCCTGAATAAGGAGAGATCGGAATGATTAAAAAATTATTGATTGCAAACCGAGGGGAAATTGCTGTGCGCATCATCCGCGCCTGCAAAGAACTGGGAGTTGAAACGGTTGCTGTCTATTCCGAAGCGGATAAAGAGGCTCTTCACGTTCAGATTGCGGATGAAGCATACTGTATCGGCCCTACAGCTTCTAAAGATAGTTACTTAAATTTCACAAATATTATCAGTGTGGCCAAGCTTACGAATTGTGAGGCCATTCACCCGGGTTACGGCTTCTTAGCGGAAAATGCTGACTTTGCAGAATTGTGCAGAGAGTGCAACATCACATTTGTCGGCCCAAGTCCGGAAGCGATTACACAAATGGGTACAAAAGACGTTGCCCGCGACACGATGGAAAAAGCAGGCGTGCCGATTGTGCCAGGATCTGACGGGATTATCAAGAACACCGAAGAAGGCATAAAAATTGCCTCAGAACTTGGTTATCCAGTTATTATTAAAGCGACTGCAGGCGGCGGGGGTAAAGGTATTCGCGTGGCTCGCGACCAGCAGGAGCTTGAAAAAGGCATCAATATGACCCAGCAGGAAGCAGCTACGGCATTTGGAAATCCGGGCGTATATATCGAAAAATTTATTGAAGATTTCCGCCATGTTGAAATTCAAGTCCTTGCTGATACGCATGGAAATGTGATTCACTTAGGAGAGCGTGATTGTTCGATTCAGCGCCGTATGCAAAAGCTGCTTGAAGAAACACCTTCACCTGCTTTAGATCAAAACATTCGCGCCCAAATGGGAGATGCAGCTGTTAAGGCAGCTCAAGCAGTTGATTATACAGGTGCAGGTACGGTAGAATTTATATATGATGAACCTAACAATAAATTCTATTTCATGGAAATGAATACACGAATCCAAGTAGAGCATCCTGTAACAGAAATGGTAACAGGCGTAGACTTAATTAAAGAGCAGGTTCGTGTAGCTTCAGGTGAAACATTAACACTTCAACAAGAAGATGTGGAGTTTAACGGATGGGCAATTGAGTGCCGGATTAATGCGGAAAATCCTGAGAAGAACTTTATGCCTTCTCCAGGCAGAATTGAAGCTTATCTGCCTCCAGGAGGATTTGGCGTGCGTGTAGACTCTGCCGCTTATCCAGGATATATGATCCCGCCATTTTACGATTCTATGATTGCTAAACTGATCACGTATGGTGCAACTCGCGAAGAAGCGATCGCCCGTATGAAGCGTGCATTAAGCGAGTTTGTCATCGAAGGGGTTCATACAACCATTCCTTTCCACTTGAAATTGCTTGAACATGACAAGTTTGTTGAAGGAGATTTTAACACCAAGTTCCTTGAAATTTATGAAGTGATGAAATCATAAATATAAAAAATCCGGGGGTGTTGGTTATGGCAGAAAACAGCCAAGTAATGAACCAAGTATTAGAAATGAGCAATGGAGAAAATGGATTAGGCAAAATCGAAATTGCTCCTGAAGTAATTGAAGTTATTGCCGGGATTGCTGCTTCTGAAGTCGAAGGCGTAGAAAAAATGCGCGGCAGCTTCGCTTCAGGTGTGGTAGAGCGACTAGGGAAGAAAAACCACGGAAAAGGCGTTCGCGTCGACTTAACAGATGATGGCATCAAAGTAGATGTTTACTGTGTCATCGCATTCGGTGTATCTATTCCAACAGTAGCTCAAAAAATCCAAGACAGCATTCGCCAAGCGCTTTTGAACATGACAGCGCTAGAGGCAGATGAGGTCAATATCCATGTAGTAGGCATTCAGTTCGAAACAAAAAATACTGAAAGCGATTACTTGCCGGAAGCATAATGAAAAAACCAAAGGAATTTTCCTTTGGTTTTTTTATTTATATAGTTTTTTTTCATTAGAACCGTGCGCCACCTTTTCAATATGTGCTATTATCTTTTTATAATGCAAAACGCAGAAGGAGTTTAAACGAATGAAAAGACGTACAGCACGTGAAAAGGGGCTTCAAGCTCTTTATCAAATGGATATGAGCGGCGCCGCACCAGAAGATGCCTTAGAGAATGTTCTTGAAGGAGAACCAGTTGATGAGTATTTGAAGATCCTTATTACAGGAACAACTGACAATTTAAATGAAATTGATGAATTAATAAAATCTAACTTAGAAAAATGGTCCTTTGACCGTTTAGCGAAAGTAGACCGCAATATTTTGCGATTAGCTATTTATGAAATGAAGTATTCCGATGATGTGCCTGCCAAAGTGGCGATCAATGAAGCGGTTGAATTAGCTAAATACTTCAGTGATGAGAAGTCCAGCAAGTTTATAAATGGTATTTTGTCTAAAGTAAAAGAAACAATCGAATAACTGTAAATGGAAGGGAGCCTGACGAATGACAGTAATCATTGATGGAAAAGCAATTGCTAAAGACATTCGATTAGAACTAAAAGAAGAGATTAATCAACTGAAGCAAGAGGGAGTGACGCCCGGGCTTGCGGTGATACTTGTTGGAGAAGATCAGGCTTCACAGACTTACGTAAGAAACAAAGATAAAGCATGTGCCGAAGTTGGCATTCACTCAGAGATTTATCGTTATCCTGCGGAATTGACAGAAGCTGAGCTGCTGAGTAAGGTGGACGAACTGAACAAAGATGACAATATCCATGGCATTTTAGTTCAGCTTCCGCTTCCTTCTCATATCTCTGAAGATAAAGTAATTGACGCTATCTCTCCTCTGAAAGATGTGGATGGATTTCACCCGGTAAATGTCGGGAAAATGTCGATCGGCAAGGATGCCTACTATTCTTGTACGCCGTACGGCATCATTAAAATGCTGGAAAAAGAAAATATTTCACTAGAAGGAAAACATGTCGTCGTGGTTGGCAGAAGCAATATCGTTGGAAAGCCAGCGGCGTTGCTCTCTTTAAAAGAAAGTGCAACCGTCACCGTTTGTCATTCTAAAACGAAGGATCTTTCTTCCTTCACTAGACAAGCAGATGTAGTGATTGCTGCTGTAGGAAAGGCGAAGTTCCTTAAAGCAGACGATTTTAAACCAGGAGCGATTGTGATCGATGTCGGCATGAACCGCGATGAGGAAGGCAAGCTCTGCGGAGACGTCGATTTTGAAAGCGCGAAAGAAGTAGCAGGAAGAATCACGCCTGTACCTGGAGGCGTAGGCCCTATGACGATTACGATGCTTCTTTTTAACACAGTGAAATCTGCCAAGCTTCATGCGGCAAAAGCTGTTTTTTGAGAAACATTTCGTCCATGAATAGTTGAGCTGAACTTTAGCAGCAACCAAGAATATTAAAAGCTGTCTTTCTAAGTTATAATGGAAAGACAGCTTTTTAGCTTTAATCAGAAAAGGTGGAGTATATGGATATCGAGCGCTACTTAACTGTAAAAGCTTTAACCAAATACATAAAAAGAAAATTTGATGCCGATCCTCATTTGACCAATGTGCTTGTTAAAGGGGAGCTTTCGAATGTGAAAAGACATTCAAGCGGGCATATGTATTTCACATTAAAAGATCAGCATGCCCGCATTCTGGGCGTGATGTTTGCGTCGGCTAACCGCTCACTGAAGTTTCAGCCCGAAAACGGCATGGAAGTGCTGGCTAAAGCGGACGTGACTGTGTATGAAGCCGGCGGCCAATACCAGTTGTATGTTCATGACATGCAGCCAGATGGAGTAGGAGCGCTTTATCTCGCATATGAGCAATTAAAACAAAAGCTTGAGAAGGAAGGACTCTTCGCAGAACAGTTAAAGCGACCGCTGCCGCGATATCCTAAAGCAGTCGCGGTGATCACTTCTCCGACAGGCGCAGCAGTGAAAGATGTCATCACGACCATAAAGCGCCGCTACCCTCTTGCCAAACTGCTCATCTATCCAGCCCTCGTTCAAGGAGATCAGGCGGCGCCATCTGTCGTATCCGCGATCCAAAAAGCCAATGCCGATAATCAGGCAGATGTGTTAATTGTGGGCCGGGGCGGAGGCTCCATAGAAGAGCTGTGGGCCTTCAATGAAGAGCAAGTAGCAAGAGCCATTCGTGCGTCTCATCTTCCGGTCATCTCTGCTGTTGGTCATGAAACAGATTTCACCATTGCAGACTTTGTCGCCGACAGGCGCGCTCCGACACCGACAGGCGCAGCAGAAATAGCGGTTCCCCATCTAGAAGAGGTGCTTGAAAGAGTCGGAACGAGAAAAATGAGAACGATACGAGCGATGTCTGAAAAATTGCAGCGAGAAAGAAAGAGACTCGATCATGCAAAGAACACTTATATCATGAGGAACCCGCAATCATTGTACCGTCAGCAGGCTGAAAAACTTGACCGCATGACGGATCAATTAACTAGAGAACAGCTTATCTATATGAAACAAACCAAAAGCAGTCTTGATCAAATCACAGCCCGCTTGCATCGAAATCACCCAGGTCAACAGCTGAATCTGGCGAAAGAACGCTTGAACCGGACAGCTCAACTATTGACGAAAGAGATGAAAGTGAGGATAAAATATAAAGAGGATGCATTTAGGCAAAAGATGTCGGTGCTGCACGCCTTAAGTCCGCTGACGATTATGGAGCGGGGATATAGTTTAGTGTATCAGGACAGCCACAAGCTCTTAAAGTCAGCAAAACAAGTAAAGACCGGTGATTCGATTACCGTTCAAATGACAGATGGCAGCATGAACTGCCAAGTGCAAACAATTGAGGTGAATAAGGATGAAAAATAAAGAATTAACGTTTGAAGAAGCCATGGATCAACTTGAAGTCATCGTGACGAAGCTTGAAGAAGGAGATGTCCCGCTAGAAGAAGCATTAAGCTATTATCAAAAAGGAATGGAGTTATCTGCCTTTTGCCATGAAAAGCTTAAATCTGCAGAAGAACAGATGGTTAAGCTAATGACGGACAATGGAGAAGAAGATTTCAACATTGGTGAGGGGGAGTAGAGGTGGGGTTGAATTTAACCGATTTTATGAAAGAGCATGCCTTACTCCTAGATCATGAACTGAAACAGTCCATCGCAGATCTTCATACGCCGGAAACATTAAAACAAGCGATGGATTATTCCTTGCAGGCAGGAGGGAAAAGAATACGCCCCATGCTGCTGTTTGCCGTAATGGCTTCTTTTCATCAAGATACGAAGAAGGGTCTCCCTGCTGCCATAGCGCTCGAAATGGTGCATACCTACTCTTTGATTCATGATGACCTTCCAAGCATGGATGATGATGATTTGCGAAGAGGCAAGCCAACAAACCATAAAGTCTTTGGCGAAGCCATTGCGATCTTAGCTGGGGATGCCTTGCTGACGTATGCCTTTCAAGTGATTGCCCAATCGCCTTATTACAGCAGTGAATTGAAAGTGCAATTGATCCAATGGTTTTCAGAAGCGTCCGGGCCTCTCGGGATGGTAGGCGGCCAGGTGGCTGATCTTGAAGGGGAAAATAAATCACTCACGCTTTCTGAGCTTGAATATATCCATGTCAATAAAACCGGTCGCTTGCTTGCTTACAGTGTAATGGCTGGCGCGCTGATTTCAGGAGCCGACCAGCACCAGCTGAACTGCTTAAAAAAGTATGCCCACCATATTGGTCTTGCTTTTCAAATCCAAGACGATATTTTAGATATTGAGGGAACGGAAGAGAAGATTGGCAAGCGCGTCGGCAGTGATGAATCGAATCAAAAAAGTACATACCCTGCACTTCTCACGATGGAAGGTGCGAAAGAAAAGCTGAATGAACATCTCCTGCTTGCTCAACAAGCGATGGATGAACTGAATATGGATGTTCCGCTGCTGCGGCAGCTGGCGGAATTAATAGCAACAAGAGATCAATAAACACAGATATTGGCTTAAATTGTTGGATTTAGCTTCATATGTTATAATGACTATACTATTTTGTGGAAAAAGCGCCGTTATCACGCTCAGTGTTAGCGGCTCTTTTTCCACATGTCTTAGAAAATGTCCGTTTAAACCTTTTAATGAACGTACAGAATGTTGAGTAAAATAGATCAAACGTTATAATAGAGACAACTAATTAAATGACACAGTAATGAAAGTGAGTGATCCTATTGGATCTTTTATCCATTAAAGAGCCTTCTTTTTTAAAAGAATTGTCTTTGGATGAATTGAATGAATTAAGTGCAGACATCAGACAATTTTTAATTGAGAAGCTATCTAAAACGGGCGGGCATATTGGACCCAACCTTGGGGTAGTTGAATTGACTATCGCTTTGCACCGTTGTTTTAACAGTCCAGCGGATAAAATATTATGGGATGTCGGACATCAGTCTTATGTCCATAAAATCCTAACTGGCCGGGCTGATCAATTTGATACATTGAGACAGTATAAAGGGTTATGCGGTTTTCCTAAAACGGCAGAAAGTGAGCATGATGTCTGGGAAACGGGGCATAGCTCGACTTCACTTTCCGCTGCAATGGGCATGGCGATTGCGAGAGATTTGAAGCAAGAGGATACACATATTATTCCCGTAATTGGCGATGGTGCGTTAACAGGCGGAATGGCCTTAGAAGCGCTCAACCATATCGGCCATGAAAAGACGAATATGATTGTGATATTAAATGATAACGAAATGTCTATTGCCCCGAATGTCGGCGCGCTTCATCATGTGCTTGGACGCTTGCGCACGGCAGGAAAATATAATTGGGTGAAAGATGAACTCGAGTCTTTCCTGAAAAAGATTCCGGCGGTTGGCGGAAAAATGGCCCAGACAGCTGAACGGCTGAAAGACAGCTTAAAATATTTATTTGTATCTGGCATGTTCTTTGAAGAATTGGGCTTCACTTACCTCGGTCCAATCGATGGGCATAATTTTGAAGAGCTTCAAGAACATCTTCAGTATGCGAAGAAAACTGAAGGACCTGTTCTTATTCATGTGATTACTAAAAAAGGCAAAGGATTTCAGCCTGCTGAATTAGATAAAAAAGGAACATGGCATGGGACGGGCCCATATAAAATGGAAACGGGCGATATTATCAAGCCGGCAAACCAGCCTCCAGCTTGGAGTGCGCTTGTCAGTGAAACCGTTAGAGAGGTTGCTCGGACGGACAAGCGGGTTGTGGCGCTAACTCCCGCAATGCCAGTGGGCTCTAAGCTTTTGGGATTTGCAGAAGAATTTCCGGAACGAATGTTTGATGTAGGGATCGCCGAACAGCATGCCGCAACCGTGGCGGCAGGACTGGCTACACAAGGGATGAAACCATTTCTTGCCATTTACTCTACGTTCTTACAGCGGGCCTATGATCAAGTGGTTCACGATATATGCCGGGCAAACTTGAATGTATTTATCGGGGTTGACCGTGCAGGACTCGTCGGAGCGGACGGAGAAACGCATCAAGGGGTATTTGATATCGCATTTTTAAGGCATCTGCCTAACATGGTGCTCATGATGCCGAAAGATGAGAATGAAGGCCAGCACATGGTGAAAACGGCGCTATCCTATGACGACGGTCCGATTGCCATGAGATTTCCACGCGGCAATGGCTTAGGTGTCAAAATGGATGAAGAGCTGAAAGAAATTCCGATTGGCACATGGGAAGTGTTGAAGGAAGGCAGTGACGCAGCCATTTTAACTTTCGGTACGACTATTCCTATGGCGATGGATGCTGCAGAAGAAATGGAAGCGCGTGGATTGTCTGTCAAAGTCATCAACGCACGCTTTATTAAGCCATTAGATGCGGATATCCTTTTGCCTCTTTTAAAAGCCAATATGCCGATCTTAACCATTGAAGAAGCGGTGCTGCAAGGCGGTTTCGGCAGTGCGGTTATCGAATTTGCTCATGCGCATGGATGCCATTCATCTGTGGTTGAGTGCATGGGAATACCGGATAAATTTGTGGAACATGGCAGTGTAAATCAGCTGCTCGCGGAAATTGACTTGACGAAAGAGGAAGCAGTTAGAATACTGGCCAATATCATACCAAAAAAACAGAAAAGAGCATAAGAATGAAAGTAAAGAAAGAACGAATAGATGTATTACTTGTAGAACGCGGATTAATTGAAACAAGGGAAAAAGCGAAGCGGGCCGTGATGGCTGGCCTCGTGTATTCTAACGAAGAGCGGCTGGACAAACCGGGAGAAAAAATTCCTGAAGATGCACCGCTTCAAATCAAAGGAAATACGCTGCGATATGTCAGCCGAGGCGGATTAAAGCTTGAGAAGGCACTAAATGAATTTGATGTGGAAGTAAAAGATAAGATTATGATCGACATTGGATCTTCTACCGGCGGATTCACGGATTGTGCTCTCCAAAATGGAGCGAAGACTTCTTACGCACTGGATGTAGGCTACAACCAGTTAGCCTGGAAACTTCGCCAGGATGAACGCGTGACGGTAATGGAAAGAACAAATTTCCGGTATGTCACTCCAGCTGATCTTGAGAATGGAATGCCAGACTTTGCGACCATTGATGTATCTTTTATCTCTCTTTCGCTCATTTTGCCTGTGCTCAAAACGTTGCTTGTGCCAAACAGTGAT
Source organism: Bacillus ectoiniformans (assembly GCF_016908875.1). Classification (GTDB taxonomy): domain Bacteria; phylum Bacillota; class Bacilli; order Bacillales; family Domibacillaceae; genus Bacillus_BX; species Bacillus_BX ectoiniformans. The sequence continues at coordinate 441 of NZ_JAFBES010000021.1, read as the reverse complement.
GTAATTGCTTTAATAAAGCCGCAGTTTGAAGCGGGAAAAGATCAAGTCGGCAAAAAGGGCATTGTCCGTGATCCGAAGATCCACCAAGCGGTCATTGAAAAGATTATGGATTTATCATTAACACTTGGCTATGATATAAAAAATCTTTCCTTTTCGCCAATCACGGGCGGAGATGGAAATATTGAATTTCTCATTCATTTAAATTGGCCAGGCCACAAGGAAGAGCCAGGAAAAAATGAGCTAGTCTTCACACCCGAAGATGTGGTGTCTACGGCTCACGAAGAACTGAAGCAGAAAAAGAACTCTTAAAGGTAAAAGCTATTTCATCTCGAATGGAATAGCTTTTTCTAGTGTGCCCGGCATGGGTGTAATCTATAGGGTGAGAGTCCCGAACTGTGAAGGCAGAAGTAGCGGTTAGCTTAACGCAAGGGTGTCCGTGGT
>NZ_JAFBES010000020.1 GCF_016908875.1 Bacillus ectoiniformans | reverse complement strand
CAGTCAAGTCCGCTCGACTTGCATGTATTAGGCACGCCGCCAGCGTTCGTCCTGAGCCAGGATCAAACTCTCCAAAAAGATGTTTGATTGCTCATGTTGACAATTTACATTGTCGGTTGTTTCATTTAAACGTTGACGTTTATTTTGTTCAGTTTTCAAAGATCAATGTCACTCGCTCTTTAACAGCGACTCAACCATCATATCATCTATAAGTCGTTTAAGTCAACTATTATTTTAAGAAAGTTTTTTTGTTCGTTTCAAACGAACTCTGCAACAACTTTTTTTCTTTCTGTTTGCTTAACTTCCGAAGCGACAAGAAATAATATAACATTTTTATTTAACATCCGTCAACCATTTAACAAAAGTTTTTTTAAAACTAAATAAAAACTTGTAACAATCCTTCCCACACACCCTATCAGTTAAGGCAAGCCAACACAAAAAGCGCACGAATATAAAATAAGCACGAAAAAAGCGGACTCAATAAAATTCAAAGTCCGCCTTTCCCATATACATTTTTCTTCTATATTATATTTAATTTTGTTTTAACCTGAAGGAAGTTCGTCCATCTTTCACTTCAGTAAACTCATAACACTTATGAAACAACCTCTCTCCTGCATGATCATGAGAAATATAAACGACTGTTTTATTCATCGCCAATAGCTGACGTAAGATTTCCTCTTTCCCTGCCTGATCGATATTGCTCATAGCTTCATCTAAAATAATGACTTGTTTATCCGTGAGCAGCACCCTTGCAAGATTCAACTTTTGTTTTTGCCCAGCTGAAAAGCGAGCATCCTTTTCATGAATCTTTTCTTGCACACCACCCGGAAGGCCACTAACAAAATCTTTCATCCCGCTAATCGTTAACGCCCAATCAAGACGTTCCACCTCAACTTCAGAGCCCATCAAGAGATTATCTAACAAACTGCCAGTAAAAAAGAAAGGTTCTCCATCCACATAAGCCACAGCAGATCGATAGGCTGTTAAATCCAGATTGGCCGCATCCTTGCCGTTATAAAACAAGCAGCCTTGCTCTACTTCCCAAAGGCCAGCCAGTACTTTAGAGAAAGAGGATTTACCAGAACCATTCCCTCCCTGCAGCCAAACCAACTCTCCTCTTTTCAATATAAAATGAGGACAATAAAATACTGGCTGATTTAAATTCGGCCTCCAAAGCAAGGAATGGACTTCCAGTTGCTTAAACTCTTCTATACTTTCATCTTGCGACTGGCTCTCTTCAGGGTATTCTAAAATATCACGAAACCTCTCTAAAGCTACTCCAGCTTCTTGTATGTCCACTTGCAAGTTGACAAGACTTGAAATCGACGCAACTAAAATCCCCAGAATAGAAAGGAAGAAAATCAAATCCCCTATCGTCATTTGCCCAAAAATGATTTCCCTCGCCCCCATCCAAACGATGAGGATCATAAATCCCGCCATAATAAACTGCTTGATTACCACGCTAATATTTTCTAACGTCCGAAGATGCACAAGAGACTTTTGCTGACTCTTCACTCTGCCCATGATCCTTTTCGCGGCATACTCCCTTTTGCCGAGAGATTTTAACGACCCTTCATTCGACAGGAATTGATAGAGGGATGTCTGTGTGTTCGCTTTTTCCTCCAGGTGCCGCTTGACTCTCTTTTTAATCGGCTGAATAAACATAACCGCTGCACATAAAAACACGAGACAGCCAATGATGGTAACAACGAAAAGAAGCGGACTGACGAAGTACAATACAACCCCTAAAACAAGGGCAACTGTTAAATCGAGCACCCCGCCCACAAAAGAACGGCTGAGCAATTCACGCAAATAGAGCGCATCATTATATCTCGAAATCAGTTCACCGCTGCTTCTATTATGAAAGAAACGAGAAGGCAGGCTCATCAGCTGCTGAAAATAAGAGGAGGCCAGATTGATCTCAACCTTATTAGAGAAGTGGATCACCGCCTGAGCCCGAACATATGAAAAAACCGCTAAAATAAGGCCAAGTCCCGCAAATAATAAAGCAAACGTGTTTAATTGCACGATTTCCCGTTCTGGTATAAAGTAGTCAACCACGGTTTTAAAAAAGAAAGAATTCAAGATGCCTAACGCAACAATTAAATACGAAATGACAAGCAAAAATACCAAAGAAGATCGATTATCTTTAATTATCCCTTTAATAAACTGTTTTGTTTTAAAAGACGATGGAGTCAAATTAGGTAACGGCTTATTCCCGGCAGGCACCGGATGAAGAAAGATCCTAGACATCATTTTTTCGAACTTCGAAAAAGACCATTTGACTGGCTGATCTTCCGCTGGATCACTAATTATTAGACCCTTCTTGTCCACTTTATGTATAACGACGTAGTGGCCTACCCCGTCTTTGTCAATTAAAGCGATTAGAGGACAATCGATATCCTGGTAGGAGGCTGACAAACTGACGGAAGAGTCATATTGATAAGCCTCCACCTCGAAATGAACGCTTTCTAATAAGCGCTTTAAATCGCCAAGTGTGTACTCCCCTTCCAGGTAATGAATATCTCTTAACGCGGCATAGCTATGTTCAACTCCGTAGTGCTGCATGATTGTTGACACACAAGCTACTCCGCAATCAAACTCCTGCTGTTGACGAACATGGGGATATTTCACTCCCTCCCCCTCTTTTCTTTAGGAAGGATATTAAATTGCAGAGGTAAATTTAATAGATCCGCGGTCCGCTGATATAGTTCTTCAATATGCCTCTTATCACTGCTGATCACACTTCGACCACTTTCAGGCCCTGTCGCTTGCGTCCATGTATCGCTCAAGTAACCATGCATTTTCGACCGGAAATCTTCCATAATCAGCATGGTGCGGTAATAGTGGATGTCAACTAACCCTGAGTATTCTTCCTCTATGATTCCTAGCGTCTGTTCAGCTAAAGCAACCTCACCTATCCGCATCAAAACATCCATTTGGAGCAAATAATTGGATAATTTATAGCGTGTATGTCCACTTTCTTCATATAATTGTATCCCTTTTTGCAATTGATCAAGTACCCATGCCATATCAGGGTTTTCATGATAAAGAAGATAATCTCTCGCCAAAAAATAGCGCCACTTCGGATCACTAGACTCGATCTCCGCCATCTTTTTCGTCAGCAGCCAGTTCCGGCGCCTTCTCTCGGATTGATCCTGATTAGCTTCATCGTAGCCGTCATGACTAATATGAACATCCATCTCAAAACCTAAAGGAATCTGCCCACCCGGCAACACCGGCTCTTCATGTACCATTCCTTTAAAACGAATCCCATCTGAACATTTAAAGAAACGACGGTTGTCTTGACTGATCGAACCATTGTGTTCATGGATGACCGGACTCATCACCGCCGTTATTCCCGCAAACTCCATCAACTTAGCGACCCGTTGAAGTTTCCTGCCGTTGCCTTCATTAAATACATTATCTGCATCGATAAAGTACACCCAATCATTCGTCACATGGTCAAGCAGATGATTTCTTTGCAAGGAAAAATCATTCTGCCACACTTTTTGAATCAGCTTCACTTCCGGAAACTCCGACTTAATGATTGGTACGGTACGATCCTTAGAATAAGCATCGAGGACAATAATTTCATCGAACTGATTGCTAATTCCCTTTAAACAACGTGCAATGCGCTCCTCTTCGTTAAGTATGATTAACCCACAAGTAACGGGCGGCAAATGGACAGCCTCATACCTGCTAACCATTTCACCCACATCTAATCTGCCATGCCGTTTCCAAATCGCATCCTGCACTAGCTCTTTTTCTTTAATTAAAAGTAAATCTTTCGTTAAATCTGACTCTATTGATAAAAGTTCTTCTATAAAATTATTCATTTATCCATCATCCTTTTGAATCTTCCGGTTTTTCTTACCTATATTCCTTTTTTATCCTAAATCAAAACAATGGCCAGGAGATTCATCTCCTGGCCAAGCTATTATTTTCGGCAATATTCATTCATGTATTCCGTATAGTGAGTGGCGCTCCCACAACCCCAGTTACCCCATGAGGAAGTACCAACTTGTCCAACCATCCCCCAAACACTGCCTACACATAATAAAGCATCGCCTCCGCTTGACGATCCGCCTCCGCCTGTATGATCCGCTTGATAACCGCCTGCATACTTTTCTAATGCATCAATATCTACTTTTTTAAATTGATTGTTCATATTTACCGCCTCCAAAAGAATGATTTTTAATTGTTTGAACACTTATAATTTACCACCAAAATCCAATTTTCAAAATTACATTAATTTAATAGAAAATGAGTAAAAAAGGTTCATATTTACTATTTTTTATCAACATTCAAATTTAACTAGATCCAGAGAACTAATTCTTTTTCATCACCTAACAAATTATCAAAAGTCCGACAATCTTCTTCATGCCAAGGCTCATTCAAATTTTCAGCATTATATGACAATATTTTACGTCTTATTAATAATTTGTAATATATGATGAAAAAACAATAAAAAAGTAGGAGGCTGTATGGCACAGTCTCCTACTTTCATGTTTATTTATTTTAAAAAGATAAAATAGAGTACAAATATGAAGAAAAGCCCGTACATGATCGGATGAATTTCTTTCCCTCTTCCTTTAATGATCATGGTGATCGGATAGAAAATGAATCCAATCGCGATTCCTGTTGCAATGCTGTAAGTCAAAGGCATAGCTACGATTGTTAAAAATGCTGGTACTGCAATTTCAAATTTTTCCCAGTCGATCTTGTCAAGGGAAGAAACCATCAAGACGCCGACTATGATCAAAGCAGGTGCAGTAACCGGGGCTGTGATGACTTCGAGCAAAGGGAAAAACAATAAGGCTAGCAAGAAAAATCCGGCTGTTACAACGGAAGCAAACCCTGATCTTGCGCCAGCGGCCACCCCTGCTGAAGACTCAATATAGGAAGTCGTCGTTGACGTACCTAATAATGCTCCCACAATTGTGGCACATGAATCTGCGAACAATGCTTTGCCTGCCCGCGGCAGTTTATTCTCTTTCATCAAACCCGCTTGATTCGCTACAGCTACTAATGTACCTGCCGTATCAAAGAAGTCAACGAACAAGAAAGTCAAGACAACAACAAGCATTTGAAGAGTGAAGACATGTTCAGGTGTTTGGAAAATGGATTCTAAAGCTACACCGAACGTCGGTTCCATACTCGGCACTGGGCCAATAATGCTTTTCGGAAACTCGATTAATCCTGCCATCATTCCAACAATCGCTGTAACAAGCATACCAATGAAGATTCCACCGTTTATGCCCTTTGTCATTAAAATCACTGTAATGAAAATCCCAAAGATCGCAAGCAGTGTATTGCCCGCTGTTAAATCTCCAAGTCCAACCAGAACCGCGTCATTATTTACAATTATTCCCGCATTCTGAAATCCGATAAATGTGATAAATAAACCAATACCCGCACCTACTGCAAATTTAAGTTCTGACGGAATAGAGTTAATAATTTTTTCTCGAATACCTGATAGCGTAAGAAGGATAAAAATTAGTCCTGAAAATAATACCCCCGTTAAAGCCGTTTGCCAAGGAACTCCATATGTCAAAATGACAGTATAAGCGAAGAACGCATTCAATCCCATCCCTGGTGCTAAAGCAATCGGATATTTAGCGAGCAAACCCATTAATAAGGAACCGATCGCCGCAGCTAATGCAGTTGCTACAAAGACCGCTCCGTAGTCCATTCTCATTGCATCCGGAAGATCCGGTACCGTTTGTAAGGATAGTGTGATCGGGTTAACGACCAAGATATAGGCCATTGATAAGAACGTGGTTAGACCTCCAATAAACTCCCGGCGATAATTCGTACCCAATTCTTCAAACTGGAAAAACTTCTTCATGATAGGCTCCTCTCCCTCTTTTGATGCCATACGCCTAATAAAAAAAACGCTCCGAATCCGAATTCGAAGCGTGACTATAGGTGAAAGGAAAGATAGAGAAAGATCCCATCTTATCCTGTTACCTCGTAGTCAAGCCATTTACGGTAGCTCGGTAGAAACTTTCGGGCCTTATCCCCGATATTATACGACGTAATATTCAAGATTTGTTTAATTCTCTATCATTGTACCTATCATCGTGTGATCCGTCAATAGAAAACACGAACATTATTTAATTTTATATAATTTTTATTCGTATTTTATTCCCACTCAATCGTTGCCGGCGGCTTAGATGTAATGTCATAAACGACGCGGTTCACGTGAGAGACTTCATTCACGATACGTGTTGAGATCTTCTCAAGAACGTCCCAAGGGATTCTCGCCCAGTCAGATGTCATTCCATCGATAGAGGTAACAGCACGGATACCAATTGTGTAATCGTATGTCCGCGCATCGCCCATTACACCGACGCTGCGGATATCAGGAAGCACCGTAAAGTACTGCCAGATCTCGCGCTCAAGGCCATTTTTGCTTACTTCGTCACGCAAAATCGCATCGGATTCTCTTACGATTTCTAATTTTTCCTCACTGATTTCGCCAAGTACACGAATACCAAGACCAGGACCTGGGAACGGCTGACGCCAAACGATGTGATCAGGAATACCAAGTTCAGAACCTAGCGCACGCACTTCATCTTTAAATAGCGTATTTAACGGTTCAATTAACTGGAATTGCATATCTTCAGGCAGACCACCAACGTTATGGTGAGACTTAATTGTTTGAGCTGTTGCTGTACCACTTTCAATAATATCTGTATAAAGCGTACCTTGCGCTAGATATTCAATGCCTTCAAGTTTCGTCGCCTCGTCATCAAAAACGTAAATGAACTCGTTACCGATAATTTTACGTTTTTGCTCCGGATCAGACACGCCTTTAAGTTTGTCTAAGAAACGGTCTTGTGCATCCACTTTAATGACATTCATGTTGAAGCCTTGTGCAAATGTTTCCATTACGCTGTCCGCTTCTCCTTTACGCAATAGACCATGATCAACAAAAATACATGTTAATTGATCGCCAATTGCTTTATGGATCAACACAGCGACAACAGAAGAATCGACACCGCCGCTAAGTGCACAAAGAACTTTTTTATCTCCAACTAATTGACGGATTTTCTCCATTTCGATTTCAATGAAGTTCTCCATAGACCATTCGCCCTCGCAGCCGCATGCTTCAAAGACAAAGTTCTTTAGCAGTTCATTTCCATACACAGAGTGTTTTACTTCTGGGTGGAATTGTACAGCATAAATATTTTTGTCTTCGTTACTCATTGCCGCGATTGGACATGAAGGGTTTGTTGCATCAGTTGTAAATCCTTCCGGTGCACCTACTACTAAATCTCCATGGCTCATCCAAACAACCTGCTCACTTGGCAGATCTTTAAATAAAGCCGTTTCGTTTTGAATATTGATCGTTGCTTTTCCATATTCACGGTGAGAAGCCTTTTCAACTTTCCCGCCAAAGTGTTTCGTAATCAGCTGCATGCCATAGCAAATACCGAAAATCGGAATGTCTAAATCAAATATGTTTTCATCGCAGTGGAAAGCTTCGTCTGAATACACACTGTTTGGTCCGCCAGAAAAAATAATTCCCTTTGGATTGATCTCTTTAATTTCTTCCGCTGTGATCGTGTGCGGGTGCAATTCACTATATACACCAAGCTCACGGATGCGGCGAGTAATTAATTGATTATACTGGCTCCCAAAATCAAGCACTAGAATCATTTCTTGATTATGTAATTCTGTTTTTCCTGTCACACTTTCCACTCCTCTTGATCGGCAATTTAGTCACGCTCGGTTTTAAATAAAACAAAAACTAGAACTCTTTCGTTGCTGAAAGCAGAATTCTAGTTAATAACAAAAAGAACCTGCCCCCATAGTCCAATCATTTACGGTGATTTGGTAGAAACTTTCGACCCATATTATCGAAAATATATGAAGGAGTTACTGATTATTCGAGCTAAGTTGACATCATTTTATATCTAGAAGCCAAAGCGGTCAACCCGTTGGTGATTTAATTAAATATTCAGAGAAAAGCAAAAAGCGCTGTTTAGGAGTGACGGGCAAATAGGCAGGATCCAAAAAGGCGTTCTTTGCCTTTATGGATTCTAATCTTTTGACCCGAACTCCTAGCGGGATTTGCTGGACACCAGAGAAAAGCAAAAGCCGTTTGTCCAGGTGTGAAGGGCAAATAGGCTTTTACCCTAAAGGCGCTTTTTGCCTTAAGTGTAAACGATCTTTTGACCTAAGCACCTAACGACTTTTGCTGGACACCAGAGAAAAGCAAATCACGCTGTTGAGGGTATTTGTTTTCAATTCATGAAACTTATGAATCGTTGAGAACGTATGAATGGTAATGAAAGGAAAGTGATATTAGGTGTATTTTCCGTCAAAGAAAGACTTATGGATGACAATAATCGTTTGGCTGTTCGCCTTTCTTTTTATTGTTCCACCAATTTTCTTCCCAGACTTTGGAGTGTGGATGATCCCTGATTACTTAGAGAAAAAATGGCTAAAAATTGTATTCTTATTTCCAATTGGTATTTGCTTAATCTGGATTTGGTTTAAAACTGGCTATATAATCAAAGACAATCAGCTCAAAATACAATATGGTCCTTTTAAAAAGAACATCAAGATTGATGAGATTCATAGCATCAGGAAGACAAAAAACCCATTTACAGCCCCTGCTTTGTCTATGGATAAAATAGAAATTAATTATTCAAGACATAGAACAATTGCCATTTCACCTAAAAACAAAACTGAGTTTGTTCATCAATTATTAAAGCAAAGCCCACATATAAAAACTGAATGCAATTTTATAGATAGTCCCAATAATTAACCTTACATGTTCTTATCAACACTGTTCATTAACATAGCCTAATCTAAAAAAGAAGCCCGCAATGGAGCTTCTTTCTGCTTTTAATAAGATCCGGACTTAACAGGAACTTGATTCAGCAAGCTGATCGTTGCTTCTCTGATCAAACCAGGCAATACACCGAATGAATAAGGCTTATATACTCGTTCTGTCCATTTGTGTCCATCTTTGCCGAACACCCCCATGTTAATGGATGGAATGTTCAGTTTGCGAATTTGATCCACTGGAAGGGTATATAAGCTCCCAAGGTTCGGAAGGTTGTTTAAAAGACTTTCCAGCTCCGCATTGGTTTCATGAATAGAAAGGTAGCTGCCGTCTGCCAAGTACGGAAAGAATTTTTTAACTGAATAGGCTTCTCCGCTGACTTTTTCGTCTTTAGCAAGCACTTGTTTAATCGTGTGTAAAATAGCCTGTTCTGCACGGTCATCTTCTCGCAAGAAATTATGCGGCAAGTATGGCGGCGAGAAGAATAGGATCACACGCGGTTTTTTATCCGGGTCAAGTTCATTTAATACTTCCACGATTTTGAATGAAATCATTCGCACATCAAGCATGGAATGTTCTTGTACAACCTCGGCACAAATACGCTCCACATCAAAGCCTTTATTTCGCAATTGCTTACTATATTCCTCTAATGAAATGACTTCAATGTCCCAGTTTAGCTGTTTTCGAGGAAGCCCTGTTCGCTTTATATATTCTTCGTACTGATTGGAAAAATACTGAGAAATTTCACCGCATGCATTCTCAGCTACCCCTTGCAGTTTATTCATGACATCCGACGCAGAATCCCTGTATAAAAAATAATTGAAATATAGATAACTGCTTGTGGCCGTTTGCACATTATACGTGTATTTATTGTCTCGCTGGAAAAGGCAAGTTGGCGGCAACACCATTTCATCTTGAATATTTTCACAAAGGTCTACGTTGTTATGAATTCTCTTCGTTAACTCAGCGGCAATAAAGTTAGGGTCTACTCCTTGCAGCGTATCGCCTACATGAGCCTCTCTGCCATAGATATAGAAACTCGGAAGGATTTTCCCGGCCGCTCCTGTATAGATATATCTCGTTTCATCGCCATCATATTGCGGTGTGATAAAATCATTATTGATCGCTGCTACATATTCTAAACCCCATTCTTGTTTCAAACGCTCAAGCTCAAATACTGCACTTTTAATGCCCGCATGCTGACTTTCTTCATCCGGGTTAAACGTCACTAACAGATTCCCCGGCAATTCTTCAGGATGATCGGAAAAATAAATCAGGTTGGCTAAATGGACAGCCGCCCCGCTTTGCATATCTACAGAACCTCGCCCAAACAGCCAGTCTCCAGACCTTGCATCACGCTGAACATCTTCATCTTGACTGTATTCACTAAAATAGCGCTGAAGATAATCCGGATCAAAAGCGTGTTTACGAAGAGCACCGAAATCTTCAATCCCTACAGTATCAATATGCGCATGATACAAAATTGTTTGCTTCGTCTTTACTCCGCCTTTTACAAAGGCAAAAACATTCTTTCGATTTAATGGATCATCCATCGCTGTCTGTTCCCAGACGAGCGCAGGGTTTTTTTGAAAATAAGGAAAGGAGCGAATGATAGTTGAAATCGCCTCAGCTACATTGTTTTCGCCTTCTTCAGAACCATTGATACTCGGGATAGACACAAGCTTTCTAGTAAGCGCTTCCACTTGTTCTGGCACGCTTAAATGTTTAAGTTGTTCATACATGATGATCTTCCTCTCTTGATGTGAGCATTTTCGTTCAATAAGCAAAGGCGCTTTCAGGACAGGTATTTCCGTCCTTCATGCGCCTCTTTCCTATCCAATCATCTATCTATTACATCGGATGCGTTTGGTCTTTATTAATAGGTGTATCTTTTTTAATATATTTACTGATGTAATCTTTGGTTAGCTCTCTTACTTCACCGCTTAAGAATAGTAAAGCAATAACGTTTGGCAAGATAATCATCGCAAGCATTAAGTCAAGGAATTGCCAGATAAATTGCAATCCTCCAATAGCCCCTACTAAAATAGCAGCTAAGTAAACAAAGCGCATAACCATCGCAAATTTAAGTCCAAATAGGTATTCCGCTTGCTTCTCACCATAAAATACGATCACGACTACAGTAGACAGTACAAAGAAGAATAAGGCGATTGAAATTAAAGTTCCCGCGATACCAGAACCCATTACATCTGACATGGCTGTTACAACCATTGATGATGCTTCATCAGCCGGGACATCTTTCCATGCACCAGAAGTTAACACGACAAGCGCCGTCATTGTACAAACAACCAGCGTATCCACAATGACTTCGAAAATTCCCCATAAACCTTGTTTCGCCGGGTGGTCCGTCTTAGCTGCTGCGTGAGCAATTGGCGCTGTTCCCATTCCCGCTTCATTGGAATAAATGCCTCGGGCTAGTCCCCAGCGAATAGCTGCCGCCACCCCTGCTCCCGCGAATCCTCCAGCTGCGGAAATCGGTGTGAAAGCATGGTAGAAAATAAGTCCAAATGCTGCAGGAATCTCTGCGACATTAACAATTAACACAATGATAGCGCTTACTAAATAGATCCCAACCATTAACGGAATGAACTTTTCAGTTACAGCTCCGATTCGTTTAATCCCGCCTAGTGTAACAAGTGCGACTAATATTAATACGATTACGCCTGTTGCCATCGGTGGAATATCAAATGCCGATTCTACAGTAGTCGACAATGAGTTTGACTGCACCATGGTGCTGGCAATAATCTCAATCATTAAGAAAAATGCGAAGAACGTAGCTACCGGCTTCCAGCCAAGCCCTTTTTCGATATAATGCATCGGGCCGCCTGTCCACTCGCCTGCTTCATTCTTTGTTCTATATTTCACACCAAGTACAACTTCAGCGTACTTAGATCCCATTCCAATCATGGCAACCAGCCACATCCAAAAAATAGCTCCTGGTCCTCCTAAAGCAATGGCTACTGGCACTCCAACGATGTTTGCTGCTCCGATAGTAGACGCAAGAGCGGCAGTCGTCGCCTGAAAGGGTGTAACCGATCCTGGTGCATCATCTTTCGTAAAGATCTTTCCGAAAGTTTCCTTCATGATATGCGGAAAATAACGAAATTGAAAAAATCCAATGCGTACCGTAAGAAATAATCCTCCTCCTAAAAGCAAAAGGATCATCGGCAATCCCCAAACCCAGCCAGTGATAGAACCGATCCATTGTTCAAACTTGTCCATCTGTGTTTCCCCCTTGTTGAATAGTCTGAGCTGCAAATAATATGCAAGAATATCTTTTACTACATATTCTCTCCACTCAATGAATTGGATAACATATCTAATTATTATAAAATTCTAACAAAATAGAGAAAAATCGTCTATATTTTTTTCACATGTTTGTTAGAATTATTTTTTTGCGCAAAATAAATTGGCAGCCTGAAAATCCAATACTATTCACCCATAGCTTTCTTACCTATAAAAAAAGCTTGAAACAGTCTCGTATTGACCATTTCAAGCTTTCTTTCCAGACAACTTATTTCCAAAAGTCATCAAAAACAGTAATTGGCATATGTCGTTTGTGGGCAGATTTTAAGTAATATGAAATAATTCGACTGCTGGCTTCTTCTGAAATTTCTTTTCCTTCTAAAAAGTCATCGATATCATCATAAGAAACACCTAGAGCAACTTCATCCGGTAGCTGCGGGCGGTCATCTTCTAAATCAGCTGTCGGCACTTTCGTGTACAAATGTTCCGGACAGTTCAATTCCTTTAACATTTCACGGCCTTGACGTTTATTTAAACGGAACAAAGGTACAAGATCCGCTCCGCCATCTCCGTATTTTGTGTAAAAACCAGTGACCGCTTCGGCTGCATGATCTGTTCCGAGCACTACACTATTGGTCATCGCCGCAATACTGTACTGAGCCTTCATTCGCTCGCGAGCTTTTTCATTTCCTTTCGCAAAATCAGTTAAGACAATGCCATTTTCTTTTAGTGCTGCTTCACTCGCATCGACAGCCGCTTTAATATTAATAACAAACACCTTATCCGGCTTGATAAATTGCAAGGCGTCCTGACAATCCTCTTCATCGGCCTGCACTCCATTCGGAAGTCTCACCGCATAAAACTTATACCGGTCCGATCCTGTTTCTTCTTTTAATTCATCCACAGCCATTTGAGCTAGTTTACCCGCGAGCGTGGAATCTTGTCCTCCTGAAATCCCAAGTACAAATCCTTCTAAGAAAGAATGTTTCTTTAAGTATTCCTTCATAAAATCAATGCTGACTCGAATCTCTTCTTTTGGGTCAATAGATGGCTTTGCCTTTAATTCTTCAATGATCTGTTTTTGCATATCTAACATCAATTATTCTCCTCCTTTATTTTGTATCATTTGTTCGGTTCTTACTTTCACTTGTTGAATATGTTCCATTTTATTATTCCAGCAAGCTTCGCTCAAGTCCACTGGATACGCTTCCGGGTTGAGCATGCGCTTATATTCATCCCAAAGCAGCTCTAAGCTGCTGGCCACATGGCTCTGAATTTCTGGCAGACTAGGCAGAGTATAGACTAACTTTCCTTCTTCAAATATATCTGCATGTAAGTCTCTTGCTTCGAAATTAGTGACGAATTTGCTGATATACGTATGAATGGGATGAAACATTTTAATTTTTTCTTCTTGTTCAGGCTGTTCCCCTTCAAGAACAATATAATCCCCTTCAGAATTGCCGTTTCCCTTATTAATAATCCGATACACTTTTTTCATCCCTGGCGTTGTCACTTTTTCAGGATTGCCTGATATCTTAATGGTATCTGCCATATTTCCTGCCTCGTCTTCAATAGAGACTAATTTATACACCGCTCCAAGCGCGGGCTGATCATAAGCTGTGATGACTTTCGTGCCGATGCCCCAACTGTCGATCTTTGCCCCTTGTGATTTTAAGTTCATGATCGTGTATTCATCCAAGTCATTAGAGGCAATAATTTTTGTATCAGGAAAACCTGCCTCATCTAGCATTTTTCTCGCTTCTTTAGACAAATAGGCTAAATCTCCGCTATCAAGGCGAATGCCTGCGAATTCTATTTGACCTTCCATTTCTTTAGCCACTCGAATGGCTGTCGGGACACCGGACTTTAGCGTATCGTAAGTATCAACTAGAAAAACGCATTTCTTATGTGCTTCGGCATACTTGCGAAAAGCCGTGTATTCATCTCGATACGCCTGAACCATAGAATGGGCGTGAGTGCCTGAAATGGGCATGCCAAATAACTTTCCTGCACGGACATTGCTTGTTGCATCGAATCCGGCAATATAAGTGGCGCGGGCTCCCCAAACAGCCGCATCCATTTCCTGTGCGCGCCTTGTTCCAAATTCCATTACAGTATCTTCTCCACATACCTGCTTCACTCTAGACGCTTTTGTCGCAATTAATGTTTGGAAGTTAATTATATTTAACAAGGCGGTCTCAAGCAGCTGAGCTTGAATTAATGGGGCCTTCACTCTCACAAGCGGCTCGTTAGCAAACACAATTTCCCCTTCCCGCATCGCTCGAACTTGCCCGCTGAATGTCAGGTTCTTTAAATATTCCAAGAAGTCTTCATCATATTCGCCAACCGATCGAAGATATTCAATATCATTTTCAGTAAACCTTAGATTTTTGATATAGTCGGCTGCTTTTTCCAGCCCTGCGAATACAGCAAAACCATTCTCAAAAGGCAGCTTTCTAAAATATAGATCAAATACAGAATTTTTCTCATGCACCCCATCTTTCCAGTACACATAGGCCATATTCACTTGATACAAATCGGTGTGCAGGGATAAACTATCATCTTCGTAAAGGTACATTAACATCGCTCCTTTATATGATATAATTCCACTATTCAAGTCAGTTCAATCCTTTATCATTAAAAAACATTCACCTATTTCTCAAAAGTATTTTTCACCCTCAAAAAATGCGATTGCCTTAGCTACTTTTTCAAGAAAAAGGGTATACGTATATGACTAACCAGAAAAAGGGAGATATGAAACGATGAATGAAAAACTAGTGATTTTCTGGGAAGGAACCACCCCGGACATAGATGCAGCTGAGGTCATCCAATATCAGAAATCATTTTTTCACGATAAAAAGATTAAACAGCTGATTAAATCAGCGAAAGGCCAATATAAAAATGATTGTGCAGAGCATATAACAAAATCTTGCGCCTTCTATGTGACTCATGTACTTGAAGAAACAGACGATCTTCAAGGAAATCGAGTGAAGGTCTATGAGGGCCAGGGCAATGATTATACCGAATTTATGATTGTCCTTAATACGCTATTGTCGCTAATCAATACCTCTTCCGAAAAATGCACTTTTATTATTAAACTCGCCGCCGAATTAAAATATGTAAACCGAGAAGTCGGCACCCGCTTTATTGATGATTTAGCTAATGAAGTGTACAAATATATGCGTTCATGATGAAGAGCCTTCCTATTGTTACGGGAAGGCTTTTCTTTATAGGCTTAAAGCGTTTTCGCAATATGCGGCTTGCTGTAGTGGCTTGTGCCCCCACCGCCTACAATGATTTCTCCGTTTTTCGGAAAAATCAATAGCTTCGATGTACCATCTGAGAGTAATACGATGACCTCCGCCCGGTCTGCAGTGGCCACATAGATCACATTGCCACTTGGAGAAAGCATCGTCCGCCAGTTTTTATCAAACTCAGACCGTAGCACCCTGCTTGAATACACTTGATTTTCCCGTCTCCCTGAATGAGAATCCTTCATGCCAGTTTGCCTCCTTGAAGTATAGTAAAGCCTCATATAAATGACGCTTTACTTTAACTTATTCGGCTGCTGGCGAATGGAGTGGACAAACAGCTGATAGTGTGAATAAAGGTGCCTGACCCCCGGTGCGTTAATGCGTTAACGCACCGGGGGTCAGGCACCAAGAATTACACTGATTCAAGATGGTGACAGACAGCGCCAATCATGCCGCTTTGGTTTCCAAAGCTAGTCACTTTCATCTCAGCAGAAAAGGCCGGTTCCATTTCTACGATTCTCTCTTTAATTTCGCTTAGAAACGTTTGTCTCGAAGTGATGCCTCCTCCGATATAAAACACAGGAGGAGCAAAAATATAATAGAGATTCAATACGCTCATTGCTACTCCTTTATAGAAGTTACCCACGCAGTGTAAGGCAGCCTCCTCGCTGCTATCATATGCTTCAAAAATTTGTTCTCCCGTTACTTCTTCAAAAGGAACATTGATATATTCAGCATACTTCTCACGCAACACAGCCATTGTAGCTGTTTTGTTAAACTTATGATTTTCGCTTTCTTTACTCGTTACAGGTTCACTGAACATATGTCCAAATTCACCCGATCGGTTATTCACACCTCGGTACAGAGCATCGTTCAAGTAAATAGCACCGCCAATCCCTGTTCCAATGGTCATGCAGAGAAAATCGGTTTCTGCTTTTGCATGTCCTTTCCACTTTTCAGCCAGTGCTACACAATTCGCATCGTTTTCTGCAGTAACTGGTATATGGGGATAACGTTCCTGAAAGTAGTCGACGATATTAAAGCCATTAAAATCAACAATGGCCCCTCCCATTTCAATAAAACCCGTCTTAGGGTCAATAAATCCAGGAATGCTTAGAGCCAGACCTGCTGTATCTTCATCAATATGGCTTTCAATATGAGAAAGAATCGGCTGACCTTGCCGATTGCCTAATGGAATTTTCACCGTTTCCTTGAGTTCGCCATCAAGTGAAAATGTACCGACCTTTAAATCGGTGCCGCCGATATCACAAGCTAATAGATGTTTCATGTGTATCCCTTCTTTCCTATTTAAATGCAGTGAATCATCTTTTTAAATCTAGAATAAAAACCCCTTATCTCAGTGGATTCGGGGCATTTATAATTATGAAATCATTTACACGCTAACACTTTCCGATTCTTGCTGTGCTTTAAGCTCTTCATTATAAGAAACCCGATCTTGCATTCTGACGAAAGGAAGATAGATCAGCACAGACATGACAATTGTTGCCACTTGAAGCAAAGCACCTCTCCAGCCGCCAATTAGGAAGCCAGAGACAATCGGCGGTGTCGTCCAAGGAACCTGAAGTGCGTTGAAAGGCTCAACCCACCCAAAAAGGATAGAGAAGTAAACCATAAATGATGCAACAGCTGGTACCACAACAAAAGGTATAAACATGATTGGGTTAAAGACAATGGGCATACCGAATATGACAGGTTCATTAATGTTGAATAGTCCAGGAACAAGAGATAACCGCCCTAATTGCTTTAAGTGAGCGGACCGCGCCACAATTAAAGCCGCAACGATGAATCCGATCGTAATGCCTGACCCTCCAAGCTTTGTAAATACATCCAGGAACTGAATCGTAACGATCTTGGCATTTTCACCAATAACAAGCTCTTGCCCGGAATCTATAACAGCCTGGTTTTGCAGCGCATTCGCTGTAAGCAGCGGACCCATAACCCCCATGATAATGGCAGCACCATGAATTCCACACCACCAAAGAAGGGACATCAGCACCATGATCAGCACTGCGCCTGTAAATGTATCCGTCAGGTTTTGTACAGGCGTTTGAAGTAAAGTATAGACAATTTCTGTAAATGTTTTATCTGCAACAGCCTGACAAAGAGCAAACACAATCACTGAAACGGTCACAATAGCCAGTCCAGGAATTAACGCAGAGAATGAGTTCGCTACACCTGGCGGAACACCTTCAGGCATTTTAAAGCGAATCCCGCGTTTAATGAATTGCGAATAGACAAACCCGACAAACAGACCGACTACAATCGCTGCCAGTACACCTTGTCCACCCGTCCAAACCTTTGGAATGACACCTGTTACTGTTTCGCCGGCTTTCGATAAAACAGAAGCTTGAGTAATAATGAGAAAAGAGATAATCCCAAGAATCCCAGCAGGCGTGCCATCAATTTTCTCATTTTGCACATAAGAGTAGGCAATACCATACACACCAATAAGCGCGAGAATATCAAATGTAGAACCAACTACTTGAGTCAGCGGAAGACTCCATTGATCGCCAAACCATTTGACCATCGTCTCTTCCCAGCCCGGAATCGGAGCAGCCAGAATTAGAAGGAAAAATGATCCAATAATGGTCATTGGCATGGTTAAGATAAATCCGTCTTTAATGGCAAGTGTGGCTTTCGCATTGGCAAATCGTAAGAAATAGGGAATGAACTTTTCAAAGATCTTTTCTAAGCGACTCATAAGATCGCCTCCTTAGAGTTCTTCTGCACGCGTAGCGATGATTTCTTGGTACCAATAGAATGACTGTTTACGTTTTCTTGCCAAATTATTGTTATGATCGACGTAAATAAATCCATATTGTTTCTTATAGCCATTCAGCCAGCTAAGCAGATCAATGACAGACCAGGCGAAATAGCCGGATACGTTGATTCCTTCTTCAACAGCATGTTTCACCGCTCTTAGATGACTCTCAATATAGTCAATTCGAGGCTGATCTTGAATTTCTTCACCCACAATGGGATCTTCATCGCCTAAGCCATTCTCAGTGATATACATTTTGATATCTCCGTAACGGTCTTTCAGCATACGCATTCCTTCTAAAAACGCATCCGGAGCAATTTCCCAGCCCCATTTTGTATACTCTTTATCATCCATCATGACTGTTTTATAAACTCCGTCAAACGAAGGATTCCCTGGTTTTCCAGTAGAATTCTCACGGCCGCCTGCCAAGACAAGGTCTGAATCATTTTTCATCACTCGCTGTGGGCAGTAATAATTAAGACCGATAAAATCATTCATTGGCGCTGTACGGCGAAGCAAATCAAGATCTTCCTCACTCATATCTGGAAGCAGCCCTTTAGCTTCAAGTTCTTTCGTTACATATTCTGGATATTCACCCTTCAAAATTGGGTCATAGTACCAATGTGTTGAATATTCATTCGCATGTCTTTCTGCGAATTTGTTCTCCTTTGATTCATCAATGCTGAAGGCTGGATTGAACACATGCGTAATGCCGATTTCTCCCTCGTACTTCGCTTGTTTGAAAAGCTCAACTGCGCGGGCGTGAGCCACAAACACATGATGTGTCGCTTGGAAATACGACTTCACATCTCCTTCGATGCCCGGTGGATGAGCGCCAGTCAAATAACCTAGTGAACAGAAAATAACCGTTTCGTTAAAGGTAATCCAGTTGCGAACTCGGTCACCGAAAGCTTTGAAGCAAGTTTCAGCGAACGTCACAAAGGCATCGACTGTTTTAGGGTTTCTCCAGCCGCCTGCTTCTTCAAGCGTTTGCGGAAGATCCCAGTGATACAATGTAACGAATGGAATAATTCCATACTTTAAGCATTCATCAATGACATTATTGTAGAATTCGATGCCTTTTTGATTTACTTTACTCGTGCCATCCGGGTGAATGCGTGTCCAAGCAATAGAGAAACGGTAAGATTCAAGCCCCATCTCTGCCATCAGTGCAATATCTTCTTTATAGCGATGATAGTGATCAATTGCTACATCGCCATTCGTTCCGCCAAATGTTTTACCTGGAATCTTCGAGAATACGTCCCAGTTCGAAACCCCTTTACCGTCTTCATTCCAAGCACCTTCTACTTGATAAGAAGCTGAAGCTGCACCAAATATGAAATCCTTTGGCATTTTCAAGTCAATCACCTCGTTTATTTTGATAGTTTGATTGCGTGATCAAGCACTTTTGAACCGTTCATCATGCCGTAATCCACTGTATTAATAACGTCAATTGCCACACCTTTTGGCTCACAAACCGCTTTTCCTTTATTTAATAAGTACTTCACTTGAGGACCTAATAAGGCGACATCGATATGATCCACATATTTCTCCATCTCAGATTCTGGATAAGCCGCAATTTCAACCTCCATGCCGCGCTCCTTAGCAGCCACTTTCATTTTCTCCACTAGCATACTTGTTGACATACCTGCCGCACAGAATAATCCAACTTTTAACATATTAATTCATTCCTTTCAGTAGGTTAATTTCTTTTTGCATATTCATCATATGATCTAACAGCTCTTTCACTAAAATAGTGTTCATCAGATGGTCTTGTGCATGAACCATAAGGACACCCACTTGTGCTGATTTTCCTTGAGCTTCTAATGTAATAAATTTCGTTTGAATGGCATGTGCTTCATATAACATTGAATGACCTTTGGCAACCTCGGCTTCGGCCTCATCAATTTTATTTTCTCTAAGTAAATATAAGGCTGAATGATAACTCGCCTTCGCATCACCTGACAGGGCAATTAAACCAAAAATGTCCTCTGGGCTAATTTCAACCATTGATTCTTTATCCATATCAATACACCCTTTTCATTAGAATGACTTAAATTCATTGGTACAAATCTTACAACTTGATAATAACTCATTCTTCTGAAAATGTAAACCCTTTCAGTTTTTAGACAAAAAAAAGACAAAAGCTCAAGGCTCTCGTCTACATTTAGCTTCCTTTCATATTTGACACCTTTAACAATTTCACATGCTGGAAGTGATGCACGGATTGTGAATAATCAAAGATCGCTCCATTCGTTAAACAAACCGTATTGTCTACGACTAAAGCGGGGTCATTCTCTTTTAAACCTAGTAATTCCGCTTGCTCTTTAGAAAGAAAGTCTGCGCTGATAATACGATCGGCAAAGCCAATAGCTAGTTTCTGATCATTACGCAAATAATTATAAATCGATTTCTTCACAATATTCTCATCCAGATAGATAACAAGCTCCTTGTTAAAGTATGAGGTTTCAATAGAAAATGGGTTGCCATCGACATACCTCAGTCTCTTCACAAAATAAATGGGCGTTCCCACCTTACATCCCATGTTTTCAGCTAAATTCTCATCAGCGGTTAGCTGTTTAAATTCAAGCAACTTGTTCTCAACGCGGCGGTCGCTGAAATCATTGGTTACTCCTTGCAGCTTCTCTAAGTTTACATATCCCTTATTATGGTGGGTACGAATAAATACTCCACTTCCCTGAACTTGATACACATACCCTTTATTCACAAGAATCTCAATCGCTTTACGCACAGTATTACGACTCACTTGATATTTTTTGGCGTATTCATCTTCCGTCAAAAGTTTATTTGTTTCCTGATACACATGATCAATAATGTCAGACTCTATTTGAGCAGCTACCTGCTGATACTTTGGAACCATTATACTAGCACCTCTCTACAAAAACTAAAACTAGAGAATATTATAGCAGATAATGGAGAGAAGCTAGGTATAAAAATATTAAAAGGTGCCTGACCCCCAGTGCGTTAACGCGTTAACGCACTGGGGGTCAGGCACCAAATATTAAAATATCCTTGATATACACCTCTAATTCATCCTTGACGTCTTCAATGGTTTCATCAAGCAACTCTCCGATAATTTTGCTTCCAAGTATTTTTTTCGAGGTCGGTATTCCCAAGAATGAACGTTCACATTCCCATATTTTAATGAGAAGCAAGTCATCAAGTTCTTTATTTCCTTCAGCGATGCCTATAGAAACAGAAGAGCTGTATATCGGCTCGAAAGGATCACTCCCAACTTGGTCAAATCCCGCTGCAAAATTTACATTCTTCTCAACAAAAGCAGGCTTATACTTAAGGAGCAAATGTTCTATATGATCTTTTAATGCCCTTTCCGTAGATCTGATCGTTTCTAATAATGCTTCTGAAAAATCCTTTTGTTGATAACGCATCTATCTATCACTCCACTTCATCTTAAAACAATGAAATTTGACCGGCTGCATGGAAAAACACAACATCAACATGACATGTATCTAGTTGGTCTTCTTAATACAAGAATAAAGCGGTGCAAGCTAAAATCTCTTCTGTGCATTTAAACGTTCTTATTAACCGTACTTTGACATCAAAAAGCACTATTTAAATTAAATTGCTCAAACATCTGCTTGATGACCTCTCTCACTGAAACAAAACTTAAATGATCATCCCTCTGAATGTATTACCCAATTTCAGTCAAATTTTTGGCATACTGTTGTAACGTTCCTTTCCGATAGATTGACATGCTATACTTATGATTGCTCTTTCCTTATTTTTTTCAAAGCGCTGATATTCACTTCATATTTATTACCATATACCCGAGAAAGCGGCACTTGTTCTTTTGGACCGTAAAATAATACTTTGAAGTCATCATCTATGTATTGCACGACAAAAAAGTCATCAAATTGATCAAATGTATTTTGATTTATAGAGATAAAGCTTTTATCTTGAGCTGTCGTTTTCACACTAATTCTTCTTCCATTATTTAAGACATCAAAGCCATGCTGATTGGTTTGTCTAGCCAGTTCTCCCCCTGTTTGAAGCACACAAAAAAACTCACCGAGTCTTCCAATTAAATGCCTTAACTCTGTAGCCTTACAATTCAGAGTCGTCATTTCAAATTTAAGGATGTCGAAGTATTCCTCATAGAGCTTCGCTACTTGCTTCTTGCTTATGTATGCAGGATCTCCTTCGTTACTCGATTCTATTATTTGATCATTCTCATAAAAAGCAAAGAGGCCATTGGTCCATTCCCCAACAATTTGATCCGCTTCCGCTCCCTTTGGCCTTTGAAAAACTAGACCGGTATACAGAGCATTTTCCCCTATGTATTTGTAGGTGCTTCGATTCATATAAACAAAGAGATGCTTATTGAACGCAATCCCATGATTGTAACGATTATAGCAATAATCAGATAGAATAATACTGCTAGGGTTAGTTCCGTATGTCTTTAAAAGGACTTCTTTCACTTCCTTTGAAGTAATAACTTCTCCTATTCTGTCATTTAAAATATGTTTGATTTGCTCATATATTGTCATGATTCTCTCCCCATTCAAAAAGGCATTCTATGATTTTTACCTGCATTTTCCTAATTTTATCTTAATTAGAAGGTTACATGCCACATGATTATTTTAATTTATTTGTTCTTCTGCCTCTTTTTGAGAAGTTTCTCGCATACGTTGGCAAATAATATTGAATTACCCATAAACAGCGATGCCTCTTTTAATCCGTTGCCGCAATTCCACTAAATGATTCTGGATAAATTCCCGTTATGTCATGTTCACCCCTCCAACATAAAAAAGGGACCTGCCGCACAACCAGCCAAGTCCCTTCTATTCTACTCTTAAGATTCCTTATGCACAGTAGCTATCTCTTCTGTCACAGCTTTCTTTGGCTCCTCATCTGCCATCATTTCTTTGGTACCCTTCTTGAATTCACGCAGGGTTACCCCGAAAGAACGTCCGATTTCTGGAAGTTTTGAAGGCCCAAATACAATCAAAGCAATGACAAGAATTAAGATTAACCCTGGAACACCAATACTTTGGATCATTTTTGCTTCCTCCTACTTTTTATAGCAAACTTCCTTGTAAAACATTAATTTTCACTTCACCGTTTGGCACTTCACATTGCCATAACAGCTTTTTCGTTGCTTGCGGTTTTTCGATATTATCTACCGCATAGGCAGTCCATTTTGCTTTTGTCTTGGATAGCTGCAGCATTGCATATCCGTGTGTTGTACTGTCAAATAAGTCAATCCAACGATTCTCCACTTTGACGATATTTTGAAGCTCTTTAAACAGCAACTCTGCCGTAATTGTTGTTCCTGCACTAAATTTCCCCTTCAGAATCTTTACAAGCTCATCAGCTGCGTCCATTGGTATTGGACTAGAAACATCCGGTACTGCATTTAGGGAGTTGCGAAGTGTTTCTCTTAAGTTACTAGATGTAACGGAACCAACCATTAGCTCCACCCCGTATTTTTCACCGTTAAGCACATACTCATTTTGCATATAAGACGCTTCGAATGTGTGGAAGTCTCCAGTCAATGCAAGAAAATTTTTAATTCCGTTGTTTAACACCGTTTGGGCAATCTGCTTTCTTTCATAAGCATAGCCATCCCATGCATCAAGGTTTAAATAATTTCCCAGCACCTTCAATTGTGTGACTTGCACTTCATTGCCCCAAATTTTCCAAGTTCCGTTGGCATTTTTCAGCTCATTTAAGAACCACTCTTTTTGCGTTTCTCCAAGCATTGTTCGACTAGAAAGGTTAATTTCCTCACACCCGGTCGCTAAGTAACGATCTAGCGTTTCTTGTCCGCAAGGGTGCGCACTTCGGTAAAGTCGTTCATCCGTCAAAATGATGGAAGCAAGATTCCCTACCGTAATGGAACGATAAATTTTTACGGAATCCTCAAACGTCCCATTTGGATTATACGGGACACGCGCCGGTATATACTCAAACCAGACCTGATTCGCAATGAGGCGGCGAGCCGGATCGGATTCCGGATTATCATCAGGTGCGACCGCTGGATAATACGTGTCGTTGGCAAATTCATGGTCATCCCAAATCCCAATCATCGCATGGTTTTCATGAAGTTTTTGCAGGTCCTTGTCCGAACGATACGTCTGGTATAGCTTACGATAGTCTTCAATGGTAAACGCTTTACCTTGTCCACTTGGGAGCTTTATTTGGCGGTCTTCAAGGTTCCCTTGGTAGGCAGCGTCGCCAACGGACTCATATATGTAGTCTCCAAGGTGCAGGAAAAAGTCCATTTCTTCATCTGCCATATAGCCTAATGCGTTAAAATAACCATTGGTGTAATCCTGACAGGAAACATAACCGATGGATGCAGACTGAACATCTGCTCCTTCTGCTGGCAAGGTCTTGAAACGGCCTGTCTTACTAACGAGTCCACTTTTCGTAATGAATCGGTAATAGTATGTCTGTTGAGAAGCAAGCTGACCATCCAAGTCCACACGCACTACATTGTCATGGTCCTTCCAGATTGGAGAGAAGCCTCGCATTTCCATCTCAGAGAAATCTGCCTTTTTACTTATCTCAAACATAATGAATTTACCTTGAGTAATTCCCTCTTCTAAAGAAGCATCGTTTGTATTATTTTCAAGCCAATAAATAACTTCACTGGTGAATTCTTTGTTCGTTAAACCAGTCTCCAAAGAAGGCTCGACCCTTGTCCAAAGCATCGCACCAGTCGGCGTAGGATCTCCTGACACAATAGACTGCGGGAATCCTTTCCCAATAGTTTGTGTTGCAGAATAAGGTTCAACAGCTGTTGCCGCTACCGCAGGGGAAACCATTGTCGTCAAACGAGAAATTCCGGTCGTCTCTAATGCCATTACCGCAGATCCTGCCAAAAAATACTTCAAAAAAGTTCTGCGTGACTTATCATAGTTGTTACTTGTTTGTTGCAACTCATGCTTCTTATCCAAGGTGATTCCTCCTTCAAGATGTAATCACCAATAATCTTACTCTCAGAATTTTAAGCCAATAATAAGAACTCATTACAAAGTGTTATAGAAAAGTAAAAGGAAGGCAAAAACCGGTGATTTTTCTGTATATTTATGAAGGATTATACAACTGAGGAATTATGTAGAATAAATTCACAGGTACCTGACCCCCGGTGCGTTAACGCATTAACCCACCGGGGGTCAGGCACCAAATATTCTTATGAAGTTAATTTCAAGCCTGCCACTGCTGCTACAATCATTACTATAAATAAGATCCGCTTCCAATCCTTTGCTTCTCCATAAAACAGCATGCCAATAATCGTTCCCCCCACAGTTCCAATTCCTGTCCATACTGCATAAGAGAGTCCCAGAGGAAGAGTTTTCATAGCTAAATTTAAAAAACCAAAACTCAGCATAAACCCCAAAAACAAGATCATATAAGACCGTATGTCTTTATCTTTGACTACTTTATTCATCCCTGTCACTCCAACGACTTCAAAAGCCCCTGCCAACAACAGATACACCCATGCCAATTATGATGCACCCTCTTTCTTGCTTGATTCATTTGTCACAAGCTTTAAACCTATCACACCAGAGAGAAGCAATAAAATAAACAGCATCTTCGTCCAGCGAAAGGCTTCTCCAAAAACTGCTATCTCGGCTATAACCGTCCCTGCAGTTCCTATTCCTGTGAAGATCGCATAAACGGTCGCAACGGGCAGACTTTTCGTCGCCTTAATCAGCAAAACAAATGATAAATATATAAGTAGTGCTGTACCACTCCAATCAAGCCAGTGATCGGAATACTTCAGCCCTATTGCCCATAAAACCTCTACGAGACCAGCCAAAATAACGTATGTCCATTCTTTATTCATAGTCATCTCCTCAATTTCAGTTAAACATTCGACAGTCCACGCCAATATAGATACCAAGAGGCATCCAGTCTTTTCTGCAAGCGTTCGGGACCCCCATATAACATTTCAACAAATATTCCATCTAAAACGCCTAAAAATGCAGCGGTTGCTCGCTGCTCACCGATCAAGGAGCTAATTTCTCCCTCTTCCATCGCTTTTTTAATAATGGGAAGCAAAAGTTTTTCTAGCTTATCCAAGTACTCATACACATTCCTCATAATCTCTTCATTGAGATGGGCGGGCGGAAAGAATGCCGTGCGCACCCAAAATTGATTAGAGTCATCCTTCTCATATCGTTCTTTGCATTGAGAAAGAAACCGAAAAAGAAACTCCTCTATTGGTCGTGCCGTGTTGCATTCTATGAAATGGTTAACCCATTTTAATTCGATCTCATACGCATCCCTGCATAACTGAAGAAAAAGTTCATCTTTGCCTTTGAAGTGAGTGTAAATTGATTGCTTTTTAATCCCTACATCCTCTGCGATGCGGGCCAATGATGTTCCTTCGTACCCATTTTTGGCAAATTGCTTTAATGCCGCTTCCTTAATTTGATCTGAGGTCATATAATCACCCTTCCGAACGGTCGTAAGGTAAATTTAACATTTGTCTTAGGTGGAGTCAATTAAAATAACTGCTTGTCCAAGCCTCCCTTCCAGTTTCATCTCTTAATGATGCGACTTCCGCTGAGAAATTTTAAGTCAGCAAAGCCTTGTCTATTGGAAAAATCATGGTAATATTTTCTTTAGATAATTAGCTGATATTACATTTATCCTTTAAGCTTTTAGATTTACCTCTGTTTCCATGGCAAGGATTATTGTATGAATAAAAAATGACTGGAAATAAAAAATGACAGCCCCAAGAATGCGCGTTTATTTTATTCTAACGTGTTGAAATAAGGAAAGAGATGCTTTGTTTATCAGCTTTGTTATGAGGGGAAAGGGAGAAAATAATGACTGCACTAAAAGTTAAAAAAGTGGCAGCTGAACAAATCAGAAAGGGATTACAGGCAGATTGCACAAACTGTTTTGGTTTATGCTGTACGGCGCTTACTATCATAGCATCAAGTGATTTTCCGATTAATAAGCCCGCCGGAAAGCCTTGCTTGAATTTACAGTCTGATTATAGCTGCCAGATTCATAGCCAGTTAAGAGAAAAAGGGTATAAAGGGTGCACCGTATTTGATTGTTTAGGCGCCGGGCAGGTCGTTTCTCAAGTTACTTTTAATGGCCAAAGCTGGCGGGATCACCCTAATACGGCAGAGAAAATGTTTCAAGTGTTTCCGATTATGGAGCAAATCCATGAAATGATTGCATATGCTGCTGAAGCTTTGTCATATGATATTCCAGATGCTTTGGTTGATGAATTGAGTAAGCAATTAAAGGAATTGCAGGGTTTAACGAAATTGGATGCTGTCAGATTATTATCTCTTGATCTGGTGATGCACCGATTTACATTGAGCGAATTACTGATACAAGCCAGTGATTCAATTAGATCAAGTATGATTGCGCAGCTGCCAAGCGCTGCAAAGAATCAGGTATTTGATCGTTCACGAGTTAATTGGATGGGCAAAAAGCTGAAGGGCAAGGATTTAAGAGGAACTGATTTTAGAGGTGCTTATTTGATTGCTGCGGATATGCGGAATACTGATTTAAGATCAGTTAATTTCATTGGTGCTGATGTCCGCGATGCTGATTTCAGTGGCGCGAACCTTTCAACAAGTATGTTTTTGACCCAAATGCAAATCAATTCAGCAATGGGCAATGAGGAGACACGATTGCCCTTTTATTTGGAAAGACCAACTCATTGGTAAGGGCAGCTTATTGCTGCTTTTTTTATTTGGCTGTTTGATTGCCTGCTAACTATGCAGCACCACAATAGCGCCCGGTTATTTTACTTTTATAGCAAACACGTAGGAAGCATCACCATGGGATAATTTTTCATCTTCTTCATCCATCCACCAAACACTGTACGCATAAATATAAGTGCCCTTTTCACCGGGAGCTGTAAACTGATGATCATTTACTTCAACTTCTGTTTCATCATCAGTCTTTACCTGTGAAAGATGAATATTAGTAGGTTTAGGTGTGTAATCCATATGAATTTTAATCGGCTCACCAGCCTGTACTTGTATAGGCTCTTTGCCTTCTAATAACTCTAATGAACCAGCAGCATCCACACATTCTGCTGCTTTCTCATTAGAGTCAGGTCCCCAACAATAAGAGCCCAGTTTGGTTTCAAGCATTTTACCATCAACTTCTATATTCACATCGGGAGGTGCGTCTCCTGATAAACCTCCTCCATCTGTATTTCTTTGTAATCCATTACAGCCACTTACTATAAAAGCCATGGCCAGAACAAAAGCTGCTGCTGCAAACTTTTTCATTGCCTTTCCCCCCTTTTCACAAAAGAATATTCTTCCGGAATCTGTCCAGTGATTATTCTTTTTTAAAAGCCTTCATATGTTTAGGAAGCGTAGTAATTAATTTTTCACAGGTCGAAAATTGAGGATTATTAGAAAGGACAGCTATACTTGCTCCATCATAACCAATCCAAAAAACACTCGAGCCTTCTTCTTTTGCTGTGAATAAGCTATTTTGTATAAAGTCTGATTTGTTCTGGATCAAAACGCGATCAATTTCATTAATTATTCAGTAGTGGATAGCAAAGCGTCAATTTTCTATATTGCACATGTAAGGGTAAGTTTAGCGTAGCTTAATTCTTCATAGTGCTAACTTTTTGATTTATTGAACACTCCAAATGTATCAGGATTTTCTTCTCGGATTTCTAAGCGCCTTATTTAAAAAATAGTATAATACTAATTGGAAGAAAATAAAAATCTAGGAAGGAGGTCCAGCTGTGCTTCAGACAAAGCTGCCATCTCAAACGCACTGGTTTGTTATATTCTTATTCTTCTTACTGTTCTTGACTCCTCTTTCCGTCAAAGGAGCTTCAGAAGAAAGCCGCATCATACTTGGACCTCACTACGATGTATTTCAGGATTCCTCTAATCAAGTAACGGTGGATGAATTAATTGATGGAGCTTATGATGAATACTTTACGCCAAGCACTCAAGATTATCCTTTCTTTTGGCATACTGATGATACGGTCTGGCTTCGTCTGCCTCTTAGTGATTTGATCAAAGGAAACCCGAGTGGCTACGTGATAGAAGGCATTGACAAACAAGATCATGTAGATGTGTATTTTGTCAAAAAAGATGGATCTTACACGGTTAAAAAGGGTGGCATAGCTGGACTTGATAATCAATCGATCCGATACTTTTCTAGCTTATTTACAGTTGAAGAACCAGACGTGACAGAAGTGTACATTGCTCTTTACGGGCAAGTGCCGCTCATGTTCAGCTCTTTTTTATATACAGAGAACGGTTTTATTGAAAGCGTCATTACTTATAAGTTTTCAACTGGTTTATTTTACGGCTTTATTCTTGCGCTCATGCTATATAACCTGTTCTTGTTTTTTTCACTTAAAGAAAAATCGTATATTTACTATGTATTATATATGTTCAGCTTTATGGCTTACCAAGCCACAATGAATGCATTTGACCTTGAACTTACGGGCCACCTTTTACCTCCTTGGATACTATTTCGAACATTGCCCATCAGCTGCACGCTACTAGTTTGTTTTATGATTTTGTTTGGCAAAGAATTTCTAGAACTAAAAACCCATTTGCCAAAACATAACCGGATTCTAAACATTTTTTTATGTTTCACTATGTTGGCTTTGTTATCAATCTTTA
This sequence comes from Bacillus ectoiniformans, assembly GCF_016908875.1. Taxonomy (GTDB): domain Bacteria; phylum Bacillota; class Bacilli; order Bacillales; family Domibacillaceae; genus Bacillus_BX; species Bacillus_BX ectoiniformans. Next base: position 16,211 of record NZ_JAFBES010000020.1, on the reverse strand, counting down.
CTGTGCCAAACCTTGCAGTCATCAATGATGCGATTACCCTTCTTACCGTGGTTGTCTTAGCCTTTCTTTGGAGCTCAGGTTTAACGATGCTGCTGAAGGGCTTTAAAATGGCTCGTTTCTACATGATCGGCTGGACGGTCTTGCTTGGATCGATGCTAATTCAAGGCTTCGGCTTTCTAGGCTGGATCCCTATTAACCCAGGCCTCTATGAGAAAGTTCCGGCAACTGCTGCCTGCTTTGAAGCTATTTTTCTCTCATTAGCACTTGGCGATAAGATTAACATCATGAAAAAAGAGATGAACGACCAACTAGAAGAAAAAGTAAAAGAGCGAACAAAGCAACTTGAAGAAGCAAAACAAACGCTTGAACACCTCGCCAATACAGACCGCCTCACTATGATTCCAAACCGAATGAGGCTGGATGCTGAGTTAAATAAACAGCTCCAGGAAGTTAAAACAAACGGCACTTCGTTATCACTTGTTATGCTAGACGTAGATCATTTCAAAGCCGTAAATGACAAGTTTGGCCATCCTGTCGGTGATATCGTACTTAAGGAAACAGCACACCTTCTAAAAGAAAATGTTCGCATAAATGACCTGGCTGGACGCTGGGGCGGTGAGGAATTTTTAGTCATTTCCCCTCACACAGAACCTGTTGAAGCACTGGAGCTTGCCGAAAAGCTGAGGCAGCGCCTTGAAAAGCATTCATTTACCACTGTCGGCCAAACAACTGCCAGCTTCGGGGTAGCGACATACGTGGAAGGAGATACCCATAGTTCCTTACTTTCCCGCTGTGATGACGCGTTGTATGCTGCAAAAGAAAATGGGCGAAATCAGGTTGCTTTCGGGGAACCTGTGTAATTAAATAAAATAAAGGTGCCTGACCCCCAGTGCGTTAATGCGTTAACGCACCGGGGGTCAGGCACCAAAAATCAGCTGTCATAAGATCCATAAATAGCTAAATCCTGATAGTCCAGTACAAACATATAACCATTCCATTTTAGCCTATTCTGAATTGTGCCGACCGTATCAGCATGGTAGGTTCCAGCAATCTGTTGGTACGCAATTAAATCATACAAACCGTCAAATGCAAAATCAATTGGATATAAGCCGCTTATCGGATCAACCCACCCGCTGATAGGCGTCTTCAATTTGCCGTTTGCATCATATAGATTGTTTAAATAATCAGGACCTCTCAGTGATAAATCGATTAGATATCGCGCATTATTTCTTTTGCTAAACACTTCAACCTTGTAATTGTCCTTGTAGGTTACCTCATATTGATACGCTTGGTTAAAATCATCAGAGTCGAACAGCAACCGCGGTTCATTGTTAACAAAAGAATAAACATAGTTGTATGTCGTTCCCCCGCTGCCGCCAGTAGGGATGTTAATCAAAATATCATTGATCCCGTCTCCGGTAAAATCCCCTAAAAATATCATGGGATCATACCCCATATTTTTCTTAAGTGGAATACTAACCGTGATACCTGTCGCTCCATCGCGAATTCCGAGTGCCATGTTTTGAATAATCGACACCTCTGATTCTCGGTAGCCAGTCACGAAGACAATGTCAGGAATCAAGTCTCCATTTACATCGCCAGTTGCTGAAGCCACCACACCCGAAATCCTCATGTTTGAATAATAATTATATCTATTCATATTCGTCTCCCTGCATAAAGGTAATTGTTACAACTAACCTATGCATGGAGCGGTACACATGTTCATTCCGCAAAATTTATACAGGCACCTCTATCTCTATGGGTTATACACTAGAGAATTGTTACACCACTTATTTTTTTACAATCGACTAGAACAGTTGAATTTGTTGGCTTTTCTCTTTGTTTTCACCGTACAGACTATAACCAATATTTTTATATCCCTTTAATCGCTTTTCGAACATCTTTTGTAAAACATCCACGTTCGAGTCTACATAGTCAAACACCTTTACTTCTTCTTTATCACGATGCTGCCGGTGAAGCCTTCCTACATACTGTTGTAATGTTCCTTTCCAAGAGATTGGCATAGTTAGAAAAAGTGTATCTAATCTAGAATCGTCAAATCCTTCTCCAACATATTTTCCTGTAGCAATCAACAATCTCTCTTCACTATCCGGTAAATTAATTAATTTTTCAATCCTATGTTGCCGCTCTTTCTTCTTAATAGATCCTGATAAAATAATAATATTTTTAGCGAATCCTTTAAAAAGCTCATAAAGCTCATCTACATGTTCTAGTCGTTCGGTTAACACTATAGGAGATCTTTTTTCCTCTAGCGCTTGTAAAACATCATTAAAAATCATATCGTTTCGTTCTTTATTAGTAGATATCAAAGAATATATTGATTGTATATCTGTTTCATCCGTTTTCATTAACGTTTCTCTTTTAACAAGGGTTTGTTTAAACGGTCGAATATTGGCTTGTTGTTTATTATTCGTTTTATACCTTATAGGTCCACATTGCATAAAAATTATTGGTTGTAACCCATCTTTCCTAACTGGTGTTGCTGTTAAACCATATACTTTTTTTGCTCGGACAGTTTTCAATACCTTTTCAAAGCTAACGGCAGATATATGATGACATTCATCGACGATAATTTGCCCATAATGTTGTAATTCAGGTTTTATTAAACCATTATGATTAAGTGATTGAATGGTAGATATGTCTATGTTATAGCTTGGCTTGTTTTTCCCACCGCCAATTTGGCCAATTTTTTTTACTGGGATGTTTAAAAAAGTTGATAACCTTTCTTTCCACTGTTCAACTAATTGTGTCCTATGTACAATTATGAGGGTATTGGTTTTATTTCGACTAATTAATGCTGCAGCTGTCACGGTTTTTCCAAAGCCAGTATCTGCTGCTAATACTCCATTATCATATTTAACCATTGAAGTAACGGCGTCCTCTTGTTGAGTAGTAAGTTGGCCATAAAATTTAGCATCTATAGAATTCCCGGTGAATTGATTGTTTATTATATTCATTTCTATATGATATTTGAGAAAAATTTCTTTCACTTTTTCAAGCAGGCCTCTGGGTAATAGGAGTGAATGATCATTTATCTGTGTACAATCGATTATTTTAGGAATTCGATGAGTGGAAAAACGCTTTGCTTGCGCTTTGAAAAACTCAGGATTTCCAAACGTTCCTAGTTTTTGTAATTCATTTAGTATCTTGCTAGGTAATGAACTTTTAGGAATTTGAATACCATGTTTTAATTCGATAGTAATTTGTCTTGGTAAGGTACTACTACCTACCTTCTCATTTGGCTTGGTATAGCTTTCTTCCTCTGAGATGTCTGCTACTATTTGTAGAATGTTTTTTTCAGATATCTTTTTTATCGATGAGAGGTATTGCCATTGATCAGCAATTTCCTGAAATGAGTCATTTACAAAAACACTATTCCCTTTCATTTTTGCTTGTTTCTGTAACGGAAGAGCAATTAGATTACCAAAACCACCTTTAGGCAAAAGATCTTGGTTAGGAAACATTCTATCAAAAGAATCCATGCCAATTTCAAAGCGTTTTTCTCTTGTTTTTGATAATAGGACATCTCCAAGCTTTCTTGCTAATGAAGCTCTAATTGGTGTTTCAAAAAAGAACCAAACATGAGCCCCTTCTCCAGAGCGTGAACGTTCGATGTGATATGATAACCCGAAACTTTTGCACGTTTCAATAAATGCTCGCACATCATCTTTCCATTGTTTTTTATCAAAGTCCACAGCCAAAAAATTACACGTATTATCTTCCAATAGCGGATATATTCCTATAGTTCTTTTGCCGCTTAAATGTTCATAAATAACTTGGGGAGTCAAAGTATGAAACGATCGATGAGAGCAATCTTGGCATTTGATTTTAGGTTTTCGGCAAAGCTCTTTATCCCACTCGTTTTCACATGCAGGTGAATAACCAGACTTCCCCGTTGTACTTGATTCCCACCTTTGAGCAAAAACATCAGATCTACCTCGAAAAAGGTTCAGAAATAGAGAAATTGCAGCTTTTTCTTTTGGAGTAAAGTCATTCGCTGTTTTCTTTTTGTTAGGTGGGCGAGTAAAGGAGGTATTACGGCCTTGCGCTTTATAGAGGTCCTTTTTTAATTGTGTATTTTCTTTTTTTAGTCTATCAATCTCTTTTAAAGCTTGATTGAGCTGTTCATGAATATTCATAAGTCTACTCCAATCATTGAAACGTTTTACTTCTTTAGAGAACGGTAATCTTTTCGTTTTTTTATAGTACAAATATTGATCTAATTTTAACCTTAAACATTAGAGGTAAACCCTTAATATAAATCTCCCGACTTTCTCTGACATAGGGCTTAATGCTATTTTAAAACCTGCATCAAGCCATAAACTAGATACTTTGATCTGGTGTAATTTTGCTTTCTTGTACATATAATGTTCAACTAATTATGAATTAATAATAGCTAACTAAATATCTCTTTAAACCTTAAAGATCTTATAATAATTTTGCATAATAAACGTGTTTCTTCCTTTATTGTTTAATTGGTCCAAATATCCAAGCAGCATTCTTAATTGATTATTGGTATAGCCCATTTTTAATCTTAATTCCTTTGTAGTATCTTTAGACTCTCTAAGGTTAGATATTTTCGTCATTTCGTTAACATCAAACTGTGTTTTAAAGACAATAAATTGCGAAAGGTATTCTGCAATACTAACCTCATGTATTTTATCCTTTTGTCCGTCCCATTTAAAAATATGTATTTGCTTTTGGAATAAATCTATATTATTCCCTTCCATCAAAAAACGATAAATTAGATCACTTTTAATTATTGGTTTATCATCTTGAATATTCAGATAGGACTTTTCCATCAAAAACACAACAATACCCATAATAAGATCAACAATCTGGAGAGGAATAGATGTATGAGAATCTGCATGCCATGCCTTATTGACATAATATTTCATACCACGGTAAATGGCATGTGCATTCATTTGCTGTTTCAACTTGGAATATACCCTCATCTTTCCATATTCAGGACTGTGATCAACGATGATCTCAACTGTTCTATAATCATCTGAAAGACCCCTAGTTAAACCATAAAAAAGTCTTTCTGGAATCTTAACATAAAATAAATTACGTAGATCTGTTATTGTGATACCAGCGTTATTAGCAAACTTAAATGCCATATCATTATCCACAACAAAAATATTAATTTGAAAGTTTGTTTTTATAAAATGATGTAAACAATATAGATATGGAGCAAGATCTTTGTCATTGTTGTACTCGGTAAAATGAAATTCACTCTTTTTACCCGTTATGTCTAAAATTTGTTTAATGTCATCGGTTAGATTCTCACACTTTACTTGATCTACACCGTACGCACCGTAATAAGAATATTTTTTCGTAGAATCCAATTTATTTGATTCATCAAAAAAGATTGAGTACTTCAAATGCCATCACCTTCTTGACTATTAATGAATATTTGTCTATAATTTACATATAGTATATCATGTATTACTTCCAATCACCGTTTTGATAGGGAGTTATTTTAAGAAAGACCACCCAGTCACCGATTTGACAGGAGTGGTCTTTTTTGTTTTTCAATTGGTTTAAAGTTGTACTATGCACAGAGCGGCACGCATGTTCATTCTGCAAAATTTATACAGGCACTCAATATCTCTATGGATTATACACTAGAGAGAAAGGAGTGTCAGCTATGCCTTGGCAACAGAAAATCCCCTACTTCATTAATCAGCCTATTGGTGTCTCGTTCGCAGATGGAACAGGCGCATCAGGAGTCTTATGCGGAGTTTCAGATGGAAAGCTCCTAGTCATGACCTACCTATACCATTCACAATTCGCGTTGATGCAATATGATATGTATACGATCCAGGATATACATGGATACCCGCGTTGTCCCGATCAGCAGTTACCGTATTAATGAGAGCCATGCGATTTTATCTTGTAATACGTTTATTTCTTTATGAACATAAAAAAGCGTCAAACCCTGATAAATCAAGGTTTGACGCTTTTTAGGGGAATGATGTTACATCATTCCGCCCGTATGGTGAGAGTGTGTAATATCTTTCATTCTCAGTGGTGGTGTAAGTACGGTACATCAAAATTAAAGGCATTTCTTATTGAAACTAATGAGAGTCCTCTTCTCATTAGTTAGTAAATGATACCACCTATATGTCAAAGGTTGGAGGATGCATAATGTCTAGCTACAGTTGCAACCCCAGCGGGTCTATCAACCCCGCCCTTGTGGCAGGAGCGTTTCATGGTTTGTCCGCCTTATACTTGAAGCCCACACGACGTAAGTCTTGCAGTCATTGCCCCCGATGAGGTGCTCATTTATTGAAATTGTTCGAATTACTCCTTAATATAAAACGGACCTTTATCCTCTATATAGTATAATCTAAAGTTAACTACCTACTAAAAAGGCAACCTCATCTGCTCAGTCTCACCTAAACGTTCGATTGATTTGGGTTCGTGATCTCGGAAGTAGGCGTGATGCAGCCTTTTTTCCTTCGTCATGATTTTTTTCGATGCATCTGCAGATTCGCGCAGTCGACAGCTATATATAACTGGGAAGTAGTCTTGCAGAAATTTCCCTTCTGCATGCGCCGTTAAGGTAATGATCTGAAACCCAAGCTGTTCCGCTACGAAAAACACTGGACTAAGAACATGGTCACTTGATGCTTTTCCGAATGGATTGTCTAGAATAACCGCACGATGCCGTTTCATATTTGCTTGGATGTGCTGTTGCTTCTCAGCCACGTAATTTAAAATTCCTAAAAAAAGTGTCATGTTTTTACTCCACTTTTCACCGCCAGACCAGGCGTTACTTTGCTCCCAAGTGTACGATCGATTCGTGACTTTATTGTCGTTTGTAACTTTGCGGCAGCTTACCTTCATACCTTCATGTTGCATAACAATTTGTAGAAGTTGCTTCGACTGTAGCCACATCTCAATATCTTTACGAGCTTTGCCATCATCGCTTGTATAGCGATCTGTTTCCAGTTGTTGTAGTATCCACTCGATATGATTCCGAATACGGTTTTTGCCATCTTCTTCAGTCCAATCCGGCACGGTAAATGAAAATATTTGTTTCCAATCATTGTCTACTTTAACTTTTGTCTTCTTCGGAATGTGCCGCAGTTCCTCAACGATTGTCTTCAAATGAGCGTGAATTTGATTAATAAACGCCTGTAGCTCAACATCTTTTTGGCGTATATGCTCGTTGGCATAATTTGATGCCCGTTCAACACTTGAGAGCATATTATTCTTAAAATCTATCAACTCTCCGAATGTTTCCTTTAAATCAATGCCTGTTTCCGCCATTCTCTGCATTTTTATATCCGTAATCGTTTGGCAAAACTGACGGAAACCTTGCTTTGCACGTTGCACTTTATCTGTCTCTTGGTCCACTAACTTGCTTTGCGCTTCTAAGTTATGAATAATACTATCCACGTATTTTTTTCGATTATATACAAATTGCAGTTTGTCGTCTTCGTTAAGTGCGCTAGCCATGATATTGGGCGCGTTAAAGTGATGCTTTTCAATATAGCGGTCAAGCGAGCGCTCTCCATCTTCTATTATACTTGTAATCTCTTTGTCAATACGCTTTTTTTCTTGCTCTAGAAAAACCTTATTGTTTTCCAACTCTTTTTCCTCACGAGCAAGTTCCTCTCGCACATCTACAAGCGGGGCCGTAAATGTGACGGTACTCTCTGCATAATTGTCCTCAAACTGCTCTAATTTTGTTTTCCATTTACTTTCCTGCTGATCCTTCGCTGTTCGCTTTGCATCAACGTCCTTAGCAGTTTCCTTCCCCACCTGCCTAGCTTTTTCTATCCGTTTCCATAACTGCATAAGCCTTTGTTTGCCATCAACAGGGAACAACCGATCCACGTCAAGCTTATGATGCTCCATTTTCAACCGATCCAATTCTTCTTGTATTCGGTTTATATTTGTTTTTGTATTAGTTAATTTTTCTTGCCATTCTCCATATGTGACACGAATACTTCTCATCTCGTATTCAAGGTGTTTCATTTTATCCAGAATGGCAAGTTTACTTTCTTCTGTAAAAATAGGCGTGAGACCGCGAATTGCTTTGTATTCCTCGCTATTTCTTAGGATTTTGTATGTTGCTTGCAAACTTGCTTTCTGCTCTTTAAGCACTTCTTGTTCTTCTATTAATCTTGTGCGCTGCTGTTCAAGACGACTTATGTCTTGATTTAAGCGAGTTAATTCCAAGTCAATTTGGTGCAGATTTTTTCGATAGCGGTTCACTTCACGACCGTGTATCATATACGTATTCGCCTTTTCAAGCATACTTTCTAGCCCTTGCTTCTCGTCCTCACTCTGTTTAATTGCTTTACGATGTTTATTTATACGCTCACGCATATCTGTTAGTTTTTCCTCTTCACTTTTCACCGCTATCGTCAGTTGGGTAATGGCTTTCTCTAGTTCCGACCGTTCTTCCTGAAGCTGTACAACCTTATCATACGGATAGTTTTTAATGAACTGACCAAACGCTGTTTGCGCCTGTTCCCACGCTTTCACTTCATACTCTTTGTCCTGCCGTGTTAGTTTAGTATGGAGAGCAGTTTTCGCAATATTTTCTTTCCAATAAAGGAATGCATCTTGATTGGCTCCAATATGCCAATGTTCTGGTGCTACCCAAGTTAATAGCGCTTCTGTTTGATGAATAGTCGCCGCTTCCTCGGTTGTCACGACTTGTATAGGAAATTGTAATCGCGCAGCGTTTTTCGAAAGCTTATCTAACAATGCAGGTTTTGATTTATTCGTGGTCACTAACGTTAACGCCCATAACGGATAAATTTTGCTCATTTCATAGTCCTGCTCTTGCAACGATTGTAAAAATTCAATACCTGTTCGCACGAACTCAAATTGATTTTTCCATGAATTTAACTGGGCTTCTAGAAACGCATCGGCAAAAAAGATGTCTTGGTTTTCATAATCGTCGACAAATCGATACGCTAACCGCTCTTTTAAAAGAAGATGTTCCCGTTCTGCCTGCATATGCTCTAAGGTTTCAAATAATCTAGAAGAAATGGAGCTTTCGTTATCGTATACACTATGTATCCTCAACCATTGCGGGCGAACAGATGCGAGTTTAGACAGTATCTCTTTCTCTTCTTGTTCTATTATTATAAGGCGATCAATTACTTTACCAAGCATTTTGTCTTTTTCAACCTTGCTACGATCAAGCCCTTGTATACTTGCTTCGCTTTCTTTAATAGAGAGTTGCAATTGCTTATCTTCTTGTACCATGTTGACAATCTCTCGGTCTAATTCATTGTATCGCACTTCCCATTTTTTCATCTCTTCTTCTACCGTTTGTTGAGATGGATTTGCTAGCAATTGCTTTTCAAACTTTTTCATATCAGCTTCACGAATCTGCAACCTACTTTTTACAGTTGCTAATTCATCTCGACGCTCTCTTTCTGCTTTCTTCCATTGCTGTAGCTGTTCCCTGATTTGTCGAAGCTGCTCATCGAGTGGATTTAACTCATAAGATACTGACTCTATTTGCTTTATAACTTGCTCGACTTCACCTAGTAAATATCCCAGCAATGCTTGCTTTGCCTCTATTAATCTATCATCAAGTTCTTGCAAGTTCTCGCTGTTATCATATGTTGCCAATTCTTTTTCAATGATGACGAGCTGGTCAGTATGTTCCTTTTCTTCACCTCTTAATTCAGCAAATCTTAGAGAGTAATAGTCATATTCATCGGTCGCCAACTTTTCTTGCGTCTCGAGAAACTGTGCATACGCTTGATCATATAAATTTTTGAATTCAACAAACTTATCATATTCAACAACAATATCAAACGACGCGAGCTTCACTTTATAATTGTCCTGCTTTTGCTGCCATTCATGAAACTTGTTTACAAGAATATCATGCTCCGATCTCATTTTGTTTTTTTGTATATGTATTTCATTCCACATACCTTTTGCGATTTGTTTAGATTTTTCGTACGCTTGCTTTTGCTCGTGAAACTTCTCAAATACACCTACGTATGCTTCAAGCTGTGTTTGAATCTTTTTATTTTCTTCAATTGTTTCTTTTAGTTTTTTATATTGCTTAAAGCTTTCATGTTGCTTTTCAAACATATTCGCAAACAAGTGACGGTCGTGCCCCGCAATCGAGTTTTCAACTGTAGGAATGAGCAAGCGGTCAAGCAATTGATTCGTTTGCTTACATTCTTCGAAAAATGCTTCCACGCCACCTTCGGAGCTATTTATTTTCACAATGCTATCCCATTCGTCACCTACGATATGATATTGCTCCTCAAGATGAGCACGATAGTCCTTGATTGTTTGAAATGTCTGCCCCCAGCGCTCACGCATACTACTATAATAATCCTGCAATTCGCCTTTTTCTGCAGGGCGCTTACCACTATTACCATCGCATACAAACGGGATCCTCTCTATACCATGTGAATCGTTTGCATTATACTCATAAACATAGCGAAGTGAATCTATACCATTTTTCGTTAAAAATAAACTAACAGCCGTTACAACGTAGCGCCGTGGTTGATCGTTTGTAACCCATTCAATCGCAATATGCGCGGGTGCTTGCTCTAACTGTAAGGTACTTTTAATTTTTCGGTTTGCTAAGTCCGTATGAGGGATGATTGCCTGCAGTGCTGTTTGGATAAGGACGGTCTTTCCTCCCCCATTTTCTAGTAAAATCGCACCATTATGACCATCAAAGCGAAATAGCTCGTCATTATAGCGCTTATTTCCTTCCTCATACACAACGTTTGTGAGTCGAATTTTGCTAATTGCCGGCATACCCATCCTCCTTCTCATAGCCATATAAAAATTCAAAAATTCCTTTGTTATAGGTAATCTCCATAAAATAGCGTTGAATAATGGTTTTCGCTTTTTCTGTTAATGTAATTTCATCATTACCTAGTTCTATCACTATATTTTGATCCACTAAAAATCGCTTGACTGTATTAATGAAGCTAAAGCGACTAATAGTATTCCCACTTTGTCGTTTAGCGGTTTCCTTAATATCGTCCATGTCTTCCCATTTTTCAAGAATCAGCGTCCAGTTGTACGACAGTTCTTTTTCCAACTCCTTTAAGTCCGTATCCTCATGCGACTTCAACTGATCAACGCGTTCTTGCACAAGACGCAACCAATCTTCTAGTCGCAAAAACTGTCGAGTCGGTTCCGGACTTTGATATGAATCATAAAAACCCCCAAATAAAATCAAAATCGAAAAATACATTAAATATATATCACCGTTTGTAGCGCCCGTGCGTAAATAATGACGCTTTAACCAATCATTACTCACATGAAACGGTGACAGCTTAGTTTCCGGCACTAAAAACAACTGCTCGCTTGTGCGAATAACCACACAGTCTACTTCTGTTGCAAACGAATCTAATAACCCACGAATATCATCATCCGCATTATATTGCTGCACACCTTCAAGACCAATCATTCCATCGCGTGCGAGACGAGTATATAATTTAAAAGCAAGGAGTACTTTTTCTTCGGGATATTGCATTAATAATCCTCCCATTGTATCGTTAAATCTTGAATAGAATAGCGATCCACTTTTTTGATAATATTCTGGCGTTCTGTAATAATCATGGTTCGATTTTTTATTAAAGACAGTGCCTCACTTAATAACGAAATACTTTCTTGTTCCTCAACACGACCGTTTGTAACTGGCGAGCGTTGATGTAAGATAATCCAAAAGTCATAAAAATATCGTTTCGCTAGCATATCACCTAGGCCATTTTCTTCAAGATACGCCACAAATATCGATAGTGTATCGCCACGTCCTTTTTCACTAGCTCGTAAAAATAAAGCCATTATTTCCCTATATCTTTGTGTTAGCCACTCTCTATATTGATGGTCTTCATGATTTTTACCTACCTCCAAAAATTGATGTGTATCTTTTGCTTCACGTTCTTCGGTAATGTTCTGTTCAGCTAGTACGGTCAGAGGTGACCACAATTCAGTTTCTTCTACTTTTAAAAATGGATGGAGAATACCGTTCATCGCTTCTATTGGCAACGGTGCCGAGACAATGCGTGAGACAATATCTTGGTCAAAATTAAATGAGTGCAAGCCTGTGTAATACAACGATTCCTGTGCAGTGATAAGGGTTGTGTTTTTCAATAATAATGCTTCATCTAGTAATCGCGAATGTTCATAATGGACGGCTTCCAACTCACGGGTTATTTTCAAAATATAGCGGTACGTCTTTTGCTCTTTCAGGTGAATATCCTTAGAATATAAACGCTCTCTTGTCTCTTTGACAAACTGACGCAGTTCTTTAAATTCATCGTCCTCACGCTCTAGACGACCGTAAATGTCATCCACAAGCTGTTTATAGCGCTCAAACGTGCCCTCTGAGACAATACTTCGTTGAATTTCATGTTTAAGCTTGACAATCCGTTCTAGCAGTGTTTCGACGTCAATATGCATCTCGTTAATTTGTCGCAATGCTGCTCGAAACTCACCTTTATCAAGCTGTTTACGTAATATTAATTGATTAATAGAAAGTTGAAATTCACTGTAAAATTCTTTTGTTGCAAACAAAAGCTCCAAACCATCTTCATCTAATGTATAAAATTGAGTGTTTGTTTTCGTATCAAAGTTATTTGCTTTTAAGATTGAGTATTCAATCTCATTATCACAGCGAGTTTCCCAGTCAAAAAAGGGATAATCTCGCTTTTTTCCGTGCGTAGGACGAAATATATGAATGACCGTGCGCGCTAAGTCTGTGTATTTTTCCTCTGGTAAAACGTAGCTTTTCTCTGTCATTTCTTTTAGAAATAAAGCAAGCTGTTTCACGCCTGTTTTCGTTTCACGCATTAGTTTTTTCTCAAAGAAGAAAAGCAGCGTCAGCAAGCCAAGTCCTTTCAAATCAAGTGGCACACCATTTAAATCATGCTCTCGCTTGCGGTCTAATTCATAAAGGGGATCGAACAGCGCTAGGCGCCGTATCCGCTCTTTATAACCGCTCGTTAAATCTTGGATATTAACGCCTTCCAATCGGCTTCCCTCCCAATTCGTTGCAACTCTGTTGTTTTTAATATTTCCTGTGGATAGTACTGGCCATTTGATAATAGTGTTGAAATTATGTCTTGATCACTAGGCGAGAAGCTAGTTAGAAATTGCTCAAGTGCAAGTTTATTTTCACGTTGGTACTCTTTTCCACCTGCAGGCTGCTTTTGTAAACACGCATGATAAAACGGCATAGCCAATTGTGTAAGTTGCCGCTTAGTTAAGGAATGCCAGATCGTGATACCTTCGAGGTCTAGGTCGCCGAAATAAAAGAAATGGTGTGTGGCTTGAACGGAATATTGTAGCGAAAACTGGTCAATGCTTTTAATAACGGCTTTCCCCCCACCATATATAAGAGTGGCAAATTCCATATCTTCTAATGCTAGCAGCAACCCTTGGTACGTTGTCTTATTTTCTACAATTAGATGAAGCTGCGTTTCACTGCTTAATTGCTTCGGATTAATGGCAAACATAAGTGGCTCCGATACAGGCACGATTTGAAGTTTCTCAAACAATTGGAGCCTTTCTAACAACTCCTTACCTCCTTTTTCAACAATCCACTTTTCATCTCCCACTAGCGCAAAGCTTCGTTCAGGCGCAGGTACAGATTCGACTGGAAATCCATAGTGTTTTAAATACTTGTCTAATTTTAAAATATAAGGTAAATCTTGTTGAAAAATTGAGGCATCATGACGGTAATATTCATCTATATTCATAGATGGATGAAGAATAAGGCGGTAGCGCTGTAGTTCAGTATGATGAGAAGAGGCAAGTACACCTTTATTAATTCGATATTGCAGCGCAAGTGACGGTGTTCGCGACGTTCTACCTTTTGACTTGACCATGTGTAACACTTGTTCGTTTTCTAGTTGTTGAATAAATTGTACAAACTTTTCATAAGAGTCTACATCATTTCTTAATAGCTCTTCTAACTCTATTAATGATATTGTTTTTTTCGAATGTAAAAACAGAAGCTTTTTTACGTATTCTATCATCTAATACAACTCCAAATTTTGTCATCTTTCTTATTTTTTATTGTACAAAAGTATAGCACTCGAAGGAAATAGAAAAATATAAGCGTCTGTCCCCCGCTATGATAAAAGTAAGGTTGATTTTAACATTCTTTCATGCTGATGCAATATGATATGTATACGATTCAGGATATTCATGCATATCCGCGTTGTCCTGATCAGCAGCTGCTGTATTAATGAAAATATCCCCATTTATTTTATATGAAAGCAAAAAGCGGTGAATCCTGATAACTCAAGGTTCATCGCTTTTCCGCGGGATGATAAATAAAAGAGTCATAGGACAAATAGTTGAAGGAATAAATTAAAGCGGAATAATACAAACCAAATGAGGAGGGGTTAACATTGAATTATCAATGCCATGGCACACCACAATCGCAAGTTCTGTATCAAGCAGATTGCCATTTCATTCAACAGTTGAGACCACTTCGCGAACATCTTCATAATATATGCAGGCGATTTATTAACCAGAGAGTCCGAGTCCAAACGATTGATGGATTGGTTTATGAAGGCACCATTGTTAACTGTGATAGAGGACTTTTATACCTTCGTGTTGAAAATCCTGAACAGTATGGACAGCGATCCAATGATTTTATTATATATCTTGTTCTTTATGAATTACTTATTATTACTTTATTGCTGCTTTATTGAGATCATCCAATACTCTTCATTTTTATAATGAAACTGAATTCTTCTCTCCAAGCCACTCATTCGGGGATATTTTCAGCAACTCCTTATTTAAATACTTTTTAATAGATTATCAAGCAATTAAAAAGCGTCAAACCCTGGTATATCAAGGTTTGATGCTTTTTCAGGGAGATATAAGATATATCCCTTGATCATGATGCTATTTCTTTAACGTAAAGAAAGCCTCTCCTCCATCTTTAAAAAAAGTAACTGCTGAACAACCAGCTAAGTCCCTTCCCTGTTCTAGTTCCCCATAAAATCGGGTAACTAAGCTGCATACTCAGACAACTGCCGTTTCGTTAGGATGGACAAATTTGTATATTGTATCAATGAAAAGAAAGGATGTTTTAAATTAATGAATAACTGTCCAAATCCAGGCCCTCAGCAACATTGGATTCATCAGTTATTTTTCTTCAATTACTTTAATTATTTCTTTTTCTTGTCCTATTTCAATCGATAATCGTTTTGCTATTTCTTGCGACTCAATCCCTTTTAAATGAAGAGCTACAGTTTGAGCTGCTTTATCCTGAATAGTAATCAAGTTTTCCTCAAGACCTGTTTTACTTCTATTGCTTTTATGCATAACTCAATTACACTTCTTCAACCAATTAAACATTAATTTATAAGAACACAAAGAATTTAACCTTTAGAGCCTCTTATAACGAATATTTTTCGATACACAACGGTGTTAATGATTTGCTTCACATTCGCGGCAATAAGCTCCATGCATAGTTTCTCTTTCAAATACCACCCCACAATCAGGACATGTATCATTGCTCGACATACAGGACTCACAAACTAACCCTCCTGTATGGTAATTATACTCGCCCGGCCGCTGATCACAAAGAACACAAAATTCCACTTCACACTCTTCATCATCTTCGATATTTACGGAAGTTAGTTCTAGATTTGTAACTTCAAAATCAAAGTCATCATGGTTTATAAAATCTTGTGTTTCTATAGAATCTTCATCATAGTTAAAAGAAAAATTCAGTTCAAAATTCATATCGATTTCTAAATTAGCATCATTATTTACAGAGTAATACTTGGAATACATTTTTTGAATGCTTGTATCAACTCTTAGTTTTATTCTCCCTTCAACAGTAACCTTATCACCCTCAACATCCATTGAAAGTGAATCTAGTTTAATATCGAATTCATTAATATCTACGTCACCTACAGAACCCCCACTTAAATAGCCATCTAACTCCCTTGAGTTTATTAAGAAATCAAGAGTGACATTCTCAAGATATTCATAAGATCCATCTTCTTCGATAACATCCATACAGACTTCTTCTATATTCATTTCAATCCAAGCTCTTGAAGGGTTAGTTCCAGTAACTAAGGATATATAAGTGTTAAATTCAGATAATGTAAACATATTGTTAATGACGCCTGATAATGACCAGAAATTGACAGCTCATTTTGTCCTGAACCTGACGGGTTTTTTGCCATTTAAAGATAGGGAGGCTTTAA
>NZ_JAFBES010000019.1 GCF_016908875.1 Bacillus ectoiniformans | reverse complement strand
GGAAACCCTTTCAGCGGGCCTTTAAGGCCGAGGCCGGTAAGAGAGGCTTTCAGCCGCAGAGCAAACCACCAGTTCACACTGGTGGTTTTGATTGTGCGTATTTTTCAGTTTCTGCAGAGCATGATTGAAACATTAAAACACAAATGGATTTATTAAATGTGTATACTGACATTCCACTACTATAAGGCCCGCCGACAAATAAATTTGTGCTCCTATTTAGTGTTTTTAATGCTGGCATAGTAAGACCTGAAAAGGAAGAATCTTATTTGACTTGAATATAAACGTCTTTTCGTTAAAATGACTCACTCCCCCAAAACAAACACTCCCTCTATTTAGTATCCTGCACAATAACTTTGTAAGAGGAAGAACTTAAATCCGCCATGCAGGCATATTATAAATAGAGTGTTAGATATATTTCCCGTAGATTTCTTATAAAATAAAGAGTTCTAAGTACTTTAAATAACTGGAGGATATGTTTTAAATTTCATTCTAGTGGAATATAACTGTTACTCCCTATTTTAATTTCAGAAAAAAGGGTTATTTTCCCGAAGAAACGTCAAGAGTAGAGACATACATATCTTAGAAATTGCCATCCATGAATAGAATAAGGTATAATTAACGTCAAATATAGTCAAAGTCAGAAATGGAGGAGGAATGGTGCGTAATATATCCGATATTATAGAGGATTATTTGAAAAGGGTATTGGAAATGAGCGATAGCGAAATAGTGGAAATCAAACGAAACGAGATCGCGAATAAGTTTCAGTGTGTACCCTCTCAAATTAATTATGTGATTAATACTCGATTTACTATTGAACGGGGCTATATTGTCGAAAGCAAAAGGGGTGGAGGCGGATACATCCGTATTATTAAAGTCAAAATCCATGATCAGTATGATTTGATTGATCAGCTAACTTCTTTAGTTGGAAGCAGGATTACTCAATCGAATGCAGAAATCTTAATTAGCCGGTTAGTTGAGGAAGATGTCATTTCTGAACGTGAAGCTAGAATTATGATTAGTGCCATGGATCGCTCTGTTTTGCACATAGATCTACCTCATCGAGACGAATTAAGAGCAAGAATGATAAAGGCTATGCTATTATCTTTAAAATATAAATAAGCAGGAGGTGGCGTATTTGATTTGTGAAGAGTGTAAAAAAAGACCCGCCACTTTGCATTTTATGAAAACGATTAATGGAGAAAAGACAGAAATTAAGCTTTGCGAAAAATGTGCACATGAAAAGGGAGAGCAGCATTTTTTTAATCAGCACTCCGGGTTCTCGATAAGTAATTTGCTGGGAGGGTTATTAAATATCGATCCTGTGTTTTCCTCCAAGCAGCCGCAATACCCGCAACAGCCGCCATTACAATGTGAAAACTGTCACATGACATTTCAGCAGTTTGTTAATAGAGGTAAATTCGGCTGTTCAGATTGTTATGAGACCTTTAATGAGCAGCTGAAACCAATCCTAAAAAGACTTCACAGCGGAAATTATATACATCAAGGAAAAATACCTGCGAGAATAGGTGGAACGCTTCATCTGAAAAAAGAAATTAACCATCTTAAAAGCGAACTTCAAACATTGATATTAGAAGAAAATTTTGAAGATGCTGCTGGAGTGCGTGACCAAATTCGTTTTCTTGAAAACAAGCTGCTTTCTGAAGGAGGGGAGTCCTGATGTCTTTAGAACATTTTATTAATCAGGCTGTAAGCTCCTGGATGAATGAAGAAGGCCCTGAAATGGAAATTGTGTTAAGTTCACGGGTAAGGTTAGCTCGAAATTTAACCAACTTTAAATTTCCTTCTCTTTTTCAATCAGAGGAAGCAAGGGGCGTCGTAGATGAAATCAGCACGGCGGTAGAAAGCGAGTTTTCTCTAGAGTTACTGAAGATGGAGACTTTAACTCCATTGGAGAAGAGAGTCTTAGTTGAAAAACATTTAATTAGTCCGCTATTGGCGGATGCTTCTCCATATGGTGCGGTTCTGCTTAGTGAGAATGAAGATATCAGTGTGATGGTGAATGAAGAGGATCATATACGTATTCAATGTTTGTCACCCGGGCTGCAGTTAAAGGAGACCCTTGAGAAAGCCAATAAGCTTGATGATGCGATTGAAGCTCATGTAGAGTATGCATTTAACGAACAGTATGGGTACTTGACCAGCTGTCCGACAAATGTTGGAACTGGGTTGCGTGCTTCCGTCATGATGCACCTTCCAGGATTAGTATACACGCAGCAAATTAACCGAATTGTGCCGGCAATTAACCAATTAGGCTTAGTTGTTAGAGGAATTTACGGTGAGGGCAGCGAAGCTTTAGGTAATGTCTTTCAAATTTCAAATCAATTAACACTTGGAAAATCAGAATCCGATATTGTTGAAGACTTGCTGAGTGTGGTCCTGCAAATTATTACACAAGAAAAAGCAGCAAGAGAAACGTTAATAAAAGCTTCAAACATTCAACTAGAGGATCGTATCTTCCGTTCATATGGTGTATTAACAAACAGCCGAATTATTGAATCGAAAGAAGCC
This sequence comes from Bacillus ectoiniformans, assembly GCF_016908875.1. Taxonomy (GTDB): domain Bacteria; phylum Bacillota; class Bacilli; order Bacillales; family Domibacillaceae; genus Bacillus_BX; species Bacillus_BX ectoiniformans. The sequence goes on along the minus strand of NZ_JAFBES010000019.1, from coordinate 43,434 downwards.
GCTCAATGTCTATCTGATGTTCGATTAGGCATAGACATAGGATATATTAAGGGTATTTCTAAAAATATATTAAATGAGCTAATGATTCTGACTCAGCCGGGATTCTTACAGCAATATGCTGGCGGACCGCTTCAAGCAGAGGAACGAGATATACGCAGAGCTGCATTTATTCGCGAAAGATTGAAGATGGAAGAAAATTGTTGATGTAAAGGAGAGAGATGGATATGATGTTTGGTCGTTTTACTGAAAGAGCGCAGAAGGTACTGGCATTGGCACAAGAAGAAGCACTTCGATTAGGTCACGGGAATATTGGAACAGAACATATTTTGTTAGGTTTGGTTCGTGAAGGAGAAGGAATCGCTGCTAAAGCATTGTATGGCCTCGGTTTAGGTTCGGAAAAGATCCAAGAAGAAGTAGAAAGCCTCATTGGCAAAGGGGAAGGCACTTCACAAACTGTCCATTACACTCCTCGTGCGAAAAAGGTCATTGAATTATCCATGGATGAAGCAAGAAAGCTTGGCCACTCGTACGTTGGCACAGAACATATTCTGCTTGGTCTGATTCGTGAAGGAGAAGGTGTAGCTGCCCGTGTTCTTAATAATCTGGGTGTAAGCCTTAATAAGGCCCGCCAGCAAGTTCTTCAGCTTCTTGGCAGCAATGATTCCAATGGCCACCAGGGAAGTAATGCGTCTAACGTGAATACACCTACATTAGACAGCTTGGCTCGCGATTTAACAGTGATTGCCCGTGAAGGAAGCTTAGACCCGGTGATCGGCCGCAGCAAGGAAATTCAGCGTGTCATTGAGGTATTAAGCAGAAGAACGAAGAACAATCCAGTTTTGATCGGTGAACCTGGTGTTGGTAAAACAGCAATTGCGGAAGGGCTAGCCCAGCAAATTATTAATAATGAAGTGCCAGAAACATTGAGAAATAAGCGTGTGATGACACTTGATATGGGAACGGTCGTTGCAGGGACGAAATACCGAGGCGAGTTTGAGGATCGTTTGAAAAAGGTAATGGACGAAATTCGCCAAGCGGGCAACATCATTCTATTCATTGATGAGCTTCACACGCTGATTGGTGCAGGGGGAGCAGAAGGAGCAATTGACGCTTCTAACATTCTGAAACCGTCATTAGCGCGCGGGGAGCTTCAATGTATTGGAGCCACAACTCTTGATGAGTACCGTAAATATATTGAGAAAGATGCAGCTCTTGAGCGCCGTTTCCAGCCAATTCAAGTCGATGAACCAACGATTGATGAATCCATTCAGATTTTAAAAGGTCTTAGAGATCGATATGAAGCTCATCACCGCGTGTCGATAGTAGATGAAGCAATTGAAGCGGCAGTTAAAATGTCCGACCGATATATTTCTGATCGTTTCCTGCCGGATAAAGCCATTGACTTAATTGACGAAGCCGGATCTAAAGTACGTTTAAGATCCTTCACTACACCGCCTAACCTAAAGGAATTGGAAGTGAAGCTTGAAGGGATTCGGAATGAAAAAGATGCCGCTGTTCAAAGCCAGGAATTTGAAAAAGCAGCTTCGCTTCGAGACACAGAACAAAAGCTGCGTGAACAGTTAGAAGAAACAAAGAATGTGTGGAAAGAAAAACAAGGCAAAGAAAATAGCGAAGTGACAGTGGAAGATATTGCAATTGTCGTATCGAGCTGGACCGGTATTCCGGTATCGAAGCTTCAACAAACGGAAACAGACCGCTTATTGAATATGGAGGAGATCCTTCATTCTCGTCTAATCGGTCAAGAAGAGGCTGTTATTGCCGTATCAAAAGCCGTCAGACGTGCAAGAGCAGGGCTGAAAGATCCTAAACGTCCAATCGGTTCTTTCATCTTCTTAGGTCCGACTGGGGTAGGTAAAACAGAATTGGCAAAAGCTCTAGCGGAAACGATGTTTGGCGATGACGATGCCATGATTCGTATTGATATGTCCGAGTACATGGAGAAGCATTCAACTTCTCGTCTAGTAGGTTCACCTCCAGGGTATGTAGGATATGAAGAAGGCGGCCAGTTAACGGAAAAAGTCCGCCGCAAGCCATACTCCGTTATCTTATTGGATGAGATTGAAAAAGCCCATCCGGATGTATTTAATATTTTACTTCAAGTGCTTGAAGATGGCCGTCTAACAGATTCAAAAGGCCGGACAGTTGATTTTAGAAATACCGTCCTTATTATGACATCAAACGTTGGAGCAGAAGCGCTTAAACGTAATAAATATGTAGGATTTAATATTCAAGACGGTGAACAAGACTTTAAAGACATGAAAACAAAAGTGCTTGGAGAGCTGAAGAAAGCCTTCCGCCCGGAATTTATTAACCGAATTGATGAACTGATTGTTTTCCACGCTTTAGAGAAAAAGCACTTGAAAGAAATTGTAACGTTAATGTCTGATCAGCTGACAAAGCGCTTGAAAGAACAAGATATTATTGTTGAGCTGACAGATCAAGCGAAAGAAAAAATTGCTGACGAAGGGTACGATCCGGAATACGGTGCGCGTCCGCTTCGCCGAGCACTTCAAAAACAAGTGGAAGACCGTTTGTCTGAAGAGTTGTTAAAAGGAACAGTATTAACTGGACAGCAAGTTGTAGTAGATGTGGAAGATGGAGAATTCGTTGTAAAAGCGAAAGAACCGACAACTACTGCCTAATTCTTATGAAGGGTACACGAATGAAAGCAGGCGTGTACCCTTTTACTTATTTATAGGATGTAAGAAAACACTTATAATAGGTAAACAAAATCGTTAGTTAGTGAGGGAAATGAATGGCAAAGAAGAAAACGAAATTTATCTGTCAGTCTTGCGGATATGAATCGCCCAAATGGATGGGAAGATGTCCGGGATGTAATGAATGGAATCAGATGGTTGAAGAAGTGGCTATTACCGGAACACCAAAGAGAACGTTTATGCATTCAGATACAACAACTGTATCCAAACCATCCAAGTTAACTGCTGTTGAAACCATTCAGGAGCCGCGTGTCGAAACAAAACTGCAAGAATTTAACCGTGTACTGGGTGGAGGAGTAGTTCCTGGATCACTCGTGTTAATCGGCGGTGACCCCGGGATTGGAAAATCTACGCTATTGCTTCAAGTATCTTCGCAACTTTCCTCGAATGGAAGCAAAGTATTATATATTTCAGGAGAAGAATCCATTAAGCAAACAAAATTGCGTGCGGATCGATTAAATATTAATGAGGATAGTTTATTTATTTATGCAGAAACAAACCTCCAATTCATTCATTCTGCTATTGAAGAAATGTCACCATCTTTTGTGATTATTGATTCCATTCAAACCGTGTATCACCCAGAAGTGACTTCTGCACCGGGCAGCGTTTCACAAGTGCGGGAATGTACAGCAGAATTAATGAGAATAGCTAAAATGAATGGAATAGCTATATTCATTGTCGGACATGTTACAAAGGAAGGATCTATCGCTGGTCCTCGTCTGTTAGAGCATATGGTAGATACGGTGCTTTATTTTGAGGGAGAGCGACATCATACGTATCGAATTTTGCGAGCGGTCAAAAACCGGTTTGGATCCACAAATGAAATGGGTATTTTTGAAATGAAAGAGATGGGATTAGAAGAAGTGGCGAATCCTTCTGAAATCTTTCTAGAAGAGAGGTCTCAAGGCTCTTCGGGATCTACGGTAGTCGCTTCAATGGAAGGAACGAGGCCAGTTTTAGTAGAAATTCAAGCGCTCATTTCACCTACAGTCTTTGGAAACCCGCGCCGTATGGCTACAGGAATAGACCATAACAGAGTCACTCTTTTAATGGCGGTTCTTGAAAAGCGAGTAGGGCTGCTTCTGCAAAATCAAGATGCGTATTTAAAAGTAGCTGGCGGGGTTAAGCTAGATGAACCGGCCATTGATTTAGCGGTCGCAGTCAGTATTGCATCGAGCTTTCGAGATGAACCGACAAGTCCGACAGATTGTATTATCGGAGAGGTAGGGTTAACAGGTGAAGTGCGCAGGGTGTCCAGAATTGAACAGCGTGTGACAGAAGCGGCGAAGCTTGGATTTACCCGTATTATCATACCGGAGAACAACATTGGAGGCTGGAAGGCGCCTGCCGGAGTAAATATTACAGGAGTTTCCACTGTGAATGAAGCCCTAAAAATTGTTTTTAATTCGTAAATAGATTATTTTAAACTTAAGCCTATTTCATAGAGGTCAAGAAATTGTTTTTTGGAAGTTTTTAAAAAAGCGATTGTAAGTAAACAAAACTGTTTATAATGAAAATAAGGAGGTGAAGATGGAATGTTAAAACGTCTTGTGCAGGCAAGTTTTATTATTCTAGGGGGGACGCTCGGCAGTTTTCTTATCCCGGACTTATTGCAATTAATTAATTTAGATCACCTTACGCTTATTAATAACCCTTATGTTACAGCAATTTTAGGAGCTATTCTCTTTTATGTATTAACGTTTTGGGCAGTCGATTATATTATTGAATTTGTGAAGTGGCTGGAAGATCGAATTGTTAATGCCCCTTTGACGGACATTCTGTCTGGAAGCTTAGGTTTAGTTTTAGGATTGATCGTCGCCTTTTTAATGGGGATTCCACTTAATTCCATCGAAATACCAATTATCAATACAGTGGCGCCAATTTTCTTGACGATCTTGCTTGGCTACTTAGGATTCCAAGTAGGATTTAAAAAACGTGATGAGCTTACTGGTTTGTTTATGTTAAATAAAAATAAGAAAAAAGATACGGAAATAGAAGAAACGGGGATAAAAAGGCAATCGTATAAAATTCTCGATACAAGCGTCATCATTGACGGGAGAATTGCGGACATATGCCAAACAGGCTTTTTAGATGGAGTCATTATCATTCCGCATTTTGTTCTAGAAGAATTGCAGCATATCGCTGATTCATCAGACACGTTGAAGCGAACGAAGGGACGCCGCGGTCTTGATATTTTGAACCGTATCCAAAAGGACATCCCAGTGGATGTAGAGATCACCGAAAGAGATTTTGAAGATATTCAAGAAGTGGACAGCAAGCTAGTGAAGCTGGCAAAAGAAATGAACGGCATTGTTGTTACGAACGATTTCAATTTAAATAAAGTCTGTGAGTTCCAGAATGTGCGTGTACTAAATATCAATGATCTGGCAAATGCGGTGAAGCCAGTTGTCATTCCTGGAGAAGAAATGCAAGTGCTTGTCATTAAAGATGGCAAGGAACAGAAACAAGGGATTGCGTATTTAGATGATGGAACAATGATTGTCGTAGAAGAAGGCCGGGATTATATCGGCAAACAGATTGAAGTCATTGTCACAAGTGTTCTTCAAACGTCAGCTGGCCGAATGATTTTTGCCAAGCCAAAGATGATTGAAAAAGCGTTATAAAGGGGAAGTTTTCATGGAGTACCAAGTAGTCATTCCCGCAGCCGGACGGGGTAAGAGAATGAAAGCAGATAGAAACAAATTACTGCTGCCTCTATGCAGCCGGCCGGTGATTGTACACACGCTAGAAGTGTTTCAAAAAGACCCGAACTGCCAAGGGATCATATTAGTCATTCAGCCTGAAGAAGAAGACATATTTTCTGCTTTGCTCCATGAATATCAGCTGACAAAGGTCACAGGATTCGCTCTAGGCGGTGAAGAGAGACAGTATAGTGTATATAATGGGGTAAAGAAGCTCTATCAGGCTGACATCGTGTTAGTTCATGACGGGGCTCGCCCTTTTATTACGGATACGATTATTCATCAGCTGGCTGATACAGCAAATGACAAGGGAGCGGCCATTGCGGCTGTCCGCGTCAAAGATACCATTAAACGTGATGTGGATGGATTAGTAGCTGAAACCGTAGAACGCTCAAGCTTGTGGTCTGTACAAACGCCACAGGCTTTTCGCGTATCTGTTTTAGCAGAGGCTTTTCAAAAAGCGGAAGCTGACGGATTTTTAGGAACGGACGAGTCTTCATTGGTCGAGCGGCTGAACTGGCCTATTCAAATTGTGGAAGGCAGCTATGATAATATTAAATTAACCACGCCGGAAGACCTTTATTTTGCAGAAGCGATTATTAATAAGAGAAAAATGAAAGATAATTAAAGGAGAAGAGAGAATGTTTCGTATTGGACAAGGGTTTGATGTTCATCAATTGACAGAAGGGCGGCCGCTGATTATTGGAGGAATTAATATTCCATATGAAAAAGGCTTGCTTGGACATTCCGATGCCGATGTATTGCTGCACACTGTGGCAGATGCTTGTCTTGGTGCAATTGGCGCAGGGGATATCGGAAAGCATTTTCCAGATACAGATGCGGAATTTAAAGATGCCGATTCAGCAGTGCTGCTTCAGCATGTTTGGCAGCTGGTGAAAGAAAAAGGTTATGAATTAGGAAATATCGATTGTACGATCATTGCTCAAATGCCAAAAATGGCTCCTCATATTGAGAGTATGAGAGCAAGAATTGCGGAATTGTTAGAAGCTGACGTTTCTCAAGTGAATGTGAAGGCGACAACGACTGAAAAGCTTGGTTTTACAGGTAGAGGAGAAGGCATTGCTTCACAAGCCACCGTCCTTTTAATGAAGAAGAACGCGTAATCATCTTCCTTCCGCCTGATAACGGTGGTAAAATGAAAAGATATGACACAAAATGAGTCCAAGCAGCGAAGGAGGAAATGAAAGATGACTACTGATGTTCGCGTGCGTTATGCGCCAAGTCCTACAGGTCACTTACATATTGGAAATGCGCGTACTGCGTTATTTAATTACTTGTTTGCCCGTAATTTAGGCGGGAAATTCATTATACGAATTGAAGATACCGATCAAAAGCGTAATATTGAAGGCGGAGAAGAAAGCCAGCTGAAATATTTAAGATGGCTCGGAATAGATTGGGATGAAAGTGTGGATATGGGCGGAGAGTACGGGCCTTATCGCCAATCAGAGCGTAACGACATTTATCAGACTTACTATAATCAGCTTGTGGAAAATGGAAAGGCCTACAAATGCTATTGCACAGAAGAAGAAATCGCAGCAGAACGCGAAGCACAGCAGGAATGCGGAGAGCTTCCGAAGTATTCAGGTAAATGCCGTCATTTATCTGATGATGAAAAAGCGAAGCTAGAAGCGGAAGGCCGTAAGCCAAGCATTCGCTTTATGGTGCCGGCAGGGGAAGTCATTACATTTAAAGATATGGTTAAAGATGATGTGTCATTTGAATCTGACGGCATCGGCGATTTTGTTATCGTCAAGAAAGACGGCACACCTACTTATAACTTTGCCGTAGCCGTGGACGATTATTTAATGAAAATGTCTCATGTATTGCGCGGAGACGATCATATTTCTAATACACCAAAACAGCTGTTGATTTATCAGGCGTTTGGCTGGGAGCCGCCAGTGTTTGGACATATGACATTAATTGTGAATGAGAGCCGCAGAAAGCTGAGTAAGCGTGATGAGTCCATCATTCAGTTTATCGAACAATATAAAGAGTTAGGATATTTGCCTGAAGCATTATTTAACTTTATTACATTGCTTGGATGGTCTCCAACCGGTGAAGAAGAAATCTTTTCAAAAGAAGAATTCATTAATATTTTCGATGCCAGCCGTCTATCGAAGTCACCAGCCTTATTTGATCAACAAAAACTGCTTTGGATGAATAATCAGTACATGAAGCAGTTAGAATCAGATCGAGCTGTTGAGGTGGCGCTGCCTCATTTAGTTAAAGCAGGTCTTGTGGAAGAGAATTTATCAGATGAACAGAAATCTTGGGTTGAAAACCTAGTGGTCCTTTTGCAAGAAAAAATGAGCTTTGGAGCAGAAATTGTCGGTTTATCGGAAGTCTTCTTTAAAGAAGATGTCGAATTTGAAGAAGATGCGAAAGAGGTGCTTGCAGAAGAACAAGTACCTGAAGTGATGCAGTCTTTCTTAGCTAAGGTGGATCAAATGGATGTCTTAGAAGCGGATGCCGTGAAAAAGGCGATGAAAGAAGTTCAAAAAGAAACAGGTCACAAAGGAAAGAAATTATTTATGCCGATTCGAGCGGCAGTCACTGGACAGACACATGGTCCAGACCTTCCTAAAGCGATTGAATTACTAGGCAAAGAAAAGATTAAAAAACGCATAAGTGCTTTTAGTAGTTAACATTTTATATAAAATGTAATATATTATGTGTATAAGTTTTGAACGAAGACATAAATAAAAGCGATGATGAGGAAAAGTAAACAATTGAAGCTTACCAGAGAGAACCGTCACCGGCTGCAAGCGGTTCAAGCCTCTCAATTGTTGAAGTGCCCCTCTGAGTCTGTCTCTGAAAGGAAACGATTACGAGACAGCGGGAGCTCCCGTTAACAGCTCTAAGTTGGGGAAACAGATGTATTCGTTTCTCAAACAGAGTGGAACCGCGTGAAAAAAACGTCTCTGTCTATGTAGAGGCGTTTTTTATTTTGTCTAAAATTTGAGATAGAGAGGAGAAATCATCTTATGTTCCGTGTGTTAAAAGAAGATATCGATACCATCTTTGAGCAAGATCCAGCTGCCCGCAGCTATCTAGAAGTTATCTTAACTTATTCTGGTCTTCATGCTATATGGGGACACCGTTTGGCTCACGGATTTTACAAAAGAAAATTCTTTTTTCTGGCCCGTCTCATTTCCCAGATTAGCCGCTTCTTTACCGGGATTGAAATCCATCCAGGCGCCCAAATTGGCCGTCGTCTATTCATTGATCACGGAATGGGCGTGGTGATCGGAGAAACCTGTGAAATTGGGGATAATGTTACGTTGTATCAAGGAGTCACACTTGGCGGAACCGGCAAAGAAAAGGGGAAGAGACATCCGACCGTAAAAGACAATGCGCTGATTGCGACGGGAGCGAAAGTACTAGGGTCCATCACTGTAGGGGAAGGCTCCAAGATCGGGGCAGGTTCTGTCGTGCTGAAGGATGTTCCGGCAGACTCTACGGTTGTCGGCATTCCTGGCCGGATTGTGATTCAAGCAGGGAAAAAGGTGCAAAAGGATTTAAACCATTGCGATTTGCCAGATCCAGTTGCTGACCGATTGCTTGGCATGGAAAAAGAAATTCAAAAGTTAAAAAAAGAGCTGGAAGAGACGAAAAAAGGAGAATATCGACATGACCATTCGACTTTATAATACTTTAACAAGAAAAAAAGAGGAGTTCATTCCTCTCGAAGCGGGAAAAGTAAAAATGTATGTGTGCGGTCCAACCGTCTACAATTATATCCACATTGGAAATGCTCGTCCGGCCATTGTCTTTGATACGGTTCGCCGCTATCTGCAGTACAGAGGGTTTGACGTTCAGTACGTATCTAACTTTACGGATGTGGACGATAAATTGATTCGTGCGGCAAATGAGCTGGGTGAAGATGTTCCAACCATTGCGGAACGGTTTATCGAGGCTTATTTTGAAGATACTAGCGCTTTAGGATGCCAAAAAGCAGATGTCCATCCTCGCGTGACAGAAAGCATTGACTTAATTATTGAATTTATTCAAGCACTTATTGATAAAGGAAGCGCCTATGAGTCCAATGGAGATGTCTACTACCGGACGAGAAGCTTCGAAGGGTACGGAAAACTTTCTCATCAATCGATCGATGAATTGAAAGTAGGGGCGCGAATTGATGTAGGGGAAAAGAAAGAAGATGCCCTGGATTTTGTTTTATGGAAAGCGGCTAAAGAAGGAGAGATTTCCTGGAATAGCCCTTGGGGAGAAGGACGTCCAGGCTGGCACATTGAGTGCTCGGCTATGGCGCGCAAATACTTAGGTGACACCATTGATATTCATGCAGGCGGACAGGATTTGGCCTTCCCTCACCACGAAAATGAGATTGCCCAGTCGGAAGCAATGACAGGAAAAACGTTTGCCCGTTACTGGATGCATAATGGATATATCAATATAGATAATGAGAAAATGTCGAAATCACTCGGAAACTTTGTCCTTGTTCACGACATAATTAAACAAATCGATCCGCAAGTTTTGCGCTTTTTCATGCTGTCCGTTCACTATCGCCACCCAATTAATTATAACGATGAATTGCTTGGCAATGCCGAGACAGCATTAGAACGGTTAACGACTTCGTACGACAACCTAAAGCACCGTAAACAATCTAGTACGAACTTAACGGATAGTGACCAAGAGTGGCTGGATAAAGTAAGAGGTCTTCATCAAGCATTCCTTGAAGCGATGGATGATGACTTTAATACAGCCAATGCGATTTCAGTCCTGTTCGATCTTTCAAGACAAGCGAATTACTACCTCATGGAGAAGCATACTTCCGATCAAGTGATTGACGCTTTCTTGAAGGAGTATGAGGATCTATTCTATGTGCTAGGTCTTAGCTTTAAAGCAGAAGGCTTGCTGGATGAAGAAATCGAAGCGTTGATTGCTGAACGTACGCAAGCAAGAAAAGACAGAAACTTTCAATTGGCAGATGAGATCCGTGATAAGCTGAAAGAAATGAATATTATCGTGGAGGACACTCCACAGGGGATACGCTGGAAAAGAGGGTAAGGCAATGATGCAGAATTTTGAACCGCTTAAAGAAGCGAAACAAGTGAATAGCCTGGCTCTTGCTTATATGGGGGATGCTGTATATGAAGTTCATATTCGGCATTTCCTCCTGCAGCTCGGCAAGGTCAAGCCTAACCGTCTTCACCGAGAGGCAACGAAATATGTTTCGGCTAAAGCGCAAGCGAGAATATTGAAGAAATTGACAGATGATGAACTGTTATCTGAAGAGGAACTTGCTGTAGTCCGAAGAGGCCGGAATGCTAAATCAGGCACCATTCCTAAAAACACAGATATGCAAACATACCGCCATAGTACAGCATTTGAAGCGCTGATTGGCTACTTGTTCCTAACTGGTGAGATCGAGCGGATGAATGAAATCATTACGTATTGTCTTGACCAGAAAATTGATGAGAAAGGAGGACAATAAACATGTCGAAAGAATTTATTGCGGGCAGAAATCCAGTGCTAGAAGCCTTGCGATCCGACAGAGAAATTAATAAAGTCTGGATAGCAGAAGGTGCTCAAAAAGGGCCGGTGCAGCAAATTGTTAAATTAGCGAAAGAACAAAACGTGCTTGTGCAATTCGTGCCAAAGCAAAAAATTGATCAAATGAGCTCAGAAAATCATCAGGGGGTTGTGGCATCTGTCGCAGCTTATGAGTACGCCGAGCTAGATGATCTATATGCGATAGCGGAGAAAAGCGGCGAAGCACCGTTCTTCTTGCTATTGGATGAAATAGAAGATCCGCATAACCTTGGTTCTATTATGCGAACGGCTGATGCTGTTGGTGCCCATGGGATCATTATTCCTAAGCGCCGAGCAGTTGGGTTGACAGCGGCAGTGGCGAAAGCATCCACAGGAGCGATTGAATATATCCCGGTTGTACGTGTCACAAACTTGGCTCGGACAATCGATGAGCTAAAAGAGCGGGGTGTATGGATTGCCGGAACGGATGCGAAAGGGGCAGATGATTACCGTCAGTTAGACGGAACAATGCCGCTTGGTCTAGTGATCGGCAGTGAAGGAAAAGGCATTGGGCGTTTAATTAAAGAGAAATGTGATTTTCTCATTAAGCTGCCAATGGCTGGACGGGTCACTTCCCTAAATGCATCTGTTGCTGCAGGACTACTCATGTACGAGGTTTATCGAAGACGTCATCCTGTAGGAGAATAGGCATGAATATTCTGCTCGTGGACGGCTATAACATCATTGGGGCCTGGCCAGAACTTCGTGAACTGAAAAAGCACGATCTGGCGGCTGCCCGTGATCGGCTAGTTGAACTGATGGCTGAATATCAAGGGTTCACAGGCTCTAAAGTCATTATCGTCTTTGATGCCCACTTTGTAAAAGGGACAGAAAAGAAGTTCAGGCATTCGAAGGTCGAAGTTATTTTCACCCGGGAAAATGAATCGGCTGATGAGCGGATAGAAAAATTGGCGATTGAACTAAATCACATAAAAAATCAAATATCCGTCGCAACATCCGACTTTACCGAGCAATGGGTAATCTTTGGACAAGGAGCTTTGAGAGTCTCAGCAAGAGAACTTCTGCAAGAATTAAATGTAACCGAAAAAAGAATTGGCAAGAACCTTAAACACATTCAAGAAAAAAAGCCAAATTCAAAAATAAAATTAAGTGATGAAGTGGCAGAAATTTTCGACAAATGGCGGCGTGGCCAAAAATGAGGCATTGACGTCAAAAAAATTCGTACTGTATAATATTTCTATCTATGTTTTTCGCAGGCGGAGGGGAAGTGTGTGAGCTTGAACCGTTCAAATAGTTTATTGCTAGATACGCTGAATGATGAGCAACTGATAGAACACGTTCATAAGGGGAATAGTGACGCTTTAGATTACTTGATTCATAAGTACAAGAACTTTGTCAGGGCGAAGGCCCGCTCTTATTTTTTAATTGGAGCGGATCGAGAGGATATTGTGCAAGAAGGTATGATTGGTCTGTATAAAGCCATTCGTGATTTTAAAGGGGACAAGCTGGCCTCTTTTAAAGCTTTTGCAGAACTGTGCATTACAAGACAGATTATTACCGCAATTAAAACGGCAACTAGACAAAAACATATTCCTTTGAATTCGTATGTATCGCTGGATAAGCCGATTTATGACGAGGAATCAGACCGGACTTTGATGGATGTTATTACTGGTGCAAAGGTGATGAATCCTGAAGAACTGATCATTAATCGAGAGCAGTTTAGCAATATTGAAGGCAAAATGAATGAATTATTAAGTGATTTAGAACGAAAAGTTCTTGCTCTATATTTGGATGGACAGTCCTATCAGGAAATATCAGAAGAGCTCAACCGCCACGTGAAATCAATTGATAATGCCCTTCAGAGGGTGAAGAGAAAGTTAGAGCGATATTTAGAGTTTAGAGAAATCACCATGTAGGGAATGACTTGACTAGTCCTCTAGACAATGATATTTTTGTAGAATTGACACAAGGTGGGTTTTTGATGACGAAAAAGGTAGTCTTGGCCTGCTCATTTTGCGGATCAAGAAATTATTCTACGCATAAGAATAATGACGGCGGAGAACGCCTGGAAATAAAAAAGTTCTGCAGCACATGCAATAAACACACAGTCCATAAAGAGACCAAGTAAAACCATGTGTTACAGTTGATCTTTGGAGGTTTCATACATGTCGAGCATAACGCAATTTTTCCGTAACGTAGGAACGGAAATGAGAAAAGTCAGCTGGCCAAAGAGAAAAGAGCTGACGAGCTATACTGTAACAGTTATTACAACTGTTGTTCTTCTAGCGATCTTTTTCTTGATCGTGGATGAAGGAATTTCTGCTTTAATTCGCTGGGTAACAGCTAGCTAAAAATGCTGTTTTGTAATTTCTGCTTGAATATACTATGTTTTGACATGGTATAATGAAAAATCATAGAGACATTTCATAAAAGCCCGGTTAACGGGTTTTTTAATTTGGTTTTAAAATGCAAAGGAGGGAAGGACGCTTAAGTCCCTTTCTATGGAAAAAAATTGGTATGTTGTTCACACCTATTCAGGATACGAAAACAAGGTGAAAGCAAACCTTGAGAAACGCGTTGAATCAATGGGTATGTCAGATAAAATCTTCCGAGTCATCGTACCGGAGGAAGAAGAAACAGATATTAAAAACGGCAAGAAAAAAGTGACAAAGCGCAAAGTGTTCCCTGGATACGTGCTAGTAGAAATCGTCATGACCGATGACTCTTGGTATGTAGTAAGAAACACACCAGGTGTTACGGGATTCGTTGGATCTTCAGGACATGGTTCCAAACCAACTCCGTTATTGCCGCATGAAGTGAAGAATATCCTTAAACAAATGGGCATGGATGAAAAACGCAAAGATATCGACTTCGACATGGGTGAGACAGTAACAGTGAACGAAGGGCCATTTGCTAACTTCGAAGGAACAGTAGAAGAAGTGGATTACGATAAAGCGAAATTAAAAGTGCTGGTGAATATGTTTGGCCGAGAAACGCCAGTTGAACTTGATTTTAACCAGGTAGATAAAATATAATGGAAAATGTCTTGAAATATTAAACGAAAAGTGGTAATATTTCTAAGTCAGTACGTCTCGCGAATGAGACTAATTTTAATTGATCATCTTTATTTATGATAATAAAGATATTATTTGAGTGGGAGGGGGAAATCCCCAAATACCACATCACGGACTTAAGGAGGTGTGTCTCGTGGCTAAAAAAGTTACTAAGGTAGTTAAATTGCAAATTCCTGCAGGTAAAGCAAACCCTGCGCCGCCAGTAGGTCCAGCACTTGGACAAGCAGGTGTTAACATCATGGGATTCTGTAAAGAGTTCAATGCGCGTACAGCGGAACAAGCTGGTTTAATCATTCCAGTTGAAATCTCGGTTTTTGAAGACCGTTCATTTACATTTATCACTAAAACTCCACCTGCTGCTGTACTTCTTAAGAAAGCAGCTGGCATCGAGTCTGGTTCTGGTGAACCAAACCGCAACAAAGTTGCTACAGTGAAACGCGATAAAGTTCGCGAAATCGCTGAAACAAAAATGCCTGACCTAAACGCAGCAAGCGTTGAAGCAGCTATGCTTATGGTTGAAGGTACTGCCCGCAGCATGGGTATTGTGATCGAAGACTAATTTTTATTAGTTGATGAAGTTGTTGTTCAAGGGTTGCGAGGTGAACGTATGTCTATTACTTCACTCGCAACCTTTATTCGTGGGAGGTTATTCCGCTAAAACCACATAAGGAGGAAATTTATAATGGCTAAAAAAGGCAAAAAATTCGAAGAAGCTGCAAAGCTGATTGACCGTACAACTGCTTATTCTTTAGAAGAAGCAATTGAATTAGTTAAAAAAACAAACTTCGCTAAATTTGATGCAACTGTAGAAGTTGCTTTTCGTTTAGGTGTAGATCCTAAGAAAGCTGACCAGCAAATCCGTGGCGCAGTAGTGCTTCCAAACGGAACTGGTAAAACTCAAAAAGTTTTAGTTTTCGCTAAAGGTGAAAAAGCTAAAGAAGCTGAAGCAGCTGGCGCTGACTATGTTGGCGATAGCGAATACATCAACAAAATTCAACAAGGTTGGTTCGAGTTTGATGTTATCGTTGCTACTCCAGACATGATGGGTGAAGTTGGTAAACTTGGACGCGTATTAGGCCCTAAAGGTTTAATGCCAAACCCTAAAACTGGAACAGTTACTTTCGATGTAACGAAAGCAGTTGAAGAAATCAAAGCAGGTAAAGTTGAATACCGCGTAGACAAAGCTGGAAACATTCACGTTCCGATTGGTAAAGTTTCTTTCGAAAACAACAAGTTGGCTGAAAACTTTAACACAATCTTCGAAACAATGGTAAAAGCTAAGCCTGCAGCAGCTAAAGGAACATACATGAAGAACGTAACAGTTACTTCTACTATGGGCCCTGGCGTGAAGGTTGATCCTTCTTCCGTAGCTGTTAAAAATTAAGTTGACAAACAGATAAGTAACTGGTAAAGTGAAATCTGTTGTTAAAATAAATTAAACATTTGTACCGTAGACAGCAGGTGCTGAATAAGCATAATTCCTGCCGAGGTGAACGATAGATAATATAGCCGTATGCTATGCTTTCGTCCTCCATGTCTACTAGGCATGGAGGTTTTTGCTTGGTATAAATGTTTGCTAGACCAGGAAAGCATTCGCGTTTTTCTGTATAAAGCTACAGGAGGTGTAAAGATGAGCAGTGTAATTGAACAAAAGAAACAAGCGGTTGAAGAGATCGCTAGTAAATTTAAAAACAGTGCGTCTACAGTAGTGGTTGACTACCGCGGATTAACAGTTGGTCAAGTAACTGAACTGCGTAAGCAACTACGTGAGGCTGGCATCGAGTTTAAAGTATTCAAGAATACATTAACTCGCCGTGCGGCTGAAACAGCTGAAATTTCTGGATTAAACGACTTCCTTACTGGACCAAATGCGATTGCATTCAGTAATGAAGATGTTGTAGCTCCAGCTAAGATTCTTAATGATTTCGCTAAAAAACACGAAGCATTAGAAATCAAAGCAGGTGTATTAGAAGGAAACGTTGTAACGGTAGAAGAAGTGAAAGCTCTTGCTGAACTTCCATCCCGCGATGGCCTACTTTCTATGCTACTCAGCGTACTTCAAGCTCCAATGCGCAACTTCGCTCTTGCTACAAAAGCGGTTGCGGAACAAAAAGAAGAACAAGGCGCGTAAGCTGATCGAATTAGCAGCCGTCTAACACAATAAAACAAAACCATAATATTAGGAGGAACATTAAAATGACTAAAGAACAAATCATTGATGCGATTAAAGAAATGTCCGTTCTTGACTTGAACGATCTAGTAAAAGCAATTGAAGAAGAATTCGGTGTAACTGCTGCTGCTCCTGTAGCTGTAGCTGGTGCTGCTGGTGGCGAAGCTGCTGCTGAGCAAACTGAATTTGAAGTAGTTCTAGCTTCTGCTGGTTCTCAAAAAATCAAAGTTATCAAAGTTGTTCGCGAAATCACAGGCCTTGGTCTTAAAGAAGCGAAAGAACTTGTTGATAACACTCCAAAAGCAGTTAAAGAAGGCGTTTCTAAAGAAGAAGCTGAAGAGCTTAAAGCTAAACTTGAAGAAGTTGGCGCTGGCGTAGAAGTTAAGTAATTTAGCTATAGATTAAAACAACAAAAGCTCGCTGTATCAGCGAGCTTTTGTTTTGTCTGCTAAACTTCCATAGAGGGAGGAATAACTGTGACAAATCATTATTTTTCACACACTCCTGAGAGTGAAAGTGATCCGGTATACTGGGAATACGAATTGAAGTCGAGAACATTTCGATTTAAAACAGATACGGGTGTCTTTTCGAAAAAAGAAGTGGATTTTGGTTCTAAATTATTAATTGAAAGTTTTCAGCCTCCAGAAGTAAATGGCCCCATTTTAGATGCTGGCTGTGGATATGGTCCGATCGGTTTATCCATCGCGACAGTTTGTCCTGAGCGAATGATTCATATGATTGATGTGAATCAGCGCGCTTTATCTCTGGCGAAAGAAAACGCAGTTTTAAACAAAGTTGAAAACGTCAATATTTATGAGAGTGACCGGCTTTTAAGTGTAACCGAGGATTCATTTGCTGCTATATTAACAAACCCGCCGATCCGTGCAGGTAAACAAGTAGTATTTGATTTCTTGCATCAAAGTTATGAGAAGCTGGCTGAAGGCGGAGAACTTTGGGTAGTGATTCAAAAAAAGCAAGGGGCACCTTCCGCTATTAAAGAATTAGACAAACTTTTTGGAGATACAGAAGTTGTATTGAAGAAAAAAGGTTATTATATTCTGAAAGCGCAAAAATGATTGACTGGCTATAGTCTCTATGATAGTATTGGAAAATGCCAATATAATATTTGTGCCCATTTTTCCTAAAAACCTTATAAATGTATATATTTTGGTTAAAATGGAAACAACTATAAAATAATAGTTCATCATGTGAAAAATGAGGTTTTCTTTGAAAAACCCTTTTTCTTTTTGTCTTATAGATTAGACTGGCTGTCTGCTATAGACATAATATACGCAATTAATACGCTTGATTTGAGGGGTGAATCAGTTGACAGGTCAACTAGTTCAGTATGGACGACACCGCCAACGCAGAAGTTATGCACGCATTAGCGAAGTTTTAGAATTACCAAATCTTATTGAAATCCAAACATCCTCCTACCAATGGTTTCTTGATGAGGGCTTAAGAGAGATGTTCCAAGACATTTCTCCAATTGAAGATTTCACTGGTAATCTTGCATTGGAATTTATCGATTATAGTCTTGGAGAACCGAAATATCCGGTCGACGAGTCTAAGGAGCGCGATGTAACCTATTCAGCTCCGCTTCGAGTGAAAGTCCGTCTTTTAAACAAAGAGACTGGTGAAGTAAAAGACCAAGAAGTGTTTATGGGCGATTTTCCGCTTATGACAGAAACAGGAACATTCATTATCAATGGGGCAGAACGTGTTATCGTTTCTCAGCTTGTCCGTTCACCAAGTGTGTATTATAGCGGAAAGCTTGATAAAAACGGTAAGAAGGGCTTTACTGCTACTGTTATTCCAAACCGTGGAGCATGGCTTGAATACGAAACAGATGCAAAAGATATTGTATATGTTCGTATTGACCGCACACGTAAAATGCCAATCTCGGTTCTTTTACGAGCTCTTGGGTTTGGCTCTGATCAAGAAATCATCGATCTAATCGGCGATAATGAATACATTCGCAACACACTTGAAAAAGACAACACAGAGAGCACAGAAAAAGCATTAATCGAAATTTATGAGCGTCTTCGCCCAGGCGAGCCGCCTACAGTTGAGAATGCTAAAAGTCTCTTGATCTCACGTTTCTTCGATCCAAAACGCTATGATTTAGCGAGTGTTGGACGCTACAAAATGAATAAAAAGCTTCATACGAAGAATCGTTTATTCGGTCAGCGTTTAGCTGAAACATTAGCCGATCCTGAAACAGGCGAAATTATCGCTGAAGAAGGTACGCTATTGGACCGCCGTGCTTTAGATAAGATTATTCCTAATCTTGAAAGTGGCGTAGGCTTTAAAACGTACCGTCAAACGGGCGGTGTAGTCGAAGAAGATATCGTAGTTCAATCTATTAAAATTTATGCGCCAAACAGCGAAGAAGAACGAGTAATCAGTGTTATCGGAAACGGATTCCCGGATGTAGATGTAAAGCATATTACACCGGCTGATATTATTTCCTCCATTGGCTACTTCTTTAACCTTCTTTATGGTGTAGGAGATACAGATGATATTGACCACTTAGGAAACAGACGTCTTCGTTCTGTAGGCGAGCTGCTTCAAAACCAATTCCGTATCGGTTTATCCCGTATGGAACGGGTTGTTCGTGAAAGAATGTCTATTCAAGACACTAACACGATCACACCTCAGCAATTGATCAATATTCGTCCTGTTATTGCATCCATTAAAGAGTTCTTCGGAAGTTCTCAGTTATCTCAGTTCATGGATCAAACAAATCCGCTGGCTGAGCTTACACATAAACGACGTTTATCAGCACTAGGTCCGGGTGGTTTAACGCGTGAGCGCGCTGGTTTTGAAGTGCGTGACGTTCACTACTCTCACTATGGGCGTATGTGTCCGATTGAAACACCTGAGGGACCAAACATCGGATTGATCAACTCATTGTCTTCTTTTGCAAAAGTAAACCGTTTTGGTTTTATCGAAACACCTTACCGCCGCGTTGACCCTGATACGGGGAAAGTAACAGAGCGTATTGATTACTTAACTGCAGACGAAGAAGATAACTATGTAGTTGCCCAAGCGAACGTTCCTTTAGATGAAACAGGTGCCTTCCTTGAAGAGGAAGTCGTCGCTCGTTTCCGTGGTGAAAACACCGTTGTCAAACGCGAACGTGCGGATTACATGGACGTATCACCGAAACAAGTAGTATCAGCCGCAACGGCTTGTATTCCTTTCCTTGAAAACGATGACTCCAACCGTGCGTTAATGGGAGCGAACATGCAACGTCAGGCTGTGCCGTTGATGCAGCCTGAGTCTCCGATTGTTGGAACAGGTATGGAGTATGTATCAGGTAAAGACTCTGGTGCTGCTGTGATCTGTAAGCATGAAGGAATTGTTGAGCATGTAGAAGCTCGTGAAATCTTGGTTCGCCGCATTCAAGAAGTTGATGGTCAAGAAGTGAAAGGTGATCTTGATCGGTACCGCTTGCAGAAGTTTATTCGTTCAAACCAAGGTACATGTTATAATCAGCGTCCAATCGTTGCTGTAGGAAACCGCGTAACGAAGGGCGAAATTCTAGCTGATGGACCTTCAATGGAACTAGGCGAATTGGCTCTTGGACGCAACGTAATGGTTGCCTTTATGACGTGGGATGGCTACAACTATGAGGATGCCATCATCATGAGCGAACGTCTTGTAAAAGATGATGTGTACACTTCTATTCATATCGAAGAATACGAATCAGAATCACGTGACACTAAATTAGGGCCAGAGGAAATCACTCGCGATATCCCTAATGTCGGTGATGATGCATTAAGAAACTTAGATGACCGCGGAATTATCCGTGTCGGTGCAGAAGTGAAAGACGGAGACCTGCTAGTGGGTAAAGTAACGCCTAAGGGTGTAACAGAATTGACAGCAGAAGAACGCCTTTTACACGCGATCTTTGGAGAGAAAGCTCGTGAAGTTCGTGATACATCACTTCGCGTACCTCACGGCGGAGGCGGAATCGTTCTTGATGTTAAAGTGTTTAATCGTGAAGATGGAGATGAACTTCCTCCAGGTGTGAACCAGCTGGTACGTGTTTATATTGTTCAGAAGCGTAAAATCTCTGAAGGGGATAAGATGGCCGGACGACATGGTAATAAGGGTGTAATTTCTCGTATTCTTCCGGAAGAAGATATGCCTTACCTGCCAGATGGAACGCCAGTTGATATCATGTTAAACCCTCTAGGTGTACCTTCTCGTATGAACATCGGTCAGGTGCTTGAATTACATTTAGGTATGGCCGCTCGCTACCTAGGCATGCATGTAGCAACACCTGTATTTGATGGTGCTACAGAGGATGACGTTTGGGAAACAATCGAGGAAGCTGGTATGTCCAGAGACGCGAAAACTGTACTTTATGATGGACGCAGCGGAGAGCCATTCGATAATCGTGTGTCTGTAGGGATCATGTATATGATCAAACTTGCTCACATGGTTGATGATAAACTTCATGCTCGTTCAACTGGACCTTACTCATTAGTTACGCAGCAGCCACTTGGCGGTAAAGCTCAATTTGGCGGTCAGCGTTTCGGTGAGATGGAGGTTTGGGCTCTTGAAGCATATGGTGCAGCTTATACACTTCAAGAAATCCTTACTGTTAAATCCGATGATATTGTTGGTCGTGTGAAAACATATGAAGCGATTGTCAAAGGCGAGAATGTTCCTGAACCTGGCGTTCCTGAATCATTCAAAGTATTGATTAAAGAGCTTCAAAGTTTAGGTCTAGACGTGAAGATCATGTCTGATGACGACCAAGAAATTGAAATGCGCGATTTAGAAGATGAGGAAGATGCTCAGCAGGCTGATACATTAAATATCGCACCTGAGTCTAATGGTTCTGAAAAAGTCAGCTCAATGGAATAAACAAATAAGGCTAGTGCAACCGTGCAGGTTGCACTAGCTCTGATTAAATATAGTAAGCAAAATGGGTAAAACCTGTAGACTAAAAGGGAGGTAGGCCCCTTGCTAGATGTTAATAACTTCGAATATATGAAAATTGGTCTGGCATCACCAGATAAAATTCGGTCTTGGTCTTATGGGGAAGTAAAAAAACCAGAAACGATCAACTATCGTACATTAAAACCTGAAAAAGACGGTTTGTTCTGTGAACGTATTTTTGGCCCGACAAAAGACTGGGAATGTCATTGTGGGAAATACAAACGTGTACGCTACAAAGGTGTTGTGTGTGATCGCTGTGGTGTAGAAGTAACGAAGGCCAAAGTACGCCGTGAGCGTATGGGGCATATCGAATTAGCTGCGCCTGTTTCACATATCTGGTATTTCAAAGGCATTCCAAGCCGTATGGGACTTGTTCTAGATATGTCTCCTCGTGCGCTGGAAGAAGTCATTTACTTCGCTTCTTATGTAGTAACAGAAGCTGGTGAGACGGCACTTGAGAAAAAGCAGCTTTTATCAGAAAAAGAATATCGTGCATATTACGATAAATACGGCAATAAATTCCAAGCATCTATGGGTGCAGAAGCGATCAAAAAACTTCTTCAAGATATCGACTTAGAAAAAGAAGTAGAAGTCTTAAAAGAAGAATTAAAATCTGCTCAAGGACAGCGCCGTACAAGAGCGATTAAACGTCTTGAAGTAATTGAAGCATTCCGTCACTCTGGCAATGATCCTGATTGGATGATCCTAGATGTACTTCCGGTTATTCCTCCAGAATTGCGTCCGATGGTTCAGCTAGACGGCGGCCGCTTTGCCACGTCTGACTTAAATGATCTGTACCGTCGTGTGATTAACCGTAACAACCGCTTAAAGCGTTTGTTAGACCTTGGAGCACCTAGTATCATCGTTCAGAATGAGAAACGTATGCTTCAAGAAGCGGTTGATGCACTTATAGATAATGGCCGTCGCGGCCGTCCGGTAACAGGACCAGGTAACCGTCCGTTAAAATCACTTTCACATATGTTGAAAGGTAAACAAGGCCGCTTCCGTCAAAACTTACTTGGTAAGCGTGTTGACTACTCTGGCCGTTCAGTAATTGTTGTTGGACCTAACTTAAAAATGTATCAATGTGGTCTTCCTAAAGAAATGGCGCTTGAGTTATTCAAGCCATTTGTTATGAAGGAGCTAGTTGAAAAAGGTTTAGCTCATAATATTAAGAGCGCTAAACGTAAAATTGAGCGAGTTCAATCCGATGTTTGGGATGTACTTGAAGAAGTCATCAGAGAGCATCCGGTATTATTGAACCGTGCACCGACACTTCACCGTTTGGGTATCCAAGCCTTCGAACCTACATTAGTAGAAGGGCGAGCTATTCGTCTTCATCCGCTAGTATGTACGGCTTACAATGCCGACTTTGATGGTGACCAAATGGCGGTTCACGTACCGTTATCGGCAGAAGCTCAAGCAGAAGCACGTATGCTGATGCTAGCTGCTCAGAACATCCTTAACCCTAAGGATGGAAAACCAGTTGTAACTCCTTCTCAAGATATGGTACTAGGTAACTATTACTTAACACTTGAGCGTGAAGGGGCAATCGGAGAAGGAATGATTTTTAAAGATACAAATGAAGCTCTCTTGGCTTACCAAAATGGCTATGTGCATTTGCATACACGTGTAGCTATTGCCGCTTCTTCTTTAAGTAATCAAACTTTCACTGATGAACAGCGCAAGAAACTTTTAGTCACAACAGTAGGAAAGTTAATCTTTAATGAAATCTTACCGGATTCTTTCCCTTATATTAATGAGCCGACAGGTACTAATCTTGAGGTTGAGACACCAGCAAGATACTTCATTGAGCCTACTGCTGATGTAAAAGAGCATATTAAAAATCAAGAAATCGTATCTCCATTTAAGAAGAAAATTCTTGGAAATATCATTGCTGAAGTCTTTAAACGCTTCAAAATTACTGAGACATCTAAAATGCTTGACCGTATGAAAGATTTAGGATTTAAATATTCTACTAAAGCCGGTATCACAGTAGGTGTTGCAGACATCGTGGTATTAGGAGAGAAAGAACAGATCCTAAAAGAAGCTCAAGTGAAAGTAGATAATGTCCTTAAGCAATTTAGACGTGGTTTAATCACTGAAGAAGAACGATATGACCGTGTTATTTCGATCTGGAGTGCAGCTAAAGATATTATCCAAGGCAAATTGATGGCATCCCTTGATAAGCATAACCCGATCTTCATGATGAGTGACTCTGGAGCGCGTGGTAACGCATCTAACTTTACTCAGCTTGCGGGTATGCGAGGACTAATGGCCAACCCGGCTGGACGAATCATTGAGTTGCCGATCAAATCAAGTTTCCGTGAAGGATTAACCGTATTGGAATACTTTATCTCTACGCATGGTGCTCGTAAAGGTCTTGCCGATACAGCCCTGAAAACGGCCGATTCAGGTTATCTGACTCGTCGTCTAGTAGATGTTGCACAAGATGTGATCGTCCGTGAAGATGATTGTGGAACAGATAGAGGTCTATTAATCGGTTCAATCAAGGATGGAACTGAAATAATCGAAGCGCTGGAAGAACGACTTATCGGCCGTTATTCTAGAAAAACAATTAAACACCCTGAAACTGGTGAAGTGCTAGCAGTTGAAAACGACTTGATTGATGAAGATTTAGCGAAAGTTATTGCTGATTCTGGTGTTGAACAAGTTTGGATTCGCTCAGCGTTCACTTGTAACACTCGCCACGGCGTATGTAAAAAATGTTATGGCCGCAACCTTGCTACAGGTCAGCAAGTGGAAGTCGGAGAAGCTGTTGGTATCATCGCAGCTCAATCGATCGGTGAGCCAGGTACACAGCTTACAATGCGTACGTTCCATACAGGCGGGGTAGCAGGAGACGATATTACACAAGGTTTGCCTCGTATCCAAGAGCTGTTTGAAGCCCGTAACCCTAAAGGTCAGGCTGTCATCTCTGAAATCAACGGTACAGTGACTGCAATAAACGAAGGGCGCGACCGTCAGCAAGAGATTGTCTTGCAAGGCGAAGTGGAAACTCGTACTTATACAGTACCTTACACTGCTCGTTTGAAAGTTGCGGTCAGCGATACAGTTGAACGAGGACAAGTGCTAACTGAAGGTTCTATCGATCCGAAAGAGTACTTGAAAATCAAAGATGTAAACTCTGTACAGGAGTACTTATTGAGAGAAGTTCAAAAAGTATACCGTATGCAAGGGGTAGAAATCGGAGATAAGCATATTGAAGTTATGGTACGCCAAATGCTTCGCAAAGTGCGTGTAATGGATGCAGGGGAAACGGATGTATTGCCAGGAAGCCTGCTTGAAATTCACCAATTTAGAGATGCGAATGAAAAAGCATTGCTAGAAGGACGTACGCCTGCGACAGGCCGCCCGGTACTTCTTGGTATTACAAAAGCTTCACTTGAAACAGATTCATTCCTATCTGCGGCATCGTTCCAAGAAACAACACGTGTTCTTACAGATGCAGCGATCAAAGGAAAGCGTGACGAGTTACTAGGTCTGAAAGAAAATGTTATCATCGGTAAACTTGTTCCAGCAGGAACAGGAATGCAGAGATACCGCAAATCAGAACCAGTATTAGCTGTTTCTGAGTCAACAGTAACTGTAGAGTAAATGATCATTTTATCGGTGCCGGAGTAACTTCCGGTTCCGATAAATTTTTTATGAATGTTGGTTGACATTAAAATATGAAAATGATACTATAATCAAGGTGCTCCTATGAACTTTGTTACTTTGGAGGATATAGCAATGTCTTATGATAAAGTAGCACAGGCTAGAAGTTTAAAAGTAGGAACAAAACAAACAGTGAAAGCTATTGAAGCAAATAAAGCAAAAGAAGTAATTGTTGCCGCGGATGCCAGTCCGTTAATTGTTCAAAAGACAATTGATCTAGCTGAGCAAAATGCAGTGCCAATCACTTATGTGGATTCTATGCGAAAGCTGGGAGAAGCATGCGGAATTGATGTCAAAGCAGCCGCTGTTGCTATCATTTATGAATAATGTTTTTGCAGGCATCTGCAAAGACTTTGTTTTTAACCTAAAATGACCCACCTGGATGTGTGGTCTTAAAGAAAAAAGGAAGGGAGGACATTTACATGCCTACTATTAACCAGTTAGTGCGTAAACCTCGTAAATCAAAAACAACAAAATCTAAATCACCAGCACTTAACAAAGGGTACAACAGTTTCAAGAAATCTCAAACTGATGCTTCGTCTCCACAAAAGCGTGGCGTTTGTACTCGTGTTGGTACTATGACACCGAAAAAACCGAACTCAGCATTACGTAAATATGCCCGTGTTCGTTTAAGTAACGGTATCGAAGTAACTGCTTATATTCCTGGTATTGGCCACAACCTTCAAGAGCACAGTGTTGTCTTGATCCGCGGCGGCCGAGTAAAAGATTTACCAGGGGTACGTTATCACATCGTACGTGGAGCGCTTGATACTGCGGGTGTTGAAACTCGTAGACAAGGTCGTTCTAAATATGGAACTAAGCGTCCTAAAGAAGCAAAAAAATAATTCAAAAATAAATTTTACAACAATTGAAAGGAGGAAATCATATGCCACGTAAAGGTCCTGTAGCGAAAAGAGACGTACTTCCAGATCCAATGTACAACTCTAAGCTAGTTACTCGTCTAATCAACAAAATGATGGTTGACGGTAAAAGAGGTAAATCACAAGCCATTCTTTACGCATCATTTGATATTATCCGCGAACGTACGGGTAATGATCCTATGGAAGTATTTGATCAAGCACTAAAAAACATCATGCCAGTATTAGAGGTAAAAGCACGCCGTGTAGGTGGAGCTAACTACCAAGTACCAGTTGAGGTTCGTCCTGAGCGCCGTACTACTCTTGGTCTTCGCTGGTTAGTAAACTATTCTCGTCTTCGTGGTGAGAAAACAATGGAAGAGCGTCTTGCTGCTGAAATCCTTGATGCTGCTAACAACACTGGCGCATCTGTCAAGAAGCGTGAAGACACTCACAAAATGGCGGAAGCTAACAAAGCATTTGCTCATTATCGTTGGTAAGATTTAAAAAAATAAACTAACTTTCAATAAGGAAGGAGAAATACATTCATGGCAAGAGAGTTCTCCTTGAATAATACTCGTAATATCGGGATCATGGCTCACATTGATGCTGGTAAAACGACAACGACTGAACGTATTCTTTACTATACTGGTCGTATTCATAAAATTGGTGAGACTCACGAAGGTGCGTCTCAAATGGACTGGATGGAGCAAGAGCAAGAGCGTGGTATCACAATCACTTCTGCTGCAACAACTGCTTCATGGAAAGGTCACCGAGTAAACATCATCGATACACCTGGACACGTAGACTTCACAGTTGAAGTTGAACGTTCTTTGCGTGTACTTGATGGAGCAGTTGCTGTACTTGATGCTCAATCTGGTGTTGAGCCTCAAACTGAAACTGTTTGGCGTCAAGCTACTACTTATGGAGTTCCACGTATCGTATTCGTTAATAAAATGGATAAAATCGGTGCGGACTTCTTATATTCAGTAGGAACAATTAACGATCGTTTGATGGCTAATGCTCATCCGATTCAGCTTCCAATCGGTGCTGAAGATGAATTTAGCGGAATCATCGACTTAATTGAAATGAAAGCTACTTTCTACGGCAACGATCTTGGTACAGAAATCGAGCAAGGTGAAATCCCTGCTGATTACAAGGACCAAGCTGAAGAGTACCGTGAAAAGCTAATTGAAGCAGTAGCAGAATTAGATGAAGATTTAATGGAGAAATACCTTGGTGGAGAAGAGCTGACGAACGAAGAAATCAAAGCTGCGATCCGTAAAGGTACAATCAACGTTGAATTCTTCCCTGTATTATGTGGAACTGCTTTCAAAAACAAAGGTGTACAATTAATGCTTGATGCAGTAATTGAGTATCTTCCTGCTCCAACAGATGTACCAGCAATCAAAGGTACTCTTCCAGACAGTGAAGAAGAAGTAACTCGTCCTTCAAGTGACGATGCTCCATTCTCAGCACTAGCATTTAAAGTAATGACTGACCCTTATGTTGGTAAGTTAACATTCTTCCGTGTGTACTCAGGTGTTCTTAACTCTGGTTCATACGTTCAAAACTCTACAAAAGGCAAGCGTGAGCGTGTAGGACGTATCCTGCAAATGCATGCAAACTCTCGTGAAGAGATTGCACAAGTATATGCTGGTGATATCGCTGCTGCTGTAGGTTTGAAGGATACAACTACAGGAGATACACTTTGTGACGAGAAGAGCCTAGTTATTCTTGAATCAATGGAATTCCCTGAGCCGGTTATCTCTTTATCTGTTGAGCCTAAATCTAAGGCTGACCAAGATAAGATGACAACTGCCCTTCAAAAACTTCAAGAAGAGGATCCAACTTTCCGTGCAGAGACAAACCAGGAAACTGGCCAAATCATCATCTCTGGTATGGGTGAGCTTCACCTTGATATCATCGTTGACCGTATGCGTCGCGAATTCAAAGTAGAAGCAAATGTTGGTGCACCTCAAGTTGCTTACCGTGAAACGTTCCGCGCATCTGCGTCAGTTGAAGGTAAGTTTGCCCGTCAATCTGGTGGACGCGGACAATTCGGACATGTATGGATCGAATTCTCGCCAAACGAAGAAGGCGCTGGCTTTGAATTTGAAAACGGTATTGTCGGTGGGGTAGTTCCTCGTGAATATATTCCTGCTGTACAAGCTGGTCTTGAAGATGCATTGCAAAACGGTGTAATTGCTGGCTATCCGGTAATTGACGTTAAAGCAAGACTATTTGATGGTTCATACCATGATGTAGACTCCAGTGAGATGGCATTTAAAATTGCTGCCTCAATGGCGCTTAAAAATGCCGTTTCCAAATGTTCTCCAGTTCTACTTGAGCCAATGATGAAAGTAGAAGTAGTAATTCCTGATGAGTATCTTGGCGATATCATGGGTGACATTACTTCTCGTCGTGGACGTGTAGAAGGTATGGAAGCACGCGGTAACGCACAAGTAGTTCGTGCATTCGTTCCACTTTCAGAAATGTTTGGTTATGCTACTTCACTTCGTTCTAACACTCAAGGTCGTGGAACTTATTCTATGCACTTTGATCATTACGAAGAAGTACCAAAATCAGTTTCTGAAGAAATTATCAAAAAAAATAAAGGTGAATAATTGATTTATACTACTTAATCAAGTATAAATACTATTGTAAGCCTTGGAAGTTTGAAGGAAGGTGCAAATCTTTCTTCAAACTTCATATAAAAATACTTAACTTTTTATAAATCAAAGGAGGATTTCCTAATGGGTAAGGAAAAATTCGATCGTTCCAAAACACATGCGAATATTGGTACAATTGGTCACGTTGACCATGGTAAAACAACTTTAACAGCTGCAATCACTACAGTTCTTGCTAAGGCAGGCGGCGGTGAAGCACGCGCGTACGACCAAATCGACGCAGCTCCAGAAGAGCGTGAGCGTGGTATCACAATCTCAACTGCACACGTTGAGTATGAAACTGCTACTCGTCACTATGCACACGTTGATTGCCCAGGACATGCTGACTATGTTAAAAACATGATCACTGGTGCAGCACAAATGGACGGCGGTATCTTAGTAGTATCTGCTGCTGATGGTCCAATGCCACAAACTCGTGAGCACATCCTTCTTTCTCGTCAAGTAGGTGTTCCATACCTAGTAGTATTCTTAAACAAATGCGACATGGTTGATGACGAAGAACTACTTGAATTAGTTGAAATGGAAGTTCGTGACCTTCTTTCTGAGTACGATTTCCCTGGAGATGACATTCCTGTAATCAAAGGTTCTGCTCTTAAAGCTCTTGAAGGCGAAGCAGAATGGGAAGAAAAAATCGTTGAACTAATGAACGCAGTTGACGAGTACATCCCAACTCCAGAACGTGACACTGAAAAACCATTCATGATGCCTGTTGAGGATGTATTCTCAATCACAGGTCGTGGTACAGTTGCTACTGGACGTGTTGAGCGTGGACAAGTTAAAGTTGGTGACACAATCGAAATCATCGGTTTAACTGAAGAGCCTAAATCTACTACTGTAACTGGAGTAGAAATGTTCCGTAAGCTTCTTGATTACGCTGAAGCTGGTGACAACATCGGTGCCCTTCTTCGTGGTGTATCTCGTGAAGAAGTACAACGTGGACAAGTACTTGCTAAACCAGGTACAATCACTCCACACACTGCTTTCAAAGCAGAGGTTTATGTTCTTTCTAAAGAAGAGGGTGGACGTCACACTCCATTCTTCACAAACTACCGTCCTCAGTTCTACTTCCGTACAACTGATGTAACTGGTATTTGTAACCTACCTGAAGGCGTAGAAATGGTTATGCCTGGTGACAACGTTGAAATGACAGTTGAACTTATCTCTCCAATCGCGATTGAAGAAGGTACTAAGTTCTCTATCCGTGAAGGCGGCCGTACTGTAGGCGCTGGCGTTGTAGCTTCAATCCAAAAATAATAACATTTTCAAAACCGGTAAATGAGAAATCATTTGCCGGTTTTTTTATTGCTTTAAAAATCTAAAGTAAATAATCAAACGAGAGGATCATTTGAAATCAACTTCCTAGAAAACTTGAATTAATCATAAAAAGTATGTATAATAGTAAAAGTGTGCTGGAGAAATAAAATTTATTTAAAACAGTTGCATTCGTTTTAAAAACCATGTATAATTAACAATGTTGGTTTTTGACAGCGATGATGTGGAAGGTTGCTGACACACCCGGCCGCTTTGCCATGGCGAGTGTCGTTAGGATATTTCCGCGGAGAATGTCTATTATCAAATAGGCGATAAAGGAGGGAAAATAATGGCAAAACAAAAAATTCGCATTCGTTTAAAAGCATATGATCACCGTATTCTTGATCAATCTGCTGAGAAAATCGTAGAAACGGCTAAACGTTCTGGAGCTGCTGTATCTGGTCCAATTCCGTTGCCGACTGAAAAATCTATTTACACAATCTTACGTGCGGTTCATAAGTACAAAGATTCTCGTGAGCAGTTTGAAATGCGCACGCATAAGCGTCTAATCGACATTGTGAACCCAACACCTCAAACTGTTGATTCATTAATGCGTTTAGATTTACCGTCAGGCGTTGACATTGAAATTAAACTATAATTAATATAATAAAAATTTAGGAGGTGTAACTCATGACAAAAGGAATCTTAGGAAGAAAAGTTGGTATGACTCAAGTGTTTGCTGAGAATGGCGATCTAATCCCTGTAACTTTAATCGAAGCAGCACCAAACGTTGTACTTCAAAAGAAGACCATCGAAAGTGACGGCTACGAATCAATTCAGCTAGGCTTTGATGACAAGCGTGAAAAGCTTGCTAACAAACCTGCTAAAGGTCACGTTGCGAAGGCTAACACAGCACCTAAGCGCTTCATTCGTGAGTTCCGCAACTTCGGTACAGATTTAGAAGTTGGACAAGAAGTTAAAGTTGATATCTTCGCTGAAGGCGATG
The DNA here is from genome assembly GCF_016908875.1 of Bacillus ectoiniformans. Classification (GTDB taxonomy): domain Bacteria; phylum Bacillota; class Bacilli; order Bacillales; family Domibacillaceae; genus Bacillus_BX; species Bacillus_BX ectoiniformans. The sequence continues at coordinate 12,777 of NZ_JAFBES010000019.1, read as the reverse complement.
TTATCGATGTAACAGGTATTTCAAAAGGTAAAGGATTCCAAGGTGCCATTAAACGCCACAACCAAAGTCGCGGTCCTATGTCCCATGGTTCTCGTTACCACCGTCGTCCAGGATCAATGGGTCCTGTAGCGCCGAACCGTGTATTCAAAAATAAACTTCTTCCAGGTCGTATGGGTGGAGAGCAAATCACTATCCAAAACCTTCAAGTAGTTAAAGTTGATGCAGAACGCAATGTTATTCTAGTTAAAGGTAACGTACCTGGACCTAAGAAAACATTAGTAAAAATTCAAACGGCTACTAAGTCAAACTAATAGAATTTTTTAAGAAAGGAGGAAACAAGAATGCCAAAAGTTACATTATTAAACCAAGGCGGATCTCAAGTTGGTGAATTAGAACTTAACGATTCTATCTTTGGGATTGAACCTAATGAAAGTGTTGTATTTGAAGCTGTAATGATGCAAAGAGCATCTATGCGTCAAGGTACACACAAAGTAAAAACTCGCTCGGAAGTACGCGGCGGCGGTCGTAAGCCATGGCGTCAAAAAGGAACTGGACGTGCTCGTCAAGGGTCTATCCGTTCTCCACAATGGCGTGGCGGTGGTACTGTATTCGGTCCTACACCTCGCAGCTACAGCTATAAATTACCTAAGAAGGTGCGTCGTTTAGCTATTAAATCTGCTCTTTCTTCTAAAGTTGCAGACCAAAACATTCTAGTGTTAGAAGCGTTATCTTTAGATGCGCCGAAAACAAAAGAATTCGCTAACGTACTTAAAAACCTTTCAGTAAACAGCAAAGCTTTGATTGTTACTGACAGCGTGAATGAAAATGTTGCTTTATCAGCTCGTAACATCCCTGGTGTAACAGTTGTTCAAGCAAACGGCATTAGTGTTTTAGATTTGCTTGGTCATGAGAAATTAATTATGACTAAAGCTGCTGTTGAAAAAGTAGAGGAGGTGCTTGCATAATGGATGCACGCGATATCATTAAGCGCCCCGTAATTACTGAACAGTCAACTGAAATCATGGCTGATAAAAAATATACGTTCGAAGTTGATGTTAAAGCGAACAAAACTCAAGTTAAAGATGCTCTTGAAGAAATCTTTGGCGTAAAAGTTTCTAAAGTTAACATCATGAACTATAAAGGTAAGTTCAAACGTATGGGTCGTTATGGCGGTTACACAAACAAACGTCGTAAAGCCGTTATTACATTAACTCAAGACAGCAAAGAAATCGAAATTTTTGAAGCTTAATTAACTTATAAGAAGAGGAGGGAAAAGACATGGCGATCAAAAAGTATAAACCAACCAGTAATGGTCGTCGCGGCATGACGACATCCGATTTTGCTGAGATTACTACTAGCACACCGGAAAAGTCGTTGCTTGCGCCTATCAAACGTAAAGGCGGCCGTAACAACCAAGGTAAAATTACCGTTCGTCATCATGGTGGCGGCCACAAGCGTCAATATCGTATTATCGACTTCAAACGCGATAAAGATGGTATACCAGGACGCGTTGCCACAATTGAGTATGATCCAAACCGTTCTGCTAACATTGCGTTAATCAATTATGCAGATGGTGAAAAACGCTACATCTTAGCACCTAAAACCCTAAAAGTTGGAATGGAAGTAATGTCAGGCCCTGAGGCTGATATTAAAACTGGGAACGCTCTTCCTTTAGCTAACATTCCTGTAGGTACTGTTATTCACAACATCGAGCTTAAACCTGGTAAAGGTGGACAGCTAGTACGTTCTGCTGGAACTTCTGCACAAGTGTTAGGTAAAGAAGGAAAATACGTTCTTGTACGTTTAACATCAGGCGAAGTCCGTATGATTCTTGCTACTTGCCGTGCTTCAATCGGTCAAGTTGGTAACGAGCAGCATGAACTAATCAACATTGGTAAAGCAGGTCGTTCTCGCTGGTTAGGTAAAAAACCTACAGTACGTGGATCTGTAATGAACCCTAATGATCACCCACACGGTGGTGGTGAAGGTCGTTCTCCAATCGGACGTAAATCACCTGTTACTCCTTGGGGTAAACCAACTCTTGGTTACAAAACACGTAAGAAAAACAATAAATCCGACAAGTTCATTGTACGTCGTCGTAAAAAATAACGTAATTGCCCTACGGTTCCCTAGACGAACCGTAGACCGATTACGAAGGGAGGTACCAGAATGGGCCGCAGCTTGAAAAAAGGACCTTTTGTTGATGATCATTTATTCAATAAGATCGAGAAGTTAAACGAAACTGAGAAGAAGCAAGTTGTTAAAACTTGGTCTCGCCGTTCAACGATCTTCCCAGCATTCATCGGACACACTATCGCTGTCTATGATGGTCGTAAACATGTACCTGTTTACGTTACTGAAGATATGGTCGGACACAAACTTGGTGAGTTTGCTCCAACCCGTACGTATAAAGGTCACGGTAGTGACGATAAGAAAACAAGACGCTAATGAGAGGAGGGTATCCTAATGGAAGCAAAAGCTGTTCTTAAAACAGTTCGTATTGCTCCTCGTAAAGCACGCTTAGTAGTTGACTTGATTCGAGGTAAGCAAGTGGGTGAAGCTGTAGCTATTTTGCAACATACGCCAAAAGTTGCATCTCCAGTCATCGAGAAATTATTGAAGTCTGCTGTAGCGAACGCTGAGCACAATTATGATATGGACATCAACAACCTTGTTGTTAAACAAGTATTCGTTGACGAAGGTCCTACTTTAAAACGTTTCCGTCCACGTGCAATGGGACGCGCAAGCGCAATTAACAAACGCACTAGCCACATCACAATCGTGGTATCAGAAAAGAAGGAGGGATAATCCGTGGGTCAAAAAGTACATCCTCATGGTTTACGTGTTGGTATTATTCGCGACTGGGATTCAAAATGGTTTGCTGAAAAAGATTACGCAACCCTTTTACACGAAGATCTTAAAGTTCGTGGATATATCGAAGATCGTTTGAAAGATGCTTCTGTATCTCGTGTTGAAATTGAACGTGCTGCTAACCGCATTAACATTACTGTGCACACTGCAAAGCCAGGTATGGTTATCGGTAAAGGTGGTTCTGAGGTAGAAGCACTTCGTAAATCTTTAAATGAATTAACTGGTAAACGAGTTCACATTAATATCGTAGAAATCAAAAGAGCTGATTTGGATGCTAAATTAGTAGCTGAAAACATCGCTCGCCAATTAGAAAACCGTGTATCTTTCCGTCGTGCGCAAAAGCAAGCGATCCAACGCACAATGCGTGCTGGAGCGAAAGGTATTAAAACACAGGTTTCTGGACGCCTTGGCGGCGCTGATATCGCTCGTGCTGAACACTACAGTGAAGGAACAGTTCCACTTCATACACTTCGCGCAGACATTGACTACGCTCATGTTGAAGCAGATACTACTTATGGTAAGCTTGGTGTGAAAGTATGGATTTATCGTGGAGAGGTCCTTCCTACAAAGAAGAAGTCTGAGGAAGGAGGAAAATAATCATGTTGTTACCTAAACGCGTAAAATATCGTCGTGTACACCGCGGAAAAATGCGTGGTCAAGCAAAAGGCGGTACTGAAGTAACATTCGGTGAATTCGGTCTGCAAGCTACTGAAGCTTCTTGGATCACTAACCGTCAAATTGAATCTGCACGTATTGCGATGACTCGTTACATGAAACGTGGCGGTAAAGTTTGGATTAAAATTTTCCCACACAAACCTTACACAGCTAAACCTCTAGAAGTTCGAATGGGTTCTGGTAAAGGTGCTCCTGAAGGCTGGGTAGCTGTTGTTAAGCCTGGTAAAGTAATGTTTGAAATCGCAGGTGTTTCTGAAGAAGTAGCTCGTGAAGCACTTCGTCTAGCATCTCACAAACTTCCTGTTAAATGTAAGTTTGTAAAACGAGAAGAAATTGGTGGTGAATCAAATGAAGGCTAATGAAATTATTGAACTAACCACTGCCGAAATTGAACAAAAAGTTAAGTCTTTAAAAGAAGAGCTATTCAACCTTCGCTTCCAATTAGCGACTGGACAACTTGAAAACACTGCTCGTATTCGTCAAGTACGCAAAGCGATCGCTCGTATGAAGACAGTTATTCGTCAAAGAGAGATCGATGTTAACAATCGATAATGAGAGGAGGTTTGCAAAATGAGTGAACGTAACCAACGTAAAGTTTATACAGGACGTGTTGTGTCTGACAAAATGGATAAGACTGTCACGGTTCTTGTAGAAACTTACAAAAAGCACTCACTTTACGGCAAACGCGTTAAGTACTCTAAAAAGTTCAAAGCTCATGATGAGTTGAATGAAGCAAAAACAGGCGATGTAGTACGCATCATGGAAACTCGCCCACTATCTGCTACTAAACGCTTCCGTCTTGTTGAAGTTGTAGAAAAAGCAGTTATTATCTAATTAACTATGTTCGGATAGATGCTCAATCCGAAGGGAGGTAACTTAAATGATCCAACAAGAATCTCGTTTGAAAGTAGCTGACAACTCAGGTGCACGTGAGGTTTTAACGATTAAAGTTCTTGGTGGCTCTGGCCGTAAAACAGCGAACATTGGCGATATTATCGTCTGCACAGTAAAACAAGCAACACCAGGTGGCGTTGTCAAAAAAGGTGAAGTTGTTAAAGCTGTAATCGTTCGTACGAAAAGTGGAATGCGTCGTAAAGACGGATCATACATCCGTTTCGATGAAAATGCTTGCGTGATCATTAAAGATGACAAGAGCCCACGTGGAACTCGTATCTTCGGACCAGTTGCCCGCGAATTGCGTGACAGCAATTTTATGAAAATCGTTTCTCTTGCTCCAGAAGTAATCTAATGAATGATATATATTTTATCAACTTGGCCATTCAAGGAGGTGCGATAAAATGAATGTAAAAAAAGGCGATAAAGTAATGGTTATCACGGGAAAAGACAAAGGAAAAACAGGCGTTGTGCTTGCAGCATTTCCTAAAAAAGACCGTGTTCTTGTAGAAGGCGTGAACATCGTAAAGAAACACTCCAAGCCTTCACAAGTGAATCCGCAAGGCGGAATCATTAGCCAAGAGGCACCTATTCACGTTTCTAACGTAATGCTTTTAGACCCTAAATCTAACGAACCTACTCGCGTAGGATCTAAGATGGTTGACGGCAAGAAAGTACGTGTAGCAGTTAAATCTGGTGAAACTTTAGATAAATAATCAGTGAGACATAGAAGGGAGGTATTCTATATGAACCGCCTTAAAGCAAAGTATAACGAGGAAATTACTCCTGCTTTAATGAATAAATTCAATTACGAATCAGTAATGCAAGTACCATCTATCAATAAAATCGTAGTTAACATGGGAATCGGAGAAGCAGTTTCAAATGCGAAAGCACTAGATACTGCTGTCGAAGAACTAGCTCTAATCACTGGTCAAAAACCATTGGTGACTCGTGCTAAGAACTCTATCGCTGGATTCCGTCTTCGTGAGGGTATGCCTATCGGAGCGAAAGTTACATTACGCGGCGAGCGTATGTACGAATTCCTAGATAAATTAGTTTCTGTGTCACTTCCACGTGTACGTGACTTCCGTGGTGTTTCTAAGAAAGCATTCGACGGTCGCGGTAACTATACACTTGGTGTGAAAGAGCAATTGATCTTCCCTGAAATTGATTATGATAAAGTAAGCAAAGTACGCGGTATGGATATCGTAATTGTTACAACTGCGAACAGCGATGAAGAAGCTCGCGAATTGTTAACTCAAATTGGAATGCCGTTCCAAAAGTAATCGCTATAAAAGGGAGGCGAAAACGTGGCTAAAAAATCAATGATTGCGAAACAAAAGCGCACGCCAAAGTTTCAGGTACAAGAGTACACACGTTGCGAACGTTGTGGACGTCCACACTCTGTTTACCGTAAATTTAAACTTTGCCGTATTTGTTTCCGTGAACTTGCATATAAAGGACAAATTCCTGGTGTTAAAAAAGCCAGCTGGTAATACCCTGACTTGGGAAGGAGGTAAATAATATGGTTATGACAGATCCAATTGCAGATTTGCTAACTCGTATCCGTAATGCGAACATGGTTCGTCACGAGAAATTAGAAGTACCTGCTTCTAAAATTAAAAAAGAAATCGCTGAGATTCTTAAGCGTGAAGGTTTCATCCGTGACGTAGAATTTATCGAAGACAACAAACAAGGCATGATCCGTATCTTCTTAAAATATGGTGCAGATAACGTACGCGTTATCACTGGCCTAAAACGTATCAGTAAACCTGGTTTACGTGTATACGCTAAAGCTGATGAAGTACCTAAAGTTCTTAATGGATTAGGAATTGCTCTTGTTTCAACATCTAACGGTGTTTTAACTGACAAAGAAGCTCGCGCTAAACAAGTTGGCGGCGAAGTATTAGCATACGTTTGGTAATATTTTTGTAACGAATGGAGGTGCAATAGAATGTCTCGTGTAGGTAAAAAGCCAATTGAACTGCCAGAAGGTGTTACAATTACTAACAACAACAATGAAGTAACTGTAAAAGGCCCTAAAGGGGAACTTTCTCGTGCATTCAACAAAGATTTAACAATCGAAATCGAAGGTAATGTGATCAACGTGATCCGTCCTTCTGACTCTAAAGAACACCGCACGATCCATGGTACAACTCGTGCTTTACTTGCGAACATGGTTGAAGGTGTATCAAAAGGATTCGAAAAATCATTGGAACTAATCGGGGTAGGTTACCGTGCTCAAAAACAAGGTACTAAACTTGTATTGAACGTTGGTTACTCTCATCCGGTTGAAATGGAACCTGAAGCAGGTATCGAAATTGAAGTTCCTTCAAATACGAAAGTAATCGTTAAAGGTACGAACAAAGAGCGTGTTGGAGCAGTTGCTGCTAACATCCGTGACGTTCGTCCGCCAGAGCCTTATAAAGGCAAAGGTATCCGCTATGAAGGCGAATATGTACGTCGTAAAGAAGGTAAGACAGGTAAATAATGTCGCTTAGCTAAAAGAAAGGAGTGACCAATATGATTACTAAGCCAGATAAAAATAAAACACGTAAAAAGAGACATGCTCGTGTACGTTCAAAAATCAACGGTACAGAGTCTCGTCCTCGTTTAAATATCTTCCGTTCTAACAAACATCTATACGCTCAATTGATCGATGATGTGAACGGTGTTACACTTGCAAGTGCTTCAACTATCGAAAAAGATTTCGGTTTAGAAGCAACTGGCAATACTGAAGCAGCAGCTAAAGTTGGAGAACTTGTTGCTCAACGCGCGGTAGAAAAAGGCGTTAAATCTGTTGTATTCGACCGCGGAGGTTACCTATACCATGGCCGTGTGAAAGCTCTTGCAGATGCTGCACGCGAAAATGGCTTAGAATTCTAATTAAAAAGGAGGGACATATACATGCGTAGCATTGATCCAAATAAACTTGAACTTGAAGAACGCGTAGTGACGATCAATCGTGTTGCTAAAGTTGTTAAAGGTGGACGTCGTTTCCGCTTCACAGCTCTAGTAGTAGTGGGCGATAAGAATGGTCACGTTGGTTTTGGTACTGGTAAAGCTCAAGAGGTGCCAGATGCAATCCGTAAGGCAATTGAAGACGCGAAGAAAAACCTTGTAACAATTCCTATGGTAGGAACAACATTACCACACGAAGTTATCGGACGTTTCGGAGCTGGTCAAATCCTACTTAAACCTGCATCAGAAGGTACAGGAGTTATTGCGGGTGGTCCCGTTCGTGCCGTATTAGAACTTGGTGGTGTTGGTGATATCCTATCTAAATCTCTAGGATCTAACACTCCAATTAATATGGTTCGTGCCACTATTAATGGTTTAACACAACTTAAAAGCGCTGAAGACGTTGCTAAGTTACGCGGAAAATCAGTAGAAGAACTGTTAGGATAAGGAGGGATTTATAATGGCTGAAAAATTGACAATTACCCTCACTCGCAGCTTGATTGGTCGTCCGAAAGATCAACGTGAAACAGTAAAAGCACTTGGTCTACGTAAAATGCATCAAACAGTTGAACATAAAGATAACGCAGCAATCAGAGGCATGATCAAGAAAGTTGATCACTTATTGACTGTTAACGAACAATAATCAAAAATTAGCGAATAAGGAGGTGCACGAAGATGAAACTTCATGAATTAAAACCTGCTGCAGGTTCTCGTAAAGAGCGTAATCGTGTAGGTCGCGGTACTGGTTCTGGTAACGGTAAAACGGCTGGTAAAGGTCATAAAGGTCAAAACGCCCGCTCTGGCGGCGGTGTACGTTTAGGCTTTGAAGGTGGTCAAACACCACTATTCAGACGTTTGCCAAAACGCGGTTTCACTAACATCAACCGTAAAGAGTACGCGATCGTTAACCTTGATGCTTTAAATCGCTTTGAAGAAGGTACTGAAGTTACTCCAGAACTTCTTATCGAAACTGGCGTAGTAAGCAACGAAAAAGCAGGAATTAAAATTCTTGCAAAAGGTAACGTAGAGAAGAAGTTGACTGTTAAAGCTCATAAATTCTCTTCTGCTGCTAAAGAAGCAATTGAATCGGCCGGCGGTAAGACTGAGGTGATTTAATGTTTCGCACAATCTCCAATTTTATGCGTGTGGGTGATATAAGAAGAAAAATTATATTCACCCTTCTTATGTTAATTGTTTTCCGTATCGGCACGTTTATTCCTGTTCCAAACGTGGATGCCAACGTTTTGAAAATGCAGGAACAAGCAGGGTTAATTGGTTTCCTTAATACATTTGGCGGAGGAGCGCTTCAGAACTTCTCTATCCTTGCTATGGGGATTATGCCGTATATCACGGCATCTATCATCGTTCAGTTGCTTCAAATGGACGTTGTTCCAAAGTTTACTGAATGGTCTAAGCAAGGTGAAGTTGGTCGACGCAAACTCGCTCAATTTACTAGATATTTCACGATCGTACTTGGATTTATCCAAGCGCTCGGAATGTCATATGGATTTAATCAGTTGTATGGTGGAATGCTTGTTCAAAACAACAGCATTACATCTTACCTGTTAATTGCGCTTGTTTTGACAGCTGGTACTGCATTTTTAATGTGGCTAGGTGAACAAATTACAGCTAAAGGTGTCGGAAACGGAATTTCAATTATCATTTTTGCCGGAATCGTTGCGGCTATCCCGAATGCAACTAATCAGATATACGCACAGCAAATTGAAGGAGCAGGCGATCAGTTATTCTTACGAATCGTCGTCTTGTTACTGATCTTGCTAGCGATCTTGGCAATCATTGTTGGAGTTATTTTTGTGCAGCAAGCATTGCGCAAAATTCCTATTCAATATGCGAAACGAGTAGCTGGAAATAACGGAATGAATCCAACAGGAGCTCAATCTACTCATTTACCGTTGAAAGTAAATGCAGCAGGCGTTATCCCAGTGATCTTTGCCATATCATTTTTGATTACACCACAAACGATTTCTTCGTTTTTTGGTTCAAATGATATTACAACAACAGTGCAAAATATATTTGATTACACCAAGCCGATTGGGATGATCATCTATGTGGCGTTAATTGTTGCGTTTACGTATTTTTACGCTTTCATTCAAGTGAATCCTGAGCAATTAGCAGATAACTTGAAGAAACAAGGCGGTTATATTCCAGGCATCCGTCCTGGGAAAAACACACAAGATTATCTTACGAGTGTCTTATACCGTTTGACGTTTATCGGCGCAATTTTCTTGTCGTTAATCTCAGTACTTCCTATATTCTTTATAAAGTTTGCAGGTCTTCCGCCAGCTGCGCAAATTGGCGGCACTAGCTTGCTGATCGTTGTTGGTGTAGCATTGGAAACAATGAAACAATTGGAAGCACAACTTGTAAAAAGACATTATAAAGGCTTTATTAAATAAAAGGGTAAGGCTAGGGCTTAGCTCGAATCAGACTGAGGGGGAAAATAAATGAATCTAGTATTAATGGGGCTTCCTGGTGCCGGAAAAGGTACGCAGGCCGAAAGAATCGTAGAAAAATATGATGTACCTCATATTTCTACAGGAGATATGTTTCGTGCAGCTATGAAAGAAGGCACTGAACTAGGTCTTAAAGCGAAATCTTTCATGGACCAAGGTGAGCTTGTTCCTGATGAAGTAACAATCGGAATTGTTCGCGAAAGACTAAGCAAGGCAGATTGCGAAACTGGTTTTCTTTTAGACGGTTTCCCAAGAACTGTTGCACAGGCTGATGCACTTGAGTCTATGCTTGCGGATCTTGGAAAGAAAATCGACTATGTTATCAATGTTGATGTTGATAAAGACATTCTCATGGCACGTTTAACTGGACGACGCATTTGCAAAAGCTGTGGAGCTACTTACCACTTGGTATATAATCCGCCAGCTGCAGAAGGCACTTGCGATCGTTGCGGCGGCGAACTTTATCAGCGCGCAGACGATAACGAAGAAACAGTTCAAAATCGCTTGGACGTCAATCTAAAACAAACCGAGCCTTTACTAGATTTTTATCGTGAAAAAGGATATCTAAAAGATATCGATGGCCAGCAAGAAATTCATCAAGTCTTTGAAGACATCGATGGACTGCTTCAGGGCCTTAAAAAATGATCATTTGTAAAACCCCTCGAGAGATTGAGATTATGAGAGAGGCAGGGCGCATTGTCGCTTTGACTCACCAAGAATTGAAGCAGCATATATCTCCCGGTATAAGTACGAAAGAGTTAGATAACCTAGCAGAAAAATTTATCAGACAGCATGATGCAATTCCTTCTTTTAAAGGGTATAATGGTTTTCGTGGCAGCATATGTGCTTCTGTTAATGAAGAACTTGTTCACGGTATTCCTAGTGACCGGGTGTTAAAAGAAGGAGACATCATCAGTATTGATATCGGAGCTAATTATCGAGGTTACCATGGTGATTCAGCTTGGACTTATCCTGTCGGAGTGATCTCTGATGAAACCAAAAAGCTTTTGGAAGTGACAGAAGAATCGCTGTATGCGGGATTAGAAGAAGCGAAGCCAGGTGAACGTCTTTCAAACATCTCCCATTCGATTCAAACGCTTGTAGAATCTTATGGCTTCTCAATAGTTCGAGAGTATGTTGGACACGGCATTGGTCAAAACTTACATGAGGATCCTCAAATTCCTCACTATGGTCCGCCCAATAAAGGTCCGCTCCTCAAACCTGGAATGGTGCTTGCAATCGAACCGATGGTTAATGCTGGAAGTCGTTACGTAAAAACACTTGAGGATAACTGGACGGTTGTTACTCAGGATGGTAAAATGTGCGCTCATTTTGAGCATACTATTGCGATTACCGATACGGGCTTTGACATATTAACGAAAGCCTAAAGGGTATGCGTTTCTCCGGAAGTTGATGAATGGCCTATAAACTAGGCTCGCTATCAATAGGTAAGCGGTCATTGCTGTCTATTGTCTGTGAGGATCTGAATGAAAAGAGAAGGGAGACTAGATTTAATGGCGAAAGACGATGTAATTGAAATCGAAGGTAAAGTTATCGAAACTTTGCCAAATGCTATGTTTAAGGTAGAATTAGAAAATGGTCATACAATCCTTGCCCATGTATCTGGAAAGATTCGTATGCACTTTATTCGCATTTTACCTGGAGACAAAGTAACTGTTGAACTATCACCGTACGACTTAACACGCGGCAGAATTACTTACCGTTATAAATAACACTATGCACTCCGGACTACTAAGGAGGTTGGAAAAATGAAGGTAAGACCATCAGTGAAGCCAATCTGCGAAAAATGTAAAGTTATTCGCAGAAAAGGAAAAGTAATGGTTATTTGTGAAAACCCTAAACATAAACAAAAACAAGGATAATATAAAGGGAGGTGCACATTAATATGGCACGTGTAGCAGGTGTTGATATTCCACGCGACAAGCGTGTAGTTATCTCATTAACTTACATCTTCGGTATTGGCAGACCAACTGCTGAACAAATCTTAACGGATGCAGGTGTTTCTCAAGACACTCGTGTACGTGATTTGACGGAAGATGAACTAAACAAAATTCGTGAAATCGTTGATAAATTGAAAGTTGAGGGTGACCTTCGCCGTGAAGTATCTCTTAACATTAAACGTTTGATGGAAATCGGATCATTCCGTGGTATCCGTCACCGTCGTGGTTTACCAGTTCGCGGACAAAACACGAAGAACAATGCTCGTACTCGTAAAGGTCCTCGTAAAACTGTAGCTAACAAGAAAAAATAATCGGTAAAGGAGGTCAATTTAAGACATGGCTCGTAAACAACAAACTCGTAAGCGTCGTGTGAAAAAGAATATCGAATTAGGTATTGCTCACATTCGCTCAACATTTAACAATACTATCGTAACTATTACAGACGTTCATGGTAATGCTTTATCATGGTCTAGTGCTGGTGCGCTTGGATTCAGAGGTTCTCGTAAATCTACTCCATTCGCTGCACAAATGGCTGCTGAAACAGCTGCGAAGGCTTCTATGGAACACGGTATGAAATCTCTAGAAGTAACTGTTAAAGGTCCTGGTTCAGGTCGTGAAGCTGCAATCCGTGCACTTCAAGCTGCGGGATTAGAAGTTACTGCAATCAGAGACGTAACTCCAGTTCCTCACAACGGTTGCCGCCCTCCAAAACGTCGCCGTGTTTAATTTACCTGTATAAAATTTATATTCCGGTCAATAATGGGATATAATTGAATGTTACGTTCGGTACAGGAAAGTAAACCAGTTGTTGTGCACACAATAGGGAACGTAAACATGGGGGAATTTCGGTTGTCCTTTTAAACCGAGGTTTCGACGTATTTAAGGAGGTATAGTTGAATGATCGAAATTGAAAAACCAAAAATTGAAACGGTTTAGATCAG
>NZ_JAFBES010000018.1 GCF_016908875.1 Bacillus ectoiniformans | reverse complement strand
GTCACACCCGTTCCCATCCCGAACACGGCAGTTAAGCTCTTCAGCGCCGATGGTAGTTGGGGGTTTCCCCCTGTGAGAGTAGGACGCCGCCAAGCGACAACGAAGAACAGTTGAGAGACTGTTCTTTTTTTGTGCGCTTTTATGCTTTGGCTTCTTTAAAAGAAAATTCCTGAATAAACTCCTCAACTAGAGCGTATTTGTGTGCATTTGGAGAATAACGGGGTGCTTAAGCAATGACAAAGAGAGCATATGAAAAGCATCCCCCGATCAACCTATAGTCTATAACGCTATCTTTCTCCAATAACCCCAAGCTTCTAAATACTTCTCTAAATCCTCAGGATGGTGTTTTATGCATGCCGCGATTCGCAAATATAATCCAATGACCACTGACTCCCATACTTCTTGTTCTGAATGATTACTGATCGTTAAATACCGGTACGCTGATAAAATAGTCTCTTTCGTCAAATCTACAGGAGAAGAACAGTATGCATAGACTAAATCATATATCGGGTCACCTAAAACAGGAATGGGATCAATGACTCCGTTTAGTTCCTTATCGATGTAAACAAAGTTATGAAATCCGCAATCTCCGTGCAATAAATAGGGTTGTTCCATTGATGACCAAGTTTTTTCCTGAAGTAAATGGATAACAGCCTCGGTATCTTCTGCATTTAGTACAGTTCCAATTATTTGCTTCGATGTAAAAACGCTGGCTAATAAGAATTCCTTCCATGAATCGGACGGCTCATCCCACCATCCCCACCCACTATCAGAGGTAACAGGCTGATATTGATTGATTAATTCTTGCACTAACGTTTGTAAGCTGCTCTTTTTATTAACATTTGATACATCTGTCTGTCCCTTTACAAAAGAGTACAGCAAGAAAGGGTGTGATAGATCCACATATATCAGCTGTGGGACTAATTTGATATGTTGATAGGCTCTCAGGAAATTTGCTTCTGACTTTACAATTTCCGCTTTATTACTTTTAATGACATAGCGAGGAACCTCCCCGTAATAAACAGCATATAATTGGCTGGCGGTCCCGCCGTTCAGGACTTGAAGATCATTAAAGCCAGCTTCAATCTTCTGCTTATGAATAAGCTCTTCTATTACCTTTTGGATATCCATTCAAATCTTCCCTTCCTCATGCCATTCTTTTATCTATTATAAAGGTAATGGTTCACTGAAAAAAAACATTTCACTAGTTTCGTATAATTTAAGGAACAATGGACAGACTAACAGTAGGAGGTGAATGAGATGGAAAAACAAGAGGTTAAGAGTTCATGCATTATTTGCGATCAAGAAAAAGCGGAGGGGATCTATATCTATACGTCTTTTGTTTGCCATGAATGTCAACAGGAAATGGTAGAGGCAGATCCTGCTGATGAGGCTTATCGCTATTATATAGATAAATTAAAGAAAATAGGCAAACCTACCGTTTACTCTTAAACATGATAAAGGAATATATGATAGGCTAATAGCAGATAAAATAAAAAAGGAATGGATCGATATTGAACCAGTCAAGAATGCCTATCGTAGAGGCTTTAGAACATTTTATAAATAAACAACCGCTTTCTTATCATGTGCCAGGCCACAAAAACGGATTAGCCATGTTAGATAGTTTTCCTTCAGCAATGAAGCGCTTCTTAGCTTATGACCTGACAGAGCTTTCGGGACTCGATGATCTTCATTCGCCTGAAGGCTGTATCATGGAGGCGGAAGCGCTATTAGCTGATTTATATCGAACGAAAAAAAGTTATCTTCTCATTAACGGCAGCACAGTTGGAAATTTAACTATGATTATGGCAGCTTGCGAAGAAGGTGACACGGTATTTGTTCAGAGGAATTGCCATAAGTCGATTCTTCATGCTTTGCAGATAGCGAAACTCGCGCCTGTTTTTTTAGAACCGGAATACGATACATATTTACAAGCGGCAGGTGGAGTCAATCTTGAAACCGTGCGAATGGCTTACCGGCAATACCCGAAAGCCAAGGCATTAATTTTAACGTATCCAACCTATTATGGCGGAGCGGAATCAATTGAAGACATTATTGCTGAAGCCAAAAGCCATCATTCTCTTGTGTTAGTCGATGAAGCACATGGCCCTCACTTTATAGCAGGAGGAATGATGCCAGCCAGTTCATTAACAATGGGGGCTGATGTCGTTGTTCATTCTGCGCATAAAGTGCTGCCGGCGATGACGATGGGCTCTTATTTGCATGTGAATTCTGATCGAGTGTCGGTCAGCCGCTTAGAATTTTATTTGCAGGCGCTTCAATCGAGCAGCCCATCCTATCCGATTATGGCTTCCCTTGATATGGCACGGGCTTATGCCGCATCTTTTACGAAAGAAGACCAAACTAAGACGCTAGAAGCCAGAGGGAGAACCATTTCTTTATTCAAAGCTAAGGGGCTAGAAGTAGTATCTCCGCGGGATCCTATGAAACTAATCATTAGAAAAACCGGGTATAGTGGGTTTGAATTGCAGCAGGAGCTTGAAGCAGCCGGAATTTTTACTGAATTAGCAGACCCTGTTCAAGTGTTATGTACACTGCCGCTTCTTAAAGCAGGCGAAATAGAATACATGAAGGCAGCAGAGGAAAAGTTCGCGGATTTATCGATTCCTGACAAAGATCATGCAGAGAATTCCCATTCTATGAAAGTCACTCATAAAAAAGTATCCACTTTGTCTCTTACCTATCAAGAACAAAGCAAATGCAGCAAGGAAACCATCAGTTTAAAAGAAGCAGCCGGAAGAATTGCTGCTGAAATGGTCATTCCCTATCCTCCAGGAATACCGCTGATCATGTCGGGCGAACGGCTGACGGAAGAAACGATAGGTGCTTTAGAGAAGCTAATGGATGCAGGCACTCACTTTCACGGCGGCCGGTTGCTTGACGAAAAAAAGATCACTGTTTTTTCAGTGTGAAAACACGTAAAATAGAAGCTAGCATAGGTACGGAGGTAGAGAATGAGTAAAGGGATGTTTATTACGATTGAAGGGCCTGAAGGGGCTGGTAAAACAAGTGTCATTCAAAAGATTGCATATACATTAAAAGAAAAAGGATATCGGGTGACGGCAACACGCGAGCCCGGCGGCATATCCATATCTGAACAGATTCGCGAAGTAATATTAAATAAAGAGAATACGGAGATGGATGGACGGACAGAGGCTTTATTATATGCGGCTGCGAGAAGGCAGCACTTAGTCGAAAAGGTAGTTCCGGCTCTTGATGCAGGTGAGATCGTGCTTTGTGACCGCTTCATTGACAGTTCTCTTGCATATCAAGGCCATGCGAGAGGCCTTGGCATAGAGGAAGTCTATGAGATCAATCAATTTGCTATTAATGAAGTCATGCCTGAATTAACCTTATTATTTGATGTACGTCCAGAAGTTGGATTAGCACGCATTCAAGCACATCAAGAACGGGAAGTGAATCGCCTGGATCTTGAAAGCCTCAACTTTCATCAAAAAGTAAGAGAAGGCTATTTACTTCTAGCTGAAAAGTTTTCCGAGCGCATCGTTCAAATTAATGCGGAAAAACCTTTCGATGACGTATATAATGAAAGTATAAGCTGTATATTAAGCAAAATGAGTAAATAAATTCCTAGCTGACTTACTGTTCCCTGCAAATTTCTGCCTGAGATGAAAAGGGACATAAGGACAGCTTATTTTTATATACGGGGCAATTATGCGAGGCTTTCTTTTTCTTGGTATAATGTAAATAAGAGGATAGATGAAAGGGGATGGGTAATCCAATGAAATTAATTTTAGCCGTCGTGCAGGACCAGGACAGTCATCGGCTGTCGCAATCTCTGATTGACCATAATTTCAGAGCAACAAAACTTGCTTCGACAGGCGGATTTTTAAAAGCAGGAAATACAACTTTTATTATCGGAACCGATGATATTCGTTTAGATAAAGCGTTAAGCATTATAAAAGAAAATTGCCAATCCAGAGATCAAATGGTGGCTCCTGTATCACCGATGGGAGGAAATGCGGACACATATGTTCCTTACCCGGTTGAAGTGCCTGTCGGCGGAGCAACGGTGTTTGTCTTGCCGGTTGAACAATTTCATCAATTTTAATGGAGGAACTCTGAAATGAAGATCAACAAAGATATGCCTTTTAATGTAGATAAGTTGAGGAATGATCAGAAGTCCGGCCCATTAGCGCAATCCAAATTTTCGAGTTTCGTCCAGCAGCACGGACAGCAGATGAAGACCGAACAAATCACGAAACTGCTGTCGGATATTGAAGGAGCGGGAGAACGATTAGCGCGTTCTCGTACTTTCCATGAACTGGCGAAGTATAAAACCCTCGTTCGCCGTTTTATCCGGGAAACAGTGGAATTCGGAATGAACTTGAAGAATTCTCAGACGTGGAACCAATTCGGAGAAAATCGCCAGCTCAAAATTGTTGAAACGATTGATGAAAAGCTGATCGAGTTATCGGAAGATGTCATGAATGAGGAGAAGAAATCGATTGATCTTCTTGGACAAATTGGTGAAATTAAAGGATTACTTATAAATTTACACATATAGGCGGGGATCGAAGTGTCACAAGCGTGGAACGAAATGAATGAAATGCAGCCGATTGTGCTGAGAATGTTGACCAACAGCATAAAAAAAGGCCGTGTTGCCCATGCGTATATTTTCGAAGGAGATCCTGGCACCGGCAAAAAGAAGACCGCTCTCCTTTTTGCTAAAAGTTTGTTTTGTCTTTCACCGATAGATGAAGTGATGCCGTGTGAAACGTGCATTAATTGCCGGCGGATTGACAGTGGAAACCATCCGGATATTCATGTCATTGAGCCGGACGGCCTGTCGATTAAAAAACAGCAAATTTATGATTTGCAGCAGGAATTTAGCAAGACAGCGGTAGAATCGAGCAAAAAAATCTACCTGATCAGCCATGCAGATAAGATGACAGCAAGTGCAGCTAATAGCTTGCTGAAATTCTTAGAAGAACCTAAATCGGATACTGTCGCCCTCTTAATGACCGAGCAATCACAAAGAATGCTTCCTACCATTCTTTCAAGGTGTCAGCTATTATCATTTAAGCCTTTGCCGCATGCCGTTTTGAAAGAGAAATTAGTAGAAGAAGGCGTGTCTGTTCCGCTCGCTTCACTCGTTTCAAGATTAACCAACAATTTTCATGAAGCATTAGAATTAAGTAATGATGAGTGGTTTGCACAGTCGCGTAAAATAGTGTTAAAATTGTATGAAGTCCTTGAAAAAAATCCGTTGGAAGCAATGGTGAAATTACAAGAGGATTTTAATGGGCACTTTAAAGATAAACAACAAGTCAATCTCGCGCTAGACCTCTTGCTATTGCTATATAAAGATCTGTTATCTTTGCAAACCGGCGAAGAACAAGGTTTGGCTTTTCCTGACAAGCTTGCTTCTTTCAAGAATACTGTTCTACAGTCTTCAGCTAAAAGGATAACAGAACAGATGACAGCTATATTAGAAGCGAAGCGCAAGCTTGATGCCAATATGAATCCACAACTGTTGATGGAGCAGCTTGTGTTGAATTTACAGGGGGGAGCTTCCTTTGTATAATGTAGTAGGAGTACGCTTTAAAAAAGCGGGTAAAATATATTATTTTGATCCAATGGATTTGGAGATTGAGAAAGACAGCCATGTGATTGTGGAAACAGTCAGAGGAGTAGAGCATGGCCAAGTCGTCGTTGGGCCAAAGCAAGTCGATGAGAATGATATCGTTCTTCCTTTAAAGAAGGTCATTCGAATCGCAGACCAGAAAGACCGGCTGATCGTTGAGGAAAATCATACAGCGGCCTTAGAAGCGTTTGAGGTATGCTGTGAAAAGATCAGTACTCATAAACTGGATATGAAGCTGGTCGATGTGGAATACACGTTTGACCGCAATAAGGTGATCTTTTACTTTACCGCGGATGGACGAGTCGATTTCCGTGAGCTGGTGAAAGATCTCGCAGCCATTTTCAGAACAAGAATTGAACTTCGTCAGATCGGTGTTCGTGATGAAGCAAAGATGCTTGGCGGAATTGGTCCATGTGGAAGAATGCTTTGCTGTTCAACGTTTTTAGGGGACTTTGAACCC
This sequence comes from Bacillus ectoiniformans, assembly GCF_016908875.1. Taxonomy (GTDB): domain Bacteria; phylum Bacillota; class Bacilli; order Bacillales; family Domibacillaceae; genus Bacillus_BX; species Bacillus_BX ectoiniformans. Next base: position 45,448 of record NZ_JAFBES010000018.1, on the reverse strand, counting down.
GTCTCTATTAAAATGGCTAAAGATCAAAATCTTTCTTTAAACCCCACGAAGATTTCTGGACTATGCGGACGATTAATGTGCTGCTTAAAGTACGAAAATGACGAATATGAAGCAGCCAAGGAAGTCATGCCTGATGTAGGTGAGATCGTAACGACACCAGAAGGTTCAGGTAAAGTGGTGGGGCTGAATATTTTAGAACGAATCCTTCAAGTAAATGTATTTAATCTTGAACGGGTGCTTGAATTTACGATAGACGAAATAACAAAAGAAGGTGCCATTTCAGCACAAGCCACGGAGTAATGGGGTGGGATGAGTGGATAAAAAAGAGTTTTTTGATTCAGTCAGCCATATGGAGACGCAAATTGGACAGTTGTATAAACAGCTTGGCGACTTAAAAAAGAATCTGGCAGAAATGCTGGAGGAGAACAATTCTTTAAAGCTAGAAAATGAGAATTTACGAAGACGGCTGGAGCAGCTGGAATTATCCCGCAGCCAGCCGGAACAAACAATAAATGGAGAGAAATTCAACTCAAGTTCTCAAAGATTGATGGATATTGGTGAAGGCTACGATAATCTAGCGCGGCTCTATCAAGAAGGATTCCATATATGCAATGTTCATTTTGGCAGCCCGCGTAAAGATGATTGCTTGTTTTGTTTATCGTTTTTAAATAAAAAATAACTATAGTAAATAATACCTTCCTTGAAAGAGGAAGGTTGTTTTATGAGATTTTACTTTTATTAAAGCCAGCTGGCAATATGTTAATTTGATTATACAGAGCAATAAATAGAGAGAGCTGTTGTTTAGCTAATGAGTACATACCTGGCTTTTAGGTTCACTTATTTAATTTGGAGGAAATGGTTATGGTCGATTTAACTGGAGATGAGAGGTTGGATTATTTGCTGGCGGAGGATTTAAGAATTATTCAAAGTCCGTCTGTTTTTTCCTTTTCACTGGATGCTGTTCTGCTGGCTCGGTTTGCTTATGTCCCTAAAAAGAAAGGATCCATCATTGATTTGTGTTCGGGAAACGGAGTCGTTCCGCTGCTGCTGAGCTCGAGAACGGATGTGCCGATTACAGGTGTAGAGATACAGGAACGCTTGCATGATATGGCAGAACGCAGCATTGCCTATAATCAGCTGAATCACCAAATCCGGATGATTCATGGGGATTTAAAAGACAGTCCTTCTTTATTAGGATTTGAAAAGCACAATGTGGTCACTTGCAACCCTCCTTATTTTATCACTCCATCTAATAGAGAAATCAATATGAATGAACACTTGGCGATCGCTAGACATGAAATCCTTTGTACCCTTGAAGATTGTATTCGGACAAGCAGTCAGTTGCTGAAACAAGGTGGTAAAGCAGCGTTTGTTCATCGGCCAGGAAGACTTCTTGATTTAGTCACCCTCATGCGGAAATACCGGTTAGAGCCAAAGCGGCTTCGATTTGTTTATCCAAAACCAGGAAAAGAGGCCAATACGGTGCTGATTGAAGGAATTAAGGACGGAGCTTCAGATATGAAGATTCTTCCTCCGTTGTATGTGTATGATGAGGCAGGGGAATATACAGAAGAAGTAAGAGAGATGTTATATGGAGATAAGCAATAGTCATTATTTTTACGTAGTAAAGTGCAAAGATGGAACGCTGTACGGCGGCTATACCAATCATTTAGAGAAACGAATTCAAACGCATAATGCCGGTAAGGGAGCGAAATATACCCGAGGCCGAAGACCGGTAGAACTGATTTATTCAAAATCATATCCTACGAAAACAGCGGCGATGCAGGCAGAGTATGCGTTTAAGCAATTGCCCCGAAAGAAAAAAATTGCCTATTTAGAAGAGGAGGGAACGCTCATTGATTAGTAAACAGAAAAGCTTTGAGCCATCAGAGAAAGGAACGCTTTATTTAGTGCCCACACCTATTGGCAACCTCGAAGATATGACGTTTCGAGCGATTCGCATCATGAAAGAGGCGAATGTGATTGCTGCGGAAGATACGCGAAATACAAAGAAGCTGTGCAATTACTTTGACATCCAGACACCCATTATCAGCTACCATGAACATAATAAAGAGAAAAGCGGCAGTCAGCTCATAGAAAGAATTCATAGAGGAGAAGATATTGCTTTAGTAAGTGATGCGGGAATGCCATCCATATCCGATCCAGGATATGAATTGGTCGTAAAAGCGGTAGAAGAGAACATTTGTGTAGTCCCGCTTCCAGGCGCCAATGCAGCTTTGACGGCTTTAATTGCCTCGGGTCTTGCGCCTCAGCCTTTTTATTTTTATGGCTTTTTAAGCCGCAATAAAAAGGAAAGAAAAGAGCAATTATCAAAGCTGAATCGCTTAGAGGATACATTTATCTTATATGAGTCGCCGCACAGGCTGAAAGAAGCACTGGCCGCTATGGCTGACGTATTGGGAAGTGATCGGAAAATCGTTCTTTGCCGGGAGCTGACGAAGAAGTTTGAAGAATTTTTGCGCGGCACAATTGAAGAGGCGCTGGTCTGGTCGAAGGAAGAAAACATTCTCGGTGAATTCTGTTTAATCGTTGAAGGCAATCAGGCAGTAGAAGAACTGGAGTCAGAAAATTGGTGGGAGTCACTATCTATAGCTGAACACGTTGATTTCTACATTCAAGAGAAATCTTTCTCTTCAAAAGAAGCCATTAAGCAAGCAGCTGTCGATCGTCAAATGAGTAAAAGAGATGTGTACCAAGAGTATCATGTGGAATCATGAGTGAGCACAAATCAAAAAAGAGCTGCCAAAGGGCAGCTCTTATTAATTATTTTACTGTTTCAAATGAAGAAGCAATTTCTTTCATTAATTGCTCAGCACCTTCACGGCTAAGAATTAATTTTCCGCCAGCAAGTTTCACGTTGTTATCAGAAACTTCCCCAGTTACTTGGCAAGTCATGCTTGGTTTGTATTTCTTTAAGATGATCTTGTCGTCGTCTACATAAATTTCTAATGCGTCTTTTTCTGCAATTCCTAGTGTGCGGCGAAGTTCAATTGGAATAACTACGCGTCCTAATTCGTCAACTTTACGTACGATACCTGTTGATTTCATTGTTCATTCTCCTCTCAAATTGTGTATATAGTAAAATCAATCCCAAAATTTAACTCGTCAATTTTCGACATATTTCTTATTTGTGACTCTATCATACCAGCGAATGGGAAAAACGTCAACAAGAAAATGTAATTTTTCTATTTATTGTAAGGTGGATGAAACCTTGATACATCAACGTTTTCGGTATATTAGTTAATAAATGTAAAAATAATCATCAAAAACTTTGTCGAATAATTAATTTGTATTTGTCGAATTCGACAAAATGATTCTGAGAATATAAGATTCAATATTTACAATTGTGCTGGAATAAGAGAAAATAAAGGTACTGCCTTTTAGTTGCGACAATTATGTTTATTAAGGTATATTTTTTAAATAGAATAGTTAAAATGTCAGTAAAAATGTCTAAAGAATGCCCAATAATGGCAGTGTTGAAATAGAAGCTCTCGACCGTTGGGTCAGGGCTTTTCTACATATTGAAGTAAAAGGTTATTAGGAGGTTTAGGAATTGAAGGATCAGTCAAAAACATTTTATATTACGACACCTATTTATTATCCAAGCGGAAACCTTCACATCGGTCATGCTTACACTACTGTCGCAGGAGATGCGATGGCGCGCTATAAAAGAATGCGCGGATTTGACGTCATGTATTTAACCGGAACGGACGAGCATGGTCAAAAAATCCAGCAAAAAGCGGAAGAGTCGAATGTCACTCCGCAAGAATATGTGGATCAAATTGTTTCCGGTATTCAAAAACTATGGCAGGATTTAGATATTTCGTACGATGATTTCATCCGCACAACGGAAAGCAGACATAAAGAAACAGTAGAAAAGATTTTTAAACAATTATTAGACCAAGGGGATATCTATCTAGGAGAATACGAAGGCTGGTATTCCATTCCTGATGAAACATTCTACACAGAAACACAGTTAGTCGACAAAGAGTTAGATGCTGATGGAAAAGTAATTGGAGGCAAGAGCCCTGACAGCGGACATCCGGTAGAAAAGGTGAGAGAAGAATCTTATTTCTTCCGTATCGGAAAATATGCCGATCGATTAATGAAGTATTATGAAGAGAATCCGGAGTTTATTCAGCCGGAATCCCGTAAAAATGAAATGATCAACAACTTCATTAAGCCTGGTCTTGAAGATTTGGCTGTTTCTAGAACAACGTTTAACTGGGGCGTGAAGGTGCCTGGAGATCCGAAGCATGTCATCTATGTATGGATTGATGCACTTTCTAACTATATTACGGCGCTCGGCTACGGTTCAGAAAATGAAGCGAAGTACCAAAAGTTCTGGCCGGCGAATGTGCACCTAGTAGGAAAGGAAATTGTTCGTTTCCATACGATTTATTGGCCAATCATGCTGATGGCGCTGGACTTGCCATTGCCTAAAAAGGTATTTGCCCATGGGTGGCTCTTAATGAAAGACGGGAAAATGTCGAAATCTAAAGGAAACGTAGTAGACCCTGTGACATTAATTGACCGCTATGGATTAGATGCCCTTCGTTACTACTTGCTTCGTGAAGTGCCGTTTGGTTCTGATGGGGTCTTTACTCCAGAAGGTTTTGTCGAGCGCATCAACTTCGATTTAGCTAACGATCTAGGGAATTTATTAAACCGGACAGTGGCGATGATTAATAAGTACTTTGACGGGGAAATTCCTGCATATAAAGGGTCGAACGGAACATTCGATCAGCAGTTGCTTGAATTAAATCAGTCTGCGGTAGAGAAATATGAAGAAGCGATGGAGAATATGGAATTCTCTGTGGCGCTGTCAACGATTTGGCAGCTGATCAGCCGGACGAATAAATATATCGACGAGACACAGCCTTGGGTGCTGGCGAAGGAAGGAAATAAAGAAGAACTGGGATCTGTCATGGTTCATTTAGCTGAATCCTTGCGCAGAGCCGCTGTTCTTTTAAAGCCGTTCTTAACGAAAACACCAGAAAAGATCTTTGAGCAGCTTAACGTTCAAGAAGACCAGTTGAAAAGCTGGGAAAGTCTATCTGAATTTGCTCAGATTCCAGAAGGAACGAAAGTGGTTGCTAAGGGCGAGCCGATCTTCCCTCGTTTAGACTTGAAAGAAGAAATCGAATTTATTAAAGAAAAAATGCAAGGCCCAGCGGCACCTCAAGAAGAAAAAACAGAAACAGAAGAGTATGCTGAGGTTGGCGAAGAGATTACCATTGATGACTTTATGAAAGTGGACTTGCGGGCAGCCACGGTGCTAGAAGCGGAGCCTGTTAAGAAAACAAATAAATTGATGAAGCTTCAGCTTGATCTTGGCTTCGAGAAGCGCCAGGTCGTTTCTGGAATTGCTGAATTCTATAAGCCTGAAGAGCTGGTTGGACGAAAAGTCGTTGTAGTAGCGAACTTAAAACCTGTGAAGCTGCGCGGAGAACTATCTCAAGGAATGATTCTTGCCGGTTCAAAAGATGGCGTGTTAGCTTTAACAGAAATAGCTGAAAAACTGCCAAATGGTGCGAAAGTAAAATAATGCAAAAAAACATAGAATGTTCCGCGTGAAACGATTTCGGCGTGAACTTCTATGTTTTTCTTTTACGAAAGGGTGAATAGGATTGTTATTCGATACACATGTCCATTTAAATGCAGATCAATATAGTGAAGATGTAGAAGAGGTCATTCAGCGTGCACAAGAAGCCGGTGTCAGCCGCATGGTCGTCGTGGGATTTGACCGATCAACCATTCAAAAAGCGATGGAACTTGTCGAAACCTATGATTTCTTGTATGCAAGTGTCGGCTGGCACCCTGTAGATGCCATTGATATGACAGACGAAGATCTAGAGTGGCTAGAGGAACTGGCTAATCATCCGAAGGTGGTCGCTTTAGGTGAAATGGGGCTGGATTATCATTGGGACAAGTCGCCTCATGATATTCAAAAAGAAGTGTTTAGAAAGCAGATTCGCCTCGCGAAAAAAGTAAAGCTGCCGATTGTTATTCATAACCGCGAAGCGACACAGGATATTGTAGATATTTTAAGGGAGGAAGAAGCAAGCACGGTCGGAGGAATTATGCATTGTTTCAGCGGAAGTGCGGAAATCGCCCGTGAATGCATAGAGATGAACTTCTATATTTCCTTAGGTGGTCCAGTGACATTTAAAAATGCGAAAAAGCCAAAGGAAGTAGCGGTATCTGTTCCATTAGATAAGCTATTGATTGAAACAGACTGCCCATACCTTGCACCTCACCCGTACCGCGGCAAAAGAAATGAGCCAGCTTATGTTCAATTAGTAGCAGAAGAGATTGCTGAGTTAAAAGGAATCAGCTATGAAGAAGTGGCAAAAGCAACAACTGACAATGCTCTGCGTCTTTTTAACATTTGAAATAATTCGCATAAAAAGGAAAATGCCAAGCGGCAATAAATATTGATATATCAACCATTTAAAGCTGATCTAATACAGGTCAGCTTTTTTGTGATTTTATTACAAATATTACAATTGATCTGCATAATTCATCATTCCTCCGTTCGCCTCATAGGCTAATCGTGTCCAGTGAGAAGAGAAACAGGGCAACAATTAGCCTGTAGATATGAAGGAGGAGGAGCTATTTTTGACGGCCAAACAAAAAAGAATAATGAGTAAGAATAAATGGGTGATCCTTATAACAGCAACTGCTTTTTTATTCGTTGCAGGGTTTGCTTATGAAGAATCTAAAAAGACAGTGACTCTTGATAGCAATGGAATCCAGGAGGAGATCAGTACACATGCTAAGACGGTGGAAGAATTGCTGGCGGAACAACAAATCAATGTGAAAGCAGCAGATGATCTATCCCATTCGAAAGAAAGTAAATTAAAAGACCGAATGACGATTGTTTGGAAAGAAGCTCATAAAATCGAATTATCCATTGATGGAAAGACAAACAAAGTATGGACAACAGCGGATACGGTTCAAACACTTTTGAAACAAGAGAACCTCTTTCTTGGAAAGCATGATGAAATTAAACCGGATTACTCCGCTCCATTAAAAAATGGAACAAAAGTAACCATCAATAAAGCTTTCCTTCTGACGTTAGATGATGGCGGAAAAAAGCGCCCGGTTTGGACAACTTCGATTACCGTCGCTGACTTTTTAAACAAACAGAACCTCACAGTGGGACCTTTAGATATCCTCTCACTTAAACAAGACCGGGTATTGCAGCCCAATGACTATTTTGCCATTACCCGTATTGAAAAAGTCACCGATGTAGTGGAAGAGCCAAAGCCATTTCCTGTAGTTGAAAGAAAAGATAGCACCATGCCAAAAGGCAAAGAAAAGATCATAAAAGCGGGGAAAGAGGGACTAGCTTCTAAGCGCTACGAGATCACACGTAAAAATGGCCAGGAAGTGTCGAGAAAGTTATTGGCTGAGACGACACTGAAAGAAAGCGAAGAACAAATTGTCGCAGTGGGGACAAAAGAAGAGAGTTCGGTTGCCGCAGCAGCCCCTGGTCCAGGGAGAGAACTAGTGGTTACAAGCACAGCCTATACCGCTCATTGCAGCGGCTGTTCAGGAATTACAGCCACAGGATTGAACTTGATTGCCAATCCTGGCATGAAGGTAATAGCTGTTGATCCATCCATTATCCCTCTTGGATCAAAAGTGTATGTAGAAGGTTATGGCTATGCGGTTGCTGGTGATACAGGCGGAGCGATCAAAGGTCATAAAATTGATGTCTTCATTCCTAGTCAATCCGGTGCTAAGAGCTGGGGGCGGAAGCAAGTGAGAATTAAAGTATTGAACTAACCAAAGCAAAAGCAGGGGAAACCTCTGCTTTTTTGCTTTTATTCGTTTATAATAGAGAATACGCTATGAAAAATGACTGTCTTCGTTATGAAAAGGGCATATTTTTTTGTAAATACGAAGTCAGGACATTCAAGCACGTGAATAAACCGGAGGAATCGCATGAAAATAAAAGAAATTATTGTCGTTGAAGGCAAAGATGATACAGTGACTGTGAAAAGAGCGGTCGAAGCAGATACGCTAGAGACGAATGGATCTGCCATCAGCCCTGCAACCATTGAAAGAATAAAGCTAGCCCAGCAAAAAAGAGGAGTCATTGTTTTCACTGATCCCGATTACCCTGGCGAAAGAATTCGCAAGATTATTTCGGATCATGTACCTAACTGCAAGCACGCTTTTCTCCCGAAACACCAAGCTCTTCATAAGCGAGGAAAAGGTGTCGGTGTAGAACATGCTTCCATTGAATCGATTCGGGAAGCGTTAAAAGAGGCACAGTTAATGGAGACGGAAGCAGCCGAACAAATCTCTAAAGAAGACCTTGTTGATGCCGGACTGATTGGCGGATCTAAGGCAAAAGAACGCAGAGAAAGTCTCGGAGAAAAACTAAAAATCGGCTATACAAATGGAAAGCAGCTTCACAAACGGCTGCTGATGTTTCAAATCACCAGAGAACAATTCAGAGATGCTTTAATAGAAGTGTTACAGGAGGAAAACCAATGAAAGATATCGCTACTCCTACGCGTACGAAGGAAATTCTCACGAAGTATGGATTTTCTTTCAAAAAAAGCTTAGGACAAAACTTTTTAATCGACCCTAATATTTTACAAAAGATCACTGAAGCAGCAGGCCTGACGAAGGAAACAGGTGTCATTGAAGTGGGACCGGGAATCGGTGCTTTAACCGAGCACTTAGCCCGCACATCAGGGAAAGTGGTCGCATTTGAAATTGACCAGCGTCTGCTTCCTATCTTAGGCGACACCTTATCTCCATATGATAATGTGAAAGTGATTCATGAGGACATTTTAAAAGCGGAGGTTGCACCGATTATTGAACAGGAGTTTCAAGGTCTTGACGACATAATGGTCGTAGCTAATCTGCCGTATTACGTAACGACCCCCATTATCATGAAGCTTTTAGAGGAAAAGATCGCCATAAGAGGGTTAGTTGTTATGCTGCAAAAGGAAGTAGCTGATCGAATTGCTGCTAAACCAGGGACGAAAGAATATGGCTCTTTATCGATTGCTATTCAGTATTATATGGAGTCGGAAGTGGCTTTCATCGTTCCTAAAACCGTGTTCATGCCGCAGCCGAACGTTGATTCAGCTGTCATTCGGTTATTAAAGCGTGAAAAGCCTGCCGTAGAAGTAGAAGATGAGAACTTCTTCTTTACTGTGACAAGGTCTTCATTCGCTCAGCGCAGAAAAACGATTTTAAACAACTTAACCAACCAGCTTCCTTTAGGGAAAGAGAAGAAGGAACAAATTCTATCCGCTTTGTCAGAAGCAGGGATCGAGCCTTCTCGCCGTGGAGAGTCTTTGTCTTTACAAGAATTTGCTGATTTATCGAATGCCCTTCTAAAAACAATGAAATCTTAGTTAAAAAACATCTGAGGACGTTTGTCTTTAGATGTTTTTTTATGTATCTTTCTATATTTATGAGCAATTGTCAGGGCCCTTGCATATAATACCGGGAAGATAATCTTGCATCGGGGATGATGAATGTGACAATTCGCATTGGTTCTATTGTCAGCCGGATTTCTTACGGCCATGACATAATTTTTCGTGTAACAGATATTCGGGAAACAAAGGACGGTCTTCAGGCGATTCTATTTGGACAGTATTACCGTTTAGAAGCGGATGCTCCGCTATCCGATTTAGTAGAAGTTGATTCCGATCAGCAGGAGCGGATCAGCCAGAGCACTAAAAAGCGCGAAGAACAGTCTCTGCAGCTGTTTCGCCAAGAACTTGAACTCAATAAGGAGCGGCAGGAATATCGGGCGACGAGCTGCTATCGTGAAGAGAATGATGTGTTTCAAATTCCAGGGAGAGTGCTGCATCTAGATGGGGATCCCCTATATCTAAAAAAATGTTTAACCGCTTATGAAACGATAGGCTTGCCAGTTCATGGTGTGCATTGTCTAGAAAAGGAGATGCCTGAAAAAGTACCCGATTTAATTGACCGGCACCGCCCCGATATTTTAGTCATCACAGGGCATGATGCTTATTCAAAAGTAAAAGGAAGTAAATCAGATATAAACGCATACAGACACTCGAAGCATTTTGCAGAAGCAGTAAAAGCAGCCAGAAAAAAGGTGCCGAATCTGGATCAGTTAATTATATTTGCCGGAGCATGCCAATCTCATTTTGAATCGCTGATCAGAGCCGGAGCTAATTTTGCCAGTTCGCCTTTGCGCGTAAATATCCATGCTCTTGATCCCGTCTATATCTCATCAAAAATCGGCTATACCCCTTTTAATGAACTAGTAAATGTAAGAGAAGTCTTAAGAAATACCTTAACAGGAGATAAGGGTCTTGGCGGAATTGAAACAAAAGGCCTGCTTCGTTTAGGTATGCCATTTCAATACCCGGAGGACGAGTAAAGCTGTAAGTAAAATAAATTACAGCTTTTTTACATAGTTGCCAAAAAAGAGGGGAAGCTAATATTGTTGAAAAAAGTAACATTTTGCAAAGCGAAAAATGTTGACAACGGAAGTGAAACATTGATAAAATTATAAATTTATTTGACTTGGTTTTAAATGTGTGGTACACTAATTATAGTGAGGTGGAAGCGGATGCCTAAAACATTAGCCGACATTAAAAGGTCTCTTGATTCTAATTTGGGTAAAAGACTGATGCTAAAAGCGAACGGAGGACGCCGAAAAACAATTGAGCGTTGCGGCGTTTTAGCTGAGACATATCCATCAGTGTTCGTCGTTGAGTTAGATCAAGACGAAAATGCGTTTGAAAGAGTTTCTTACAGCTATGCCGATGTACTGACTGAAACAGTACAATTAACATTTGAAGATGCAGCAGGAAGTGCAGTTTAAGCCGGCAGTGGACACTACGTTTACTGCTTTTTATTTTGTTTAATTTCGGCTTATTCCATTCGTTTCCGCTAATGATCCTCTAGCCGTTAGGATAAGCTATTTATACGGCGGCAAAAGGAGGAGACCAATGGGCAGAAGAAAAGGTATCATGTCTGACCAGTTAAAAGAGGAGCTTGCGAAAGAGTTAGGATTTTATGACACGGTTCAAAAAGAAGGCTGGGGCGGCATTACGACCCGCGATGCTGGAAACATGGTTAAACGTGCGATTGAACTTGCTGAAAACCAACTTGCAAACAAGCGTTAATACTTTTACTCACATCATTAATTAGCCGCCAGAACCGGAGCTTGCTCCGGTTCTTTTTTGCGTGATCAAGTTGATTTTCTATAAAAGAGGGAATAATAAAGAGATGAACAAAAAAATCCATTTTTAAGATAAAATAGTACATTGGCTGCAGAAAAAAAGACCAGGATGAACATTTGTCATTCGGCAATCTTTTTATCGCTTCTTTTTTCATTGAACGAAGAGAAATATTTTATGATAAAATAAGACAAACTTGAAAGTGCGCAAAGTAGGTGAGCTATTGTGAAGATAATGATGAAAGCACCAGCAAAAATTAATTTAACATTGGACGTGTTAAATAAAAGACCAGATGGATTTCACGAAGTAGAAATGATTATGACGAATGTCGACTTGGCAGACCGGATAGAACTTGAAATGCTTCCTAAAGATGAAATTCGGATTCTATCACATAATCGATTCGTTCCAGATGACAGCCGGAATTTAGCGTACCAAGCCGCTAAGCTGCTAAAAGACCGTTATCAAATAAAGTCAGGCGTCTCTATTACTATTGAGAAAGTGATTCCGGTGGCCGCTGGATTAGCAGGTGGAAGCAGTGATGCAGCCGCGACTTTAAAAGGACTGAACCGTCTTTGGGATATAGGATTAAGTCTGGATGAACTAGCTGAGCTGGGCGCTGAAATTGGTTCGGATGTTTCTTTCTGTGTATATGGAGGTACGGCCTTGGCTAAGGGAAGAGGAGAGAAGATTCAAAAGCTTCCTCCTCCGCCCAATTGCTGGGTAGTCTTAGCTAAACCGACGATTGGCGTGTCCACTGCAGAAGTGTATAAAAACCTTAAGCTGCAGGGAATTAATCATCCTGACACCGCCGCTATGATTGAAGCGATCAAAAACCAAGATTATGAACAAATGTGTGCAAGTATGGGAAATGTACTTGAGTCTGTTACATTAAAGCTTTATCCAGAAGTCGCCCAAATTAAAGAGCAAATGGAGCGATTCGGAGCGGATGCTGTCTTAATGAGCGGAAGCGGGCCGACTGTTTTTGGACTAATCCAGCATGATTCAAGAATGCACCGCGTATACAACGGGTTAAGAGGCTTTTGCGAGCAAGTATATGCTGTCCGACTGCTGGGTGAAGGTGAAGGGGAACCTATTGCTTAAAGCCGTATATTAAGATATATTTAAAAGTAAATATTCGGTTTTACTCCTTAGGAGGGCAAAAGTAAACATGAAGTTCCGTCGAAGTGAACGTTTGATTGACATGACCCATTATTTATTGGAACATCCACGGCAGCTTGTTCCGCTGACCTTCTTTGCCGATCGGTATGGTTCAGCTAAATCATCGATCAGTGAAGACTTGGCCATTGTGAAAGAAACATTCGAACAGCGAGGCATCGGCACCCTGCAAACGGTCCCTGGAGCAGCTGGCGGTGTAAAGTTTTTTTCGAAAATCAGTGAAGCAGAAGCACGGGAGTTTATGGCTGAATTGTGCGAACAAATAGAGAAGCCGGAGCGTTTGCTTCCGGGCGGTTATTTATATATGATGGATTTACTTGGACATCCGCAATTCATTCATAAAGTAGGAAAGCTTTTGGCGTCTGTATACGCAGGACAGAACATTGATGTCGTGATGACGGTTGCCACAAAAGGTATTCCTATTGCTCAGGCAATTGCCGCTCATTTAAATGTACCGGTGGTTGTGGTGCGCAGAGACAGCAAAGTGACAGAAGGCCCAACCGTAAGTATCAACTACGTATCAGGATCTTCCAAGCGAATCCAGACAATGGTGCTCGCGAAACGAAGTTTAAAAGAAGGATCCAAGGTGCTGCTTGTTGATGACTTCATGAAAGCTGGCGGTACAATCAATGGAATGGTTAGCCTTCTGGCAGAATTTAATGCTTCTGTTGCCGGAATTGCGGTTTTAGTGGAAGCAGAACATGAAGAAGAACGCTTGATTGAAGATTATATATCGCTAGTCAAACTTGAAAATGTGAACATCAGAGAATCGACGATTTCAGCGGTAGAAGGAAATTATTTCTCTAAAAATATTGATTTTTCATAAGGAGAGTTTGAGATGAGAACTGTATCGACAAATGAAGCCCCGGCTGCTATCGGCCCTTATTCACAAGGTATTTTAATTAATAATTTATTTTACAGTTCAGGCCAGATTCCTTTAACACCAGAAGGTCAGATGGTTGAGGGAGATGCAGCTGAGCAGGCACATCAAGTATTCAGTAATTTAAAGGCTGTTCTAAAAGCGGCAGGCGCTTCCCTTGAAACAGTGGTAAAAGCGACTGTGTTTCTAGCGGATATGGAAGATTTCGCTTCTGTGAATGAAGTATACAGCCATTACTTCGCTGATCATAAACCAGCTCGTTCTTGCGTGGAAGTTTCCCGCTTGCCGAAAGATGCTAAAGTTGAAATTGAAGTTATTGCACTCGTGAAGTAATCACGAGTGTTTTTTTTATGCAAAAGCTGTTTCAAACACAGGGACATTGATCTGACCTTCATTGTCCGAAGAGGTGAAAGGCATTAACCCTGTTGAAATGCTTGTCCTGTCATCTCTATTCAAAGGCTATCGATGGTCAATATGGGAAAAAAGAATGGATTTTTTAAAAAATTTTCCTAAAAAAGAAGGAATATTGTAAATATTATTGAATTATTAGTTTATGTTTTTTTATTAGGGGAAAAGGGTGGTGAATAAAGTGGAAGTAACTGATGTGAGATTAAGACGTGTCCATACGGATGGACGAATGAGAGCAATTGCTTCAATTACACTAGATAATGAATTTGTTATTCATGATATTCGGGTGATTGACGGCAACAATGGTTTATTCGTAGCAATGCCAAGCAAGCGTACACCAGATGGTGAGTTTCGCGACATTGCTCATCCAATCAACTCCAACACACGCGGTAAAATCCAGGATGCTGTATTAGCAGAATATCACCGTTTAGGGGAATTGGAAGAAGTGGAATTAGAGGAAGCAGGAGCTTCATAAGAAACAAGTGCAACGAGAGCCTACTTCTAAGGTAGGGCTCTTTTTTTTGTCTATTTTTCCCCTCTTTATTTTAAAGGAATAATTTCACAAAGGAATCTCTTGACAAAACTTTGTCATTTTTTCAGTTACCTTGAAATGAAAGCCTTTTTAAGATATATTCAATAGGGACTAAAGGTTATAGGGGGACCCTAAATGACGAATATCTATGCTGTCATTCTTGCAGCAGGACAGGGAACACGAATGAAGTCAAAGCTTTATAAAGTGTTGCACCCTGTATGCGGCAAACCAATGGTAGAGCATGTAATTGATCATATATCTGGTTTACAAACCAATAAAATAGTAACGATTGTCGGTCATGGTGCTGAAAAAGTGAAATCTCACTTAGAAGGCCGCAGTGAATTTGCTTTGCAGGAAGAACAGCTTGGAACCGCTCATGCTGTTATGCAGGCAGAAGATATCTTGGGTCAAGAAGAAGGGTGTACACTTGTAGTGTGCGGAGATACACCTTTAATCAAGCCTGAAACAATGGAAGCGCTTGTGGCTTATCACCTAGAACAAAAGGCGAAAGCGACGATTTTAACAGGCGCCACTGAATCCCCTGATGGATACGGAAGAATTATCCGCAGTGAACAAGGAACAGTGGAAAGAATTGTTGAACATAAAGATGCAAGTGAAGAGGAACGCAAAGTAAAAGAGATTAATACAGGTACGTATTGTTTCGACAACCGCATGTTGTTTGACACACTTAAAAAGGTCTCTAATAACAACGTCCAAGGTGAATATTACTTGCCTGACGTCATTGAAATATTAAAGTCTGCAGGCGAAACGGTAGCTGCGTATCAGACAAATGATTTTGATGAAACATTAGGTGTAAATGACCGTGTGGCATTGAGCCAGGCTGAAAAAACAATGCGTGCCCGGATTAATGAAAAACATATGCGCGGTGGCGTAACCATTATTAACCCTGAAAATACTTACATTGGACCGGATGTCATCATAGGTTCAGATACGGTATTATTTCCTGGGACAGTGATCTCTGGAAAGACTGAAATTGGCAGCGATTGCGAAATCGGACCGAACAGTGAAATTAAGGATTCTAAAGTCGGAGAGCGTACATTGATTCGACAATCAGTGGTGCATCAAAGCCAAATTGGCTCTGATGTTAACATTGGTCCGTTTGCTCATATTCGACCGGATTCAGACATTCATGATGAAGTGAAAATCGGCAACTTTGTTGAAATTAAGAAAACTGTTTTCGGCAAAGGCAGCAAAGCATCTCATTTAAGCTACATTGGTGATGCTGAAGTTGGCAGCGATGTAAATATAGGCTGCGGATCCATCACTGTGAATTATGATGGGAAAAAGAAGTTTTTGACGAAAATTGAAGACGGTGTGTTTATTGGATGCAATTCTAACTTAGTCGCTCCTGTTACAGTGGGCAAAGGTGCTTATGTTGCAGCTGGTTCAACGATCACAAACGATGTGCCAGGCGAAGCCTTGTCTATCGCCCGTGCTCGCCAGGTCAACAAAGAAAACTATGTTCAAAACATTCATTCAGATAAATAATAAATGAAAAAACAAACAAAAAGCGGAGGTCCAACATGGGTAACCAGTATCTAGATCCTAACTTAAAAATTTTTGCTCTTAATTCCAATCCCGTTCTTGCGAATGAAATTGCTAATTTTATTGGTGTTGAATTAGGGAAGTGTTCTGTTAAGCGTTTTAGCGACGGAGAAATCCAAATTAATATTGAAGAAAGTATTCGTGGCTGTGATGTGTATGTTGTTCAATCAACAAGCGCCCCAGTTAACCAGAACTTGATGGAAGTATTGATTATGATTGATGCATTAAAGCGTGCATCGGCCAAAACGATCAACATTGTTCTTCCTTACTATGGCTATGCACGTCAGGATCGTAAAGCTCGTGCCCGTGAACCGATCACTGCTAAACTAGTTGCAAACTTGTTTGAAACAGCTGGAGCTACTCGCGTGATCACGCTAGATTTACACGCACCGCAAATCCAAGGCTTCTTTGATATTCCAATCGACCACTTAATGGGTGTGCCGATCTTAGCTGATTATTTCAAAGAGAAGAACTTCACTAACGAAGACATCGTCATTGTATCCCCTGACCACGGCGGGGTGACGCGTGCACGTAAAATGGCAGATCGCTTAAAAGCACCAATTGCGATTATTGATAAACGCCGTCCGCGTCCGAATGTGGCAGAAGTCATGAATATCGTTGGTAACATTGAAGGGAAAATCGCTATTCTGATTGATGATATCATTGATACAGCTGGTACGATTACTCTTGCGGCCAATGCCCTTGTCGAAAATGGTGCGAAAGAAGTCTATGCTTGCTGTACGCACCCAGTATTATCAGGACCTGCGATTGAGCGTATTCAAAGCTCAAATATTAAAGAACTTGTTGTGACGAACTCTATTGCTCTAGCAGATGAGAAGAAGACTGATAAGATTGTAGAATTATCAGTTGCTCCGCTTATTGGTGAGGCGATCATCCGCGTTCACGAAGAGCAATCTGTAAGTACATTATTTGATTGATCATAAAGCTGAACCGTTTTAAATCAGTATATCTGATTTAGGCGGTTCGGCTTTTTTTTTTGCGCAAAAAAGCCCCATTACATAATAAAGGTTTAAAATCTCCATAATGAGGGAAACTATATTTTATACAATTACAGCTTAGATAAAATAATTAGATGGGAAAGGTGAATATCTCTATGAGTTCTTTATTAGAAGTGAAAAAACGTGATAGTTTTCAACGTTCTGCATTGACACAATTACGAGGTGAAGGTAACTTCCCAGCTATAGTTTATGGAAAAGGTGTAGATTCGGAAGCTATCTATTTAAGTGAAGGCGACTTCTTAAAAGTGATTAAAGAAGTAGGACGCAATGGTGTCATTTCCTTAAATATTGATGGAAAAAGCCATAACGTGATTCTGCACGATTATCAGCAGGATCCAATTAAAAACCACATTGTTCATGCAGACTTCTTCGCTGTTGATTTGTCTAAAGAAATTACATCTGAAGTTCGTGTGGAACTAGAAGGCGAGGCCGCTGGTTCAAAAGAAGGCGGAGTCGTTCAGCAGCCGCTATTTGAACTGACAGTTACGGCTAAAGTAAGTGAATTCCCAGAATCGCTGTCAGTTGATGTATCTGCCCTTGAAATTGGCGATTCCATTACAGTCGGAGATATCCGCAGCAGTCATTCATTTGAAATTAACCACGAGGATGACGAGACGGTTGTTTCTGTACTTGCTCCAAGAGTGGAAGAAGAGCCAGAAGAAGAAGGCGAAGGCAGTGAAGAAGCAGAAACAAGCGAAGAAAATACGGACGAATCTTCTGAAGATCAAAAAGAAGAATAATCCTATCGAAAAGCGCAGCCATGAGCTGCGCTTTTTCAATATGTAATGAAAAGTTGAACAAATTTGTAGACCGATAATATAATTTAGAGACGAGCTGCGTTATACTTAACCTATCGTTTTAAATGAATGTGCATTGAAAAGAAGGAATTTGAGGTGTAAAAGATGAAGTTAATAGTTGGCCTTGGAAATCCGGGAGCTAAATACGCAGATACAAGGCATAATATAGGGTTTCACGTGATTGATGAACTGGCGAACCGGTTTCAAGCTCCGCTAACAGAAGCGAAGCATAAAGGAGTATATTCAGTTATTCGGAAAGGAACTGAAAAAGCGATTTTACTTAAGCCGCTTACTTACATGAATTTATCTGGCGAGAGTATCGGTGAAGTGATGAGGTATTATCAATTAGAGCCAAGTGACTTGCTCGTGATCTACGATGATTTAGATTTGCCAACAGGTAAGATTCGTTTGCGGCAAAAGGGAAGCGCAGGCGGGCATAATGGAATTAAATCAACGATTGCTCATATCGGCACACAGGAATTTAATCGGATCCGTATTGGGATCGATCGCCCTAAAAGTCCGATTAAGGTAGCGGATTATGTATTAGGCAAGTTCACACCGGATGAGCAGCAGCAAATGAAGGAAGCGGTTTCCTTAAGTGCAGATGCTTGTGAGCAATGGATGGAAAAATCATTTTTAGAAGTGATGAATGACTTTAATAAATAGGGGTGAATAACCGGCTTTCTCTTTGCCTATACTAAGTAAAATGAAAAAGGCATTTCTAAGGAGGAAGCCAATGGCGATTCAGTATCATTGCCGCCACTGCGGAGTTCAAGTGGGCAGTTTAAGTGATCCCGTGATCTCCTCGCACAGGCTTGGCATTCATACATTAACCGAGCATGAAAGAAAAGACATGATTCATTATCAGCCAAATGGGAATATATCTATCAAAACGATTTGTGAAGATTGCCAAGAATCGTTAGAAAGAAACCCAGATTTTCATCAATACGATTATTTTATACATTAATTCAGCTTTGGATAAAAGTCCAAAGCATTTTTCTATTTTTTTGTAGCCTGAATAAAAGAAGATCTGATAGAAAGAGATCCATTAGGTCTTAATTAAAAGGGAATATGGGATGACAAGGAGGAACAGTATTTGGATACTCTACAAGATATTCTCTTGCAAAATGAGGATACTCAATCGATTTTAAACGGGATTTCAGGAGGATTGAAAGAACAGCTTGCTGCTGGACTTTCTGGATCGTCACGCTCATTATTCATAGCGGCAGCTTATAAACAAACCAATAAGCCGATTATGGTGATTACATATAATTTGTTGCAAGCACAAAAGCTTTACGATGATTTATTACAATTTGTTGCAGAAGATGATGTCTACTTATACGCAGCCAATGAATTAATAGCGGCTGAAATGAGCATAGCGAGCCCTGAACTTCGTGCTCAGCGAATTGAAGTGCTTAATCATATGGTGAATCACCAAAATGGTATTTACATTGTGCCGATCTCCGGTGTACGCAAATTATTGCCGCCTAAATCACAGTGGAAGAGTTTGCAAAAAACGTTTACTGCTGGAGAAGAAATTGATTTAGATGAGACGATCAACGAACTTGTGCAAATGGGATATCAGCGTTCGGATATGGTCTACGCACCTGGAGAATTTAGTCTTCGAGGCGGTATTTTAGACATTTATCCGCTGACTCTTTCTGACCCGATTCGCATTGAATTATTTGATACAGAGATTGATTCGATTCGTTCTTTTTCCATAGAGAATCAGCGGTCACTAGAAAATAGATCTTCTGTGTTAATCAGTCCTGTGTCTGAAACACCTTATGGAGCATCTGAGCTTGTCACACTATCGCAGCGTTTAGAGGCGGCGTTATCAAACTCTTTGGATAAAGTAAAAAATGCAGAATCGCAAAAGATCTTGTCCCAGAATATTAATCAAGAGATCGAGCGAATGAAAAACGGTCAAATGATTGACGGTCTGTCTAAATATACGGCAATGATGTATGAGAATCCCATGAATTTAGTGGATTATCTTTCAGAGGATGGGTTAGTGTTCTTCGATGAAATCAGCCGAATTCGAGAGATCAATGATTCCTTAGAGCAAGAGGAAGCGGAATGGTATACAGCTTTACTTGAAGAAGGAAAAATTGTTCATGACATTCAGCTGGCCTACTCATTTTCTGATGTCATGTCAGCGATTAACCGGCCAGTCGTGTACCTTTCTTTGTTTATCCGCAAAGTAGAGCATACAAATCCGCAAAATGTCGTTAACTTTTCTTGCCGGCCCATGCAGAGCTTTCATGGGCAAATGAATGTCCTGCATACAGAGATCGAACGGTGGAAAAAAGCGGGTATGACGGTCATTTTCTTAGGAGATACAGAAGATCGGTTAAGTAAAATTCAACAAGTTTTAGAAGATTACGAGATTCAAGCAAACGTCTCTTCTTCTAAAAATCATTATGAGCCTAATACGGTACAAGTAGGAATCGGTTCGCTTTCAGCAGGTTTTGAATTTACTTCATTGAAACTGGCAATAGTAACGGAGCAGGAGCTATTTAATAAGAAAACAAAGAAAAACAAACGCCGCCAAAAACTGTCCAATGCTGAGAGGATAAAGAGCTACTCCGAGTTAAAAGTGGGCGACTATGTGGTTCATGTGAATCACGGAATCGGTAAATATTTAGGCATTGAGACGCTCGATATTAACGGAGTTCACAAAGACTATCTAAATATTAAATATCAGGGTACTGATCAGCTGTATGTCCCAGTCGAGCAAATTGAACTTGTACAAAAGTACGTAGGGTCAGAAGGTAAGGAGCCGAAAGTTTACAAGCTCGGGGGCACAGAGTGGAAACGGGTTAAGAGCAAGGTTGAATCTTCTGTTCAAGATATCGCGGATGACTTAATTAAACTGTATGCTGAACGAGAAGCGGCTAAAGGATATGCGTATTCTCCGGATGGAGACATGCAGCGGGAGTTTGAAACGGCTTTTCCATATGAAGAAACAGAAGATCAATTGCGTTCCATTCAGGAAATTAAATTTGACATGGAGAAAGAGCAGCCGATGGACCGGCTTCTGTGCGGCGATGTAGGATACGGAAAAACGGAAGTAGCTATACGTGCGGCTTTTAAAGCAATTGCTGATGGAAAACAGGTAGCTTTCTTAGTGCCGACGACCATTTTAGCCCAGCAGCATTATGAAACGATTAAAGAAAGATTTCAGGACTTTCCGATTACAGTGGGCTTATTAAGCCGGTTTAGGACGAGGAAACAGCAGACTGAAACGTTGAAAGGCTTAAAGGCCGGTACAGTAGATATCGTCATCGGCACGCACCGGCTCTTATCTAAAGATGTGCAATACAGTGACTTGGGCTTATTAATTGTCGATGAAGAACAGCGTTTCGGGGTAACGCATAAAGAGAAAATTAAACAGCTTAAAACAAATGTGGACGTACTGACTTTAACGGCGACACCAATTCCAAGAACGCTGCACATGTCCATGCTTGGCGTGCGTGATCTTTCAGTCATTGAGACTCCGCCAGAAAACCGCTTCCCTGTTCAAACCTATGTGATGGAGCATAATCCTGCACTTGTGAGAGAAGCGATCGAGAGGGAGCTAGCTCGGGATGGACAGGTATTCTATCTTTATAACCGAGTGGAAGACATTGAGAGAAAAGCGGAAGAAATTTCTATGCTGGTGCCGGATGCACGAGTCGCCTATGCCCATGGGCAAATGACAGAAACAGAACTTGAAGCGGTCATTCTCGCCTTTTTAGAAGGTGAAACAGATGTGTTAGTGACAACGACGATCATTGAGACCGGCGTGGATATACCGAACGTCAATACGCTTCTTGTTCATGACGCGGATCGAATGGGTCTATCCCAGCTTTATCAGATCAGGGGACGTGTCGGCCGTTCAAACCGGGTAGCTTATGCTTACTTCCTTTACCGGAAAGATAAAGTGCTGTCTGAAACAGCGGAAAAGCGTCTGCAAGCCATTAAAGAATTCACGGAGCTGGGTTCTGGATTTAAGATTGCCATGAGAGATTTATCTATTCGCGGCGCGGGGAATCTGCTTGGCGCCCAGCAGCATGGCTTCATTGATTCTGTCGGGTTTGATTTGTATTCACAAATGCTTAAGGAAGCCATTGAGCAAAAGCAAGCCGGCGATCAAAAAGAGAAGATGCCATCATTTGAAGTGGAAATTTCAATCGATGCCTATATTCCAGATACGTATATTAAAGACAGCCAGCAAAAAATAGAGATGTATAAGCGATTCCGCACACTTGAATCTGTCGAAGAGATCGATGAACTGAAAGAAGAAATGACAGACCGTTTCGGCGATTATCCTCGAGAAGTAGATGATTTGTTCAAAGTGGCGGAAATGAAAGTGTACGCCAGAAGAACGAAGCTAGAGCTGATTAAACAAGTGAAGGATACCGTTACGATTAGAATGAGTGAAGCAGGGACGAAGGAAATTGACGGCTCTAAAGTATTCGATATTTGCAATAAACACGGCCGGATGGTTGGTCTTGGAATGGAAAATAATCAGCTGATTATTACGATGGATATTAAAAAAGTCTCCATTGATACGTGGTTTGCGGCGGCGTACGATATTATCAAGAATCTTGAAAAGGCGAAAAAATAAGCTGCTTTCCTTATGATGATCAGTTAACCAGTTGCCTCAGCTAGAAAGTCACCATTAGTTTCAATAAATAGCAATGAGGGTATATGTTTCTAATAGATATTTTTGATGCAGCTGTGCTTGAATTAGAAAAATTCAATCAAAATGTATATAACTTCCGAGATGAAAGATAATAACAGCATAAAGGTAATGACATCGATCAGATTGTCGCTTATTCATTGCCATTTTTTAATATATCATCTGATGAAAGTGAGGCAACATAAGATGAAAGCAACTGGTATAGTTCGTCGTATTGATGATTTAGGGCGAGTGGTTATTCCAAAAGAAATTCGCCGAACGTTAAGAATTAGAGAGGGAGATCCTCTCGAGATTTTTGTTGATCGTGATGGAGAAGTAATCTTGAAGAAATACTCACCGATTAGTGAATTAGGTGACTTTGCACAAGAATATGCGGAAGCATTGAATGACAGCCTAAACAGTTCTGTATTAATTTGTGACCGAGATACGATCATTGCATCGGCAGGTGTATCAAAGAAAGAATATCTCAATAAAAGCGTAGGAGAGACGATTGAACAGGCGATGGACGAACGTTCTTCTACCTTATCGACTTCTCAAAGCTCCGTTTCATTGGTGGATAACCGTGAAGAGAGCATTCAATCTTATACACTTGCCCCAATTGTGTCTGGCGGAGACCCAATTGGAGTCGTTGTTATTTTCTCGACAGACCGTACACTTGGTGAGGTGGAGAAGAAATCCGCTGAAACCGCCGCAAGCTTTTTAGCGAAACAAATGGAGTAGAGCAAAAAGGAAGCAGGGAAAGTGCTGCTTCCTTTTTGTGTTCAAATACATTAAATTTGTAGTAGCTTGTTTTAGGAAGGCAAGGTGTTGAAGGTTGCCAGATCCCAATATGAAATCTTTTATGAGAGGAGCCGTTATTCTCACGGTTGCAGCCATATTCGTCAAAGTGTTAAGCGCTGTTTATCGAGTGCCCTTTCAAAATATTGTGGGCGATGTCGGCTTTTATATTTATCAGCAAGTTTACCCATTCTACGGAATTTCCGTTGCGTTATCGACTTACGGTTTTCCGGTGATGATATCGAAGTTAGTAGCTGAACGAAAAGGCCATCCTACTGACCTTCGAGAGATTATTCGAGTTTCTTTTTATGTAATTAGTACGGCAGGAGGATTTCTCTTTATTCTTCTATTCTTTGGGGCAGAAAGAATGGCAAACGGCATGGGTGATCCTTTGCTTGCACCGCTCATACAGCTATCGGCATTTTCTTTTTTGCTTATGCCTTTTTTAACGGTGTGGCGAGGTGCTTATCAAGGGTTAGGCGACATGGTGCCAACGGCTGTCTCTCAGTCTGGTGAACAGTTGGTTCGAGTCGTTTTTATTTTACTGTTTGCGTACATATTGATTAGAAATGAATTTTCGCTTTATGTGACAGGAGCTGGAGCTTTAGCCGGTTCATTGATGGGAAGTCTAGCGGGAATCTTTGTTTTATGGCTTTATATGCGCAGAAGGCCGCTCGGCGCGAGAGAGGAGCCAGCAGCTGCTCAAGTGAATCGAAAAGAACTGATTCGTTCGCTTGTCTATAGAGGAACTGCGATATGTCTTGCAAGTATGATGCTTGTGCTTATGCAATTAATGGATTCATTTCATTTATATAGCGGATTAATTCATGCTGGCGTAAATGAGTGGGAAGCGAAAGTGGCCAAAGGTATTTACGACCGGGGACAGCCGCTCCTGCAGCTTGGAACGGTAGTAGCCGCTTCTCTTTCTTTAACCCTAGTGCCGCTTGTTACAGCTGCTTATAAGAAGCAGCTCCCAAAAGAAGTTGATCAGGCGATTCAATTAGCTCTAAAAGTCAGTTTTACGATTAGCTTCGCCGCTGCTGTTGGTATTATTAATATTATGAAGCCGCTTAATTCCATGCTGTTTGAGAACTATGACGGCTCAGATGTACTATCTGTTTTTTGTCTTTCCATTATTTTTAGTTCAGTTATTTTAACGTTATCAGGTATCTTGCAGGGAATAGGGGAAGACTTTACGCCAGCGATCGCGGTCATTGCCGGTCTTTTATTTAAGTGGGCAGGCAACTATCTCCTTATTCCTGTATATGGAACGATGGGTGCAGCGGTTTCAACGGTTGCTGCGCTGGCTGGCATTGCCCTATTTCTTGCGCTAAAGATCAGAATCAAATTAAAAACAAAATATTTACATGGATATTTTATGGCAAAAGTTCTTTTTTCAGCCAGCTGTATGACTGTGTTATTGAGGATATGGATCCTCCTGTCGTCCTCTTTTATCACAGGAATGATTGGCAATGAGCGACTGCAAATGGTTATGATTACATGTTCAAGTGTTTTTGTCGGCGCTTTTGTCTTTATCTACGTTATAGTTAAGTTAAAATTGTTCACAGATGACGAACTGCGGCAGATTCCTTTTGGCAGCAAACTGGAGAAACTCAGCAGGAAGATCCGCTGATAGGTCAAAGCCCGTTCAATAAGTGGAAAGTGAGTGAAAGCAATGAATAAAAGAATCACAGTAGTGGGTCTTGGCGCAGGTGACTTGGATCAGCTTCCTTTCGGTGTATATCGTCTTTTAAAGAAGATGAACACGGTATACGTTCGAACGATGGCTCATCCAGTGATTGAGGATCTAACGAAAGAAGGCGTACAATTTGTCAGTTTTGATGAGGTGTATGAAAAGCACGATCAGTTTGAAGCGGTATATGAGGAGATTGCATCTGAATTAATCCAAAAAGCTGAATCGGAAAGCGAGATTGTTTATGCGGTGCCAGGACATCCGATGGTGGCTGAAAAAACCGTACAGATTTTGCTCGAAAAAGAAGAATCTGAGGAGCTAAAAGTAACCATTGCCGGCGGTCAAAGCTTTATCGATGATTTGTTTACCGCGGTAAAGATCGATCCAATTGATGGATTTCAATTGTTAGATGGAACGGCGCTTAAAAAAGAGGAAATTCACATTTTTCAGCATATCATTATTGCTCAAGTATACGATGCCTTTATCGCTTCTGAAGTAAAGCTGACGCTGATGGAGAAGTATCCGGATGAATTTGAGGTTTATATTGTGACTGCGGCCGGAAGCTCGGAACAAGTGGTGAAAAAGGTGCCGCTTTACGAACTGGATCGGCAAGTAGAATTAAACAATCTCACATCTTTATATGTTCCGCCAGTTAAGAAGGAAGAACAAACATATAAAGAGTTCTCTGTTCTGCGCCAGACCATTGCGCAGCTGCGCGGTCCAAATGGCTGTCCGTGGGATCAGAAGCAAACGCATGAATCATTAAAGAAATACTTAATTGAAGAAACGTATGAGCTGCTAGATGCCATTGACCGTCAAGATGATGATCATATTATTGAAGAACTGGGCGATGTCTTATTGCAAGTCATGCTTCATGCGCAGATTGGCGAAGACGAAGGAATGTTTGCCATTGAAGACGTCATCGAATCCATTACTGAAAAAATGATCAGACGTCATCCTCATGTATTTGGCGATGTTCATGTCGAAAGTGCTGAGGAGGTAGTAGCGAATTGGCAAGACATTAAAGCGGCTGAAAAAGGTAAAAAGGAACTTGTTCTTTTAGATGAAGTAGAGAAAGGGCTCCCTGCACTTCTTCGGGCGCACGAGTTCCAAAAGAAGGCGGCGAAGGTTGGTTTCGATTGGGATGAAGCTGATGCAGCTATGGAGAAAGTAGTCGAAGAGTGGCAGGAGTTTCTAGAAGAAGTGAAAACCGGGAATGAACTGCGCCGCCAAGAGGAGTTTGGCGATGTGTTGTTTGCCCTTGTCAATGTAGCTCGTTTTTATTCGATTCATCCGGAGGAAGCCTTGACGGCAGTGAATGAAAAGTTTTATCGCCGTTTTGCCTACGTGGAGAAAAAAGTAAGAGAAAGCGGCGAAGGATTTGAGGCATTTAATTTAGAACAGCTTGATGCCTTTTGGAATGAAGCCAAAACATTAGGGTTATAAAGGAGAGATAAGAATGAGCACAATGAGATTAGATAAATTTCTAAAAGTATCAAGAATTATTAAAAGAAGAACATTAGCGAAAGAAGTAGCTGATCAAGGCAGAATTATGATCAATGGAACAGAAGCAAAGGCGAGTTCTAATGTCAAAGTCGGAGATGAACTGACGGTTCGGTTAGGACAGCGGGTTCTGACAGTGCGTGTGGAGCGGCTGCAAGAAACGACAAAAAAAGAAGAGGCCGCTGGAATGTATGAGCTGCTTAAAGAAGAACGCTTAAATCTCGAATAACGGTCAACCTCATCGGTTTTAGAAGCGGTGAAATAAATGAACAGATCCTCCCTTTCATTCATAGATTGCACTTTGTCCGCATACACTTAGTGGCAAAGCTTGTACTTTGTGAAGGGGGAAAACTAGGTGAGTCAATATCTTGAAGTGAATGACAGAAACAACGCTGACCACGATGTAATCATGAGAGGAAGAAAAGTGCTTGAGATCACAGGGGTAAAGCAGGTAGAGAGCTTTGACAGTGAAGAGTTCTTGCTTATCACTGTAATGGGCGTGCTTTCAGTTCAAGGTCAAAATCTGCAGATGAAAAATCTGGACGTCGATCAGGGCATCGTTTCTATTAAAGGGCGGATCAATCAATTAGTTTACTCGGACGAGACTTCTAAAAATCAATCAAAAAGCATGTTTAGTAAACTGTTTAAATGAGTTTAACTGTTCAATTTGAAACAATGATTTCTATGATTGCCCTTGGATGTGTATTTGGCGCACTGCTGGATACATATCGGCGATTTTGGAAGCGCTCGGTCCGCTCGAGATGGATGACGTTCATTTGGGACATCTTCTTCTGGTGTCTGTATGGCGGTCTTCTATTCTACTGTTTATATCATGTAAACAATGGTGAGATCCGTTTTTATCTTTTCATCGCTTTATTATGTGGTTTTTCCGCTTATCAGGCATTATTCAAAAAGCTGTATGAAAACTTGCTGGAGACGATCATCTTATTTTTTGTAAAAATATTCTTGTTAATAAAGAAACTTATTCATATTTTTATTGTCTGGCCGATACGCACAATTGTAACCGTGGTCATAAATATAGTACAATTCATAGGTAAAATGCTGATGATGCTTGCCAAAGTAGGCTATCAGCTATTATTATTTGTATTAAAGGTTATTTTTTGGCCAATCACAATTATTTGGAGATTATTCCCTAAAAAAGTGAGAAAAAAGGCGAATGATTTATATGCTAAATTAGCAGGACATTTCCTTATTTTCAAGAATAAATTGTTAAATACAATCAAACGCTGGAAAAATAAATAAGGGAGGACGGGAAATGAGTGAATCGAGCAAAAGAAAAGTAACTGCCTTGAAAAATGCTTTTATTTTCAGTCAGGAAAAAAAAGAAAAATTTTTAGCAAAGCATAAAACGAAATTATTTAGACGATTATCAGCTTTTGCCGTGGTGGCCATGTTAATTATGGCTGGGATGGTCTCGACTCTCGTTTCCCAGTCCGCTCGGTTAGATGAGAAAATAGAGCAAAAAGAACGCGCGGAAGCGGCTTTGGATGAGTTAAAGACGAATGAAGTAAAGTATGAAGAAGAGCTGGAAAGGCTCAAGCATGATGAGTATATTGCGGAACTGGCAAGGAAAAAATACTTTCTGTCTGACCAGGGAGAAATCATTTTTAACATCCCTGAAAACGCCGAAAAGGACCGTAAGAATGAACAATAAGAGTGGTTGTCTTATTGACACTCTTTTTTTACGTAATATAATATAAAGTAAAGCACGATCATTTCTAAGGAGGAACAATTTTTTTATGTCAATCGAAGTAGGCAGCAAGTTACAAGGTAAAGTAACAGGGATCACAAAATTCGGAGCGTTTGTTGAACTGCCAGGTGGCTCAACTGGTTTAGTACACATTAGTGAAGTCGCAGATAACTATGTAAAAGACATTAACGAACATTTAAAAGTGGGCGACCAGGTCGAAGTAAAAGTCATTAATGTAGAGAGCGATGGTAAGATTGGTTTATCCATCCGTAAAGCTAAAGACCAGCCGCAGCAACAGCAGTCCTATCGTTCCCGTCCAAAAAGCAATGATTATCGCTCTAAAGGTCCTAGAGGAAACTACGCTCCTCCAAAAGAGAACTTCGAGCAAAAGATGGCTCGCTTTCTAAAAGACAGCGAAGACCGTCTATCTACTTTGAAGCGTCAAACAGAATCACGCCGTGGTGGAAGAGGCGCGAAAAGAGGTTAAACTGCTGCCTATTTAATGTGAACGTTATGATTAACATGTTTTAAAGCAGTATAAAAAGCTGTTTCCCATCGATGGGAAACAGCTTTTTTCTGTAGATATAGATTCGGGAAAGGTGGTATGTAAAGAAAAGAACAGGGTAGCTCTTAGTGAGTTCTCCCTTTTATGGAGTAAATTAAATATAAAAAAACCAGACCATCAACAAACCGCTTGGATTTGCGACAATCTGATTTTTAAGCCATGACCCGTACGGGATTCGAACCCGTGTTACCGCCGTGAAAGGGCGGTGTCTTAACCGCTTGACCAACGGGCCTAAGTAAATGGTAGCGGCGGAGGGGATCGAACCCCCGACCTCACGGGTATGAACCGTACGCTCTAGCCAGCTGAGCTACACCGCCAAAAAAATTATTTGAAGCACAATGAATATAATAACTAGATCTCGATAAGAAGTCAACACTTTTTTATGAGAATATTATTTTTAGGGAGCAAGTATGTTTTCTCTCGCATGTTATAAATAAAATGATTAATTTTCGGAAAAATCTGATAGAAAATCGTCGAACGTTTTTTAGGTTCTGCTCTCTGATTTTGACAAAGTTTGAAATAAGCCTCCTATATAATGATGAGCAAAGAAACTGAATAGGAGTGTTAACGATGGAGAGAGTGGAAAGGAATATGATAGAGCCGGTTAGCCATGTAGATCTAGAGGGAACAAAAATGGAGGTCTTTAAGGGGGTAAAGCAATTTTCCTACCACGCGCAGGTATGGTTAATTGAAAAAGGATTCCTTTTGTTGCTGATTGGCTTTTTACTTGGACGTGCATTAATTCTTTCGCATTTAACACCGTTCGCCCTGCCATTCTTTGCTGCGGTATTCATGTTAAAGCGAGATCATGCGCCGCTTGCGTTAGTGGGATTACTGGCTGGTGCGCTGACGTTGTCGCTGGATCAGATCACCTATTCATTTGTGACCATTTTTATTTTTCTCATTTCTTATCGACTGCTCAAGAACTTTCATAAAGAAGATGTCGTATCTTTGCCGTTCTACGTGTTTTTTACTGTATTAGCGGTGAAATCTGGCTTTGCCTACTTTCAAGGAAGCGGAGTGCTTGCTGCGTATGATTTGCTAATGGGAGTGGTTGAAGCATCCCTTGCTTTTGTCCTGACACTTATCTTTATGCAAAGCATCCCCTTTTTATCATTAAATAAACGAATAAAATCATTAAAAAATGAAGAGATCATCAGCCTTGTCATTATGCTGGCTTCGATTACTTCCGGAACCATTGGCTGGACGGTCTACGGGTTATCGATGGAGCATATATTCTCGAGATACCTGGTGCTCATTTTTGCCTTTATTTCTGGAGCAGCAGTAGGTTCTACGGTAGGGGTCGTAACCGGATTGATCTTCAGTCTGGCGAATGTGGCCAGCTTTTATCAAATGAGTCTTCTTGCTTTTTCGGGACTGTTAGGGGGTTTATTAAAGGAATGGAAAAGGGCGGGAGCTGCAGCCGGATTACTTGTGGCTACCTTGCTTGCGGGAATGTACGGCGAAAGCGGTGTGCCGCTCACTCTTACATTATATGAATCAATCGCCGCGATTATTCTTCTATTTCTAACCCCTAAGCTCCTTACCGATAAGCTGGCCAAGCTGATTCCTGGAACGGTGGAGCATTCAAGTGAACAGCAGCAGTATTTAAGAAAGATCCGAGATGTGACAGCCAGCAGAGTAGAGCAGTTCTCTGAAGTGTTTGATGCTTTGTCTAACAGCTTCTCTCAATACAATGTCGATATATTAGAAGATTACGAAGAGAGAGAACTGGATATGTTCTTAAGTCATGTCACTGAAAAAACGTGTCAAACATGCTTTAAGAAAGAACAGTGCTGGGCAAACAACTTTAACCAGACCTATCACTTAATGAAAGATGTGTTATATGAATTGGATGACGGCAAAGGAGAACTTTCCCCGAAGCTAAAAAAGGACTTGGACAAACATTGCTATCGTCCTAAGAAAGTGGAAGAAGCGATCACACAGCAGCTGACTTATTATCAAGCGAACCAGAAATTAAAAAAGCAAGTATATGATAGCAGAAAGCTAGTCGCTGAACAGTTAAGAGGCGTATCTGAAGTGATGAGCGACTTCGCTGATGAGATTCAGAGAGAAAGAGAAAACCATCATAATCAGGAAGAGCAAATTTTTGAAGCCATTGAATCATACGGCATGGAGATTGAACAAATTGATATTTACAATCTGCAAAAGGGCAGTATAGACATTGATATGACGATCCCATATTCAAATACCCGTCATGGAGAATGCCAAAAGCTCATCGCCCCTATGCTATCAGATATACTGCTAGACAATGTGATTGTGCATAAAGAAGAGTGCAGCGGCGGTCCAGCTGGAGTTTGTCAAGTCACATTCAGGTCGGCGAAAGCATTTGTGGTGGAAACGGGAGCAGCTCATGCTGCCAAAGGAGGAGGTCTTGTATCAGGAGACAGTTACTCCACAATTGAACTCGGAGCAGGAAAGTATGCAGTAGCCATTAGCGACGGAATGGGCAATGGGGAAAGAGCCCATTACGAAAGCCATGAAACGCTCAGTTTGCTTCAGCAAATTCTAAAATCAGGTATTGAAGAAAAAGTCGCGATTAAATCTGTTAACTCGATCTTGTCTTTACGGACAACAGATGAGATCTTCTCCACACTTGATTTAGTGATTATTGACCTGCAAGACGCAGCCGCTAATTTTCTAAAAGTTGGATCGACACCAAGCTTTATTAAACGCGGCAACAAGATTATTAAGGTAGAAGCAAGCAACTTGCCAATTGGCATTTTGCAGGAATTCGAAGTAGATGTGGTAACTGAACAATTAAAATCAGGGGATCTCATTATTATGATGAGCGATGGAGTATTTGAGGGACCGAGAAATATTGAAAATACGGACCTATGGATGAAAAGAAAAATCAGCGAGCTAGAAACCGAGGATCCGCAAATGGTAGCCGACTTGCTGATGGAGGAAGTGATTCGTACAAGATCAGGAGAGATTGAAGATGATATGACCGTTGTTGTGGCTAAAGTCGAGCATAACCTGCCAAAATGGGCATCTATTCCGATGAATCTATCTCTATCGAAAAAGAAAAAGAAAATTTCATAAAATGTTCCCTCGCGCCTTCAAAGGTATAAAATCCATCAAATTGGGCAAGGATGGAAATAACTTATGACAGGTTGGAGGGAACGAAATGAAAAGTGGGACAATCAGACAAATTTTGCTGTTGACCGATGGCTGTTCAAACCACGGGGAAGATCCATCAGCTATGGCTGCATTGGCGAGAGAACAAGGGATTACAGTCAATGTAATTGGGATTCTGGAAAATGAAGCCGCTGATCACAGGGGAGTGCAAGAAATTGACCACATTGCTGCTTCCGGAGGGGGAATTAGCCAAGCCGTTTATGCTACGCAGCTGTCACATACCGTACAGATGGTTACCAGAAAAGCGATGACACAAACATTGCAAGGGGTGGTGAATCAGCAATTAAAACAAATCTTTAACAGTGAATCAGCCATCGAATCGCTTCCTCCAGAAAAACGCGGGGAAGTAATGGAGGTCGTTGATGAGCTTTCGGAAACCGCAGCACTTGAGGTTCTGATATTAGTTGATACGAGTGCCAGTATGAAGAGCAAGCTCCCGACCGTCAAAGAAGCATTGCTTGATTTGTCTTTAAGCATGAATGCAAGAATGGGGGGAAATATGTTCGCACTGTATGTATTTCCCGGGAAAGAAAGTGATGTCGAGCGTCTGTTGGATTGGACACCTAAGCTTGAGTCATTAACTTCTATCTTTTCCAAGCTGTCCCCGGGAGGATTAACACCGACTGGACCTGCGATTCGTGAAGCTATTGCCCAATTTAAAAAGAAGAAGCGATCTTTTAAAGGCTGGTTATCACAAGATGATGAATACATCGAAAAATCTATATAGTATCCCTAGAGGGACGGTGATTCGCGGGAAATGGCATAACCATACGTACATTATCGAAAGAGAATTGGGATATGGCGCAACAGGAACCGTTTATTTAGTAAAAGGGCAGCAGGGTTCAGCTGCGCTAAAAGTCAGCAGTCAATTATCTATTACGTCTGAAATGAATGTGCTGAAGGCGTTTGACAAGGTCCAAGGGTCATCCCTAGGGCCTTCTTTGTTAGATACGGATGATTGGCAAGATCGAGGACAACTATTCTCATTTTATGTAATGGAGTATATTCACGGCCCTACTTTATCCACTTTCATTCAATCAAGAGGGCCTTCATGGATTGGGGTGCTCATGCTTCAGCTTTTAGAGAATTTGCAGGCGCTGCATAATGAGGGCTGGGTGTTCGGTGATATTAAGCCAGACAACTTGATTGTAACAGGCACGCCTTTCTCATTGCGCTGTATCGATGTTGGAGGAACAACTAAACAAGGAAGAGCGATTAAAGAATACACCGAGTTTTTTGACCGAGGGTACTGGGGTGCCGGCTCACGCAAAGCCGAACCGTCCTATGATCTATTTGCTGCCGCGATGGTGGCTGTCAGCCTCGTTTATCCTAAAAGGTTTGCCAGAAAAGAAAGAGATCCGGAACAGCTTGTGAAAATGATTAGGCAAAGCAAAGAGCTTGAGCCGTATGCGGGCGTATTAATTAAAGCGATCAAAGGAAAATACCATTCCGCTTTGGATATGCGAAAAGAAATGCTGACCGCTCTATCTCCAGTTTCACCAAAGAGAGTACCTGTCAGGAGCGATAAGGAAGCAGTCAAAGGAAGAGCGGCCTCTAAACAGCGAAAACGAAAGCAAAAACACTTAGAGACAGCTGTCATTATTTTATCGGTCTTAGTGTGTTATATGGTGTATGTATTCATAGAACTGTTGTAAACAGAACTGCCTTGTCTGTTTTTCCATAGGGGAGAAAATGATAAGATAAAACGTATAATCAAAAGAGACAGGAAGAGAAAACATGCTGGAATATGAAACAAGAACAAGGCAGTTTATCAAAAGACATTCTTTAATTGAAAAAGGGGACAAAGTGGCGGTCGGAGTATCTGGAGGTCCAGACTCTTTATCGCTGTTGTTTTACTTGCATCAGCATAAGCAAGAATTAGGGATTGAAGTATACGCGCTCCATTTGGACCATATGTTCAGAGGAGAGCAGTCGAATGAAGAACTTCAATTTGTGACACACTTTTGCAGAGAGAGAAATGTTCCGGTCCTGGCAGAACAAATAGATGTCGGACAGCGAATGAAAGAACAGAATGGGAACCTTCAGGAAACCGCACGCCATGTCCGTTATGAATTTTACCAAAAAGGAATGCAGCATTTTTCCGCTAATAAGCTGGCGCTTGCTCACCATGGGGACGATCAAGTAGAAACTATTCTTATGAAGCTGACTAAAGGAGCGGCCAAGAAATCTGGCATTCCTGCTTTTCGTCCTTTCGGCGAGGGCACTATTATCCGCCCTTTATTGGGGCTGACAAAAGAAATGATTCACCAATACTGCGATCACTCTAAACTAGATCCGAGACATGACCCCAGTAACGATAAAACAGATTACACACGCAATCGGTTTCGGCAATCGCTGCTTCCTTTTTTAAAAGACGAAAATCCGCGCGTGCATGAACAATTTCAGCGTTTTAGTGAAGAAATAGAAGAAGATGAACAGCTTTTAAAGGAATTGACAGAGCAAGAAATGAATAAAGTATGGGAAAAGGAAGAGAAGGAGGTCAGGGTAAAAATCAAAGCGTTCCATATGGTGCCTTTGCCTTTACAAAGAAGAGGGATTCATCTAATATTAAACTATCTTTATAAAGGTCATACAGCGTTTTCTTACATACATATTCAACAGGTTTTGCAATTGCTGAGAGCCGTCCACCCATCCGGAAGCCTAGACCTTCCTCATGGGCTGAAAGTCAGGAGAGAATATGATGAGTGTCTGTTCGGTTTCCACAAGGAAGAGAAGAAGGAATATGCCTTTACTCTAGAAGTGGGACAGGAGCTCGATTGGCCAAACGGAGGAACGTTTTCATGGCACACTATGAATGACCTTCCAAAAGGGGCAGAATACTTTCTTCTGGATTGGACTCTGATCGATCCGCCATTAACTGTCCGTACGAGACAAGAGGGGGATCGAATGTCTATAAAAGGCATGAAGGGTTCAAAGAAGCTGAAGGATATCTTTATCAATGAAAAAGTATCCAGAGCGGAACGGGATCAGTGGCCGATTGTAACCGATGGACATGGAAAGCTGTTATGGATTCCAGGGTTAAAGAAATCCAGCCTTGAAAAGACTAGCAAAGACGGGAACACGCTAATTTTAGTTTATATAAAGCAATCATCTTCTAGGGGGCAAACAAATTGTTAAATCAAGATATTGAAAAAGTACTGATTTCTGAAGAAGAAATTCAGGAAAAGGTTAAAGAACTCGGCAAGGAGCTGACGGAGGAGTACAAAGACCGTTTTCCGCTAGTGATCGGTGTGCTCAAAGGAGCCATGCCATTTATGTCCGACTTAATTAAACGTATGGATACATATTTGGAAATGGATTTCATGGATGTGTCTAGCTACGGAAGCTCAACAGTTTCATCTGGAGAAGTAAAAATCGTTAAAGATTTAGATACTTCAGTTGAAGGAAGAGATATTTTAATCATTGAAGATATCATTGACAGCGGTTTAACTTTAAGTTATTTGGTGGAATTATTCCGTCACCGCAAAGCGAAATCCATTAAGATTGTTACGCTTCTTGATAAACCGACGGGGCGTAAAGCGAAGATTAAAGCAGATACCATTGGATTTATCGTTCCTAATGAGTTCGTTGTTGGGTATGGTTTGGATTATGCTGAGAAATATCGTAATTTACCGTATATTGGCGTTTTAAAACCAGAAATTTATACGAATGCTGAAGAGGAATGAGAAAGCGTTTAAATGTTTGATATGAATACGCTGGGACATATGCCAAAAAGTTGTAAAGCCAAGTTTTTCTATGATATTATTGACTACAGTATTTTTTACCGTGGGAGGAGGTAAGGGATGAACCGAATATTTCGTTATACCATATTTTATTTACTAGTATTTCTTGTCATTATTGGAGTTGTGAGCTATTTCAACAACAATAATGAACCGACTAATAATATAACGTATAATCAATTCATTTCCTACTTGGAGAAAGATCAAGTAAACGAATTTACAATGCAGCCCGAGCGAAATGTTTATGAAGTGCGCGGGAAATTAAAGGGTGCGAAAGAAGGAGAGTTTTTCCTTACTTATGTGATGATGAACAACGAGGCTCTTTTGAGTCGGATTGATCAAGCGGCAAGTACATCTAAAGTGGAAATTCTTCCAGCTAAAGAAACAAGCGGATGGGTATCTTTCTTTACAACCATCATTCCTTTCTTAATCATTTTCATCCTGTTCTTCTTCCTGTTGAATCAAGCGCAGGGCGGCGGCAGCCGAGTCATGAATTTCGGCAAAAGCAAAGCGCGGCTGTACAACGATGAAAAGAAGAAAGTTCGCTTTAAAGATGTAGCGGGAGCGGACGAAGAGAAACAAGAGCTTGTAGAGGTAGTTGAGTTTTTGAAAGATCCTCGCAAGTTTGCTGAACTTGGAGCGAGAATCCCTAAAGGTGTCTTGCTGGTGGGGCCTCCAGGTACGGGTAAAACGTTGCTTGCTAGAGCAGCTGCAGGGGAAGCGGGCGTTCCGTTCTTCTCTATCAGTGGTTCAGACTTCGTAGAAATGTTTGTTGGGGTCGGTGCATCCCGTGTGCGTGACTTGTTTGAAAACGCGAAGAAAAATGCTCCATGTATTATCTTTATCGATGAAATCGACGCAGTTGGGCGCCAGCGTGGCGCAGGACTCGGCGGCGGACATGATGAGCGTGAACAAACGCTGAATCAGTTGCTTGTAGAAATGGATGGTTTTAGCGCGAACGAAGGAATCATCATTGTTGCAGCAACAAACCGTGCGGATATTCTTGATCCTGCCTTGCTTCGTCCGGGTCGTTTTGACCGACAAATCACAGTAGATCGTCCGGATGTTACGGGCCGTGAAGCAGTACTTCGCGTACATGCTCGCAATAAGCCGCTTGATGATACAGTAGATTTAAAAGCGATTGCGCAAAGAACACCTGGCTTCTCTGGAGCTGACTTAGAAAACTTGTTAAATGAAGCAGCCCTTGTTGCTGCTCGTGCCAACAAGAAAAAAATTGATATGCGTGACTTGGATGAGGCATCTGACCGGGTAATAGCAGGGCCTGCCAAAAAGAGCCGCGTGATTTCACAAAAGGAAAGAAAGATTGTTGCTTTCCATGAAGCAGGACATACCGTGATCGGGCTTGTGCTTGATGAAGCGGAAATGGTTCATAAAGTAACAATTGTTCCACGAGGCCAAGCTGGCGGATATGCCGTTATGCTTCCGAAAGAAGACCGTTACTTTATGACGAAGCCGGAGCTTTTGGATAAGATTACTGGTCTGTTAGGCGGCCGTGTCGCAGAGGAAATTATTTTTGGTGATGTATCTACAGGTGCACACAATGACTTCCAGCGAGCGACAGGCATTGCGCGCCGTATGGTGACTGAATTTGGTATGAGTGACAAATTAGGTCCTCTGCAGTTTGGTTCTTCATCGGGCGGTCAAGTGTTCTTAGGCCGTGACATTAACAATGAACCGAATTATTCAGATGCGATTGCCTATGAAATCGATCTAGAAATTCAGCGCATTATTAAAGAATGCTATGCGCGAGCGAAAGAAATTCTTACAGAGAACCGCGATAAGTTAGAATTAATTGCGACAACCTTATTAGATATTGAGACGTTAGATGCGGGTCAAATCAAGCATTTAGCAGACCACGGAACATTGCCTGAACGTAAATACTCTGATTCAGATGAAGTGAAAACTTTATCAACGGATCAAGTAAAGGTAAATGTGCAGAAACAAGAGGATACATTCTCTCCTGAACCAAAAAAAGAGAATGATACACCTTCAACGACGGATCACGATCCAAAAGGTTAATTGATAAAGATGCCGGCTAAAGCCGGCATCTTTTTTTGACGGTTTCGGCAGGAGTATTGGTTGAAACGGACCGAAATAAAGCAAAACCGGCAGGAATAAGGGTGAAAACAGAAAGAATAATGAGCATATTGGAAAGAATTCCGCCGCGATTAGAAAGAATCAGTTCGCTGAATGGATTAATACCATACGAGAGTTATATCAGAGATACCATACGGGGTTGAGATTAATGCCGATTCATCCTTTATATGGTATGATAAATGCCAGCAGGTAAAAGAATATATGGGTGTGGTGAGAAGGTTGATTTTTGTACTGGATGTTGGAAATACTAATACGGTTTTAGGTGTATATCAAGAGGATGAATTAAAGTATCATTGGCGCATTGAAACAAGCCGGAATAAAACGGAAGATGAATACGGCATGATGATAAAGAATCTTTTTCAGCATGAAGGGTTATCCTTTGAGGATATTGACGGTATTATCATATCTTCTGTTGTTCCTCCAATTATGTTCTCGCTTGAAAGAATGTGCAAAAAATATTTTCAGCTTAAACCGCTTGTTGTAGGACCAGGCATTAAAACGGGTCTAAATATAAAATATGAAAACCCTCGTGAAGTCGGGGCAGACCGAATAGTCAATGCTGTGGCAGCGATTCACGAATATGACAGTCCGCTGATCATTGTCGATTTTGGTACAGCAACGACCTATTGTTACATTGATGAAGGCGGCCATTATATGGGCGGAGCCATTGCGCCTGGTATTAATATTTCAACGGAAGCTCTTTATTCAAAAGCAGCTAAACTGCCAAGAATTGAAATTTCGAGACCGGATCATATTGTGGGCAAAAATACGGTTTCAGCGATGCAGGCAGGTATTTTATACGGATATGTTGGACAAGTTGAAGGTATTGTCAGCCGCATGAAAGCTCATAGTAAAAAAGAGCCGCTCGTCATTGCAACCGGCGGATTAGCGCCGCTGATTTCCAATGAGTCGGATATTGTCGATGTGGTGGATCCATTTTTAACATTAAAAGGCCTTTGCCTTATCTATAAACGAAACATGAGCTGAGAAAGGAGCTACTATGAAAGACTACTTAGTGAAAGCATTAGCGTATGACGGTCAAGTGCGGGCATACGCTGTAGATACAACAGAAACGGTCAGTGAGGGACAGAAGAAACATTATACTTGGCCGACTGCTTCAGCTGCCTTAGGACGTGCGATGACCGCAGGTGTCATGATGGGAGCCATGATGAAGGGTGAGGACAAGGTAACCATTAAAGTGGAAGGCGGCGGTCCGATCGGCGCTATTCTAGTCGATAGTAACGCTAAAGGTGAAGTGCGCGGATATGTAACCAATCCTCAAACGCATTTTGATTTGAATGAACATGGAAAACTGGATGTCCGTCGTGCAGTTGGTACCGATGGAACATTGACTGTAGTTAAGGATCTAGGGCTGCGTGATCATTTCTCAGGACAGACGCCAATTGTGTCGGGAGAACTAGGAGAAGATTTCACCTATTACTTCGCCTCGTCTGAACAAGTACCTTCTTCTGTCGGAGTAGGGGTGCTGGTAAACCCAGATAACTCTATTAAAGCAGCTGGCGGGTTTATTATTCAATTAATGCCTGGAACAGCAGAAGAGACGATTGAACGCATTGAAGAACAATTAACTAACATGACGCCGGTATCTAAGTTAATTGAGCAAGGGCTGTCACCGGAAGAAATTCTTTCTCATGTTCTTGGCGAAGAAAATGTAAAGGTATTGGAAAAGATGCCTGTACAGTTTAAATGCACATGTTCCAAAGATCGGTTTAAAAATGCAATCATTGGGCTTGGAAAACAAGAAATCCAAGAGATGATTGATGAGGATGGAAAAGCAGAAGCGCAGTGCCATTTCTGCAATGATACTTATACATTTGATAAAAACGAATTAGAAGTGATGAAAGAAGAAGCGAATTCAGCTTCTTGATTACGCATATAGTTAAAGAAACCTGCAGAAGGAAATAAACTTTTTGCAGGTTTCTTTGTAAAAACAGTGAATATAAACAGGGTAAAAAGATTGACTTTTCTTAAAAATATTGTTAAATTCTATATAACCAATAAAAATACTCGGCATTGAGGTGGAGAAAATGGTACGTATCGCAAATTCAGTGGCAGACTTGGTCGGCCAAACACCGATTGTAAAATTAAACAATGTAGTAGATGAAAATAGTGCAGATGTATATTTAAAGCTAGAGTATATGAATCCGGGGAGCAGTGTGAAAGACCGAATTGCTTTAGCTATGATTGAAGCTGCAGAAGAAAAAGGCAACCTGTCAAAAGGCGGAACAATTATTGAGCCGACAAGTGGTAATACAGGAATCGGCTTAGCGATGATTGCGGCAGCGAAAGGCTACAAGGCTATTCTTGTGATGCCGGAAACGATG
This sequence comes from Bacillus ectoiniformans, assembly GCF_016908875.1. Taxonomy (GTDB): domain Bacteria; phylum Bacillota; class Bacilli; order Bacillales; family Domibacillaceae; genus Bacillus_BX; species Bacillus_BX ectoiniformans. Next base: position 5,553 of record NZ_JAFBES010000018.1, on the reverse strand, counting down.
AGTATGGAACGGCGCAATCTTCTTCGTGCATATGGAGCAGATCTAGTATTGACTCCTGGCCCTGAGGGGATGGGCGGAGCGATTCGCAAAGCGAAGGAATTAGCAGAGCAAAACGGATACTTTATGCCTCAGCAATTCGAAAACGAAGCGAATCCAGAAATACACCGCAGAACCACAGGTAAAGAAATTGCTGAACAAATGGATCAGCTGGATGCTTTCATCTCCGGAATTGGCACTGGCGGAACCATCACTGGGGCAGGCCAAGTTTTGAAAGAGAAGTTTCCAGAAATAAAGATTTATGCCGTAGAGCCAGCGGACTCTCCCATTTTATCTGGAGGGAAACCAGGTCCTCATAAAATTCAGGGTATTGGCGCAGGTTTTGTACCGGGAGTTCTCGATACCAAAGTATACGATGAAATCATCAAAATCGAAAATGAAGATGCATTTGAAACAGCGCGTCAAGCAGCAAGAGAAGAGGGCATCTTAGGCGGTATTTCTTCAGGGGCTGCCATTTCAGCGGCATTGCAGGTAGCGGCTAAACTTGGAAAAGGCAAAAAAGTGTTAGCGATCATTCCAAGTAACGGCGAGCGTTATTTAAGTACTCCGCTATATCAATTTGATGAAGAATAAATAATGAAGGCAGGCTGCTATAGCCTGTCTTTTTGATGTGCCCGTATTTTTTTTAAAAAAGAACGATCGTGGTAAACTAGAGAAAGTGAAGATTGGAAGGAGAACGCTTATGAAGGTTGAAGCAGGGCCATACACTTTAGATTTTAATGAGAAAACGTTTATCATGGGTATTTTAAACAGTACACCCGATTCTTTTTCAGACGGAGGAAAGTATAATCACCTTGATTCGGCAGTCAGGCACGCGGAAGAAATGGTGAATTCAGGTGCGGACATCATTGACATTGGTGGCGAATCGACCCGTCCAGGCCACTTGCCAGTTCCGGCAGAAGAAGAGCTTGCTCGGGTGATACCTGTTATTCAAGCGGTGGCTCCCACAATTCATGTGCCAATTTCAATTGATACATATAAAGCAGAAACAGCCAACCAGGCAATTGAGGCAGGTGCTTGGATCATCAATGATATTTGGGGAGGGAAAAAAGATCCCGAAATATGCCGTGTAGCCGCCGAAAAAAATGTGCCGATTATATTGATGCATAATCGTGACAATATGAACTATGAAAATTTCATGCGCGATGTACTATTAGACTTATATGAAAGCATTAATATAGCCAAGAAAGCCGGAGTGAATGATGAGCAGATTATATTGGATCCGGGTGTTGGGTTTGCGAAAGATATGGAGCAAAACTTAGCAGTTATCAAACATTTAGATCAATTAGCTGCATTAGGCTTTCCGATTTTGTTAGGAACGTCTAAGAAAAGAGTGATTGGGCACGTTCTGGATCTTCCGGTAGAAGAAAGAATGGAAGGAACAGGGGCGACTTGCTGCTATGGCATTCAAAAAGGATGTCATATTTTACGAGTGCATGATGTTAAGCCAATTAGCCGGATGGCGAAAATGTATGATGCGTTAACTGGGAAGGGGTGTCACAATGGATAAAATCTATGTCACTGGTATGGAGTTTTATGGGTATCACGGCGTTTTTCCTGAAGAAACAAAATTAGGGCAGCGCTTCAAAGTGGATGCTGTATTAGAACTGTCATTGCGGCAAGCGGGTGAAACAGATCAACTAGAGTACTCAGTGAACTATGCGGAAATCTATCAGGTATGCCAACAGATTGCAGAAGGGAAGCCGTATCAGTTAGTTGAAACGGTAGCAGAACAAATAGCAGCTTCTCTTTTAAACAAGTTTACACGGGTGCAAGCATGTACAATTAAAGTGATCAAACCGGATCCGCCTATCCCTGGACACTATCAGCATGTAGCGGTTGAAATCACAAGGGGCAGAGAAGATGAAAATAAATAAAGCTTATCTTTCGCTAGGTACGAATATAGGAGATCGTGGTGACAATCTGCAGAGAGCTCTAAAGATGATGGATTCTGACAAAGATGTTCAAATAGAAAGAGTTTCTTCTATTTATGAAACAGAGCCGGTTGGCTATACCGAGCAAGCTCCTTTTTTAAATATGGCTGTCTGTGTAGCTACTGGTTTATCTGCCGAAGAACTGCTGGACAGATGCCTCGGGGTCGAGCGTGAACTTGGGAGGGTCAGGGAATTTAAATGGGGACCGAGAATAATAGACCTTGACATTTTATTGTATAATCATGACAATATTGAATCAGAGACATTAATTATTCCGCACCCGAGAATGCATGAACGGGCTTTTGTGCTTATTCCATTGTTAGAAATAGACTCAACGATTATTTTTCCTGCAGACGGGACTTTATTAAAAGAGGCGCTCTGCAGTATTCAAGGGAAAGAAGGTGTTCGTCTGTGGAAACAGATCAATGGGGACGGAGAATTCGGGCTTTTCGAAAACTAAAAGGGTATACCCAAGAAGGTCTTGCACGGCAGCTAGGTGTATCTATTTCTGTTTTAGGAGAAGTGGAAAGAGGCAGCCGTCCCCTTTCGGATGAACTGCTAAAGGAAATTGCTAATATTCTTGATGTTTCAATTGACGAACTTTCCCCTATAGATAAAACAGTAGAAAGGTGAGAGGTATGCTTAAAATCGGAAATATCGAAATGAAGAATCCAGTTGTTCTTGCTCCGATGGCCGGTGTCTGTAACTCTGCTTTTCGTCTAACGGTTAAAGAGTTTGGTGCAGGTTTAGTTTGTGCCGAAATGGTCAGCGACAAAGGCATCATTTTAAAAAATGAGAGAACAATGGACATGCTTTATATCGATGAGCGCGAAAAACCATTGAGTTTACAGATTTTTGGCGGAGAAAAAGACTCTTTGGTTCAAGCGGCAAGCTTTGTAGATAAAAATACAAATGCAGATATTATAGACATTAATATGGGATGTCCCGTTCCTAAGATCACCAAATGTGATGCGGGGGCTAAATGGCTTCTTGACCCTAATAAAATATACGAGATGGTTTCGGCTGTCACAGATGTAGTGGAGAAGCCTGTTACCGTTAAGATGCGAATGGGTTGGGACGAAGACCACATTTATGCAGTTGAAAATGCCCGGGCTATAGAAAGAGCAGGCGGAAAAGCGGTGGCTCTTCATGGTCGGACGCGTGTACAAATGTATGAAGGGCATGCAAACTGGGATATCATTAAAGAAGTGAAGCAGTCAGTGGATATTCCAGTGATCGGAAATGGGGATGTGGAAACACCGCAAGATGCTAAGCGTATGCTTGAGGAAACAGGGTGTGACGGTGTCATGATTGGCCGTGCCGCACTAGGGAATCCATGGATGATCTATAGAACGGTTAAATACCTGGAAACAGGAGAATTAACGGACGAACCTATGGCTCGTGAGAAGATTGACGTCTGCCTTCTTCACCTAGATCGTTTAATCGCATTAAAGAATGAACACATCGCTGTCCGTGAAATGAGGAAACACGCGGCGTGGTACTTAAAAGGAATTCGCGGAAACGGCCTAGTTCGCAAAGAGATCAATCTGTGCGAAACGAGAGAAGATGTAGTGAACCTGCTATATGGTTTTGTTGCAGAAGTGGAAGCGAAAGAATCCTCTATTCAAGTTGGATAATTTTAATAACAAAAAGATTTATATAGGAGTGAACAGGATGAGTCACGAAGATTTAAATGACCAATTGCTTGTGAGAAGAGAGAAGCTGCAAGCGCTAAAAGATAAAGGAATGGATCCATTCGGCAAACGTTTCGAGCGTTCACATACAGCGAAAGAAGTTGTGGCTGAATATGATGCTTTTTCAAAAGAAGAATTAGAAGAAAAGAAAGTGGAAGTTACTATCGCAGGACGTGTAATGACAAAGCGCGGTAAAGGAAAAGCGGGATTTGCCCATATTAAAGATTTAACTGGACAAATTCAGATTTATGTTCGTAAAGATGCTATCGGCGAAGAAGCTTATGAAGTATTTAACATGACCGATCTAGGTGATTTAGTTGGTGTTAGCGGAACAGTTTTCAAAACACAAGTAGGGGAACTTTCTATTAAAGTCACGAAGTATGAGTATTTAACAAAAGCTCTTCGTCCTCTTCCTGATAAATTCCATGGTTTAAAAGATGTAGAACAGCGCTATCGTCAGCGTTATTTAGATCTAATTACAAGCGCAGACAGCCAGCAGACGTTTATCAGCCGCAGCCGTATTATCCAATCTATGAGAAGATACTTAGACGATCATGGCTATTTAGAAGTAGAAACTCCAATGATGCATTCAATTGCTGGAGGAGCTTCTGCTCGTCCGTTCATTACTCACCACAATACTCTTGATATGGAGCTTTATATGCGAATTGCAATTGAGCTTCACTTAAAGCGTCTAATCGTGGGTGGAATGGAGAAAGTATATGAGATTGGCCGCGTCTTCCGTAATGAAGGGGTATCTACACGTCACAACCCTGAATTTACAATGATTGAATTATATGAAGCGTATGCTGACTATCAAGATATCATGCGTCTGACAGAGAACTTAATTGCGCATATTGCCGAGGATGTATTAGATTCGACTACAGTTCAATACGGTGAATATGAAGTAAACCTAAAGCCTGAGTGGACTCGTCTGCATATGGTTGATGCCGTAAAAGAATATACTGGAGTTGACTTCTGGACAGAGATGTCTGATGAAGAAGCGCGTCAGTTGGCGAAAGAGCACGGAATTGAATATAAAGAAACGATGCAATATGGTCATATTGTTAATGAGTTCTTTGAGCAAAAAGTAGAAGATAAATTAATTCAGCCTACATTCATTTATGGCCACCCAGTGGAGATTTCGCCGTTGGCTAAGAAAAATGAAGAAGATCCTCGTTTCACTGATCGATTCGAATTATTTATTGTGGGTCGCGAACACGCGAATGCTTTCACAGAGTTAAACGATCCAATTGATCAGCGCGAAAGATTTGAAGCACAATTAAAAGAGAAAGAACAAGGAAACGATGAAGCGCACGAAATGGATGATGATTTCATCGAAGCGCTTGAATACGGAATGCCTCCTACAGGCGGTCTTGGAATTGGAATCGACCGAGTGGTTATGCTGTTAACTAACTCACCTTCCATCCGGGACGTATTGCTTTTCCCGCTAATGAGACATAAAGAATAGTAGTTTTTAATGAAGAGAAGCTGTCCATAGGGGCGGCTTCTTTTTTGATGTTACAGGATGATTAAATGTTTTTTAAAAAACTTTTAAATATAGCTTGCATAAGAGATTAAGAGATGGTATATTTATATTCGTTGCTAACGACGACATCAAATGACAAAAAACAAATTTGAAAAAAGTTGTTGACAACGAGAAACAAAACATGATAAGATGTTCTAGTCGCCAATGAGGCAAAGAGGAAATTGATCCTTGAAAACTGAACAAAATAAACGTCAACGTTTAAATGAAACAACCGGCAATTTAATTGCCAAAATGAGCAATCAAACATCTTTTTGGAGAGTTTGATCCTGGCTCAGGACGAACGCTGGCGGCGTGCCTAATACATGCAAGTCGAGCGGACTTG
>NZ_JAFBES010000017.1 GCF_016908875.1 Bacillus ectoiniformans | reverse complement strand
GCAAGCTCCAGTCAAGTCCGCTCGACTTGCATGTATTAGGCACGCCGCCAGCGTTCGTCCTGAGCCAGGATCAAACTCTCCAAAAAGATGTTTGACTTGCTCATTTTGACAATTTACATTGTCGGTTGTTTCATTTAAACGTTGACGTTTATTTTGTTCAGTTTTCAAAGATCAATGTCTCGTTCGCGTTAGCTTATTTCCTAACGGCGACTTTATTATCTTACCAAGTTGTTCATTTAATGTCAACAACTTTTTTAATTTTATTTCGCCGCTGCTGTTTTTCTCTCAGCAGCGACGCTTATTAATATACCAACTTGAATTAAAAACGTCAATAGTTTTTCGTAAATAATTTTAACGATCGATAATTTTATAATAGCGGTGGTATATTCCCTGTCCCTTTGTAGGAACTTTCATTACTTCTATGAACCCTTTATCCAGCAAATATTCTATTAGCATATTTAAATCTACAGCATAGTGTTTAATCTCAGGATGATTAAGCAGCTCGTTTATTGTCCACCAGTCTCTTTCTTTTAAAACAGCTAGAAAATGTGATGATCCGCTTTCCGTTCGCGAGTGTATTAAAAACTCACTTGCTAAAAACAATAGCTCGAGCCTTTTCTGTAAATCTTCATCGCTTGTCAGGAGCTCTTCATATAATTTATATATTTCAGGTTCGATCTGTTTCACTTGATTCCATACTGTTAATTCGGGGTGGAAACCATGCTCAATGACTGCAAGACGCGCTAGGTGATGCAAAGAGTGGACGACATGATTGTATGCATCGAGATAATGACCGTTATTAAAAAAGGACTTTCCATCAATATACCTTCTAATTAACTTAGAAAATTCAATGGCCATCTTAATTTTACGACCGTAAAAAGGAAACTCTCTCATTTCGATCTTTAATTCATGAACATACTCGTTTCGATCAAACAAAATCTTGCCATGATACAGCCACTCTACAAACTTTCGGTTACTTCCTAATAATAGCCACTCTTTTAGCTGGGCTTCTGTAATTACATATAAAGCAGCTTGTTTATTTTCGTATAAATAGTGCTTAACAAACACCGGCTCTTCCGCTTCCTTCACTATAACCAGCAAAATCGCATCAAAGTTTTCAGTAAAAGAATTAACTTTCTCTCTTTTCTCTATTGATATAACTCCAAGCGTATTTCGTTGGCTCGTCCGCTCTTGATATATAGAACGAAGGATATCCTCCATTAAAAATTCCTCCAAACACAAGTTTGTTTTACACACTACTTTTCGACAAAAACGGATGAATCCCTTTAAAAATGTGATGAAAATTCGACAAGATCATTCATCTATTATTATTCTTAACAATTATGGTATAGTTTATTGTTAGGAGGTCGAATTAAAATGGCTAAAAGTTATTCAAGCAAAATAAACCGAATACGCACATTTGCACTCAGTTTAATATTTATCGGATTTATTATTATGTATGTAGGTATTTTCTTTAGACAATCTCCTCTTGTCATGACCATATTTATGCTGCTTGGCCTGCTTTCTATCATCGCCAGTACGGTTGTGTATTTCTGGATCGGCATGCTTTCCACGAAAGCTGTTCAGGTTGTCTGCCCAAGCTGTCATAAGCCGACCAAAATGCTTGGAAGAGTAGATATGTGCATGCATTGCAAAGAGCCTTTAACTCTTGATGAAAAGTTAGAGGGTAAAGAGTTTGATGAGAAGTACAATCAAAAGAAAAAATAAAAGAATTGTTCGTTTATCGAACAATTCTTTTTTAATGAATTTCTTTATTAGAATGGCATTCAGGACATTCACCGTAAATTTCCATGCGATGATGACTAATCTTAAAGCCTGTTACGTGAGAAGCCAGCTGTTCTACCTCATCTAAACCCGGATAGTGGAAGTCAACAATCTTGCCGCAGCTTTCACAGATCACATGGTAATGTTCAGTCGTTACGAAATCAAATCTGCTGGAAGCATCTCCATAGGTCAGTTCTTTCACCAGTCCTACTTCACGAAACACACGCAAATTATTATAAACCGTCGCCACACTCATATTAGGGAATTTACCTTCTAACGCTTTATAAATGTCATCAGCCGTCGGATGAGCCATTGATTGAATCAGAAATTCAAGTATTGCATGACGCTGAGGAGTGATCCTAACACCAGTTTGCTTCAATGTATCTAATGCTTCTTTTAAATGATTGTGATCATGAGACACGGTCATGCACCTCGCTATTTTAAAAAGTATTATTAAATTATAATCTTTATAAATAGTGTACTAATTTCCCCTGTGTTTTGTCAATATAACGGACTAAATTACTTGTATTATGAACCTTCATTAAAAAAAGAACAAACTATGATCATTCTAGTTTGTTCTTTGTCGTTCAATATCCTTTTTCTACATCAATCAAGTTTTGCAGATCTAGATCCGATTGCAAATACTTTTCTAAGTTGTATTCAAATATTTCAAATGCTCTAGGCAAATACATTTTCGAGATACTTGAAATATGAGGCGTAACCGTCAGGCGATCTTGATGCCAATACGCATGATCTTTAGGCAAAGGCTCTTCCATAAATACATCTAAATAAGCGTGAGCAATCTGATTGTCATTCAATGCCTCCAACAAAATCTGCTCTTCAAATAGATCGCCCCGTCCGATATTAATAAAAGCTGCTTCTTGTTTCATCGCTTCAAAATGCGATTTTTGAATGAAATATTTCGTTTCCTTTGTACTTGGCAAAACAGAGACAACAAAATCTGCCTGAGGAAGAGCTGTAAGTATATCATCTTGTTTAAAGATGCGGTCGAAGTGTTCAGCAGAGCCTCCACTCCGATTAACTCCTGCTGTATTCATACGAAATGCTTTGGCTAACCTTGCGATTTCACTTCCAATGGCTCCCGTTCCCAACACCAGCAATTCTTTGCCCGAGAGCTCCTGTAGCGGCAGCTTTTTATTCCACATCTTTTCTTGCTGCAATTTTAATAGCTCCGGGAAACGCTTGACGTGATTAAGCATATACCCCATTGTAAATTCAGCCATCGGAATTTTGTGAATCCCCCTGGCGTTAGTCACGATGATCTGTCTTTTTTTAATGGATTTAAATGGCATTCTCTCAAGACCTGCTGACGCCACCATGATCCACTTTAAATTCTGGCACTTATCAATGTACTCATCAGTTAAGTCTTCGCCAAATGTGACAAGCACTTCTGCTTCCTCTAGCATTTCTGCTTCCTTAATAGAAGGATAAAACAGAAACTCTGCACTCGAAAACTTTTCTTTCATTTGTGCTTGCAGCTCTCTGCTTGGACGAAATGTAGATACCACCTTCACAAAAATCCCCTCCATCCCTTATGTATGATTTAAGACTGCTTGTCCTGTATAAATTGCAGGGCTTCTTCAACATGCCCTTTCACTTTGACCTTTCTCCATTCCTTGATTAGCGTGCCTTCTGGGTCAATAATAAACGTCGATCTTTCAATGCCCATATATTCCTTGCCGAAATTCTTCTTTAGCTTCCAGACACCATATAGTTCACACGCCTTGTGTTCTTCATCTGCCAGCAAAAGAAAAGGCAGGTCATATTTATCAATAAATTTCTTGTGGCGTTCAACAGGGTCTGTGCTAATTCCTAGAATAACCGTATTTAACCCGCTGAATTTTTCATGCTGGTCACGGAAGTCACAAGCTTGTGTCGTGCACCCAGGCGTCATATCTTTCGGATAGAAATAAAGCACGACGTTTTTCCCTTTAAAATGAGATAAAGAAACTTCTTCTCCGCTGTTAGCTAACAGTGTAAAATCCGGTGCCATTTCATTCAATTGTGCAGTCATATCATTCTTCCTCCTTGTTAACTTTGCAAGCACCCGTTTCTAAGAACTCGAAACTGTTCATAAAAAAACGGCAGGCTCTGCTTTTCTTTTAGCCTACCTAATCATGGATAATATGGCAAATTAAAAGGCGATTTACCGAGAATCTTTTTCAAGCATCGTACGGACGACGAACGCCGTTGGAATCGTATAGCCGACCCAGGCTTCCAGCATAGCGACCCATCGACCAGCTCCCTCTGGAACAATATCGCCATACCCCACGGAAAATAACGTGATGCCGCTAAAATATAAGGAGGTGAAGAATTTATCCCAATAAGTAATGGCCGGCGAGTTTTCACCCGTGATGATAATGATGTTCATCATATCCATTAATAAATAGATAAGAGCAAAGCCAATCATGATCGTTAAATACAAAAAACCAAAATATATAAAGTAAGTAAACGAAAGATACCGGTGGTGAGGTCTAGCAGGGCTGAACAGTCCTTTCATGCTCATGATCATACAAATAACAACCGCACCTGTCATCATGACCGTCATTTTTCTTCTCTCCCTTCGCAATGAAGAAAAGCTTGTCATCCTACTATACGTCCGCTGCCATCCTTTTATGAACTATCCCAATCATTGCGAATGTTAGCCTACCGTACTAAAATGATAGGAGAAATCCAATTGGAGGTACATATACATGAAATTTACACAGTCCGAAATGATCCACAAAGAGGCACTTGAACATATCGTAGGCGGCGTCAATAGCCCGTCAAGATCTTACAAAGCGGTTGGAGGCGGCTCTCCTGTTGCTATGGAGAGAGGAGAAGGAGCTTACTTCTATGATGTAGACGGTAATAAGTACATAGATTATCTTGCTGCGTACGGTCCGATTATCACAGGACACGCTCACCCTCACATCACAAAAGCGATCACAAAAGCAGCGGAAACCGGTGTGCTATTCGGAACCCCCACTCCCTATGAAGTGACATTTGCAAAAATGCTGAAAGAAGCCATGCCAGCGATGGACAAGGTTCGTTTTGTCAACAGCGGAACAGAAGCGGTTATGACTACGATTCGGGTGGCACGAGCTTATACAGGCCGCGATAAAATTATCAAATTCGCCGGATGTTACCATGGACATTCAGATTTAGTGCTAGTAGCGGCAGGCTCTGGTCCTTCAACATTAGGTACGCCTGATTCCGCTGGTGTTCCTAAGAGCATCGCCCAAGAAGTCATTACTGTTCCTTTTAATGAAATTGAACCTTTGAAAGAAGCTCTTGAAAAATGGGGGGACGAGATCGCCGCTGTTCTTATTGAGCCGATCGTCGGAAACTTCGGCATCGTGGAACCGAAAGAAGGATTTTTAGAACAAGTAAAAGAGCTAACTCATCAAGCGGGGTCTTTATTAATATTTGATGAAGTGATCACAGCCTTCCGCTTCATGTACGGCGGAGCACAAGATTTGTTAGGGGTTACACCGGATTTAACAGCTCTTGGCAAAATCATTGGCGGCGGCTTGCCGATCGGCGCATACGGCGGACGCGCGGAAATTATGGAGAAAGTCGCTCCATTAGGCCCTGCGTATCAAGCGGGAACGATGGCTGGGAACCCTGCCTCTATGCTATCCGGAATTGCTTGCCTTGAGGTATTGAAAGAAGAAGGCGTGTATGAAAAGCTCGATGAACTTGGGGCAGTCTTGGAAGAAGGAATTCTTAAAAGTGCGCACAAACATGGAATTAACATCACCATTAACCGCTTAAAAGGCGCGTTAACAATCTACTTCACTAACGAAAAAGTAGTGAACTATGAACAAGCGGAAGCGACAGACGGAGAAATATTTGGCCGCTTCTTTAAATTAATGCTTGAACAAGGCATTAACTTAGCTCCTTCGAAATATGAAGCATGGTTCTTAACAACCGCTCACACAGAAGAAGATATTGAAACTACATTGCAGGCAGTAGATATGGCTTTTTCAAAACTGAAGTAATTCATTTAAAAGAGGTCCTTGCTGGCCTCTTTTGTTTTATTTAACTTTAGCTCTATGCGTATAACAAACGAGTTGTGTAAATATAATGATACAATATGTTCTTTTGTCCCTTGCTATTAAATCCAGTCCATTGTATAGTACAATATTGTTTACACTGTCTTGTTTATCAACAAACAAATAGTGGTAATCACTTTTTAATAAACTTCCATCAAGAAAGGAATTATTTATTCTATGAAGCTAGGTGCCCGCATATTTAAAACGGGAATTGCCATTGTGCTCGCTTTATATGTATCTGACCTGCTTAACTTGCCGTCACCGGTTTTTGCAGGCATTGCTGCGATCTTTGCGATTCAGCCAAATATCTATCGTTCCTATCTAACCGTCATCGAACAGATTCAGGCCAATATAGTTGGGGCAGTTATTGCTATAGCCTTTGTTTTGCTTTTTGGAAATCATATTATTATTGTAGGTTTGGCCGCAATCGTCGCCATTAGCACCATTTTAAAGCTGCATTTAGAAAAAACCATCGGGCTTGCTCTGGTGACCGTTATTGCCATTATGGAAGTTCAGAACGAACAATTTATACAGTTTGCCACCATTCGGTTTTTCAATATATTTATTGGTGTCGCGTCAGCCTTCCTTGTCAATTTAGTGTTTCTGCCGCCTAAGTACGAAACCAAGATATTTAACCAGGTCAGTCTAGTGACAGAGGATATCTTAAAATGGATTCGCTTAAGCTCAAGGAATGCTTCTGAATATCATTTACTGAAGAAAGACTTGCGGAAGATTAAAGAGCGGCTCATAAAGATTGATAACTTATATTTACTCTACAAAGAGGATCGTGTGAAAAGAAAGAAGAAAAGAATCGCTAAAAACCGAAAAATTGTTCTCTTTCGCAACATGATCACTTGTACGAGAAGAAGTTTTGATATTTTACGGAGAATGAATCAGTTTGAAAATGAGATCTATCATTTAAGTCCCGAACTCCAAAGAACTCTCCAAGACCACCTGGATTGTCTGATGGGTTATCACGAACATATCTTGCTGCGGTTTAGAGGAAAAGTAAAACAGGATATGGATTCAGAAGATATCTTTGAATTATGCATCAATAGAGAAGAATTTATGGATTTGTTTACGAAAGAAATTCATAAAGGTTCAACAGAAGGCGAGAACACATCTATTCACCTGCTGCACATCCTTTCTTCTGTATTGGAATACGGAGAAACCCTTGATCACCTGGATCAATTAATGACTAGCTTCCATAAATATCATAAAGAAGACGACATGATTGAATTCGAGGATGAGGAATAATAAAAGCGTTCAAAATCGGCTTGGCTGATTTTGAACGCTTTTTTTGATTAGATATATTCTCTTAATTCTTCATCCGCGGATCTAGAGCATCACGAAGTCCGTCGCCCATAAGGTTAAAACCTAAAACGGTCAGCATAATCGCGACACCTGGAAAGAATACTGTCCAAGGGGCCTGCATGATAAAGTCTTTAGAATCCGCAAGCATTTTCCCCCACTCTGGAGTTGGCGGCTGTGCGCCCATTCCAAGGAATCCAAGAGCAGCCGCTTCAATGATCGCCGTAGCAATTGCCAGCGTACCTTGAACGATAATCGGAGCGAGACTGTTTGGCAAAATGTGATGAACAAGTATTCTTCCATCTTTCATGCCAATCGCCTTTGCCGCCGTAATATACTCTTCCTCTTTAATCGTCAGCACTTTAGATCGGACTAGCCGCCCAAACGTTGGTACGTTTATGATGGCTATCGCGATTAATGCGTTTTGCAAGGAAGGGCCAAGCATAGCGACTACCGCAATCGCCAGCAAGATACTTGGAAATGCCAGTAAAATATCAAATATTCTTGAGATAATGGTATCTACCCATTTCCCGTAGTATCCGGCAATGATGCCGAGTGTTGATCCTACAATTACTGACCCAGTTACAGATAGTAATCCGATCCACAATGAAATTCTTGCTCCGTATACGACTCTGCTGAAAATATCGCGGCCAAACTCATCCGTTCCAAACCAGTGTTCAGCCGATGGAGGCAAATGTTTGTCTTCAAGAATCGTTTCTTTAAAGCCATATGGAGCAATCCAGTTAGCGAATATCGCCAAGAAGACGAAGAAGCCAACTAATCCTAGCCCAAATACAGCCGCCTTATTTTTCTTAAATCTTCTCCATACATCTTTCCAGGGAGTGGCTGCCTTTTCTTCCTGATTCGGTTCTAAATTAGGTTCAGTAGGAGGCAATTGTGTTTGTTCTGCTAATTCTGCCATGTTCGTGCCCTCCTTTTAACGATATTTAATCCGCGGATCGATTGCTGCGTACAATAGATCAACGATTAGATTGATAATAACAAAGATCGTTGCGACTACTAGAATACCTGACTGAATAACCGGATAATCACGATACTGAATGGCATCGTAAATATAGTTTCCTATGCCCGGCCAGCCAAAAATGGTTTCAGTTAAAATCGCCCCGCCTAACAAGAGTCCCATTTGAAGACCAATAATAGTTAAAATCGGGATAAAGGCATTTTTCAAAGAATGCTTATACACGACTTTCAACATGCTCATGCCTTTTGCACGAGCTGTACGGATGTAATCTGATCTCATGACTTCAAGCATGCTTGAACGAGTGATCCTCGCAATGATCGCCATCGGTATCGTGGCTAACGCGATTCCCGGCAAAATTAAATGTCTGATCACTTCAAAAAATTGATCGATTCTCCCCTGCATAAGCGTATCAATCAAATAGAGGTTTGTAATGGCTGTGACTGGATCCCGGATATTATCCCGTCCTGTCGTCGGCAATAAATCCAACTTAATAGAAAAAACATATTGCTCCATTAACCCTAACCAGAAAATCGGCATGGAAACACCGATAAGCGCCAGCACCATGAGTAAATAATCGAACCAAGAATTTTGAAACCAAGCAGAAATGATGCCCGCATTGACTCCAACGAAAATGGCGATAATCATCGCAAATATGGACAATTCTATAGTAGCTGCCAGATAAGGCCAAATTTCTTCCGTGATCGCCGTCTTCGTTCGAAGGGAATCTCCTAAATCACCTGACAATAAATTTTTGATGTACTCGATAAATTGAATATACAGCGGCTGATCAAGCCCCATTTTTTTAGTTAGAGCTTCTACAGCACTTGGCGAAGCCTGCTGCCCTAACATAATTTGGGCTGGATTGCCTGGTATCGCATGTATTAATGAAAAAACAATCAATGCCATTCCGAGCAACACCGGAATGAGCATAGCAATCCGCCTGATACTATAAGCAAACATAATCACACCTGCTTCCTCAGTTTAATTCTAGTTGGAAATAGAAATATGTAATGCAATCAATCGTTTTCTTAGTAAAAAGGGAGAGTGGCATTCACTCCCCCCCTTTTTAATTATTTAATCGATACGTCGCCCATTGGCTGAGAACCAGTTGGGTGCGGGAAGAAACCTTCAATATTTTTGTTTCCTGCAAGCAATGGTGTAGAGTGTGCAAGCGGAACCCAAGGAGCATCTGCATGAATGATTTCTTGAGCTTGTTTATAAAGCTCTGCACGTTTAGCTTCATCTGTTTCAGCTTGAGCTTCTAACAATAGCTTGTGAACCTCTTCGCTTGCGTAGCGGGAATAGTTGTTAGAGCCGATGCTGTCTTTATCAAGTAAAGCATATAGGAAGTTATCAGCATCTCCATTATCACCTGTCCAGCCAAGCATGAATAAAGAAGATTCTCCAGCTTGAACTTTCTCAAGGTAAGTCGCCCACTCCATTGTGACGATGTTCGCTTTTACGCCGATTTTTTCAAAATCAGCTTGTAACGCTTCCGCTACTTTTTGACCGTTTGGCATATATGGACGAGGAACTGGCATAGCCCATAAATCTACACTGAAGCCATCTTTGTATCCAGCTTCTGCTAATAATTTTTTCGCTTTTTCTAAATCAAATTCATAGTCAGTCACTTCGTCATTGTAACCATTAATGGAAGGTGGAATCGGATTTTTCGCCGCTTCAGCTGTGCCTTCATAGAAGTTTTTGATTAGTGCTTCTTTATTAACTGCATGGCTTAATGCTTGACGCACTTTCGGATTGTTGAAAGGTTCTTTCTCAACATTGAACCCTAAGTAGCCAACGTTCATAGATGGTCTTTCAAATAATTGCAAGTTTTCATCGTTTTTCACTTTTTCAGCATCACTAGGATTTAATCCGTCAATTAAGTCTACTTCGCCTTTAATTAATGCGTTTAAACGAGCTGAGTTGTCTTCGATTACTTTAAAGATTAATTTATCAACTTTAGGATTTCCTTCTTTGTGATACTCTTCATTTTTCACAAGAGTGATCGTATCATTACGCTTCCAGCTTTCGAACTTGAATGGACCTGTTCCTACTGGATTTTCACCATACTTATCTCCGTGCTCCTCAATAGCCGTTGGGCTTGAGATAGAGAAAGGTGACATCGCTAAGTTTTTCAAGAAAGGTGCTTGTGGACGATTAAGTGTAAATACAACTTTGTTTTCTCCATCCGCTTTTACTTCTTTAATAACTGCTGTTTCTTGACCTTTAAAACCGCCAAACTGAGAAGCGAAGTAAGCAAATGTAGCTTCGTCATTGCTTGTCAGCCATCTGTCCACGTTTTTCACAACCGCTTCAGCATTAAAGTCTGTTCCGTCATGGAACTTAACGCCTTCTTCAAGTTCAAACGTGTACGTTAATCCATCTTCAGATACTTCCCATTTTTTAGCTAGACCAGGTACGATATCTGTTGTTTCTTTGTCGTAGCTCACTAACGTCTCAAGAACTTGCTCGGCAATAATCATGGATTCCCCATCTGTTACTTGAGCCGGATCCAGCTTAACTGCATCTCCGCCTTTAGCGTAGATTAGAGTAGAACCGCCGGACTTGCCGCCGTCTCCTCCGCTTCCTTCATCAGATGACCCTGATCCGCAGCCGACAAGGGCTAAAGAAAGCATCAACATGAGTGTGACCAAACTAATAAACCTTTTCTTCATTCCATTTCCCCCTCTTTAAAAAATATATATTATTACGGTTTGTCACTCATAGAGATGACAAGCAGCGTAATGACCTGGTTCAACTTCCTTAAACTCCGGCCTGATGGAAGCACATTGTTCCATGACCTTTGGACAGCGCGCATGAAAAGGACACCCAGCCGGCGGGTTAGCCGGACTCGGCACGTCCCCTTGCAAAATAATTCTTTCTTTCTGATAATCGACATCAGGAATGGGAACCGCGGAAAGCAGCGCTTCCGTATAAGGATGCTTAGGAGATTCGTAAAGTGTTTCACTATCCGCAAGCTCGACAATATGTCCTAAATACATGACTCCTACGCGATCACTGATATGGCGTACCACGCCTAGATCATGTGCGATAAATAAGTAAGTCAAGCCAAATTCTTTTTGCAGGTCCTGCATAAGGTTAAGCACCTGCGCCTGAATCGACACATCCAGTGCTGAAACTGGTTCATCTGCTACAATCAGCTTCGGATGAACGGCCAGGGCCCTCGCAATCCCAATTCTTTGCCGCTGACCGCCGCTGAATTGATGCGGATAACGCTTGCCATGATAGCTATTTAATCCAACCGTTTCCAGCAATTCTTTCACTCGTTTTTTACGTGCAGCTTTATCTTTTACTCCATGGACAATTAATGGCTCTTCCAGAATTTTTTCTACTGTATGCCGAGGATTTAAAGAAGCAAATGGATCTTGAAAGACCATTTGAATTTCTTTTCTCATCTTTCTCATGTCTGAATTCGACAGCTTCGTTAAATCTTGCCCTTCGAAAAAAATCTGCCCCTCTGTCGGTTCCAGCAATCTGAGAAGCATCCGGCCTGTCGTCGACTTCCCGCAGCCGCTCTCTCCAACGAGGCCAAGCGTTTCTCCTTTGTTGATGAAGAAAGAAATATCATTAACAGCTTTTACTTCTCCCACTTGCCTGCCAAGCAATCCCCCATGAATAGGAAATGATTTTTTCAGGTTGGTTACCTTTAGCAATGGCTCTGTCATATGATTTGCTCCTTTTCCTCTGTATACAGCCAGCATCTCACTTTCTGACCACTTGATAGCGCTTTCAAATCCGGTGCTTCCTTTAGGCATTTTTCATGTGCATGGTCGCAGCGCGGTGCAAATTGGCATCCAATTGGCAAGCTGCCCGGCTTAGGTACATTGCCCCGTATAGAAAATAACCTATCCTTCTTTTCTCTCATGTCCGGCACAGACTGAATCAACCCTATCGTGTAAGGATGCTTAGGGTTCTTAAAGATATCGCTTACATTTCCTTCTTCCACTACTTTCCCTGCGTACATGACGATGATCCTCTGGCATACTTCGGCAACTACACCTAAATCGTGAGTAATCATAATAATGGCAGTGTCAGTTTCTTTATTAAGCGACTTCATCAATTCTAAAATCTGAGCTTGAATGGTTACGTCTAAAGCGGTTGTCGGTTCATCGGCAATAAGAATTTCCGGATGACAGATCATAGCCATAGCAATCATCACTCGCTGCCTCATTCCGCCTGAAAGCTGATGCGGATATTCATCAATTAACTCATCTGCTCTCGGTAAACCCACTTTCTTTAACATATCAATCGCTTGTACCTTCGCTTGTTTTTTAGAAACTTTTTTATTATGTATGCGAATGGCCTCAATCAGCTGGCTTCCGATCGTGAATAAAGGATTTAAACTAGTCATCGGTTCCTGAAAGATCATTCCGATTTCGTTACCTCTAACCTGCCGCATTCTCTTTTCATTGGCTGCAGCTAGATTCTCTCCTTTAAACAGGATTTCACCTTCCACTTTACTCGTTAATGCAGGTACAAGCCCCATAATAGATAAGGAGGTTACACTCTTTCCGCATCCCGATTCCCCTACGATTCCAAGCACTTCTCCAGCATTGACGTGAAAATCCACATCATTAACAACAGTTAATAAACCATCGTCGGTAAAAAAAGAAGTTTTCAATTTTTTTACATCGAGCACAGGAGTCTCCACATTCTGTCTCCTTTCTTTGCTGTCAATTTTTAATATTTTTTGTTTTTATAAATTTAAAAATATTGTAACAATTAATTTTATGAGTGTCTATTTATTTTTTAAAAATTGCTATATGAGAATATGAAAATTAAAAGTTATAAACGAAAAAAAGCAGTTCTACCAATGATGTTGGTCGAACTGCTTTAAGGTTAGCTATCCAGTTGCTGAACTTGAAATAGCCTATAATAACCGCCTTGTTTTTCCATTAATTGCTGGTGCGTTCCACTTTCTGTAATACGTCCATGTTCAATCAGCACAATTCGGTCAGCATGGGTGATCGTGGACAGCCGGTGGGCAACGATAAATGTAGTCCGATCCTTTGCCAGCTGTTCCAAGGCCTCTTGTATAAGATGTTCACTTTCTAAATCCAGAGCAGAAGTCGCCTCATCAAGCACCAAGAGTGGCGGATTTTTTAAAAATACTCTTGCTATGGCTACCCGCTGCTTCTGTCCTCCAGATAGCTTGACTCCTCTTTCTCCCACTTTTGTATCGTATCCATCAGGCAGATTCATGATAAACTCATGGGCATTGGCAGCCTTTGCCGCCGCTATCACTTCTTCATCTGAAGCATTGGGGTTCCCGATTAAAATATTTGTCTTAACCGACTCACTGAACAGAATATTATCCTGCAAAACCATACCAATTTTATCACGCAAGCTGTGGATATTCAGATCTCTAATATCCGTGCCGTCTAGCAGGATCCTTCCTGACGTGACATCATAGAAACGGGGGATTAAACTGACTAGGGAAGACTTTCCTCCGCCGCTCATTCCGACTAGCGCAATCGTTTCACCTTCTTGCACCTCTAAATGAATATCCTTCAGCACTTTTTCTTCCTCTTGATCATAAGCAAACCCGACATGATCAAAAAGAATATGACCTCTTACATTCTCACACTGAACGGCATTTTCTTTATCCGTGACATCATATTTCTCATCAAGAAGTTCAAAGACCCGGTCCATCGAAGCAATGGCCTGCGTCATCGTAGTAGATGAATTGACAAGTCTTCTAAGAGGACCATACAACCTGTCAATATAGGCAATAAATGCAGCCATCGTTCCCACCGTTAAGTCGCCTTGGATCACCTGATAACCCGCATAACCAATAACTAGCAGCGGGGCAATATCTGTAATCGTATTCACCACAGCAAACGCTTTTGCATTCCAGCTGGTATGCTCAAGAGCTTTTTTCAAAAAATTTGAATTCTGCTTTTTAAATTGCGTTTGTTCAAAGTCTTCAATGGCAAAGCTTTTGATCACTGACATCCCTTGCACACGTTCATGAAGATAGCTTTGCACCTCCGCAAGCGCTTGAGAACGGACTCTCGTTAATGTCCGTAAATTCCCGAAGAAGTACCGGACAGACAGCGCATAGAAAGGAAATACAATTAAGGACACAATGGTTAATTTTACATCCATGGAGAGCATGATAATCACCGCAATGATAATCGTCGCTGTATCTAGCCACACATTCATTAAACCTGTTATAACAAAGTTCTTGGTCTGCTCAACGTCATTAATCACGCGAGAAATAATCTCCCCCGCTCTCGTATTGGCATAATATTTAAAGCTCAAACGCTGTATATGCGAAAATAGCTGATCGCGAATGTCATACAAAATTTTGCTGGCCGTCCATTGAGCAAAATATTGCCGGTAATATTCTACCGGCGGCCGGATCACTGCAAATAAGACGAGCATAATTCCAATGACAAATAGCAGCTTATCCGTTTTTTCAGCGGCTGACAGAATATTGCTTCCTACCACATCATCGATTACATACTTAATTAAAACGGGAATTAAAAGTGGAATGCCAAATTTAATAATACCGATCAGCAAAGTGCCAAGAATTTGCCATTTATACGGTTTAACGAATCGCATATATCGTTTAATGACTTCCATTGGTTTGCCTCCTTTCTTTATGTTTGATAAGACCTATTAATCGTTTCACCAAATGAAAAAACCTGTTGAAAGTTCAACAGGCGCCTTCCTCCTGGCTTCACATCTATCCTCGATGCGTTAAATATTTCCCGTACCATTTATCAATAAAATCAGGTGCAAAAGGACCTTTACGCTGCTGGATTAAATAAATGAGATGATCCACGTTCCTTTTAAGAATTTTATCAATGACTTCAGGATAATTCATTTGCTTGCGATGCTGTTCATATTCATCTTCATCGAGCAAAATATAGGTCATGTCTGGAAATACTTTAATATCGAGATCATAGTCAATGTACTTAACCGCCCCTTGATCATGTACGAAAGGAGAACTAATATTGCAATAATAATAAATCCCGTCTGTACGCAGCATGCCAATTATATTAAACCACTGTTTAGCGTGGAAATAACAAATAGCCGGCTCCCTTGTAATCCACGTCCTTCCATCTGATTCGGTGACGATCGTGCGGTCATTGCCGCCAATTACAAGGTTGTTTGTCGCTTTTAAGACTACGGTCTCTTCCCAAACACGATGAATATGGCCGTCATGTTTATAGCTATGGATTTGAATTGATTCACCTTCTGTGGGAATCGACATACTTCTCCCCTACTTTCCTTCCTGGCTGTTGCCTTTACTTTTTCCGTATTCCACATAAATGAAACGTTCTTTAGTTCATTATTATAACGATTATGAAAGGAAATTAAAACTAAAGTGACAGGAGAATAGGAAATTTGCTTAATGAAGGAGCGGATCAGGAAATGAAAAAGGGGATGATCCAAGCTAGAATTGACTTGCCTATACTAATAAGAAAACAAAAAGGGTCCAGCAGCGCATTCGCTGTTGAACCCTCTTTGCCATGACTAAATCCAGCCACTGTTCGTGAATCGATTCAGTTATTGTTGTTGTTGATTGTTGTTGTTTGAAGCTTGAGCTTTACGAGCTTCAGACTGAGCGTTTTGCTGCTTTACGTGCTGAGCATCAGTTTCATTACCGAACTCAGTACCGTAAGCTTGGTTTTGCTGACCCATTGCAGAAGCAGCGTTTTGCTGTTTTACATGGTTCGCATCAGTTTTTTGTTTTTGATTAGGTTGGTTTTTCATCTTTATCACCTCCACGAATACTAATTTGTCCAGGAGGCGAAAAAAATATCCACCAATTTCAAAAAAATTTTTTAAACTAACAGAGAACGTCCTCCGTCCACAATAATGGTTTGTCCTCGAATCATATAAGCACCTTCAGAAATCAAAAACATAACCGTGTGAACCATATCCTCAATCTCTACAATTCGTCCAGCTGGCGTGTTCTCTTTCGCATCCTCAAGTATTTCATCACGATTAGGAAAATGTTTTAAGGCTTCTGTATCAATTGCGCCGCCTGATACGGCATTGACGACAATATTCTTTTCAGCAAGCTCCACCGATAAATATCTGGTCAGCGCTTCTAGTGCGGCTTTGGATACGCCAACAGCTGTATAGTTCTTCAAGTAGCGGATGGCTCCCAGTGAACTGATACTGACGATGCTGCCTCCACCGGTTTTCTCCATCAGACGGGCCGCTTCCTGAGCACAAAACAGCAAGGCTTTACTATTGATGTCCATTGTCCAGTCCCAGTGTTTCTCTTCCAGCTCCATGATCGGTCGCTGAACTCCGGAAGCTGCATTATTAATAAATACATCCAAACGGCCAAATGTTTGGTCAATTTCTTCAAACATGGATTTAATTTTTTCAATATCCCCTACGTTAGCTTTCACCACAAGTGCTTTTCGTCCAAGTGCTTGAATTTCTTCTGCTGTCTCTAGCGCTGCGGTTTTGCTGCGGGCGTAATTCACGACAATGTCATATCCCTGTTCAGCAAGCTTCAAAGCGATTGCTTTCCCTACACCGCGGCTGCTTCCAGTAACAAGTGCCACTTTACTCATGATCATTTCCCCTTTCTTATCTATTTTCGATTTTACTTTCTTGTTGAATAGCCGACAAGCTGCAGGAGAACAATAGTGAAAAAAGGAGGTCATTTTTTATGTATGTCGGCCGTGATATGACCGAATTATCCATGGTTTCTATAAAAGAATGGCGAGAAACTGAATTAGCTTATTTCCATCATGCCCTGCAGCAGATGGTTCCTTATTTAAACGCAGAAGGACAGTCGATCCACACAGAAATCATCAAAGAAATTGAGCAGCGCGGCGGATTAAAACGCCAGGAAGCGAATTATACACAAGGAACAGAAATCCCTTTTGACTAACAGAAGAGAAGACTCAACCGGCTGCGTTGAGTCTTCCTCTTTTTGGATAAAGTTTTTTGGTTGAATCGGGCTTTTTAGAAAATATATTGGCAGAATCGCGAATAAAATCTCACTTCACAATCAGCAAACAAGCAAAGGACTGGAGTTTTTTTAGATTTCAGCACATGTGCAACCTGATTCAAAAGCAAAAACTCGTCCGACAGAGCGACAGAAACAGCAGAATCGTTCTCCCTTTAAGTTCGCTTCTCCTCTTTGACTTTCTTCCAAATTTTCTGATGGGAAACAGAAAATGCGTAGGTTTCTAATTGTTCAGCTGATACGAGCTGGCTTTTTTCTTTACTTAATCGTTCTATGTTTGCATTTCCATAATACACATCAATATCCCACGTTAGATGAGAAAATACGTGCTGGATTTTTGCCAGAGAGTCTGATTGGAGAACCGCGTCAATGCCGTATTCTTTCTTTAAGAACAGTTCTACGTCCTGCTTTGGATTGCCGGAGCTGCTCAGTTCTACATTGGGAAATTCCCATAGTTTGGCTAACAACCCAGTGTCAGGCCTTTTTTGAATTAAAAATTCTCCTTCAGGCGTTTCAATAACAGTAGCTCCTAAATGGAGATGCTTCATGTTTTTCTTTTTTGTTTTTACAGGCAGCTCCGCTTGGACACCTTCATGAAAAGCCTGGCAGTGTTCGCGCACAGGACACAATAGACAGGAAGGCGATGTCGGTGTGCAAATTAAAGCGCCAAGCTCCATTAATGCCTGATTAAAGGACGAAGGATCTTCCTTTGAAATTAGTTGGCGGACCGCTTCTTCAAAGATTTTTCGCGAAGATGCTTTCGCAATATCATCCCAAATGGATAGGATTCTTGACATGACCCGCATGACGTTGCCATCAACTGCAGGCTCTGGCACACCATAAGCAATGCTTAATATGGCTCCGCTCGTGTAAGGGCCTACCCCTTTCAGCTGAGAAATCTCTTCCTTCGTTTGAGGTACGATGCCCCCATACTGCTCTTTCACTTCTCGAACCGCCTGCTGCAAGTTACGCACCCGCGAATAATAGCCGAGTCCCTCCCATGCTTTCAATACCTTCTCTTCTTCTGCATCTGCCAACGCCTCTATCGTTGGAAAAGAATCAATGAAGCGATTAAAATAAGGAATGACGGTATCTACTCTCGTTTGCTGGAGCATAATTTCAGACACCCATACTTTGTATGGATCCTGATCTTTTCTCCATGGGAGTTCTCGTTTTTCTGATAAATACCAGCCAATTAAATCATTTTGAAACTCTTTAGAATCAATATTTTTTATTAAATGAAGTGATGGAAAATTCACAACTTACCTCCAGGAAAATGTTAAAATAACAATAAAAACGGGAATATATAAACACCTGTTATCTTTTCATCATAACATGAAGCGGGCATACTAATGAAAAAGGGGGGCTATGTTTGGATACTGGAACTCACATTGTGATGGGGTTTGCGCTCGGCGGACTTGCCACGCTCGACCCTGTCGTTGCGAATGACCCAGTGACACAATATGCGGTACTTGCCGGTGTTGTTGCAGGGTCTCAAGCTCCCGATATAGATACGATTTTAAAACTTAGAAACAACGCTGTCTACATTAGGAATCACCGGGGAGCCACGCACTCCATTCCGGCTGTGCTGCTTTGGCCCCTGCTTATTGCCGGCGGCGTTTACTTACTGTTTCCTGAAAGCAACCTTCTTCATTTATGGCTTTGGACACAGCTTGCTGTGTTTCTTCATGTGTTCGTCGATATATTTAATGCATACGGCACTCAGGCACTGCGGCCTTTCTCATCAAAATGGGTCGCACTTGGCGTGATCAATACATTTGATCCATTTATCTTTTTCATTCATGTAGCCGGACTCATACTTTGGGGTATTGGATTTAACCCGGGTTACACTTTCATAGTGATTTACCTCATTCTCATCGGCTATTATATCTTGCGCTTTCAGATGCAAGGCGCGGTCAAAAGCGCAGTGAAAAGATTAATTCCTGATGCAGAAGAAATCATTATTGCGCCGACCATCCGTTTTAACCAATGGCGCATTGCAGTTAAGTCAGATACGCATTTTTATGTAGCACGAGGCTACAGGAGATCCGTGACGATTCTTGATAAATATAAGCGTGTTCCTGTCCCTGAAAGCAAATTGTTCGAAGCTGCTAAACAAAATGACAATCTGGCTGCCTTCCTGCACTTTTCTCCCGTCTATCGCTGG
The DNA here is from genome assembly GCF_016908875.1 of Bacillus ectoiniformans. Lineage (GTDB taxonomy): Bacteria > Bacillota > Bacilli > Bacillales > Domibacillaceae > Bacillus_BX > Bacillus_BX ectoiniformans. The sequence continues at coordinate 33,151 of NZ_JAFBES010000017.1, read as the reverse complement.
GAAGTCGCTGAATACGATGATTGCTACGAAGTGAAATTCATTGACCTGCGCTACCGCAACAACGGGCACTACCCTTTCGTTGCCGTCGTCCAGTTAGATCTTGACCATAATGTGATCGGATCCTATACCGGCTGGATCTTCAGCGAACAGAAATTGAGGAAGAAACTGCAATTGGGGGTCAGACCCCCACAGCTTTAAAGCACTAAAGGATCGGACAGGTGAATCATTTTGGTTCGCCTGTCCTTTCATGTTAAAGAGAGGAACATGTTTGTGAAGATAAATAACCTTTTCGCTTGGCTCTTGATAGCCAGTGTGATTGGCGTCTTTTATATTTATATCGATCAGTTTCACCAAAAGAAAGATGTGCCATTGCCGACTCAGCTGCACCCGGAAGTGATTGAAAAGAAAGACGCACTTGTGTCCAAGGCAGCTGAGAAAGGGATTCCGATCGTCATCACGGATGGTTTCCGCTCCTTCTCCGAACAAAATGAACTGTATGAACAAGGCCGTTCAGCAGAAGGAAACATTGTCACTCATGTAGAAGGCGGAGAATCTTATCACAATTATGGACTTGCGATCGACTTTGCGATCCAGCTAGACAACGGACAAGTGATATGGGACATGGAGCATGACGGCAATAAGAATGGTCAATCTGACTGGATGGAAGTCGTCGACCTAGCTAAAGACCTTGGCTTTACATGGGGCGGTGATTGGATGGGCTTTAAAGATTATCCTCACTTGCAAATGGACTTTGGATTAAGTATTCGTGAACTCAAGAATGGAAAGCGCCCTCCCGAATAATGATCGAGAGGGCTGCTTTTTTTAATGCGTCACATCTTCGTCATCATCGAGAAGATGCTTGTATTTAGGGTTAATGGCAGCGAAATCATGCAGTCTGTCACCGTAATTGGCAATCATCTGCGCGACCACTTTTTCTGTCATTTCTCTTCCTTGATACTTATAACCCGCCTTAGCATATGTCGCTTCAAAATCCTCCCAAAGCAGTTCTATCCATGTACGGGCTCTTGCATAAGTCAGCTGATCGTTCTTTTGTAATAAGAGAGCCGTCAGCCGCTCAATAATATCTTCCATATAACCTGACTCCTTTCTTATGTACTTGTATTACCCTTGTTCTTCCTTTTTCAGCATGGAAATCGGCAGCCCCTCTTCTTTTCCATCACCGTTTAATCGATATCCCCACGCAAACACACCATTCATATAATCGATCTTAAAATAAGTTCCCGGATCTCCATGAATCGCATAAATTTTTCCTGGAACAAATTCGTCAGGGTTCATTAAATAAGCTTGAGCCATCAATGACTTTCTCTCTAAAACCGCAAACTCATTAACAATACCCAGCTGCTCTGCTTTTCTTGCCTTTTCTCTTAAACGGGCGATTTCTTGCTGCAATTCGTACTCTGACATTTCGCTATATCGTTTTTCTGTTTCCATAGTTGCACCTACTTTCTCTCTTAAGTATAGTGAAAGAACAACTTTTAAGAAAGTGAGGAATCGTTAATATGAAAGCTTGTCTCATTACTGGCGCAGGTACAGGTCTTGGCAAAGAACTCGCATGCCTATATGCTGAAAAAGGTTATATGATTTATCTTGTTGGCCGCTCAGAAAATAAACTGGCTGAAGTACAATCAGTCATTCAGGATAACGGCGGCAAGGCGAAATTATTCGTCTGCGATCTGAAAAAGACATCTGACATTGAAGCATTGGCTTCTTATATAAAAGCAGAAAATATTATACTCGATCTTGTCGTAAATAATGCCGGCATTGGGATATTTGGGGCGTTTCAAGAAGCATCTGCAGCTGATCTTGAAACCACATTTCAAACAAATGTATATGGCCCGATCTTGCTGACAAAATCGCTGCTTCCCGTTATGAACAGCGGCACGTTTATAAATATTATTTCCACCGCCGGCCTCCGAGGTAAAGCAAATGAGGCGATCTATTGTGCCAGTAAGTTTGCCCTGCGCGGATTTACAGAAGCCCTTCAAAAAGAATATGAAAACAGCGAATTCCGATTCATTGCCGCTTACATGGGTGGAATGAACACGCCGTTTTGGGATGATTCCAATTATGTGAAAAACCCGTCTCACCTGCCTTCACCCAAAACAATTGCTGAACAAATTGTAGAAGAAGCAAAAACAAGTGATGAAATTATTATTGAACGTAACTAATCACTATCCTCTTGAAGCCTTTCAATCGCTTGATCGATATCACTAATGGCAAACCCTTTGCGATAAAGCGACTGCTTCATCTTTTGTTTATACTCACCGCCGGTAAATTTACTGTATCGGCGGTGAACTTTTTCAGCTTGATGCATTAATGCCGCGTCTTGCTCTTCACCATCATCTGCGGGTTCTAGTTGCTCTAACGCTTCATTAATCACATTCCAGCTATACCCTTTTCTTACGAGAGCTTGCTGGATTTTTTGTTTTTGAATCATCAGTGATTCCTTTTTATTCTTCTTTCTGTACTTTTCAGCTATATGCACAGCTTTCTCCAGCTGTTTATCAAAGTCAAACGACTGTAAACTTTCTTCGATTAAATCGTCTGTCAGCCCCTTCTCCTTCAGTTCGCGTTCAATCGTTTTTGGTCCTTTATCCGTCGTATTGATTTGGGTTTTGACAAAGGCATCTGCAAATTGCGCTTCATTTAAATAACTTAAGCGGTAAAGTGTCGCAATAATTTCCCTAATACCTTCAGGCTCTACTTCCTTTTTAGATAAATAATCCGCTACTTCTTTTTCTGACCGCATTCGTAAAGATAAGTAGTGAATCGCCATATTTAACCCTTTACGCACATGATCCTGGCGTTCAATTGCCACAAGTTCATCCCTGCTAAGTTCTTTTCCCTTTTTTAAGTCAAAGCGTATCAGTACAGACTCGTCCACACTAAATTCATACTTTTCATTTATAAAAATATTATATCGGTCTTTTCGTTTTTCCTGTATTGATACTTTCGTTATAAGCATTGCCACTTTTCTCACCTCATTACGAATGTAACACATCCAAAATGTTTTGTTTGCTTTAATGAACGGTAAACTAAAAGAAAGCTAAGTATCGCGCAGCTTCACTTATACAAAAATATATCGCGAGCGTTTTTGAGCATAGACGTATTTGCTATTCATATCAATGAAATAGATGGAGGGATTAATGATGAAGGCAGCAATTGCAGGAGGAACCGGCTTTGTAGGCAGATATGTCACGGAGGAACTGTTAAAGGAAGGCTATACGGTTTATATTTTAACCCGCAGCGCAAAAAATAAAAAGAATACTGAACACATTAAATATGTTGAATGGCTAAATGACAAACATCCCGAAACCATGCTTGAAGGAGTGAACGTGTTTATCAACCTAGCCGGACAATCGCTAAATAGCGGCCGCTGGACTGACGAAACAAAACAAAAAATTGTAGAGAGCCGCATTTCGTCTACTAGAGAAATTATTCGTATCATGGGACAGCTCAATGAAAAGCCTGATGTCTTCATAAATGCAAGCGCCATTGGTATTTATCCTATTTCAAAGACAGATACATTTACGGAAGAGTCTACTGCGGAGGGCAGCGGATTTTTAGCTGAGACCGTCAAGATATGGGAGAAAGAAGCTCGAGGGGCAGAAACATTAGGCATTCGAACCGTCCTTACCCGCTTTGGAATTATCTTAGGAAAGGAAGACGGCGCCCTTCCTAAAATGGCCATGCCTTACAAAATGTTTGCTGGCGGAAAAATTGGATCAGGAAAGCAATGGATGTCCTGGATTCATGTCAAAGACATTGCTCGTGCTATAGTTTTTACCATTAAAGAAACCTCTATCGAAGGACCTGTTAATCTGACAGCCCCTCATCCAAAAACAATGAATAACTTAGGAAAGACACTGGCAAAAGTATTAAAACGGCCTCATTGGCTATTTGTTCCTGGCTTTGCAATGAAGACGGCACTTGGTGAAATGAGCACATTAATTCTTGATGGACAAAAAGTGCTGCCTGTTAAATTATTGGATCATCATTTCATATTCAGCTTTTCAGAGTTAAAAGGTGCTTTAGAAGATATATATAAGTGAAAATAGAATAATATTTAATGGGGTTGGCAGCTTTGAAGCGAGGCAAGATGACTCTGTTCACAAATTTACCCACAGGTTGTGAATAATGTGAATATTCTACAAAAAAATAGCAAAAACCGCTTTAGGCTTTTAAGCCGGATCAAACAAATCTATCCACATTTTGTGGATAGATTTGTTTGAATTGTGGAAATCTTTTGAATAAAACAATCAATCGACATCTTCTCTTATTTTTCCACAATAATTACCCACAAGTTTTTAAATATAACAGCTACACTTATCCACTATTCACATGTTGAAAACAAACAAAAGAAGCTGCGCCAGCAAAATTCAGCACAGCTTCTTTCTCTTACACTTTCTCCCAATCGACCAGCATTTCTAACACAATCGATATCAATACACCCATAATAAATCCATTTGAGACAATCGGCTGAATGTACACAGGCAGGTTACTGAAAACAATTGGGTCGATCGCCATGAGACTGACCCCTGCCAAAACAGGGACAGCCAGCCGAAAGATTGAATTTGAATTAAATTCAGTTCCATTCAGTGACTTTAATGTGGTACCGAACAGCTGGAGGTAGGCTACGAATAATACAGCATTTCCAACGGTTACAGGTATCGTTGCAAAAAACGCACCAGCGGCTGGAATGATTCCGAGTAAACTGAAAAGAAGTCCGCCAATAATAAACGGCTTTCTCTCAAAAATCCGTGTGCTTTCCAAAAACCCGATGGAAGAAGTGTAAGGAGCATAAGGCACTAACCCAAGCCCACCCGCTGCAATAGTGTAAAATCCCGTCCATGAGATTGAACGATTAAACACCTTGCTAGAAGGGGTATCTTTATATAGGATCCCCGCTGCTTGTATAGAAGCAATTGTGTTGCTCATATTAATGACGCCTGCCACAAAAGTGACGGCTACAATTCCCCATTCTAAATTAGGGGTACCGAGCGGAAATAAATGAAAGGCGCTGCTTTCTACAATCACTCCTTCTCCCCCGTTAAATAGTAAGCGATACAAGATCCAGCCAACTACAATTCCAATTAAAATGGAGAAATTACTGATGCTTTCTTTTCCTTTAATTTTTAATACACTAACGAATACCACAATTCCAATTGAAAATAGGCTGACAGGCACATCTAATTGACCAGTCGGTGTCAGCTTCAGCATCCCTGCGAAAAAAATCAAGATCAGCTGCAGTGTAAGCAAAAACAAATAGACGCTCATGACCATAGAAGAAAATATTTTCTGAAGCATAGGCACCAGTCCAAACAAGCCAATGACCAGCATAAAAGCACCTGAGGCGAGTATTCCTGTAGCAATTCCGCCGCCAATCGTCTGCAGATCCATGCCTAAAGCGGATGCTGAAGCACTTAAACTCAGCAAAAGCCCCCATGTTAAACCAGAATGCCCCTCCATTAAAGGATACCGATGCCCCCATAACCCTTGTATCACACAAGCAATCCCAGTAAAGATAAGCGAGCTTCTGACTGTCATGGCTGTTTCCGCTGCTGTTAAATCAAAAGCCAGACCGATTGAAATAGGCACGACAATCGTATTCGTAAAAATAAAAAATAGCCATTGAATGGAGGCCAGCCCTGTAGTGATTGCCTGTAATTTATTCATCGTTTCACCTGTCTTTCCTCTCTCTCATATCTATTTTTCTTCCACGTTTTTTAGAATTTTAGCTGGATTTCCTCCGACCACCGTGTTTTTTGGCACATCTTTAGTAACAACCGCACCTGATGCGATAATGGCATTGTCCCCAATTTCTATACCTGGATTAATCACCGCTCTTCCCCCAATCCAAACATTGTTGCCGATTGTCACTGGCTTGCCAAACTCCACACCCGATTTTCTTTTAATCGGATCGATAGGATGAGCAGCAGTGTAAATATGCACGCCGGGAGCCAGCAAGCAATTGTCGCCAATTCTCACTTCACATACATCTAATATGACACAGTCAAAATTCGCATAAAAATTCTCGCCCACATGAATGTTGTAGCCATAATCACAGCGGAAGTTAGGTTCTATATATACGTTTTCACCTGTGGACCCGAATAACTCTTTTAATAACTCTGTCCGTTTCGTCAGTTCCGTCTCATCTGATTGGTTGAACAGACGAGTCAATCGTCGCGCTCGTTCTCGGTTCTTCACCAATTCTTCATCTGAAGCTATGTACTCTAATCCTGCGATCATTTTCTCTTTTTCTGTTCTTAACGTCATCATACCACTCCTTATGCAAGACAATAATTAATCTATCATATCATGAGCTTCGCGGACCGAGAAAAAACTTTAGTCAATTACCTGATATCAATATTATAAACTAATTATTAATAATTGCATTAATATCAAAAATATTTTTCAACTTGTATCAATCTTATTGCTACTTTTTTCGAAATACACTCTTATTTACTAATAATCAACACAACTATATAGATATTGGATATTTATGTTAAACTTATTAGACGTACAGAGCTAAGCTAGCTAACTATAAATTCTCTATGGCAAGCTATCTAATCAAATAAAAATGTATGGGAGGGATAAAAGTGAGGAGAAGGACATTATTTATCTATATATTTTCATTTGCATTTTTAATCTTAACCGGGTGCAATTCAACTGCAGTTAATAAAAGCGATGATCTCTTTCAATATAAAGATTCTTATGTAGGAGATAGCGGCGCGGTCGGAAATATCACTAGAAGATTGCCAAATCCAGCTGGTGAACATTTAAATGGATTAGAACTTAAAACGAAAGAAGAGCCTTATGGAGTTATCTTAAATTATATCGAGGCAGATAAAATTGAGGATATTGAATTAAATTACAGTGAGCTCGCTCTCTATAACGCCACATTTATATTTGCGCTAGTTAAAAATGCTGACTGGGTTCAATTCAACTTTGTTGAAGATCAAATGTTAATAACAAGAGAGAAACTACAAGACTGGTATGGAAAAGACATACGCCTTTTTAGCAGCGAAGAAGAGCTTAATCGTTTCGTTCAAGAGCACTTAAAAGATCAAGATAAAGTTAATCAATTCTTTCATTAGAAATTGCTCACAGCATTTAAAGCTGTGAGCAATTTTTTGATTGTGTGTTTTTTTATAGATACACAGTTTCCGGATACGTCTCTACCTTTACCTCTACGGCTATCCGGCTCATTCCCATCGTCATTCGGCCCTGATCCATCGTTGTGATGTTTGCCATATGAACGAAGCTCGGAATATGATCATCTACGTAAATAGCAACATTTTCTTTTACCAGCTGAATTCGATCCCAGTCAGTCAGCATCTTTATGTCCTGATTCTGATCGCGAGTCAGAAAATCCGTTGCTTTTTGTACAAGCGGCGTGTGGGCGGGGTTCTTTAATTTTTGATAAGGATTGGAGAAAATAACTGTTTCAAAAATTCCCGCTTGCTGAAATTTTTCTATCGTTCTGTAGACAGCCTGTTCCGCTCCATTGCCGAAATTGCCAGGTATGATGCAAATATCCGCTTTTAATTGTTGTATATCCTGTACCCCTGCCATCAATGTGTACATATCAGAGCAAATCACAAAAAGCACCGTCTTTTTCTCTCCATTTATTTGGATTTCTACCTTATTTAAATAATGATAATCGGCTACATTGATTGCTGGAAATTTCTCATCATATTGGATGCGTTCAAAGGACTGAGGCGTGATTTTTGCCTGAGGTGTATGTACTTTTCCTTCTTTAGTGAAAATAGTTAAGGTGTTATAATTTTTATTCTCTTCTGCATGCGGTAAGTCTTGAGGAATGATATTAAGTGTAGTAATCACATTGATGTTTCTTTCTTTGGTGATTTCCTGCAGCTTCTGAAAAGCCCTTTCAGATCCTTCTGTTGTACTAGCTACATACTCTGGAAGTATCGCCGTTCCCCCTTTTGGCACAGCATATAATTGATCCAAACAATCCTCTAGAATAGCTGATTCCTTGCTTAAAGCGTAGCTTAACACGTACCACGGATGCTGTTCGTTCATTCCCTTACCCCCATTTAATTTCATAATAATACCAATATTCTATCATTTCTTTCCTTGCTTTCCTATATAATTTTTATTAATGGCTAATAGGGGGTATGTGATGAATTGGCCGATTTTTCAATGTTACTGTTACATTTTTTTCTTCATCAATACTTGCAAAGAACACTTCTTCTAACTTCTGCACACCCACATATCTCAATCTTTCTTTAATGAATTCCTCATTCAACTGTAAGAAATCGAGTACTTCTTGAAATAATTTCCCTTCAATAATCACTGGATAAGATAGACCGCTCGCTGTTTTGACTATATTCAGATCTTCATTCGTTACTTCTTGTTTTTCTTGGGTCTTCAATATTGTTAACTTCCCATTTCCTTCAATAATTCCGACCTGCACATGACTGATATCAAATACCCCATCCTCTCTTAACATAAATAAAAGATTATCGATAGAGTATTGAATTTTCCTTAGATTCTTTTCTATAATTTCCCCGTTCATGATGACAACAATGGGTTCAAAGGTGATGAATTGACCAACCATTCGACTTTTGATTTTTAGAATGGCCACGGCTTTTTGGAGCAGCCCTATGAGAATGATGGCGACAGCCGTATGAATATGTTCAATTTTAGGATCCGCTATATCAGCCCCAACGACAGCACCGAGGGACATCAAAATGAGAAAATCAAACACTGGCAGTTCTCCAATGGATCGTCTCCCCATAAATAATGTGACTCCGAGCATCAGCGGCAAGATCGTTACAACTCTTCCTACTAAAATAAAGAATTCATTCCACGTGATTTCCATAGTAACCCTCCAGCTTAGTTTCTTGCTGATAGTTTAACCTGACTGCTGAAAAATAAAGCAAGTGATATGAAAGTAAAAAAGCTTGAGCTGCAGGATCTCTCCTTTTCGCTCAAGCTTTTTGGGCTGCTAGATCTTTTTGACGAACTCAGATTTCAGCTTCATTGCGCCAAATCCGTCAATCTTACAATCGATGTTATGATCTCCTTCTACTAAACGGATGCTTTTTACTTTAGTGCCTTGTTTTAAGGTAGATGAACTGCCTTTTACTTTTAAATCTTTAATGACTGTAACCGCATCACCATCTTGCAGGATGTTGCCGTTTGAATCCTTTACTACTTTTTCTTCTTCAGCATTTTCCACTTCTGATTCCTGCGTCCATTCATGAGCACACTCCGGACAAACAAACATACTTCCATCTTCATAAGTGTATTCGGAATGGCATTTAGGACAATTAGGTAATTGAGACATAGTGATTTCCTCCAGGGTTTCCTAGTGTTTTTTTAAAGTAATTAATAGTTAAACTTATTCAGTGAGTCACGCAATTCAACGGCTGTATTAGCCATTTCAGCGACAGCTGCCGTGATCTCCTGCAAGGTGGCGCTTTGTTCCTCAGAAGCTGCTGCCACTCGCTGCACTCTTTCAACCGAATGGTCAGAAATATGATGGATTGAATCCATACTTTCTACAAACATTTCGGCATCCTGTTTAATTTTTATAATCGCATCTGTTATTTGATCGGTTTCTGTTGAAATCGATTCGATGGCTTTATAGATATGATTAAACGCCTCACCTGTTTGGTCAACTAACTCTCTTCCATCTTGAACGCTTCGATTATTATCATCCATCTCTTTCACAGCCCGCTTCGTCTCATCAAGAATCTGATAAATAATTTCACTAATTTGCTGCGAAGCAGAACGGGATTGTTCGGCTAAGCTTCTGACTTCACTAGCGACTACCGCAAATCCTTTTCCATGCTCTCCGGCCCGCGCCGCTTCAATTGAGGCATTCAAAGCTAACAGATTGGTCTGGTCAGCAATCGTTGCAATTAACGTAATCATTTCACCAATTCGGTTCGATTTCTCATCCAAGCTGTGGATCGCTTGAGTAATATGTTCTGTCTTAGTGGAAATCGTATGAATCTGGTTCATAACTCGATCGACATAATTATGTCCTGATTCCGTCAGTCTCGTCGTATTCTTCGTTGAATCATTAAATGCTTCGATACTGTCTGTCACTCGGTTAATTTCTTGCAGCATATCAACTACAAATGTATTTACTTCATTTACTTCTGTTGCTTGCTTGCTCGAATCTGCCGCGATTTCTTGGATGGATTCACTTACTTGTAAATTCGCATGACTAATCTCATTGCTGCTCGCCGCAATTTCTTCGGACGTGGCAGCTACTCTCTCCGATGACAGGACAATATGTCTCATGGAATCTTGCAGCTCATCGGTCATAGCGTTAATCGATTTTCCTAATTGGCCGAATTCATCATTTTGGTCATAAGCAACTTTGGAAGTAAAATCACCTTTCGCCACTTGATTTAAGTAGCTGCCGAATGATTGAATGTTCGAATTGAGTTTTCTTGCCACAAACCATGTGACAGGAATCATGACGAGCAGGCTGAGCACCGTTAATGTAATCAATAAGATCTGAATGCGCTTTCCTTCTGCTTCAATGGCATTCATTTTGTCTGTAATGATTTTATTTTGGTCATTCGCCATTTCTTTACTGAACACTACGAGCTTTTGCGAGCCTTCTCCCAAAATTGGAGCAGAAACAGCTACAGCTTTCGCACGGTCACCAGATTCTATCAGCGGGAGAATTTCTTGATCAATCGCATCCTCCCAAGCTTTAAATTGCTGTTCGAATTCCTGAAAGGCTTCAGTTTCCCCACCTAGCTGCTTTACGCGCTCTATAGCGGCATGAGCTTCTTCTCTAATTGATAAGTAGTTGGCTTTCATCTGATCTTTATTGTAGATCATATAACCTCGGATCGCCGCATTGGCTCGAACCGTGTGAAACGCCGTATCATTATACGCCGCCATTAGTTCCTCATGATTATTCATGCTTGTAATTGACCGGTTAACCGATTGGATGTTAAAAATGCTTGCTAGGCTTATTATAAGCAGAAGCAGGATCGAAAGCACACTCGAACCATACAGCTTTGCCTTCATCGTTTTCAATAGATGACACTCCTTCTTCCCCATACCTATACTACCTTTTATTATAAATCAGCAGGTATGGAAAAGATGGAAAATTGATGTAGTTTTAGTGAAAACGTACTTTCACTTACGTCACATTAAAAATCGCTGCCCTAGTTAGAGCAGCGATCGTTTAAATTATTAGTCCGCTTTTTTCCACGTGTCGTTCATTTGTACACCAGCCGCTTTCATCATCGTATAAACCGGGCAGCGTGATTCCACATTTTCCTTCAGTTCCTGCAAACGATCTTCTGATTCATTCGTTGTGACAGTTACTTCGACTGTGACCGATTCAAAATACGGGCACACATCTGGAACGCCCATAAAGCCGCGCGGATCAAATGTACCTTGAACCTCTACTGAAAAATCCTGCAGGTCAAAATCCATTTCCTTCGCTGTCACTCTCGCTGTGACATTTTCACAGGCAGCAAGTGAAGATAACACCGCCTGCAGCGGATTCATCCCCAAATCTTGCCCTCCCATTTGCTTCCCTTCATCAATAACTATTTCATGCTTTTTAGTTGAGGCTCTTACCGTCATTCCTTCTGATTTGGCGTTTACTTTCATTGTGATCTTCTTCATTTCACTCATCACCCCTTCTATTGTTCTATGAATAATGATTCATATATCTTATATTTTAATATATTGCATCGAAATAAAATATAAAAATGGTTTTAATGGTTTTTTATAATCAATTTTTTTAGGAAACTATTCTATCCCTTCATCATTCGGATAGTTTGAAGCTTATGCCCTTTAAAGTCCTCCTCAAATTCTTTAATTACTTTAAATCCTCTTGCATCATAAAACCTTTTCGCTCTGAGATTTTCTTTTTCTACATTCACAAACAGCTGCTTTACTTCTCTTAAACGAACTAATCCTTCTTTCAAAAGGATTGTTCCAATTCCGCGACCTTGAGCTTCTGGGAGCAAATAGATGGCAAATAATTCACAAGCGCCGCCATTTATTTCAGAAAAATTAGCAAAACCTGTGAGCACTCCTTCTTTCTCTGAAATTATCATGAGGGAGGATTTCATTCTAATCTTTAAATAACTAGTTGAATAGGCTTCCTTCAAAAATGCTTCTTGAATATCAGAAGGAATCATTCCTTCATAACTATCTGCCCAGCTTTCTTTGGCAACCCGCTGTATAAAAGGAATATCTTTTTCTTCCATTAAGCGAATATTGTTCATTTTGCTCCACCCTCTATATCTATTAATATTTGTCCAAAATTTTCCGTGTCATCAAAAAGCCTAATGATTTAAATAAGTAAAATAATTAAAAATCTATCGAACTAATTATTCTAAAACGAAACTAAAGTGAAACCTTGAACGTAGAATTAATCATATTAAAAAACAAACGGTAATTAATATGGAAATGAGGGATCTCAATGAGAGAATGGATGAAAAGAAAGAAAAAAAGCAGAAAGGCAAAAAAGAACAGCGATGACTATACAATTGCTGACTTCTTTTTTGAGCTGCTATTTTGGATTCCAGAATTGCTTATTCTCCCTTTTCGGATTATATATTGGCTGGCAAGAGGACTGGGGAGATTTATCTCAGATATGTGGTGAGCAGCACTAGCACTTTTTCTTTACCTCTTTAACGCGGTACACTTTAGCAGAGTGGGGGTCTGACCCCGAATTTTCCTTCATCTATTCACCTCTAAAATGATTAGATTACTCGGCCAACATACCGAATTACATTTCAATCCTTACTCAGCTTATCAATTTTTTCTTCAATTCTTGCGAGACGATTGGATCGCTTCTTCAAAAACCTAAAGAACAGGATGGGTAAACTAATGAACGTTCCTAATACTAACAGCATTAATAATTGAAAAATAAGATCCGCTGTATTCATGTGTCACACCTCCAATTAATCGTGTGTATAGCTATTACTGAAACTAAACTTATTAGTTATATTTTACCATGAATAACAATCATTGTTTTATCCAGATTATTCAATATTATTTGTATTCTAGAAAAAAGATTCTCATATGCTCTTTCTAAAAATGGTATAATTAACCAAAAACAGAATAGGAGTATGAATGTTTATGAAATTTTATAGAAAGACAATTTTCTTTTCATTTTCTATCATTGCTGTGTTTATTCTAATATTTTCCTGGATTTATCCTTATTCAATGCTAAGTATCCACAAAAGCTATACATATGAGCCTGACCCGTTGGTAATTAAAGAATATGTTCAAGATATAAAAGATTTTAAGCGTTCTTCCCAAGCAGATTTAAAGAAGTCAGAGATGACCGAAAAGTTTATGAACATTCTTGAAATGTTCCAACAACATTGGCTATTAAGTAAGAAACCGGTCATTATGGATGAGCAACAAATGGAATTCTTATTTGCTGAGGTAAAAGAATCGAGACACTCTTTACTCCAATTGTTAATAACAGAAGATTTTTCGAAAGAAGAAAGGTCTTTTTTAATTCCAGCGATCGAGGAATTACTCACGTTAGAGGAATCTATTGTTCAGCTTAGCCTTGCCCATACTGCTTCACGAGCAACAATTAACCTGCGCTGCCGCAATCTTCATATAAATTTCATCAACTGCTTCCATGCATATGAAACCTTCTATCATGCACAATCAAAATAAGGAAGAATGCCCTCGGCACTCTTCCCTACTAATTATTTCAACACCAGCAGCGCGCAGCTTTCCACATGCGCTGTCTGTGGAAACATATCCACAGGCTGAATGTATTCCACTTTGTACAAAGTGGACAACTGGTTGATATCTTTTGCTAATGTGTAAGACACATAAACAAAACGTTTGGGTTTCATTTTTTATAGTGGGGTCAATCCCCGAAATACAATTGATAAAAGACTGCTACTATTGGTCAAAACTTTGTTATAGCTTCTTTCAAAAATTGCAGAAACAGTACCACTTCATCCGTTTCCACTTTTGTTAAAACATAGGTAAAGGATTTCGGTGGGATTATTTTATCTGGCTTTATTTCTATCAACCTATTCTTACTTATTTCATCTTTGACCATAGTATAAGGCAAATAAGAAACGCCGAGTCCTTCTTCAATGAAACGTTTTGTTACCTCTACTTGATCAACCGTCATCGTCTGTATATTTGGATAATATCTCTTTACATCAATCAATAGATTGTTCCAATAGTCTGGATGATTATTGGTTATTAGCCTGTACTTTTGTAAAATCGCTTTTTCATCACCCTTACATTCATTAGGTGCAACTAGTATGACGTTTTCTTCATGCAAGATTTCACTTTTTATATTTGATTGGATGGGAAGAATTCTCGTGAGTCCTAAATCTGCTTTCGACAAGCTAATTTCCTGACCAATTTCATAAGATTTTACCACGTTTATTATCAGTTCGATTCCTGGATGTTTATCAATAAATGTTCTCAACAATGAAGGAAGAAACGAAGAAGCAATTTGCGGAGCAGTTGCAATAACCAATTTTTGATTATAACCTTGCTTCCATGATTCGAAATCTTTCAACCCCTCATCATACTTGGTAACTATTTCTTTTGCGTGAGGAAGAAATTTCAAGCCTGCTGGTGTAAGAGTAACTGTTTTTCCTTTTCTATTAAACAACTTAATACCGAGATGTTCCTCCAACCTTCTTATTTGTTTTGTAATAGCTGGTTGAGTCAAAAACATCTCATCAGATGCTTTTCGGAAATTTTCATACTTAGCAGCAGTAAGGAACGTTCTTAAACATCTTACATCCATATACACCCTCCGTAATAACATTTAGTTATTGATTATCTCATTTTTTGTTAATACCCATTATTTAACTTATCAGATAAAATTAGGACTAACAATATTGAGTTATGAAAATTAGTTTTTGGGAGGGATAAGAATGACACACAATGATATAACAAAGGACAATTGGAATGCAAATCTATATGACGGAAAACATTCCTTTGTTTCTATGTTTGGCAGTGACTTGATTGATATATTAGCACCACAAAAAGGGGAAAAGATTATTGATCTTGGTTGTGGGACAGGTGATTTGGCAAAGAAATTATTTGACTTAGGAGTAAACGTTATCGGTGTAGATAAATCAGAAAATATGATAAGTAGTGCCAAAAGCAAGTATCCAAGTATATATTTCGAGGCTAAAGATGCAATAAAGTTAGAATATAATTGTGAATTTGATGCTGTTTTCTCTAACGCTACTCTCCACTGGATAAAGCCTCCGAATCTGGCTCTTCAAAACATTTATAATGGATTAAAACATGGAGGAAGATTCGTTGCGGAATTTGGCGGTAAAGGAAACGTTCAAAAAATAACAAGTGAAATACTTAACCAAAGGAAAGAAGCAGGTTATGAGTTTGATATAGAGAACTTTCCTTGGTATTACCCAAGCATCGGAGAATATACTTCTTTAATGGAAGAAGCAGGTTTTAGAGTCACCTTTGCTCAACACTTTGACAGGCCAACGCCTTTAACTGGATATAACGGATTAAGAAACTGGATAGAGATGTTTGGCAGCAGCCTTCTAGACGACCTATCTGAGATTACAAAAAATCATATAATTGCAAATGCAGAACTTAATTTAAAAGGAACTTCATTCAACCAACAGAATAATAGTTGGACAGCAGATTATAAAAGGATACGCGTGATTGGAATAAAAGAATAAATATTCCGATTAGAAACGTTAATTTTACTGCTTTTTGATTTTAAGACGGTTTTGTTCCAACCTCTTATGCTTCTTTTTTTTACAACTTTTATTTTTCCAAAAAATTGTTTAAAGGCAATCATAATAGTTTGAACCCTTTACTAAAAAAGTGTCACGACCAACCGATTAAAACCTTCTATCATGCACAATTCAAATAGGAAGAATGCCATTGGCACTCTTCCCTAATAATCTTTCAACACTACCAGTGCAGCTTTCCACAAGTCTGGAAGAGCATATCCACACACTGAACTAATCTTCGTATTGCCATTTAGGCAGCCGCTTTCACCCTTCACCGCTGTATACTTTAGCAGAGTGGGGGTCTGACCCCACTCTATTTCAACACCAACAACGCGCAGCTTTCCACATGCGCTGTCTGCGGAAACATATCCACGGGCTGAATGTATTCGACTTTGTACAAAGTGGACAATTGGTTGATATCTTTTGCCAATGTGGATGGATTGCAAGACACATAGACAAAACGTTTTGGTTTCACTTTTTTCAGTGTGTCGATCAGTTTTTGATCACAGCCAGTGCGCGGCGGATCAACGATAACAACGTCTGGTTTCCAGCCTTCGTGTTGCCACTTCGGCAGCCATTCTTCTGCTGTTCCGACTTCATAAATCGCCTGAACTCCATGCGCTTCGGCGTTTTTTCTCGCATCTTTGATGGACTCAGCTATGATATCCATCCCGCGGATCTCTGCAGCATCTTTCCCTACCCAGAGCCCGATGGTTCCAGAACCACAGTAGGCATCTACTACTTTTTCTTTGCCGGTTAATTGCGCCGCTTTTTTCACTTCATTATAAAGCTTCGTCGTCTGAACCGGGTTAAGCTGGAAGAATGCCCGAGCAGATAGTTTATATGTGTACTCTTCTAACTGTTCTTCAATCGTTTCCGGGCCAGCTAACGGAAGTGTCCGGTCTCCGAAAATTAACGAGGTTTTCACCGGATTGATGTTGTGGATAATTGATTTCACTTCTGGAAGCCGCTTTTTGATTTCCTCAATAATTAAATCCTTCTTAGGAAGTTCATTCGTTGCCGTTACAAGAACGACTTGAATCTGTCCAGTCGAAATCCCTACCCTCGTGACAATCGTTTTAATGCTTCCCTTATTCTTTTTCTCATTATAGATAGATATTTTTAGATCTTGTAGAATCTGCTTCACCGTTACCAGCACTTTGTTAATCGCCGGCTGCTGGACGATGCATTCTGGTATATCAATTAACCGATGCGAATTTAAGCTATATAATCCGGCGATGACCTTGCCATCTTGCTCTCCGACTTGGAATTGGCTTTTATTCCGGTAATTCCATGGGTTTTCCATGCCGATCGTTTCACGAATATTTAACGAATCAATGGCAAGCTTCGTATGGCGCTCGAATGATTGAATCAAGATATCGCGTTTTTCTTTCAGCTGCTGCTGATAGTCCAAATGCTGAAGCTGGCAGCCGCCGCACTGCTCATAAACGGGGCAAGGCGGTGTAGTGCGATGCGGAGAAGGCTTACGTATTTTTTTCACCCTCGCTTCGGCGAATTTCGGATGAACCTTTGTCGTCTCTACCACCACTTCTTCTCCTGGCAAGGCACCAGGTACAAATACGACTTGGCGTTTAAAATAACCGACGCCTTCTCCGTTAATTCCAAGCCTTTTAATGGTTAGCGGAAAACTTTGTTTTAATTTTATTTTTAATTGATTAGATTGATTAGTTGGTTTCATTCGTCACTTCCCTTTCTCAATGCTTCTCCACAAATACAGAGAGGCATAACTCAAATAAGGGGACCAGTCCTTGCTCATTAAAAGTAATTCTGCCGGGGTTGGCTTGCGCTCCATTTTCATTAGCTTTTGGATGGCCCGCTGCAAACCAATATCTTGAACAGGAAATTCATTATGTCTCCCTAATCCAAACAACAGGAAATTTTCAATGGTCCATTGACCGATTCCTCTAACTTTAATTAATGTTTGAACGACTTCTTCTCGTGAAGCCTGCTGTAATTTTTCTAATGAAATCGTTTTGTCTGTAATCAAATGAGACAAGCCGATAATATATTCCGCTTTCTTTTGGCTGAACTGCATGTCTCTTAACTCCTCAACAGTAATTAAAGCTGCCCGTTCCGGAGAAGGATAAAACCAAATACCGTCTATTTCTTCCCCAAATGCCTTGACGTATCGTTCGGTCAATTTAAAAGAAAATGCGAGATTCAGCTGCTGATGAATAATTGATTTAATAAGACAGGCATAAGGGTCAAATTCCAAAACAATAGGCGTTCCGCTATGCTCTTCAAAAATATCCTTTAAAACAGTATCAGAAAAATGGGCATTTACCTCTTTTAAAGAAGTTTCCCATTGAAAGATCCTCTTCAGTTCATTTAAAACGACAGATTTTGTCGCCGGATCCTGACCAGTTATATAGAAAGCTGGCTGCTCCATTGTACCAATTGAACAAATAACTGCTATTTCTTTCGTTTGATAAATCGGCACTGTAATCATTTTTTCTGCCAAATCAATATTATTTAAAGGATCGAGCGACATACGATCCAGCACTTTTTCAAAATCATAGGGACTATTCACTTTGACCGTTTCATTCCACATAGCTGTCCCCCTTTTCTTAACTATAAAGAGTATAACAAATAATCACGAAAAACAGGACTGCTTAGCACAGTCCTTTGATCCGCTACTTACTTTTATTTGCTTTCACATAATGATCCAGGCTTTCAAATCGGTACCCCTGCTTTTTCAAATCTTTAATCACTTTGGGCAGCGCCTCTGCATTGTCTTTTGATACAGTATGCAAAAGCAAGATCGCTCCAGGGTGAATTTGGTTCATGATATGATCGTAAGAATATTTCCAGCCTTTTTGATCATCCGTGTTCCAATCGACAAAAGCGAGTGACCACATGACGTGCGTGTAACCTTCTTCTTTAGCTAATTGCAGCGTTCGTTCACTTAATACTCCTCTTGGCGGGCGCAAATAATCCATTTTCTTTTGCTTCGTAAGCCGCTTCGTTTCATCCTTCACGAGCTGAAGCTCACTTCTAAATTTTTCGTCTGATACTTGCGTTAAGTCCGGATGGTGCCACGAATGGTTGCCGATAATATGACCTTCTTTTTTCATGCGTTTTACAAGGTCGGGCGCGCTTTGCAAATAATGGCCCGTAACAAAAAATGCAGCAGGCACTTTTTCTTTTTTAAGGGTATTTAAAATGTTTTCTGTAAAACCATTTTCATATCCATTATCAAAGGTTAAATAAATCACTTTTTCCTTATCGCTGTCTTTATAAAAAGCACCATATTTAGCTAAAAGGTCGTCTAGCTGTTTGCCTGCCTGTGCTTGCTGTCCATCTTTTCCTTTTTGGAATCCCCAGTTAATGGGCTGATTAGAGGCGGAAAAAGCAGGGAATGCCGATTGGAACGTCATAACGGCAAGAATGGCGAAGCTCAATATCCATTTCATCGTCATCTTCCTTTACTCTTTTCTTTAGTGTCTGTCAGCGTGAAAAAAATATCCGTTTCTTTTAAGGACAAGCTGAATTTGCTGTATCGCCGATAGAACGGCCAAAGCCGCTGATAGAACTTCGAAAGCCGCCGTTAGACAGCAGCCATTCAATATTCAGGCTTACCTTTATCCTTAATAATCTACAATTTTTACTGTTTCAGCCAGATTTTTATCTTTTTATTTTTATCATTTCCAATCCACAAAAAAACAGCCAGCAAAAATTTGCTGGCTGCCCGCTCTATCTTATTTAATTAGCTGAATACAGGCTCTTTAAATTGCGCAAGCTTTTCTAAAGAGGATTTATCCACATGTTCATGCAAGCTGTTTCCATGAGAATCCATCGTTACAACAGCTGTAAAGTTTTCCACATCTAAATGCCACATAGCTTCTGGAATACCGAAGTTCATTAGATCAACGCCATCCACGGATTTGATGCAGTCCGCATAGTACTGTGCCGCGCCGCCGATCGCATTTAAGTAAATGCCGCCATGCTCTTGAAGTGCCGCTAATGTTTTAGGTCCCATGCCGCCTTTTCCAATTACAGCGCGGATGCCAAACTTCTTCATGATATCCCCTTGATAAGGCTCCTCACGAATGGAAGTAGTTGGTCCTGCCGCTTTCACATGCCACTGGCCATCCTCATCTTTCATCATAACCGGTCCACAGTGATAAATAACTTGGCCGTTTAAGTCCACAGGTGCATCATTATCCATTAAATATTTATGAATCGCGTCGCGTCCTGTGTACATTCTTCCGGTAATCTGCACCACGTCGCCCACTTTTAATTCACGGATTTGTTCTTCCGTAATCGGAGCAGTTAACGTCACTGTGCGGCTTTCTGATTTCACTTCTTGCTCTTGCTGCTGCGCTTGATCAAAATCGATCTTATCGCCATCTTGGTAGAACCATTCATTAATTTCACCCGTTTGCGCATCAATTTGAACACCTAAGCGGCGGAATGCCCAGCAATTGTAGGCAACTGATACGAAGAAACTCGCCGGAAGACGGTTAATGACACCAACCTTACATCCGAGCAAGGTCGTTTCACCGCCAAAGCCCATTGTTCCGATTCCAAGTTCATTGGCATGCTCCATTACGTACTCTTCCAATTTGCGCAGATCTTCATGAGGATTCACGTCATCCACGCGGCGGAATAGCTGCTCTTTCGCTAAATCGTATCCAGAAGAGCGGTCTCCCCCGATACCTACACCAATAAATCCGGCGCTGCATCCTTGTCCTTGTGCTTGATAAACGGAATGCATAATGCATTTACGGATTCCATCTAAATCACGTCCAGCTTTTCCAAGGCCTTCTAATTCACATGGCAGACTGTATTGAATGTTTTTATTCTCACAGCCGCCGCCTTTTAAAATCAGGCGGGCATCGATATAATCTTTATCCCATTGTTCAAATTTAATGACTGGCGTGCCTGCTCCTAAGTTGTTTCCGCTGTTGTCTCCAGTTAAAGAATCAACTGAATTCGGACGCAATTTCCCGTTCTCTGTCGCTTTAACAATGGCATTATAGATCGCTTCTTTAATCACCATTTGATTCACGCCAACAGGAGTTTTAATTTTAAAAGTCGGCATCCCTGTATCTTGGCAGATTGGAGAAATATTATCATCCGCCATTTTAATATTCGTTGTAATCGTATCTAAACTCATTGCAGCACTTGTTCCGGCATTTTCACGCTCAGCCGCTGCTTTAACGGCACGGCGAACGTCCTTTGGTAAATTAGTGGAAGTTTCAACCACTAGCTGGTACATACTTTCCTGAAATTTTTCAAGGTTCATTTGAGTTCCCCTTCCCTCATCTCAATTATATGTATATAAATTTTTCAAAATATTTCTTTTCTTATTATACTCCTACAATTTTGCGTTTTAAAGTATAATTTGCAACCGATTCCAACAGGAGTATTCACTCAGACCCTAAAATATTTGTCGAACGAAAGTATCATTTAACTGACATAATTCCTGCATACTTTTTCCTGAATCCTTGTTAAAATAAGTTTAAATTTGTATAGAGAGAAAGGGTATGGAAATTGACGCGAACATATAAACGTAAAAATCGAAAGAAAAAGCAGTTCATTCTAATGGGAATGATCTCTGTTTCTCTCACCTTATTTCTGTCGCTGCTGTTTGTTTATATTGGTTTAAAAGAAGATTCTCCGCCTAAAGAAGCGTTAGCCGCTGAAAAGACTCAACCTCAAGTGAATAATGAAAGGACTCAAGCAACCCCGCCTAACGAAAAAATTCCGCCTGAGCCAAAAGCTGAACCTGCTGCTGTAAGTCACCAGCCTATTACGCTCTCTTTTGCCGGTGACGTTTTACTTGATCGCAGTGTCGGTGAAAGCATCAAAAAACACGGGGTGGATTATCCGTTTAAAGGGACTGCAAAAGTATTTCAGTCAACAGACATTGCCGCATTAAATCTAGAAACATCTGTTTCGACTCGCGGAAAGCCAGCCAATAAACAATTTACTTTCCGTTCACGCCCTGAGACCCTTCGCGGTGTAAAAAATGCTGGAATTGATGTGGTATCATTAGCTAATAACCACACACTTGATTACGGTGTAGATGCTCTATACGATACGATGAAACACTTAGATGACTATAAAATTGGCCATACAGGCGCCGGCAAAAATGAAAAAGACGCGTTTTCTGCCCGATATATTGATGTAAAAGGAAAGAAAGTAGCGATTATCGGAATCAGCCGCGTTCTTCCTGAAGTTTCATGGTTTGCCACAGGCAGCAAACCTGGAATCGCCAATGCCTATCATAACGAGCCAATGATGACTCATGTGAAAAAAGCGGTTAAAAATTCCGATTACACGATAGTCATGATTCATTGGAATCGCGAGCGGCAAGATTATCCTGAACCATACGCACGCCAGATGGCGAAAATGTTTATAGATGCGGGTGTGGATGGTGTCATCGGATCACACAGCCATTGCCTTCAAGGGATTGAATACTATAAAGGCGCTCCTATTTACTACAGCTTGGGCAACTTTATTTTCACGAAGTCCGGGGATCCGCGCGGAAGAGAAACGATGATGGTGAAAATGACGATTGACCAAAAGAAAGGCATCTCGACAAGCGTTGTTCCAGCGCAGATCTTCGACGGTCAGCCAAGGCTGATGGACAACAGCTATAACCAAAAAATCTATAAAAAGCTCTCCAGCATATCCTATAATATGAAAGTAGATCAGCGTGGAAATGTCATAAAAAAATGAAGCCCGGAATTCCGAGCTTCATTTTTTTAATTATCTTCGCTTCTTTTGCTGAACTGGTCGCATTTCATTTCAATATCGTCAATCATTTCCAACAGACGATCCACATCTTCCACTTCCGTCATTTCAGGATCCATGGAATCAAGAACTTCCATAAATATATTTAATCGTTCCTTTAAATAAGTAATTTGCGAATTTTTATCGTGTACAGGCTTTCCCATTATAATGCACTCCTTTTTCCGGCTAAAAATCTCATAAGCATGTTTACCCCATTATCTCTTAAACATGCGGGAAAAAACAGTGCTAATTCAATTTGAAACCGCCTTTGAAATAGCAAAATTGGGAAAAGCATTAAATGAGCTAACCTGTGATGCCAATTTCCAATGACTTTTACGCTTCTATCGGCGGCTTTTGGATTTCTAACGGCGAGTTGCGAACTTCTAACGGCGCCTCTCTCACTCCTATCAGCGCTTCCCCCGCTCCCCCATTTCATCAGATTATGGACGCCGCTCCGATTTAAAACCAAAAGCCAAATGGTTCTTCAACGGAATCCAGGCGCTGATTTTGTGTGAGGTAATATTTTTAATCACGATCGACCGCTGCCAGCCATTCAATACGAGGTAGACTTCCCCATATGTCATTCTTCCTTTTTCATGAACAGCCGGCGCATAAGCATACAGATAGCCAGCTGTTTGTGGTGCGATATTATAGACCTGGTTTTGTTTTGTGTTCGCGCCTACGACGGTGGAAAAAGATAATGGCCACCCTGTTTTATCCATCGCTTTTTTCAGTATCATATTCTGCACTTCTTCATGATCAGAAACCTTTGTGGACAAGCCGCCTTTTATTGTTTTTTGTGCTTCTTGGACATAATGAATTTGGTAGGGGGCGGTTCCGGCTCGATTGTCATAAAAATTCGTATTGATCTTTTGATATTCCCAATTAGGAATGGTTTCTTCGGAGTGATAAGCGAGCGGCCATTCCCCAAGGAAAATGCTTGCCCGCATCCCAACAGCAAACGGTGATTTATTAACGGATGTTTCATTCAGCATGCGAATCAGATTAAGGTTTTCAATTTTAGATTTGGAAGTCATCATCAATTCTTTCGTTAACTCACTAGGTTCTAGCGACGGCAGTTCTTGATCGGTATTCAAAAATGTATTCTCTTTCGCTATTTCCCTTACCGAATTTGGCATCTGCATCGGAGTGGTGTGTTGTTTGCTTTTTTCAGCATAGGCATTCCAACTGTAGATACTTGATGAGAGCAAGAAGAAAATGGCGAATAAAAGCAAGCGTATGTTGTTCATATTGCTCCTCCTATCAGCTTCTTCATTTTCTCTAGTTTGCTCCCGGCTTCTCTTCTTATCCACTCTCCAAAAAAAAATCTGCACAGAGAATTTCTGTGCAGACCTTACGTCTATAGTAAGTAGAAACCAAGCCCCATGATAAAATAGGCAGCCAAAAGCGTTAAGCCTTCAAACCAGTTCGTTTCACCGTCATTGGAAATACTCACCGCCAGAAATACAGCAGTTACCATAGAGATCAGTTCTGGAACGGTAAAAACAAGCGGCATGGGTTTCTCAAAAAATAATGAAAGCAAAACTAAAAGCGGTGCAACAAACATGGCAATTTGCAAAGTTGATCCTACCGCAATCTCGACGGCCACATCCATTTTATTTTTCATGGCCATTAAGATCGCTGATGCATGTTCAGCCGCATTCCCGACAATTGCCACAATGATGACCCCGATAAATAACTCTGACCATCCGAATTTTTCACCTACAGCTTCAAATGTATGAACGAGCCCTTCTGATACATAGGCTACTGCTAGTGTCGCTAGAAGCAGAATAATAATAGACTTCTTCTTATCCCACTCCGGCTCTTCATGAAATTCTTCCCGACCTTCCTCCTGATGAGTGTAAACTCCGCGATGAGTGACGAGTCTAAAGAATAGCGCTGCCAAGTAAAGACCGA
The DNA here is from genome assembly GCF_016908875.1 of Bacillus ectoiniformans. Lineage (GTDB taxonomy): Bacteria > Bacillota > Bacilli > Bacillales > Domibacillaceae > Bacillus_BX > Bacillus_BX ectoiniformans. Next base: position 8,720 of record NZ_JAFBES010000017.1, on the reverse strand, counting down.
TCAGCACGATGGAAATACCTATACTTAGAGAAAGCGTCTTCGATTCATTCATCGTCATCGAAAAGATCTCGGGAACAACAAATGCCACGATGACAGCAAACATCAATAAAGCCGAATTGTGGCGGGCATCGTACACATTGAAGGTTTGGCGCTTGAACTTAATGCCTCCCATAAAAAATGATAGACCTGCTACAAGCAAAAGGTTTCCAAGAACCGAACCTGTTAAAGAAGCTAATACCACTGCTACTAAGCCGGCTTTTAAAGCAAATATAGAAATAATAAGTTCAACTGCATTACCAAACGTCGCATTTAATAATCCGCCGATCCTTGGGCCTGTCACAATGGCTAAGCTTTCAGTCGCTCTCCCCATATAACTGGATAAAGCAATAATTGTCACACAATACACTGCAAACATAACCAAGCTAGGCCAATGCATGAGTGAGCCTGCAACTGACAAAGGAACACCCACAAACACTAAAATAGCGAATATCTTACCCATAAACTGACCTCTCCTTTTATAAAAGCCGTATCTTTTTTACAGCTACTTGTAAGGATACCCAAATATTATAATTTTTAACTTCAAATTAGTATATTGCCATCCTTTTCAAAGGGGAATCGGTCAGATGGGCATTCGCCATTTTTTTTTTACTATGGTGTCACTAATTCAAATGTTTCAACGACTTCAATAGCCGGAATAACTGATTGAACCATTGAACAATTTTTTCTTGTCAGCTCCATCGCTTTATGTATTTTTTCCTCGGTCAGCCCTTCTCCTTGAATCTTAAAGTGCATGGAGACTTTCGTGACACGGTCCGCACGCTCAGGATCTCGCTCCACTTCCGTATCGATCGTAATATCATCTACCTTTAGTCTTTTCTTCGCGAGAATTTTTCTAAGCACCCCGCCGCTGCATACAGCAATTGAAGAAACTAACAGCTGGTACGGTCGAAATCCATATTCCTCGTCTCCTGACACATCTAATGTTCCATAAGGTAAGTCTGTTGTAAATCCTCCATCTTTCATTGAAAATTTCATTTTTTACACTCCTTCGCATTTTATTAATATAATATACGAACAGCCATAAACTTTCTATTTTTTCAATTTATAATTGAACCTTCCCTTTTCACTATCTGTATGTTATTATATCTTTACATTGTAATTATTTTAATCTAATAACTGATATAAATTCTCATTTAAATTCTGCTGTCACCAACATTGGTGGCAGCTTCATCATTTTTATGAGAACTATGAAGCTGATTATTATTCTCAATTAAAATTAATGACTATCAATTAAGGAGGAATGTTTTATGAATGCAGAAGTAAAAACAATGCCTGAAAGCAAACCGGAGAGATTGATTGGCCAAAGCATCCTGCCTCATATCGAATTGATCGCTGCCTTATTAAGCGGTGTGCTGATCTTAGCTGGCTGGCTCTTAGACAAAAACGGGCTAGAAACGGCTTCAGTCGTCAGTTATTTATTAGCCTTTGTTATTGGCGGATTCGCTAAAGCAAAAGAAGGAATAGAAGAAACCATTAAAGAAAAAGAGTTAAACGTTGAGATGCTGATGATTCTAGCGGCAGTGGGCTCCGCGATCATTGGTTATTGGACGGAAGGTGCTATTTTAATTTTCATCTTTGCAGTCAGTGGCGCGCTTGAAACGTACACGATGAATAAAAGCCAGAAAGAAATTTCCTCACTTATGGATATTCAGCCTGAAGAGGCACTTCGCGTATCGAATGGATTTGAAGAAATCATTCATGTTTCAGAGCTTTCCGTTGGAGATGAGATTCTTGTTAAGCCTGGTGAAAGAATCCCTGCAGATGGAATAATTATGAAAGGCCGTTCAACCATAGACGAAGCAGCGATTACAGGAGAGTCTGTTCCAGTTTCTAAAGAACTGAATGGTGAAGTGTTTGCGGGAACAGTAAATATTACAGGCGCTCTATATGTGAAGGTAACGAAACCCTCCGATGAGACACTGTTCCAAAAGATTATTCAGCTAGTTCAGTCTGCTCAAAGTGAAAAATCCCCTTCTCAATTGTTTATAGAGAGGTTTGAAGGATTGTATGTAAAGATTGTTCTTGCTGTCGTCGGGCTTATGTTATTTATTCCTCATTTCGCTTTAGGATGGAGCTGGACTGAGACCTTTTATCGGGCGATGGTACTCCTAGTCGTTGCTTCTCCTTGTGCTCTTGTCGCTTCAATTATGCCCGCTACTTTATCAGGCATTTCCAACGGAGCTCGTCATGGAATTCTATTTAAAGGCGGCATTCATTTAGAAAACCTTGGACACGTAAAAGCGATTGCTTTCGATAAAACCGGTACATTGACGAAAGGAAAGCCTGAAGTAACAGATGTGATTACTCGTTCTGACCTTACTGAAAATGAATTAATCCGGATCGCAGCATCCATTGAAAGCCAATCTAATCATCCGCTGGCACAAGCCGTTGTGAAATATGCTGAATCCCAGCAGATCCCTTATACTTCACCTGAACATTTAGAAGATGTAGCGGGCTGGGGCGTAAAGGGGATAGTTGATGGGAAGGAATGGAAGATAGGAAAAGCAGATTTCGTCGGTAAAGATGCTGCCTTCTCTTTTAATTCTGGAAAAGCAAAGCTGCTTGCAGAATCAGGTAAAACGACAATCTTTATAGCAGATGATCAAGGTATTGCTGCCGTCATTGCTCTAAAAGATATCATTAGAGAAGAAACGAAAGCGGCACTTGATACTCTTCAACAATTAGGCATTCATACAATAATGCTGACAGGTGACAGTGACAAAACAGCTAAAGCCATTGCCGATGAAGCTCATTTAAATAGTTATGTAGCCGAATGTTTACCTGAACATAAAGTATCTCATTTAAAAGAGTTAATTGAAAAGTACGGAACAGTCGCCATGGTGGGAGATGGAATTAACGATGCACCGGCCCTTGCGACCGCGAATGTGGGGATCGCTATGGGTGAAGGAAGTGATGTGGCGCTTGAAACAGCCGATATTGTACTTATGAAAAATGATCTTCCAAAGATCGCCGATGCTATCGAGTTATCTAAAAAAATGAAACGCATCGTTAAACAAAACGTCATCTTTTCCATCAGTGTGATCATGCTTTTAATTATCTCTAACTTCTTGCAGGTTCTTGACTTGCCTTATGGTGTGATTGGCCATGAAGGAAGCACAATCCTCGTCATTTTGAACGGGCTTCGATTATTGAAGTCTTAACGTTAAAAGAGCAGCGGCTAAAAATTTAGTCGCTGCTCTTTTCCCTTTTATTCAGTAATTCCTTTTTGTTCATTCCGAAGCGCATTGATTTCTCCGCCGACTAAAATAATGATGGCAGACAAATACATCCAAATCATTAAGATAATGATTCCTCCAATGCTCCCGTATGTAGCTGAATAATTGCCGAAATTGTTGACGTAAAACGAGAACCCTACAGATGTAATGATCCATCCTGCTGCTGCGAAAACAGCGCCTGGAAACACTGTGACACATTTCACGTCTAAGTTTGGAGCAAGGTAATAGAGTCCTACAAACACTCCGAATAACAAAAGCGGGAAGATCAGCCATCTGACCCAATTCCAGATGGTTAAAAATCCATCAGATAAACCAATTGATTCAGTTGCCACAATGCCGACTTGCTTTCCAAAAACCTGCAAAATTAATGCTGCACCGACCACTACAATCAAACCGACTGTTAAGATCACTGATAAACCGCGAGCTTTATAAAAAGGTCTGCTTTCTTCTACGTTATAAGCGTAATTCAATCCTTTAATAACAGCATTCATTCCATTAGAAGCCGACCAAAGCGTCGCTAAGATCCCCACAGAAAGCAATCCGCCGTTTTGATTGTCCATAACTTCACTTAACGTTTCTTCGACCATGCTCATGGATTCTCCAGGCGCATAATCACGCACTAATCCAAGCATATCCTCCGTACTCACTGGCAAGAAGGCTAGCAATGTCACCATAAATATTAATAGCGGGAATAATGATAGAAGAAAAAAGTAAGACATTTGGGCTGCAACCCCGGTTACATCCGAAGCTTTAATCCTCTTGATCAAATGTTTAAAAAACACTCTCATCTCTGTCTTATCCAAATTCAATCCACTTCCCCCTTTATCTCGTTGCTGATTCGTTTGTCACACTTGTATCCTGTCCTTGATCAGGCAAGAATGTTCCTTTCGTTTCGCTAACTAAACTTTTCACTTCCGGTGTCAGCTCTTTTAAGCTATCGACCTTTTCACGGATAAAATTGACGTCTTCATTTACTTGTTCAGCCGTGCTTTTCGCCCGGTTAACTAATTCCATAGTTGTACTTTTCAATTGATCCGGGTCTTTTGCAAGATCAGCTAAATACTTGCCCCATTCTTTCATTTCTTCTCTCGTTTGACGATCAGTCAAGGTTAGTCCGCCGCCCACGACAGCTCCAACCGCCATTCCAATAAAAAATTTCGCTTTTCCCACAGAACTCATCCTTTCAAGACTCTCAATTGATTCTGATAATAATTATTACCTGTTTTTACATGTGAATAAACTTCTAGGTGTGCTCTTTATACAAGTATAATGTTCATATATTCCTTCTTTTTTGCTCAGTTCCTCTATGTTTTAAAAGGAATCCCTCTTTTTCTTTCCAACTTTCTATTTATTCTCTCCTTTTCATGCATATATGCAATGGTTATTTGTGAAATACAACAATTTTTTTCAAAATATTAATTTTAATTAACATAAACGCTAGTTTTTTCAGAATATTCTTTTATAATAATAAAAAAGGAGGGGAAATTATGGAGGGAAATTTTTTAGAATTATTAGGCACCATTAGTGGGTATATTTGGGGACCCCCGCTTCTGGTATTGTTAGTGGGAACAGGAATTTACTATACTTTTAGACTAGGGTTCCTGCAAATGAGACTTCTCCCTTATAGTCTCAAACTGGCTTTTAGCAAAAGTCAGGATAATAAATCTGAAGGTGACATTTCGCACTTTCAGGCTTTAATGACGGCTCTCGCCGCTACAGTAGGAACGGGAAATATCGTTGGTGTGGCTACAGCGATCTTGCTTGGAGGTCCCGGCGCTCTGTTCTGGATGTGGATGAGTGCATTTTTCGGGATGGCAACTAAGTATGCAGAAGCTGTTCTGGCCGTTAAATACCGAGTACAAGATGAAGATGGCGAAATGTCCGGAGGCCCGATGTACTACTTAGAACGCGGACTAAAACAGAAGTGGCTTGGTGTTCTTTTCGCCTTGTTTGGCGCTGTTGCAGCTTTTGGAATTGGAAACTTAGTTCAAGCGAATTCAGTGGCAGGTGTGGTTGAATCGACTTTTAGCATTCCAGCTTGGGTGACAGGTGTAGCGTTAACTATTTTCACAGCTTTGGTTTTATTAGGCGGTATTAAAAGCATTGGGAAAGTTACTGCGTTTTTCGTGCCAATTATGGCTGTCTTTTATCTAATTGCCGGACTTATTATTTTATTTATGAACGCTGGAGAAATTCCTGCGGCATTCGGTCTTATTTTCTCAGATGCCTTTACTGGTGAAGCCGTAGCTGGCGGTGCGATCGGTGCCGTTATCCGCTATGGAGTGGCACGAGGCGTCTTCTCTAATGAAGCAGGTCTTGGCTCGGCTCCTATTGCTGCTGCGGCAGCAAAAACGGATATGCCCGCTCGTCAAGCGCTTGTATCTATGACACAAGTATTTATTGATACAATCGTTATCTGCTCCATTACTGGATTGACTATCATTTTGGCAGGACAATATGACACTGGGCTCCAAGGCAGTGAGTTAACAACTGCTTCCTTTGAAATGTTCCTTGGATCTGCCGGTTCTTATGTAGTTGCTTTAGGCCTATTGTTCTTTGCTTCTTCTACGATCATCGGCTGGTCTTACTACGGAGAAAAATGCTTCTCCTATCTGTTTAGCAAATCAGTCGTCAAGTACTACCGGGCAGCATTTGTAGTAGCTGTATTCGTCGGTGCAGTAACAAGCCTTGAAGTCGTTTGGACATTCGCAGACATCATGAATGGTCTAATGGCCTTCCCTAACTTAATTGGCTTAATCGGCCTATCAGGCGTCGTTATTCACGAAACAAAGAATGTACTAAAAGCGATTAAAGAAGAAAAAGCGAAGAAAATGGTTGCTTAACAGATTTTGGGGTCAGACCCCCGGCGCGGTAACACGTTAATGCGCCGGGGGTCTGACCCTTTTTCAACATTGACAAGCGTTCAAAAAAATGGAATGATGGAAACAAATTGAGTGAGAGGATGAACAATCTGTGGATTTATCTGTGAAATCACCTGAAAATATTGAATATATGGTTGAGAAGATTACTACGAAGTTACGTATGGCTAACGTGGGGGCAATTAGACCAAATCATTTTAGTGAATCTTCTTATGAAGATTTGAAAGAGATCTATGAAATGGTAGAAAGAAAGACTAATTTCAGCCCAAGTGAAATGCAAGCCATCGCTGAAGAACTCGGCAATTTAAGAAAATAAACTAAAAGGAACTGTCCGCCTGGACAGTTCCTTTTAGTTTATTTCAAAAGTTTTAACGATTCGCGGTTAAACGCCGGCAGATCATCAGGCGTACGGCTTGTGACTAACTGATTTTGGCACACCACTACTTCTTCATCTTTATAATTGGCACCTGCATATTCCATATCGACCTTAATCGACGTATACCCAGTTGCTGTTCTTCCTTCTAACGTTTTAGCTGTGATCAACAGCTGCGGACCGTGGCAAATAGCAAACACTGGCTTCTTTTCATCCATAAACGCTTTTGTGAAATTGACAAAGCGCTCATCAGCGCGTAATTGGTCAGGTGAAAATCCGCCGGGCAATAACAGCGCATCAAAGTCAGAAGGGTTGACATCGTCAATACTTTTATCGATCTGAACAGTTGCCTGTCCTTTTTTCCCTTTTACTGTCTTGCCAGCCTCTTTTTCAATCGCTGTGATCTGGTGACCCGCTTCTTGAAATGCGTTCACAGGATCTGTATATTCCACATCCTCAAATAAATCTGTCACTAAAGCGGCAATCTTCTTACCCATAGATCATTCTCCTTTCCCAATCTAAAAATTTGTCTCAATAGTAGTCTTTCCCCTAAATACCCTAACTAAACTTTATAAGAAAAAACTGCCCTCCAATGAGGACAGTTCGACTTAGCTTGCATTCTTCTTTTCTCTAATATCCTTTAAGTAGTATTTCTCAGAGGTAAAGAATTCTTGCTTCAGTTCTTTCACTTTGTTGCTGAGCAGCAACACCGCAATGATGTTCGGCAATAAAATCAATGCAAGAGCCAGATCTAGGAATGACCAGATCGTTTTCGCCGCTCCTACCGAACCGAACACAATCGCTATTAAATAGACGACTTTAATCGCTTGTGCCGCTTTTAAGTTAAATAAGAACTCCGCTTGTTTCGCTCCATAGAAAACCACGACAATGATGGTAGACAAAACGAAGAAAATTAACGAGATGGTCACTAAATAACTTCCAGCCCGACCGAAATTCTCTGCGAACGCAATCGTTGTTAAAGCCGACGGATCCTTCATCGCTCCCTCTTGCTTCCATACACCTGAAGACAAGACAACAAATGCTGTCGCTGTACATACGACTAACGTATCGATGACGATTCCAATAACTGACCATAAACCTTGACGTACCGGATGATCGGTCGTCGCAGCGGCATGCGCGATCGGCGCTGTTCCGAGTCCTGCTTCATTGGAATATAAACCCCTGGCAAATCCCCAGCGAATGGTTTCTGCTACAGCCGCTCCGGCAAATCCGCCAACAGCTGACATAGGCTGAAACGCATGGGCAAAGATTAATTCCAATACAGCAGGCAATTGATTCAGATTCATAAATAAAATAATGACAGCTCCGCCGACATAGATTAAAGCCATGATCGGTACAAAAACTTCTGTGACACGTCCAATTCTTTTAATGCCCCCGAATACAACTAAAGAGGTAATTAAAGCAATCACAATGCCAGTATACAACCCATCAATATTAAACGTTTGAGTCACGGTTGATGCGACAGAGTTCCCCTGCACCATGATACTTGGAATCAATTCAATCATTAAGGCAAATGAAAACCAAACGCCCAGCCATTTCATATTCAACCCTTTTGTCATATAATACATCGGCCCACCGACGAATTCGCCTTTTTCATTTTTTTCACGGTAATGAACAGCTAATACACTTTCGGAGAATTTAAGTGACATTCCGATTAAAGCAATGACCCACATCCAGAAGATTGCTCCCGGACCGCCAAACATAATAGCTGCGGGTACACCAACAATATTGGCGGCTCCAATCGTTGAGGATAAAGCAGAAGTTAATGCTTGAAGAGGTGTAACCGTTCCTTCGCCTTTAGGTTTCTTAAAAATGCTTCCTAATGTTTGCTGAAATATGTATAGCGGGTACCTGAATTGAAAGAATCCCAGTTTAATCGTCATATATATTCCTGATAAGGCTAATACAGCGATTAATGGCGGACCCCAGAGCCATGCTGAAAATGTTTCAATACTGTTGATGAAGTTTTCCAAAAATGTTCCTCCTTTACCTTATTTAAAATTATAATATGAAGATAGTTCTTTAGTACCTCTACCCTATTTTATTGATGCAAAACAATCGAGTAGGAGGGGGTGACTAACCCCCGACCTCTCACACCACCGTACGTACCGATCGGTATACGGCGGTTCATTTAAGTATGACGTAAATCAT
>NZ_JAFBES010000016.1 GCF_016908875.1 Bacillus ectoiniformans | reverse complement strand
TTTTCCTTTCTTCAGGGTTGTTAAGGACATTATATCCGTCAACCCCCGGACAAACAATACCGTCAACAATTGGCCGTTTTTGAGTAGCATTAACACCTGATGTATGAATGGACCCAAATAAATGATTATCAGAACAACTTAACTCATTCAATGGTAATATGCGGGACGTATAATTTTTCTTTTATGTTGTGTGTACCTATATAATTAACTTAATTTATAGTTACAAAAAAAATATATATATTTATAATTTTAATTGGAAGAAATCATGGGAAATATGAGGTGAAAGAATGGGCGGTACAGAAACGATTAGAGGGATATTATTTCAAGCATTAATTTGCTGTAAAGAGGTATTTGAAAGAGAATGGAAATTAGTAAGTTTTGAACCATCATTTGAAAATAAAGAAATAGATAAAGTAGATATTTTGTTTATAGATAATGATAAAAAAACCCATGCTATACAAGTGAAATCTTCTATAAATCCATTCGGTGAAGCTGATTTAAAAAGATGGATTAAAAGCCTGAAAGAGGATTTTAAATCAGATTATTACGAATTACAGTTAGTAGGCACTTTAAAAGCAAACGCTAATAAATACATTAACAATTTGAATAAAGATAGTAATATTAAAATAGTTATTACGCCGTTTAATGTAGGCGATGTTGAAAAACAAATAGTAAATCTAGCCAAGAACTTTCTAGATGAAAAGAATATAGGCAGTAATGAAAAAGCTCTAAAGAATAATATAAAGATTCTCAGTTATGAGGTTCTTAAAAGCAGTATAAGCAATGAAAAATTCAATTTAGAAAAAATATTTGATATTATTACAAGCTCTAATAATGATGATATGAAAAGTTTTTGTAAACTAATTAGAGAAAGATTAGAAGAAAGAATAAACTTATTTATGAAATTTTTTGAGGGAAGTTTTGCTTTATATGGATTCGGATCTAATGAATCAAAACAAGCATTAAAAGATTTAGGCGTAAAGTTAAAAAATATTGAATCTAATTTTAAAATGGACATTTCAAGAATAATAAAAAAAATAGAAAATGAGGAGAAATACTATTCTTATTTATGCGAAGAATATCTCGATTATGAAAAAGTAGCTATTGAAAATGTTTTAGAAAATTTGAATATTCCTCAAAACACTTATTTTAAAAAAAATAACATTACTTATCATTTACATTTAAGGAGATATATTAATGATTTAAAAGAAATGTATAATTCGATAAGTGAAAAAGTTGAATCTAAATACTTTCTTGAAAAAAGGTACATGGATTTATTTGAAACACAGGAAGACATCATTATAAAATATAAAAATTTAAAGGACTTAGAAAAAGAATTTAAAAAGTTAACATTTAAAGAACAGCAATATCCAAGAGTATTGGGTTATTGTGATGATGAAGAAAAATATTGGTTTTTAAAAGAAAATATAAATGCGGATAATAACGTTAATCATATTTTATCGGAAGAGGCTATGTATAATCATCTAGTTCGTGAAATAGAAGCTTTTACAAGTGGAGGAAGTTTTGGACCGCAACTGCACATAAAATATGCTATATTTTTCCAAGAAGTCTCTGAGGAGATTAAATTAAAATTAAAGGATCATAAGAATAGATCAACTATAAAATATATTTTTATAGAACGAGAATAAAAATATTAAACAAATATAAATACTCATAACAAATTAATTGGGGGGAAATTCAGTCGGAAGTTCCGCTTCTTCCGACTGAATTTGCAGCCATGAAGCACATTAAACAAAGAAACTTCTCTCCAATAAATAATTACCAGATATATTTCTTTTAGGACTGTTGGAATATTAGTGGACTTTTGCTTGAGAAATATCAGTTGGAACACATTTTTTTATTTTTTCAGCAAATGTGTATTGCAATACTATGTATTTTTTCATTTCAAAATACAGCTAATCTACGATAATAGGGCAATAGAATTTTACAATGTGTGAACTAATTTATGGATTTGAAAGTAAAAATTGTCTGAATCTAGTGTCTGTATAACAGTAGACCTTAATTTGTTGAATGATTGTGTTAAGATGCTCAATTGAGACATTTGGATGGCTGAATGATGAAACATACAGCCAGCTTCCTAAAAGTAGGTTTCGTATATTGATTCTATTCAAAAGGGTGTAATCTAAGAAACTTTATTTTTCTTATTGTAGTTAAGTTGTTTTGGATATAACTCATTTTCCCAATAACCTAAAAATAACGCATACTGTTTTCCAAGGAGTATGCGCGATTTTATGCAACAACACCAGCAACGCTGCATCCCAAAAAACACGCTCAAACCGTTGCCAGTAATGGTTTTTATATAGAGTGCATAAATTAACGTATAAACAATGTTCATAAGAAAAGGCACAAAACGTTGGTATAATAGCGTTTTGTGCCTTTCTATGTATTCCTAAACCTTTATTTGCGAACATTATTAAAATTTATTATACGTTAGCAGCATGCATTTAAATCTTCTTTTGAAATGTTATCTTTATTTAGATAGAAAATATCGTGTATTCGCAAAAAATATAGTGCCTAATAAAAACAGCATAATGATAGCCCAACTAGCAATTGCTGAATAATCACCTTTAAAAATAAATTCGCTTGTTAAATTAACAGCTACCATTATTACCATAACTATATACAAACTTATTAAATGCTTTATATTTTCCGCTCCTTCACAAATATATGTAAAACTTTACCTTTAAGTATAACAAAAACGTCCCCAAAGCGATGTTTGGTAACATTTCTTAAAAGATTGTTGTTCAACAATATGGCCCGATTGTTGAGAAACACTTTTAAACTGTTCCGTTCATTTAAATAGTAGGGACATAATAGAACTTCTCTATATAGACCCCACCGGGTGCCTAGCCGATTGATGAAGACTCTCACAGAATAGGTTGCCTCTGTAAGACCTGCGAGAAAAAATTTCAAATATATCAAGACGTACAGCTCTTTACAAACGTATGCTCCAATATATGAAAACTAATACCATTCACTGAATCTCTGTTTAGTTCCATACCAACCAATCAATCAATCAATCAATCAAACATACTTACTTTCATATACCATAATAGTTATTTAGCGTATTCAACCAATTCAGATCATAGCTAGATACCATCATTAACTATATTGCCCTCACTTATAAAAATATTTTATTTTGTACGCTTAAACGTGAGGGCATAGTTGCCGCTCCTAGGTAAATTTTTACCAAGGGGCAACTTTCTTTTAGATGATCGCAACTTATCTTCTACATATAACGACGACTAGGGTGTAACACATCTACGAACTATTAGGAGGAAATAAACAATGAGAATGGTAAATGGAGTACTACCCAAAATACATGGAGTAAAGAGAAAGAGGAATAAAATTATAAATATACCAGAAACCTCTAAAATTTCAGTAGAACGGTCTAAAGATATTTTAGATTATTTCGCTATCAGCTCGACAGATAAAGATCTTATACAGTATATAGAGCAAGAAGTATTATGGAGAGCTTTACCGATTAAAGACGATATCGAATATACAGATTATCCTTACTCATTTGACGTGGTTAGTTTGCTTTTTATGTTGCTGAATAAAGGCATTGATTTTAGAGAAATAATGGAGATTTTATGATTTTAGCTTAATCACTTCATAGTTAATCCACTCTAGGTCAATTAGATTCCTAGGGTGGGCTTCTTAAATTAAGAATTTATTTAACCTCAATCTGAAAATGAAAGGACGAACGTACATGACCAAACAACTTAATAATAAACCTTATACATACTCCGCTAACATCCCAATGGTGATTTTAGGATGTCCTTTTCTGAATACTTCAGAAAAGGTATTAATGAGTTTATTGATTAATCAATCCAATACCTTTCAAAAACAACGGGATTTTTCCATTAAGAAAGAAAGACTACTATTCTATATGGGCATTAAAAAAAGGGCTCTAATTGATATAGTTAGGAAAAAACTCATACCCAAAGGCCTTATTATTAATTTTAAGGAGAACTCTAGTAACTTTGATGTTATACTGGGGGATTTTACAAATAGCCCGGAATTAAAGCGAAACGCTCTACAAAAGTTTATTAGCGAGGATATATCGAAACAGGATTATGATGATTTTGTAAGTATGCTTCAAGATAAACTCCAACAACTAGAGATAGAACAATCAGAGATAAAAAAAGCGATGGCAGAAAGTCACACAACAAGTAAAATATCTGCCATCGTTGAACAATTAAAAGAGTTTTTGAAATTTGATACCTTAACTTCAGAGATATTACTACGTTTCGTTGATAAAATTGAAGTAACCGAAAACAAAGATGTTAAGATTTACTACAAGTTTACACAGGTTGAAGGGTTTTAATCCCCTCAACTATTTTTTAAAACTATCTGTGAAACACACTCCACATGCCCCGTCATCGGAAACATATCCACCGGCTGCACTTCTGCAGTCTCATACCCGCCATCTTCCAATATCCTTAAATCCCGCGCTAATGTCCCCGGGTTACAAGATACATAAACGACCTTCTTCGGCTTCATGTCAATAATCGTTTGCAGCAGTGCTTCGTCACAGCCTTTTCTTGGCGGGTCGACAACAAGAACATCGGCTTTGATGCCTTGCTTGTACCAGTTTGGGATTACCGTTTCTGCTTCTCCTACTTCGAATTCAACATTGGTGATACCATTTAATTCGGCATTTTGCTTTGCGTCCTCAATTGCTTGCGGCACGATTTCGACGCCATACACTTTTTTCGCTTGCTGGGCAAGGAACAGAGAGATGGTGCCGATCCCGCAATAGGCGTCGATCACGGTTTCATCACCGCTCAAGCCTGCGTATTCTAGTGCTTTTTCATATAGCACCTTCGTTTGATCCGGGTTCACTTGGTAAAAAGAACGCGCGGAAATCGCGAATTTAATGTCCCCGATGTAATCATGGATCACAGGCTCTCCCCAAAGCACACGGTTTTCTTCTCCCATGATGACATTGGTTCGCTTAGAATTAATGTTATGAACAATCGACTTCACTTTTGGCAAGCGATTAACGATTTTTTCAACTAGCTGTTCTTGTTGAGGAAGCTTACTCGATCTCGTTACGATGACCACCATCAACTCACCAGTCGCTTTCCCGTAACGGGCAACGATATGGCGAAGCGTTCCTTTATGAGCGGTTTCATCATAGGCCTGAATGTGTAATTCATTGCAGATTTCTTTTACAGCTTGAACCGCTTCATTGATTTCAGCAATCTGAATCAAGCTTTCGTTCGTATCGATAATTTCATGACTCCGCGGTTTGAAGAAGCCTGAAATCAGCTGGCCGTTCTTCTCCCCAACCGGCACTTGCGCTTTGTTTCGGTAGTGCCAAGGGTTTTCCATGCCCAAGACCGGATGAACCGGTACGTCACCTAGTTTACCGATCCGCGTCATGACATCACGAACTTGCTTTTCTTTAAACTTTAACTGGCCTTCATAGCTAATATGAGACAGCTGTGTGCCACCGTATTTATGCATTTCACTTTTAGGCACATCCACACGGTAAGGACTCCGCTTCGTTGTTTCCATTAAGCGGCCGAAGCCATAGCCTTTATTGACTTTCGTTACTTGAATGCGGCCCGTTTCTTCCGGAAGCGCGCCTTGCACAAACAGCGGATACCCTTCTACCTTCGCAACGGCATGGCCTTCATGAGTTAAATCCTCGAACTCTACATCGAGAATTTCATTTTTATGAACAGGGGCTTGAATTTTTGCCACGATTACAACACCCTTTACGTTTTATTGTTTAGAATCGACCCATATTGTAGCATAATTCAGCGGGAAAAAGAAATGCAGGTAAGATAGACCATAACGCAGAAAAGTTCTCTATATTTTAATTTTCTTAAATTTTTTCAAATAATTAAAGCCAAATGGCTATTTGCGTTGTCTAATAGATGTACTAATTAATTTTAAGGGAGTGAAAGACATCGATCGGCTAGTGAAGAAAGCTCAAAAAGGCAACGACAAAGCTTTTATCAAACTTTTTCAACGCTATGAAGAAGATATTTATCGAATGGCTTATATGTATGTGAAAAATGAGAGCGATGCATTAGATGTCGTGCAAGAGGTCGCCTATCACGCCTTCAAAAAGATAGACACCTTAAAAGAACCAGCGTACCTGAAAACCTGGTTAATCAAAATAACCATAACGACTTCTTTAAATGTAATTAAGAAAAATAAAAAAGTAATTCAGCTCAAACCGGAGTATGAGGAATTTATCGGTTTAGAAGATCAGGATCCCCTCCTTTCCATCACTCTTCAAGAGTTAATTGAGAAATTAAATGAAGATGAAAAGAGTCTGGTTATCCTCAGATTCTATGAAGGATATTCCTTTAAAGAAATGGCAGAGATCCTTCATCTCCCTTTGGGAACGGTCAAAACAACGTTATACCGCGCGCTAGGTAAACTTCGAAAACATTTTGAGGAGGCTGATCTTTGTGAATAATATTAAAGAGGAAATCAATAAAATCGTCATCCCTTCTAACTTACACGAACGTACGTTAATAGGTGTAAAAAAAGCACAAGCTGAAAAGAGAGGGAGAATAAAAAAGTGGACGAAGAAACACGTAGTTTCCGCTATGCTTGCCGCGTCTTTACTTGTTCCTACTGGAGCATTCGCCTATCAAACCCTTCTTGCTGATGAACTCTATGGCTCATTTGAAAATGTAAAGGCACATATTTCAGGAGTTACAATGGAAGGCTACTTTCTTTTGAATGCCAAGTTAAATCAGGCCAAGGGGGATATGAACAAACAAGAATTCGCGGAGTTTAAAGAACTGCTAAGTGTGATTACTCATGCAAAAGTGGAATATGGAAATGAAAATGGCAACATCGATTATTCTCAGATCCCCAATGAAAAACTAGAAGAAATTAAGGAAGTATTATTTCAAATCCAACCCTATTTCGATCAACTAAATGGACAAAAATCAAGTAAAGACGTATTAACAGCTAGCGAGTATGAAGAATATATTCAAGCAATTATGACTTATGAACAAATTGTAGCTCAGACTGGCATGATTAAGGAATCTGCTGACATGGATAAAATACCGACAGAACTTAAAGGTGAGTTTTTGAAGGCAAGAAATATACTGAGTCAAGTTAACGAGAAACAATTGACCCACTAATTTCTTATTCTATAATTGTGGTGGTTTGAAAAAGTGTACAGCTAATGGAAGAACTCTGCTTTAATAAGTAATGAAAGGAGTGATCCCACATGTCAAAAAAAGTGGCTTTCATTACAGGAGCAAGCAGCGGATTCGGCTTTTTAACAGCCATTGAACTGGCAAAAGCGGGTATTTTCGTTATTGCCACGATTAGAAATGTACATGCCAAAGACCTTCTTCTTACCGAAGCTCGGAAGCACAACGTCGAAGAAAATATCGAAGTTCTGCAGCTGGATGTGACAAATCACCAACAGCTAGAACATGTAAAGGATCATGTTCTTTCCATCTATACATCCATTGATTATTTAATCAACAACGCCGGCTATTCTGTCGGAGGTCTGGCAGAAGACTTGTCAGTGGAAGATTATAAGCAGCAATTCGAGACGAATTTGTTTGGAGTGATTGCGGTCACGAAAGCGTTTCTTCCCTTGATGCGAAAGCAGCGCCGCGGCAAGATTATTAATATCGGCAGCATTAGCGGCTCTTTCGGCTTTCCCGGTTTAACACCCTATGTGTCGTCCAAGTTTGCATTGAAAGGCTACAGTGAAGCGCTTAGGCTTGAGCTATTGCCCTTTCATGTATATGTCAGCTTGATTGAAGCTGGTTCTTACAAGACAAATATTTGGAATAAAGGGCTTAAAGGGATCAACTTGAATGTGGATGATGACTATAAGCCGATCATGGAGATGGCCTACAACGGCTCCATTTATGCGAGAGACAACAGCGAGGACCCGATGGAAGTGGTGCAATTAATTAAGAAGATTATCTTCACGCCAAAGCCCGCTCTCTATTACCCAGTCGGAAAAGGCGTTAAGAAGATGCAGTTTCTAAAGAAAATTCTCCCATGGTCCATCATTGAAAAAATCGTCCGGAAGAAAATAAAAAAAGCCTGACATGTAGATTGACTAAAATATTGAAGGGTCAGGCAGGTTAGTGTCCGTTTCGAAAAATAGACGGAAATTTTCCGCTTAGCGTATGTGCCAGATTAGTAACTCCTGGTGACCATGCTTGGCCTTACTGACATTTCGCAAGAAAGCATGCTATTTTTGTTAGAATGATTCATATAATCAACAGACATGAAAAAGCCTCTCTCCCGCTATTGTGCAGAAGAAAGGCTGCTCGAACTGCTCTGATTTAATTGATAGTAGTACCCTTTTTTCTCTAAGAGATCTTCATGGCTGCCGCGTTCGATGATCTCTCCTTGCTCTAAAACAAGAATCTGATCCGCCCGCTGAATCGTGTTTAAACGGTGAGCAATAACCACACTCGTTCGCCCTTTCATCAGACGATCCAGCGCTTCTTGAATATGCATTTCCGTAATCGTGTCGATGCTGCTCGTCGCTTCGTCCAGTAATAGAATCGAAGGGTCGGCCAGTATCGCTCGGGCAATGGCAAGCAGCTGCTTTTGTCCTTGGCTGATACCTGACCCTTCATGCTGAAGCACGGTGTCATATCCATCTGGCAGACGGCTGATGAAGGTGTGGGCATTGGCTGACTTCGCCGCTTCTACAACTTCTTCGTCCGTCGCATCTAACCGCCCGTAGCGAATATTTTCTCTCACCGTTCCCTCAAATAAAAACGTATCCTGAAGGACAAACGCCATGTGCCGGCGCAGATCAAATCGAGATAACTTCGTACTGTCGTGACCGTCAATTGTAATAACGCCGCTGTCAGGATCGTAAAATCGGGACAGCAGATTCACAATCGTTGTTTTCCCTGATCCAGTCGGTCCGACTAGCGCGATCATGTCTCCTGCTTGAGCAGAAAAATGGATACGTTTTAGAATCGGCTTACCGGTTTCATAAGAAAACGACACGTCACGAAATTCAATATCGCCGCGAATCTGTTTGATTCTTTGATAGCGATCCAGCTTCTCTTCTTCCACCTCAGTGTCCATAATCTCAAATACCCGTTCAGCCCCAGCAATCGCCGAAAGCAGTGTATTAAACTGATTGGCTAAGTCATTTAAAGGACGGGTGAACTGACGCGCATATTCAGCAAAAATCACGATTACACCGATCGTCACCATTCCATTGAGTGCGAGAAGTCCGCCAGCCAATGCAATGGCCGCAAAGCTCAAATTGTTCAAAACGTTCATCAGCTTTGGAATGAAGCCTGAATACGTCTGCGCCCAAAAGCCCGCTTTCTTTAACCTCTCATTTCGTTCCATAAACTCATTATTTATTCTCTCTTCTTGAGAAAACATTTTCACAATGTGCTGGCTTGAAATCGCTTCTTCTATAAATCCATTCAGTTCCCCCAAATGCCGTTGCTGTTCCTTAAACTGTACGCGCGTCCGGCTCGTTATCCATTTCATGCCGATATACATCAGCGGCACAATCAGTAAAGTAATGCCTGTTAATATTGGGCTCAGCCAGATCATGACCACAACAGCACCCGTCAATGTCAGGACACTCGACACAATTTGAATGACGGAGCTATTCAGCGTGCTGCTGACGTTTTCAATGTCATTGGTCACCCGGCTCATGAGTTCTCCGTGACGTCTGCGGTCGAAGAAAGACAAGGGAAGCTTATGCATATGTTCAAACAGCTCTGTGCGAAGCTGATACACCGTCTCTTGCGCAATTCCAGCCATCCAATAGTTTTGTAAAAACATCGCCACTGAATAAAAGATGTAGGTTGCACCGAGAAATACCAGCAGCGAGACTAACCCTGCCTCATCTTTTTTGACGATATACTCATCAATCGCCATGCCGACTAAATAGGGTCCAAGCAAGGCCAAAGCAGAACTCGCCGCTACCATGATGATCACTAATAGGAGCAGGCCTTTTCGCTGTAATAAATAACCCGACAGCCGTTTTAAGACAGGAATCATTTCTTTAAAGTTTGGTTTTGGGAAAGAGATATTAGCGCCCGGTCTCGGCATACCGAATCCCCTCCTCTCCGAATTGAGAACGAATCATTTTCAGGTACAGCTGACTTGATTCCATTAATTCCGTATGACTGCCGGATGCTTCGATCCGACCGTCTGCCAAAATAAAGATCCGGTCTGCTTGCATCGCCGTGCTGATTTTTTGAGTAATCATAAAAATCGTGGATCCTTCCTCTTTTAAAGCAGAGAGCAAGTGAGCTTCTGTCTTTGCATCTAAAGCACTCGTACTGTCATCGAGCAATAAGATGGAAGGCTTCCGTATCAGCGCCCGAGCAATCGATATCCGCTGCTTTTGTCCGCCAGAAAGGTTCACTCCTTTTTGGCCAATCAACGTATCATACTGATCAGGAAGCTGCATAATCGTCTCGTGAATCTGTGCTTTCATTGCCGCTTCCACCATTTCAGCTTCTGTAGCCTCTTCTTTCCCCCAGGCAATGTTCTCTTTAATTGTTCCAGTAAACAAATGGGCTTCTTGGGGAACGAAGCCCATATTTCTCCTCAGCGACATCGGCTGAACCTCTCTTAGATCATGGCCGTCAATCAACACGGTTCCCGTATCAGGCTCAAATAGGCGCGGAATCAAATAAAACAATGTCGATTTACCAGAACCAGTCGCCCCTAAAATCGCAGCGGTCTCACCAGCTTGAACAGTCAAAGAGACATCAGCAAGCACTGGCTGCTTACTTTCTGGATAAGAAAAAGACACGTGTTTTAATTCTATTTTCCCTTTAGGAGATGATAATTGGAGACCTTCATGTCGATCATCCGGCTTCTCTTCCACATAACTCATCACTTCTGCTATCCGCTCAGCAGAAGCTTTTCCTCTAGCGAAAAAAGTAATGATAAACGTAAAAATCGTGAGAGCCGAAATAATTCTTGTCGCGTAATTGATCACTGCAACAATCTCACCGGGAGTAGCAGTGCCTGCTTGAAATTCAGCCAAACCAAACCATAGAATAGCAATTAAGCTTGTATTCATCACTAGCAAAAGCACAGGTGTCGTTGTCTCCAGCATGCGCAGAACACGGATTGTTCCTTCCATCAATTGTTCATTCGCCTGTTTGAAGCGGTCGCTCTCATGTTTTGAACGCAAAAAAGCTTTGATCAGCCGGATGCCTGACAGATTTTCCTGCATCACATTATTGACCCGATCCAGTCTTTTTTGAATAACCCGAAACAAGGACGAGCTTTTTCTCATCATCCATTTTAAAAAGAAAAGCATTAAAGGCGTCGTAACAAGCAAGACAGCCGCCAATTTCATATGAACAACAAATGCCATCACGATGCCAAAGATAACGAGCAGCGGTGCCCGGAGCATGATTCGAAGGCTCATAAAAATTGCATTCTGCAGCTGAGTCACATCATTCGTCATCCTTGTAATTAATGAAGACGGAGCGAACCAGCTGCTGCTCGCAAAAGATAAGGATTGGACTTTTTCAATCAGCTTCGCCCGAATATCAAATCCATAGTTTTGCCCGACGTGCGCTGCAAAAAAAGAGTTTGTCACTCCGGCCGCAAATGCCAGAATCGATGAACCAAGCATGATTCCACCCCATATATAGATGGCACCTAAATCCCTTTGCACAATGCCTTCATCGATGATTTTGGCCATAAACAATGGATGGGCAAGCTCCACCACTAATTCCACAAGCATTAACAGCCAAGCGATGGCCATGTAATACTTATAAGGATGTAAATATGATAAAACCTGTTTCATAGGCGACCCCCCATCTAGCCAATTTCATTTTGATAATAGTTCTCAATTACATACCGTTAAGTATACGGATATTCTTGCCAGTTATCAAATATTCACACTCTTTTCTATTATAGAAAAGACTGCTGCGCCCTATATCATACAAAAGGCTTCGTCACTTAATTTCCATGTTTAGGCTGATCGAGCGACTGAAACAATTCATGCGAAATTATGATGTCCCCCTCATAGTTACGTAGATAAATTATGCCATACTTAAAAAAACCTTGGATGCGGACGTCTATAAGGATTAAAATTGAATTAGAAAAGAGAAAGCGCTCTCAGAAAGGGAGATAGACATGGATAAATGTCCGATATGCAATGGGGATAATTACTGTGCAATGGAACAAGGCTCCGCTGAACCTTGCTGGTGCACGAAAGTAACAGTTTCTAAACAACTGCTAAAACAAGTTTCCGATCAAGAGTATAAGTGTATATGCCAAAACTGCATTGAACAATTTAACATTAAGAAATAAGACAGGAGAAGAAATGGGTGAAATTGACGCTAATTTCACTTTTTTCTTACTTTAGAAACTCGTTATGTTCCAGTCAGTCGATAAAAAGATGCTTTTACAGAAGTTAAGCACCCAGTCTGTTAAATAAACGGAGAAACTTCCCTTAAATAGCAACCGTCAAGAAACATTGTTTAAATAGCCGGAGAGATTCCGCCTATTGAATTAAAGACATGCCACGTGAGCCATTTAATGTGACATAACCGGATAATTTCCCCCTGTTCACCCCTAAACAAGCTTCCATTTTGAATGTAACTGACTAATTTCCGCTTATTTTTTCGAAATCCTACAGTCATTTTTTTACCCTTAAAAATACGCTCCTTCTTTCTGGAGCTTGGTAGGTCATGTACTTTTATCTGACCAGAAATGCCCCCTTTTTTTCATAAAAAAGCCGGTGACATTTCACTGAACGTGAAACGTTACCGGCTTTTAGATTTTAGAGGGGTTGTCCCAGCCTCTTCTTGCTACTCCCTACTAACAATCTGCCTTTTAATAAATTCGATCCTGCGGGCGCAATTGATCCACTGGTACAAACACTTCTAAATGACGGTACAGATTTTCAAAATCTGCAGGCAGCGAGCCGCCGAATTCTCCATCGAGATTTAATTGAACTTTTTGAGGCGCATGAATTTTAATCCGGTTTGCTTTTGTATAAATGACATGAGAGTCTTGAAGATGCTCACCACGCGAAGCTAGGCTTGCGATTCGGATAAACTCTGCCAAATTCGTCTTTTTCAGAATCAGCAATGAAAACAACCCGTCATTCACACTTGAATCCGGTGCCAGCTTCTCAAAGCCGCCTACGGAATTCGTTAACCCGATCAAAAAAAGCATGACTTCCCCTTCAAATAATTTCCCATCATATTCAATCGTGACTTCTGATGCTTTTATGGACGGCAGCATTTCAATTCCTTTTAAATAGTAGGCGAGCTGTCCAAGCATCGTCTTCAGTTTGCTAGGCACCTCATAGGTCAGTTCAGTCAGACGAC
The DNA here is from genome assembly GCF_016908875.1 of Bacillus ectoiniformans. Lineage (GTDB taxonomy): Bacteria > Bacillota > Bacilli > Bacillales > Domibacillaceae > Bacillus_BX > Bacillus_BX ectoiniformans. The sequence continues at coordinate 44,785 of NZ_JAFBES010000016.1, read as the reverse complement.
CTCCGCCGGCAATATTAATAAAGTAACGGTCATTCATACGGCCTATATCCACTGGGATCGTCGCCTGATTCACTATGACGTCCAGCGCTCCGTGAATGTCACGGGGAATCTTTAGCGCACGCGCGAAATCATTCGTGGTTCCCATAGGAATGACCCCTAGCTTCGGCCGATATTCCTGTTCTGCCAATCCATTGACTACTTCATTTAAAGTCCCGTCTCCACCGGCTGCAATAACTAAATCAAAGCGGCGTTCTACCGCAATTCTCGCTGCTCTTGTCGCATCGCCCTCACCAGTTGTTGCATGAGCTGATGTTTCAAACCCGGCTTCCTCTAGTCTTTTAAGCACTTCCGGTAAATTCTTCTTAAACAATTCACGTCCCGATGTTGGGTTATAAATAATTCTTGCTCTTTTCATTGTGTATCCATCCTAGTCCTCATGTTAAAAACAATGTGCAAATTTTCCAGTATATTCTTTTTCTCCATTCATATTACTACTTTTCCGTCAAAAAATCTATTTCATTCATCACGTAATTTTTTGAACAAAGAGATTCCTCTTTGATCTAAAAAGTCGAGTGACTCTTTCATAGAAATCTCGTCTACATGAAAAGCTTGAGCAACCGCCTGCATCCATTGTTCTTTATTTCGATAGCGGTACTCACGAATGTCCCGGTAATTCATCACTTTTAACACATCATCACGCAGGAAATAACACTCATTCCCATAAAAACGAACGGCTGATATTCTGCGCATCGTGACATTGTCTTCCTCATCCTTATAGGAAGCTGACACATCTTCTTCTAACTCTTCTTCCGTCAATGGCAGCCATGTAATTTGTTTAGTGACAAATGTTTTGCCGTTTGAACGCCGCTCTAATAAGTAATGATGCTCATTTATTCTTGTGAAAATAATCTCTTCTCCAAAGCCGTGAAGCACGTGGCGTTGCTTGCTGGCTAGCTCAATCGGCCGAATGATCGGTGAACCGTACCCGACATCTACATAATAATTACGATCCCCAACCGTTACCATGATCGCCGCATGGCCCGGGGTTACTCGAACCATTTGGCATGCATACCCCAGTTTTTCAAGCAATCTAGCAAAATTTATATTTAATGAATAACAAGTGCCGCCCCATCCTCTTTGTTCGAGGTTAGCTATAAATTCAGAGAAATCAGGCACATCTTTCTTATCTTCTATATAATAATGAAACTTGCTGAACGTTTCATAAGGGATCAGCGACAAATGGTGTTGTATCAGCCGCTGCAAATAATTTAACGTTGGTTCTTCTTGTTTAATTTTTAACCGGTGTAAATAACGAGATACTTCATCCATTGTCTCACCCTCTTTCATTTCTTCATCGTATCACGAACAAAGCTAAAGAATCGTCTATCAGCCATCGATATATGAAAAACAGGCCTGGAGTACCTCTCCTACAGCCTGTCTTTTTTCTTAAAGAAGTCTTTCTGCAATCGTTGTCTTCATGCTTCGGTACACTTCTTGCCATAATCCTTTTTCATTCACAAATGCTTCTGTCAACTGCTCAATCATTTCGTTCTGCTTCACTTGGAAGTCTTCATGGTCAAGCGGAGGCAGACTAGAGCGCTTGCTGTTGACCAGTTCCTGCACAGCTTGAGCCCGAGGTCCCCAAACCGCTTTCTCCTCTCCCTCCTCATTAATAAAAATAAAGATCGGAATGGAGCGGGAAGTTCCGTTAGTTAAATACTGGTCCATTAATTCTATATTCTCATCTCGATATAAAAATCGAACATCGATGTCTGCTTTTTCTGCCATTTTTAATAAGATCGGCACATTCAGCATCGCATCTCCGCACCAGTCTTCGGTCAACACAATTACTTTCAGCTTCTCTTCCTTTACCCGTTCTAAAAAGGATGTTTCCTCTTTCAACAGCTGGAAAGAGGAGTGTATGTTAATTAAGTCCGTCTGATGCTTCGTCATGCCTCGTATGTATTGATCTTTTTGAATGCCCTTATTAAACCACTCTAATAAATTCATGGTGCGATCCCCCATATCTAAATCAAAAAATTGATTGACTTCATGTTAATTCGATACATCATCGTGTAAATCCTTTATCTTTATTTGGTTCTAAACCGATTATTGAATCGTAGCTTCTTGTCTATTATGCCTAAAGTTTAGCTGTTTTTCAAAAATGGTTGATTTAATCAGCTGTCAATCTTATAATAATAGAATATTTATTAATAATAATGAATAAAAATAAATATTATATTTTTAGGAGGAACCTATGAAAGCTGCAGTTATCGGCGCAACCGGTTACGGAGGAATTGAACTTATACGTCTTTTATCCAATCATCCAGAATTCAACCTTCATTCCATCTATTCTTCAAGCAAAGACCAGGTGCCAGCTTCCAGCGAGTACCCGCACTTAATCGATATTTGTCCCTTGCCATTAACCAAAATTAACGAAGAGCAAATCATAGAGGAAGCGGATGTCGTCTTTCTTGCCGTCCCGTCTGGCGCTTCCGTCGGTTTATCACCTAACCTTTTATCCAATCAAACAAAAGTCGTTGACCTTTCCGGAGACTTGCGTTTGAAGAATCCAGAAGATTATAAAAACTGGTATAAAAAAGATCCGGCTACACAAAATGTGCTCGATCAAGCGGTATATGGCCTAACGGAATGGAGCCGGGACGCCGTGAAGGAAGCCACACTTTTATCCAATCCTGGCTGCTACCCTACAGCGACACTCCTTGGGTTAGCACCTGCTATTCAAGCGGAAGCCATTGACGCAAGTCAAATCATTATTGACGCAAAATCCGGCGTATCTGGTGCCGGGCGCGGCCTATCGCAAATGATTCACTTTGCAGAAATGAATGATAACTTTTCTATTTACAAAGTCAATCAGCATCAGCATATTCCTGAGATTGAGCAGCAGCTTAGTCAGTGGAGCAGCATGACGGGGCCGATTACTTTCTCGACCCATTTGCTCCCGGTTACAAGAGGAATTATGTCTACTATGTATGCCCCATTAAAAAAGAAGATGACGACCAAAGAGCTTCATGAACTTTATCAAGAAACGTATCAAGATGATTATTTCGTCCGCGTCCGTCCTCTCGGTGAGTTCCCTTCTATCAAAGAAGTAGCAGGTTCTAACTTCTGTGATATTGGCGTAAGCGTAGATGAACGTACGAACCGAGTCACGATTGTGGCTGTCATTGATAACCTGATGAAAGGCGCTGCCGGGCAGGCGATTCAAAATGCCAATTTAATGTTTGGATTTGAAGAAACCGCAGGATTAAAAGGATTTCCGTTTTATCCATAATCTTATTACATAAGGAGGATTTCATGAAAACAGTGGTTGTGAAATGCGGCGGAAGTGTATTAAAGGAATTGTCTGAGGATTTTTTCAGCAGCATGAAGGAGCTGCAAGCGAACGGCTACTCCATCATTTTAGTTCACGGCGGCGGGCCTGAAATCAATGCCATGCTAGATGCACTAAAAATCGAGAGCGAGTTTAAAGATGGTTTGCGTGTCACATCAAAAGAAGTGCTAGAAACAGCGGAACTCGCCCTTGCTGGCAGTATGAACCGCAAGCTGGTGCGTCTTCTTGAACAGCATGGAATTGCTTCAATTGGCTTAAATTCAAGTGACAATGGACTAATGCAAGCTGAATTTATCGATAAGGAACAGCTTGGGTACGTAGGCGATGTCACGAACGTGAATAGCGACCTGATTGAAATTCTATGCCATCAAAATGTAGTGCCGGTACTGACTCCAATCGCTGCTGGACCTGACGGCACGGTATTAAATGTCAATGCAGACCATGCAGCTTGTGCGGTTGCTAACGCTGTATCCGCCGATCATTTCCTGATGGTGACCGATGTGGACGGAGTTCTTCATAACGGCGAGCTCGTTTCTCAGCTGACTGAACAGCAAACGAACGAATTAATTGAAGCAGGCGTAATCAGCGGCGGAATGATCCCGAAAGTAAAATCGGCCCTTAAAGCATTTTCCGATCATGTGCACCACGTCCATATCGTGTCTGGAAAGAAGCCATTTTATGAGCAAGGCGCATGGCATGGCACAGAATTTACGAAAGAAAAGGTGACTGTATGAGTTATTTATTTCCGACTTATGCCCGCTGGAATGTCACGCCGGTTGAAGCAAAGGGCGCTTGGCTGACCGATAAAAGCGGCAAAAAGTACTTGGACTTTACTTCTGGCATCAGCGTATGCAATTTGGGTCATGTGCCTGATCAGATCAAAGAGGCTGTTGAAAAACAGCTAGGTCTATTCTGGCATACATCCAATCTATTTCAAATTGAGCTTCAGGAAGAAGTAGCGAAACAGCTGACGGATGCTTCCGGGCTTGATTTAGTCTTTTTCAGCAACAGTGGTGCCGAGGCGAATGAAGCAGCTATTAAGTTAGCTCGAAAATCAACCGGCCGCCAGAAAATCATTACATTCATTGATTCGTTCCACGGCCGCACATTTGCTACGATGGCGGCAACTGGACAGGATAAAATCAAAACAGGCTTCGGCCCTATGCTCGAAACCTTTGAATATGTGGCATTAAATGATTGGGAAGCTTTGCAAAAGGCTGTGGATGAGCAAACAGCAGCCATTATGTTTGAAGTGATTCAAGGCGAAGGCGGCATTAATTCTGGTGAGGCGGAGTTCCTTCAAAAAGCGCAGAAGCTAGCTCAAGACAACGGTTCTCTGATTATCATTGACGAAGTACAAACCGGCATCGGCCGGACGGGAAAACCGTTTGCGTTTCAGCATCTCGGCTTAGATCCTGACATCATTTCCGTCGCAAAAGGAATTGCCAGCGGCCTTCCACTTGGCGCTATCGTTGGCAAAAAAGAACTTGCTGAAGCCTTTTCCCCTGGTTCCCACGGTTCTACATTCGGCGGCAATCCCGTATCCCTTTCAGCAGCTAAAGCTACGCTAGAAATGATATTTGATGATAGCTTTCTAAAGCAAGTGAAAGAAAATGGTGAGAAACTTGCGTCCATGCTTGAAGCGGAGCTATCTTCCGTTTCAACCGTGAAGAAAATCAAAGGAAAAGGAATGATGATCGGCATCGAACTCACCGAAGAAGCCGGTCCTTACGTAAATGCCGCACGCGAAAAACAGCTGTTAATCTTAACAGCCGGCACTCATGTCTTACGCCTTCTTCCTCCTTTGAACGTAACCGAAGAGGAAATGAAACAGGCTGTAGCTATTTTGACTGAAGTGATAAAACACCCCGTTCGCTCAAAATAGAGATATCTAATTGGAAAGAGGATCAATCGTCCATCTGTCGGCATTGATCCTCTTATTAGTTGCAAAAGTTGAAAGTGTGCAGACGTTTGGAGAAATGCCTGAAAACCTTCATTACCCCCCATTCCTGCTGAAGTAAAAAACCGTATTTTACATGCCCACTTAAAAGCGATGACACTGACCTCATGATTTCAGATATATTCCCAGGTCAGCCATACCAGCTTGGATCACAAGTAAGTGTATCCATCAGAATAGACTGTGCAGAAAAGTCTAAAGAAGTGTTTGAGAAATTAGCAGAAGGCGGCAAAGTATCTATGTCGCTTAAAGAAACTTTCCGGAGCCGATTATATGGACAAATAACGGATCAATTCGGCGTGGAACGGCAGGTTTCAACGCTCCATTGATTTACTTTTATTATTAATAGAAACAAAAAAAGGGCGCTACCTATTAAACAAACAAAATATGTAGTGCCCTTTCTATGTACGGAGGGATTATATTACCATTCCCTCCACTCTTCCGTTATATCTTCATCAGAGTGCACACCAGCAAGCTGTGCAGCTTCATCGATAAACTCGCATAATTCTTCTCTTTCTTCGGTTTCGATAAAATAATCATACTTCTCATTTAATTCATTCAGACTTATGACCACTTCCTCTACACATTCCATGACCTCTTCCTGCGAGGGGTTAGTTAACGCTTTTAAACGAGTCATGTAATGATTTAAAACTTGATCTGCAGCACGAATGTTTTCCTCTGTGAAAATATCGTCCTCTTCATCCATTCTCTCTTTCCATTCCAGTGTCGGCTTATTGTTCAGCAGTTCATCAAAAGAAGTCATGATTTCCTCCTGTGTCTGTGTAAGTAGTTTGATATAATAATTCGATACACGGAAGGTTAATTCCTTCTTCCTCATTCATGTAGAATGATATACTAAGATAAATTCAGCCGAATAGGGGCCGACTATGATTTATGTAAAATTTTTTATTTATCAATGTTCTCTATTTACCACGCTATTCGCCATCAACATTGTCTTTGATCAATACATTAGTAAACCATTTACTCGAATTGATTTCATTGCCATCTGTATTAGCCTTCCGATCACTATACTTACTTTCACTATCGCTAGTAAGTCGTATATTCGATTTAACGGTATTCGACTGCGAACTAAAGTTTTATTTTTAATACCGACATTTATTTCATCCGTGCTTTTGTTAGGTTTATTAGAGCAACTTTTCTTCAATTAAAAAGCAAAGGACCTGATCCTTTGCTTTTTAACATGATTAAGCATAAGCGCGCATCGACGCATGTCTCCAAATAAAACGAGTGGCAGCTTCTGCAATTTGGTCTTTATCATGATCCATAGATGCTACATGATACGAATTCGGCAGCGTGATCATCTTTTTCTCTGCTGATGAGATAGACTGGTAAATGAAAGTCGTATTCTCCGGCGGGACGACGTGATCCACATAGGATTTCAAACACAGGGCAGGAACTGTTACTTTTGACAAGTTCCGAGGCACTTCTTCCATTAGCTTCTGCAATTCTCTAATCGCATGCACCGGCGCTTTATTATACGTAATCTCAAACACATTCTTTGCTTTTATATCCGGGGCTCCTTCCTCAATAAATCGCGGGGCAGGGGAATTTTTTAAATATTCTAAGCTCGGGATCGATAAGGCCGCATTGATTGTAATCAATCCTTCGATATCATCCACTTCTGAAGCTAATTTGAGCGCCAGCGTTCCACCCATAGATTGGCCCATCAAGAACACTTTTTTTCCACGGCTTTTCAAAAAACGATAACCAAGCTTAAAACTCCGGTACCAATCTTCATGCGTGCACTTTTCCATATCTAAATAATGTGTGCCATGTCCTTTTAGGCGCGGTGCCAGCACCGTAAACCCTTGCTCTGCCAGCTTTTCACCTAGCTCACGTACACTTTGCGGAGTTCCGATAAACCCATGAGACAACAAAATTCCAATTTCATTTCCCTCAAAATAAAACGACTCTGCACCAGGTATGACTGAATATTGCTCTCTCATGCTTAATCTCCTCCTAAAATATTAATTCCGATTATTTTTATAGGTTATATATAATTTAATACATTATATCCGATTAGTCAAGTTGGTTATTGCTGCAAATTGGTTTTAGATCATACGCTCTGCACTTGCTAGGCCCTGAACTTGGTAAATTTAAAATATATAGTAAATGAGAAGCGATGCGACATCCTGAAACCTGTAAAAAATCTCGTAATTGCTTGTTAGTAATAGTAGAGCGAATTAAAAAATAGTACTCTTTTAAAGCGAGGATATGAGCATCTTTAGAGCGATGTTGACAGGAAGGACATTCCCACTTCCGCTTTATTCTATCCATAGAAAATTGGTGACACTTCGGGCATTGTATACCTTTTCGGATTTCATTTTCGGAAATTTGATACCAGGCAAGGATATCAGACTCAATAAAAGTATGATGCTTATTTAGTAGAAACGATATTTTTTGAATATCTTTTTTCTTAAATATTTCAGTTGGTTGATTCTGTGCGAGATTAGTTAAGTAATGAGGAAGCTGTTCTATTTGAATAATATTCTGCGCAATGCGGTGATTGTTTGCGGAGGTTTTGATTATCGCTTTGGGGTTGGAAAAAACGGCCACTGTATATATTGGTGCTTCTAGATATCCGTACAGTCTAAGCCATTCTTTTAATAATAATTTTTGGCGATCTGTTTGTAAGATTGGGTTGATAAATCGTTCTTCCTTTTCATCAACAATTCTAATCATTTGTTGAAATACGTCATCAAAGTAAATTGTTCCTGCGATATTCTTCATTTCGATTATTAATAAATAGTATGGGGTTAAGAGCAGGGTATCAATTTGAAAGAACTGTTGGCGGATGGGGAGTCTTAAATCATGGAGGAATGTATAATCTAGGTTCGGAAGAAAGTCTAAGTAATAGTCAATTGATTGTTCACCCCGGAACCCAGCTTTGGCAATAGCCAAGTCTTCTTCAATACGTAAACGCTTAGAATGATTTGCCGGTAACCTTTTTAATAAAGATTCTAATTTTAATATCCTTATAGGTATGCCTCGCTCTTTAGCGATCATGTCATCTCTCCTTAACAAGTATTAATCACTATTTCTGCGCAAAAGTTACTAAATCCTTTCTAGATTTTGAGATTTATCTAAAAATATCCTTTTATTTTTTCTAGTAGGATTTAAAATACACTCAATCAGCTACTCTACTTTCACTCACTTCACCTTTCTTTTCATTCACGCCCGTTTGTTTTCATTCACTCCCATGTTCTTTTCACTCGCATGAATTTCTTTTCATTCAGCTACTCTATTTTCACTCACTCCACCTTTCTTTTCATTCACGCCCGTTTGTTTTCATTCACTCCCATGTTCTTTTCACTCGCACGACTTTTCTTTCACTCGTACTACAAAAACCCCTCAAGCTTCGCTTGAGAGGGCCTCCATACTATACTTCTATTAACGTTTTTTAATCTCTTCCAGCAATAATTTATTCAATACAGGTGGGTTGGCTTGGCCTTTTGAAGCTTTCATAATTTGTCCAACCAAGAAGCCGATCGCTTTGTCTTTACCATTTTTAAAGTCTTCGATCGATTGTGGATTAGCATCCAGAGCAGCCGATACAAATTTCAGAAGTTCGCCTTCGTCAGAAATTTGCACAAGTCCTTTTTCTTTCACGATCTTCTCGGCATCTCCGCCATTTTCGATTAGCTCTTTGAACACTTTCTTCGCGATCTTAGAAGAAATTGTACCTTTCTCTATTAAACCGATCATGCCCGCAAGACCTTCCGGCGTTAATGCCACATCAGACAATTCTTTGCCTTCCGCATTTAAATAGGCAGATACTTCACCCATCATCCAGTTAGATGCCATTTTCGCATCAGCGCCCGATTTCACAGTCGCTTCAAAGAAGTCGGAAATTTCTTTCGTCAACGTTAACACTTTCGCATCATGCTCCGGCAAACCTAACTCACTGATGTAACGCTTTTTGCGCTGATCCGGAAGCTCAGGAATGCTCGCGCGAACACGCTCTTTCCATTCTTCATCAATAAAGACTTCCAATAGATCTGGCTCTGGGAAGTAACGATAGTCGTCCGAGCCCTCTTTCACACGCATTAATAGCGTTTTGCCAGTCGATTCATCGAAACGGCGTGTTTCTTGCTCGATGATGCCGCCAGCGTTTAACACATCAGCTTGGCGCTTCTCTTCATACTCCAGTCCTTTACGAACGAAGTTAAACGAGTTTAAGTTTTTCAGCTCAGCCTTCGTACCGAACTTTTCTTGACCGTATGGACGAAGAGAAATGTTCGCATCACAGCGAAGAGATCCTTCTTCCATCTTACAGTCAGACACTTCTGTGTACTGAATGATTGCTTTTAACTTTTCCAAGTAAGCATACGCTTCTTCTGGCGTGCGAATATCTGGCTCAGAAACGATCTCAACGAGCGGAGTTCCTTGGCGGTTATAATCTACCAATGAATAGCCGTCGCCTGAGTGCGTCAATTTCCCTGCATCTTCTTCTAAATGAAGACGGGTAATACCGATTCTCTTCGTTTCGCCGCCGACTTCGATCTCGATCCAGCCGTTTTCTCCAACTGGCTTATCAAATTGAGAGATTTGGTAAGCTTTCGGATTATCCGGATAAAAATAGTTTTTACGGTCCCACTTCGTTTCTGTGTTAATTTCACAGTTTAACGCCATCGCTGCTTTCATCGCGAATTCTACCGCTCGCTTGTTCATGACCGGCAAAACGCCTGGATAGCCAAGGTCAACTACGGTCGTATTTGTATTCGGCTCGGCGCCAAAATGAGCAGGTGCCGTCGAAAAGATTTTTGATTCTGTTTTTAATTCTACGTGGACTTCTAATCCAATAATCGTTTCAAAGTTCATTGTTTTCACCCCTTACAGCGTTGGTTTTTGTTTATTGAAATCAGTCGCTTGCTCGTACGCATGCGCCACACGATATACTGTTTTCTCATCAAAGTGCTTACCGATAATTTGTAAACCAAGTGGCATATCATTAGAGAATCCACAAGGAACAGAGATGCCCGGTACGCCTGCCAAGTTAACAGGAATCGTTAGAATATCGTTTGCATACATCGTTAATGGATCATCAATGATCTCACCAATTTTGAACGCTGGTGTTGGAGTCGTTGGACCGATAATGACATCATAATTTTCAAAGACATCTTCAAAGTCCTTCTTAATTAATGTACGGACTTGCTGCGCTTTTTTGTAATACGCATCATAGTAGCCAGAACTTAACGCAAACGTTCCAAGCATGATCCGGCGCTTCACTTCATCACCGAAGCCTTCTGCACGAGTCTTCTTATATAAATCAATCAAGTTATCCGAGTTTTCTGCACGGTAACCGTAACGGATGCCGTCAAAACGAGCTAAGTTTGAAGAAGCTTCAGAGGAAGCCAATAGATAATAAGTAGCTACACCGTATTTAGAATGCGGAAGAGAGACTTCATCCCAAGTTGCGCCAAGTCCTTCTAGCACTTTCAAGGCATTCATTACAGACTCACGCACTTCTTGAGAAACACCTTCACCTAAATATTCTTTAGGCACAGCAATACGCAAGCCTTTCACATCGCCAGTCATTCCTTCAGTAAAAGAATCGACTGGTACGTTTGCAGATGTGCTGTCATGAGGATCTACACCTGAAATCGCTTGTAAAAGGTAAGCATTATCCTCGACATTACGAGTGATCGGCCCGATTTGATCCAAAGAGGAAGCAAAGGCAATTAAACCAAAACGAGACACGCGTCCGTATGTTGGTTTTAATCCGACAACACCGCAGAAAGCAGCTGGCTGACGAATTGATCCGCCAGTATCTGAACCTAGTGAAAAGGGAACTTCACCTGCTGCAACAGAAGCTGCTGATCCACCTGAAGATCCGCCTGGCACATGCTCGACATTCCAAGGGTTGCGTGTTTTTTGGTAGCTTGAGTTCTCTGTGGAAGATCCCATCGCGAACTCGTCCATATTTAACTTCCCAATTGTGATCGTTTCAGCTGCATGAAGCTTATTCATAACAGTCGCATCATAAATAGGATCAAAGTTGCTTAAGATTTGACTTCCACTCGTCGTGCGAAGTCCTTTGGTTACGATGTTATCTTTAATACCGATAGGCATACCAAACAACAGGCCTTTAGATTCGTCTGTTCCGATTTTAGCCTGCAATTCCTCCGCCTTTTGGCGAGCTGCCTCTTCATTTAATGTGATAAATGCTTGTACTTTATCTTCGACTTCATTAATTCTTTTATAAGACTCATCGACTAAGTCATTAATTGACACTTCTTTCTTATGTAAAAGATCATGAAGCTCAGTCAGTTTATGATCGAAAAGTGACATGGGTTTCCCCTCCTTATTCAATAATGGACGGCACTCGGATTTGTCCATTTGCTTGATCCGGTGCATTTTTTAATACCTCTTCTTGTGATAAACCTGGCTCAGACTTATCTTCACGAAGCACATTTTTCATATCGAGTACATGTGAAGTCGGCTTCACACCTGTTGTATCTAATTCATTTAATTGTTCTGCAAACGTAATAATCGCATCTAGCTGAGTTGTGAATTTCTGTGCTTCTTCCTCAGTGATCGCCAAACGGGCTAAGTGAGCGACATGCTTAACTTGTTCTTCGGAAATACGTGACATTTTCCTTCACCTCCAAATAAAATAAAACGATGAAAATACTCTTAATTTTATCAAATTTCACTTCGTCAAAGCAATAAAGCAACAGGAACTGCCTTGATGACAGTGCATTGCACATAAAGATTATTTTACCACGAACCCTAATCTGATAATAGCTACATCCATAAAAATCACCAATAAACAACAGGAATTTGTAATATAAGTAAAAATTATCGGTTGTTATAATTCAGAATATTTTTACTTTAACTCCTTTTTGTAACCGTTTTCATCCCTATAACCTTCATGGTTACAGCGTTTTTAAACGTGTCAAGACAGCTAGCAACTTCCTTGAACCAAAATAAAATCTTTGCTAGGTTTAATAACGTTAAGCTTTGTGAACACTAATGTCACAATTAAAATCTATAAAGGAGAGATTTGGTGAGTATTGAAATATTTATATCATTGGCCATCTATTTTATCGCTATGATCGGTATTGGCCTCTATTCATACAGACAAACGTCTGATCTGTCTGATTACATGCTTGGCGGACGAGGATTAGGTCCCAGTGTAACAGCTTTATCAGCGGGTGCATCTGATATGAGTGGCTGGATGTTGATGGGACTACCTGGTGCAATGTATACCACGGGGCTATCAAGTGCTTGGTTAGCAATTGGTCTAGCAGTCGGTGCATATCTAAACTATCTGCTATTAGCTCCTCGTTTGCGTACGTATACAGAGATTGCAGATGATTCGATTACTATCCCAGACTTTTTTGAAAAACGCTTCATGGACAAAACTAGGATCTTACGACTAGTATCTGCTATTGTCATTATTACTTTCTTTACCCTTTACACTTCTGCCGGACTTGTATCTGGAGGCCGCTTGTTTGAATCAGCGTTTAACATGGATTATCGGGTAGGTTTATTCGTTACAGCAGGAGTAGTTATGGCATATACACTTTTCGGCGGATTCTTGGCTGTGAGTTTGACAGACTTTGTTCAAGGCGTGATCATGTTTATCGCGTTAGTCTTAGTACCTGTCGTTGCATTTACGGAGCTCGGCGGTATTTCAGCTGCTATGACAGAGGCTCGTGCCATCGATCCAAACTTAACGGATATGTTTAAAGGTACATCCTTTCTAGGCATCGTCTCGTTCCTAGCCTGGGGACTTGGTTATTTTGGACAGCCGCATATTGTCGTTCGCTTTATGGCGATTACAAATGTGAAGGATTTAAAAGTAGCCAGACGAATTGGAATGGGCTGGATGATTGTGTCCATTATTGGTGCACTAGCAACCGGTCTTGTCGGAATTGCTTATGTGTCAACTAAAGGAATGGAGCTTGGCGATCCAGAAACAGTGTTTATCGTTTTCTCTGAAGTATTGTTCCACCCGCTAATTACAGGATTCTTATTGGCAGCGATTTTAGCGGCGATTATGAGTACGATTTCTTCTCAGTTGCTTGTTACTTCTAGTGCGTTAACTGAAGACTTTTACAAAGCGTTTTTCCGCAGACAAGCCACAGACAAGGAATTAGTTTTGATTGGAAGATTAGCTGTTTTACTAGTAGCAGTAGTCGGCATCATGCTTTCGTACACGCCGAATGACACAATCCTATCTTTAGTTGGGAATGCTTGGGCTGGGTTTGGTTCAGCCTTTGGTCCAGCGCTTCTATTGAGTTTATATTGGAAGCGAATGACGAAGTGGGGTGCCCTGGCTGGTATGATTACAGGTGCAGTCACTGTTATCATTTGGATCAGCGTACCTGCGTTGAAAGAGCTTATGTATGAAATGATTCCAGGCTTCTTCTTAAGTACACTAGCCGTTATCATTGTCAGTATGATCACAAGCAGACCAGGTAAAAAAGTCAGAGAAACATTTGATGATATGGAAGAAACATTAGAAGATGAATTGAAAAATTAACAAAGACGAATCCTCTTGCCCTATGCAGGAGGATTCTTTTCTTTTATGTATAAATATTTTTATAGGAAGGTCTTTATTTTCTAATTTGTATTATAGGTTGTTGAGCTTTAAGATAAGTGGAGTAAATCACAATCTTAGGAGGAATTTAACATGTCAAAGCATATATTAATGGTTGTCACAACAGCTGATAAAATGAACGAGAATCACGAAACAGGACTATGGCTATCTGAATTTGGAGAAGCTTATATTGAATTCAAAAAACAGGGTTATAATATTACCGTTGCTAGCCCTCTTGGCGGCAAGACACCGGTAGACGAAAGAAGCTTACAAGGAGAGACACCGCAAGAGATTCTCGATACAGCCAAGTATTTAGAGAACACAACCAAGCTAGAAGAACTTAATGGATCACTTTCCTATGATGCGATCTTCTTACCAGGCGGACACGGAACGATGTTTGATCTGCCAGATAACAAAAAGCTCCAGTCTCTTATCCGAGATATGTATGAATCTAACCGAATTGTGGCTGCAGTGTGTCATGGTCCTGCTGGTTTAGTCGGCGTTAAACTATCCGATGGCACTCCTTTAGTTAAAGGAAAAACAGTGACTGCTTTTACCGATGCCGAAGAAAGAGAGACCACATTAGATCGATTCATGCCATTCTTGCTGGAGACACGGTTGCGAGAACTCGGTGCAAATTTTGTAGCAGTATCAAATTGGAACGACCACCTTCAAACTGAAGGACATCTGATCACCGGACAAAATCCTCAATCGACGATTAGTGTTGCAAAAGAAGTTATTAAACAATTATCTTAAGCAGCTGAATGTCATTGAATTGGCAACCATGGTGCTTTCACCTAAATATTTTTCTTGTTTACGCTTGTCGTGGAAAAGGTAACTTACATGTAGCACTGACAAATATAAAGGAGTGTACAAATTGAAAGCTTTATTGCTTAACGGAAAGAATGAGTGGAAAACTATGAAAGTGGAAGAAATCGATAGCCCTACTCCTAAAAAAGGCGAGGTTCTGGTAAAAATTCATGCTGCAGGATTAAACCCTGTCGATTATAAAACCGCAACGAATGGGAATCCCCATTGGCATTATCCTCACATACTAGGTCTAGACGCTGCAGGAACGATTCATGCAGTGGGCGAAGGTGTAACCGGCTGGAAAACAGGAGATCGAGTAGTGTATCACGGAGATTTCAACAAACCTGGTGCCTATGCTGAGTATGGAGTGACGACTGCTCATACTATTTCACGAATTCCCGATACTGTATCATTTGAAGAAGCAGCTGCCCTGCCAACTGCCGGATATACAGCCTACCAGGCATTATTCAGAAAACTGCCGATGTCTTCTATTGAAACCATTCTTATTCATGGCGGAGCCGGCGGAGTTGGAGGCTTTGGCATTCAATTAGCAAAAGCGACTGGCAAGACGGTGATATCAACTGCTTCCGCACATAATCATGAGTATGTGCGGTCTCTAGGGGCAGATTACGTGATTGACTATTCAAAAGAAGATGTGAAGGCTCGGGTGATGGAAGTAACCAACGGACGTGGGGTGGATGCTGTTCTGGATACTGTCAGCAGAGACAGTGCAACCAGTTCTCTAGACATGATCGCCTATAATGGCCACATCGCCCATATTGCCGGAGCACCGGACTATACACATATTAAGCCATTCTCAAAAGTTATTTCTTATCATGAAGTCGCTCTTAATGCGATCCACCATAACCAAGACGAAAAAGCTGAGCGGGATTTAGCTAAAATCGGTGACGAATTACTTTCATTAGTAGCCGAGAAGAAAATTTCTCCATTGGTAGAACGAGTGATTAAAATGGAAGAAGTCCCTCAAACACTTCTAGAGCTGTCAGAACGGCACGTGAAGGGAAAAATTGTGGCTAAAATTCAATAGTGATAGTCTGCCGTACTTGAAAGCCAGAAAGGAATGTGCCGTGGCAATAACAATCACAGCAATCTTAAAAGCAAAAACCGGAAAAGAAGAACTGCTTCGTGAACAATTAATCAAAGTCATTTCTCCTTCTCGTCAAGAAGCTGGATGTATTGAATACATCTTACATGCTTCCATTGAGAATAAAAATGAATTTGTATTCTATGAAACGTGGCAGGATGAAGAATCACTTTTAAAACATATTGAATCCAAACATTATCAAGCCTACCGCCAAGGTACTGAGGATTTGATTGAATCAAGAAATGTTTACCGGCTTGAGAAAATCGTTCAATAAACTTTGCATCGTTCAGTGATGGACGATGCTTTTTTATCTGCAATTCCTCTTTGCTATAATGTAAATTACGAACTTACGCTTATCGAAAGGAAGAAGAATATTTAATATGATTGACTTTGAATGGTACAGAAGTTTTATCAGCATCTATCAGCACCGTTCTGTCTCAGCAGCTGCCAAAGCAAGAATTCTGACTCAGCCTGCCATGAGCCAGCATTTAGCTGCGTTGGAATCAGAAATAGGAGAGCTGTTATTCATACGTGCTCCGCGTAAAATGATTCCAACTGATAAAGGAAAAGAACTTTATACAAAAATTGTACCCTTGATTGAAAATTTAGAGCGTATAACATTAGAAACAAGATACGCTTCTTATACCAAATCGGTACCCCTAATTAAGATCGGCTCCCCTGCTGAGTACTTTACTAAATCCGCATTATTTAAATTAAGCGACCTCAATACGAGGTTTTCAGTTCAATTCAACTTGGCGCACAATTTATTAAAGGCACTCGAAAAAGATGAAGTAGACATGATTATCACTACACAGAAAACACAGGTTGACGGAATAGAATATACTAAAATTGAAGATGAATCTTTTGTCGTTACTGCGCCTGCTGGCTATTCAGGAAATCACATAAATACGAATGATCGGGAAGATTGGCTGAATCAACAAACATGGCTGAGCTTTGGACTGGAACTTCCAATCATTCGAAGATATTGGCGAGTTCACTTTAAAAAACGCCCTGAATTAAAGCCTAACTACATTTTTCCTGATTTAAGAACTATTCTTGAAGGCATTGAGCAAAACATGGGGATCAGCATTTTGCCAACCTATTTAATAGAGGATTCAATTAAACAGGAAAAGTCTGTAATTCTTTTCCCTGAGCTTTCGGTTGAAAATACAATATATGCTGCTTTTAAAGTAGAAAATAAAGATGATCTTCTGATTAAGAATGTCATTCAAGAATTAAAGAAATCCTAGCTATAAAGTTTAAAAGAACCTCCAAGCCGCAGCCTGGAGGTTCTTTCTACTATTATTAAGATTTGCTTGTTTGGAATTGCTCTTCTTCTGTAGAGCCTTTAAGGGCAGTTGTAGAAGATTGGCCGCCAGAAACAACCATGGATACTTGGTCAAAGTAGCCAGTTCCAACTTCACGTTGGTGACGAGTAGCTGTGTAGCCATCTTTCTCAGCATTGAACTCCGCTTGTTGAAGTTCAGAGTAAGCTCCCATTCCACGATCTTTGTAGCCAAGAGCCAATTGGAACATGCTGTGGTTAAGAGCATGGAAACCAGCAAGTGTAACGAATTGGAATTTGTAACCCATTTTACCAAGTTCCACTTGGAATTTTTCAATTGTTTCATCATCCAATTTAGCTTTCCAGTTGAATGAAGGTGAGCAGTTGTAAGCAAGCATTTTGCCTGGGAATTTCTCGTGAATGGCTTCAGCGAAACGACGAGCTTCTTCAAGGTTTGGTTCAGACGTTTCACACCAGATTAAGTCAGCATACGGAGCGTAAGCAAGTCCGCGAGCAATTGCTTGATCTAGGCCAGCTTTCGCACGGTAGAAACCATCCGGCGTACGCTCTCCAGTAATAAATGGAGCATCGTATGGATCGAAGTCGCTTGTAATTAAATCAGCTGCATTCGCATCTGTACGAGCAACAAGGATCGTTGGTGTACCCATTACGTCAGCTGCAAGACGAGCTGAGATTAAGTTTTTAACAGCTGTTTGAGTTGGAAGAAGAACTTTTCCGCCTAAGTGTCCGCATTTCTTCTCTGAAGAAAGCTGATCTTCAAAGTGAACGCCAGCCGCACCAGACTCAATCATGCCTTTCATTAGTTCGAACACGTTCAATTGGCCGCCGAAGCCTGCTTCTGCATCCGCTACGATTGGCGCGAAGTAATCAATTGAATCGTCGCCTTCCATGTGAGAAATTTGGTCTGCTCTTTGAAGCGCTTGGTTAATTCTCTTAACTACGTTAGGCACGCTGTTCGCTGGATATAAACTTTGGTCAGGATACATTTGTCCTGCCATGTTAGCATCCGCCGCTACTTGCCAGCCACTCAAGTAAATAGCTTTCAAACCAGCTTTTACTTGCTGAACAGCTTGATTACCAGTTAATGCACCTAGAGCATTAATGAAATCTTCTGTATGTAGAGACTTCCAAAGTTTTTCAGATCCTCTGCGAGCTAATGTATGTTCAATATCAATAGAACCGCGAAGTTTAATTACTTCCTCTGCCGTATAAGGACGTGTAATTCCTTGCCATCTCGCATCATTTTCCCAAGATTCTTTTAATTGTTGTACGCGTTCGTTAGTCATTTCAAATTCCTCCCCATTATTTTTATATTTATTAAAGAATTTTGTAACCTGGTAAAGTTAAAAACTCTTCAAATTCATCTTCAACAATCAGCTTATTAAACAAATCAGCAGCTTCTTCAAAACGGTTAGACTTAAATACTTCTCCGCCTACTTCCTGCTTTAACTTCTGAAGCTCTTCTGTTTTCAATTCTTGGTACAGCTCCATTGTCAGGTTGCGTCCGTCTTCGAGCACACCTTTTGGATGACGGATCCACTGCCATAATTGCGCACGTGAAATTTCCGCTGTTGCTGCATCTTCCATTAAGTTATGAAGAGGCGCAGCTCCTCGTCCGCTTAACCAAGAAGCGATATATTGAATCCCCACATTAATATTGAGGCGAACACCCTGCTCTGTAATCTCCCCGCCAGGAACATCAATGAGATCCTGTTCAGAAACTTGAACATCTTCACGTTTCTTCGATTCGATTTGATTTGGCTCTTTCATTTCGGCATTAAACGCTTCCATAGCCACTGGCACTAATGCTGGATGTGCCACCCAAGTACCGTCATGGCCGTCTTTAGCTTCTCTTTCTTTATCAGCCTTTACCTTCGCATATGCTTCTTGATTTTTTTCCTCATCATTTTTGACTGGAATTTGAGCTGCCATTCCGCCAATTGCCGGCGCTTTGCGGCGATGACAAGTTTTGATGGTTAATAGTGAATAAGATCTCATGAAAGGCACAGTCATTGTTACTTGTGCGCGATCTGGTAAAATGACATTCTCTTGATTTCTGAACTTCTTAATATAGCTGAATATGTAATCCCAGCGTCCGCAGTTTAATCCAGCGGAATGTTCGCGAAGTTCATATAGAATTTCATCCATTTCGAATGCAGCAACAATGGTTTCAATTAATACCGTTGCTTTGATCGTTCCTCTTGGAATACCGATATATTTTTGAGCGAAAAGGAATACGTCATTCCAGAGTCTCGCTTCGAGATGGCTTTCTAATTTAGGCAAGTAAAAGTATGGGCCACTTTCGTTTTGAACTTGGCGAACCGCATTATGGAAGAAGAATAAACCGAAGTCTAGCAAGCTTCCTGAAATAGGCTTTCCATCTACTTCTACATGTTTTTCTTCCAAATGCCAGCCGCGAGGACGAACGATTGGTACAGCTGTTTCTTCCTTCAGCTCATATGTTTTGCCATTTGGATTTTGGAAGCTGATTGTGCGATTAATCGCATCCCTCATATTGATTTGGCCTTCGATGATGTTTTCCCACGTTGGAGAAGTTGCATCTTCAAAGCACGCCATATAACACTTAGCACCTGAGTTTAGTGCGTTAATCACCATTTTGCGGTCTACAGGGCCTGTAATTTCTACTCGGCGATCCTGCAAAGCCTTTGGCAGCGGGGAAATTTCCCACTCAGTGTTGCGAATATGTTCAGTTTCTTTAAGGAAACCTGGTACTTTGCCTTGGTCAAACTCTTTTTGTCTTTCTTTGCGTTTTTCAAGAAGCTTAATACGCTCATCTCCAAAACGTCTTTCTAGCTGTTCAATGAACTGTAGTGCATCCGGTGTAAGAATTTCTTCAAAACCCGGCCGCATTGGACCTGTTACTTTGATGCCAGCTGTTTGAGTGGCCATTGGCTAAATCACCTCTTTGTTATATTACAGTTATCTGCTGTTATTTGTATTATATAACAGAGTTTTTTAAAAGTGAACCTTTTTTTCAAACAATTTTAAATTTTCATTCGACAAAATTCGAAAAAAGTCTAAAACCCCTTGTCCAATAACGGTTTACAGAGTTTTATAGATGATGTTGGTACCGGTTACAAAACGATTTAAAAAAAGAAATGATGACTGAATAGTCGGTTGGAGGCCGCTTTCTTATTAAAACAGCTCAAGAAGATATGTTTGTGTGTAAACTCGAGGATGTATTTATTCTTCTAATCTATGTATTACTCAAACTTCCATTTATCTAAATTATGTATATGTTTCAATTATATAGAATTATCTGTAAAAAATACACTCGTTTTTTATTAAGGTTTTGTGAAAAGACATACGAAAAAGAACGGGAGAAGATCCCGTTCTAATCTTTTACTTAAAAATGTGTACATAAGGCTCTTCATCCGCTTTTTTGACAATAAGCGCTTCAGGACCGCTTGATGAGGTAATACTTACTTCAATAGGTACATAGGCAGGAAAATGATCCATAACTAACCCTGTCACAAACTGAGTGAAGCCAATAGCTTCTGCTTTTCCATAGAATTGAATAGGAATTTCTACTTTCAAATCTACCAGCTGCTCTCCGTTGTATAGGGCAGTTCCAACTACACCATTGTAGTTTTGAAAATACTTTTCTACGTCTTGTTTAAAGTTTAAGAAATACGTCGTGTCATCTCTATGATCCTTTTCTGCTTTCGGGGAAGGAAACATATAGTATTGCTCCTCTACCTTTTCCCAGCTGCCGATGGATCCTTTTCCCGCATCTAAGTGGGTATAAGCAATAAAATTGCCTGGAACAACTGAATTTTTTGCTTCTTGCTTAAACAAGGCAATAGTGACAGGAACATCCTTTAAGTCTTTATGATTTCGGACTCTTTTGGCGACTTCTTCAGCAATTTTTTTTCCTTCTCGCTCCATCTCTTCAGGGGGGATTTTATAATCATAAACCGCACCGTATTGTTCTTTTTGGTAATAGTGCACCGAATTAAGCGCAAGGCCGATGACTGCCCCTCCAAGCTTCAAAGAATTATCTTCCGTTTTCACTAAATAATCATGTTCCATAATATGTGAGAGATAGACAGGGCTTCGTTCATTGCGCTGTTCAATAGAACCCTTGCCGGGATCGATTGGATTTAATCCTGCATTCTCATCAGGTTTAAGCTTCTTTTCTTTAGCCTGTTCGTCAGTAAATTTGCGATTAAGCCAGCGCTCTACTGTCTCTTTCTCTAGGTATTGTCCCTCTTGAAAGAGGTATTTGTTTGGATTAAATTGATTTTGAGCAATTCTCATCAGCCCAGTTTCAAATTCGATAATATCATAGCGAGTATTTAAATTAGATACAACCATGCCTCTTGCTTTTCCAGGCTTAAATGGAATAATGCTGCGATAGTAATCATCAGAAATTTGATGGTTGGGAATAATTGCTTTTTCTTTGTTGCCGTCTTTTTGAATCACTTGTTCTTTTTTTTCGATATTTGGTGAGCAGCCGCCTAATAAAATTAGGGCAGCTGCTGCAGCCGTCATCCACTTTTTCTTCAAAAAAGCCACCTCTTACTTATTAAGTTCATCCAATAGCCTTTGCTCGTCCCATACCTCAACATTTAATTCATTTGCTTTATCTAATTTCGAACCGGCATCTTCACCAGCTACCACAAGGTCGGTTTTCTTGCTTACACTGCCTGACACTTTACCTCCAAGTGCTTCAATACGATCTTTTGCTTCGTTTCTAGTTAATTGATGCAGTTTTCCCGTTAGTACAATTGTTTTCCCAGCAAAAAATGAGTCCGATTCTGCGACAGATACTAGCTTCGGTCCTTTATATGTCATGTTCACACCCGCAGACCGAAGCTCTTCCATAAGTTCCTGCGCTTCAGGCTGGGCAAAATAAGCCACAACTGCTTCCGCCATTTTGTCACCGATCTCATGAATAGCCGTCAACTGTACTATATCAGCCTTCGCTAACGCATCCATCGTCTCAAAATGCTGGGCAAAAGTTTTAGCGGCTTTGGCTCCTACATGGCGAATACCAAGACCAAATAACAGCTTCTCAAGAGAATTACTCTTGGATGCTTCGATCGCTGCAAGTAATTTATCTGCTGATTTCTCTCCCATGCGCTCAAGGCCAATTAACTGCTCTTTTGTCAGCGTATATAGATCTGCCACATCATGAATTAACTGTTCGCGATAAAGCTGAGCAATGACTTTCTCCCCTAACCCATCAATATTCATGGCATTTCGGGACACAAAGTGGATCATCCCTTCTCGAATTTGAGCAGGGCATTTAGGATTGATGCAGCGAAGAGCGACTTCGCCTTCAAGGCGAACCAGCTCACTCTCGCACTCTGGACAATGCGTAGGCATCAAAAACTCTTGCTCATCACCTGTTCTGCGGTCTGTTATGACGTTAACCACTTCAGGAATAATATCTCCGGCTTTCTTTACGACCACATAATCCCCAATTCGAATGTCTTTTTCTCGAATCAGATCCTCATTATGAAGAGTCGCTCTTTGAACAGTGGTACCAGCCACACGCACAGGCTGAAGAATGGCCGTAGGTGTCACCACACCTGTTCGGCCCACATTCAATGTCACATCAATCAGCTGCGTGACCACCTCTTCAGCTGGGAATTTGTAGGCAATCGCCCAGCGAGGACTTTTCGCAGTCGTACCTAGTTCTCTCTGCTGTTCCAATGAATCCACTTTCACCACAATACCGTCAATCTCATATGGCAAGTCCGGACGTTTATCCGCCCAGCCTTCTATAAACTGGATCACATCCTCAATCGTCGAACAGACTTTTCTTTCTTTGTTCGTTTTAAAACCGAGCTCGTCCAAAAGATCTAGCCCTGCACTATGTGAAGTAACACCTGTTTCTCCAGGGTTCGCTACTCCATACAGAAAGATATCCAGCTGACGTGACGCAGCGATTCGCGGATCAAGCTGCCGGAGAGAACCTGCCGCTGCATTCCGGGGATTGGCAAACGGCTCTTCTCCTTTTTCATCACGGATGGCATTTAATGAGACGAATGATTGCTTCGGCATAAAGGCTTCCCCGCGAACTTCTATCGAAAATGGTTGATTCATCTTTAATGGGATCGAACGAATCGTTTTTAAGTTGGCGGTGATATCTTCTCCCACACTGCCATCACCTCGAGTAGCTCCTTGAATAAACAACCCATTCTCATATTTTAAAGAAACAGCTAGTCCATCAATCTTCAATTCACAGACATACACATAGCTGTCTTCATCAAGCGTTTGTTTCACGCGGCGGTCAAAATCTCTTAAATCTCCTTCGTTAAAGGCATTGCCAAGGCTAAGCATCGGCTGGTCATGCGTCACTTTCTTAAAGGAATCCAGTACTTCACCGCCAACGCGCTGAGTAGGAGAATCTGGTGATTGAAGTGATGGAAATTGTTCTTCAAGTTTGTTTAGCTCCTGCAAAAGCTGATCGTATTCTGCATCGGGAACAGATGGCTGATCCAGCACATAATACTCATAATTATATTGGTTCAGTAAGTTATGCAGCTCCAGTACTCTTTGTTCTGCTGCTTGAGAGTCCATGTTGACCGCCCTTTCTCCTAAGCTTTTTCAATCGGGGCAAATTTAGCAAGAAGGCGTTTAATGCCTGTCGGACTCGGAAAGGCGATATCAAGTTCTACGCTGTCTCCCTGCCCTTTGACACTTACAACCGTGCCTGTTCCCCACTTTTTATGGCTTGCTTTGTCGCCCACTTTCCAATCTGCCTGTGTACTTGCGGTATTCACAGACGGCCTAGTGACAGGACGCTGCGGCGCTGCCGGACGTGACTTCAATCCAAATGGTGTATTCACTTTCTGTCCTGCCGCTTTTTCATCAATTAATTCTTCAGGAATCTCACTGATAAAACGAGAAACAGGGTTCATATTCGTTCGTCCATATAGTGTGCGCATTTGCGCATTTGTTAAATATAATTCCGATTCCGCTCGAGTGACACCCACGTACATGAGACGTCTCTCTTCTTCCATTTCCTCTTCTTCCATAAGCGAACGGCTGTGTGGAAATACACCTTCTTCAAGTCCCATTAAGAATACGACCGGAAACTCAAGACCTTTTGCAGAGTGGAGTGTCATTAAGACAATCGCATCCTGTACTTCCTCTTCTTTTCCGAGCTGGTCAATGTCAGCGACTAGCGCTAGATCAGTTAAGAAGGCAATCAGGCTTTTATCTTCACTGTTTTCTTCAAAGCTTTTCGTAACAGATAAAAACTCTTCTATATTCTCTAAGCGGCTTTGCGATTCAATCGTTTTCTCCGCTTTCAGCATGTCTCGGTAGCCGGAACGATCCAACACTTCCTCTACCAGTTCAGATACGGATAAATACTCTTGCTGCTGTGTATACCCCTGAATTAACTGACGGAAATCAACGGCCGTTTTCGCTGCCTTGCCGCTCAGTCCCATGAAATCTGCTTCCGCAATCGCCTGATACATAGACAAGTCGTTATCAGCTGCATAGCGGGCAATTTTATCAAGCGAAGTAGAGCCCAACCCTCGTTTTGGTACGTTAATCACGCGCTGTAAACTGATGTCATCATCTGGATTCGCTATTAAACGAAGGTAGGCCAGCAAGTCCTTAATCTCTTTCCTGTCATAGAACTTGATGCCGCCGACAATTTTATAATCTAAATTAGACTTGAGCAGAACTTCCTCAATTACCCGGGATTGGGCGTTGGTTCTATACAAAATGGCCATTTCAGACAGCTTTCTTTTACCGCTGTCGGCCATTTCTTTAATTTTCCCTGCGACAAACTGGGCTTCTGTCTGCTGGTTGTCTGCGCGGTAATACGTAATATTCTTCCCATCCGCGTTATCCGTCCAAAGTTTTTTCGGCTTACGGTTTGAATTATTTTTAATGACTTCATTCGCTGCCTGCAAAATCCGCTTCGTGGAACGATAATTCTGCTCAAGGAAAATGGATTGAGCCTGCGGATAATCCTTCTCGAACGAAAGAATGTTGGCAATATCCGCTCCACGCCAGCGATAAATCGACTGATCAGAATCCCCGACGACACATAAATTCTGAAAACGGCTTGCCAGCAGTTTAACTAGCATATACTGTGCTTTGTTAGTGTCCTGATACTCATCGACGTGTATATACTGAAATTTCCGCTGATAAAATTCAAGCACTTCCGGTACACGCTGAAACAGCTGAATCGTAATCATGATCAAGTCATCAAAATCCAGCGCTTGGTTCTTACGCAATCGTTTTTGATAATCTGTGTACACTTCACTGACCACTTGATCCATGTAGCCGCCTTGCCGCTTCGAAAATGTTTCCGGATCAATCAATTCGTTCTTCGCTGAGCTAATGGCGCCTAGAATGGTTCTGGGATCAAACTTTTTTGGGTCCAGATTTTTTTCTTTCAAGATGCTTTTCACAACTGATTGCTGATCGGTTGTATCTAAAATAGTGAAGTTTCGGTTAAATCCAATACGGTCAATATCTCTGCGCAAAATTCTCACACACATGG
This sequence comes from Bacillus ectoiniformans, assembly GCF_016908875.1. GTDB lineage: Bacteria > Bacillota > Bacilli > Bacillales > Domibacillaceae > Bacillus_BX > Bacillus_BX ectoiniformans. Next base: position 19,186 of record NZ_JAFBES010000016.1, on the reverse strand, counting down.
AGTGAAACGTGGAAATCCATACATCCTCGGATGCCCCGCCAATCACTTTGCTGATCCGTTCTTTCATTTCGCGCGCCGCTTTATTCGTAAACGTGATGGCCAAGATGTTATAAGGGTTAATCCCCTTCTCGACCATTAAGTAAGCAATTCGGTGAGTTAACACTCTCGTCTTTCCTGAACCCGCTCCCGCCATAATGAGCAAGGGTCCTTCTGTCGTTTTGACTGCTTCCTGCTGTTCTGGATTCAGTCCATTTAATAGCTTTTCAGTTAGGAATTGCACTTTCTATCCACCACCTATCAGAACATTTGTTCTTATTATACTATACTTTTACCGCTTGGACGGTTTTAATTGCTTCTTCTACATTGTCATAAATAAAGTTCCCAACGACGATCACATCAGCATATTGAGCCGCTTCTTTCGCCTGTTCAGCTGATTCAATACCGCCACCATAAATCAAGGTCGCTTGTTCAAGCGACTGCTTCGCTGCTTTAAGTGCTTCCATGTCTCCAAATACCCCGCTGTACTCTAAATAAAAAATCGGCAAGCGGAACATTTTTTCTGCCATCATCGCGTAAGCCGAAATATCCTCATGGCTTAAATCTGCTTTGGCTTCTGTCACCTGAGCTGCCTTGCAGTCCGGGTTAGCAATGCAGTAGCCTTCTACTAGTATTTCATCCCAATCCATTAACTCTCCATATTCTTTCACTGCCTGGTGATGCAGTCCTGTCACCCAGTCCGTATTTTGGCTATTTAACACCATCGGAATAAAATATAAATCGAACCCCGGTGTGATCGATTCAATTGTTGATATTTCAAGTACACAAGGAACCGTGTAACGGCGTACGCGAGCCATTAAATCCAATACATTTTCAAGCGTTACCCCGTCACTTCCGCCAATAATAACAGCATCCGTTCCTGACTCACATATTATCTCAAGCTTCCTGTCATCTATCTCTTTATTAGGATCTAACTTAAACACATGACGCCACTCGCGCACATCATACATTCAATTTCCTCCAATCTTTTTTCCATCAAATCATAATTATATCATTACTTAAACGCTGCTAAAACATTTTGAAAAAGAACAAATATACAAGCGCAATATTAGAAACATATTTTTATCGATTTTTACTTTCCTAAACAAAACAAAAGGCCTGATCCCCGGTATGTTTGCCGTTTAGGACCAGACCCTTATTTTATTTTTCCTCTTCTTTTACTCGGTCAAGCACTTCTTTATAAGCATCATTTCCATAGTTTAAGCATCGCTTCACCCGGGAAATTGTTGCCGTTGAGGCACCTGTCTCTGTTTCTATCTTATGATAGGTTTTGCCTTCTTGAAGCATTCTGGCAACCTCTAGTCTCTGAGCGAGAGATTGAATTTCATTAACGGTGCAAAGATCGTCAAAAAACCGGTAGCATTCATCTAAATCCCGGAGTGACAAAACAGCTTTAAACAGCTGATCCAGCTCTTTTCCGCGCAATTTTTCAATTTGCATGGCTTCCCACCCCTTTATTAATTATTTTCTAGATTCACCATTTTCGTCAGCCCTTTAGAAGCTGGAATAATATTGATCCATGTTTTTCCTGGTATAAACCCTAAGGAATTCTCCTCTTTAAACGGAAGGATTCGGCCTCTGACATTCGACCATTCCACTGATTGAACCCATCCATCCTGCAAAAAATACGCGTCTCCCCCAGAAGTTAAATCAATGTCGAGTCTGCCTTCTGCATCAATGACTCGATGATCAGCTTCGATGATTAAAATATTTTTTGCCTGAATGGCTTCTCCAGTTTCCCGGTCCATAGCTTTCTGACCGCCTGCATAGCGTTCATAGCTTCCGCTTTTACTGTTAAATTGATATTCCACTTGAAAAGCGGCCTGTTCAGAATAATTCACTTGAACACGATCTGCTGCCTGACCTGTTAATTCTTTCACTTCCGATTTGGTTAAGAAGCTAAGCGAGTCAGGCGGCACATTCAGCTCAAAGCCGCTTTCATCCGCTTTCTCGTAGATGCCTTCTAACTCTGCATAGGAATTATGAGGCGCCACACGAGACGGATCTCTTTTAAATATCGTTCCATCATTCTGTATCCCATTGACTTGATCAATATCTCCGTTAAATAACATGTCTCTGGCTTCGGGACTGTATCCGTGTGCAATGAACAAGCTCTCGTAGCCTTTTGCCAATTCAATAAAATAGTCTCTTGCACTGCGGACAGGTCCTGCTATTTCAGGCTGTTCACTTTGATAAAAAGCTAGAAACCTGGTTACATTTCCTTCGGCTAATACTTCATACACGAGATCCGCATCGGCTAATCCCGTTTGCGGACGAGCTTTTGGGTGGTTGTTAATCACAATCGCTGCGGCACGATGCTGTGGCGCTGAATCTGATGTTTCTCCCGTTAAAGGGTAGATATACTCAGATTTCTTCTCTTTAGCCGTTACCGTCAGCTCCTCTTCTTTTTGCTGCTCGATCTGTTTTTCTCCCCAGCAGCCGCTAAGCACTGCTGTACTCGTCAACAGCAGCAACATCCCCAATTTTTTCATAACCACTAAACTCCCATTCACAATTTAAACCACTTTACCATTTTAACGCATTATCGTTGGAAAAAGTACCGTTTTCTTCATTACATCATACATTCCATATGATGTAATTCTTATGTATGGTAAATGAGTAGATGATAAAAACAGCAATGTGTAGATAGGATCTTCAAAGTCATACCCTCGTTCTGTCAGCAAGCTTTTTAACTTTATCTCTTCGTCTATGAGATTTTCTACCGGTTTATCTGACATCATTCCAGATAAACACAAAGGTATTTCATGAATGATTTCCTCGTTTTCGGATAAAACCATGCCTCCGCCTATTTCTTTCATGCGGTTGAAGGCTCTTTCCATCTCCCGTTTGCATTTCCCGATTAAAATGATATCTCCTGTGCTTGAAAAGGAGGAAGCAAACCCCTGCACATCCGTCGCGAATCCTTTAATCGTTGTATTGACTCGCCATTTCCCTTGCCGGTCAAGCATGACCAAGAAGTTTTCATCTCCTGAAGTATATAGCTCCTCACCAGATACATCCTTCTCTAATGAATAAGGCTTGGTAATCACGTTATTCACCATTTCTATTCCAAATGGCATCGAAAATTGCAGGTCGTCCTCTGTCAGCTCCCAATCCATTACGAGCGGACCGAACCCGTATTCTTTCCAATCGATAGAAGGGAAGGAGTCACCCGTCGAGCCATCTTCTCTCTTCAGCCATTTTCCTTCTGACAGTACAGCTACAGGAGTTGGATGCCATTCATCTTCTAAAACGTTTAGATTGGCTACTCGCCCGGGAGCAATCATTCCATGCAAGTGTTCCATGCGATAATATTTCGCCACATTGTAGCTTGCCATATGATACGCATCCATCGGAGGAATACCGTACTCAATGGCTTTGGCAATCATCCAGTCTAAAATGCCATTTTCATAAAAAGAAGGACAAGCTCCATCTGTTGTAAACATCATCATGTCATATTGATCAATGTTCATATCCTTCATTTCCTTCAGCAGCAATTCCAAATCTGGGCGAATGGAGGAATGACGCAGCGATACCATATATCCCTGCATTAAACGTTTATAAATATCTTTTCCACTCATTGCTTCATGGTCACTATCTGCACCTAAAAGCGCCATTTTAATAAGAGTATTTTCAGAGGCTCCAGGGAAATGCCCTTCAATTCTCTTCCGAAGACGCTTCGTTTCCTGAATCCAGTGCAGCATCATATCGTCACCTGCCAAAAGCTTAGGCCAGCCAGTAAGCTCTCCGCCTTGAATGACTGATTCATGTTCCATCCAGGATTTTACCGCTGCATGAGAAAATACCTCTTCTTCGTTCGCCATCTCCGTTTGCGGATCGAAGCGGCACCACCAATACATGCTGACCGGAAGTTCACGCAAGGTTTCCAATAAAGAAAACGCTTTCTTTTCTTCCAACAATAAAAACAGCATTAAGTTATCGTTAATAAACGTGGTTGTACCCGTTTTCCCCGCATACTCAGCAAAAGTCTGGGGATTATAAAGCTGAAACGGATGTACATGAGGCTCAATATAACCCGGGACAATTGTTTTCCCCTGGCAATTGTATATTTCATATGAACCTGAGCGCTGAGGAAGTTCATCCCCTATGTAAATAATGCGGTCTTCATGAATCCAGATATTGGCTGTCAGCCATTGTTTTAAAACGGAATGTAAAACCCGTGCATTAGTCAATACTAATGTAGGAGACGCCTCTCCGTTGACAACGGCGACATGTTTTCTTAACTGTCTGTTTTTCCATCTATATCGCTGCTCTAACATTTTATATGCTCCTCCTAAAAGGGAGTTTTCGTATTTTTCTAAATTACTCACTATATTAACATATTTTACAATTTACCGCACTAAAGAGAAGAATTAAATATGAACAATATGTGAAAAGGCTTACAAGATCTGTTTTAAAAAAGCTGTTTCGCCCTCCTACTGGACTCATACAGAACCAGTTGCAAGGACGAAACAGCATGTGAAAGGAGTGATACGTATGTTTATGGAATACGTAACAGATATGTCATTCGTGCTGATTGCTTTAATCGGAAGTATCGTTGCTTTATTATTTGTCTACGTCAAGCGTTCGAAGAGAAGGCGCGCGCAATAGCTCGGCTGCCGATATCTTTTCGATAAAAGAAGTGCTCAGTATCAACCGCCTTCATTTGATCGTAAGCTGCTGCTTGCGCTTCTTGAATGGAATCTCCCTTGCCGTTTATCAATAAGACCCTTCCGCCATTTGCACACAGAATTTGTTCTTCATTCAGATAAGTGCCTGCATGCAACACGGATGTTTGCTCAGCTTGATCCAACCCGTTTATAGCATGACCCTTCTCATACGTTTCAGGGTAGCCTTTGGCTGCCAGCACCACACCCAGAATGGATTCATCTTTCCATTCAAGCTGCGGGTCTTCACCTTTTAATACATCCAACAGGACTTGTGCTAAGTCTGTCTTTAAACGAGGCAAGACCACTTGTGTTTCAGGGTCACCAAAACGAGCATTAAATTCAATCGTTTTTGGCCCTGCTTTTGTCAGCATTAAGCCCGCAAAGATGATACCGGTAAATGGGCGGCCTTCTTCACACATGCCTTTAGCGATGGGCTGCAAAATCTCCCGAACCGACTGATCAATTACCTCTTGAGATATATGGGGGATCGGGGAGTACGCCCCCATTCCGCCTGTATTCGGTCCTTCATCGCCGTCAAACGCCCGCTTGTGATCCTGAGCAGCTTCCATTGGATAGACATTCTCCCCATTCACAAACGCCATAAGTGAATATTCTTCACCCTCTAAAAACTCTTCGACCACTACTTTAGAAGATGCTTCGCCAAATTTTTTGTCAAGCATCATATCCTCTAATGAAGAGAGCGCTTCTTCCATCGTCATCGCAACAGTAACGCCCTTTCCTGCGGCTAGTCCATCTGCTTTCAACACGATCGGTGCGCCCTGCTCTTCAATATAAGCTTTCGCGTCTTCATAGGATTCAAATGCCTGATAGCGAGCCGTTGGAATCTGATATTTCTCCATCATCATTTTCGAAAATGATTTGCTGCCTTCAAGAATTGCCGCAGCTTTATTTGGGCCATATACTTTTAAACCCTGTTCTTGAAAATGATCGACAATCCCCTCAGACAAAGGATTTTCTGGACCAACCACTGTTAAATCGATTCCTTGTTTTAAAGCAAAGCTTGTTAGCCCATCAAAGTCCATTTCATCGATGGCCACAAGTTCAGCATCTTGAGAGATGCCGGCATTCCCTGGCGCACAATACAAACCTTTTACTAATGGACTTTCCGCTAATTTCTTGCAAATGGCATGCTCTCTTCCGCCCCGTCCAACTACAAGCACCTTCATTACGTCACCTCATTTTAGTGTTTGAAATGTCTAACGCCCGTTACCACCATAGCGATTCCGTATTCGTCTGCTTTCTTAATGGAGTCTTCGTCACGAATGGACCCACCAGGTTGAATGATCGCTGTAATTCCTGCTTTTGCCGCCGCTTCCACTGTGTCATCCATTGGGAAGAAGGCATCGGATGCAAGAGCAGCTCCCTGTGCTTTTTCACCTGCTTGTTCTAAGGCGATTTTCGCCGCTCCAACACGGTTCATTTGTCCGGCGCCAACACCCACAGTCATGTCATTGTTTGTAATCACAATCGCATTCGACTTCACATGTTTGACGACTTTCCAGCCCAATTTCATCGATGCCCATTCTTCTTCTGTCGGCTCGCGTTTCGTCACTGTGCGAACATCCGCGTTTTCTAAAGAATAGCTGTCGAGGTCTTGAAGAAGCAAACCGCCTTCCACCGACGTCAAGACTTTTTCTTTTGATTTCGCCCCTTCAAAGTCCACTGTCAGCAATCGAAGGTTTTTCTTAGACGTTAAGACCTCTAGCGCTGCTTCTGTAAATTCTGGTGCGATGACAATCTCTAGAAAAATCTCGTGAAGCTTTTCTGCAAGATCTTTATCTACGGGACGGTTCAACGCAACAATACCGCCAAAAATAGAGGTTGAATCTGCTAAATACGCGCGCTCATAGGCTTCTAAAATGGTTTCTCCCGTTCCAACTCCGCAAGGGTTCATATGTTTAATAGCCACAGCTGCCGGCTCACTGAATTCCTTTACGATTTGCAAAGCCGCATCCGCATCGCGAATATTATTGTATGATAATTCTTTCCCGTGTAATTGCTTCGAACGTGCAATGGAGAAATCAGACCCAAGCGGCTCATCATAAAAAGCAGCTTTCTGATGAGGGTTCTCTCCATAGCGAAGAGATTGTTTTAATTCATATGTAAATGTAACTTTCTCAGGCTGTTCTTCACCTGTTAGTTCTGTCATATATTTAGCGATCATCGAGTCGTATGCAGCTGTGTGACGGAATACTTTAGCAGCCAGCTTTCTTCTTGTTTCTTTCGTCGTCTGTCCATCTCGCTTTAACTCTGCTACCACCGTTTCGTAATCTGCTTGATCGACAATGACAGTGACAAACTCATGGTTTTTCGCTGAAGCACGAAGCATTGTCGGTCCGCCGATATCAATATTTTCAATCGCGTCTTCCACAGTCACATTCGGCTTTGCGATCGTTTCTTGGAATGGATACAAGTTGACACAAACGAAATCAATCGGAACGATGTTTTGTTCTTCCATTTGCTTAAGGTGATCTTCTTGATCTCTTCTCGCAAGCAATCCGCCGTGAATCAATGGATTCAATGTTTTTACGCGTCCGTCTAAGATCTCAGGAAAACCTGTAACTTCACTTACACTCATGACAGGCACGCCGGCTTCTTCAAGCAACTTCTTCGTGCCGCCTGTAGAAATAATTTCAACGTCTAAGCCAGCTAATTCTTTGGCAAATTCAACAATGCCCTCTTTATTCGATACACTAATTAACGCGCGCTTTTTCATCAATTTCTTCCTCCTTGACTGTCTTAGCTACCAGTTGCTTCACTACTTTAGGATACAGCTCATGCTCTACCCTTTGTATCTTTGCCTGCAGCGTCTCACGGCTTTCATCATTTGATACCCTTACGCTTTCCTGTTCAATAATCGGACCCGTATCCATGCCTGCATCTACATAATGAACAGTTACACCTGTGATCTTCACCTTGTAATTAATCGCCTGTCCAATCGCATCTTTTCCTGGAAAAGCAGGCAGCAGTGATGGATGGATGTTCACAATTTTTTCAGGATAGGCTTCTAGAAGAGTTTCTCCTATTAAACGCATATACCCTGCAAGAAAAATGAATTCCACTTCGGCATCCTTCAGTTTCTTTACAATCACTTGTTCAAACTCCTGCTTCGATGAATATTCCTTCGAACGAAAAGCAAAGACGGGAATGTGATGCTTTTCCGCTCTCTTCACAGCATAAGCATCAGGCTTGTCACAAACGAGCAAGGCAATTTCAGCATCGATCTTTCCCTGAGTGATCTGTTCAGCTATCGCTTCAAAATTACTCCCGCTCCCAGAAGCAAACACAGCAATTTTCGTTAACTGGCCTTTTCTCATGATTGAATCTGAACTCCCTCGCCTGAAATCACACGGCCAATCGTATAAGCCTCTTCCCCAGCATCGTGGACTAATTGCTTTACTCTTTGCTCTTGATCGGCTGAAACAATCATCACCAAACCAATTCCCATATTAAAAATATTATACATTTCTTTGTATTCAAGTTCTCCATACTTCTTCAGCACATGAAAAATAGCAGGAATATCCCAGGTTCCTTCTTTTATCTCAACACCTAGTCCATCCGGAAGTGCTCTTGGAATATTTTCAATGAAACCGCCGCCTGTAATGTGAGCCATTCCATGAATATCAACTTCTTTTAACACGTCGAGAACAGGTTTCACGTAAATCTTCGTTGGGGTCAAGAGAACATCTCCTAAAGAACCGGTTAACCCATCAACTTGATCTGCAGGGCTTAGTTTATGATCTTCGAAAAATATTTTTCTGACAAGGGAAAATCCATTGCTGTGTAATCCGCTTGAAGGCAAACCAATGACTACATCGCCTTCTTTAACGTTTTCAATCTTTATCAGCTTTTGTTTTTCAGCCACACCAACAGTAAATCCGGCAATATCGTACTCGTCCGCACTGTACATCCCAGGCATTTCAGCTGTTTCCCCGCCAACTAATGCGCAACCCGCTTGTTCACAGCCGTCTGCGACTCCTTTAACGATCTGCTCGATTTTCTCCGGCACTGCTTGGCCGCAAGCAATGTAATCAAGGAAAAATAGCGGTTCCGCTCCTTGGACGATGACATCGTTGACACACATAGCCACACAATCAATCCCAATCGTATCATGACGATCCATCATAAAAGCAAGCTTTAGCTTTGTCCCGACTCCATCTGTTCCTGACACAAGAACCGGCTCCTGTACTTTTAAAGCAGACAGATCAAACATGCCGCCGAAGCTGCCAAGCGCCCCCATCACTCCTAAGCGATTCGTACGCTCCACGTGCTTTTTCATCCGTTCTACCGCTTCATAGCCGGCCTCAATATTGACTCCTGCTGCTTCGTACGCCTTTGCCATATGTTTGCTCCCCCTTAGAAATACTTATCATTCGCTGTCAAAATAAATCTAGCAGTTTACTTCTTTATCATACGGATGTTTTGTATCAGGATAGATATCGGTCGGATAGTTTCCTGTAAAGCACGCCAGACATTGACTGCACTTCCCATTCGTCGATTCTCGTCCGATTCCTTCGACCATCCCATCCACACTTAAAAAGGTAAGAGAATCCGCTCCAATTGCTTCCCGCAGTTCTTCAATCGAATGTGTCGCTGCAATTAATTCTCCTTGAGTAGACGTATCGATTCCGTAAAAACAAGGGTTTTTAATCGGGGGTGAACTGATGCACACATGGACTTCTTTCGCCCCTGCCTCTTTTAGCATTTTCACTATACGCCGGCTCGTTGTACCGCGAACAATCGAATCATCGACCATGACGACCCGTTTCCCCTCAACCACGCCCCGAACAGGTGACAATTTCATTTTCACGCCTTGTTCCCGCAATTCCTGCGAAGGCTGAATAAACGTCCGGCCGACATAACGGTTTTTAATTAAGCCCATTTCATAAGGAATTCCTGACTCTTCCGCATACCCAATCGCCGCTGAAATACTGGAATCCGGCACACCTGTTACGACGTCCGCTTCGATTTTCGCTTCTTGAGCCAAGCGAATGCCCAGACGCTTTCTCGCACTGTGAACATTAATCCCTTGGATGTCACTGTCAGGACGAGAAAAATAGACATATTCCATCGTACAAATGGATGGATTCGTTGAAATAGAAAACTCTTCAGAACGCAATCCATTATGATCAATGACAATCAATTCACCTGGCTTCACATCACGGACGAACTCTGCTCCCACAATATCAAATGCACACGTTTCAGATGCCACACAATACGCATCGCCAAGCTGTCCGATTGATAAAGGCCGCAGTCCATTAGGGTCTAACGCAATCATTAATTCCGTTTCAGTCATAACAAGAAATGCGTAGGCTCCTTTTAACATAGGCAGAGCGTTTTTAAATCGGTCTTTTACCGTACCATAGCCGCCTCGGCGAATTAAATGCGCCAGTACTTCAGTATCAGAAGTCGTTTGAAAAATACTTCCCTGTGCTTCTAGCTGATTTTTTAACGCCGTCGCATTAACCAAGTTTCCGTTATGAGCAAGAGCTAAGCTGCCCGTTTGAGAATGAAACAATAGAGGCTGGACATTTTCATATCCGCCGCCTCCCGCTGTCGTATAACGCACATGACCAATGGCTCCCGCACCTTTTAAATCATGGATAATGTCTTCATTAAAAAGTTCCGTAACGAGACCTTCACCTTTAAACCCTTGCAATTTCTCGCCATCACTTACGACGATCCCTGCACCTTCTTGACCGCGGTGCTGCAAGCTTTGAAGACCGTAATATGTTATTTGTGAAGCATCCGGGTGGCCCCAGACACCAAACACTCCGCACTCTTCATTTAAGCCTCTGACTTCAGCAAGCATGGAATAGCTCCTCTCCAAGCATCTTCAAGTTCTTGAACTTGTGCCTGAATTAATATCTTGTCATCTTTCTTAATAACTAGATTGGCTCCTCCTGTCACTTCACCGATTTGCACCGCCTCAGGAATCAAGCCTTCAAATTTACTCTGAGCTTCTTTAGACACAGTCACGATAAAACGAGATTGCGTTTCACTGAATAGTTCAGACACCTCATCACCCTTAATCACGACTTCTGCACCCAGCCCTGTACGGAAAGCTTTCTCTGCAAGCGCGACGGCAAATCCGCCTTCTGAGATATCATGTGCTGATTGAACGGTTCCGGCTTGAATGGCTTTAAGTAAACCGGTTTGTCTTTTCTCTTCCACTGACAAATCAAGCTTTGGCGCTTTCCCGAAAATGTTGCCTTCATTTTGCAATTTTTGAAGCTCGCTGCCTCCAAACTCTGCTTCCGCTTCACCAATTAGATAAATGGCGTCTCCCGCTTGTTTAAAGCTTTGCGTTGTGACATGTGCAAGATCGTGTACCAATCCAACCATGCCAACAACTGGCGTTGGGTAAACAGCCGTTCCGTTAGTTTCATTATAAAGGGATACGTTCCCGCCAATAACCGGCGTATTAAGTGTGCGACAAGCATCACTCATGCCATCCGTCGCTTTTTGCAGTTGCCAGAAAATTTCCGGCTTTTCAGGATTTCCGAAGTTTAAGCAATCCGTGATCGCAAGAGGTTCTGCTCCTGAACAAACAATATTGCGGGCCGCTTCAGCGACAGCAATTTTACCGCCTGTTTCCGGATCAAGATAAATGTATCTAGAATTGCAGTCCGTTGTCATCGCTAGTGCTTTGTTTGTCCCGCGAACACGAACAACCGCAGCATCCGAACCAGGCATCACGACTGTACTAGTCCGTACTTGATAATCATATTGCTCATATACCCATTCCTTGCTGGCAATGGTTGGCTGTGACAGCAGCTGAATCCATGTTTCTTTCAAATCACTAACTACCGGTACGCTTTGATCCATCGATTGAAACTCTCGATAATAAGCCGGTTCAGCAGATGGCTTGTGATAGACTGGCGCATCTTCCGCTAAAGCATCAACGGGCACTTCTGCCACCACTTCACCTTTATGCATTAAACGAAGCATATGGTCGTCCGTTACACGGCCAATGGATGCTGCTTCAAGTCCATATTTTTCAAAAAGAACTTCAATTTCTTTTTCACGGCCCTTTTCAACTACGATTAACATCCGCTCCTGTGATTCAGACAGCATCATTTCATATGGCGTCATACCCGTTTCACGCTGAGGCACTAAATCCAAGTTCATCTCAATGCCTGAACCTGCTTTACTAGCCATTTCCGCAGATGAACTAGTTAGTCCCGCTGCTCCCATATCCTGAATGCCGACAAGCGCATCATTATGAATAAGTTCTAGGCAAGCTTCCAGCAATAGCTTTTCCATGAATGGATCGCCTACTTGGACGGCAGGACGCTTCTCTTCTGACTGCTCACTTAACTCTTCGGAAGCAAAGGTCGCACCATGAATACCGTCGCGTCCAGTTTTCGCACCGACGTACATCACTGTATTGCCGACACCTTTTGCTTGGCCTTTTTTAATATCTTTATGATCAATTAATCCGACACACATCGCGTTCACGAGCGGATTTCCTTCATAAGATGCATCAAATTGAATCTCTCCGCCAACAGTTGGAATCCCGATACAGTTTCCGTATCCAGCAATCCCTGCTACCACTTCTTCAAATAAATACTTCACGCGGCTCGTTTGAAGTTCGCCAAAACGAAGAGAGTTTAATAGAGCAATCGGACGCGCCCCCATCGAGAATACATCACGAATAATTCCGCCAACGCCAGTAGCCGCTCCTTGATAAGGTTCAATGGCAGATGGATGGTTGTGGCTTTCTATTTTAAATACAACCGCTTGATTGTCACCGATATCAACAATTCCAGCTCCTTCCCCTGGACCCTGCAAAACCTTTTCTCCAGAAGTCGGAAACTTGCTGAGAACTGGCTTTGAATTTTTATAGCTGCAATGCTCAGACCACATAACTGAAAACAATCCGGTTTCTGTATAGTTCAGTTCACGGCCTACGATTGATTCCGCTTTGGCAAATTCCTCGTCAGATAAACCCATTTCACGGTAGATTTTTTCCTCTTTAATTTGTGCTGCATTCGGCTCAAGCATTAACGACATGAGATTCCCTCCAATGTTTCACAATAGATTGAAATAATTTTAGACCGTCGGCGCTGCCTAATAGTTCGTCCACCGCGCGTTCAGGATGAGGCATCATGCCAAGTACATTGCCTTCTTTATTCGTAATCCCAGCGATATCTGACAGACTTCCATTTAAGTTATCTGAATATGTAAATACAATTTGATTGTTTTCTTTTAATTGTTTAAGTGTCTCTTCGTCACAATAATAATTTCCTTCCCCATGTGCCACAGGTACCGTCACTTTTTCTCCCTGTTCATATAAAGAAGTAAACATCGTTTCATTGTTTTCAACTTGAAGTACGGATGGCTTACAGATGAACTTCAAGTTTTTATTTCTCAGCATCGCACCGGGAAGCAGTCCTGATTCGAGCAGAATTTGGAATCCGTTGCATACACCTAGAATAGGCTTTCCTGCTTCAGCCGCTTTTTTCACTTCATTCATAACGGTTGAATTATGAGCGATCGCTCCTGAACGGAGGTAGTCGCCATAAGAAAATCCGCCCGGCAGTAAAATACCGTCATATTCACTCAGATCATCAGCATCATGCCAAACATAGTCTACATTTTCACCTAGTTCATCCTTTACCGCGTGGAACATATCTACATCACAGTTGGAGCCTGGGAACACGATCACCGCAAATTTCACTGGCTAACACACTCCTCGATTTCATAACGATAATCTTCAATCACTGGATTGGACAGAAGCTTCTCACATACTTCCTTCACTGTGCCTTCAACATCGGAACATGAATCGTCAATCGTTAATTCCATGTATTTACCGATACGAACTTCTTCTACACCCTGGTAACCAAGACTCGTCAATGATTGTTGAACAGCCTTGCCTTGTGGATCTAATACACTTTCTCTTAACGTGACATACACCTTTACTTTGTACATGTTGAATTTCCTCCTAGTCTCTCGAAAATTTCTGTATATGCATCTACTAAGTTACCTAAATCGCGTCTAAACACATCTTTATCTAATTTACGGTTCGTTCCCTTCTCCCAAAAGCGGCACGTATCTGGAGATATTTCATCGGCGAGCATAATATTTCCCTCGCTGTCTTTTCCGAATTCCACTTTAAAGTCAATCAGCTTAATATTCATGTCATCGAACTTAGAAAGAAGCACTTCATTGATTTTTAAAGCCTGCTCTTTCATCATTTTCACTTCTTCTGTAGAAGCAATAGATAACAGCTGAATATGATCCTCGGTTAAAAGCGGATCGCCGAGCTCATCATTTTTCAAATAAAATTCAACGATCGGCTGTGAAAACTCCATTCCTTCTTCTAATCCAAGCCGCTTAGCCAGACTTCCTGCCGCTGTATTGCGGACAACCACTTCAATCGGAATGATTTGTACATGTTTGACGAGCTGCTCATGATCTGACAGCTGTTCAATAAAATGAGAAGGAATGCCGAGCTCTTTTAGCTTTAAAAAGATGAGGCTGCTAATTTGGTTGTTTAATCTGCCTTTGCCTGTAATCTCCGCTTTCTTTTCCCCGTTAAAGGCGGTAGCTGAATCTTTATATTCAATCCAGACGATCTCTTTTTGGCCAGTCGCATAAATACGTTTAGCTTTCCCTTCATAAAGCATGGAGCCCTTCTTCATTTGTAATTCCTCCTCATAAATAGTAAAAATATTCAGTCTCTATTTAGTAAAGAAGGTGCCGCATGTTCCGGCCACCTTCTCTTTTTATTTAGTTATCAAGTCCAAGACGGGTGAAAATTGTATCCACATGCTTCAAGTGGTAGTTGTAATCGAAGCAATCAGCGATTTCTTCTTTTGTCAGCTTCGCGGTGATCTTCTCCTCCGCTTCCACAAGTTCGCGGAAATGGATGCCTTTCTCCCAAGCTTCCATCGCTTTCGGCTGAACTGTGTCATACGCTTCTTCACGAGCCATGCCTTTATCAATCAAAGCTAGAAGGACACGCTGTGAATAAATTAATCCTAATGTAGCGTCCATATTGCGCTTCATATTCTCTGGGAACACGGTTAAATTCTTCACGATGTTACCGAAGCGGTTCAACATATAGTTTAACGCGATCGTCGCATCTGGAAGGATGATACGTTCTGCTGATGAATGTGAGATATCACGCTCATGCCAAAGCGGCACATTTTCAAAAGCCGTCAGCATATGTCCGCGAATCACGCGTGCAAGACCCGTCATGTTCTCTGATCCAATCGGATTGCGCTTATGAGGCATTGCTGAAGATCCTTTTTGTCCTTTTGCGAAAAACTCTTCTACTTCACGCGTCTCACTTTTTTGAAGTCCACGAATTTCAACAGCGAATTTTTCAATGGATGTAGCAATTAAAGCGATTGTGCTCATATAGTGGGCGTGGCGGTCACGCTGTAATGTTTGCGTAGAAATCGGTGCTGGTTTTGTACCAAGCTTTTCACACACATACGCTTCAACAAACGGATTGATATTCGCATACGTTCCGACAGCTCCGGACATCTTTCCATATTCCACGCCTTCAGCTGCATCCTTGAAGCGATCCAGGTTACGCTTCATTTCTTCATACCAAAGGGCAAGTTTCAAACCGAACGTTGTTGGTTCTGCATGCACACCATGAGTACGTCCCATCATGACAGTGTGTTTATGTTCCTTCGCTTTATTTCCTAGGATCTCAATAAAGTTCTCCAAGTCCTTAAGCAAGATTTCATTGGCTTGTTTTAATAAGTAAGAAGCGGCTGTATCAACAACGTCTGTAGAAGTTAAGCCATAATGTACCCATTTACGCTCTTCACCAAGTGTTTCCGATACTGCACGAGTGAATGCTACTACATCGTGACGTGTTTCTTCTTCAATTTCCTTAATGCGGTTGACATCAAAGCTTGCGTTTTCACGGATTTTTTGTACATCTTCTTTCGGAATGTCTCCAAGCTCTGCCCAAGCCTCACAAGCTAAGATTTCTACCTCAAGCCAAGCCTTGAATCGGTTTTCCTCTGTCCAAATCGCTCCCATTTCCGGGCGTGTGTAACGTTCGATCATTTATCGTTTCCTCCATTTCATTCTCCTGCTCAGCCCCAGATTCCCGTTTGTTCTATCTCCTCGAGAACAGCATCCGTATCATCTGCCAATATCGTTATATGACCCATCTTTCGTTTCTCCTTAGGATCAGCTTTGCCATACAAGTGAACCGACCATTCAGGATGTTCAGAAAGGCTGTTTATCACACCTTCTTGATGCTCACCCAGTATGTTGACCATTACTGCTGGTTTCAGTAAATCCACTCGTTTTAACGGCCAATTGCAAATCGCTCGAATGTGCTGGCCAAATTGCGAAATACTGCATGCTTCAATCGTATAGTGACCCGAGTTGTGCGGTCTTGGCGCCAATTCGTTAATGTAAATTTCTCCATCGACACCTATAAACATTTCAACTGCCAGTGTTCCAACTAAAGACAGAGCCTCTGCAATTTTTCCCGCAGCCTCTCCTGCTCCTATCTTCACCTTATTTGAAATTCTTGCAGGTACGATCGTTTCATGGAGAATATTATCTCTATGTATATTTTCTCCGACTGGAAAGAAACTAATTTCTCCATTCATATTTCTTGTAATAATGACTGAGATTTCTTTATCAAAATCAATCCATTTTTCAAGAACACATTCACCGCGTTCTAAAAGAGAACTAGCTTCTTCCACTTCAGATACATCTTTAATAACAAATTGGCCTTTTCCGTCATAACCGCCGCGAGCTGTCTTTAAAACGGCTGGATAGCCGAGCCTTTCTATATTATCATAAATGTCTTTCACTTCGTTGATCACCGCATATGGAGCGACAGGCACACCGGCTTGAACAATTGTTTCTTTTTCAAGCACTCGGTTTTGAGTGATTCGGATCAGTTCAGCTCCTTGTGGAAGAAACGCCCTCTCACTAAGCTGTTTCAAGCCTTCATAATCAATATTTTCAAACTCATACGTAATGACATCGCTAACTTCGGCTAATTGATTTAAGGCTGCTTGATCGTCATAAGATGCTTTAATTTCGATATCTGCCACCTGCCCGCATGGCGAATCATCTCCCGGTTCAAGAACAGCAATTTTAAATCCCGCTTCCTTCGCTGCAAGTGCCATCATCCGTCCTAACTGTCCACCGCCTATGATTCCTATCGTTTGTCCCGGTTTAATGAATGAATTAGACAAGTTGATCACTACTTTCTAAAACAGCTGCTTCTAAATTTTCTCTGCGTTGCTGAAGTCTCTGAGTAATCTCTTGATCTTGAATGGAAAGAATCTGAGCTGCCAAAAGCCCTGCATTTGTAGCACCAGCTTTTCCAATTGCTACGGTTGCTACTGGCACTCCTCCAGGCATTTGCACAATTGAAAGCAAAGAATCAAGTCCATTTAACGCTTTTGACTGAACAGGAACGCCAATGACAGGTAAAGTAGTCTTAGCCGCTACCATACCTGGTAAATGCGCAGCGCCTCCTGCTCCTGCAATAATCACCTTAATTCCTCGTTCTCTAGCCTCTTCTGCGTATTCGAACATTAAGTCTGGCGTCCGGTGAGCAGAAACTACTTTCTTTTCGTAGGGAATTTCAAGTTCATCCAAGATATCGCATCCATGTTTCATTGTTTCCCAATCAGAAGCACTTCCCATAATAATGCCAACTTCAAGTGTCATTTCATAACCTCCTGAATCGTTCTCCCAATAAAAAATGCCCGAATGGCGCTCTCATTTAGAGAAAGCAGCTCATCCGGGCAGTAAATAGCCTTTTAAATAAACGATGACAAAGTCATCCAGATAATTTATGCTTTCCCCATAGTCCAATCCTTTACGGTGATCGGGTAGAAACTCGCAGGCCATATCCCCGCTATTATATGAGGTATCGTATTTGTCCTCTTCATATTAACAAGCAAAAAAGCAGATTGTCAATGAAATTCGAACAATAAACATAAATTAAATAATAACGTTCGTCTTTTAACCAACAGGTTTTCCTTCAAATATAATTTCTCTTCCACAGGGAACAAGCTTTTTTTCCCCAGCGATCACTTCTTCTTTAAAGACAGGCTGCTCCATTCTTCTCACTGGAGTATATCCCTCATTCGCCATTCTTTTAAGACATTGATCGATCGTTTCGTTTTCTTCCAATCGGAATTTCTTCTTTTTACTCATTGTGACAGCTTCCCTTTTTTCACAGATTTCACCCAGAACCCTCCGTGAATCGTTTTAGGTTCGTAAGCGATAATAAATGCTTTTGGATCAAGTTCTTTAATTTTATTATATAACTTTAACTCATATTTCCGCGGAGTCAAGATTTGCAGCGCCATTCGGTCTCCTTCCAATCCATTTGCAGCCCAATTGGTAACTCCGTAGCCTTCTGCTCTTAATTGTTTCGGAAGATCTTTATCGTACTCTTTTGTAATCACATTCACTGTGATGTACCCTAGCGCCAGTTTCTCCTCTAATTTCATCCCTGCAATGACCCCAAGACCGTAACCAAGCGCATAAGCAATTAAATTCTGTATTTCATTTAAATTATCAAGTACGAGCCCTAGACCTACTACATAAATCACAATTTCAACCGTACTGACGAAAGCAGCAATATAACGATACCCCTTCAACGTTAAAATCATCCGAATCGTAAAAAACGATACATAAATTATATTAATAACCAAAATAATTAACGTAACCATAATTCCATTATCCAGCAAAACCCAACAACCTCCTTAAATATGTATCTTTTTATATTTATTCTCTATTTGAAGGGACCACAAACATTTTGGAGGGTCAAACATTTTTGGGGTCAGACCCCCAGCACGGTAAAGCGTTAAAGTGAAAAGATCCATATATCAATGTAGGCTGGAATAATGACTATATTTCAACACTGATTTAATGCTAATTCGAATACACGGAACAATGGGCTCTAAAACTCTGTTGAATTCAATCAACAGCCCTCATCAAAAATGTGCAGGGTAGTTGAAAATCCCAAGTACGAGTTCTCTTAAAAAACGAAAAAAAGAGCAGTTTCTTAACTGTTCTTTTTTGTTTTTAAAAAAGTATGGAAAATTTCAATACTTACATCTGTTTTTTACTGATAGTAGCAATTGACTTTTTAAGTGCAACGATATTCAAAAACTGATCATTAAACAGCCCTTTTATTGTAAAACTTATAACAGCACACAAAAAAAAGAACAGTTTCTCAACTGTTCTTCGTTGTTGCTTGGCGGCGTCCTACTCTCACAGGGGGAAACCCCCAACTACCATCGGCGCTGAAGAGCTTAACTGCCGTGTTCGGGATGGGAACGGGTGTGACCTCTTCGCTATCGCCACCAAACTATATAAGGAAAGAAGTTATTCTTTCAAAACTAGATAATATCTTAAGTAACCTTGCAGCCAAGTAATCGTTTGTTGCGTTCGGGCAGTCCGAAGACTGCCTTCGTTTGGTTAAG
>NZ_JAFBES010000015.1 GCF_016908875.1 Bacillus ectoiniformans | reverse complement strand
TAGAAGAAACCATTTGTTAGAACAAGAAAAAATGAGCATGACTCCAAAAATTCTCGTCATGTTCATTGACAGATTCTTTTTTCAACAGAGTGAAAAAGACTCCGGCAGCTTCCGGAGTCTTTTTGTTAATTGTGAAGGTGTAAAGGTCTTTTCGGCAGCTTCCATTGATATTTATACGACAGAACCCTCAGTATAGTAATCAATAAAAATAGGAAAATCAATTCGGCAGGTGAAGTGGTTAATTTTAGACCAATGATCGCTCCTGCCAAAACAGCCCAAACCCCATATATTTCTTCTCGCAAAAGCGCGGGTTTTCTCCCTGCGAGCACATCCCTTACTAATCCTCCGCCGCTTCCAGTCAGTACCGCTGCAACGATAACGGCACTAATAGGGTGGTTCATTCCTGTTGCATATAAAGCCCCTTGAACAGCAAAAGCGGAAAGTCCGATTGCATCAAAGAAGTTTCCCCAAACCGGCCAGTGCTTTAATAGATTCTGAGGGAAAAGAATAACTGCGGTTATGGACAGCAAAGCAATTTGAAAGAAAGCCCCTTGTTCCCATAAGGCGGAGACCGGAACCCCGATCAGCAAGTTGCGAATGGCCCCGCCCCCAAATGCAGTAATCATGCCTAATATATAGACGCCAAACAGGTCGTAATCTTCTTCCATAGCGACAATTGCTCCTGAAATGGCAAATGCGATTGTACCAATAACAGTGAAAATATCCCAAGTTAACTCCATCGTTGTGATCCCTTCTCTATGTAAATTCCTTCTGGAAATTATTATATTATTGAAACTGGTGAATGGCTACACCTTTTTCATGATAAGGACTCAGTTTAGGCTTTCTGGCGTGAAGTTATCAGATGTCTTTTCCCTTCCTTTTTGGTAAGATGTACATACTGTTAATGAAAAGAAGGGGTTGATGGCGTTTGAAAAAAAACGAACGTGAAAAGGTCATTCTCGCAGGTTGTCAGCTAAATGAAGATGATGACGCGTTTCACTACTCTCTGAGCGAATTAAAGTCATTAACTGAGACTGCTGAAGGAGAAGTAGCAGCGGTGTTGACCCAAAAAAGAGAACGTGTTCACGCAAGCACTTATATTGGCAAAGGGAAAGTGGAAGAACTCAAAAATTTAGAAGAAGAATTAGAGCCGGACCTCATCATATTTAATGATGAACTGTCACCGAGCCAAATTAGAAATTTAGCTGCTCATTTCGATGCGAGGGTCATTGACCGCACCCAGCTTATTCTAGATATTTTTGCGCAGCGTGCCCGTTCCCGGGAAGGAAAGCTGCAAGTAGAGCTTGCGCAGCTGCAATACTTGCTGCCTCGCCTCGCAGGGCAAGGAACTTCACTCTCTAGGCTCGGGGGCGGAATCGGCACAAGAGGTCCCGGTGAAACCAAACTAGAGACGGATCGCCGGCACATTCGCAGCCGGATTGATGAAATCAAAAGGCAGCTTAATACGGTAGTATCCCATCGAGAACGATACCGAGAGCGGAGAAAGAAGAATAAAGCTTTTCAAATTGCGTTAGTGGGTTACACCAATGCTGGGAAATCGACTCTTTTTAACCGATTAACGACGGCCGATTCTCTAGAGGAAGACCAGCTGTTTGCAACGCTCGATCCTTTATCAAGAAAACTGCTGCTGCCAAGCGGCTATCAGGCGATATTTACTGACACTGTAGGGTTTATTAATAACTTGCCTACCACATTAATCGCCGCTTTTCGCTCGACGCTGGAAGAGGTGAGGGAGGCGGATCTGCTTCTGCATATTGTAGATAGTTCTAATCCGGACTATGTCCAGCATGAAGAAACGGTACATCAATTGCTTGAACAGCTAGAGATGGATCACGTGACTGAACTGACCGTATATAATAAGCGAGACAAACAGCATGAGGATTTTATACCATCTGCAGCGGTAGACCATATATTGGTCAGCGCGCTGAATGAGCATGATAGAGAATTAATTAAAGTCGTGATTGAAAAGAAAATGAAAGAGCAGATGCACACTTATCAGGCGTTCATTCCCGCGACAGAAGGTAAACTGATTGCTCAACTGAAAAGGGATACAATTTTAGAAGAAATTGAATTTATCGAAGAAGAACAAGTTTACCGGGTAAGAGGATTTACATTTACTGATCACCCGGTATATGGCGATATCCAAAAATTTACTCGTACATGATGAGGGAGAAAAGAAACATGTTTGATTATTTAAAACACGGAAAGAAGATTCAAGTTCTGGCGGAAGAGGCAGAAAAGAAAATTGCAGAAGTACATTCAACAATAGATCGGACAGCAGAGATGAACCAGTTTCGCGTTCTGCAAAGCTTTCAGCGTCATCAAGTCAGTGATTTTCATTTTACCCCTTCAACTGGGTATGGCTATGATGACAGCGGAAGAGATACATTAGAGAAAATATATGCCGATGTATTTGGAGGAGAAGCGGCTCTAGTACGTCCGCAGATCATTTCCGGCACCCACGCCATCACCATTGCGCTGTTTGGTATTTTGCGTCCAGGAGATGAGTTGCTGTATATTACTGGGAATCCATATGATACGTTAGAGGAAATTGTCGGAATCCGGGGGACAGGGAACGGATCATTAAAGGATTTCGGCATCACATATAATAGTGTGGCACTAACAGAGGGTGGCCAGCCGGATTATGAGGCCATAAAAGCATCGATCACCCCTAAAACAAAAATGATCGGCATTCAGCGTTCAAAAGGATATGCGAACCGGCCTTCATTTACCATTAATGAAATTAAGAATATGATTCACTTTGTTAAAGAAATAAAGAGCGACGTAATCGTATTTGTCGATAATTGCTACGGAGAATTTACAGAAGAGAAGGAGCCATGCCACGTAGGAGCTGATTTAATGGCGGGTTCGTTAATTAAAAACCCAGGCGGAGGATTGGCTAAAACAGGCGGTTATCTAGCCGGCAAGAAAGAAGTGATAGAAAGCTGCTCTTATCGAATGACGTCTCCTGGAATTGGAGCGGAGGCCGGAGCAAGCCTATACAGTCTGCAAGAAATGTACCAAGGGTTCTTCCTAGCTCCGCATGTCGTGGCAGAAAGCTTAAAAGGTGCGACATTTACAGCGGCTGTTCTAAAAGATGCAGGAATGAATACCACTCCTGCTTGGGATGAAAAAAGAACCGATCTCATTCAAGCGGTTCAATTTGACGACCGGGAGAAAATGATCGCTTTTTGCCAAGCAATTCAATTTGCCTCACCCGTTAATTCCCATGCCACGCCATATCCTGCTTACATGCCTGGATATGAAGACGATGTCATCATGGCGGCAGGCACATTTGTGCAGGGGGCAAGTATAGAACTTTCAGCGGATGGTCCTTTGCGCCCGCCATATATGGCCTTTGTACAAGGGGGATTAACGTTCTCCCATGTCAAGATTGCCATATGCAGTGCTCTCGATCAATTAATAGAAAAAGAACTACTTTAAAAAGCAGAGAATTCTCTGCTTTTTTATATGTTTAGGTTTAAATAATATTATGTAAGGAAATATAACATAGTGTTGACACTTTTTCTGACATCGCATATAATATGAAATATAAGAGAAAATAACAAGGAGGAGATCATGATGAATAATCATATTAGACGGTCCATGGCATTATTCCCGATTAGCACCGTGATGAAACTCACTGAGTTAACTGCCAGGCAGATTCGTTATTATGAAGAACATCAATTGATTACTCCTGAACGGACAGAAGGTAATCGCCGTCTTTTTTCTCTAAATGATATTGATCAGCTGCTTGAGATTAAAGATTTGCTGGATCAAGGCATTAACATGGCTGGCATTAAAAAGATGTTGTTAAAAGAAGAAACTGAAGCATTACATAAGGATGCGGAAGAACCAGTGAAAAAGCATAAAAGAGATTTTACTGATGAGGAATTGAGAAAAATTCTGCGGAAAGAATTAATCAATGCAGGACGTTTTAATCGATCGGCCCAAAATGTAAAAGACTCTAACCGTTTTTTTCAATGATCTAGGCATTCATGTATTAAATTTTCTAGGAGGAATGAACATGGGAAAGTATACGCGTGAAGACATTATGAATTTGGCAAGAGAAGAAAATGTAAAGTTTGTTCGATTGCAGTTTACAGATATCTTAGGAACGATTAAGAATGTAGAAATTCCGGTAAGTCAGCTAGAAAAAGCATTAGATAACGAAATGATGTTCGATGGTTCTTCTATTGAGGGCTTTGTCCGCATTGAAGAATCTGACATGAAATTATATCCGGATTTAGACACTTGGGTAGTATTCCCTTGGACAGCTGAAAAAGGTAAAGTGGCCCGTATGATTTGTGATATTTACAAGCCTGATGGCACGCCTTTTGAAGGTGATCCAAGAAACAATCTGAAGCGTCTTTTAGAAGAGATGAAAGAACACGGATTTACTAACTTTAACTTAGGGCCTGAGCCGGAATTCTTCTTATTCAAATTAGATGTAAACGGACAGCCAACTTTAGAATTGAATGATAATGGCGGATACTTCGATTTAGCTCCAACAGATCTAGGAGAAAACTGCCGTCGTGATATCGTTCTTGAGCTAGAAGAAATGGGATTTGAAATTGAAGCATCCCACCATGAAGTAGCTCCAGGGCAGCATGAAATCGATTTTAAATATGCTGATGCGCTTGCAGCTTGTGATGACATCCAAACATTTAAATTAGTCGTAAAAACAATTGCCCGTAAACACGGTTTGCACGCGACATTCATGCCAAAACCTCTATTTGGTGTAAATGGTTCCGGTATGCACTGCAATATGTCATTATTCAAAGACGGAAAGAATGCGTTTTATGATGAAAATGGCGAATTGGAATTAAGCGAAACAGCTTATCAATTTATTGCCGGCACAGTGAAGCATGCCAGCGCATTTACAGCAATTACAAACCCGACAGTTAACTCTTACAAGCGTTTAGTACCTGGCTATGAAGCACCTTGTTATGTTGCTTGGTCAGGACAAAACCGCAGCCCATTAATCCGTATTCCTGCATCTCGCGGAATGAGTACACGTGTTGAGGTGCGTAGCGTAGATCCTGCTGCTAATCCTTATTTAGCAATGGCTGTTCTTCTGCAAGCTGGACTTGATGGCATTAAAAATGGTATGACGCCACCACCGGCTGTAGACCGCAACATTTATGCGATGAATAAAGAAGAGCGTGAAGCGGAAGGCGTAGAAGATCTGCCAGCAACATTAGCGGAAGCTCTTGAAGTATTGAAAAAGAGCGAAGTGATTAAGTCTGCACTAGGCGAGCATATCTTTGAACACTTCGTAGAAGCGAAAGAAATTGAATGGGATATGTTCCGCACACAAGTTCACCCTTGGGAGCGCGAGCAATACCTGCAAATGTATTAATATAGGTAAAACCCCTTGAGCAGAGGCTGAAGCCACTGAAAAAGTCTATTAGTTATAATCAAGCAGCTGAAAGTTCGATTCATTCGAACTTTCAGCTGCTTTTTTGTTTTATAATAGTTCTATCAAATGTATGTAGGTGGTATTTAAATGATTTCCAATCAAGAAACGCTCACTCTTAGCCCATTTATGGCTATATACGACATTGTTGTGCCAAAAGATAATATGCTTCGTCAAATCAATGAACTTGTAGATTTTACCTTTATCCTTGAAGAATTGAACACGAAATATTGCCTTGATAATGGCCGCAATGCAGTGCCACCGATTCGTATGTTTAAATATTTATTACTAAAATCAATTTTTGATTTATCGGATGTCGATGTAGTAGAACGTTCTAAATATGATATGTCCTTTAAATATTTCCTTGGGATGGCACCGGAGGATTCCGTCATTAACCCAAGTTCTTTAACGAAATTTCGTAAGCTCCGTCTTCAAGATGTGGGTTTAATGGACATGCTTATTAATAAGAGCGTTGAGATTGCGCTGGAGAAAGAAACTATTAAAAGTAAAAGCATTATCTTAGATGCCACACATACAAAAGCACGTTATAATCACAAGTCACCGAAAGAATTTTTACAAGAAAAAACTAAGAATGTACGTAAAGCTACTTATCAAATAGATGAATCCATGAAAGAGAAATTCCCCCCCGAAAACCTCTTCTAATGAGGTGAAAGATGAGCTGGATTATTGTCGTCAGGTTATTTCCGTCGTTGAATCAGAACCTAGAATTTCAGAAATTCCTTCCGTTAAAGAAAAATTAAATGTCTTAAAAGAAGTGGTAGAAGACTACACCGAACAACTACACTATTCAACGGATCCAGATGCACGGGTAGGACATAAAGATGCAGATTCTTCTTTCTTTGGGTACAAAACTCATCTCGCAATGAGCGACGAAAGGGTGATCACCGCGGCAGTTGTAACAACAGGCGAAAAAAGTGACGGTAAATACCTGGGGGAACTAATTGAAAAGACTCTAGCGACAGGTATGGAAATAGACACGGTTATTGGGGATACGGCTTATTCTGAAAAAGAGAATATTCTTCTTACCAAAGAAAATAAATTGGAATTAGTATCCAAATTACATCCTAATGTCACACATGGTTTACGGACAAAAGAAGATGAATTTCAATTTAATAAAGATGCAGGAATGTATGTATGTAAGGCTGGACATATGGCGATCCACAAACAACATGATGAAAGAAGAGGACAAGGTAAAAACGCTAGGATTAAGTACTTTTTTGATACTGCAAAATGCAAAATCTGTCCTTTTAGTGAGGGATGTTATAAAGAAGGTGCCAGAACCAAGTCCTATTCAATCACGCTTAAGTCGACTGAACATATTGATCAGGAAGCTTTCCAAAACACAGAAAGATTTAAAGCCCTGGCAAAAACCCGTTATAAAATTGAAGCGAAAAATAGCGAACTAAAACACGCGCATGGCTATGAAAAATCCATCGGTGCGGGTTTATTTGGAATGCAAATTCAGGGAGCCACCACCATATTTGCGGTCAATCTCAAAAGAATTATAAAGCTACTAAATGAAAAAGGGTAAGAAATAGGCAAAGAAAAAAGCAACTTCCTCCCATTTCCGGAGGGGAAGTTGCTTTTTTTCGTCTATTTACAGCCGTGCCATATTAAAAACGTAAGTTTTTCAGCGTCCTCGCAGAGGCTTCAAGGGGTTTTTCTTAGCGTAAATATTATAGAAAAGAAACTTTGTTTTTTCCATCGCGCTTCGATTGATAAAGTGCAGCATCTGCTCTTTCAACAATGGAGTATGGTTCTAAATCTGTCTCTTGATAAGTGGCAACACCAATTGAAATCGTAATCGGCTTTCCGGTAGGGCTAATGCGTGCTGCCACTTCTTGACGCAGTTGTTCAGCAAGTTCTATTGCATTATCCGCTTCTTGTGATTGAAGCAGTAAGCCAAATTCTTCACCGCCATATCTAAAACACAGATCATCGGAACTGGCTTTTTTGCTCATAACAGAAGACAAAAACTTCAACACGTCATCTCCAGTTAAATGGCCGTATTGATCATTAATTTGCTTGAAATTATCAATATCTAACAAAATTAGTGAAAACCTCGTCTTTTCATCCATCCATTTTTTAATTACAAAATCGAATGATTTTCGGTTGGCTAACTCTGTTAATCCATCAATTTGTATTTCAGTATTTAGCATTTTAATATGGTTATCGACTTGAGAAGAAAGCTGATTTACCTCATAAATATAAGATGGTTTTAGAATTCTTGGCTGATCAAAAGAAGGCTTTTGACTGCTCATGGCATCCTCAGAATATTTGGCTAATGTATTTAATGGTTTCGTAATATTTCGTACAAGTAATCCTGCGCACATGAGAGTGATCAGCAAGAGTGGAAGTGATTGCCAAATCATTTTCTTTAACAAGTTAAGTAAAGGCTCATTTATAACCGAGACAGCTGTTTGCGAAACAATGCCCCATCCCAGCGTTTCTTCATACTTGTAACCGGCGAAAAATTCTTTTCCCTCACTGTTTTCCAATTGTGAGTAGCCGCTTTTCCCTTTTTTTAGCAGATTGATCGCTTTATTTGATTCCACAATATCGTTAATGCGTGCTGGGTCCGGATGATAGATAATTCGGCCGTTTTTATCAACAACATATACATATGAACCATCTTCATATTCATGATTGTTTAATGTGTTTCTGATCACGTTATCGCTCTCGATATGAATGGTTCCTCCGATCAGTCCCTGATAGGTACCGCTTTTATCAAAAACAGGAGCGGAAATAAGCATAATTAGTTGACCAGAAGTGGCCTGATACGGTTCAGAAATAAAAGGCTTTTTCACCGTAAGAGCTTTTTTAATGGTATCTGATTGAATTTTCATGCCGGTTGAAACGAGGGTTCCGTTTTTATATTGAACTTTAGAAGGGCTGATTAACTGAATATATCCGTCATCATCTAATAAAAACAAGGAATTAAATTGATGCCCGTTTGCAGAATGCCATGTATCTAAATCATCTTGGCTTAAGCCATGAACCCCTGTGCTTTTTGCAATAGCATTGATATTGGCTTGCATATAATTTAATAAGTCTCTCGTGCTTAATGATAATTTATTCGCATAATTATAGTTGCTCTCAAGATATTTCGCACTTAATGTTTCATCAAGTGCCTTGGTTGCAGAATACCAATTGACCATCGTTGTTATGAGGACCGTCATAATCACTAACATACTGATAGCCAGCTGGAGTTTAACTCCTTTTTTTACAAACATAATTGACTCTTTCATCCCCTTATACTCCATGAAACTTCCATTTCTTCCATCCATTATCTTAACAATAATAAAAACGGCTGTATAGGACTTTTTATTTAGACAATAGACTTAAAGTTAGAGCATCATATTATATGCCGATTTTACAAATACAAGGATATCGAATAAATTAAACGAATAGAAAAAATTTTATGAGGGAGGTCAGATGAATTGAAGCTAGTACCCATTCATGAAATGAACATTGAGGCAGCAGCAGAAATAATCAACTCGAACCAGGAATATAACTATTTAGAAAATGGCAGCTTTACGAGAACGTTGGACGAGGTCCGCAAAGAATTGATGAATGATACAACAGAAAGTTATCTAATTAAGAGAGATCATCAATGGGTGGGAGTGATAGATTATCTAAAATATAACCATAAAGATCAGACACCCTGGCTCGGATTGCTGATGATCAAAGGCAGCGATCATTATAAAGGGTATGGGAAAAGGGCTTACAATGTCTTTGAAGAAAAATTGAGAAATGAACGGATAGGAAAGATTCGTCTTGGTGTGCTGCAGACGAATGAAGAGGCAAAAGTTTTTTGGGGTAAAATGGGTTTTATACGTTATGGAACAAGCCAGTGGGAAGGAAAAGCAGTCGATTGTTATGAAAAAATACTAGAATAGAAGATAGTTTTACACCCCCTAAATGGCCGCAAACAAAAACTTCCTTACAGCCTAAATTAAATCAATAAGGCTCTAAGGAAGTTTTTTATCATACTGTCAAATCGAGCTGCATAACTATGAATATAGGATTCTATAGATTAATGAACTTGGCGGTAGACGCCGATCACTTTCCCTAGAATCGTTACATTATGAAGGATAATAGGTTCCATGGATGAGTTTTCAGGCTGCAGACGGATGAAGTCAGACTCTTTAAAGAATCGTTTCACAGTCGCTTCATCATCTTCGGTCATGGCTACAACGATATCGCCATTTTTAGCCGTTTGCTGCTGGCGCACAACCACATAATCACCATTAAGAATTCCCGCTTCAATCATACTGTCCCCCATGATTTCGAGCATGAAAACCTGGTCATCGGCAGGAGCTAAACGTTCAGGCAAAGGAAAGAATTCTTCCACATTCTCCACCGCTGTGATCGGTGTGCCAGCTGTCACTTTTCCTACGAGCGGAACATTAACTACGTTTTGGCGAGGGATGGAATCATCTAATTCTAGAATTTCAATCGCCCGAGGTTTTGTAGGGTCGCGGCGAATAAGCCCTTTGCTTTCAAGCCGGGCAAGATGGCCATGAACAGTTGAACTAGAAGCAAGACCCACAGCTTCACCTATTTCCCGAACGGATGGAGGATAGCCTTTGGCTCTGACTTCGTCTTTAATAAAATCAAGTATATCCTGCTGTCTTTTAGATAACTTAGTCATAATTTGCACCTCTTAGTTTTGTCTCTTTGTTGTATTATAACATGCACAATTTTACGATACAAACATAAGTTCGAATAATTGTTGACACAAACGAATGTTCGTCATACAATATATTTAACGACAAATTACGAACAAATATTCGCTCGAGGAGAGATCTTGATGGAAAATCTACTAAAAAACTACTCTTTTGTGCTATTATTTATGGCAGTTTCATTTATAGCAGGAATGTTTTTGATCTTTAGTCTAAGTGAAGATGGAGATTACACGCAGATCTTTGTTCAGGAAGGCGATACATTATGGACATTAGCTGATCAATATAATGATGGCAGCGAAATGAATAAGGAAGAGTTTATAGCTTGGGTGCAAAAGAAGAATCATCTTTACACAACTTTAATAAAACCGGGAGATGAATTAATCATTCCCATTGATCCTTCTGCGCAGCAAGGCGGCAGGCAAATGGCTTATAATGAGGAGTAATATAGATGAAGGCGATTATATATTGCAGAGTCAGCACGAAAAAAGATTCCCAGGAGACTTCACTTGACCGTCAAGAAGAAGAACTGCTTGATTTAGCCAGGAGAAAAAAATATCATGCAGAAGCTGTCTTTAAGGATCAGGCAAGCGGGTATGATTTGGATCGTCCTGGGATGCTGGAGCTGTTGGACTTAGTTAAAAGTGAGGAAATAGAGGCAGTCTTAATAACCGATGAAACAAGAATTGGACGAGGCAATGCTAAAATAGCTTTATTGCACTGCTTATTCAAAGAAGGAGTTAAAGTTTACAGTATGGCAGATGATGGAGAACTGCGGTTGTCGGAGTCTGACTCAATGGTGTTAAATATCGTCAGCATGGTTGAAGAGTATCAGCGCAAAATACATAATTTAAAAATAAAGCGCGGAATGAAGCGGGCGGTGGAAAAAGGGTTTCGTCCTGAAAAGAACTTAAAAAATCGAGGCAACCCTGCAGGCAGAGACCGAAAAGAGCTTCCGGTACAAGAGATCATCCGATTAAGAAAAAATGACCTAACGTTTGAAGAAATTGCTGCGACACTAAGAGGTTTTGGCCATAATGTATCTAAGGCCACCGTACATAGAAGGTATAAGGAGTTTATAGAATCACAATCTTTCGCCAGCCAGGATGAACCAGCCGAATAGGCAAGGTTCTTGCCTGGTTCTTTATTTTTTAGTAACATGACCATAATGATGGTTACAAAAGGAGTAGAATATATGCTTTCCCCAGAAAAAATTGCCCGAATTAATGAATTGTCCAAGCTTTCTAAATCTAGAGGCTTAAATAAAGAAGAGAAGCAGGAACAGCAGAACCTTCGTCAGGAATATCTGAAGTCTTTTCGCTCTTCAATGAAAAACACAGTAGAAACTGTACGTATATTTGACCCTAATGGAAATGAAGTCACCCCTAAAAAGGTAAAAGACATTCAGCAGAAAAAGAAAATGCATTAAACTTTAAACCAAGAAAAATTTCTTGGTTTTTTCTTTGTTTTACGGTAAAAAATCCGTATGTTTTAAAAAAATTTTATTTTTTCTGTCAATCACTCGGCTTTCTTACACATTTCTTGTATAATTCGACAAAGACCTATAATATTAGGTTGTACACTATATAGTTGGAAAGGATGTTTGCCAATGTTTGATAAAGTAGATCAACTTGCTGTAAATACAATTCGTACATTATCTATTGATGCGATTGAAAAAGCGAATTCCGGACACCCAGGATTGCCTATGGGCGCTGCACCGATGGCCTATACTCTATGGAGCCAGTTTTTAAATCATAATCCTAAAAACCCTGAATGGTTTAATCGTGACCGTTTTGTACTTTCTGCAGGACACGGTTCCATGCTATTATACAGCTTGCTTCATCTATCTGGTTATGACTTGTCTATGGAGGAGATTAAAAATTTCCGTCAATGGGGAAGTAAAACACCAGGTCACCCTGAGTATGGGCATACAAAAGGTGTAGAAGCTACAACAGGACCACTAGGACAAGGTATTGCCATGTCTGTGGGAATGGCTATGGCAGAACGTCATTTAGCTGCTACTTATAATAAAGACAATTTTGAAGTGGTTAATCATTATACATACAGTCTTTGCGGAGATGGCGATTTAATGGAAGGTGTGGCTTCAGAAGCTGCATCATTGGCTGCGCATCTGCAATTAGGCCGCTTGGTCGTTTTATACGATTCCAATGACATCACCCTAGACGGAGAATTAAACAAATCTTTCTCTGAAAGCATTGAAGACCGTTTTAAAGCTTACGGATGGCAATATATTAAAGTAGAAGACGGAAATAACCTTGATGAGATTGCTAAAGCAATTGAAGAGGCAAAAACAGATGAAACTCGTCCAACAATGATCGAAGTGAAAACGGTGATCGGTTATGGCTCTCCGAATAAATCTGGCAAGTCTGATGTTCATGGAGCACCGCTTGGCGAAGATGAAATGAAGCTGACGAAAGAGTACTATAAATGGACGTTTGAAGAAGATTTCCATGTGCCTTCTGAAGTATACAGCCGTTTTGAAGAGCGGATGGTACAAGAGGGAGATAAAAAGGAAAAGGCTTGGAATCATTTATTTGCTGACTACAAACAGCAGCATCCAGAATTAGCTGCTCAGCTTGAAAAGGCAATTAAAGGAGACTTAACTGAAGGCTGGGATCAAGATATTCCAGTTTATGAAGAAGGAAAAAGCTTGGCAAGCCGCGCATCTTCTGGTGAAGTGTTGAATGCTATTGCTAAAAATCTTCCGACATTTATCGGGGGGTCTGCGGACCTTGCCGGATCAAACAAAACAGATATTAAGAATACGCAGGATTTCCTGCCAGGTTCTTATGAAGGTCGAAACATTTGGTTTGGCGTGCGTGAATTTGCCATGGGAGCGGCTATGAATGGAATGGCCTTGCATGGCGGGTTACAAGTATTTGGAGGTACATTCTTTGTATTTTCGGATTACCTGCGTCCAGCCATTCGTTTAGCTGCTCTTATGGGCTTGCCAGTAACGTATGTATTTACACATGACAGCATTGCAGTAGGTGAGGACGGCCCGACACATGAGCCTGTTGAACAGCTTGCTTCCTTACGTACAATGCCTAATCTATCTGTCATCCGTCCTGCAGATGGCAACGAAACAGCGGCAGCATGGAAGTTGGCTGTAAGCTCTAAGTCAACGCCAACAGCTTTAGTTCTTACGCGACAAAACCTTCCAACAATGAAAGGTTCAGCGGATAAAGCAGCAGAAGGGGTTTCTAAAGGAGCTTATGTAATCTCGCCTGCTGAAAAAGAAACAGCGGACTTGCTGCTTCTTGCTACTGGTTCTGAAGTGAATTTAGCAATTGAAGCCCAAGCGGCACTTCTGCAAGAGGGTGTTCATGCATCAGTAGTAAGCATGCCTTCATGGGATCGTTTTGAAAAGCAGGATAAAGAGTACAAACAGTCTGTTCTTCCAACAGATGTGAAGAAACGACTTGCCATTGAAATGGGTTCATCAATGGGCTGGGAACGTTATACAGGTGATGAAGGAGATATTATTGCCATTGATCAATTCGGTGCTTCTGCACCTGGTGAAACGATTATGAAAGAATATGGTTTCACTGTTGAGCATGTTGTGACACGCACAAAAGCATTATTAGATAAATAAATAACTGTTGCCGTTAAAGAGGCTTCCTCTCTTTAACGGCTTTTTTCTGTTTATGCCTAATCGACAAAACTAGTGAGGATTTTTTTCAAGCTTCAACAGGTTTGGTACAAGCGTTTCTTTATAATGAAATGAGACAAGTAAGCAGGGAGGAAAGGTAATGAGAAGCTATCAGATTTACTGGATCCGCGAAGAGTTTGCTAACTATTTCTATGGAAGAGAACGGAACTTCTATCAGCTGTTTTTCGATGGCTGTTCATCAGAAAATGAAAAACAAACAATTGTTGATAAACAAATTTGTTATATTACAAAAAGGTTTGAGGTCGAAGCGATCGAAAATATCTTATTGCACTCTCTGGCAGAAAGCAACCGTATTCGTAAGGCAGATGATGGATCATTTAAATTGCAGCTTTCAAACGGAAAAGGTGAAGCGATCTTGTATTTGCAGCCTAAGTCCTTATTATTACAAGCATTAGGAAGTTACGAAACAGAGGCTGTGATCTTCCACGCATTAAAAAAATTGGATGACTGTCTATTTGCTGTGGATTTTGAGCGGAAGAATTATGGTTGGTTAAAGCCGGTTAAAAAAGAATTATTGTTAAATTGAAGAAAATTTCTCTTTCATATTGTATAATGTCTTTTGGTTTAGTAAACTTTTAGTAGACAACCTGAAGGAGGAAGTATTATATGTGGTATGTGTTAGTTGGAATTCTGGCTTTAGCGGCTGGGGTTGCTATTGGGTTTTTCATCGCTCGTAAATACATGATGGATTACCTAAAGAAAAATCCGCCTATTAATGAACAAATGCTGCGGATGATGATGATGCAAATGGGGCAAAAGCCGTCCCAGAAAAAAATAAATCAAATGATGTCCCAAATGAACAAACAGTTTAACGATAAATAAAAGGGCACTCTTTATGAGTGCTTTTTATTTTGTCGAAAAAAGATACTGATGGAACAAAAAATGAAATGAAACAGGAGGTAGATGTAAAGTTATGGTAAATGCGGCAATTAATATTGGGAGAAAGACTCTTTCAGGCTGGAAGTGAAATAAGAGGTAATAGGAAGGGATAAAATGCGGCATCCAATACGCTGAACAAATCGGATAACTAAAAGAGCAGGTGGTTTAAGATCCTGCATCTTTTAGTTAGGACATTGCCGATTATATAGAGAAAAGGATGACTGGATATACTTTCGGTCATAGTCATTTAATAAGCGGTCAAGCTCCTGGCTATATCTGATTGCTAGCGGAGAGTTTAAACCATTCATTGCCACGACTTCAAAAAGTTCAAGCCGCTTCTTTTCAATTGCGTTTAGTAATTTTTCTTTACACACGATGGGCAAATTCCTTTCAAAAAGATTGATCATCCTTTATTAATAACCATTCTCTCCCAATTATTTAAGTATACATAAATATAAACTATTTTTCAAAAAAAACAAAGGAAAAGACTTCGTTTTTCAGCTATCATTTTGTCACAAATAATTCATAATTCCTTTTTTTCACTTTCGGCGGCAACCTTGTTACAATATGAAGGAAGGGCAGGCGTTTTTTAATGACGGATGTAAATATTTTTTTAGCGTTTGGAGCAGGTTTTTTAAGCTTTATTTCCCCCTGCTGTTTGCCGCTGTATCCAGCGTTTCTTTCTTATATTACAGGGATGAGTGTCAGCGAAATAAAAAATGAAAAAGCCATGATGCAAAAGAAAAGTATGCTTCACACAGCCTTCTTTTTACTCGGTTTTTCTCTTATTTTTATCGCTTTAGGGTTTGCCTCTTCTTTTGTAGGTGAATTCTTGCGGCAATATCAAGATTTAATCAGGCAATTGGGAGCTATTTTTATTGTCGTCTTTGGACTTATTGTAGTGGGTGTTTTCCAGCCTAAATTTTTAATGAAAGACCGCAGGCTTGAATTTCAGAATCGTCCAAGCGGCTATATCGGATCAGCCGTTATTGGACTTGCATTTGCAGCAGGCTGGACGCCTTGTACGGGGCCGATTCTCTTGTCTGTCATTGCTCTTGCAGCCTCTAATCCAGGATCTGGCATGATGTACATGATCGCTTATACTTTAGGGTTCTCCATTCCGTTTTTTGTATTATCTTTCTTTATCAGCCGCATGAAATGGATCCGCACACACAGTGTGAAAATGGTGAAAGTGGGCGGGTACGTGATGATCATCATGGGTATTATCTTGTTTTTTGATTGGATGACTAAAATCATTACGTTATTCAGCCCGATATTTGGAGATTTCCAAGGGTTCTAATTCCCTTTTTACCTAAATACCATTGCAAAAAAATCAATAATAATGGTATAGTAAATGTGGAGAAAACGTGACAATAATTCCCAAGGGGAATGAGGGGGAAATATTCATTGGCTGGGGTACTAGTGGTAGATGATGCGAAATTTATGAGAATGACTCTTTCTGATATGTTGGGGAATTTAAAACATGAAGTAGTGGGAGAGGCTGAAAACGGAGAAGAAGCAGTAGAGCGTTATCGCCAGCTGAAACCCGATGTGGTCACAATGGACATTACCATGCCAGGCATGAATGGAATAGAAGCTTCGAGTAAAATATTATCAGAATTTCCCGATGCAAAGATTATCGTTTGTTCTGCGATGGGACAGCAGAAAATGGTCATGGAAGCCATTGAAGCTGGAGCAAAAGATTTCGTTGTGAAACCTTTTGATGAAGCCAGAGTAGATGAAGCGCTTAGACGTTTATTAGGTTAAAAACTGTCCGGCTCGATCTTAACCTCTCTATTACACTCGGAAATTAGCAGTGGTTTAGAGAAGGCGAGTCGGGACAGTTTTTTTTGTTTTTTCTTGCAATTTGATTTATAATAGCAATGCAATTTATTCAGCAGATAAGGAATGATAAAGATGATGCTTGCTGCTTCATCCATTTTAGCTTTGGTCATGGGAATTGGCGTGATCTTTATCCGTATGAAGGCTGCCAAAAAACCAACATCAGTTAAAAAAATAATTTTACCTCCATTTTTTATGAGTACAGGTGCACTTATGTTTGTCGTTCCCGAATTTAGAGTCACGTTAATGGAATTTCTTGAAGCGATGGCTGTTGGAATGATTTTTTCTATTTTATTAATCAAGACATCTAAGTTTGAAATTCGCGGGGAGGATATTTATTTAAAGCGGTCTAAGGCTTTTCCTATCATCTTAATGAGTCTTTTAGTCATTCGTCTCGTTGGTAAGGTGATGTTAAGCACCACTATTGACCTTGGGGAACTGAGCGGAATGTTTTTTATTCTGGCCTTTTCAATGATTGTTCCTTGGCGTATTGCGATGTATGTAGAGTATCGCAAACTGCTGCGTTCAATTGAAAGTGATCAAGCAGAGACACCTGTGATATAAAGAAGAGCTTGCCATCGGGCAAGCTCTTCTTTACTTTTATTAAAATAAATGCTGGTAAGGGGAGACGTCTATCTGCATTTCAGCTAGTTTTTTTCGCAGAAATTTATGATCTCGTTTTGGCGTTGCAACAATATATCCTCGGATGACTAAATCGAGCGTAATCGCTTTTGCTTTTTCTTTAAGTGCGAGTTCCCCTATTTTTCCGGCGATTTTTTGTCTTGCCACATCACGAAACAATTCCGGTACTGGACTGACTAATTCTTCTAATAAGTCCTTTTCTGGCTGCTTCCACAGATGTCTCGTTTTATTAAGATAATATTCTTCCCAATCTAAATCAGACCGTCCATCTGCTTTAGGAAATCGTTTTAAAAATTTGCGAAACATAAAAAATCCGCCTATAGCGAAACTTCCAGTTAAAATAATTACCCATAGAAGGATAAAGTAAGAAAACCAAGTATTAAGCATGTTGTGGAACCCCCAAATTAATCTCTCGATACTCATTATAGACAAAGGTGAAAACGCGGACAAGATATTAAATGGTGATTCATCTAGTGGATCAGCTGGTTTTGCGGTTTAACTCTTTGCAAATTTCCGCATAACTCTCATCGTTGCATGCGACTAATAGACAAGCAGATGGAGGAATCGGCTCATGTTTCTTTCTTATAATACTTAAATCTCCGCGGTCGGAAATGAGGTTAGCTCCTTTTGATTCAAGCCATTCATTCGCTTCTCCGTATGTAGCCCACAACTTGCAGGTGGGAATCTCTCTTAAGTCTTCACCGGCCTGATCATTAAGAAGCTGAAAGAATAGCTGATTAGCTCCATCAATAACAGTAGCTTTCGCCATCATTTTAGCGATCGATTGAGTAGATAAGACAATGTCTTCTATATTTGCTTTTTCAAAGCTTGCCCGGTGATTCTCTTTTCTCATTTCTGCGACAATATGCAGATTCACTCCGTGCTTTTCACCATAGGCTTCTATGCTGCTGGCAATTAATAAAGTATGGCCATCTGCTAATGTTGAGTCTAGCACTTCAGATGGGGAGAAAATAGAAATTCGATTGCACTCTTGAATATTGGCTTGCTTCAGTGTTTCTTCTTCGGTGAGATCGCCTTGGATGTAATGAAACCGGTCGTGTTCATAGGGGGTCTTATTCATTGTATCAATTAAAACGATTTCAGCTTTTGGATATTCATTTAGGATGGAAACTACGGCTTCCTTCGTTTTTTCTTCTGACCAGCCAATGAAGATATAATGTCCTTTTTTATGATACGCCAATTTTCCTTCCTCCTTTAAACGCTGATAAAACGAAAATACTTGAACAATCTTTCCGATGACAACACCAAGCACACCAATTCCGACTAAATATAGCAGAGAGACGGCAAATACTCTGCCCGCTGTTGAAACCGGATAATAATCTCCATACCCTACAGTCGTGATCGTTGTCATCACATACCAAACACTGTCTAGCAGGCTTGGAAAAGTCTCAGGCTCAAGCCACTTCATAATGACAGAGGAGACGGCAACGCCGCCGACTACGAGTAAAAATAAAAATCCAAATCCAATTTTTTGCACAGTGCCAAGCAGCTTAAGAAAAAAATGCATAGGTTCACCTACTTTCATCTCTTAGTTTTTTACAGGATAATTTAACAGTACCACGCCTGCGATGATCGCCGTCAAGCCTAAGAATGTTTGAAGCGTGAAAGCTTCTTTCCAAAAGTAAATGCCGATCAAAGCGGTTAAGGCGGTACCAACACCAGACCAGATGGCATAGGCCACACTTAAAGGAATGGATTTTAATGAGAGTGATAATAAATAAAAAGCGGTTCCATATCCAATGAAAACAATGAGAGAAGGCCACCATTTTGTAAAGCCGCTGCTCATTTTCAGCATGGAACTGCCAATCACTTCACATATTATTGCGATAGCTAAAAATATGTATGGCATGGGTAATCTCCTTTTCTTGTATAATTTGCTATTTTATCAGTTTACCATTTTTATAGATGTTTGCTTACTGACAAAAATTCGTTACTATAGAATATAAGAACATACATACTTATTTTGAGGTGAGACGATTGAAATTTATTCATACAGCCGATTGGCATTTAGGTAAATTGGTTCATGGAATCTACATGACAGAAGAACAAAGAGAAGTCTTAACTCAATTTGTTAGATTAGTAGAAGAGGAAAAGCCAGATGCAGTGGTGATCGCCGGAGATTTATATGACCGGTCGGTACCGCCAACAGAAGCGGTAGAATTATTAAATGAAATGCTTTTTAAGATAAACGTAGAGTTGAAAACGCCAATCATTGCGATATCAGGCAATCATGACAGTGCGGAACGCCTCTCTTTCGGTTCTTCCTGGTTTCAGCATAGCGGGTTTCATTTGAAAGGAAAACTGACGGCTGATTTCGCGCCGGTTCGAGTCAATGGAGTGAATTTTTATTGTGTTCCTTACGCGGAACCTGGTACTGTCCGCCACCTCTTTCAAGATGACTCCATTCATTCCCATCAAGATGCGATGAAAGCCATTGTTGGAAAAATTGAACAAGAGCTGAACCCGAGTGAGCCCAATATTTTAGTAGGACATGCATTTGTGCTTGGCGGGGCTACTTCTGATTCTGAGCGAACCCTATCTGTTGGTGGATCTGGGTGTGTAAGTGCGGATCTTTTTGCTCCTTTTCATTATACAGCATTAGGGCATTTGCATAGCCCGGATGCGATTAAACATGAAACGGTGCGCTATTCTGGATCATTGATGAAATATTCTTTTTCGGAAGCGAAGCAGAGAAAGAGCGTGTCAATTGTCAATGTCGACAATCATGGACGAGTTTCATTTGAGGAAAAAGTGCTGAAGCCAAAGCGAGATATGCGCGAAGTAGAAGGATTTCTGGAAGAATTGATGGATGCTAATTTCATGGATGCAAGTGGTCAGGAAGATTATTTAAAAGTCACGCTTCTAGATCAGGGGGCAATCATTGATCCGATTGGCAAGCTGAGAAAGCTATACCCGAATGTTCTTCATTTAGAAAGAAAAGTCGACTTGACGAATTTGCGGCAAAAGCAAAGCTACCAAATGGTAAGAGATGAGAAAAAAGCCGATATTGATCTATTTGCTGACTTCTATCATCAAATGACTTCTGAATCCTTCACTGATGAAAAACGCAACATTATGAATCAGGTGATCCAGGAAGCAAAGACGGAGGCGGAACAAAAATGAAACCTATATTACTCACGATGCAGGCGTTCGGTCCGTATGCCGGCAAGGAAGTCATCGATTTCAATCAGCTTGAGAGCAGAACGATGTTTGTCATCTCAGGAAAAACAGGGTCTGGGAAAACAACTATTTTTGACGGGATCAGCTTTGCTATTTACGGCCGGGCGAGCGGGGAAGAACGGTCTGGCAGTGAACTTCGCAGCCAGTTTGCAAAAGATCAAGTGCCAACAGAAGTATCCCTTCAATTCAGTTTAAGAAATCGCACCTATCTCATTCAGAGATCTCCTCAGCAGGAAAAAAGAAAAGCACGGGGAGACGGGTTTACAACAGTCAATGCGAAAGCTGAGCTGTATTTAATAAATGAACAGGGCGAGAAAGAGATCTTAGCAGCGAATGTTCGGGAAGTTGATGAAAAAATTAAAGATCTGATGCAGCTAGACGCCAATCAATTCAGGCAAATATTAATGATTCCTCAAGGTGAGTTTAGAAAGCTGCTCGTATCTGACAGTAAAGAGAAAGAACAAATTCTGCAAAAACTGTTTCATACCGAGTTTTATAA
The DNA here is from genome assembly GCF_016908875.1 of Bacillus ectoiniformans. Taxonomy (GTDB): domain Bacteria; phylum Bacillota; class Bacilli; order Bacillales; family Domibacillaceae; genus Bacillus_BX; species Bacillus_BX ectoiniformans. The sequence continues at coordinate 38,565 of NZ_JAFBES010000015.1, read as the reverse complement.
AAAAATTGAAGAGAAATTAAAGAAGCAAGCAAGCGAGCTGAAACAGCGAGTAGAATCAGATATCCATGAGCGAGGCAGGCTATTAAAAGGAATTCAGCCTGCATCGAACGAGATGATCGAGCTGCTCGCAAAAGATGCTGCAAACGAAGAGCTGATCCTTGAACGGCTTATGATTGATCAGCAGCAAATAACGAAAGAATCTGAGGAAGGAAAAGAGCGGATCGATCAGCTTCAAGAAAAAAGAGATCTCTTAAAGAAAGAATATGATCAGGCTGAACGCGTAGTTGAACAGCTTAATCAACAGGAGAGGCTGAAGCAGGAATATGCCATGCTTCAAGAAAAAAGCAGCGAAATAAAAAATAAGCAGGAAGAAATCGTTTGGGCAGAAAAAGCAGTCAAGCTGGCGCTTCAGGAAGCGGAGTGTTTTAAGCTAAGCAAAGCGGCAGGAGAACTAGAGAAAAACCGGAAAGAAATAGCCGTTCAGCTTCAGACTGCACAGGTGCATATGAATCAAGCAGAGACAGCATTAGAGCAAGAGAAGGCAAAAGAAACTGAACGAGAAGAAGCAAACGAACATGTAATGAAACTGACTTCTTTAAAGGAAGCGGTTTATTCATTAGATAAAGAAAAAAGCATTCTTCTTGAAGCGCAAGAACGAGTACATGCATTAAATAATGAAAAAGAAGCGCTGCAAAAAAAATATGAAGCAGCGGAACAACATGCCGGTCAAGTGGAAAAGAAATTGTCTGAGTTAGATCAAGTCCAAAAAGATTTTTATGAAAACGAAAAGCTAGAACAAAAGCTTCAATCTGCCAGACAAATCATCGTGAAGGCAGCAGCAAAAGATCAGGAATGCAAGGAGCTGACAAAAGAACAGCAATTGCTAACGAATGCAGCTTCTGAAATAAATGACCGGTATGAAAAAGAAAAAGCAGCGTATGAAGGATTAGAGAAGAAATGGCATAAACATCAAGCGGGCATATTAGCCAGGTCGCTAAAAGCGGGTGAAACCTGTCCGGTGTGCGGGTCAACGGACCATCCAGAATATGCGTCAGAAGAAGGAGATTTACCGTCTGAAGAAGAAATGAATGCAGCAAAAATGCGGGTAAACCAATTAGATCATGAGAGGCAGGGCATAGAAACAAAACGGATAAATACAGACGCACGCCTCACCTTGGTTCAGGAAGCACTCGATGAGTTAGTTCTTGAGGTGTCTAAATATGAAACAGCTTTCTCATTAGACAAAGCGAGCGATTATAAACAAGCGATGACTGCGCAAATTGAAGAATGTGAACAGCGATTGAAAACAGCTAAAGGCAAATTGGAGCAAAAGCCAATATTACTGAAAGAGAAAGAAACGTATCACGGAGCGAAACGGCATTTGTTAGAGGCGATCAATGATTGCCAGCAGAAAGAATCTGAGATGAAAGATATCTTTATGTCACAAAAGTATAAAGTGGATCATATGCTCGAGGCGATCCCTGAGTCGATTCGAATAAAAAAAGAATATGATCAGGCACTGCTTGAGGCGCAAAAACGGAAACAATACTTGCAGGACTGTTTGGAAAAGGCTATTGACATCAAACAGAAGGCTGAAAGAGAAGTGGCTTCCATTGAGTCCAGCTTAAAAGAAATTCAGCAAATGGCAGACAAAATGAAAGAAAACTTAGAAGCTGAAAAATCGGTCTTTAAAGAACTGATGGCTGAACAAAATTTTGATGGTTACAAACACTATGAAGAATCTAAGCGGACAGAAGAACAGATAAAAATGAGGCAGCAAGAAATCAATAGATATAACGAAGACTTGCGTTCAGTAGGCGATAGGCTGAAGGACTTAAGCCAGCAATTGCAGCACATGAAACGGCCGGATTTGGAAAAAATGAGGGTAGATATTACAAAGGCAGAGAACCAAATAGAAAAGGAACATGAAGAATGGGTGAAAGCTGTTAGTTTGATTCGCGATTACGATAGGATTAGACGTGAAGTTGAGGAAGTGAACGCGAGACTGAAAGAACAGGAGACTGCCTACAGGGTGATTGGTCATTTATATGAAATGGCCCATGGCAATAATGTGCATAGGCTGACGTTTGAACGGTATGTGCTGGCTTCGTTTTTAGATGAAATTCTGCAAGTGGCAAACGAACGGTTAGTGAAGATGACCGGCGGACGTTATCAGATGCTTCGGAAAACTGACCGGGCAAAAGGCAACGTGCAAAGCGGGCTTGAATTATTAACATTTGATCAATATACGGGTCAGGAGCGGCATGTCAAAACACTATCCGGCGGAGAAAGCTTTAAAGCGGCGCTTGCGCTTGCATTAGGACTGGCAGAAGTAGTGCAGCAGCATGCAGGCGGTGTGTCTTTAGAGACGATGTTTATTGATGAAGGCTTTGGCACATTGGATCCAGAATCGTTAGATCAAGCGATTGAAGCTTTAATGGATATTCAAAGCAGCGGGCGGTTAGTTGGAGTCATCTCTCATGTACCTGAATTAAAGGAACGAATCGATGCTCGGCTGGAAGTGGTTTCTACGCAAACAGGCAGCTATACCAGCTTTGAATTTTATCAATAATTGGATTCACAAGACATCCATCCACACAACTTTGTGAATATGAGCATATAATCATATAAGAAAATAAAAATATATGATAAAATTTCTTTAACACATACTTAAACGGGGTGTCTGTATGGCTGACTATCGATTAAAAGGGTTATCATGCGCCAATTGCGCACGTGAATTAGAAGAAGCCATTCAAAAGCTGCCTAATGGCGAAGAGGCAAAAATTTATTTTAATACGAGCAAATTATCTGTGCCTGATCAAGTAGACATGCAGAATGTGACACGCATATTAGCAGCAGATGGAGCATCTCTTGTTTTAGAAGATGGTCAGGAAGAAATAGGTGAACAAGCCGCCCAGCGCATGCCTAACTGGAAACTCTCTCTCTTGATTTCCGTCCTATTATTTTCAATAGGGCTAATCGCGGAAGGATCAATTCCGGGTGCAGCTGTCTTTATCATCTATCTAGCGGCAGCTGGTATTAGCGGTTATCATACTTTCTTGAAGGGCTTAAAAAATTTAGCCCGGTTTAAATTTACGATAGACACTTTAATGACGGTTGCTCTTATTGGAGCTTTTAGTATTGGTGAGTGGAGGGAAGGAACGCTTGTAGCAATTCTCTTTGGCTTGAACGAATATTTAGAAGGTCTAGGCATGGAAAAGGCTAGACGATCCATGGAGTCATTGTTAAAGGTTGCACCAAAAGAAGCGGTGAGGCTCGAGAATGGCCAAGAACATGTGGTTCCGATTGCATCCCTTCGAGCAGGAGATTACGTCCTTGTCAAATCAGGAGAAAAAATTCCATCTGATGGAAAAGTGATTAAAGGCCACAGCTCAGTGAATGAAGCGGCTATTACTGGGGAATCGATGCCTGTTGATAAACTTGAAGGAGAAAAGGTATTCGGCGGCAGCGTGAACAATGAAGGCGTCTTAGTAATAGAAATAGAGAAAGCTTATCAAGACTCCTCTCTTGCGAAGATTCTGCATCTAGTCGAAGAAGCACAAGAGACAAAAACGCCGACTGAATTGTTTATTAATCAGTTTGCTAAATATTACACACCAGCTGTCATGATGATCTCGGTCATTGTAATGGTTGGCCCTCCTCTTGTAGCCGGAGGCCTGTGGAGTGAATGGTTTTATCAAGGGCTTGCTGTTTTAATTGTCGGGTGTCCGTGTGCGTTAATTCTTTCATCACCAATAGCGATTGTCAGTGGAATCACTAGAAATGCGAGAAATGGAATTCTAATTAAAGGCGGAGTGTATTTAGAGCAGCTCGGTCAAATAGAAACGATAGCGTTTGATAAAACAGGGACCTTGACAAAAGGAAAGCCGAATGTCGAGAAAACGTATGTCTATTATCCGGATCTCTTTTATAAAGTGGCAGGTGCTATCGAAAAAAATTCTTCTCATCCATTGGCAAGAGCCGTTCTCGATGAAGTGAGCCAAAAGGAAAGTCATTTGCCTGAAGCAGAGGACATCACTACGATCCCGGGGCAGGGTGTAAAGGCACGTGTCTTTAATCAGATGTACTATATAGGCAATGAAAGCGGTCTTGAGTCTCTCCTTCTTAGTCAATCAGCAAAAGATGATATGGCTTCACTGAAAGAATCCGGCTATACCCTTGTAGCGGTTTCAAGCGACAAAGAGGTGCTTGGTTTATTCGGAATCAGAGATGAGATTCGTCCAGAGAGTAAAGAGCTGATCTCAAAGCTGAATAAGGCTAGGGTTAAATCTACAGTGATGCTCACAGGAGACCATGAAAAAACAGCTGAGAAAGTGGCAGAAAGCATTGGTCTTACTCACTACTATGCGGGTCTCTTGCCTGATGAAAAGGTTGAGAAAGTCAGAGAATTGTCACGCTTATCGAAAACAGCCATGGTAGGAGACGGCATAAATGATGCTCCTGCTTTAGCCACTGCAGATCTCGGCATTGCTATGGGGAAAGGAACAGACAGCGCGATTGAAACGGCTGATATCGTGTTAATGCAGGATCATTTAGGAAAGCTGCCTGAAGCTATTTCAATTAGCCGCCAAGTCAATAAAATCATTAAATTTAATATTGCCTTCGCTTTAGGGATAAAGATATTTGCGCTTCTGTTGACGATACCTGGATGGCTGACACTTTGGATCGCTATCCTTTCAGACATGGGGGCAACGATCATTGTGACTTTAATCAGTCTGACCGTATTAATTGAAAAAAAGCAAGAAAAAAATAGCGTTCATTGAATCATATAATCAATACAAGGTTTTTAGCCGCCCCGTTCTCCATGGCGGCTATTATTTATCAAAAAAATATAATTCATAAATTGTTCATGATAAAATTTGACATCCCATTGAGAAATTTATACCTTTGTACTACGATTAAAGTAAGAAAGTTAGTTTTTGGCTGGAGGGAAGATTTTGAAATTATTTCGTGCATTTTTTCTTTTATTAACGATGAGCATTATAATAGTTGCAGCAGGCTGCAGCAATTCCGATTTTCAAGGAAACATGGATGTGGAAATGGAAAAGTTTGAACATGTGAACCAAGATAATAAAAAAGTAAGTCTGGAAGATTTAAAAGGCAAGGTGTGGATTGCTGATTTAATTTTTACGAACTGTACAACGGTTTGCCCGCCGATGACTAAAAATATGTCGGATCTTCAAAAGCAATTGAAAGAGGAAGGCGTAGAAGATTACCAAATTGTTTCATTCAGCGTAGATCCAACAGTTGATACGCCGGAAAAACTAAAACAATATATTTCTCTTTATGACGCTGACGAAAAAAATTGGGATTTACTAACGGGATATGATGCTGAATACATCAGGGAGTTTGCTGAAAAGAACTTTCAAACGCTGGCGGTTCCAGACCCTAATTCTAATCAAATTATGCATGGCACAAGCTTTTATTTAGTTAATAAGGAAGGGAAAGTAGTGAAAAGCTATCCTGGAAATGAAGATGTGCCGTTTGATGAAATTGTTTTAGACATGAAACAATTAATAAAAGAATAAATACAAATAAAGCAGCGTGATCAAAAGCGCTGTTTTTTCATTAAAACCAGTAAAATCAGACGAAAATAAATAATTTTTTTTAAAAATCAAGGCTTGATTTTTGTATTTTTAACAAAAAATTCACAATTTTGTAATTGATTTTCGGCGTTCAACTGTGTAATATGTAAGTACAGAGATTTTTCTGAAAATTCTTAAAGGGGTGATTTTATGAACTACGGCGTTTACAAATTTGGTTCTTATAATCGTATTAATTGTGAATGCGGTTGGGAAGGTGTCCGAGCAGATTTGCGAAAAGCCATGGTTGTTCTGGAGCAAACGAAGTGCGGCTCTATTTTTGATGCAGAAGATGTTTATCTATGCCCTAATTGTGAGTCCAGAAAGTATTAAGATCCTCCTGTCTATTTAGTCTTCGAATATTCTTTCCAATTAGTCTGCAATTACTAAACTAATCAGCTAATCCATCATTTAATCAGCCAATTAAAACGGAACGGCCTCTCATACAGCCGTTCCGTTTTTCCTATGCTCTTTTCAGCAATAAAAATGTCTTATAAACTATAAATAATAAATAGGAAATGGAGGTGGGTTTGATGACAAAAATCATTCGCGGTCATCATCTTCTTTGCGTTCATGGATTCGAAGGGATGGGCTACAGTTCTGAGTTCATACAGACAATGACGAGCATTGTTAATGATATTAGAAACAACGAGAAAGACTTTTTCATAAAAGTGACTGCTAGTATCGATGAAGCCTGCTTATCATGTCCAAACAGGAGAGAAGCCATATGCAATGCGGCTGAAGGCTCACAAGACCATGTGGTAACGCTGGATCAAAATGTGATTAGCCATTTAGGTTTAATAGAAGGAGAGAGCTACCGGAAGTCTTTTTTAGTGGAACAAACCGCCAAGAATGTGGAACCTGACGATCTTGATCGCTTGTGCGAAAACTGTTCATGGCTTCAATCAGGCGTGTGTAAAGAAGGGATTAGAAAATTAAAGAAACAAGAGCTGAATCGTTGTCTGTAACCCAGCAGCTGAACATATGGTTAAAAATAGATTCCGATGTTTTTTCTTTAAGGTGATCGACATTTTTACATGTAGGATTGTAGGCGGGAAAATGATACAATACTTAAATGATTAACGATCTTATTGGGGGAAAATCACTATATGGTAAGAGCAACAGGAAATTATTTTTCAAACGATTATGATTCCATAGAAATCCTTGCAGACCGGATCAGCGAAGAACTTGGCTGTCCGATCACGATTGAGGATGCGAACCATCGAATCATTGCCTATAGCCGGCATGAAGACGAGGTAGACCCCGTTCGAATTGCAACGATCATGGGAAGACGGGTTCCTGAACATGTTATTAATAGCCTTTGGAAGAGCGGAGCGATCCCTAAGCTGTTTGAAATTGAAGACCCAGTCATTATACCGCGGATCGATCAGGTCTCACTTGGAGACCGGGTGGCCATTTCCGTACGGAAGCATAATGAAGTGGTCGGATTTATTTGGGCACATCCAAAAGAAGAATTTAATGAAGAAAAATTAATGATTCTTGAAGAAGCGGCAAAAGCAGTAAAGAATCAGCTTACCCAATATCAGAAAAGAAAAAAAGAGACAGAGAAAAGCTATCAAGAATTTTTCTGGCAGCTGTTAACTGGCCACTTTGACCGGTTAAGAGATATTGACAATGCGAATCTGCAGCACAAACTGAGGTTAGCTGGTCCGCTTTCAGTGATCATTTTCGATTTTGTTCAGCCGATTCATCGTTCTCTTGAGCGGCAAGCGGATTATCTGGCGGAAACCATTCAGCAGCTTCCGATTGTTGCGAGAACCTATGACGCGGCACAAATGATTTTATTAGTGAAGGTGCCGGAGATTGATCAATCAGGCCATTTAAATAAATTCATTAAGAATTTCACTGCAAAAATCAATGAGCGCCAGCAGATCGATGGCATTCAGGCGGCAGCTGGCAGCTTTGCTGAAAACGGACTTCACATTCAGAAAAGCTATAAAGAGGCTCTTCATGTATTAAAAATCAAACAGCAGTTTCCGCTCGCTGCGTCAGAAATTTATTGTTATGAGAAACTGGGCGTATTTCAGTTTATAGAAGAACTGGCCAAGATTCGCCGGAATACCTCTTACAAAAATCAGACCATCAAAAAATTAATGAAATATGATAATGACCACCATTCCAATCTGCTTGAAACAATCTTTGTGTTTCTGCAATTTGACGGCAATATGAACGAAGCAGCTAAAGCGCTCCATGTTCATGCCAACACACTTGCCTATCGTTTAAAAAGAATAGCTGAGATCTCTGAAATTGATTTAAAAGATGCCAATGAAAAAATTACATTGTATTTGGATTTATTAATTAAGCAGCTAGAGGAATCTGATTTGTAAAAATCCACAAAAACATCTCCCTTTATTTTTTGTTTATACTGATGAAAAGTTGCTATTTTTGTCATACTATAATGGTATATTAAAAATTCAGGGAGTTGTTATTAATGATTATTGGTGTTCCTAAGGAAATTAAAAATAATGAAAACCGCGTAGCTATTACACCTGCTGGAGTAAGTGCTTTAGTTAAAGCTGGACATAAAGTTTTAGTTGAAAAAGAGGCAGGAATTGGAAGCGGTTTCACTAATGAAGAATATGTACAGCTAGGCGCTGAAATGATTGACAGTGCGGCGGATGTTTGGGCAAAAGCTGAAATGGTTCTAAAAGTAAAAGAGCCTTTAGAGTCTGAGTATAAATATTTCCGTAAAGATTTGCTTCTATTCACTTACCTTCACCTTGCAGCTGAGCCGGCACTTGCTAAAGCTCTAGTGGAAAATGGTGTCACTGGTATTGCGTACGAAACTGTTTCTGTAAACCGTACATTGCCTTTACTTTCCCCAATGAGTGAAGTAGCGGGCCGTATGTCTGCTCAAATCGGTGCTCAATTCCTTGAGAAGCCTAAAGGCGGAAAAGGCGTTCTTCTTGGCGGAGTTCCAGGTGTTCGCAAAAGTAAAGTAACAGTAATCGGCGGCGGTATGGTTGGTACGAACGCAGCTAAAATCGCTGCAGGACTTGGTGCAGATGTAACAATTATCGATTTAAGTGCGGACCGTCTACGTCAGCTAGAAGATATTTTCGGATCAAACATTCAAACATTAATGTCTAATCCATTAAATATTGCGGAAGCAGTAAAAGAGTCCGATCTTGTGATTGGTGCGGTTCTAATTCCGGGTGCAAAAGCGCCGAAACTTGTAACAGAAGATATGGTGAAAGAAATGTCTCCTGGTTCTGTGATTGTCGATGTAGCTATCGACCAAGGCGGAATCTTTGAAACGGTTGACCGTATTACTACTCATGATAACCCAACTTATGAAAAACATGGTGTCGTTCATTATGCAGTAGCCAATATGCCTGGAGCTGTACCTCGTACATCAACAGTAGCATTAACAAACGTAACAATCCCTTACGCATTGCAAATTGCGAATAAAGGATTCGAAAAAGCGATTAAAGAAAACGAAGCACTTAAACTAGGCGTTAATACTTTAGGCGGCTTCGTAACATATGAAGCAGTTGCAACTGATCTTGGTTATGACTACAAAGCGGTAGAAGAATTAGTTTAATACACAACAAGAGAGGCTGTCCCAACATTGAACGGTAAATGTTGGGGCAGTTTTTTCATGGGGAATATTTCTTCTAAATTTGGAAAAAACAATAAATTTTTTGAATATTTTACTTTTAATAGGGTAAATAAATGGGGATTGCAAAGTAGGATTCAATCGGTTGATCTGGTTACAGAGGAGGGGTTGTTCATGGAAAACAGCTTTCATCAAGTCAATGCCAGTAAATTGTTTAAAAAGTACGCCTCATTCTTCACTATTACTTCATGCAGTATCTTGTTGTTTGTCAGTATTGGCCTCTATATGAACTATAAAGAAAAACAATACTATGCTGCCTATGCTGATAAGATGATTCGAATCAATCACCTCATGCAGGGAAATATAGATAAGGCTCATACAATTATTCAAAGTTATTCACTTAACGATCCCCTCACAGAAAAAGTGCAGGTAGGTGAAGGAGTTGTCGCTGGCAGCATGAGTTCATATAATGACTTAAAAAATAATGGAACGATTGATGAAGTGCTTCTAGATTCAGAGACTTGCAATAAACTGCTGATTGAATTAAATGATCCGCCGGAAGAACTGATCAAACCCTATTTACAGCTGTTAGATGTGCATATTATTTATAAAGAGTATTTACATTTAGCTACTCAGCCAAGTAAAGATCCAAGCACATTATCCAGCAAAGAAAAAGCTTTGAAAACAGAGCTTGAGGAAAGAATGCAAAGTTTCGAAACACTAATTAATCCCACTTAAGCATTAGCCGATGTTTCTAAATACATAGCATATCTCAACCGTTCTCGAATGGAATCCAGCATTTGGTCAAAGGAGAGTGTATATTCTAGGTGAAAGTGAATGTGCTGAATCCATAAACGGCCGTTAGAATCGATGATTAGAATAAATTCCAATTGATCTAATAGACGATCCACCTCTAGAGACTCGATATGCTCGGAACATCTAAGAGAAAAATGCTCTAAATAGCGGGTAATGTCATACGCTTCATTTTCCAAGGGCTTGATTGAAGTAATCGTGTGATTTGTCTCGCAAGCGTTTAAAGCAGAGATTGACCTAATGAGCCATTGACCAGTCGCGGACTTTTGAGTGCGAACGGTATATTGATTGCTTTTCCAACCTTTAGATAATGGCTGTACATACACAGGATAGTGATGCAAATGGTCTTGCATCCTTTTTTTTAGAGAAGAAATCGTCATTGTTTCAGATCGCCCTTCACTGATGAGAGTATATAGATGGGCTTGGCGTTCAATAGTAAAGCAAGGCTTATTTTCTGACAATGGCAGAATGACTTGAACCTTCACATAGCGAAACAGTAAATCAGTTAATTGATTGATCGTGTCTATTTCAAAACAAGGCAAGAGAAAATGGGCATATTGTTCAGCTGCTTTTATTTTTTGATGAAGGTAAAAATAATCATAGCAGGCCTCTCCTAGAAGAACTGCACATTTCCTAAGCTCTTTCATGACCCTTTGGCTCACTGCTAAATGGGGGTCAGCTAGAATGACTGTGCCAGGAAAGGGGCAGCTTTGAACCTTCCATTGACCATCTTCATAGACATACCCTTCTATTATTCTTTCTTCTGCTTTCACATGGTCTTCAGTGAAATAAAAGAACTCAGCGCCTTCCATTTTAGCGACAGCGGCATACGAATACACCTGAATCATCATATCTGGATGTTTACAGCTGCCTAGCATGCCGATCACAGTCATTACATTCCCCCCTTAATTGGCAGCCGACTGGCCTTTGTATTCTTCTACATGAAAACATATTTCTTTAGCAGCTTGAACCGCAAATCTTTCTGCTGCAGCTACCGTTCTTCCTGCTGCCATGACATACCCATACCTATGTCCCATAGAAACAGGTTTAAAGAGTTTGGAGCCCTCTGATGGTTTAATAAAGACATCTATCACACCCTTTGATAAAGCAGCCTTTAAAGAACCCGTCACTTTTTTTAATACGCCATCTTTAGGCACGGTTAAATAGGCTGTGTGAATGTTTATTTGCCTTTTATTTCTTAACGAGAGCGGGCGGCCTAAATTTAAGTTAATCGTTTCTTTGGCTAATTGAATACCGGTGCTTTTTTCGACCATCCGATTTATGGCTCCTCCAGCTGGGCGGGGATTAATTTCAATTAACTTCCACCCGTTAGAGCTATATCTCATTTCAAAGTGAGCACTTCCGTTTGCAAGTTGAAACTCTGCCGCTATGCTGATAATGGTTTTTTGCAGTTTATGAAAAAATTCTTCTCTGTATACGGGAGAGATAGAATAGCCAGTGACAATAAAACGTTCTTCATGTGTAATGGTTTGTTTGATTACTGCCATGATATAAGGAACGGAATCCTTGATCAGCACTTCAATTAAGTACTGATCTCCATCTGCATATTCTTCTATTAAAAGCAGGTCAGTTTTTTTCTTGAACGCTAAAATGGATTGTTGCAGCTGATCATGGGAGTTTATGAGAAATACATCCTTTGAACCGCTGGAATTAGGTGATTTCAAAATAAATGGAAAGGGCAAATCCACCCGGATATTCTTGCCCTGTAAATCTATCACTTGAAAGTCTAAGTTTGCCGGATGATCTTTAAGGATCTTTCTTGTGCATATTTTATCTTCCATAAGCCCAATCGCCGGCAGAGAGAAAGGGACATGGCTGTATGGGAGAGAGTAATGAGCAGCCAAACGGACATACCCGTCAATAAAACTGATAATCGACAGAATAGCAGCTCCAAGCTGTTTTATTTCAGTAATTTTTTTCTGTACGGCCTGTTCATCATGCAAATCGTTGATGTAGATCATTCTATGTACCTCTTTAAAGTTGTCACGTTTACGAAGAAGCTGCTTTTTTTGTGTGAACAAAACGGTATAGAGCCCTAGTTCGCTGGCGGCGCGTATCGCATCACGGCTGGTGCCTGATTGATTGGCTTCTAAAAAAATTATTGTGTCCATAGATGATCCTCCTTGTTTAGAAGGGATTGCCCATATTAGTACTATATGTACAAGACAGGAAAAGAATTAAAAAAACCGTCATTTGATTGACGGTTGATGAAGAAAATCTTATTTAGTTGGATAGGTGTTCAGCTTATTTAAAATGGAAGTTTGATCACCCATGATTATTTTTGGGTTTTTATAAGGATCGATCCATTGCAATGTCTTTACAAGATCAGGTTCAGATAAGGCAACACATCCAGCCGTAGGAACCGTTGAGTAGCGCCAGCGATGAATAAAGATGGCACTGCCTTTCCCTTTAATAGGTCGTTCATTGTAGCGGATAATTAATGCATGTTTGTATAGCGGATGGTTTAAACGTTCGAAAGATTTCCATCTAGTATATGGATTTCCTTTATAGTACACCCACTTATTATAATCAGGTGACTGAACATCATCTACCCAATAATGATAGTGATTTGTTCTTGTGTATTTAACTTTTAAGTTCGCAGGTTTAGCTCCGTATCCAAATGATTCACCAATGGCAAACAGACCTTGAGGAGAGGCTCCATCACCTTCTATTTTATAAGGCGAAATTCCATTCTTTCCAACGACTGCAGGGGAAACAGATTTTTTTACCCATTTACCGTTCGTGAATTCATACGTTCGATAAACCGCTCGAAAGTTCTTTTGTTGGCCCTCTACGATAATTAACTGTTGGGAATCCTTCACGTTTCCGATTGATTGCTCGATGCTGCGCTCAAAAGCGGGCATGGTCATTGCACCCAAAGAAGGGGAGGGGGCAGATAAGAAGAACAGACAAGTCAAGATCAAAAGTGCAGTTACTTTTTTCATATTGTTCTCCACCTTTTACTTTTTCTTTCTATTATAGCAATAATATCCACGAAGCGACCAAAAATAAAGGATTTTTCGTCTATTCATACAAAAGTACTCAGTTCATTCCATAAAAAAACAGCAGATGCCTAAGCACCTGCTGCAAGGTTTAACCCTTTAATCCTGTATTCGCTTTAACGGTAACTTCAGCATATTTGCGTGCATCTGCTTTGGCTGATAGTACCGTACCGAGATAACCGCCGAGGAAGCCTAATGGAACGGAAACAATGGCCGGGTTCGTTAATGGGAAGATTGGGTTCCCAACAAGAATAGCTGTACCTTCTGGGCTTAGTACGTTCGGGCTGATCGCCACAAGCACTAAAGCCGATACAAGACCTACAATCATACCTGTAACTGCGCCTGTTGTGTTGAACTTTTTCCAGTAGATCGTGTAGATAATAACTGGTAAGTTCGCACTTGCTGCTACACAGAATGCTAATGAAACAAGGAACGCGACATTCATTTTTTGAGCAAATAAAGCTAGGACAACAGAAAGAACGGAAACGGTAATAGACGCATAGCGAGCAGCAAGCATTTGCTGTTTCTCAGTGATTTTACCTTTTTTGATAATTTCACCATAAATATCATGGGCAAAGGCTGAAGCTCCTGACAATACTAATCCAGCTACTACCGCTAAAATAGTAGCAAATGCTACCGCAGATACAAAGGACATTAATAGATCTCCGCCTAAAGCTTGGGCAAGTAATGGCGCGGCCATGTTGCCGGCTGCGTTAGCAGCAATAATATCATCTGCTCCAACAAATGCGGCAGCACCGAAGCCTAAGAAAATAGTTAAAATGTAGAAGATACCTACAATCCAAGTAGCGACAACAACGGAGCTTCTAGCTGTTTTCGCATCTTTTACAGTGAAGAAGCGCATAAGGATATGCGGCAATCCAGCTGTACCAAGCACTAATGCCATTGTAATTGACATCGTGTCAATCGGGTTTTTGTATTTAACTCCAGGGTTCAGGAAGTTTTCACCTAGTGGCGTAGCCGTCTTCATTTGTGAAAACATCTCTAAGATATTGAAATTAAACTTCATTAAAACTAAGAATGAAATGATGACAGTACCAATCATTAATAGAACTGCTTTAATAATTTGTACCCAGCTAGTGGCAGCCATTCCGCCAAACAATACATAAATGGTCATCATCGTTCCAACAATCAGAACTGCGATCCAGTAATCAATGCCTAAAAGCAACTGAATAAGCGCTCCTGCACCTACAAGCTGTGCAATCATATAGAATATTACAATCGTGATTGTACTGAAAGCGGCCGTCGCGCGGATTTTCTTTTGGTTGAATCGAGCCGTGATCATATCCGCCAGCGTATATTTCCCTAAATTACGTAATGGTTCAGCAACGATATAAAGAACAACCAGGTAAGCTACTAAGTACCCGATACTGAAGAAGAACCCATCAAATCCATTAAGAGCGATGGCACCGGCTATTCCAAGAAACGAGGCAGCAGATAAATAGTCACCCGCAATCGCAATACCATTTTGCCAGCCGGTCAGTCCGCCTCCGGCTGTGTAAAACTCACTGGCAGTGTTCGTTCGTTTAGCCGCCCACCAAGTAACTACTAGTGTCAAGCCTACAATGCTGACAAAAAACGCTAATCCAATTATACTCATAAGCTTTTTTCCCCTTCATCATCCGTTTGGTAGTCTTTAATAATCTCTTCGGCCATTTCATCAAACTTGTTGGCTTTTTTAACATACATCATACAAAGAGTCCAAGTCATGATGAACTGGGCTAATGCGAAGATCCATACCCATGAAATAGCGCCGATTGCAGGAGTATTTAAAACTTTTGAGTAGGAAGTCATAAGAGGCAAAGAAAAGTAAAAAGCTAAGAAGAATAACGACATAGGCAACAGAAAGCTATTTTTCTTTTTTACTAAGGATTGAAAGTCAGCGCTAGCTGCAATCTCCTCGTAATCAATCGCTTTCTTTTTGGGTGAATCCGCTTTCAAAATTCGATTATCCATATACATCCCCCTTGAAGCGTATTATTCTGAAACCGGTTTCAAGTTTCAGAATTATGTGTTAATTTTAAAAAATAATCCAAGTTTTGGCAAGAGAAATTTCAAAAAAAGTTCAAATATTTTATTTGACATCATTCGACAAGCATGTTTGAATCTCGTTAATAATCGATATTTGCCCTCGTTTTGTATATAATAGTTGTACATGATCAAGAAAAGATTGGACGGATGTAAATGGTAGAAGGCACACAATTAGCACAGGCATTAGTTTCTTTAAAGGACAATCATTTAAGATTTGTATACGTGATGATGAAGGACTTAAATGTATGGGAGCTTGTTTCCTCAAAAACGAAAGATATGGTTTCGAAAGAGCAATCCGATCATTTCTATAAATGGATGGAGAAGGAAGCAGAAGAATTAAAAGGTCAAGAAGCAGAAGAACTGCAGCTAGATTTGCTCTTGCAACTAAGTCAAACGTTAAAGCTGCCTGGCAGGAGTTTTAAGGATGCTTATGAAATTGAGAAACAGTGTCAGGATCTAATAGAAGAATTATTTGCTCAGATGCAAAAACAATATAAGGATTTTAAAGAAACCTATGAACAATCCTTCAATAAAAACAAACTAGAATTTATTATTCATTGGGAAATGAAAGAGATGTATCGTCATTTGATCGAAGAACAGTCAAAACGTGATCACTCCTCTGCCTTTTGGGTGGAGGAGATTGTCGGGTTTATTCAAGACCTGCCGGGTTACTATCAGGAGCAGCTGATGCAGTCATTAGATATGGCCGCCATGACTGGCATTGAACTTGAACAGGCAATTAAAGACTACGGCCTCTTTTTCTTATTTACTGAAATTACCGACCGCACAGGTTTTGAATTCTATAAATATTTACTTCAGTCATTTAATAAAAATGAAGAGAGTCAGCCGCCTGAGGAAATGGCATATTTTTCATGGATGACGAATCCTAATTTGCTGCTATCCCTTATTTTAAAAGGTGGAACAGTGCTGTACCGCTATCAAAACCTGCTTTATAACAAAGGGTTAATCCCTATTGTCATTATGCAGACAGCTTTGCCATACTTAACGGAAGAAGAAAAAAACGCGGATCTTAACAGGCTCTCAAACACATGGAGTCATAGGCTTGAGTTATATCGATCTCATTTGCGGACAGTCAACGAACTGGTCAAAAAGCAAAATGATTGGCAGAAAGGTCTTGCTCTTTTACAAGAAGAGCTTGTGTCAAACGAAACAGCCTTACATCAAACGGAGTCGTATCATAAACAACTGAATGAAAAGTTAAAGCAGATGCTAAAGCACGATCCACACAGGCCATACTTTGGTGATCTTAGTGTAAGAAATAATCGCCTGCAAGAAAAGCTAGATAAAATAAATGAAAAGCTAGAAGATGAGTCAGATAAAAAGCAAGGGATGTTAAAAGCGGTATCTGGTTTTATTAAATCGAGCTATCTTCAATCAGAAAAGGCCCAATTAGAAAAGAAAATAGACAAGATTTTCTCGGAAATTGCTGCGCTCGTTTTAGAGAAATATCCTGATTATAATTCAGAAGTAACGGGAGAAATATACAGATCTAAACATCAGCTAGAAGAGATCACCCATCAGCAGGAAGAAATTAAACATAAAATAGAGAAATTTCAAGAGGCGCTGTTAAAAGCGAAAACGGAGGAAAAAGAAGAACGAAAAAAAATTGAACTGGCTGAAAAAAGAACCTATGGATTAAAAGACGTGTATGGAGTTGAAATTGGAAAGGAAATCAATCATCTTCATCATTAAAGGCAGCTGCGGCTGCCTTTTTACATTGGACTTGAGTGAGGGTCGGCCACTTAGCAAGATAGTTAAATGTAGGGGGAGAAGAATAAAAAAATTCTAAAATCCGCATATTAACAAAAAAATGTCTTTTATTCAGCAAGTGGTTAATAGTTGAAGGGAATGTCGAAGTTTGTTAATGTAAATAAGGCTGTGACAAAAAAACAGCCGATACTGCCCATTCCCATGTGCATTAGAAAGACATTTTTGAAAGGAGAAATGCATGAAGAAAATATCAAATGTTTTTTGGTTTACGATCGCACTTGTCGTAATTGCTGTTGGCTTCGGTGCAGCTGCACCTGGTGCTTTTGAGAAAATCACAGCAAATGTACAAGCGTTCATCACATCAGCTTTTGGCTGGTATTATTTAATTTTAGTTTCCGTTATTGTGTTATTTTGTTTATTCTTAGTGTTTAGTCCTGTGGGGGCTATTCGATTAGGCAAGCCTGGAGAAAAGCCGGATTACTCCACTCCAACATGGTTTGCGATGCTATTTAGTGCAGGTATGGGAATTGGTTTAGTATTTTGGGGGGCAGCTGAGCCGCTCAGTCATTATGCTTCAAGTCCTCCTTTAGCAGAGGCAGGAACTGATCAAGCATTAAGAGATTCAATGCGCTACTCGTATTTCCATTGGGGAGTACATGCATGGGGCATCTATGCTTTAGTGGCCCTTGCTTTGGCTTATTATAAGTTCAGAAAAGGGGAACCTGGTTTAATAAGTGCCACACTTACCCCTGTGTTAGGCGATAAAGTGAAAGGTCCAATAGGAACAATGATAGATGTGATTGCCGTCTTTGCAACTGTAGTCGGAGTAGCCACTACACTTGGGTTTGGTGCGGCACAAATAAACGGCGGACTTTCGTTTCTATTCGGTGTTCCGATAAGTTTTGGTGTCCAATTTATCATCATAGCCGTAGTAACGGTATTATTCTTAATCTCTGCTATGAGCGGACTAGGCAAAGGAATAAAAATATTAAGTAATACCAATATGGTGTTAGCCATTCTGTTGCTCGTGTTAATGCTTGTCATTGGACCTACCATGTTTATCATGAATTTATTTACGGATACATTGGGATCCTATATGCAAAATTTAGTGCGGATGAGCTTTCAAATTGCTCCTTTAAATGAGGAACATCGGTCTTGGATCAATGGATGGACCATCTTTTATTGGGCTTGGTGGATTTCTTGGTCACCGTTCGTCGGCATTTTTATTGCCCGGGTTTCACGCGGGCGCACGATTCGCGAATTTTTAATCGGAACACTTTTAATGCCTTCTTTAGTGAGTTTCTTCTGGTTCGCTGTGTTCGGTGCTTCTGCTATGGATATTCAAATGTCTGGAGCAACAGATTTAACCAAATATGCGACAGAAGAAGTATTGTTTGCTGTGTTTAATGAGTTTCCGTGGTCAACTGTTCTTTCTATTGTAGCTATTACGCTTGTTGGCACGTTCTTTATCACATCAGCCGACTCAGCTACCTTTGTGTTAGGTATGCAAACGACTCATGGTTCATTGACTCCTCCGAATCGGGTGAAGATGACATGGGGAATTGCACAATCATTAGTTGCAGTGATCTTAATGTACAGCGGCGGACTGCAGGCTTTGCAAAATGCGCTAATCATCGCAGCCTTCCCGTTTTCAATAATTATGGTTTTAATGATGGTATCTTTATACCGCTCATTAACACTTGAACGGAAAAAAATTGTCCAGTCTATGCGTGGACCAAAAGCAAAATAGTGAGAAATGTGCACAGTGTCTCTTGTCTTAGAACAAAAGCACACTGTGCATTTTTTTATTTTTTTTGATAATCCTTGCAGTTTCTCTTCGACTTTTCTAATATAGATAGGAATTGAAAATATGCATGATTTGTCGAAGGGGAACAATTAAGGTGAAAAGAAAACGATTAAAACGCTCGGTAGTCCGGGCTTTAATAGCCATTCCGTTTATAATTCTGCTCATTTTTATAATGACTGAACAGCCGCCGAAGCCCAAAAATATGCTGGCTCCTAAAGAAGTGCCAGCTGAATACATACCCATTTATAAAGCCGCAGAAAAAGAATATGGTGTACCGTGGGAGCTTTTAGCGGCCCATCACCGAGTGGAAACAAAGTTTTCACGAATGGATCCGCTTCTTTCGCCCGCTGGTGCTGAAGGGCACATGCAGTTTATGCCATGTACATTTGTAGGCTGGAGTCACCCCACTTGCAGCGGACTAGGAAAAGGGGAAATTCCTCATGTAGAGAAGGTTAATCCAGCTGTCATCAGCAAATATGGGGGATACGGAGTAGATGCAAATGGCGATGGCAAGGCAGATCCATTTGATTTAGAAGATGCGGTCTTTAGTGCGGCTCATTATTTAAAAGCCAATGGAGCTGCAGACGGAGAGTTAGAACGAGCCATATTTGCTTACAATCATAGCCAGACGTACGTTAATGATGTGTTGCATTTTTTGCAGGAATACAGCAAAAATCAGTAGATTGGCTATTCAATCTGGACTGTTACAGACTTAGGACGTCACGGGGAATGAAAAGGAGAGTGCCAATTGTATAAAAAATTAGTAGTTGCGGCTTGCTTATTAGTAAGCGCCGGATGTGCGGCAGATACGACTAAGGAGACGAATAGCCCAGCATCTTCTGAGCCTTCAAACATTCAGCAGGAAAAGAACGGTGCAACAGATCCTGCTTCTCGTTTATCAGGGCAAGTGATCTATGTAGTAGATGGAGACACGTTTGATGTGAAGTTAGCAAACGGAAAAAAGGAACGAGTACGATTAACTTTAGTAGATACACCGGAGACGAAACATCCTTCTAAAGGTGTACAGCCATTTGGGCCAGAAGCATCCGAATTTACAAAGAACGCCTTGACAGACGAGCAGGTGGAGCTTGAATTTGATGTGCAGGAACGTGATCAGTATGGAAGGATTCTCGCGTATGTGTGGCATCAAGGAGAAATGATCAATGAACAGTTAATTGCCGAAGGTTTAGCGAGGGTGGCTATATTTCCTCCTAACACGAAGTATGTAGAGCGCTTTCGGGAAGTTCAATCCATTGCTCAAAAAGCTAAAGCAGGGATATGGTCTCTTGAAAATTATGTGGCTGAGCGGGGATATAATGATGAGCAGAAATCTGAATCAGTCAGTTCAGCCGGCAATGCCTCTCATTCAGAGGATTGTCAAATTAAAGGCAACATTTCAAGTTCAGGAGATAAAATTTATCATATTCCAGGAAATCAATCTTACGAAGTAACGAAGCCTGAAGAAATATTTTGCACGAAAGCCGAAGCTGAAAAAGCAGGATACCGGGCAGCTAAAAGATAATATAATCAGGTGAAAAATACGTCAGCAATCTGAACAGCCATCAGCTTCCTTTCACGTTTTGCTTTTTTTTTCATAAGATATCCTGTCAACAATTATGTGAGAGGAGAGATCACAATGGACAATAACCGCAAACGCGAAGAAAGACCGGAACCGACGAAGGCCGAGATGGAAGAAATGATGAGACGCCGCCACGAGTTTTGGTGGGGGAAAAGACGCCCGTTTCATCAGCCAAACGAAAATAAAGCGAAAAAAGACTAGTCAGTATAAAGCAGCCGCATGGCTGCTTTTTCATTTGAACACTGTTTAACCTGAACAAGCTGATGGGTTTGATTGAACTAAATACTGAAATTTGGCCATTAAACCAGGCTTCTCCGCTCCTCTTTGTTCAAGTTCAAAAAGCAAACATTTGTATTCCAGCAGGCTTAGATCTCCAAGAAGATAGCTTTTTTGTATATGATCTAGCAGGTCGTTGGCGTGTTTTGGCAATTGTTTCTTCAGTAAAATGAAATGTATAATCAAATCTTCTAATAGCATGATTCATTCCTCCACTTTTATTATTTACGGCTGATGTTATAAAAATCATAACATGTAATTTCTTGCGTATTGCCCTAAATCGTTAGACACTTTCTTTCAAATTTCACACATCTTGACCGAAGTCGTGTCACTTTTTGTTTCTCGTCTTTTAAAGGCCAATAGATGGCTTATTCTTTTTAGAAAAGGGGAATAATAAAAGCAAAATCAACGACAGCAATCGGAGAGGAGTGCCGAATGATCAATAAAAGTTCAGAAGAAATGGCTATTCAATTTAAAGATGTCTCTTTAAACAATCCCCATAAAGAACATACATATATTCTTCACAATGTGAGCGCTTCAGTTCCAAAAGGAAAGGTTGTCACCATTGTCGGGCCATCTGGATCTGGTAAAAGTACGCTGCTATCCCTTTGTAACCTTTTGATCACACCTGATGCAGGGGAAGTGCTAGTTTACTCTACAGAAGTAAGGAAATGGAATGTTCAAAAGCTGCGCCGGCAAGTAGGTCTGGCTTTTCAAACTGCTGCGATGCTTCCTGGCACTATTTTATACAATTTAACCTTATCATCTTGCCTGCATAAAACCGATCAGGGCAATCCGGAAGAGATGATGGATTATGTAGGGCTGCCGCGTGAATTATTGGATAGAGAGGCAGAGGATTTATCAGGAGGACAAAAGCAGCGCTTGTCTTTGGCAAGAATGCTTGTGACGAATCCGTCCATCATGCTATTAGATGAGATCACCTCGGCATTGGATTTATCAGCAGCGAAAGAAATAGAAAAGCTGATTATGAAGATTCATCAGGATTCAGGAAATACGATTCTTTGGGTGACTCATGATCTGGCACAGGCTCAAAGAGTAGGAGATTATACATGGCTAATCGCGGATGGTCAGCTGGTCGAATCAGCTGAGACAGATCAATTCTTTCATCAGCCTGAACATGAGGAGACCCAGTTGTTTTTAAAAGGTGAATGGCAGGGGAGAACATCATGAATCTTTTCACATTAATGCTTGCTCTCGTCTTTGTATTAGTGGCCGTCATCTTATCTAATAGACTTAAACTTGGACTCGAAAAAGATATGCTAATCGCCGCTGTGCGCTCGACCATTCAGCTGCTGATTGTAGGCTACTTATTATCTTTTGTGTTTGAGGCAGACAGCTACATCTTTTTGCTGCTCATGATCTCCTTAATGATAACTGTAGCTTCACAGAACGTGGTCAGAAGAGGAGAAGCTAAGCAGGGAATGTTTTGGCGTGTAGGTGCCGTTTTATTAGCTGTTGAATTGATGACGATGTTTTTTATGCTTAGCTTAAATATCATTCCTCCGACTGCTCGCTACGTTATTCCAATCAGCGGCATGATTATTGGCAGTTCTATGGTTATATCCAGTTTGCTTTTAAATAGGCTCGCTTCTGAGCTTCGCAATCGCAAGCAAGAAGTTCTGGTCGTTCTCTCTTTAGGCGGCACCCCTAAACAAGCGGTCAGCCTAATTGTTAAAGATGCGGTAAAAGCGAGCATGATTCCGACGATCGACAGTGCAAAAACGATCGGTCTTGTGCAGCTGCCTGGAATGATGACGGGTCAGATTATCGCAGGTGCGGATCCTGTAGAGGCGGTCCGGTATCAATTGCTGATTGTCTTCTCCTTGCTCTCAGCTGCAGCTTTTACAAGTATTTTCTTAGGATTTTTAACTTATCCGCTCTATTTTAATCAATACCAGCAGCTTGTAGCGGAAACAGAAAAACGCTAAAATTTCTTGGTCATGTATGTCATATTTTTAAAAAGAGCGGGGCATGATATGTCTTGCAAGGCCATATCATATCATTTGGGAGGAATTATAATGAACAGAAATAATCCAGATAACCGCGAAAATAATGTGGAAAGATTAGAAAATATGGTGGAAAACACGATCGAAAATATTGAAAAGTCAGAAGCGACTATGCAAAATGCAACAGCTGCAGAACGTGCAAACATTGAAGAAAAAAATAATCGCCGTGAAGAAAGCATCGAGAGCTTCAGAAATGAAATTCAAGAAGAGTCAGCTGCTCGCGAAAACGGATATAGAAACGAGCAATAATAGAAAAAGGGCGCCTCGGCGCCCTTTTGTTATGGTTATAATACGATCAAAAAAATAATGGGTAAGACAATCAGGCTTAACCAAGTACTGATGAGAGTAGCGCTAGACACAAACTCAGGCTCTGTATGAAATTGAATCGCATACATCGTCGTATTGGCCGCTGTTGGCATGGCTGCTGTAATAATCATGATTTGACGGATCATTTCATCAACGGGCAGAAAAATCGTGATGATGAAAGCAATGAGCGGAGAGAGGCCAAACCGGATCAACAATGTAAGTCCAAGCTTTTCAAATTGCAGCTGTTTGATCGAGATTTTCGCCAGCTGCATGCCTAAAACGATCATGATAGTAGGAATCGCTGCATCCGCAACAAGATCGACTGCTTGTTGAACCGAAGAACTGACAGGAATGTGCAGCAGCTGGCAAAGGCCGCCTGTCATCGCCCCATAAATAATGGGCATACGCTGTACAGCTCTAAGTGAAGAGCGTATTCCATCCGCCCCAGGACTGCCTTTTGCAGCAAAGTAAATTCCCACTGTACACATGACAAGAGATTGAATGACCATTAGTATAACTCCATATTCAAAACCAGCTGTCCCAAACAATAACAATACAACAGGTGTTCCGTAATTTCCGCTGTTCATAAACACCGATGCTAAAATTATGGCGCAAGTTTCTGTCACAGAGTATTTACGTATGTAGGCAAAGGCATATACAATAGCTATTAGGGCAAAACAAAGAACCACAGAATACATCGTCATATATAGATAGTCTTGATTGAACTCTGTCGAATAAAACGTCCGAAATACGAGAACAGGCGACATTAAGTAAAGAGACATCGTGGAAATCGTTTTCGTATCAAACCCTATTTTTTTCTCCCCGATAAATCCGAGTGCGAAGATACCGAATACAGGAAGCAGCACATTAAGAAACTCCATTTTACTCTCCTTTGGCAAAAGATTCATAACCTCAGTTTAATCATCCTCTTTTAGTTTACCATTCATATAAAATCAATTGAATGAAACCTCTTATTTTAATAGATATAATAAAGACAGCACTAGTAAGGAGAAATGTACATGAAAGTAATTATTGCTGAAAAACCGGATCAAGGCCGCACGCTGGCTTCACCATTTACGGTTAAAAAGCGTGACGGATATTTAGAAATTGAACCAAACAGATTGTTCCCTAAAGGAGCATATGTGACTTGGGCGATCGGGCACTTAACCCAGCTTTGTCCGCCTGAATACTATCAATCTGAATGGAAGAAGTGGAAGCTGGATACACTGCCAATGATTCCTGAGAGATTTCAATACGAAGTGACAAAATCGAAATATAAACAGTTTAATCTCGTGAAAAGTTTATTGAAAAAGCCGGAAGTGACCGAAATCATTCATGCCGGTGATGCAGGGAGAGAAGGAGAATTAATTATAAGGAATATCATTCAGCTGTGCGGGGTGAATAAGCCGATGAAGAGGCTTTGGATTTCCTCTTTAACAAAAAGCGCCATCGAACAAGGTTTTGAACAGCTGCTAGAAGGCGAAGCGACAAAAAATCTGTATTTCGAAGCTTATACAAGATCATGTGCTGACTGGCTGATTGGAATGAATGCATCAAGAGCCTTTAGCATTTTATTAAAGAAACATGGAATGAACGACTTGTTTTCCGCAGGACGCGTTCAGACTCCAACTCTAGCCTTAATTGTTAAGCGGGAAAAGGAAATTGAAGAGTTTCAATCGGAACCTTTTTGGGAAGTGATCGCTGATTTTGAAATGAACGGAAAGAAGTTTCAAGGGAAATGGGAGAAAAATGGGGAATCTCGTTTGCATCAGCAGGAACTTGCGGATAAAATTGCGGCATTTTGCAAAGGAAAGCCTGCCGAAATTCGAGAGATGAAAATGGAACGAAAAGAATTTCAGCCACCTTTACTATTTAATCTATCTTCTTTGCAGGCAACTGCCAATCAAGCATTTAAGTTTTCACCGAAAAAGACGCTTGATATCGCCCAGTCTTTATATCAGAAGGGAATCATTTCTTATCCGCGGTCGGATTCCAATTACGTGACGGAGGGAGAGGCTGCGACCTTTCCTGAGATCTTAAAAAAACTCGGTGGTTTCACCGACTATCAATCGCTTCTCCCGGCTCCATCTGATTCGATTGCAGGAAATAAAAGATTCGTAAATGAGAAAAAGGTGTCCGATCACTATGCGATCATTCCGACTGAACAAGTCAAGGATCCGAAGAATCTGCCGTCAGATGAAAGGCTGATATACGACTTAATTGTGCGCCGTTTAATCGCTGCTCATTATCCGGCTGCAGTGTTTGATTATTCAACAATCATTACATTGGTGGATGGACGGGCTGAATTTGTTTCTAAAGGTAAGCAATTAATAAATGAAGGCTGGAGAAAAGTGATCGTGCAAAAAGAAGAAAAAGATGTGATCCTGCCTGCTTTAGAAAAAGGAGAGACAGGTGCGGTACAAAAAGTCCAAGTGAAATCTGGTAAAACCCATCCGCCTAAACGCTATACGGAAGGGCAGTTAATCACATTAATGAAAACGGCAGGAAAATACCTCGATAATGAGGAACTGGAGAAAGTTCTAAAAAAAACAGAAGGATTGGGAACGGAAGCAACCCGAGCAAGCATCATTACCATGCTTAAAGACAGAAAGTATATTGAAGTAAAGAAAAACCAAGTGTTTGCACTGGATAAAGCGAAGGTGCTAATTGGTGCAATAGGAGATGAGATCTTAGCTTCACCAGAAATGACGGCTAAATGGGAACAGCGGTTAGCTGACATCGGAGAAGGAAAAGCATCCCCTTTGCAATTTATTGAACAAACCAAAAAGCTTGCTGGCAAAATAATTGAAGATGCAGCCAACAATGAACCTAATTGGGATTTCAGCAGATACAATACAGAGTCAATCCAGCGGCTGAACTCCAAATTTACGGTGGGCAAAAAAATCGGAAGCTGTCCCTTGTGCTCTGGTGATATTGTAGATAAAGGTGAATTTTACGGGTGTTCTAATTATAAAAAATCAAACTGCAAATTTACAGTTTCAAAGAAAATTCTAGGCAAGAAAATCTCGCAAACAAATGTAAAAAAACTGATCGCGGCCGGAAAAACGGAACTTATTAAAGGGTTTAAAAAAGGGGATCAGACGTTTAATGCCATGTTATCCTTAGACGAAACAAAAAGTAAAATCCAATTTTCGTTTGAGAAATAAATAAGAGACGCTACATTCAAAATGAGCAGCGTCTCTTCCTTAAGAAAAGCGTATGATGAAATGAAAAAACAGTCCTATCATGTAAAAGGACTGTTTTTTAGTATTATTTTTTTTGTTGTTCTTTTTCATTATAATATTTTACACCAAATTGAGAACCTTCTTCGACCATTTTGTTATCTTCCACATCTTCAGGGTCTGGGTGTCCTGCTTTTAATACAGGGAATTCCTCTTTAGAAGGGGTAGCATTTGAATTTAGTTTCTTTTTCGCTTGCTTCATAAAGCTATCAAACTTAGTGCGGTTTTCATCTTTTGACAGCCACCAGGCAGCAGCACTTGCACCTAATAGCATATACCCAAGCCCACCGCTTTTTTGATTGTTTCTAGCATTTCCCATATTTTTACCAAACATAATTCTCTTCCTCCTTGTCAAAAATACAGCTAATTAGTTAATTTTTCATCCATAATTAAGTTTACCCGAAAGAGAAGAATTAAAACCATCTTGATCGCGCTGTTGGAAAAAAATTCATTTCATATATATAGTTTCACTGATATTTATAAAGGGGTAAAGATGAAGGCAGTATGAAAGGTAGAATAGCTGCAGAGCCGGATTAAAGGAGAAATCAATATGAAGTATACATTTAATGAAAATAAGTGGACGTGGTTTGAAATTGATGAGTCAGAGGATATAGATTTTAAACAGCTGACCGAAAAATATCATACGTGCAATGACTGGTTAGACAGCATTGAAAAAAATGAAGATATAAATACATTGAATATGAATACTCAAGATCCTGGAAAAGAGGTCATGTGGGGGTCTATCATCTATTTCCAGGACGTAGAGGAAAAAGGCAAAAAAGATATTTTCCATTATTATTTAACTAGAGATTTTTTTATTACCGATAGACTGAACCTCTCATTATTAGATGAAGCAGATCAGAAGAAAATGAAAGCAAAAATGGAACAGTGTGAAACGCCAATTGAAGGCTTTCTGACTCTGATTGGAGAAATCGTCACTCATATTCTGCAAAAAATCGATTGCTTTGAAAGCAGGCTGCGCGATTTGCTTTGGAATATTAAAGAGAAAAATAATACAGACCTTCTTGATCAAATTGTTCAAACCAGACATGAATTGCTTATATGGAAAAACTTGACGACTCCAGCGTTAGAAGTGCGCATGGGGGTAATAGAAGCTTTTGGAGAAGAGGTAAGAGAGGCGTATTATTATAAACAAACGTTTCATCGAGTGGAAAGAGCACGGTCATTAATAAATGAATATCAAGAAGAGATCTCAGGCTTGGTTGAACTTGAAAACATTGTATCTAGTCATCGAGGCAATGAAATTATGAAGACCTTGACAGTCATTACCACTTTATTTACCCCGGCCACTGTCTGGGGAGCCATATGGGGAATGAACTTTAAAGTCATGCCGGAGCTGGAATGGAAACTGGGTTACTTATTATCATGGGGATTAATTATTGCCTCATCAGTAGGCGTATATATATATTTAAAGAAAAAGGGATGGATGGGCGATATTTTAAGAGTGCAAAAAAAGAATTCATTTTTTAAATAAATCCTTCAACAATTTCCATGTGTTCTATATAAAAATCTGCTGTAAGAAGCAGGTTTTTTTGTTATGCTGGACAAGCTGAAAAAGTAAGTATCTTTATTGGAGTGTCATATAGATGAAACAAGTCATTAATGAATGGAAAATCGCCATTGAGCAGGAAATTTATGCTTTAAAGGATCAAGGCGGAGCAGGCATCCCTATAAGAAACGGAGATTGTCTTTCCCAAACTGATAAAAAATCGATCTATTCTTTTCAAAGTGCCTGGGACATGTGGATTCCAGATAATTCTCCTATTCGTCTAGAAACGAAAGACGCTGAATGTCAGGGGGTTCTGCTTTCTGCTCGCGGAAGGGAAGTGATCATTGAACTTGATGATTACTTAGGAAACGACATTGATTCCGCGAGTCTTTTTAATGAACCTTGGGAGCTTTTGCAAAAATTATCTGAGCGGATTGAGGAAGCAGAAGAAACAGCCAAAGGGATGAAGCGGATGAATCAGCTTCTCTATCCTGATATGCCGGATCAGCATCCGAAAGTAAAGGTGAAAAATCGTCTTCATGAAGCCGTCCTCCGCGCGAAATATAATCCGGTCACTTATATTTGGGGTCCGCCTGGGACAGGAAAAACATATACACTAGCAAGATTAGCCGCCGCTCATTACTTGAAAGGGAGAAAAGTATTAATTCTTGCCCAAAGCAATGCGGCAGCTGATGTGCTGTTAAAAGAGCTGTATCATTTTTTAAAATTAAAAGGCAAGTGGAAAACGGGTGAGGTGTTAAGGCACGGAACGATGCTTCATAATGAGCCAGCGGAGAACATGGACTTATATGCAGGGGCACTCGCTGCTCAAAAAAATGCTGCTTTATATGAAAAAAAGAAAGAACTGGAGCAAGATAGTTTTCTTCGCCGTAAGGACCGGGAACTGTCAAAAGTGAAGAAAGAGTGGGAAAAAGAAGTGAATGACCTGGCACAAAATGCAAAAGTGCTGGGATCCACTTTGTCTAAATCGGCTATTGACCCCGTTGTTTATTCACAGGAATATGATTTAGTCATCGTGGATGAAGCGAGCATGGCTTATGTGCCTCAGCTGGCATTTGCGGCAACGCTTGGTGAGCATATCATCATATGCGGAGATTTTAAGCAGCTGCCGCCTATCGGATTAAGCCGTCATCCGCTAGCATCCAAATGGCTGAAACAGGATATTTTTCACCACTCAGGAATTGCAAATGCCGCATTCAGTCCAAAAGGGCATCCTCATTTATTTATGCTCGACACCCAAAGGAGAATGCACCCAGAAATATCTGCCTTTACGAATAAAGAAATTTATCAAAGTAAAGTTTTTGATGCTGCGGGAATGGACAGAGCTCGAGAAGCAATCTCGAATAAAAGGCCGTTTGCAAAAAGCGCCGCCGTGATGGTTAACATAGAGTCGGAATGGCCGCTTAGTTTAAAAGAGGGAAATTCATCGTCTAAATATAATCTTCTATCTCTAATGTCTGCGCTGCAGCTGATCTTTGAAGCTAGGGCCAGCGGAATAGAATCAATCGGATACATTACTCCTTACCGTGCGCAAGCTCAATTGATGAACGCGTGTTTGACCACATTTTTCCCAAAAGAACACGCAGAACAATTCCTTGCGGCAGCGACCGTTCATAAATTTCAAGGTTCAGAACGGGATATGATTATTTTTGATGCCACGGACAGTTCACCCCAATTGGCGGCGGGACGTATCCTGACGGGTGATATAAGTGAGCGGCTAATAAACGTGGCTATGACGAGAGCGAGAGGGAAGTTTATTCTTTTAGCTGATGAAAGCTTCCTGCAAAGAACCGTTTCTCCTGCACAATTGATCAGAAAGCTGACCAGGCATTTTCAAAAGGCCAATCGTGTAAATGGTTTAGATACATTATTTAAAGAAGAGCGCCAAATGAATAAGAAATTGAAAAGTTTTTCTGGAAATGACGAGATAGCCTGGATGAAAGATGTATTGAAAGCTAAAAGATCTGTCGTCATTGGCTTGCCGCCTCGTTCAAAACCGTCTAAAAAATTCTGGGCACTTCTTAAAAAAATCGAGAATAAAGTTTCTATAATATTATTATGTAAACTAAAAAAGACGCCTTTTAAACAAGTCGAAATGAAATTTGTGACAGTGCCCTATCCTTTTATCATCATTGACGATGAAATATTTTGGCTAGGAGCCCCATTGCCCAATATTCAAATCAGGATTAAATCAGAAGAATTTATTAAAGTGTTCAACGATCTGTTCAGTCCTGAGAATAATACACTAGAGCTAAAGACTTGGTTTAAGCAAACGAAAGCAGAGAATGCGCATTTGCCGAAACAGACGTTAAGGGACTATTGTTCAAGCTATGTCAGGTGCAGGCAATGCAGCGGTTGTATATCTATGCGAATTATTGCCAATCAGTATGTGCGTACAGAATGCGAGAGATGCGGATATGAGGAATTTATTTCTAAACATACGTTGAATAAGTACTTTCAATGGGTAAATGCTGAGTGCAGTTCCTGCAGCCGTCCGATTTCTGCGGAGTGGACGGGAAAGAAGGTGGAGGGTGTTTGTCAAGGCTGCCATCAAACCTATGATATTGTCAGGTTCGTCTAGAGTTTGTATATGGAAGGCCAAAGCAATTCATCCTTTTGAATAGTTTTGAAAGAATTGTAATTGATAAGAAATTCTTATCAATTACAATTCAATTCTAGTTATTTACTTATACAATTCCTTGTATTATGATGGAAATGTATGAAAAGTAAGAAATAATTTTATTTCCCGCTTTTCGGCTTACATTACATATTTATAAATAGAGGGGGAATCGGGATGGCAAAGAATGATGTATTTAATGCCCGTTCGAAATTTGAGCTTGATGGTAAGCGTTACAATTATTATCGCATCGCAGCGTTAGAAGAAGCGGGTGTGGCAAAAGTTTCTCGCCTGCCTTATTCTGTTAAGGTGCTTTTAGAATCCGTCCTTCGTCAATATGACGGCTATGTAATCAAAAAAGAGCATGTTGAAAACTTGGCAAATTGGGGATCTGCAGATGTTAAAGAAGCAGAAGTTCCTTTTAAGCCTTCTCGTGTTATCCTGCAAGACTTCACGGGCGTTCCTGTAGTTGTTGACCTTGCTTCACTTCGTAAAGCAATGGCTGATATGGGAGGAAACCCAGATGTCATTAACCCTGAAATCGGAGTAGATTTAGTTATTGACCACTCTGTTCAGGTTGATACTTATGGAACTCAGGAATCACTTGAAAGAAATATGGAACTTGAATTTGAAAGAAATGCAGAGCGCTACGAGTTTTTAAGCTGGGCTCAAAAGGCATTTGATAACTATCGTGCAGTTCCTCCTGCAACAGGTATCGTTCACCAAGTTAACCTTGAGTATTTAGCGAACGTGGTACATGCAGTAGAAACAGCTGATGGTGAATTGGAAGCGTATCCGGATACTTTAGTCGGTACAGATTCTCATACAACGATGATCAATGGGATCGGTGTTCTAGGCTGGGGTGTTGGCGGTATCGAAGCGGAAGCTGGCATGCTTGGACAGCCATCTTACTTCCCAATCCCAGAAGTAGTGGGTGTGAAGCTGACAGGAGAACTTCCTAACGGCGCGACGGCTACTGACTTAGCTCTTAAAGTAACTCAAGTATTGCGTTCTAAAGGCGTAGTTGGTAAATTCGTTGAGTTCTTCGGCCCTGGCGTAGCGGTATTGCCGCTTGCTGACCGTGCAACAATTGCTAACATGGCACCTGAGTACGGAGCTACTTGCGGATTCTTCCCAGTAGATGCAGAATCACTAGATTACATGCGTTTAACTGGCCGTGAAGAAAGCCACATTAAAGTTGTAGAGCAATATTTAAAAGAAAATGACATGTTCTTCACACCTGAAAATGAAGAGCCTGTTTACACAGATGTAGTTGAAATTAACCTTGCTGAAATTGAACCGAACCTATCAGGTCCAAAACGTCCGCAAGACTTAATTCCGCTATCAAACATGCAAAAAGCATTCCAAACTTCAGTTAGTGCTCCTGAAGGAAACCAAGGTTTCGGATTAGGAGAAAAAGAATTAGAAAAAACAACGACTGTAAAGTTTGCTGACGGCGAAAAAGTGGAGATGAAAACAGGAGCAGTGGCAATTGCTGCGATCACATCTTGTACAAACACTTCTAACCCATACGTAATGCTTGCATCAGGTTTAGTGGCGAAAAAAGCTGTTGAACTTGGTCTAGAAGTACCGAAATACGTAAAAACATCTCTAGCTCCAGGTTCGAAAGTAGTTACTGGCTACCTTCGCGATGCTGGTTTGCAAGAATATATGGATAAAATCGGCTTTAACACAGTTGGTTACGGCTGTACAACTTGTATCGGTAACTCAGGTCCATTAAAAGACGAAATTGAAAAAGCAGTGGCTGATTCAGATCTTCTTGTCACATCTGTTCTTTCCGGTAACCGTAACTTTGAAGGCCGTATTCACCCGCTTGTAAAAGCTAACTACCTGGCATCACCTCCGTTAGTAGTAGCATATGCACTAGCTGGAACAGTGAATATTGATTTTGCTAAAGATGCAATCGGTCAAGATAAAGATGGAAAAGACGTATTCTTTAAAGATATCTGGCCAAGCACTGAGGAAGTGAAAGAAGCTGTACAGCGTGCGGTTACTCCTGAAGTATTCCGTAAAGAGTACGAGCGCGTATTTGACAGCAACTCACGCTGGAACCAAATCCAAACAAGCAATGAAGCTCTTTACAGCTGGAATGATGATTCTACGTACATTCAGAACCCTCCATTCTTTGAAGGTCTGTCTGCAGCTCCAGAGAAGATTCAGCCGCTTAAAGGATTGCGTGTAATGGGCCGCTTCGGCGATTCAGTAACAACTGACCATATCTCTCCTGCAGGTGCGATCGGCAAGGATACACCAGCTGGTAAGTACCTTCGCTCTAAAGGTGTTGAGCCTCGTGACTTCAACTCTTATGGTTCACGACGCGGTAACCACGAAGTAATGATGCGCGGTACATTCGCTAACATCCGTATCCGTAACCAAGTAGCACCAGGTACAGAAGGTGGATTCACAACTTACTGGCCTACAGAAGAAATTATGCCGATCTACGATGCTTGCATGAAGTATCAAGAAGACGGTACAGGTCTTGCTGTTCTTGCTGGTAAAGATTACGGAATGGGATCTTCTCGTGACTGGGCTGCTAAAGGAACAAGCCTGCTAGGTGTGAAGACGGTTATTGCTGAAAGCTATGAGCGTATTCACCGTTCTAACCTAGTCATGATGGGTGTTCTTCCATTGCAATTTAAATTGGGAGAAAATGCGACTACACTTGGTTTGACTGGCAAAGAAGTTATTGAAGTGAACCTTGAAGATTCAGTGAAACCTCGTGATGTAGTTACTGTAACAGCTACAAATGAAGATGGAGAAAAGAAAGAATTCCAAGCGCTTGTGCGTTTTGATTCTGATGTTGAAGTAGATTACTACCGTCACGGTGGAATCCTTCAAATGGTTCTTCGCGGAAAATTAGCTGACGTAAAAGCATAATCATAAATGTTTGCCCCTTGCTGTTACAGCAAGGGGTTTTCCTTATTTAAACTAGAAGCATACATATTTCCTATAGTTCCAGTAAAATTATTAGAATATTCCGTATACATAAGGTTGAAAGAGGGTAAGATATAGATAACGATGAGACGGAAGGAGGGCAATAAAATGAGAAAGATGAGAAAGAAGTCATTTGCTGACTTAGTGAAGGAAAACAAGCAGGAATTAATGGGAGATGCAGAAGCGATGAGATTGTTAGAAGAAAAAATCGAAGAACGATTAGAGCTTAAATTAAAACAAGCAAAGTGAGAACGCTGCAGTTAAAGATCTGCGCCAATTGATACTGCTTGCTTATCTTATGCAATCAATCCCGTTATATATGTTTAACAGAGTTGGCTCAAATGAGTGAAATAAATATTTCACCTATTTGAGCCAACTTTTTTTATTTACTAGTCATGCAAAGTGACGGCGTGAATGTTTTCAGAGAGAAATTTCTCACCTGCGCTAGTCATTTGGCTGCCTCTGCGGCCTTTATAAATGACAATGTACCCTAATGATTGCAGTTCTTTTAATCTTGTACGAATTTGCTGTTCTGTTAGCTTACAGGTTGGAGGCAGCTGTGCAGATAAAGATTTGCGCCCAACGGATTGCCGCTCTGCATTGCCTTTTGAAATAATTTGTAAAAGGGATACCCACTCTCGCTTTTTATCAGAAAGAACGGGTGTTTCTTCTGTTTGTAGCTGAATAGGAAGGTGCCCAGGTAAGACTTGATCGTCAGCTACCGTTACTACATATTGGATCATATTCTTTAACTCTCTTACATTTCCAGGCCAATGATAGTCCATTAGGAGGCGGAAAGTTTCAGGAAGCAGAACTAAATCTTGTTTGTTCATTTCATTTAAGTAATGGCGGATTAGGAGAGGTATGTCCTCTTTTCTCTCCGTCAGCGATGGCAATTGCAGATAGAGAACTTTTAGGCGATGGTATAGATCAGCTCGAAAAGAACCGTCCATCGTCTTCGCGTGCAGATCTTTGTTAGTCGCCGCAATAATTCTCACGTTAATTGGAATATGTTTATCTCCTCCAATTCTACGTACTTCCATTTCTTCGAGAACACGAAGCAGGCGTGCTTGCAGCTTGGAGCTAATATCGCCGATTTCGTCTAAAAATAAAGTGCCGCCATCCGCTTGTTCAAATAATCCTTTTTTTCCGCCTTTCTTGGCGCCTGTAAAAGAACCTTCCTCGTAACCAAACAATTCACTTTCAAGCAAATCCTCCGAGAGTGCACTGCAGTTCACAGCGACAAAGGCCTTGTCTTTTCTAGGTGAGGCTTGATGGATGGCTCCTGCAAATAATTCTTTTCCGGTGCCTGTTTCTCCAAAAATAAGAATGGGCCACTCGACGGCTGCTAATTTCCCGGCTGTTTTTTTGGTGGTTTCGAGAATGGAACTATTCCCAATAATGTCATGAAAGCTGTACTTAGATAGATACCCTTTCTTTTGGAGGTCGGTGTGGCGCAGCTTTTCCATTTTAATTGTCTCGTCGACATCTTTAAAGGTGGCAACAATGGTCTTTTCATCTTTGAGGTAGAATCTTGAAACCATTGCATTAGAGTGAGCAAACGAAAAGTATTGGTTTCCCTCTTCTTGTCCATATAATAAAAACTCAGCCATCTTCTCGTCTTTAAAGATTCGGGTGAGTTCTTTTCCGATCGCCTGGTCAGCTGACCATCCTGTCATTCTAGACAGTCCTTCGTTAAATACGGTGATTTGTCCGTTGGCAGTGAAAGCCAAAATTCCATCATTGACACCGTCCACCACTTTTTCTAAAAAGTGATTTAACGACTTGGCTTTTTGGGAAATGGACGAGAGCTTTTGGCTTAAATCAATAATTTTCTTTAAATATCGATTCGTTACACTCGTTACGGTTGCTTCAGGCAACTGGAAGAAATCAGCAATTTGAATGATCGTATGAATATCTATCAGTCTCACGCCAAGGTTAATGGTATGGGTGATGAAAGACGGAACTAACTCATTTTCCCCGGGTGTGACCGCTGCATCTATTTGGAACGGAACAGGGAGGCTTTTTGAATAGGGGATATATTCTAGATGGTCCATACCAAGGTGCAGCAAGTTATCTATGGCTTCAGCTGCGGATTCAAATGAATCATTTACATACAAAACTTTCGTGTTTTTCTTTAATAAAAATAATTGATCGATATAATCATAGTTGGCCGTGCGCTTAGAGATAATCTCCCTGCAGCCGGTTATGTGTAAGTTAGTCGTTTCATCCTTAACAGCATGAGAAGAGTAGACGATCATCTTGTTGGTGAAGGAAAGAGGGACAGATTCATCCACAGCGTAGCTTTCTATTTTAATATATTCTCCAAAAATTTGAACTAACTGCTGATGTAATTGTTCTTTTGTCTGAATGGAACCAGTGATTAACGCTAATTG
The DNA here is from genome assembly GCF_016908875.1 of Bacillus ectoiniformans. Classification (GTDB taxonomy): domain Bacteria; phylum Bacillota; class Bacilli; order Bacillales; family Domibacillaceae; genus Bacillus_BX; species Bacillus_BX ectoiniformans. Next base: position 3,030 of record NZ_JAFBES010000015.1, on the reverse strand, counting down.
TTTATAAATGGTCATTGTCTCTCCTTTTAGGTTTTAAATAGGTTATTTGGTTAAATAGGTTAATAATTTTTAACCCTATTTTAACTTAAAGTAGTGAATGTAAGCAATCTCTGCCATGGCACAAAAATTGCAATAATTAATATACAGAAAAGCAAAGGAGGAGAAGAGATGAAACAAAATGAAACTTGGAAAATGCCGCATACGTTTGTCATTGTTTTCTTTGTTGTTCTTCTAGCAGCAGCTCTTACGTATGTAGTGCCAAAGGGACAATTCGAGACTGAAGAAGTAACGTATGAAAAAGACGGCAGTGAAGTGACGAAAACGGTTGTGAAACCAGATAGCTTTACTTATTCAATGAATGAGGCGGGAGAAAAGCAAACAGACGGCACCTCTTTATTCGAAGGCGGAGGAGAGACTGGATTTTTAAATTATGTGTTTGAAGGAATGGTTTCCGGAGATAAATGGGGATCAGCAGTTGGTGTTGTAGCATTTATTATTATTATCGGCGGCTCTTTCGGAATCATCATGAGAACGCAGGCTGTTGATGAAGGCCTAATGAAAGTGATCGTTAAAACAAAAGGCAGGGAAGGATTGATGATCCCTGTCATCTTCTTCTTATTTTCTCTTGGGGGGGCCGTATTTGGCATGGGAGAAGAAGCGATCGCGTTTGCCATGATCTTAGTTCCGGTCATAATTAGAATCGGCTACGACGCCATTGTCGGGGTAATGATTACGTATGTGGCGACACAGATTGGCTTTGCGACATCATGGATGAATCCATTTGGGGTATCGATTGCGCAAGGTGTAGCTGGAGTGCCGGTATTATCGGGATCAGGATTTCGAATGGCGATGTGGGCAGTATTCACTTTAACTGGAATTGTTTTCACGATGGTTTACGCATCTAAAATCAAAAAAAACCCCCAGCTTTCAGTAACAAAAGAGTCAGATCTTTACTTTAAAGATGCGGAAACGGGCAGCTTAAAATCGGCATTTAATCTAGGGCATCTTCTGGTGATAGTAACAGTAGTTGCAGGAATTGTCTGGGTGGTTTGGGGAGTCGTAGAGCGTGCGTATTACATTCCTGAGATCGCCTCTCAATTCTTCACAATGGGACTTGTGGCTGGAATCATTGGCGTCCTTTTTAAACTGAACAACATGACAGTGAACGATATAGCAGAAAGCTTTACAGCAGGAGCCAAAGATCTATTGCCGGCTGCCTTAATTGTCGGGATGGCTAAAGGAATCGTCATTATTTTAGGCGGAGACAGCCCCGCTGAACCTTCTGTATTAAATACAATGCTCTTCGGGGCAAGTCAAGCGATGGAAGGGTTTCCGGTCGTATTGTCCGCATGGTTTATGTATGTTTTTCAATCCATTTTTAATTTCTTCGTTGTATCCGGTTCAGGGCAGGCCGCTTTGACGATGCCATTAATGGCTCCATTGGCTGATATTACTGGCGTTTCAAAACAAGTAGCCGTTCTTGCCTTTCAGCTTGGAGACGGACTGACAAACATTTTAGTTCCGACCTCAGCAGCGCTAATGGGAACGCTCGGTGCAGCGAGAATTGAATGGGGAACTTGGGCGAAATTTATTTTGAAATTTATGATATTGATGTTCATTTTATCAAGTGTATTTGTAATTGGGGCAGTTCTAATCGATTTTTAAATCCGACGGGGTGAATGAATCGTTTAGTGAAGTGAATGGCAAAGGAGTTAATGACAAATATGTTGAAGTTAATTAAGAATGCACAAGTATATGCACCTCAGCGGCTTGGCAAACAAGATGTGCTGATTATTGACGAGAAGATTGGCCGGATAGCGGATCAGATTAATGTGCCATCCGACTTTGCTGAAATAGAAGTCATTGATGCACAAGGAAAGGTTCTCGTGCCTGGATTTATTGATGGCCACGTCCATATTACAGGCGGTGGCGGTGAAGGCAGCTATCATACGAGAACGCCTGAATTAAACTTAACTGATGCTACACTCTCAGGTATTACCACGCTAGTTGGAGTCATTGGAACAGATGGCACGACGCGGACGATGGAGAATCTAATTGCTAAAGCAAGAGGCTTAGAGGAAGAGGGGCTGACTGTCTATGTGCAAACAGGGTCCTATCAAGTGCCAGTCAAAACATTGACAGGGTCAATTGAAAATGATTTGATCCTCATTGATAAAATCATCGGAGCGGGTGAGATCGCTATTGCGGACCACCGTTCCTCTCAGCCGACGAAAGAGGAAATGGCCAAAATCGCGTCAGCTGCGAGAATTGGCGGTATGCTTTCAGGCAAAGCGGGCATTGTCAATGTTCACGTAGGGGACAGCAAGGATTGTCTAACACTTTTAGAACAGGTGGTTGATGAAACTGACATTCCGATTACCCAATTCTATCCTACTCATATCAACCGTAATTCTTATTTATTTAAAGCGGGGATAGAATTTGCTAAAAGAGGGGGATTCATTGATTTTACTACGAGCACCATTCCTAAGTTCTTAGAAGAAGGAGAGGTTAAGTGCAGCAGAGCATTAAAAACCGCGCTGGAAGCTGAAGTGCCGGTCGAACAAATAACTTTTACTTCAGATGGCCAGGCAAGTCTCCCGGATTTTAATGAACAAGGTGAATTAATTGGCTTGAAGCTAGGAAAAGTGAATTCTCTTTTTAAAGAAGTAAGGGATGCTGTACTAATAGAAGGAATTCCTCTTGAGACAGCTATCCAGGTGATTACATCCACTCCGGCAAAGATATTAAAGCTGAGAAGAAAAGGGCTCATAAAAAAACAAATGGATGCCGATCTTGTTCTGTTAAATGAACAGACGCTTGAAATTGATACAGTTATATCGAAGGGACAGATCATGGTCCAAGAAGGCAAGGCGCTGATAAAAGGAACATTTGAATAATGAAAAAAGGACTCGGGGATGTACTCCGAGTCCTTTTCGTTCGCCCAGCATGGGCGAACTCTAACGGGTGAAAGTCCCGAGTACGACCTGGTAGCGGTAAGTACATAGCCAAAAGCAAGGGTGTCCATAGTGA
>NZ_JAFBES010000014.1 GCF_016908875.1 Bacillus ectoiniformans | reverse complement strand
TAGGAAATCCCTCTCATGTTAGTTGATGAGAAGGATTTTAATCTTAATTTTAGATTTTGTCTATTGCCTAAGGTGTTTTTCAACACTATGAAAAAGACTCCGGAAGCTGCCGGAGTCTTTTTGTTATAGGAATTTAAAATGCGTCTAGTTTTACATCTTCTGCTACTGTCATATCGGCTTCGGTACAATTTAAAATATCATCTACTGTGTACCCATTAGCCACTTCTACAAGACGAAGGCCATTTTCTGCTACATCCATTACCGCTCGATCCGTAATGATGCGCTGCACCACACCTTTTCCTGTTAATGGAAGCTGACATTCTTTTAGAATTTTTGACTCACCATGTTTATTGACGTGATCCATGATGACAATGGTTTTACGAGCGCCGTGAATAAGATCCATCGCGCCGCCCATGCCTTTGACCATCTTGCCCGGGATCATCCAGTTTGCTAAATCTCCGTTTTGCGAAACTTCCATTCCGCCAAGAATAGCCACATCGATATGACCGCCTCGAATCATTCCAAAGGATTCCGCACTATCAAAATACACAGACCCAGGAATCGCCGTTACTGTTTCTTTTCCGGCATTGATTAAATCTGCATCAATATTTTCTTCAGTCGGATATGGACCAATACCGAGCAAGCCATTTTCTGACTGAAGCACGACTTGCTTATTGTCCGAAATAAAGTTTGCTACCAGCGTCGGAATACCAATGCCGAGATTGACATAATTTCCGCTCTCAATTTCTTTTTCTGCCCGTCTTGCAATTTTCTCTCTCGAATTCATTTTGGCCCCTCCTTTACTGACGAGTTGTTCTTTTTTCAATTCTTTTTTCTTGCTCCCCTTGAATCAGCGCTTGAACATAGATGCCAGGAGAATGAATGAAGTCCGGATCTAAGTCACCAATTTCCACAATTTCTTCCACTTCAGCAATGGTCACTTTACCAGCAGCTGCCATCATGGAGTTAAAATTGCGCGCCGTTTTGTTATAAAGAAGATTGCCCATTTTATCCGCTTTGTAGGCTCTGATTAAACTGAAATCCGCCGTTAATGATTCTTCAAGCAAATACTCTTTGCCGTTGTATTCACGAACCTCTTTGCCTTCTGCAATCGGCGTTCCTACCCCTGCAGGAGTGAAAAAGGCTGGGATCCCCGCGCCGCCAGCACGGATTTTCTCGGCAAGTGTACCTTGAGGTGTTAATTCCACTTCAATTTCACCAGCCAGCATTTGCCGTTCGAATTCTTTATTTTCCCCTACATATGATCCGATGATCTTTTTGATCTGTTTATTGCGAAGCAGTAAACCTAATCCCCAGTCATCAACTCCGCAGTTATTTGAAATAACTGTCAGATCTTTCACGCCTGATTCAGCTAGAGCTACAATCAGATTCTCAGGGATTCCGCATAAACCGAATCCTCCCACCATTAATGTGGATCCATCTTTAATTTGGGAAACCGCTTCTTTAAAATCTGTATAGATGGTTTTCATAAGACTCCGCCTCCTTTATTACACTGGATTTACGCCATGCTTGCGATCAGTGAAGTTTAAATATTTCGACATGTATACGTCTAATCGAGATGATAACTCATTTCTCAAGTTATTCGGCTCAACTACATCATCAATGATTAATTCAGATGCTAAGCGGTAAATATCAATATCTTGACGATACTCTTCGCGTTTTTCATTAATAAATGCTTGTCTTTCCTCTTCTGGGAGCTGAGCAATTTTATTCGCATACACAGCATTTACTGCTGCTTCAGGCCCCATTACTGCAATCTGAGCGGTTGGAAGAGCAATGCAGCAATCTGGCTCAAACGCAGGACCCGCCATCGCATAAAGACCGGCACCATAAGCTTTTCGTACAATAACTGTCATTTTTGGCACAGTGGCTTCACTCATCGCAAAGATCATTTTTGCTCCGTGACGAATAATTCCAGCCTTCTCAACATTCGTTCCAATCATAAATCCAGGTACATCGGCAAGGAATAATAACGGAATGTGGAAAGCGTCGCATAGCGAGATAAATTTAGCTGCTTTGTCCGCTGTATCATGGAAAAGCACGCCGCCTTTGACTCGTGGCTGATTGGCTATAATACCGATCGGCTGTCCATTGATTCTTCCTAAACCAGTAATTAATTCGGAAGCAAATAATTTTTTGATTTCACAAAATGAGTCTTCATCGATCAAGCGGTCAATCAGCTGATACATATCAAATGGAGCATTTTGGTTTTTAGGGATTAATTCTTCAATCGTCTTTTCGAACGCTGCCGGCTCTTTCGGTTCTGCTGGCGCTGGCTTTTCTGTATAGTTGCTAGGGAAGTACGTTAAATATTTCTTCGCATATTCAATCGCTTCTTCTTCTGACTTCGCTAACACATCTCCACAGCCTGATACTGAACAGTGCATTTTAGCTCCGCCCATTTGCTCAAGCGTTACCTTTTCACCGATAACCATTTCCGCCATACGTGGAGAGCCTAGATACATGGAAGCATTTCCCTCCACCATGACCACAATGTCACAGAATGCCGGGATATATGCTCCACCAGCAGCAGAAGGACCAAACAGCAAGCAGATTTGCGGCAATTTTCCAGACATTTTCACTTGGTTATAGAAAATTTTTCCTGCCCCGCGGCGACCTGGGAACATTTCTAACTGATCGGTAATTCTAGCACCTGCAGAATCCACTAGATAAAGCATTGGACAGCGCAGCTTCTCAGCTGTTTCTTGAATGCGAATAATTTTTTCAACGGTCCGTTTTCCCCAAGAGCCAGCCTTTACCGTAGAATCATTTGCCATGACACAAACCGTGCGGCCATGAATTTTTCCAATGCCCGTTACCACACCATCAGCCGGAAGGTCTCCAGCCATGACATTGGCAAACATGCCGTCTTCCGCTAAAATATCATCGTCAAACAACATGCGTAGACGATCACGTACAAACATTTTTCCTTGCTCTTTATTTTTTTCATGATATTTTTCTTGTCCGCCCTTTAAGACACTGTCTTTCTTTTCTTGATAGTCTGATTTCATTTTCGTTTCTGTCATTTCATTCTCCTCACTTTCCTTGGTAGACTGGTGGTCTTTTTTCTCCAAATGCACGAAGGCCTTCCATACGGTCTTCTGTAGGAATCAGCGCACTGTAGGCAAGTTCTTCAATTTTTAATCCTGTGGCAAGATCGGTTTGCATTCCTTTATTAATGGCAGTTTTCGCTTGAATGAGTGCCAGCGGTGCATTCTTGACCATTTGCTTAGCTAAGTTAAGCGCCCATTCCATCAATTCCGCCCCTTGCACCGCATACTCCACTAAACCGATATCCTCGGCTTGTTCTCCAGTGAGACGCTGCGCAGTAAAAATCAATTCTTTCGCTTTTCCTAGACCAATTAATCGAGGAAGACGCTGCGTTCCGCCTGCTCCTGGAATAATCGCAAGTGACGTTTCTGTTAAGCCTAGCTTCGCCTCCTTAGAAGCGATTCGGATATCACAGGCTAAAGCCAGTTCCAGCCCTCCCCCGAATGCTGCTCCATTAATAGCTGCAATCACCGGCTGCGGCAAAGCCTCTACTTCATTGATGGTCGAACCAATCAGTGAGACAATCCGCTTAACTTCCGCATCTTCCATCCCTTTGCGCTCTTTTAAATCAGCTCCTGCACAAAAGGCCTTCTCCCCTTCACCAGTAATAATGACTGCCCGGATTGAGGTGTCGAACTTTATTTCATTCAGCGCTTCATGCAGATCATATAGCATTTGCCGAGACAGTGCGTTTGCAGCATTAGAGCGGTTTAGCTTAATAACCGCAATCCCGTCTTCCGGTTTTTGAATGATTACTGTTTCAGCCATCCTTGTCACTCCTCTCATGTTCTGCGGCTTATATCCATCTGCCGGCTATTGAGCGGTTTCCCTAAAATTGATTCCATAAATGCACCAGCCTCAACTAGCTGATCGAGATTTACACCCGTTTCAATTCCCATCCCTGAAAGCATGTAAATTAAATCTTCAGTTGCCACATTTCCTGATGCACCTTTAGCATACGGGCAGCCCCCTAGTCCTCCTAGAGCACTGTCAAAAGTTGTGATGCCCATTTCTAAAGATTTAAGAATATTAGCTAAAGCCGTGCCGCGCGTGTCGTGAAAATGCATAGCCAGCTTTTCTGCCGCAAAAGCAGGTAGCAATTCTTCCAAGAGCTTCTCCACTTGTGTCGGCACGCCTACGCCTATGGTATCTCCAAGCGATAATTCATCAATGCCCATTGTGAAGAGCCTATCAGCCACTCTCTTCACTTGTTCAGGGCTAACCTCTCCTTCATATGGACAGGCAATAACGGTAGATAAATAGCCTCGCACTGTTTTTCCAGCTGATTTTGCCTCTTTCACAACCTCTTCAAGCACCGGATAAGTGTCTTCAATTGTTTTATTAATATTATTTTTATTATGAGCTTCACTCGCAGACATAAAAACGCTGACTTCATCTACGCCCGCCGAGAGCGCTCCCTCTAGTCCTTTCATGTTAGGCACTAGAGCTGCATATGTAATTCCTGGCTTTCTCTCTATCGAAGCAAGGACCGCAGCAGCATCTGCAAGCTGCGGAATCCACTTAGGATGAACAAAAGATGAGACTTCAATATATGAGAGGCCGCTTTCAGATAGCTGATTGATCCAGGCTGTCTTATTTTCCGTACTTATTTGCTGATTCTCATTTTGAAGGCCGTCCCGTGGGCCAACCTCTTTGATTTTCACCGTCTTTGGAAGTTTCAAAAGAATCCGCCTCCTATTCTACTTCTACTAATGCATCGGCTTCGTTAACGAAATCTCCTTCTTGGATATATACTTTTTTCACTGTGCCGCTTTCTTCTGCAGCAATCGGAATTTCCATTTTCATAGACTCCAGAATGACTACATCTTGCCCTGCTGACACCTCTTCCCCTTCAGAAACTAATACTTTCCACACGTTACCTGCCATGCTCGCTTCAATCTTTGCCATTTTACATTCCTCCTATTTAGTCGCTGTCATTTGAGGTAAATAATATTCCTCAACAAACTTCGTCGTTGTATAACCTTTTAAAAACTGCTCATGTCCCACTGTTTGGATAAGCATTGGGATATTGGTTTTAATACCTGTAATCTTGTAATCTTCCAATGCTGATTTTATCCGCGCGCACGCTTCTTCTCTCGTTTGACCCCAAGCAATTAACTTCCCAATCATTGGATCATAGAACGGAGTAACTTGAGATCCCGCTTCGATTGAACATTCATTGCGAATGCCTTCCCCTTCTGGCAATTTGAATTCTGTGATCTTGCCTGGCGACGGGAAGAATGTTTTCGGGTCTTCTGCATAAATCCGAACTTCTATCGCATGTCCGTTACGCTTCACGTCTTCACGCGTAATAGAAAGCTTCTCGCCATAGGCCACCTTTAATTGTTCCTCAACGAGATCCAATCCAGTAATTTCTTCTGTTACGGGATGCTCTACTTGCAGTCTTGTATTCATTTCCAAGAAATAAAAGTTCTGCTCGCGATCCACTAGGAATTCAATCGTGCCTGCATTGCTGTATCCTATGTGCTTCGCTGCTTTGACAGCTGCATCTAGCATTTTCTGTCTTGTTTCTTCACTAATAAATGGAGACGGGGCTTCTTCGACAACTTTTTGATTACGGCGCTGAATCGAACACTCCCTCTCCCATAAAGGAATGACATTTCCATGTGTATCTGCTAGAATTTGCACTTCAATGTGATGCGGTTCTTGAATAAATTTCTCTAAGAACATCGCTCCATCGCCAAAGAATGATTCTGCTCTCTTTTTATTGCCGGCAAACGCTTTTTCCAATTCTTCTTCAGAATGGATCAGCTGCATGCCAATTCCCCCGCCGCCAGCAGAAGCTTTAAGCATTAACGGATAGCCTATCGTCTTTGCCGCTTCTTTTGCTTCATTTTCATCCGCAAGAGGTGTATCTACGCCTTCAACAATAGGAACACCCGCTTCTTTCATTGTTTTTCTCGCTTCAATCTTGCTTCCCATAGAAGCAATGATGTCAGGGGATGGACCGATAAATACAAGACCTTCTTCTATGCACTTTCTCGCAAAGCCGGCGTTTTCAGATAACAATCCATATCCAGGGTGAACCGCTTCTGCCCCGCTCTCCTTAGCTACACGAATAATTTCATCTGCATTCAAATAACTTTGGTTAACTGGCGGCTTGCCGATACAGTAAGATTCATCCGCTTGCCGGACAAAGAGAGATCCTTCGTCGGCTTCTGAATATACTGCTACTGACTTAATCCCAAGCTTTTGACAAGTTCTTATCACGCGAAGAGCAATCTCTCCCCGGTTAGCAATAATAATTTTTGAAAACAACATGATCGCCTCTTTTCATATAGTCTGGGAATTGCTGCAATTAGGTTATTAGGTTTTAGGTGTGTGAAATGAAAATCTCACACACCTGAGCCTGCAATCAGTCTATTGACTGAGTAAATTCATTGACTGTTCACGCAGTTTGAATTTTTGGATTTTTCCAGATGCAGTCATTGGATATTCCTTTGTAAAAATGATGTGTCTCGGAATTTTATGACGGGAAATTTTCCCTTTGAAAAATTCTTTGATTTCATCCACTTCTGCTGTTTCACCCTCTTTTAAAATAACCCAGGCCATTAATTCTTCCCCATATTTTTCATCTGGGACACCTATTACTTGAGCATCTAAGATTTTCGGGTGAGTATATAGAAATTCTTCAATTTCGCGTGGATACACATTTTCTCCGCCGCGGATAATCATATCTTTTAAACGGCCAGTTATACGCACATATCCGTTTTCATCCATCACAGCCAAATCTCCTGTATGAAGCCAGCCTTCTGCATCAATTGCTTCATTCGTCGCTTCGGGGTTATTATAATACCCTTTCATGACATGGTAGCCGCGAGTGCATAGCTCTCCTTGCTCATTCGGCGGAAGCGGCTCAGTTGAACCTGGTTCAACAATCTTCACTTCAACATTCGGAAGCGCCCGTCCGACCGTTTCCACACGAAGTTCGATCGGATCATTCGTGCGGGACTGCGTAATTACCGGAGAAGATTCTGTTTGGCCATAACAAATCGTAATTTCTTTCATATACATTTTATCCATTACAGATTTCATGACCTCAACCGGACAGTTCGCTCCAGCCATAACACCCGTCCGAAGAGTCGATGTATCGTATTTCTCAAAGTTCGGATGATTTAACTCTGCTATGAACATAGTCGGAACACCATGAAGCGCTGTACACTTCTCTTTTTCTACCGTTTTTAACACCTCTTCAGGGTCAAACTCTTGTACAGGCACCATCGTAGCTCCAACAGATACACATGCCAATGTGCCAATGACGCATCCAAAACAGTGGAAGAATGGAACAGGTATGCATAATCGATCTTCTTTAGTCAGTTCCATGCAATACGCGATATTGTAGGCGTTGTTCACTAAGTTGCTGTGAGTAAGCATGACCCCTTTAGGAAAGCCTGTCGTTCCAGAAGTATATTGCATATTTATCACATCTTCTGGCTCTAGAGAATTCATTCTTTCATCAAGTTCGCTTTCTGTCACTTGATCTGCCATCTCTAAAATATCGGACCAATTGTAAGCGCCGTTATATTGTTTATCACTGATGACGACGACATTTTTTAAAAGCGGCAAGCGTTTGGAGTTCAATTGCCCAGGTTCGCTCGTATGCAATTCCGGACACAGTTCATACATCGTATCAATATATGAATTGCCGCGGTAATCTTCAATCAGGATAATGCTTGTGCTCTCCGACTGTTTTAATAAGTATTCAAGCTCGGCAGACCGATAATTAGTATTTACCGTTACTAAAACGGAGCCCATTTTTCCAGTTGCAAATTGAAGTGTGACCCATTCAGGAACATTCGTTGCCCAAACCGCCAAATTTTCCCCTTTTTTGATTCCAAGAGCCATCAGTCCGCGAGCTACCTTGCTGCACAGCTGATCAAACTCTTTATACGTATATCTTAAATTTCGGTCAGAATAGACTAGCGCCTCATGATTCGGAATTTCTTCTGCTCTTTTCGCCAACAATTTCCCCACTGTTTGGTGAATCATTTCACTCATTCTTTTTCCCCCTTATTATTTAGCAGCCCAAGTGGCGCGCGATCACTAAACGCTGAATTTCAGACGTGCCTTCCCCAATTTCCAATAACTTAGCATCGCGTAAATATCTCTCCACATCATACTCACGCATATAACCATATCCGCCATGAATTTGAATCGCTTGATTCGCTGCTCGGAAACTTGTTTCAGATGCAAACAACTTGGCCATTGCTGCCTCTTTCCCGAATGGTTTGCCTTGATCTTTCAGCCATGCTGCTTTGTGAACCAATGTACGCGCCAATTCAACTTCTGTCGCCATATCAGCCAACTTAAACTGAATCGCTTGGAATTTAGAAATAGATTTACCAAATTGTTGTCTTTCTTTTGCATATTGAAGAGCTTTTTCTAAAGATGCCTGTGCAATTCCGACAGCTAGAGCAGCAATAGAAATACGTCCGCCGTCTAGTGTAAACAAGAATTGGCTGAAACCTTTTTTCGAATCCCCAAGAAGGTTTTCTTTCGGTACACGCACATTATCTAAAACAATCTCACAAGTATTAGATCCGCGTACGCCCATTTTGTCGTAATTACAAGAAATCGTTACACCTGGCGTGTCGGAAGGAACGATGATGGCAGATACTATGTTCTTTCCATCTTCTCTTTTTCCTGTAACCGCTGTCACGATGATTTGACGGGCATAACCTGCATTTGTAATCCAGCACTTTTCACCATTAATTACATATTCGTCACCATCCAATACAGCTTTTGTGCGGGTTCCGCCAGCATCCGACCCTGCATTAGGCTCTGTTAAGCCGAAGGATCCCAATGTTTCTCCTTTCGCCATTGGTACGAGCCATTCCTGCTTTTGTTCTTCTGTTCCGAAATAATAAATTGGGCTAGCTCCCAAACTGATGGCTGCCGCATAACTCAAACCAGTTCCACCGCAAGCTTTTCCGATTTCTTCTACTGCAATTGCATAAGAGATCGTATCGCCGCCAACTCCGCCATACTCTTCTGGAAACGGAATTCCCATAAGTCCTAATTCAGCCATTTTCTTAAACGTTTCATGACGAAACTCTGAAGTTTCATCCAGCTCTTGAGCATAAGGCTTAATTTCTTTTTCTGCAAAGTCTCTTACCATTTCTTTTAACATTTGCTGTTCCTTAGTTAATTCAAAATTCATCCTCAATTTCCCCTTTATTCGTTTTTTGTACCGACCAGTTGGTTTGGACAGACCAGTCGGTTTGTTTACCCCTTTATAATAGCCAGCTTTAATTTACCGGCTGACTTCTCAAAAAATATTTAGGAATATCCTGATCCATTAATCCTTTTTCAGTTATTAATGAATGCAAGATTAAATCGTTAAAAATTTCTGCGATTTTTTCAATTGACAGTTCCCCATCACGTTTGTACCATTTGTAAATCCAATTAACCATACCTATAATCGCCATTGTTGTAATTTCTGGGGGCACTTCACGGCGAAAATCTCCAGAAGATTGGCCTTCTTCAATCACCCGTTGCAAGAGCTTACGGTATTCATCGCGCTTATCATTGATTTTCTGATGAAAATCTCCCTTTAAATATGTGCTTTCTTGATAAAACACGGTGATATGCGGTTTATATAAATCAAATACCTTAGTGAATGAATTGATGATGGCGCAAAGTCTCGAAACTGGGGTAGTGTAATTATTATATGATTCCTTTGCTTTATCTAGAACATATGAGATAAATACATCATGTATATGATACAGCAATTCATCTTTTGACTTGAAATTGTGGTAAAATCCCCCCTTGGACGTTCCGCACTCTTCTACTATTTGATCAACAGTCACACCATGATAGCCATTCTTTTCAAACATTAAGAGTGAGGTTTCTACAATTCTTTCTTTTAATGGTTTTTTTTTCATATCTATCATCCTTTGAAAGTATTGTAACACAATCGACATATTTTTGACAATTAATTTATCTGAAAATATAATCTTTTTGAAAGGCCGGGAAAATATTGCCCGGCCTCTTTTTTAACTGGATTTTAATTGAATAGCTAATGCTAAACTCAGCTGAAAGAGAGGTCTTCCCCTCGAATCGTCATTAATTCTGTATAATTATATTCATTTTCCGCAAGCACCCTGACCGCATGAGCACGCATCGCCTTTTCAATAATATTTCTTACATATCTTCCATTCGAAAAGGGAGCCGAAGTTTTATTCGTCTTATGAGTAAAATGTTCCCGGAGCTTGATCTTTGCTTCAGAACTAAATTGGTATTCCTTTTCTTTCGCCATAATTTCTGCAATTTCCATTAGCTGCTCAGGCCGGTAATCAGGAAAGTCAAAGATAAATGGAAACCTGGATTCCAGCCCCGGATTTAATGTGAAGAAGTGATTCATTTCCCGGGGATAGCCAGCTAATATTAATATGAAGTCATTCTGTTTATCTTCCATATGCTTCACCAGCGTATCTATGGCCTCTTTGCCAAAGTCTTTTTCTCCTCCTCGGCCTAATGAGTAGGCTTCATCAATAAAAAGTATGCCTCCCATCGCCTTTTTGATTAAATCTCTCGTCTTCTGAGCGGTATGGCCAATGTATTCCCCTACTAAATCAGCTCGTTCCGCTTCAATTAAATGTCCCTTCGACAGCACCTTCATCTCATGAAACAGCTTGCCGATCATTCTGGCAGCTGTCGTCTTTCCAGTGCCGGGATTGCCTTTAAACATCATATGCAAGACTTGTTTTCCTGATTTCAACCCGCTTGCTTCTCGTTTTCTGTTGATAAAAATCCATGCGTATATTTCCCTGATCATCTTTTTCATTTCTTCAAGGCCGATCAGACCTTCTAATTCCCGCTCTATACTTTTCAATACAATATGTTCTGCAGAGTTAGGCCATGAATGCGGACGGTTTTCACGGGTTTTTGGTTGTTTCTGCTCGTTTTTTGTATGCAGCACGACATTGATTTGACCATTATCTTTTAATCGTATCGGCTGTTTCACTTCTCTCACCCACCGATCTTTGACGTAAGTTGTCTGTCTATGTCAACTTTTGCGATTTCCCAAGAAATACTCCCTCTCTCTTACCATTCTATTCTTCGCATTCACAACTCATACATAAAAAAATGACAGCAACGCAGCTGTCATTTGTCCATTTTCATTTTATAATCTCTCAAGGAAGCACCCACAATATTTTTTAACAGCCACAGCGCGATTAAGTTCGGAATGATCATTAATCCATTAAAGAAATCAGCGAGCTCCCATACAAAAGCTACTTGGTGAACGGCTGAACCCATAATAATAAAACCTAGTACAACGAGCCTGTAGAATTGAACGCCTTTTCCATTCCATAAATATTTCACATTTAACTCTCCAAAATAGGCCCAGCCTATGATCGTAGTAAAGGCAAAAAACAGCAAACAAACGGCTATAAACACTTGTCCGTACGTTCCAAAACCGGAAATAAAGCTTTGCTGGGTTAATTCAATCCCTGTTTCGCCCGATGTATAGGAGCCTGTGACTAAAATAACTAGAGCAGTAACCGTACAAATAATAATCGTATCAATTAAAACGCCAATGACGGCTACCAGTCCTTGTTCTGCTGGGTGGCGGACTTGTGCTGTCGCGTGAGCATGTGGCGTTGAACCCATTCCAGCTTCATTAGAAAACAGCCCCCTGGCTACTCCATAGCGAATCGCTTCTTTAATGGTGGCGCCTAAAACACCGCCTCCTGCGGCTTCTAATTTAAATGCGGACGCAAAAATCAATTGAAGTACAGGTATGATCTCCGCTCTAAACTGAAAAAGCAATAAACAGCTTCCGATTATATAAAACAAGGCCATTAGCGGAACTGTTTTTTCTGCAAATGAGGCAATGCGGTTGATTCCCCCGAACAAAACAAGTCCTGCTAACACGGCGATGACGATCCCGATGACGACAGAAGGAATGGGAGTGACCGATTTAAAAGCGGCAGCGATAGAATTCGATTGCACCATATTACCAACTAAACCAAGTGCTATAATAATGAAAATAGCAAAGAGTGCCGCCAGCTTCTTATTTCCCAATCCACGATCTATATAATAAGCAGGTCCTCCTAAATATTCTCCGTTTTTCTTCACGCGGTAAGTTTGGGCTAAAACAGCCTCGGCAAAGATCGTTGCCATTCCCAAAAATGAGCTTACCCACATCCAAAAAATGGCGCCGGGTCCGCCTGCTGCAATCGCTGTGGCTACTCCAGCCAAATTTCCAGTTCCCACTTGTCCTGCGATAGAAGTGGCTAACGCCTGGAAAGAGGATATACCTTCTTGGCTGTTTTCTTTCTTGCGGAACATGATTCGAAAAGCTTTCGGAATGTCCCTAATTTGAACAAATCTTAAATAAAATGTATAAAAAACGCCGATCCCAAGCAATGCGAAGATAAGAAACCATCCCCATAATAGCTCATTCGCAGCCGAGACTGTATTTGAAAATAATTGCAAAATCATCTGCTCCTGTCTGTTTCAGCTTATTTAGTCAATAGTAGCTATTTTAATAAAAGATTGACCTTGGGGAAAGGAAAATTCTCAAAAAAACAGCAAGAAAAAAAGCGCGCACATTTTGTACACGCTTTCAGTGTTTTATGCTTGCTCTTCGAATGAAATTTGCACATTACGCTGAGGAGCGAATGTAGAAATTGCATGTTTATATACTAATTGCTGCTTGCCGTCAGATTCGAATAATACTGTAAAATTATCGAAACCTTTAATATAACCGCGCAATTGAAATCCATTTAACAAGAATACAGTAACCAGTGTTCCGTCTTTGCGAAGCTGATTTAAGAATTGATCTTGGATATTTATGCCCTGTTTCATATCGTATCCTCCTCTTTCTCTCTATAAGATATCTTAATTCTATTTTAAATTTAGCTTTCCTGCAATGAAATCCGATATTTCCTTATTTTTTTTCTCAGCTTCTGCTTCATCCGAAAGGTCAAACCATTCAACGGACATTTTATTGCGAAACCAAGTTAACTGGCGTTTGGCGTACCTTCTTGAATTCTGCTTCAGCTGTTCAATTGCCGATTCTAACGATACTTCACCGCGCAGATAACTGTACAGTTCTTTATACCCGATGGCTTGTATAGCTTGTCCGCTCTTAATTCCCTTGTTCCATAATGTGTCAACTTCTTGCAGCAGTCCTTGCTGCATCATCAGCTCTACTCGCCGGTTGATTCGGCTATATAGTTTTTCCCGTTCCATCGTTAAGCCTATAAGCGCCGTTTCATACAGTAATTCAGGCTTTTGCTGAGACTGGTATTCAGACACTGATTTTCCCGTCGTATGTAAGACTTCAAGTGCTCGAATAACCCGCCGGACGTTGTTAGGATGTATATTTGCGGCTGAGACGGGGTCTAGCGCATTCAGCCTTTGATGCAATTCTTCATTGCCGGCGATTTCAGCTTCTTTTTCAAGCTTCTCACGAAATTCCTTGTCTCCGCCTGCTTCAGAAAACTGATAATCATAAATAACCGATTGAATATATAGGCCGGTTCCTCCCACAATAATGGGAATCGCTCCTCTGCTTGAAATTTCCTCAATCTTACCACGGACCAGTTCCTGAAACTCCGCCGCCGAAAAGGCTTCATCAGGTTCTTTAATATCAAGCAAATGGTGAGGAATGCCTTCCATTTCGTCTTTCGTAATCTTAGCGGTGCCTATATCCATCCCTTTGTACACCTGCATGGAATCTCCGCTGATAATTTCTCCGTTGAACTTTTTAGCAAGCCTTATGCTAAGCGCTGTTTTTCCAACAGCAGTCGGCCCAATCAGGACAATGAGTTTCTTACGTTCCTGCAATTCGTTCACTGCCTTCACTTCTTTTTTTCTATCGTATCATAACTGAAGCGGATTGAACATATTTCCCTATTCTCACCACTTTCCCGCAATTTAAACCTAGCAGGACATATTTTTCCGCCATACGCCACTCTTTTTCATAGGTAGCAATGATCAATACCGGTGCACTGTTTATACTGCATAAAAGCCCGCTCCATCAGAGCGGACTTTTATCATTATGGCTGTATATCAACCGGCTTTTCTGCATCCTTTATTTCTTTCTCGAGTTCATCTGTATATGCCGCTTTTGTTTGCTGATCCCAGTTTAGAACAGATGACATTAGCTCGATCACTTCATTCTTATATTGTTTTACCTGTGCAATGTTAAAGAAAACAGCCCCTGTTCGGCGAACAAAGAAGTCGACCGGTTTTACCGTCATCTCATGGTGTATGGCATACATCACTTGCGCATATAAGTGAAGTGGAAGTCCGTTTGTATCAGCCGAAGCTTTCGCAAGCTGGAACAGCTGATCCACATTAGAACCGTACATATGAGCCAGTTTTCTTCCTTCTTCTTTCGTTAACCCATATTGCTCTGCTTGCTTCGCTTTTTGATCAATAAAGGCATGCAGGTTTGCAGAGCCTCCGACGTCTCCGCCTGAAATAGGCAAACGAAGTGTTTGACCATTTTTAAATGTACCGCCGTTTTCATTTAAACGCTTAGAAACTAAATCGACGACTGTTTCTGCCATTTTACGGTAACCTGTTAATTTCCCGCCGGCAATTGTTATTAGGCCGCTCTCATTTTCCCAAATTTCATCTTTACGGGAAATTTCTGAAGGATCTTTTCCTTCTTCATAGATAAGCGGACGAACGCCTGCCCAGCTCGATTCCACATCAGCTGCGGTCACATTTGCTTTTGGGAACATATAATGAATGGCTTCAATCAAGTAATCCCGATCTTCTGCAAGCATTTTTGGGTTCGCTTTATCTTTATCAAAAAATGTATCAGTTGTGCCGACATAAGCTTTACCGTCGCGGGGAATAGCAAATACCATTCGTCCATCCGGCGTATCAAAATAAATCGCTTGCTTCAGCGGGAATTTCGATTGATCGATGACAATATGAACCCCTTTTGTTAAGCGCAGGTTTTTATTGTTGATCGTGTAATCTTTTTTACGAACCGCATCAACCCATGGTCCAGCGGCATTAACTACCTTTTTGGCACGGATCTCGAGTTTTTCTCCAGTTAATACATCTTCTGCTTGAACACCTGTGATTTTTTTATTGTCGTAAATAAAATCTTGGGCTTTCACGTAATTAATAGCTGTTGCGCCTGACTCGATGGCCTTTTTCATCACTTCAATTGTCAAGCGGGCATCATCAGTACGGTATTCTACATAATAGCCGCCGCCTTTTAAACCGTCACTTTTTACTAACGGCTCTTTTTTCAATGTGTCTTCGGCAGAAAGCATCTTTCTTCTTTCTGATTTCTTTACTCCTGCTAGGAAGTCATATACACGCAGTCCGATCCCTGTAGAGAACTTGCCAAACGTTCCTCCTGCGTGCAACGGCAGCAGCATCCATTCAGGTGTGGTTACGTGAGGTCCATTTTCATAAACAATAGCCCGTTCTTTCCCTACTTCTGCAACCATTTTTACTTCAAATTGCTTTAAATAGCGAAGACCTCCATGTACAAGCTTGGTCGAGCGGCTTGATGTGCCTGAAGCAAAATCCTGCATTTCAATGACAGCTACTTTCATCCCCCGGACAGCTGCATCGAGAGCAATCCCTGAACCGGTAATTCCGCCGCCGATTACCACTAAATCATACATCTCATTTTTTAATTCGTTCTTTATCATTTCACGCTCAGTGCTATTGAATGTCATAAGTATTCCCTCCATTTTTTCATTACCCGAAAAGGTCCTGTAAAAAAACAAAAAGAGACCCGTCAAAACACAATAATCACATGATCATTATGTAGACAGGTCTCTCCAGTTCTCCGGACAATTTATTAACTTGTTTTCATTATACTACATCTTTTTATATTTTAAAAGCTAAAGTCGCATTTATTGCTTTTTTCCAGCCATTATAAAGATTCGTTTGTTTTTCTTCATCCATTTTCGGCTCAAATTGTTTTTGCAGTTTCCATTGTTTTGAAATCTCTTCGCGGTCTTTCCAAAAGCCAACGGCAAGTCCAGCTAAATAAGCTGCTCCGAGCGCAGTCGTTTCATTGATGACCGGCCGCTCAACAGGCACTTGCAGCATATCGCTTTGGAACTGCATCACAAAATTATTTGAGACGGCTCCTCCATCGACCCTCAATGTTTTCAAAGAAATATTAGAGTCTGCTTCCATCGCCTCTAAGACATCTTTCGTTTGATAAGCGAGTGCTTCTAGTGTCGCCCGAATGAAATGTTCTTTTGATGTTCCGCGAGTCAATCCAAAAACGGCTCCGCGTACATCACTGTCCCAATAAGGTGTGCCAAGCCCTACAAATGCAGGTACAACATAGACACCTTCTGTGGATTCTACTTTATCAGCATACAATTCACTGTCTTTCGCATCTTTGATCATTCTCATCCCATCGCGAAGCCACTGGATAGCCGAACCTGCAACGAAAATACTTCCCTCTAATGCATAATTAACCTTTCCATCTACTCCCCAAGCAATGGTTGTTAATAAGCCATGTTCAGAAGCCACTGCTTTTTCACCAGTATTCATCAGCATAAAGCATCCTGTACCATACGTGTTTTTGGCCATGCCTTCCTCATAGCATGCCTGGCCGAACAGAGCCGCTTGCTGATCTCCGGCAGCTCCAGCAATCGGAATTTCCTGGCCAAAGAAATGGTACGGTGTCGTTGTTCCATATACTTCTGATGACGGACGAACTTCAGGAAGCATGGCTTTAGGAATATCAAGAATGTCTAATATTTCTTCATCCCACTTCAAATCATGAATATTGTACATGAGCGTCCTAGATGCGTTCGAATAGTCTGTCACATGGGCTTTGCCGCCAGACATTTTCCAAATCAGCCAAGTATCAATGGTTCCAAAAAGCAATTTGCCTTGTTCGGCTTTTTCTCTGGCTCCGTCTACATGGTCAAGAATCCACTTTACCTTCGTACCGGAAAAGTATGCATCAATTAAGAGACCCGTTTTATCTCTGAATAATTGATTATATCCGTCCGCTTTTAGCTGTTCGCATATATCGGCTGTCTGGCGAGATTGCCAAACGATCGCGTTGTATACTGGTTTTCCAGTTTCTTTATCCCAAACAACTGTTGTTTCCCGCTGATTCGTGATGCCAATCCCAGCAATTTGATTAGGTTGTACATCTTTTTCAGATAAAACAGTTGCAATGCAAGCCAAAATGGTTCCCCATATTTCATTGGCATTATGCTCCACCCAGCCCGGTTTTGGAAAATGCTGCGTAAACTCCTTTTGAGCCATGTGCACAGCTTCACCTTGTTTATTAAATAGAATCGCCCGTGAGCTCGTTGTTCCTTGATCTATAGAAAGTATATATTGTTCCATTGCTATTTCCTCCTTATTTGCTGACTGAGTTCGTTTCTAAATGTTCGGCTTTTTCTTTTTTAGTTTGTTTATCTGCTATAAACGACGCAGCTAAAATGATGACTCCTGCAGCCGCTACAAACCAAAACTCCCTCACCATTTCTCCTGTAAACACGGCTCTGTAAAATAAGCCGCCCAAAGACCCGCCGATCAAGGGACCTACCACAGGAATCCAAGCATATCCCCAATTAGAATCGCCCTTTCCCTTAATTGGAAGTAAAAAATGGGCAAGTCTTGGTCCTAGGTCACGAGCAGGGTTAATCGCATACCCTGTAGTTCCTCCAAGTGATAATCCAATAGCGACGATTAATAACCCAACAATTAATGGATTTAGCCCATCTGTAAACTTATTCGCTCCAATTGATAAGATCCCTACTATTAATATAAAAGTTCCGATCATTTCACTTAATAAATTCGAAAAAGTATGTTTAATCGCAGGACCAGTGGCAAATACGCCAAGCTTCGTGCCTTCATCTTCTGTTTCCTTCCAATGAGGCAGGAAATGCAGATAAATCAATGAAGCCCCAAGCATCGCTCCAATCATTTGAGCGGCTATGTATGAAGGTACTTCACTCCAGGCGAAGTCTCCGGTAAATGCTAAAGCGATGGTTACAGCCGGGTTTAGATGGGCTCCGCTAAACTGCCCAACGGCATACACAGCCATCGCAACAGCTAACCCCCATCCCCATGCAATGACAAGCCAGCCCGATCCGTACGCATATGATTTTTTTAAATTTACATTGGCACATACCCCTGCTCCAAAAATAATTAACAAGGCGGTACCAAGAATTTCTCCTACAAAGGGTGTCATATTCCTTCATCCTCTCTCATTTACAAAAGCATTAAGCCTTTCTTTTCGCCATATTGCTTCTGGTTAAACAAAAAAGAGAACAAAAAAATACACAACTAGAACCTTCATGAATACAAAGGCTTCTGCTGTGATTCTCTCATTCTCTTTCACAAATTATTAACTTGACACTTATATTAAAACATTCTGAAAGCGTTGTCAACCATTCTCTTATTCTTTTATTTTAGTGAATATTTTTTCAAACTTTATTTTTGAATTTTGCATATTGTGTAATTATTCTTCAAATTAATTGAAGGGAAATTAGGGTAAAAGGGGGCAAGCCTGTAGTATGATTGAACAAATGGGAGAGGATGTGGAACGATGGAAATAAACTTAAGACAGATGGATTTATCAAAAAAAGTTGAGAGCAAAAAAGATTATAAAAACTTTTTAAAAAAATTTCAGTATCGATTATTAAGTCTGCAGCAGCTGCTATTTCAAGAAAAAATCGGCCTAGTGATCGTGATGGAAGGTATGGATGCAGCTGGAAAAGGCGGCGCTATTAAAAGGATGACTGAAAAGTTGGACCCTCGCGGATTACAGGTGTATCCAATCTCTGCCCCGCAGCCCCATGAAAAACGGTATCATTATCTGCAAAGGTTCTGGAGAAAGCTCCCCCAATACGGACAGATAGCCATATTCGACCGTTCCTGGTACGGCCGTGTTATTGTCGAAAGAATTGAAGGCTTTGCAACGAAAAATGAGTGGGGTCGAGCCTATCAAGAAATTAACGATTTTGAAAAGCTGTTGACAGAAGACGATTACCTCACGATTAAGTTTTGGGTTCATATCAGCAATGATGAACAGCTTGCGCGATTTGAAGCGAGGAAAAATGATCCCCTCAAGCAATGGAAATTAACCGACGAGGATTGGAGAAACAGAGAAAAGTGGGAGCTGTATGAGGAAGCGGCTGAAGATATGCTGCGCTTAACAGATACAGTGGATGCTCCGTGGCATGTCATTGAAGGAAATGATAAAAAATATGCTCGTCTGGCTATTTTACAAACATTGGTTAACCACATCGAGAATCAATTAACTGCAAGAGGCATTCCTTTGCCTGATTATCAGTTATTCGAAAAATAATAAACATCGTGAATGGCGGAAGCTCTTAATAGAAGAGCTTCCACAAGTCACGGTTTGATGTGGTGATCGCACACGCGCCGGCTTCTAAGGCTGCTTCTACTTCTTCCTGCGTGTCAATCAGCCCTCCTGCAAAAATAGGTTTGCCCGTTTCCTCATGAAGTGTCTTTATAACTTTTGGCACCACTCCGGGAAGCACTTCAATGTAGTCCGGATCTGTTTTGCCAATCAGCTTGATGCTTCGCTTAATGGCACTTGAGTCGATAATAAACGCACGCTGTGTGGCATACAGTCCCTTTTGCTTTGCCTTCATGATGGCACTGCCTTTCGTAGAAATAATTCCATATGGCTTGATATATTGAGCGATAAATTCCGCTGCATACTCATCACTGGTTAAGCCATTCATTAAATCCAAGTGGAGAAACATTTTCTTCCCATGCTGTGTTGCGTGATCGACCACACTCTTGACCATCCCGACATGCAGATCTAAAAACACGCCGTATTCAAATGGTGTATCGAGCATTTTTTCAAAATCTTTCATTGTCCGTATGGCTGGCAAAATCTTTTGTCCATGAAACCCCATAATCACTTTCCTTTCTATTTTTTATTTTTCACTCTGCCTAATCAGTTCCCTTATGTTGCCCATTCAATGTTTCAAAAATCAAAACGCAGAATCCCTGTTATGACAGCAATTCTGCGTTTATTTACATGACGCGTTTAAACATTTTTTCCATTTCGTAAATAGAGTAATGTACAATAATCGGCCGGCCGTGCGGACAAGTAAATGGGTCATCGCATTGCCTCAGATCGTCTAAAAGCCGCTCTATTTCATCATTGCGCAAATGCTGGTTAGCTTTAATGGAAGCTTTACAGCTCATCATAATGGCTGCTTCTTCCCTCAGCTTTTTCACATCCACTTTCTTCATCGTCAAAAGCTGCTCGACCATCTCTTCGATCACCTGCTGTTCTTCGCCCCTAGGAAACCACTGGGGATGCGAACGTACGATAAAGGCTCTTTCGCCGAATGCCTCTAAAAAGATTCCGACTTCTTCGAGCTCATGAAGGTGTTCACTGATTTTTAAGCACTCATCTTGAGAATATTCTAAAGTGAAGGGCATGAGCAGATCCTGTAATTCCTTTTCTACCTTGCCGACTTTCTCGCGAAAATATTCATACTTCAGCCGCTCCTGCGCTGCATGCTGATCAATCATATAAAGCCCTTTTTCGTTTTGGGCAAAAATATATGTTCCGTGCATTTGACCGATTGGATACATAGGTGGAATTCGGCTTTCTGAAACATGCTCATCCGTCTTTTTATCCAGATTTCCTTCATTGTCCTCTTCTTCATATAGAGGTTCATGAAACTCCCCTTCATCTTCTTTAGCCAATGAATATCCCTGTTTTTGATCATGTGTAAAAGGCGCAGGCGTGTAAGAGACGGACTCGGAATCATCTTGTGCTTGACTTTGTACCGGTTTGTACTCCACAGGTGCAGTCATCTTACTCTCTCTAGAACCGGCTTCCTGTGCCAGATGGTCAAGTGAAAACTGCTGCTGATCAAAAACAGGTTTTTCCTTCACTTTATGGACTGGCGCTGCATCTGGAATTAACGTCTCCTTCTTAAAGGCTTGCCGGATCGCAGCGGATATTAATTCATTCAGCTCCGGCTCTTTACTGAATCGAACTTCGAGTTTTGAGGGATGTACATTCACATCCACTAATATCGGATCCATCGAAATATTTAAAAGAACAATCGGGTATCTGCCAATCGGAAGCAGCGTATGATATCCTTCTTGAACGGCTTTAGCTAAACTATAATTTTTTATAAACCGTCCGTTCACCATAACAGACATATAATTTCTTGAAGCCCTCGTTATTTCCGGCAGTGAAATCCAGCCGGACAGCTCAAAGTCGAGAGAATTCGCTGAGATCGGAATCATTTTCTTGGCTATATTAAGTCCGTAAATCGCAGCAAGCACTTGACGGACATCACCGTTTCCATTTGTTTTCAGCAATTCTCTGCCATTGTGCCGAAGACGAATGGCTACTTCAGGATGAGCAAGCGCGAGCCGGTTGACCACATCGGTAATATTCCCAAGTTCCGTATGGATCGTTTTCATGTATTTTAACCTGGCAGGGGTATTGAAAAATAATCCTGCTACTTTAATATCTGTTCCTTTTCGGCTTGGAGCGGCTTCATGATGTTTCACCACTCCGCCAGACAAGATGATTCGGCTGCCAGCTCCCTCGCCCGTGCTCGTCGTCATTTCAAGTTCTGATACAGACGCAATACTTGGCAGAGCCTCGCCCCTGAACCCAAGTGTCCGAATGCGAAAAAGATCATTTTCATCTTTAATTTTACTTGTGGCATGACGTGAAAATGCTGTAAGCACATCTTCATTTTCAATGCCTGTCCCATTATCTACTATCCGAATGCTTTCAAGCCCAGCTTCTTCAACATCTATTTCTATGACTGTACTTTTGGCGTCAATTGAATTTTCAACCAGCTCCTTCACAACAGAAGCCGGACGTTCCACTACTTCTCCTGCCGCGATTTTATTCGAGAGCGCATCATCGAGCTGAATAATATATTTCAATTGCCTCACCCCATTCTTTTCTCTGCTTTACTTCTTTACCTTCTTTTGCAGCATATATAAAGCATTCATCGCTTCAAGCGGTGTCATTTCGAGCAAGTCGAAGCCCTTTAACTCCTCAATTACTTTCTTGTCTTTTGACGAAAGCGGTTTAGATGAGGCAGGCGCTGCTTCATTAAAAAATGACAATTGATCCGCTTCATTCGTTTCACTGGCTGATTCATTGACCGGGCTAGATTCACGAACCGATTCATGATCTTTCTTTTCCGCTGAATAAGTGACAGCCGGTTTCTCCTGGCTTTCCAGCTGAATTAAAATTTCATTAGCCCGGCTAATCAGTTCCTTAGGCAATTCAGCTAATTCAGCCACATGAATACCATAGCTTTTGTCCGCCGCTCCTTCTTTCATTTTGTGCAAAAATACGACGCGGCCGTTCTGTTCAATAGCTGAAACATGCACATTTTTCAGTTGGTTTAATTCTTCTTCTAAAATGGTCAGTTCATGATAGTGAGTAGAAAACAGCGTTTTCGCCCCAATCCGCTCATGAATATATTCAATAATCGCTTGTGCAAGAGCCATTCCATCATACGTGGAAGTTCCCCGGCCGATTTCATCAAATAAAATCAATGATTTTTCAGTCGCATGAGTGATCGCATTCTTAGCTTCTAGCATCTCCACCATGAAGGTACTCTGCCCCGAGATTAAATCATCCGCAGCTCCAATTCTGGTGAACACTTGATCAAATATAGGCAGCTTCGCTTCACGAGCTGGCACAAAACAGCCAATTTGCGCCAATATAGCTGTCAGCGCAACTTGTCTCATATAGGTGCTCTTTCCAGACATATTTGGTCCAGTGACTAAGAGCATCTCACGGTGATCTCCCATTAAGCAGTCATTCGGCACATATTCCTGTGAGCTCATCACTTTTTCAACTACCGGATGTCTTCCTTCAATTATAGACAGTTCACGTCCTGCAGCGAGTTCTGGTTTGGTGTAATGACGGGTTTCACTGACAGTAGCAAAGCATTGCAGTGCATCGAGTTCACTAACTAGCCGCGCCAGCCTCTGCAATCGTGGAATGTACTCCTTTACCTGCTCCCTAAGTGCGACGAATAATTCGTATTCAAGCTCCGTGCTCTTTTCATTTGCTTCTAATATCAGCGTCTCTTTTTCTTTTAATTCAGGCGTGACAAAACGCTCACAATTGGCAAGTGTCTGCTTTCGTTCGTACCTGCCGTCTTCAAGCAAATGCAGATTAGCTTTTGTAATTTCGATAAAGTAGCCAAATATCCGGTTATATCCGATTTTAAGAGATTTAATTCCCGTCCGCTCTCTTTCATCTTTTTCTAAACCAGCAATCCAGTGTTTTCCGTT
Organism: Bacillus ectoiniformans; assembly: GCF_016908875.1. Taxonomy (GTDB): domain Bacteria; phylum Bacillota; class Bacilli; order Bacillales; family Domibacillaceae; genus Bacillus_BX; species Bacillus_BX ectoiniformans. Next base: position 38,991 of record NZ_JAFBES010000014.1, on the reverse strand, counting down.
GCGGCTGGCATCACGATACTGATCAAGATCATCGTGAAAACCATCCTTGATCATTCCGCCTTCTTTAATCGTAAGAGGCGGCTGGTCAATTAATGCCTGTTCCAGTAAATCCGTCAATTCTTCACAGGCATCTATTTTGTTAGACAGCTGACGAATGTCGGCGCTATCGATTTGGCTTAGCAGATCTTTAAGAACAGGAATTTGCTGAAGGGACTTTTTCAGCTGAATCATGTCTCTTGCATTCACATTCCCATAGGCCACTCTTCCTGATAGCCGTTCAAGATCATAGACTTCTTTTAAGCATTCGCGGATTTCTTGCCTTTCAAAATAAGAGGCGATCAGCGTTTCTACCATGTTCAGCCGCTGTTCTATATGTGTTCGGTCAATCAGCGGCCGGTCAACCCACTGTTTAAGCAGCCGGCCTCCCATCGCTGTCATTGTTTCATCTAAAAGCCAAAGCAAGGAGCCCTTTTTGCCTTTGGATCGAATCGTTTCTGTTAACTCTAGATTTCGTTTGGAATAATAGTCGATCTTCATATACTGATGGACGTGATAAACCGTCACTGGCTGCAGGTGGTCCAAGCTTCTTTTCTGTGTTCTGTATAAATAATTAAGAAGACGATTAGCGGCTGCTAGCAGCTTGTCTTGCTCAATATTTTCCGTTAAGGAAGAGAACTCTTCTTTTCTATCTGCTGATTCTTCGAACGATAGAGTAACATTCAGCCTTTCTTTAAGCACTCCCTCTAACTCAGGCGCCGTTTGTTTCGCAATTACCACTTCTTTTGCCTGCAATGTAGATAGTTCATTGATCACTTCTTCCACACCATTTAGCAGGGTCACGCGATTTTCACCAGTGGATAAATCGCTTAAAGCAAGCGCATAGGTTTCATCTTCAAAATTGGCAATAGCCGTTAAATAATTGTTCTCTTTTTCCTGAAGTCCCTTACCTTCCATCATTGTTCCGGGAGTAATCAATTGAACCACTTCACGGCGGACTACGCCTTTCGCCTCTTTCGGATCCTCTGTCTGCTCGCAAATCGCCACCTTGTGTCCAAGTTCAATCAATTGTTCAATGTAGCCGGCAGATGAATGATAGGGGACACCGCACATCGGGATTTTACCCCCATCTCTGCTCGTCAAAGTAATTTCTAGCAGCTGACTGGCCTTTGTCGCATCTTCAAAAAACATTTCATAAAAATCGCCTAAACGAAAAAATAAAAAGGCATCTTGATAATCTGCCTTGATTTTTAAATATTGCAAGATCATAGGGGTATATTGAGCCATCGTGTTCCAAACCCTTTCTCTGTTTACGTATCAGTTATATTCAATTTTTGATTATAACATAAAGATGGCCTGATAGAGGGAATCGAAACAAAAGTATGGCACAGAAAAAAGTGCCAGCCGTTTAAATTCGGCAGGCACGCTTGACTAATAATCCTTATCATCATCCATAAATGCTGTATCCAATTGATCAAAATCATCGTCATGCAAATCACAATCCCAATCATCTTCACAGCCATGCGGATGAACCGATACACAAACCTTCGTTTCACCCACTACTTCCACAACAAACTCTCTTTCCACTTGCACCACAATCTTATTGCCTTGCGGTGAAATGACGGCCTCACAGCAATTAGGCTGCTGCAATACTCTTGCAATTACTTCATCGTCATCAAAACAGTGTTCATCACGATATTTCAATTTGATCACATCACGGTAGTCAACCTTTTCAGTCACAACGGAAGTCTTTGTGTTGTTGTGATGCGAGTACCAAATGTTCACATCATAGTGCCCGTGAATTTCCACCGTTTTTCCCATTTTCTTTGCTTTATACTCATGGTTGATGATCCAGCAGCCTAAAATGCTCGATGGATGATGCGGCGGGTGAATCGTGTGATGGGTTTGAGTAAACTTACGGCCTTTGGCAACGACCGACTTTGTAATTATTTCCCTATATTCTGCCATTCGAGCGTACCTCCTCGCTTGTTCTCCATTTATCCTATGCAGAGTAACCGAGTCATGTGCCTAGAAGATTGAAAAAAATTAGCATCTGCCTTATGTCTTTTATTTATATAGATGCTGATATTGAGTACTTTTGCACATACCCACTACAAAAAGATATGCCCTTCTATTCAAAAATATGATTCAAATGACAAAAGTCGTTCAAGCTGGTTTGACAAGCACAGGTTCTTCATTGAAGATTTTTTAAAACTGATAAGGAGGTTCGGAATTGAAAAAGCATTCCGCGGTATAGGCGGAATGCTCTAGGAATTAATCATTAAATTAGCTGCAGCTTCCAGGCATACTGTTCTTTACTTGTGAGCCTGTCTCTCCGCGCAAGATATCTCCTCCGGTAGACTCAATGATTTGATCAGTCACTGTATTGGAGATGGCAGAAGATACGATTTGAAGCAATTCATTCACTTCCACTTGAGAATCTTTAAATTGCTGAACGACCGGAATTTCATCTAGATCTTTTTCAATCTTTTCAATCTTTTCTTCAATCATTTTTAAAGCTTCTAGCTTGCCGTAATGTTGAAAATTAACGGCTTGCTTTTGCAAGCTTTTCAAGCTCGCGATTTTTTCTCTTACTTTTTGATTTTCGTGAATTTTTGATTCAGCTTCTTTAAAAAACGCTACTTCTTCTGTTTCTGAAATCATTTTAGCAAGTTCTGTTGCACGGGCAACGATATCGTCTTTTGTATACTTCGCCATATTATTTCACCTCTGCCATTTCATGTTCTTCTATTACTTCACCGTTTAACGACCACGTTTTTGCATCTGTAATCTTCACTTTCACAATTTGGCCTATTGCAGATTTCGGACCTTTAAAGTTAACAAGCTTGCTTTTATTCGTATAGCCTGCCAAAATGTCCGGGTTCTTTTTACTCTCGCCCTCAACTAGGACATCTACAATTTGACCTTTATAGCTCATCATCGCTTCAGCTGACATTTCATTGACTAGCGCATTTAAACGCTGCAAACGCTCTTTCTTTACTTCCATCGGTACATTATCAACCATTTTAGCGGCTGGCGTACCTTCACGCGGAGAATAAATGAATGTATAAGCTGCATCAAACCCAACCTCGCGATAAAGAGACATCGTTTCTTCAAACTGCTCGTCCGTCTCATTTGGATAACCAACAATAATGTCTGTTGTTAACGTGGCGCCAGGAATCGCTGCTTTAATTTTGCGAACGAGCTCCAAGTATTGTTCACGTGTATATTTTCTCGCCATAATTTTTAACACATCGGTTGATCCAGATTGTACCGGCAAATGAATGTGGTCCATTAAATTGCCTTTCTTCGCTAAAACTTCAATTAAGTGATCGTCGAAGTCGCGCGGATGACTCGTCGTAAAGCGGATGCGCGGGATATCAATTGTTCGGATGTCATCCATTAAATCACCAAGGCGATAATTAATATCTTCAAAGTCTTTCCCGTAAGCATTGACGTTTTGTCCAAGCAAAGTGACTTCCTTATAGCCTTGGGCGGCTAAGTGCCGAACTTCCTGAATAATCTCTTCCGGACGGCGGCTTCGCTCTTTTCCGCGGGTGTATGGAACAATGCAGTACGTGCAGAACTTGTCACAGCCGTACATAATGTTCACCCACGCTTTAATTTTGCCGTTGCGGACTTTCGGCAGATTCTCCACGACATCTCCTTCTTTTGACCACACCTCAATGACCATTTCTTTAGATAAATAGGCTTCATTCAGAATGTGGGGAAGACGGTGAATGTTGTGTGTACCGAATATCATGTCTACCTGGTTATACGTTTTCATGATTTTATTGACGACCGACTCTTCCTGAGACATACAGCCGCAAACACCTAAAAGCAAGTCTGGGCGGTTCTTCTTCAGCGTTTTTAAATGGCCTAATTCACCAAACACTTTGTTCTCCGCATTTTCCCGAATCGCGCACGTGTTTAATAGAATCACATCCGCATCATCGACCGTGTCTGTCGGTTCATAGCCTAACGCTAAAAAGATGCCTGCCATCACTTCTGTATCATGCTCGTTCATCTGGCAGCCATAGGTGCGGATATAGAATTTGCGTCCCTCACCCATGCCTTTAAATTGTTCATCAATAGAGAAATCGCTATGATAGCTGACTTCTTCTTTTCCTCTCTTTTTCGCCTCTTTTAGAGAAGGCGGCATAAAGACAGACTCGAAATACTTGCTGTAATCCTTTTCGGATTTTTTGTCCGAAGAATTCCCAGAAGAATTGGCAAGCTGTCCTTGTAAACGCTGTTGTTCGTTCATCATTTAACTCCTTTCCATTGCTGCAAATAAGCATAAGAACTATCATTATAATAAGAGTTGCTCGTCTATTTTATTACCTCATGCACATTATTTTAGTATATAGCTTTCTATATTATTAGACAACATAAGAATCCGTCCATTTAATTTAGAACTCTGGCATTGGCAAAAATCAGACAAATTTACTGTATATAATCTATTCATGCTATCCGTCAAAAAAGCTCGCCCTAGGGCGAGCTTTTTTACATGAATTCTTTGACTAATTCATTAAATGTTTCATCTTTTAGCTTTAAATCATGTGTCGTCAACGGCTCATCTGAATAACCGTACACAAGTTGCTGATACGACGGTTTTTCTTTATCTTGATAGATAATTCCCGTCACCAGGCTGTCGTGCTTCATCAGGGTGCTCATTGCACTCTCACGGCTTGTGGAATCATACCCTTCCACGTCAGCAAGCTTCGTCAGATTTTCTTTAAACCAGTCATACGTGTTCACTTTATTGTAGGTAACGCATGGGCTGAAAACATTAATGATCGAGAATCCTTTATGCTGAATTCCTGCTTCAATAATGGCAGTCAGCTCTTTCAGGTCTGTTGAAAAGCTTTGGGCGACAAATGTGGCGCCGCTTGTAATCGCCAGCTCCATAGGAGATAAAGCTCCTTCAATGGCTCCTTTAGGCGTCGACTTTGTCACAAAACCTGCCGCAGATCGCGGAGATGTTTGCCCTTTGGTTAATCCATAGATTTGGTTATCCATGACGATATAAGTTAAATCAATGTTTCTGCGCATCGCATGAATGGTATGGCCCATTCCGATCGCAAAACCATCTCCATCACCGCCGGAAGCAATAACAGTCAAGTCCTTATTAGCCATTTTCACTCCCTGAGCAATCGGAAGCGCCCGGCCATGAATGCCGTGAAGACCATATGAATTAATGTATCCTGAAATCCGTCCGGAACAGCCGATACCTGAAATAACCGCCAGCTTTTCAGGACTTAGGCCTGCGTTTGCTGCCGCACGCTGGATGGCCGCCTGAACAGAAAAGTCGCCGCAGCCTGGGCACCAGTTCGGCTTGACATTATTCCGAAAGTCTTTAAATGTTGATTTTGTTGTTGTTGAGGCTTCCATTACTTAACAGCTCCTTGCTACTAGTGTAAATATGATGCGGTTGAAATGGATTTCCATCATACTTTAGCATGCTCTTAATCTTTTGAGGGAAACCTGCATTCATTTTAATGATACTCGCCAGCTGGCCAGTTGCATTATTTTCAACAACCGCTACGTGTTTTGCAGATTCAATTAAAGGCAGGATTTCATCAGTTGGGAACGGGTGAATTAAACGAATTTGCGCATGGTTTACTTTCACACCGTCTTTCTCCAGACGACCGATCGCTTCATCAATTGTTCCGCGTGTTGAGTTAAATCCAATTAACAATAGATCTGCTTCATCATGCTTTGCATTCTTGTAAACAGGTGTATCGAATTGGATTTGATCCAATTTACGCATCCGCTTATCCATTTGTGCCAATCGATTAGACGGAGACTCTGAAGGCTTACCTGTTTCATCATGCTCAACGCCCGTCACATGGTGGATTCCGTGCTTCATGCCAGGAATCACACGCGGTGATACGCCATCTTCCGTTACTTCATATCGTTTGAAATACGATTTCGCTTCCGCTTCAGGAAGTTCTTCCTGCAGGAGTTTGCCTCTGCGGATTTCTACTTTGCTGTAATCAAGCGGCTCGACTGTCTGCTTTCCTAATGACAGCTGCAGGTCAGATAAAATAATGACTGGGCATTGATATTCTTCCGCTAAATTAAACGCTTCTACTGTATCGTAAAACGCTTCTTGCACCGTGCTTGGCGCAATAACGATTTTAGGGATTTCTCCATGCGTGCCATAAATCATGGCCATCAAATCAGACTGTTCTTGTTTAGTCGGAAGTCCTGTTGATGGACCGCCGCGCTGAGTGTCCACTACCACAAGCGGCGTTTCCGTCATGCCGGCAAGCCCAATCGCTTCCATCATCAATGAAAGGCCCGGTCCTGCTGAAGCTGTGAATGAACGGATTCCGCCGTAGTTAGCGCCAATTGCCATCGTGGCAGCAGCAATTTCATCCTCTGTCTGAATGACTGTTCCGCCGACAGTTGGCAGTTTATCTATTAAATATTCCATTATCTCAGATGCAGGTGTAATCGGGTATGCTGCCATTAAACGCACGCCGCCAGCCAATGCCCCAAGAGCAATCGCATCATTGCCGATCATGAACATCCGCTGTTTGCCATCCGCTTTAGCTAGTTCTAGAGAACCAGCCTTCTCACCAAGTTTTTCAAGCATATGCAGATAGCCTTGCTTAATAGCTTCCATGTTCTTTTCTACCACAGCTTCGCCTTTTCGGCCGAAGATTTCTTGGACTACACCTAAGAATACTTGCACATCTAAGTTAATGACTGCACAAGTAGCACCGACAGCCACCATGTTTTTCATCAAAGAAGTGCCTAATTCTGTTGCCATTTCAGTAAAAGGAACAGCGTACATCTCAGCATTCGTATCATCCGGCTTTACCGGCTTAAACTTAGCATCTGCAATAATAATTCCGCCGTCATGCAATTCATGGTAGTTCACATCAATGGTTTCTTGATCAAAAGCGACTAGTATATCTAAATCATCCGCTACTGCACGAACCTGAGTTGTGCTTACGCGAATTTTGTTATTCGTATGTCCTCCTTTAATACGGGAAGAGAAATGGCGATAGCCATATAAAAAATATCCTAAACGATTTAAAGCCATGGAGAATATTTCTCCTGTACTTTCAATTCCTTCGCCTTGCTGTCCGCCAACTTTCCAAGAAAGCTGTTCTATCATTGGTATAACACTCCTTTAATACGCTCGAATCTCCTTAGCTCGTTCCTAACATAGTGTATCACTTTTCCAAAAAAATCACTACATAAAAGGGCTTGGTCAGTCTGGAAAGTATCGAACGAAATTATGATATAAAAAATTTTCAACTTGGCTGGCAGAATAATGTTTATCTAACAGCTCCGCCAATTGAAGATAACCTTGAAAGGAATCTAAACCTGGAATTGTTTCATCAATTCCATCAAAATCTGATCCAAACCCCAGATGGAATTCTCCGCCGAGTCCGCAAACATAATCCACATGCTGTAAAAAATCTGCTATAGAAGGCTTAGGATGATCTTTGACAAAGAACGGCACAAAGGTCAGCCCTATCACACTGTTTTTTTGAATGAGCGCCTTTATTTGATCGTCTTTTAAATTGCGAGGATGCGGACAAAGACTATAGGAATTAGAATGACTGGCAACTGGGTAATCAGCGAGCTCAAGCACATCCCAGAATGCCTTTTCTGACAAATGGGAGACATCTGTCCATATCTTCATCTGATTGAGTTCTTCAACAACCTGACGGCCAAATGCAGTCAGTCCCGCTCCCCGGCTCTCCATCGCTCCATCTGCTAATGTATTCGCATAGTTCCATGTCAAACCTACAGAACAAACCCCCAGCCGCTTAAGTGTTCTAAGCTTCATCAAGTCCTCTTGAATGGCTTCACATCCTTCCAGCGTTAAGACGACGCCTATCTCATGTTCTTTCAGGTTTTGTATATCCCTTTTTGAAGTAATCACTTGAATATCGGCATGCGGTTTTACGATTCTTTCATAAAACAGATCCACTTGTTCAAGTGCTGCTTCAAACCGCCTCGATGGCGGCAGGGAAGGCGAAAGAAAGATGGCGAAACACTGGACCTTTGCACCTGCATTTTTTAATTCCTGATATGTAACATGCAATGGACCTGATTTTGAAAAATGAAGATCTTTTTCGTTCTGTAAACGATATAACACATCACAATGTGCATCAAAAATCATGAACAGCCCTCCACACTAAAACATATTAAATTAATCGGATTAGTATATTTTATTAGTCTACGCCTATTTTTCTTAAATTGCAAAAGTTTTTTGAAAAAATTAAAATTCCCTAAAATAAAGAGAGGCTGAACATTCTCAGCCTCTCTTTTCCACCTGCCTAACGCGGTTCCACAATCAATTTAATCGCTGTCCTCTCTTCACCATCAATTAAGATATCGGTAAAGGCAGGTATGCAGATTAAATCCACACCGCTTGGCGCCACAAAACCTCTGGCAATGGCAACGGCTTTTACCGCCTGATTCAAGGCTCCGGCTCCAATTGCCTGAATTTCAGCCGCCCCTCTTTCCCGAAGAACACCGGCTAGTGCACCAGCTACAGAATTTGGATTAGATTTTGCCGAAACTTTTAATATATCCATTCCTTGTCCCCCTTTTGTTAAACCACACCGCATGCTCATTCCATAGTGAACACAGTTGGTCGCTTCCCTTCCATTGCTACTATATTCAATACAACAGTCAGGTATTACACTAGAAGTGGAAACTAAGGGGAAACGCTAAATTATTCTGCAATAAAAGGTGAATCTTCATTAATTAAAATGCGATTGATCGATTTAGCTTTTCCTGTCTTGCGGTCGATTTCAATCACACACGCGCTTAATTGCGCACGGCCGCTTTTCGGCACTTCAAATCTGACTGGCAGACTGGTTAAGAACCGCTTTAAAACGGGTTCTTTCTCCATGCCTAGAACACTGTCATATGGCCCAGTCATCCCTACATCAGACAGATAGGCTGTACCGCCGGGAAGCACACGATTATCAGCTGTCTGTACATGTGTATGAGTACCTACTACGGCTGATACTCTCCCATCTAAAAACCAGCCCAGCGCTTGCTTCTCGCTCGTTGCTTCTGCGTGAAAATCCACAAAAATAATCGGTGTGCGCTCTCGAGCTTCCTCCACTAGCCTCTCTACTTCTTGAAACGGATCATCTAATGCAGGCATAAATGTGCGGCCTTGAAGATTAATGACCGCTACCTCTACTCCCGCATTTTTCACAAATACCATTCCATTCCCTGGCGTGCCTTTAGGAAAATTAGCTGGACGGACAAGCCATTTTGCCTTATCAATAAATTCAAAAATGTCCTTATTATCCCATGCATGATTGCCTAGCGTGACCGCATTTGCTCCATCGTTCATAAATTGACGATAAATTTTCTCCGTTATGCCTCGCCCTGCAGCCGCATTTTCTCCATTTACGATCGTCAGTTCAGGCATATATTTCTTTTTTAGCCGCGGCAAATACTCACTTACCATATCTCTTCCCGGCGATCCTACAACATCACCAACAAATAATATTTTCATAAAGCCGTCCTTTCTTCTTGTTGCTTTTATTCATTGCATAAGGAAAGCGGTGTGAATAATCACACCGCTTTATTTTGCATATTCAACAGCACGTGTTTCTCTAATAACTGTAACTTTAATGTGACCTGGATAATCCAGTTCACCTTCGATTCTTTTACGGATATCGCGCGCTAAACGATGAGATTGTAAATCATCAATTTGCTCCGGCTTAACCATGATACTCACTTCACGGCCTGCTTGGATCGCAAATGATTTCTCTACACCATCATATGATTCAGAGATTTCTTCAAGCTTCTCTAAACGACGGATGTAATTTTCAAGTGTTTCACTGCGGGCGCCTGGTCTAGCAGCAGACAAGGCATCGGCAGCTGCTACAAGTACTGCAATCACTGATGTTGGTTCAGTATCTCCGTGATGAGAAGCAATACTGTTAATAACAACCGGGTGTTCTTTGTACTTCGTACCTAATTCCACTCCGATTTCAACATGACTTCCTTCTACTTCATGATCGACTGCTTTTCCAATATCGTGAAGCAATCCTGCTCGGCGGGCTAGAATTTCATCTTCACCCAGTTCTGCTGCAAGCAATCCGGAAAGGTAGGCTACCTCCATCGAATGCTTCAGTACATTTTGACCGTAGCTTGTACGGAATTTCAAACGGCCTAAAATTTTGATTAGATCTGGATGGAGCCCGTGGACACCTACTTCAAAAGTAGTTTGTTCACCGATTTCACGGATATATTCATCCACTTCTCTTCTGGCTTTGTCCACCATTTCTTCAATTCGTGCCGGATGGATACGACCATCTTGAACCAGTTTTTCGAGAGCAATTCTCGCTGTTTCACGGCGAATCGGATCAAAACCGGAAAGAATAACAGCTTCTGGGGTATCATCGATAATTAAATCGATTCCCGTCAGTGTTTCTAGCGTTCGAATATTTCGGCCTTCACGTCCGATAATTCGACCTTTCATTTCATCGTTTGGCAAGTTAACAACTGATACCGTTGTTTCAGCTACATGATCTGCAGCACAACGCTGAACGGCTAAAGATAGAATTTCTTTCGCCTTTTTATCCGCATCCTCTTTGGCGCGATTTTCTTGCTCTTTTACCATGATAGCTATATCATGAGCAAGCTCTTGCTCGACGCGATCTAATATAATCGCACGGGCTTCATCGCGAGTGAGGCTAGAAATACGTTCAAGTTCAGATTGCTGTTTCTTAACCATCTCATCCACTTTGCTGTCCATCTCTTCAATATGTTGTTGTCTTTCATTAAGAGATTCTTCTTTCTTCTCGAGCATCGCTTCGCGTTTGTTAAGCGTATGATCTTTCCGATCGAGGTTCTCTTCTTTTTGTAACAAACGATTTTCTTGTTTTTGCAATTCGTTTCTTCGTTCACGAAGTTCTAATTCGGTCTCTGTACGAAGCTTATGAATTTCGTCCTTTGCTTCTAGCAGGGCTTCTTTCTTCAAAGCTTCTGCTTCACGCTTTGCGTCGTCAATAATTTGATCCGCTGCGCTTTTCGCTCCTGCGATTTTTGTTTCAGCAATGGATTTCCGAACAAAATAGCCAACAACTACACCGACGATTAGGCCAAGCAAAATGGAGATGATTGTAATGGGTTCCATCTTTTCACCTCCCCTTGCTATGATCTTTTGCCATGCTTTTAACATGTCGGCTGATACATTGTGAATTCTTTCAATATTCAGCTCTAAGCTTTCCTTTTTAAAGAGAAAAAAATGTAAAATATACATGTTAATTTTATAGGTGGAAAAAATCCTTGTCAAGGGTTTCGTTTGACAGTCTAAGTATTATTGTCTGATATCTGCATATAGGGGCAACGCCGAGTGGCATTGCCCCTATCGATTTACTTATTCATCGAGCAAGTTAAACTCTTCCTCTGGATTCTCATCTGCAGGTTCTAGCACTTCTGCATCCAGTCCATAATGCTGACGGATTTTAAGCATAATCTCCTGACGGACATCCGGATTCTCTTTTAAGAATTGTTTCGCATTTTCACGGCCCTGGCCTAAACGCTCTTCATTGTACGAATACCACGCACCGCTTTTTTGTACGATATCTTCCTCGGAGCCCAGGTCAATGATTTCCCCTTCTCTGGAAATACCTTCACCGTACATGATATCTACTTCAGCTACACGGAATGGAGGAGCCACTTTATTTTTTACAACTTTGATCTTCGTCTTATTCCCTACCATTTCATTGCCTTGTTTAAGTGCTTCTGCGCGACGCACTTCTAAACGGACAGAACTGTAGAATTTAAGCGCACGTCCCCCTGGAGTAACTTCTGGATTGCCAAACATCACGCCGACCTTTTCACGAATCTGGTTGATAAAGATAGCAATCGTTTTCGATTTATTGATGGCACCTGACAATTTACGAAGGGCCTGTGACATCAAACGAGCCTGCAAACCAACGTGAGAGTCACCCATTTCCCCTTCAATTTCCGCTTTCGGTACAAGTGCGGCTACTGAGTCAATAACAAGAATATCAACCGCTCCGCTTCGCACTAGAGCTTCGGCAATTTCAAGAGCCTGTTCTCCAGTATCGGGTTGTGAGAGCAATAATTCATCAATATTGACCCCTAATTTTTGCGCATAGACAGGATCTAGCGCGTGTTCAGCATCGATAAATGCCGCTTGGCCGCCTTTGGCCTGCACTTCTGCAATGGCATGCAGAGCGACAGTCGTTTTACCCGAGCTTTCAGGTCCATAGATTTCAATAATACGTCCTCTTGGATATCCACCTACTCCAAGAGCAGCATCTAAAGCTAATGAACCGCTTGGGAACGTAGAAATCTTACGTTCAGTCTGTTCACCTAATTTCATAATTGAACCTTTACCAAATTGCTTCTCAATTTGTTTTAAGGCCATGTCTAACGCTGATTGACGATCGTTCACTCAAATTCCTCCCTAAAATGACAATCTATAAAATAAACATTCACTTAAATTACTGTTTCAAAACCTACTATTACTATACCTGTTATTTGAGACGATTTCAAGCAAAAATCGAACATTTATTCGTATTTTTATTATCACATCCTTCAGACTTGAAAGTTTGGCAAAGACAGCGAAAAATGAGAAATTTTCTTGAGAAGGATAGCATTGAAGCTGCAAAAAGCATGGTTTCTGCGGGGGGATTGCGAGAGTGGGGGCAAAACATTCTAACAACATTTATATTAGCACATTACAATGCATTCAGCTAATTTAAAGAGCGCCAAGTTCCTCCTAAACTAAAATAAGCGTGAGAAATCAAAGTTTCTCACGCCCATCTTTATGGTTTACTGCTCGACTGCCACTCCTGTTGCCTTTTCAATTGCTTGATTTAAATCCGCAATGAGATCTTTCGTAGATTCAAGGCCGACCGACAAGCGAATTAACTCTTCCGTTACTCCTGTTTGCTTTAAGTCATCTCCGCTCAGCTGCTGATGAGTAGTTGAAGCCGGGTGGATGATCAAGGATTTCCCATCCCCGACATTCGCTACATGCGACCATAGTTCAATGTTATCTATTAATTTCTTTCCAGCTTCACGGCCGCCTTTAATTCCGAAAACGACAATGGAACCGAAACTATCAGTTAAATATTTTTTAGCCAGGTCATGAGTCGGATGCTCCTGAAGACTTGGATGAGATACCCATTCTACCGCCGGGTGATTCTTTAAGTAATCCACAATTTTCAGTGTATTTTCATTGTGTCTGCTAATTCTCAAACCTAAAGTTTCAAGTCCTTGCAGCAGCAAAAACGCACTGTGGGCGCTTAGACTTGGACCGAAGTCACGAAGCAGCTGCACACGTAATTTAATAGCAAATGCCGGACCTTCGATATCTGCATATTTCAGCCCATGATAAGATTCGTCTGGCTCCGTAAAACCAGGGAATTTATCAGAATTCCAATTAAATGTTCCGCTGTCAACCACTACCCCGCCAATAACGGTGCCGTGTCCGCTGATCCATTTAGTCGCTGAATGCACAACGATATCTGCTCCCCATTTAATTGGCTGTGCGACAATTGGAGAAGCAAATGTATTGTCGATAATTAATGGAAGCCCATTTTCATGAGCAATAGCCGCGACAGCTTCTACATCAAACACATTTAATGATGGATTGCCGATGATCTCACCAAAGAACGCTTTTGTTTTTGGCGTAATGGCCTGACGGAAGTTCTCAGGATCCGTCGCATCTACAAACTTCACGTTTATTCCGTACTTAGGCAATGTATTGGCAAATAAATTATATGTACCGCCATACAGATTGGAAGCTGCTATGATTTCATCGCCGGCATGAGCAAGATTTAAAATAGCAAATGAGATGGCCGCCATTCCTGAAGACAGCGCTACCGCAGCCGCTCCCCCTTCTAGTAAAGCGACGCGTTTTTCGAAGACATCGACTGTCGGGTTAGTGATGCGGGTATAAATATTCCCCGGTTTTTGCAAAGCGAATAATGCATTCGCATGATCAGTGTCTTCAAAAACATACGATGTAGATTCGTAGATCGGAACCGCTCTTGCACCGGTTACAGGATCTGGCACCTGTCCTCCATGAAGTAATAACGTTTCGGCATTCCAGTTTTCTTTCGTCATTTCACTAACCTCCTAAAATAGTTCTTCCAACAATCAAAAACCCCTCTTCCTTGTTAAGAAGAGGGGTTATATATGTCCTCCTCTTATTTTCCAAGCTCAAACAAGCCTGTAGGAATTAGCACCGTTTCAGGCAAATGCCTGAAGGTTGCCGGGCTTCATCGGGCCTAGTCCCTCCGCCGCTCTCAATAAGAGTGTCGATATGAAATTGTTGAATTTGAACTTCTTAAAAAAATTATAAATCAAACTAATCGGAATAGTCAATAATTTTTAGAACATTTCAATCTTTCTTGACTTCATTTCGTTCAATAGGTAATGACATCCGTATTGAACGGAACGTTTGCGAATGCCGGATCGGCTGCCGGCAAGCTCGAGCAAATAGGCTTTTGTCTGCTTATCTTTCTCTGCTAGACCAACCCAGACAGTACCCGGCATTTTCCCTTCCAACTCATTGGGTCCCGCCACCCCTGTAAAGCTGATGCCGAAATCTGTATCAAATAGTTCGCGAATATTTTCCGCTAATTCCATCGCACATTCTTCACTGACTGCTCCGAATTTTTCAATGGTTTGCTTTCTCACTCGGACAAATTGTTCTTTCGATTCATTGGAATAGCATACGAGTCCGCCTTTATAAATAGAACTCGCATCCGGCACACTGGTCAATTCGCTTTGGAACAGACCGCCTGTCAGGCTTTCTGCAGCCGCAATTGTTTTATTATGCTGCATGAGCAGTCCAGCCACCTCAGCAATGATGGTTGTCTGATCGTATCCATAAAAAAATTGCCCCACTCTTTGCAGAATCTCCTCTTCTGTCTTTTTAATTAATCGGTAGGCTTCTTGTTCGGATTCATGCTTAGCAGTAACCCGAAGCGTTACTTCTCCATCGCCTGCAAGAGGAGCGATCGTAGGATTTGATTGATTTTGAAGGAGATCTTCAATTTTTGTTTCAAGCACCGACTCCCCGATTCCAAAAAACCTTAAGACGCGTGATTCAATACGCTCTACTTTGTCTTGAATCTGAAGCAAGAGCGGTTTACCGTATTCAACAAACATGGGCTGCATTTCTTTTGGCGGCCCGGGCAGCAGCATGTAATAGGCATGTTCGGATTTTAAAAACATGCCAGGAGCCATCCCATGATTGTTAGCAAGCACAACGCTGTCTTTAATGATCAATGCTTGCTTTTTATTGTTTTCTGTCATGACACGATTCGTTTTTAAAAAATAGCTTTTAATGCTTTCAAGCGCTGCCTGATCGTATACCAGTTCTTTTCCTGCACAGGAAGCAAGCACTTCCTTCGTCAAATCATCTTTTGTCGGACCCAGCCCTCCTGTAAAAATAAGCAAGTCTGCACGCTGTTCCGCCAGTCGCACAGCCTCCTTTAATCGATCTGGATTATCGCCTACTACTGTGTGGAAATACACATTGACACCCACTTCAGCTAAATGACGCGAAATAAACTGAGCATTTGTATTAGCGATCTGCCCTAATAAGAGTTCAGAGCCAACCGCGATGATTTCTGCATTCATTGTATCGTCTCCTAACATTTATCCTGTAAAAAACACCATTGGCTGCATAACCAATGGTGCTGTTCTTTATTTTGAGTTTTTGAATACTTGGCGATTCAGATAGAAATAATCCCACCCAGACCAAATGGTAAAGAATACAGCTACCCATAGTGCAAAATCGGCAAATGGGATAGAAAAGCTTTCAAACGGTGCATTGTGAAGCAATAAAGCTGAGATGGCAACAATTTGAGCCCAGGTTTTAATCTTCCCAAGCATATTAGCAGCCACTACTTCACCTTCTCCCGCTAGAATCAGACGCAGGCCAGTTACAGCAAATTCACGGCTGATAATAATAATCACAAGCCAAGAAGCCGCGAGATCCTGTTCTACTAACACAATAAGTGCAGCCGATACGAGAAGCTTGTCCGCAAGCGGATCAAGGAACTTGCCTAAGTTAGTTACGAGATTATACTTTCTCGCGTAATACCCATCGATCCAATCTGTCGTTGAAGCAATGATAAAAATAATAGCTCCTACCAGATGCGCAAGAGGCATATCAGTTCCTAAGAAGCGTACATCTCCCCAATTCCACGGAACCACCATTATGACTAAAAAGATGGGGATCATAAAAATACGTGATACTGTAATTTGATTCGGTAAATTCACAATTGTCCCTCCACATATTCAAACGAGAGCGGCTTATTCACTGCTGATGATCAACATCTAGTTTGAATAAAGAAAAAAGGGAAACAGAGCGAAACACGCTTTGCCCCCTTTTTTGCCACCCGGCTAAACCTGTTATTGCCCTGCCTTTTTCATTTGGATTAGAATATCTTGACGTACTTGCTGGTCTGCAGGAAGCTTATAATTGACCGTCTCTCCATTTACTTTAATTTCAGCATCAGGAGCGAACCCGACCACAATTTTCGCTTCGGTCTGTCCAGCGAGATCAAAAGTTTTTGATTCTCCGCTTTTCAGCATGTTGTTAAAATACTTCTTTTGATTTCCGTCAGAAATAATGACCCACGTTTCACCTTTAGAAGAAACTGTTACTTCAAATTTATCTGCATCAGCTAACTCATAGGTAGTTGTTCGGCCTGACGTACCAACCGCTGTAAGCTTTTGGGGAGCAGGCTCTTCCACTTTCGCTACTTCTTTCGTCTCTTTTTCCTCTTTTTCAGCAGGCTTGGTTTCTTCGGTTTTCGTTTCTTCTTCCGCTTGCTCCTCTACTTGCACAGGTTCTTCTTTTACAGCCTCATTATCTGATCCGCCTTTTGGAATCAGCACCCACACTAAGAAGACAGCTCCGATAATGAAAGCCCCAAGCAATATTTTAGGCAAATATTCTAAGATCTTTGATGACTCCGCAGGTATGGAATTGCTCACCTGCTCTACTTTAGTTGCTCGCTGGGGAACTTCATCTTCATGTGAAGAAGGGATTTCATTTTTATATTGTTCAAACAATTCTTCAGAATTCAGTCCGACCGCTTCTGCATATTGTTTAATAAACGCTCGAATATAAAATTTCCCGGGCATAATATCATAATTGCCTTCTTCAATCCCGGCTAAATAGCGCTTTTGAATTTTCGTTGCTTCTTGCACATCAGCTAGCGACAAACCCTTTGCTTCTCGTGCTTCTTTTAATCGATTCCCTAATTCTGTCACCCATAACACCTTCCATTTTAAAAGTCAAAGCCACCGAAGTTTGAATCTTGGAAGAAACTGTTTTTTTCAACAGGTTCATATGTAATTTCTTCGTCGGGATAATTGCGAAGTTCAATAATATAATCAAAATCATCTAATTTATATTCACTGTTTTGAACAAAAATGTCCGGATGCTCCACTACTTTAACAGCAGGCAAACGCATGATTTCTCTAACAAGCTGCCAATGTTTTTCATTGGCTCTTTGCGTAGAAATGACTCCATCCATAATAAAAATGTTATTAGGACTGTATTCATCACGAATCAATTGATCGCGAACTGTTTGTTTAATCATGGTAGATGATACAAAAAGCCACTTTTTGTTGGCACATACACTTGAGGCCACAATCGATTCTGTTTTGCCAACTCTTGGCATTCCGCGAATTCCGATTAATTTATGGCCTTCCATTTTATACAATTCTGCCATAAAATCGACAAGAAGTCCAAGTTCGTCCCGCACAAATCGAAATGTTTTTTTATCATCCGCATCTCTTTGAATATATCTTCCATGCCGGACTGCCATTCTATCCCGCAATTTCGGCTCTCTTAATTTGATGATTTCAATCGTATCCATCGTACATAAAATGGACTCAAGACGCCTGATCTGGTCTTCACTATGCGCTAGCATCAACAATCCGCGGATGCCGTCGTCAACCCCGTTGATCGTCACAATATTGATAGACAGCATACCTAGTAATGAGGAGATATCACCTAATAAGCCAGGACGGTTCTTCAAAATTTTATATTCTAAATACCATTCTTTTTTCGACACAAAACAACCTCCTCGTTACTTTAACCAGAAAAGACATAAGTAATTAAACATCTTGTTTCTATAATATATGATTTAATCCATTAATGAAAGAAAAAAGAGAGGGGAAATCCCCTCTCTTTTAGCGGCCGCCGTTATTTTGAACCAATTTTACCATCATGTTTGCAATGGCATGCTGTTCTTCTTCTGAAGCAACAGACCACAGGTCAGCCAACACTCTTTCCTGTTCATTCTTCGGCTCAACTTGTTTAGCCAAATAATCCCCTACTTGGTAAGCAAAGTTATTAACGACTTGGTGACTCATTCCATTGTCCTCTGCTTGGTGCAACTTAGTTCCTAAAAAGTTTTTCCAATCTTGCCAGTTATCAAGTACAGACATTAGATTGTTCCTCCTTTCATGAGTTACAATCCTAGTTTGTTTCATCCTTCATGAAATTATGCATGATTATGTGTGCCATCCGCCGTTAACACCAATAATCTGTCCAGTTATATAAGATGAATCCTTTGAACATAAGTAACTGACAGCATTGGCAATCTCCTCTGGTTTAGCAAGCCTCCCCATCGGAATGTCACCGGCTAATTCATGCAGTTCTTCTTCTGAAAAGCCTGACAGCATGGGCGTATCAACCGCCCCTGGCGCTACCGCATTGACTCTAATGTTAGAAGGCGCTAATTCCTTTGCCAAGGCTTTTGTCAAAGCGATTTGCGCGCCTTTAACTGCAGAATAAACCACTTCGCAAGAAGCTCCCGTCTGGCCCCAAATCGAGGAAATGAACACAATCGCTGCCTGGTCTTCCATTTGGAATTTAGCAATTAATTTTTGAACAATCCTCATAGGGCCCTTTACATGCAGCTCCCATAAGCGATCCATCTCTTCAGCTGATGTATCTTGAAACAATCCATAATGGGCGGTTCCTCCTGCAAACACAGCAGCCTGCACCGAGAAAATGCTGTTCATTAAAACGTCTGGCCCATTGAAAGAAGTTAAGTCTGCCTGAATCGCAATGACTTCTGCTCCCTTCTTTTCTAACTCGTTTTTAAGATCCTGAATCCGCTCTTCGCCTGAGTAATATTGAAGATAGAGATTCCAGCCTTTTTCAGCAAATTTCCTTGCAGTTTCTTGCCCGATCCCTCCGCTTGCACCTGTAATTAAGACGTACTTGCTCATTTTGTGACCCCTTTTTTCTCATGATCTTTTCCTTAAAAATTTATCCGTTTTTGACATATAAATAAGAGTCTGTTCTTGTTTCGAACAGACTCCGCCTTTTATTGTTTCGGCACAACGTGAAAAGCCGTTAATCGATCCTCAGCTATCATATGAGCCGCAGCTTCCTTAATATCAGTTTCAGATAAGTTTTCTAATACCGGCACCGCTTCAAACAGATCCATTTCATTAAACTTATAGCGCGTAAACTGATTAGCGATATACTCAGGAGAATTAATGGCCCGCAAAAACGTGCCGATTTTTTTCTTCTTTGTTCGCTCTAAGGCTTCCTGAGAGATATACTTGCCTTCTTTCGCCTCTAGTAAGATCGACTGGATTCTTTTTTCCAGCTCTTCAGGTGAAGGCGTGTCTCCGCCGATCATGGCAAATCCGAATCCTAGTTCTTGCGTATAATCATAATTAAACGTGTCATCAATGATGCCTTCTCTGTACATATCATAATAAATAGCTGAGCTTCGTCCGAACAGCATATCGAGAAGCACATTCATCGTCAATTCTCTTTTCAGCAGTTCTTTTCCTTGAAGATGTGTATCGACCGCTTTTAGCCCGACTTCGCACTTCGCCGTTTGCACATTCATTTTTAACACCCGATTTTTTTCCTTCACCGATTCAGGCTCTTCATCAAAATGACGCTGGATTTCCTGCTTATCTTGGTATTTCTTTTCATTTTGGTTCTGACGCACAAAGTTCATTGTTTCTTCGGGGTCAATCGAACCAACAACGAAAAGAAGCATATTGCTTGGGTGATAAAAAGTATTGTAGCATTCATACAAATGATCTTTAGTAATCTCAGCAATGGATTCGACTGTACCGGCAATATCAATTTTGACAGGATGGTTATGGTACATATTCTCAATCAATCCAAAATACACTCGCCAATCCGCATTATCTTCATACATACGAATTTCCTGGCCGATGATCCCCTTCTCTTTCTCCACTGTTTTTTCTGTAAAGTAAGGATCTTGCACAAAGTTAATCAATGTTTCCAAGTTTTGCTTTACGTTCGCTGTGCTTGAAAATAAATAAGCTGTTCTTGTGAATGATGTAAAAGCATTGGCAGATGCCCCCTGCTTGCTAAACGACTGAAAGACGTCACCATCTTCCTTTTCAAACATTTTATGCTCAAGAAAATGGGCGATCCCATCTGGCACATTCACATAATCACTTTGATCGAGCGGTACAAACTGATTGTCAATGGATCCGTATTTCGTTGTAAACGTAGCGTAGGCTTTATTAAATCCTTTTTTCGGCAAGATATAGACATCTAATCCATTTTCCATTTTTTCATAAAATAATTCTTCCTGCAGCTGATCAAACGCTATTTTTTCCATTACGCTCCCTCCAGTCCCGACAAGAAATAAATAGTATCTATATTCACTTTGGCAGCAACTGCTGTTACTTCTTCTTTCGTGGTTCTTTCCACTTTTTCAAGCCATTCATCTAACGTCACTTGTGTATGAGCAACGACATTATGATAAAGAATTTCTACCAGGCCTCTTGACGTGTCGATCGTTTCAAGCAGCTGATTCCGAATGACTGCACGTGTCTGAAGAATTTCAGTATCAGATATCTCACCATTTTTCATTGCATCCAGCTGTTCGCGGATGATCTTCACCGCTTGGCTGTAATTCTTACTGTCGATCCCTGATAAAACCATCATAAACCCTTTATGGCTCTCAATTCGGCTTGCTGCATAATAAGCGAGACTGGCTTTTTCACGGACATTGGCAAAAAGTTTCGAGTGAGAGAATCCGCCGAAAATACCATTAAATACTTGAAGGGCAAAATAGTCAGGATCTCCATAAGAAACATGTGTATGATAGCCAATATGAAGCTTACCTTGATTGATCTCCTGCTGCTCTTGCACTTCATTTGGTTCATTTTTTGAGGCAACACTCTCTGCTGCAGCTGATTTCGGTTGTCGATCCTTTAATTCAAATAGGGAATCAGTTATTTGTTCAGCTTGTGACAATTCCACATCGCCAATAATATAAAAATCAATTTCATCTTCTTCTAGGGCTGAAAGAAAATATTGGTATAATTCGTCCGGACCGATCGCATCAATATCGTCCAGATTCCCATTTGCCTGTAGTGAATACGGACTGCCTTTATACATTTCTTCCAATAAACGCATGCTTGCAAAACGCATTTTATCATCATAAACAGACTGAATTCGCTGTTTCAAATTTCGTTTTTCGCTTTTGACAATCTCGTCGTCGAATTGATTGTCTTGTATATGAGGGTTAAATAGAATCTCCTGAAGGAATTGAACACCCTTTTCAAGCAGGGGGGCAGAATCTTTAAGAAATTTCTCGTTAGCAATTTCTAATGAGAAACTCATGATATGATAATCGCCTTTTTTAGCTAAGTCCACGTAAAAACTGGCGCCGTACAAATCATCTAAATAAGAGCGCAGCTTTGTTGATGTCGGATAAGCTTTAGAACCTGCTTGCAAGACGTAGGGCAATAAGGCTCGTTTCGTCACCGTTTCCCGCTCTAGCGGTGCTTTCATCTTCCAGACAAGCGTATTTGTCTTATACTTCTCTGTCTGTACAAGATGGAGATTATACCCCTTCTTTTTCACGATTTTTTCATCTACTAAAGTCACTGAACATCCTCCTTATCCAAAACAGCTTATGTCTATCATCCTTACCTATATTCTATTTATCCATGCTCCTTATTTTGCTAAAAACTTACTATAACTATACATCAGTGGATAAAGATTGAAAATGAATAAGCTACAAGCCCGCTAAAAAACCGCTCTCTGCATGTAGAGAACGGTTTTCTTCTTACTTATCTGTTTCCTTTAATATAAGGCGTTCCAAGTGCTTTAGGTGCATCCGCTCGGCCGATAAACCCAGCAAGCGCTAATATGGTTAATACATAAGGCGCAGCCAATAAATACACAGCTGGCACATTCTCTAAGAACGGAATGCTTGAGCCGACAATACTTAAACTTTGAGCAAATCCAAAGAAGATTGCAGCGCCCATTGCACCTAGCGGATGCCACTTCCCAAAAATCATGGCAGCGAGAGCCATAAACCCTTGACCTGTAATCGTAGCATGGCTAAAGTCTAATGAAATCGACTGAGCATATACCGCTCCGCCAAGACCGCCAAGAACACCCGAAAGAAACACAGCAATATAGCGCATTTTCGTTACATTAATCCCCATCGTATCCGCTGCCATCGGATGTTCGCCTACAGCACGGAGCCGGAGCCCAAAAGGTGTTTTATATAAAACATACCAAACCACAAAAGCAAGGCCAATGGCAATGAATGACGCATAAGAAATATTGTTAAAGAATAACTTTCCAATGACTGGGATATCACTTAATACCGGGATATCCACTTTCTTAAAGTTCATTTTAATAATATCTGTCTGCCCTTTATCATATATCAGCTTGACTAAGAACAGTGATGCACCTAGTGCCAAAAAGTTAATGGCGACACCGCTGACCACTTGATCGGCCCGGAAAGTAATAGAAGCCAATGCATGAAGAAGGGAAAATAATCCGCCAATCGCCATCGCTGCAAACAATGAAACCCAAGGTGTAGCATCCCCAAAAGCAGAGGCAAACGTTAAATTAAAGACAATCGCTGTAAATGCTCCAATAATCATTAACCCTTCAAGACCGATATTAACGACTCCGGCACGTTCAGAGAATACTCCTCCCAGTGCTGTGAAAATAAGTGGCGCAGCTGCAAACAAAGAAGAAGAAATAATAATTGATAAAATAGTTAAGATGTCCACTTATTTCACCTCCCTTTTGAAACGACTGATGATCCACTTAATCATATAACTTGAAGCGACAAAGAAGATAATTAAAGCAATCACTATTTCTACAAGTTCATTTGGCACGCCTGATTCAATCGGCATATTGAGCGCACCTACTTTTAAACCGCCGAATAATAGTGCAGCCAGCACCACTCCTAATGCAGTATTTCCTCCTAGCAGTGCAACAGCAATCCCGTCAAATCCTACACCAGAGAAGCCTGAGTGAAGAAAGGCGTTTCCGAATGTACCCAGACCCTGCATCGCACCGCCAAGTCCAGCGAATGCTCCTGAAATCACCATGGAAAGAATAATGTTGCGGTTGACGTTCATTCCGGCATATTGTGACGCATGCTGGTTGTACCCGACTGCACGCAATTCAAATCCAAGCGTCGTTTTTTCTAAAATGAACCACATAATAACCGCCGCAAAAAAGGCTAGGTAAATGCCATTATGCAAAGAAGAATAGTCAGTCAATGTTTCGAAAAACGGCGATTTTAAACTTGCTGTTTCTGGCACTGCATCGGTCGCATCGGCTTTGTCACTAATGACATTTCGAATGAAGTGATTCGTCACATGCAAGGCAATATAGTTCATCATAATAGTCACAATTACTTCATGTACACGAAGACGCGCTTTTAAGAACCCCGGAATGAATCCCCAGAAAGCTCCTGCGACAGCTGCAGCTAAAACGGCTAGAGGCAAATGAATGATTTTAGGCAAATCAAATGCTAAACCTACCCATACAGAAGCAACCCATCCCACTAGAAGCTGTCCTTCTACACCAATATTAAATAATCCGGTACGAAAAGCGAAAGCCACCGCTAGCCCGGCAAAAATATAGGGAGTCATTTGTCTCAGTGTTTCACCTGTATAAAATGTATCCCCCATCGCGCCGTTCCAAAGAGCAGCATATCCCTCTACAGGGTTATAGCCGCTGATCACCATGATCAAAGCACCTACAAGCAAACCCAATAATACGGAAACGACCGGCACCAATAAATTTGAAAACCGATTAGACATTCATCTCACCTGCTTCTCTTTTAGAACCAGCCATCATTAAGCCCAGTTCTTGTTCTGTTGTTTGTTTAGGATCGACAATAGCAACAATTTCGCCTTCATAGATAACAGCAATCCGGTCACTGACATTGATGATTTCTTCTAATTCAAAAGAGATGAGAAGAACCGCTTTGCCATGATCTCTTTGTTCAATCAGACGTTTATGAATAAACTCAATGGCCCCTACATCCAGTCCTCGCGTTGGCTGAGCAGCAATCAATAAATCAGGATCACGGTCTATTTCACGCCCAATGATCGCTTTTTGCTGATTTCCACCAGATAATGCTCTCGCTGGTGTGTACTCATCAGGTGTACGGACATCAAATTCTTCAATTAAATGAGTGGCTTTTTTATAAATTTGCTTGAAATTTAAGACGCCGTTTTTGGAAAATGGCTTATGGTAATATGTCTGCAAAACCATGTTTTCACCGATCGGAAAGTCTAGCACAAGTCCATGTTTATGGCGATCCTGCGGAATATGGCCTAACCCAGTCTCCGTTGCTTTACGCGGCTTAAAGTTCGTTATATCTTTCCCGTTTATAGATACCGTTCCCTTTTCCACCTTGCGAAGACCCGTGATCCCTTCAATCAGTTCGCTCTGGCCGTTTCCGTCAATTCCGCAAATGCCTAAGATCTCTCCAGCCCGCACATTCAGGTTCAAACCTCTTACTGCTTCAATGCCCCGTGAGTCTTTTACCACTAAATCTCTAACCTCAAGGACATTCTCTTTTGGGTGCGCCTCTTGTTTTTCCGTTTTAAATGTTACTTCTCTTCCCACCATTAAACTCGCTAAATGATTCGGATCCGTTTCAGATACATTGACTGTTCCGATCCCTTTTCCTTTGCGGATAACTGTCACTCGGTCACATACTTCCATAATCTCTTTCAGCTTGTGAGTGATTAAGATAATCGACTTGCCTTCTTTGATCAGCGTTCGCATAATTTGAATCAGTTCTCTGATTTCCTGTGGAGTTAAAACAGCGGTCGGTTCATCAAAAATGACTATCTCTGCACCACGGTACAAAGTCTTTAATATTTCAACCCGCTGCTGCATACCTACTGAAATATCTGCTATTTTAGCTGTTGGATCAACTGAAAGACCGTATCGTTCGGATAATTCCTTAACTTCTTTTTCCGCTTTGGCGATGTCTATTTTCCCGCCCGATTTTGGCTCCATGCCAAGAATAATATTTTCAGTTACGGTGAAGGTATCAACAAGCATAAAATGCTGATGAACCATTCCAATTCCCAAATCATTCGCTCTGTTAGGGCTTGTGATGTGCACCTTTTTGCCATGCACACGTATCTCTCCCTGTTCCGGCTGGTATAATCCAAATAACACATTCATTAAAGTAGATTTACCCGCACCATTTTCTCCTAGCAATGCATGGATTTCTCCTTTTTGCAGCTGAAGCGTGATATCATCATTGGCTACAAACCCGTTGAATTCTTTTCGGATGCCAAGCATTTCTATAACATGTTCCACTTGAGCTCACTCCTTACGTATGGTATCTGTTTATAAAGCCAAAAGAAAATAAGAATAAAAATTTTTGAACTAGATCTTTTTTCATGTAGGATGTCCGACCTTTTAATGGATGAGAAGGCTGATCCATCCATTGACGCGTATCGAAATGATTTGCTGTCTTTAAACACCCTAACAAATCGACAATACTTTATTGTACATCTGTTAGCCTGTTTAAAGCAGGAGCGGATTGATAGAACCATCCGCTCCATAGCTTATAATTACTTACCTTCTGGCTTTAATGGAACTTCCACTTCACCATTTTTAATTTTTTCAGTCCACTCTTCTACTGCTTTTTTCACTTCATCTGATAAATTATCTTGTGTAGGAGCGATGCTGATTGCGTTATCATCTAAGCCGTATTCAGTCACTTCGCCGCCTGGGAATTTACCGTCTTTTGCTTGATCAGCTAAGTCTTTTACAGCGATATCTACACGTTTAACCATAGAAGTTAATGTTACGTTTTGCTCTTTGCCATCAACAGTTACTTTTCCTTCTTCCGCTTGGTCGCGGTCAACACCGATTACCCATACATCTTTATCCGGATTCTTTTGTTTTAAGTTCTTCGCTTCTGTAAATACACCGTTTCCAGTAGCACCAGCTGCATGGTAGATGGTGTCAATGCCA
This sequence comes from Bacillus ectoiniformans, assembly GCF_016908875.1. Classification (GTDB taxonomy): domain Bacteria; phylum Bacillota; class Bacilli; order Bacillales; family Domibacillaceae; genus Bacillus_BX; species Bacillus_BX ectoiniformans. The sequence continues at coordinate 12,707 of NZ_JAFBES010000014.1, read as the reverse complement.
GAGCTGTACATAGCAGAAGCCATTTGCTGGCCTTTATCCGCTTTATCGAACGCGCCTGCATATTCAATTTTTACACTTGCTTCTGGATTAACAGCTTTTACTCCCGCTTCAAAACCAGCTGCAAATTTGTTGATTAAGTCACTGTCTGTTCCGCCGATGAAGCCGATTTTGTTTGACTTCGTGCTTAGTCCAGCTGCAACACCCACAAGGAATGAACCTTCATGCTCTTTAAAAGTAATGCTGGCTACGTTGTCAGCACCTTCTACGACACTGTCAACAATGGCAAACTGGCTATCTTTACGCTGTTTAGCCACTTCTTCAATAGCCGGCTGCAATTTGTAACCGATTCCATAAATTAAGTCGAATTTATTTCTTACCGCTGTATTTAAGTTCGTTTTATAATCTGCATCTGATTTAGATTGAATGTAGTTATAGCCATCTGTGCCTTTTTCTAAATCATTCTCTTTTCCAAACTCCTGAAGGCCTTCCCATGCTGATTGGTTAAAGGATTTGTCATCTACTCCGCCAACATCTGTGACCATGGCTACAGTAAATTTATCATCCTTTTCAGAACCGTTTCCTTCTTGTCCTTTTTCTTCTTCACCACCGCCGCCGCAAGCACCTAAAATTGTTCCTGCTGCTAGAATCGCTGACATGGCAAAACCGAATTTGCGTCTCTTCATGAAAATTGCCCCCTCTTTACATTAGTTTAAATTAAGTAGAAATGTCTGCATCTTTACACTCGTTTTCTTAACACGTGGAATCTGAATTTATCTGCTTTAAAATAGTTCACCGAATACAGGATAGGTTCATCCAATTCATCGAAGTGAAGCTGCTTTAAAACAAGTAAAGCGGTTTCAGGATCACACTGAAGAATCGGTGAAACTTTCTCGTGATACCCAAATGGCTCGATTTGAGCGACAGCATGACTTATTCTTCTGTTGCCCATTCGATCAAGCATCGTGAACAAAGATTCGTCCTTGTAATCATAGTTATCAGGAAAGTACTTCTTCGGAATCTTGTCCAAACAGTAAACGACCGGTTCTCCATTAGCAGTCCGAACCCTTTCAATTACCACTACCTCATCTTCAAGGCTGCAAGAAAAACGGCGAACATCTTCTTCAGTCGCATTTTGTGTGGCTGAGCTTAGAAAAATGGTGCCTGGTTCCATGCCGGCTTGAACAATCATGTCAGTGACGCTTATGAGCTGTTCAATCCCTGAAGTGAATAATGGCTTTGAATTGACAAAAGTCCCTACCCCATGTCTTCTAGTGATCACATTTTCTTCTTCTAGAATTCTTAGAGCCTCTCTTAATGTCGCTCGGCTGACTCCTAACTTTTTAGCCAGTTCAAACTCTGAAGGAAGCTTTTCTTTCTCTTGATAAATTCCCGCTTCTATATCCTTTTTCAAGCGGTCAATCACTTGTAAATATAAATGCCTGCTATCCGACTTTATCGTCATAAAACCACCACCATCTTTCGTACGACATCAGACATCTGATGTATAACATTTCTACTAATTTAAATTTAAGATATCATTTTTTGCCGGGATTGGAAAGGTAAAAAAACATTTTGTTGAAAAATGTTTTTTTGCGTATACCAGTGACATGCATAAATATTTATTCCCTTGTGCAGCAATAAGGAAACCGCTTACATTTTTATTAATTTGGCTCGTTCATCACCTTCACTAAAAATACAAATGTAAAAAAGCTGCTGAACAAATGTCTTTGTTCAGCAGCTTGGCTTAATTCACCGGTTGCTCTTCCGAAGGTTTGGATACTAAAACGGTACGAGGCTTACTACCTTCATAAGGACCGACTATTCCCCTTACTTCCATTTCGTCAATTAATCGGGCTGCCCGGCTGTACCCTATTCTAAATCGTCTTTGCAGCATAGATACGGAAGCGGTCTGCATTTCGGAGACTAATTGCACTGCATCATCATATAAATCATCATCTACGTTACTTGATGCTTCCGGAATATCCTCTGGAATCATTTCTTCTTGGTACTGAGCTTTTTGCTGGGAAATGACGTAATCAACGATTTCTTCCACTTCCTCATCTGATAAAAAGGCGCCTTGGACTCGGACGGGCTTCGTTGCTCCGACTGGGAAAAACAGCATATCCCCGCGTCCCAATAGCTTTTCGGCTCCTCCCATATCAAGGATTGTTCTTGAGTCTGTCATGGATGAGACGGCAAAGGCAATTCGGGAAGGAATATTCGCTTTAATGACACCAGTGATTACATCAACAGAAGGTCTTTGCGTAGCTATGATTAAATGGATACCTGCCGCACGAGCCATTTGTGCGAGACGTGTAATAGAATCTTCTACATCGTTTGAAGCAACCATCATTAAATCCGCTAACTCATCGACGATCACAACGATATAAGGCAGCAGGGGCTGCTTTTCTCCTGTTTCATTGTTATGACGCTTTACATGTTCATTATAGCCTTCGATGTTCCTTGTTCCGCTGTGAGAGAAAAGGTCATAACGTCTTTCCATTTCACTGACTACTTTCTTTAATGCTTGTGATGCTTTTTTGGCATCTGTAACAACAGGTGCAAGCAAATGAGGGATGCCATTGTAGACGTTCAGTTCCACCATTTTCGGGTCGATCATCATGAGTTTGACTTCATGTGGCTTAGCTCTCATTAAAATACTGGTGATGATCCCGTTAATGCACACACTTTTTCCGCTTCCTGTCGCCCCGGCTACAAGTAAATGAGGCATTTTATTCAGTTCGGCCGAAACAGCTTCACCTGTAATATCCCGCCCAAATGCAATTAACAGCTTCGAATTAGGCTTTTCATTAGCATTCGATTCCACTACTTCACGAAGGGATACCATCGCCACCTCTGAATTAGGCACTTCAATGCCAATCGCTGACTTTCCAGGGATAGGCGCTTCCATTCTGATATCCTTTGCTGCCAAGGCCAAAGCAAGGTCATCACTTAAACTCACAATTTTGCTAACCTTCACCCCAACATCTGGATGAACTTCATATTTCGTCACCGCTGGTCCTAAATGAACTTGTGTTACTTTTGCCTTCACGCCAAAACTCAAAAAGGTTCTTTCTAATTTAGCTGCATTTGCATGAATTTGCTGATATTCACTGCTTTGGTCCGCTTGTTTAGGTCTTTTTAATAGCTTAATAGGCGGAAGCTTATAATCTTTATTTTCAACTTCTGTGAATGTGATCGGCGGAACAACTTCTTTGTCATCCGATGATTCACTATTTTCCTTCTGCTTTTCAGCCTTAAGCGGAGGTTCTTTATCAGCTGCAGGCTCCTCTGTATAAGCTCTTTCTGCGAAGCTTGAAATAATAGGTTCCGGTGCTTCGTAGTCAGACTCTTCAATCAGAGCGGGCTGTTTAGCTGAGGATTTCCGCGAGCGATCTTGCGTTAGTTCTTTTTCTTTTGGTTCTTTTTTGCTTTGACGGTCTTTCCTCTCAGTCTTCCAATCTTTCATATCCTGGCGAAACGCTTGCCACTGATTGTTTAGTCCGCCTCCGAGCACTGTGAAAAAACGGCCAAACAGCTCTCCAAACGACTTGCCCGTAATCAGGATCAGGCCGATTAATATGAGAACCACACTCAATATCCTTGTACCTAATGTATCAAACAAAAAGTACGATACAGCAAAGAGAGCCGCTCCAAGCATCCCTCCGCCAAGATCACTTCCGCTTCCTGCTTCTCCTTTAACCTCCATCCAATAAAGCTCCCACGTATTCATCAGAACGCTTGGACGGTCAAATCCGCCGTTGTCTGACAAAAGCTCAAATAACTTAACGTGGCTTAAAAGAAGCATGCTCGCTGTCATAAAATATAAGCCAATCAGCTTTCTTCGGAAGATCATTGGTTTGGTTCGTTTCACCATTATGTATCCTGCGTAAATCATCGCACCGATAAATCCAACCATATACCATTCTCCAAAGAAAAAACGAAAAAAGTAAACAAAGGCTTTTCCGACGGCACCTAATTTGATAATCCCAATCAAGCTGAGCGCAATCATGACAATGCCAATGAGCTCAAACCTGACTGTTTCTTTCACTTGTGATGTTTTTTTCGTATTTCGGTTTGATGTTTTCCCCTTTTTCTTTGCCATTTATACCACCTATAATTTGTAGAATAACCTCAATAATAAAGAAAGCAGCCGTTCGGGCTGCCTTCTTTATTATAGCATATTTGTTCGCATCCATCTAATACTGTTTAAGAGAAATCTCTTGACCGGGAGAGAGCGATTTATCTAAATAATCGGACGGATTAGTGCTGGCTATTCTCACGATTGTGCAGCTGTTTTCATTCCGCTGTACATATAGGGGTACATTCTTATAAACCACCATTTCTGTTTCACTAACTGATTCTTGGGGAAAGATTTGCTCATTAGGCATCATCGTGTACAGAATCATTGAATTAAATTCTCGCTTTCTTTTTTGGCAGCAATTAATTCGTTCAGTTTCTTCATTGCACTGCCGATTCCCCCTACTTCGTTGATCAGCCCACAGGCAACAGCATCCGTTCCGACCACATTCGTGCCAATATCCCTCGTCAGATTACCTTTTGCAAACATTAGCTCTTTAAATGTTTCCTCATCAATAGATGAGTGTTTCGTCACGAAATTAACTACTCTCTCTTGCATTTTATCCAGGTATTCAAAGCTTTGAGGAACACCAATGACAAGACCGGTTAATCGAATAGGATGGATCGTCATCGTGGCTGTTTCTGCGATAAATGCATAATCACAAGAAACTGCAATAGGCACGCCAATTGAGTGGCCTCCCCCAAGCACGATTGAGACGGTCGGCTTTGATAAAGATGCCAGCATTTCAGAGATAGCGAGCCCTGCTTCTACATCACCGCCTACCGTATTAAGAACGATGAGCAGCCCTTCAATATCTGAGTTCTGTTCAATAGCTACTATCTGCGGAATGACGTGTTCATACTTAGTAGTTTTATTTTGCGGAGGAAGCTGCAGATGCCCCTCGATTTGCCCGATAATTGTTAGACAATGAATGGAAGTGTCTTTTGACAGCTGCGGAACATTGGTCTGTCCCAACTGCTGAATTTTTTCCATGAGTGAAGATTCTGGCTTAGTGTCCTGACTCGGATCATCTTCTGTATGTTCTTTTCCATATTCCATAATATCTTCTCCTTTCAAGCAAAGAATATATATATTCTCTGCAATCCCTTCTTATTTATTCAAATGCTTATCGAACACAAAAAGAGCAAACCTGTGTGTAAGCAGGTTTGCTCTTAAAAGTTGAATTATACTTCCATAATGATTGGAAGGATCATTGGGCGTCTCTTCGTTTTTTCATGCAAGAAAGAATTCAATTGATCTCTAACATCTTGTTTAATGCTTGACCATTCAAACGTTTCTCTCGCCATATTTTTTTCAATAATAGAGGTGATCAGCTTAGTGGACTCGTCCATTAACTTCTCAGATTCTCTTACGTACACAAAACCTCGTGAAATAATTTCCGGTCCAGTGACAATTTTGCGTTCTTTTTTACTTAAAGTGATCACAACGATAAAAATTCCATCCTGCGACAAAAGCTTACGGTCTCTTAAGACGATGTTTCCTACATCCCCTACACCGATTCCATCAATTAACACATTGCCGGCCGTTACTTTCGAACTTACCCGCATTTTATCGCCTTTATACTCGATCACATCGCCTTTTTCGGGAATAAAAATGTTTTCTTCCGCTACACCCGTTTGAGCAGCAAGCTTGGCATGCGCTTTCAGCATCCGGTATTCCCCTTGAATAGGAATAAAGAATCGAGGCTTCATTAAGTTAAGCATAAACTTAAGATCCTCTTGAAAACCGTGGCCAGACACATGGACTTTACGGTTTCCTGTTAATACATTCGCACCGGCACGATATAATAAGTCAACGGTTTTACCCATAAGTACTTCTAATCCAGGTGAAGGCGTAGCAGTTATCAGTACTGTGTCACCTTTTTTAATTTTCACTAATTTGTTGGCGCCTTTCGCCATTTTTTGAAGAGCTTCGATTGGCTCTCCTTGAACGCCTGTTGTTAAGATGACCACTTCATGATCTGGGTACTCAGCAATTTCCTGAAGGCTGACGAGCACGCCCTCTTCCACTGTCAAGTATCCTAGTTTAATGGCGATATCATTGACACGCTGCATTCTTTTTCCGCCTACAGCCACTTTTCGGCCATTGCGGTAAGCCGCATCAAATACTTGCTGGATTCTTATTAAGTTAGATGCAAATGACGCAACAATTATACGCCCTTTTGAAGAATGAAAGGCATCTGATAACTGATTCGCAATCACTTCTTCAGATGTCGTATGTCCAGGACGCTCCGCTTCAGTTGAATCAGATAACAGCATAAACACACCATTTTGCCCAAGCTGAGCCATCTTCCCGATATCAGGTGTATACATTCCTTTTGCCGACTGATCAAACTTGAACTCGCCCGTATGTACAATCGCTCCTTCAGATGTATGAATGGCAACTCCTACTGAATCTGGAATGCTGTGTGTCGTTCTGAAAAATGTTACGTCTACAGAACCGAAGCGCAAACGGGAATCCGAATGAACCGTGTAATATTTTACTTCTTCTTTTACATTCTCTTCACGAAGACGCATTTTAATTAACGCCAACGTCAATTTCGTGCCATATACCGGTGCTTTCACTTTTTGAATCACATACCCTAAAGATCCGATCGCATCTTCATGGCCATGAGTTAAAAAGATTCCTTTCACACGGTCTTTATTTTCAATTAAATAGGAAATGTCCGGAATAACGATATCAATTCCCAGCATCTCGTTTTCCGGGAACATTAAACCCGTATCGATGACGAAGATCTCATCATCCACTTCAATCACTGTCATGTTCTTTCCGATTTCTCCAACCCCGCCGAGCGGAATTACTTTTATTAATTCATTTTTTCTCTTACTCAATGTCTTTTTCCTCCTATATTAACAACAAGCCCCGATCCATACATTATTTTTATTATAATGGAAGAAGGAAAGTAAATCCACAATGAAAAGCAAATCACGCTGTTCAGGAGCGAAAGGCAAATAGGCAAATAACCAAAAGGCGTTTTGTGCCTTTAGGTTATTTGATCTTTTGACCCGAGCTCCTAGCGGGATTTGCTGGACACAACGAAAAGCAAAAGCCGTTCGTCCAGGTGTGAAGGGCAAATAGGCTTTTCCTCTCAAGGCGCTTTTTGCCTTTAGGGGAAAAGATCTTTTGACCCAAGCACCTAACGGCTTTTGCTAGACATCAACGAAAAGCAAAACGGGCTCGCCCAGGAGCGACTGGCAAATAGGCAGACACCAAAAAGGCGCTCTTTGCCTTTATGGGGGCTGATCTTTTGACCCGAGCTCCTAGCCCGTTTTGCTAGACAAAAGCGAAAAGCAAAAGTCGTTCGTTCAGGAGCGACTGGCAAATAGGCTTTCGTCATAAAGGCGTTTTGACTTCACTGGGTGAAAGTTCTTTTCCCCCCAAAAAAACCACTCCATAGAAAAAAGCTGAGAGACGTTCTCCCAGCTTTTTTAAGCATTTACAAAAGTTTCAGCAATGCGGCACGCTCTTCTTCTGACAAAGGCACAAGCGGAAGCCTTACAGGACCTGCATCTATACCTTTCATTTGCAGCGCTGCTTTCACTGGCACCGGACTTGGCGCAGCAAACAGACCTCTGATCAACGGAAGAAGCTGCTGATGAAGTTTTGCTGCCTCCTGATAATTGCCGTTTAGGAAGGCAGTTACCATTTCTTGCAATTCGTTTCCTGCTACGTGGGAAGCGACAGATACGACGCCATTTCCGCCAACAGACAAGATTGGCAACGCTAATCCATCATCACCGCTGTACACTTGGAAGTCATCATCCGTACCTGCAATAATCTCTGTAATCGCATCAAGGTTGCCGCTCGCTTCCTTCGTTGCCACAATATTAGAGATTTGGGACAGCTTGATGGTTGTTTCAGGTGTGATGTTCACACTTGAACGGCCCGGAATGTTATAGATCATTACCGGGAGTTTAGTCGCTTCAGCAATCGCTTTAAAATGCTGGTACAAACCTTCTTGGTTCGGTTTATTATAGTAAGGAGCAACTAGCATGATCGCATCGACGCCTGCTTCTTCAGCCTTTTTCGTCAGTTCGATTGAGGCATGTGTATTGTTGCTTCCTGTTCCTGCTACTATGGGTACTCGTCCATTCGCAGCTTTGACTACACGGCGAAATAAAGCAATTTTTTCTTCTGAAGTTAATGTTGGGGACTCACCAGTAGTTCCGGCAACAACTAAAGAATCTGTGCCATTGTTGATTAAATAGTCAACTAGCTGTGTGGTTTTTTCAAAATCTATATTTCCTTTGGAATCAAAAGGTGTCACCATTGCAGTTGACACACGCCCGAAAGAAATCATTCCAATTCCTCCTCTTTCAACTGGCCTTATTTATCTTTTTGCTTCTTGTTCATTATGGTCTTCATGCAGCTCAAACGCATCATGCAGCGCATTTACAGCTTTCGACAGCTCCTCATTCTTCACCAGCACCCAGATCGTCGTATGACTGTCTGCAGACTGAAGAATTCGAACACCTTTATCTGATAAGGCTGTCACAATTTTTGACGTGACACCAGGTACGCCGGTCATACCTGCACCGACTACTGATACTTTCGCACAATCTGTTTCAAGCGAAGGTTCGTATCCCATATCAGACAGTACTGACACCGCACGATCTGCCATATTGCCAGCTACGGTGTAAACGACTCCTGTAGGAGAAATATTGATAAAATCAACGCTGATTTTTTCATTTGCCATCGCTTTGAACACTTCAGCCTGCAGGTTAAACTGATCTTTTTTGGCTTGCACTTTTATTTGTGCGACATCCGCCACATGCGCGATTCCTGTTACGAGCCGCTCATGGATATCTGAACCTTGGCTATGCTTTGAAATAGAAGTGACTAATGTTCCGATCTCGTCTGTATAAGTCGAACGAATGCGAATCGGCACTTTCGCCTGCATAGCTATTTCCACAGCGCGAGGGTGAATAACCTTTGCCCCTTGATAGGCCATATTGCAGACTTCATTGTAGGTCACCACAGGCAGAGGTCTAGCTTTTTCTGCTACCCTAGGATCAGCTGTCATAATACCATTCACATCTGTGAAAATATCAATCCACTCTGCTCCGAGTGCAGCTCCAAGTGCAGCGGCAGAAGTATCACTTCCTCCGCGGCCGATGGTGGTTGTATCACCCTTTTTACTTGCCCCTTGAAAGCCTGCCACTACGACGACATCGTGAGATTCAAGTTCCTTTAATAGACGGGTGCATTTCATTTCGACTATTTTGGCGTTTGTATGGTCATCATTTGTAACGAATCCCGCCTGAGCTCCTGTAAGGGCACAAGCAGAATATCCGCTGTCTACAAGCATATTAGTAAATACAATGCTAGAAATCACTTCTCCGCATGAAAGAAGCATATCTTGTTCCCGAGAACCAATTTGTGTCTTTGACCCACCTACCAGAGATAACAGCGTGTCAGTCGCATAAGGCTCCCCTTTGCGTCCCATGGCAGAAACGACGACTACTACTTTGAACCCTTCTTTAACCGCTTGATCAATATGACGTTTGGCGTTTAATCGTGATTCTTCATCGCGAACCGATGTTCCTCCGAATTTCTGGACAATAATTTTCAATCTATACACCTCTGGATTCGTATACTTATAAGCCGATGAATGGCTTATTTCTCTTGAACTAGACCCATTTCAATCAGTGTTTCTGCGATTTGCACGGAGTTCCATGCAGCACCTTTTAATAAATTATCAGATACTACCCACATATGGAACCCTTTATCTTCATCTAAGTCTTTGCGCACTCGGCCGACAAATACATCGTTCTTGCCCACGCAATTGGCCGGCATAGGATAGATTTGTTCCGCAGGGTTGTCTTCTAGAACAACACCTGGTGCAGAGCTTAACTTTTCATGTACGTCTGCTACTGTCACATTTGATTCTTCCACTTCAAAATAAACGGATTCAGAATGGCCTGTGGCTACCGGAAGGCGCACACAAGTCGCTGCTACATGAAGCTCTGGCATATGCATAATTTTTTTCGTTTCGTTGATCATTTTCATTTCTTCAAATGTAAAGCCATTTTCTTCAAATTTATCGATTTGAGGAATGGCATTAAAAGCGATTTGGTAATGTTTTTTATCGCTGCTTACTGGCAGGATCTGAGGCTCATAATCTTCGCCATTTACAAGCGCTTTCGTTTGCTCATTTAACTCTTCAATGGCTTTTGCACCCGCTCCAGAAACAGCTTGATACGTTGATACAAGCACTTTTTTCAGGCCATATGCTGCACGAAGCGGCTCAAGTGCAGCCACCATTTGGATCGTAGAGCAATTGGGATTAGCAATAATGCCCTTATGCAAACGAAGATCTTCTTTATTTACCTCAGGAACAACAAGCGGCACTTCAGGGTCCATACGGTAAGCGCTTGTATTGTCAATAACAATTGCTCCGCGTTTAGCTGCCTCAGGCGCCAGTGCTTTAGAAATGCTTCCCCCTGCGCTGAACAATGCAATATCCACACCCTCAAAGCTCTCTGGCTTCGCTTCTTGAACAGTTACATCTTCACCTTTATATGCAATCACTTTACCTGCTGATCTAGCAGATGAAAGCAAAGTAAGCTTTCCAATTGGAAAATCTCTTTTTTCTAGTGTTTCAAGCATTTGCTGTCCAACTGCTCCCGTTGCACCTACTACTGCAATATGAAATCCTTTGTTACTCATTTTCATCTTCCCCTTCCACAATCTTTGGCTGATTATAATTTCTGCGTATGTAATTTGGTCTCTATTAATATAGACTAGTGAAAAAAGTATAACGATACTTTTTGATAGCTATTATTTTAACACAATAAAGTGTGAAAAGAATAATAATTTGTCGATCTATTGAAAAAAGAAGAAGGGTTCGGACGGTCAGGAACCGTCGCGAAACCTTTCAATAATGACAGGCTGCACTTGCTCGCCTTTTAATGCACTTTCTACTGTATCAGTTAAGCTTTCCATTCTGGCAACCATGGAGTTAGGCTTATTCACTGGATCGTCTTGGCCAAACGGAATAAAAAAGATATCCTTTACTGACATTAGCCGCATAATATTGGTTCCATTTAACCCAAGTGCATCATTTGTTGATATACCTAATACAACCGGCCGATGATTTCTAATGGTAGCTTTTGCAGCCATCAATACGGCAGAATCCGTCATCGCATTCGCAAATTTACTCAGTGAATTTCCAGTAATCGGCGCAATGACCATACAGTCGAGCGGATATTTAGGTCCGAGCGGTTCGGCATCAACAATTGTACTGACCGCTTTCTTCCCTGTCAATTTCTCAATTTTCTCCACCCATTCTCCTGCTTCCCCAAACCTTGTAGCTGTATTGTTTACAGTGTGAGTGACTACCGGCACAACCTCCGCGCCAAGAGCAATCAACTTTTGAATTTGAGGATAGATTTCACTGTAGGTGCAATGAGAACCTGTGATGCCAAAGCCAATTCTTTTTCCTTTTAAAGCCATGATTTCGATTTCCCCTTTCGTCATCAAGCATCTTCTTTCAATAAATCTACCAGCACTTTAGCTAGGATCTGCCCCGCTGTTTTTGGGGCCACAAGACCCGGGAGTCCAAGAGCTAATATAGCCTTAATTCCTCTTTTTTCAGCAAAGCGAAAGTCTGTTCCGCCAGGTTTGGAAGCTAAATCAATAATAAGAGCATGGGCTTGCATACTGGCTATAGCGGATGCTGTAACCACTTGATGGGGAATGGTATTAATGATAATATCTGCTGTTTTTACTTCATTTTCAAGCCGCCCAATTTGAAACGGCGTGAGACCCATTTCAATCGCTCTGGCTAAATGTTCGCTTCTTCTCGCTCCGAGTTTCACTTCTGCCCCTAAGCTTTTAAAAATTCTTGCTACACTAATCCCAACTCGGCCCATGCCGAGCACAACTACTTCTGAGCCGTGAATGGTAATATCGGTGTGCTGAATGGCCATCATGACAGTGCCTTCTGCCGTTGGAATAGAGTTATAAATAGCGACATCATCACGGTCAAATAATTTGATTAATTGCCGTCCTGCTTTTTCTGCAAGATTGCTCAGAAGCGCCGGACTAATGCCAGTAAAAATTTTGCAATTGGGCGGAGTTCTTTTCAGCATATCTTCTGTAAGACGCAAATTTTTATCAGAAAAAATCGTTTCAATCTCCCCCGTTGCCTGCAAACCTGCAACCGGAAGGATGATGGCATCTAATTGTTCAAAAGGGACATCTTCTAACGTTTCTTTGACCGCACCTGTAAAGCTTTGTTCTAATTGATCAAATCCCGCCAAGTAAATTTTGGCATCTAATTCCGTCAGCTTTCGAATAATCTCAAGCTGGCGGGCATCTCCACCTAGTACAGCTGCTTGAAGCCCTGTAAGCATGTTCTTCACCATCCTCTTATTCCTCTCCCTCACTTTTTCATTGTATGAAATAAAACTTTTTACGTGAAAACATTCGTAAATCAAAAAAGACTGTTTCTTTATATATGCAGTCTCCCATCAAATTTTATGTACCAATAAACCTTCACCTAAAACAATCAAAACCACCAGTGTGAACTGGTGGTTTGCTCTGCGGCTGAAAGCCTCTCTTACCGGCCTCGGCCTTAAAGGCCCGCTGAAAGGGTTTCCCT
>NZ_JAFBES010000013.1 GCF_016908875.1 Bacillus ectoiniformans | reverse complement strand
CATAGGAAATCCCTCTCATGTTAGTTGATGAGAAGGATTTTAATCTTAATTTTAGATTTTGTCTATTGCCTAAGGTGTTTTTCAACACTATGAAAAAACCCTTCTCATGTGAGAAGGGTTTTTTATTTCATATTATGCGAATCCATTTAAAAATGGATTATGATCCATCTCTTGACCTATAGATGTAGCAGGGCCATGGCCAGGAAGAACCACCGTTTCTTCAGGAAGAGATAGCAAATGGTCATGAATGCTCTTGATTAACAGCTCATGATTTCCACCTTTAAGATCGGTCCGGCCTATACTTCCCATAAATAAGGTATCTCCTGCGAACACAGCTCCTCCTTCTTCAAAGTAAAATGATATACTCCCAGGTGAATGACCAGGTGTATGGAACAGCTTGAATGTAAAGCTGCCAATCGTTAGTTCTGTCTCATCTTCTAAAAGATGATCTGCTCCTCTGCCGCTGATTTTCCCCATTTTAAAGAACTGAGAGCCATTCATAGCCGGATCTTTCAGCCAATTCCTCTCTTTTTTATGTAAATAGACCGGCGCATCGTAAGCATCTCTAACGGCGTCCACAGCGCCTATATGATCGAAATGAGCGTGGGTTAATAATACTGCCAGCGGGGTCAGCTTATTCGCTTTCAGCCACTGCACAAGCTTATCTCCTTCTGCACCCGGATCAAAAATAATACATTCATTTTCCTTATTCGATAATACGTAGCAATTCGTTTGCAGAGGCCCTAATGGCAATTGAGTCCAATTCATTACATCGCACACCTTTCCTATTTTCATATTCCTATCGTATCAGTGAATCGTGTCTTTTTAAAGAACAATGATTTTTCAACTCGACAAACGGAAAAAAAAACTATAAAATAATGATGAATATGTACTGATTTTTACATAGCTCTAGGTTACTTCTATGGTTATTGAGTCAATGAAGAAAGGGGTTTGACTATGAACGGATTAGTGATCATTTTTGGTCTTGTTGCAATTCTTGCGATTTTCAGTACGCTGTCTGCTATTAAAAGCAAAAATCTTTTAGGGATTGTATTTGGACTTGGAACAGCTGGAGTCATCGGCTGGTTCACAATCATGACCTTCATTCACCACGGTATTCCAGGCGGTCATTAATAAAGAAAGTCCTCGCTTAAAGCAAGCGAGGATTTTTTTTATTCTTTTAATGCCTCTATGCAGATCTTGTTCGCTGCCAGACAAACTTCATGAAATTGAGACAGCGGCAGCGGATTGCAGCCGATGCCAAGTTCAACTGTAAAGCCAGCACCTTTAAACTCATTGATATACCAGTCCTTATAGCCGGCGTGACTATCGATGTAGCGAACTGACTGATAGCCGCTGGCCCGCTCAAATGCCTCTGCAAGCCTTGAAGCTTCTTCTGGCTCCTGCCCTTCATATCCCCAATAAAACTCGGCTCCCTGCGTATGAAAGGCCAACAGACGGTCAAAACGCTTCTGCTCCTGCAATTGAGCCATGGCAATTGCTTCTGGCTCACTTAGCGGTTGATCTCCCGGGTAATCTCGAGGAGCCGGGCTTTTAGGCTCTTTCCGCTGTTTTTCAATTTCCCAATTGGCTGGATATTGATTATTCAGATCCACTCCGCGGATATTAGCTTTCCACTGGCTAAAATCCTCTGAACCTTCGTTTAACTCCAATAATTCATTTCTTCTATTCTTGGCTGGCCCATTTATGACTAATTCCACCCCATCAGGATTCACCATTGGCACAATGGATAATGAATTCGCTGCAAACAATTGCTGAGCAGACACCCCACCTATTAACCGATTGCAAGCAATAGCTTTTGCATATTCCTTTATAAATGCCATAACTGCTGCTGAAGTGATCCACTCATTCGCATGGAAAGACCCATTCATATGCACTTTGCGTGGTCCATTGCCAAGGGACACCTCCCATATCGGCCTTCCTTCTACACTTCTAGCAATTTCAACGATTTCAATAAATGGATAACTATTCAATTCATGCAAATCATTTAATAAGGTTTGAAAATCATAAGGACGATTTAATGAATGCGGCATAGAGATCCCCCTCTAAAAATACTCTTTTATTGAATGTATGCCGCGGAAGTTTGCCTTATTTAAGAAATGTGATCCTTCTTCTATCTACAGAAAAAAGCCTGCCTAACAAGGCAGACTTTTTTCTGTTATTCTTTTCTCTTAGCTGAATCCGGATCATAGAAACGAAGTAAATCTCCGTAGATGATACGGTCGGAATAACTCAGTTCAGTGGCAGATTTTTCGATGTACGGAGCACAATAGCTCTTTTCTGTCGGCTGTTCTGTTTTCTTATCCCAGCATTTATTATCAGCATATACATAATCTTTTGTTACGAAACGGCCGTCACGGAATACCGTCAGCTCTTCGTGTTGATCTGACAGCAAATCTTGCCCAAGCTGCAAGTCATCCTTCGTATTAATTCCTAACAAGTGAAGCAGAGTTGGACGCATGTCAATTTGACCGCCAACTTTATCAATGACTCTTCCTTCAACACCAGGAATATGAATCATGAATGGTACTTTTTGAAGCTGCGTAGAGACGAATGGAGTTACTTCTTTACCCAGATATTGAGACATTGCTTCGTTATGGTTTTCAGAGATGCCATAGTGATCACCATAGAGCACAATGATAGAGTCATCATAAATGCCAGACTCTTTCAGCTTGGCTACAAAGTTTTTCAGTGCTTCATCAGTGTATCGGACAGTAACAAAATAACGGTTTAGCGTTCCGCTATTCGACGTAAATTCATCAATAAATTTGTCTTCTTCATCATAGTTAAACGGGTGATGATTCGTTAATGTAATGAGCTTAGAATAGAAAGGTTTTTTCATTTCTTTCATATGTTCAGCCGACTGTTCAAAGAACGGTACATCTTTCATTCCCCAGTTGACACTGTTTTCTTCATTGACATCATAATCATTAACTTCATAGAATCGCTCGTAGCCAAGGGACTTGTACATAATATCCCGATTCCAGAAGCTTTTATTGTTTGCATGCATCGCATTTGTAAAATAGCCATTTTCACTCAATTTCTCTGCCATGGATTGGTATTCATTCCCTGAATGGGTGAAGAAGACGGCACCGCGGCTTAATGGGTAGAGGGAATTTTCAACTAAAAATTCACTGTCAGACGTTTTCCCCTGACCTGTTTGGTGATAGAAATTATTAAAGTACAAGCTTTCTTTAGCGAACTGATTCATAAACGGAGTAATTTCCTGTCCATTTACTTTATTATTCATGACGAATTCCTGCGTCGATTCTACACTGACTAAAATAACGTTCTTGCCTTTGGCAATACCGAACATATCATCTTTTGGCTTCGCGTACTTCGCATCCGAGTAGTTCTCGATATCAACAAGCTCACTTCCATCAGCCATCGCCCGCTGAGCAGAAGATTTCGATTGAAGAACCAGATCATAGATATGGTAATTATATGTGCCGATATTTTTCACAAGCATTTCACGGTCAAATGTTCTTGTTAAAAGCTCCGGACGCTCAACTTCCGAAAGGCCAAGATTTAAAAAGACCATCGCAGCCGCTGACAAAAAGTATGCTCGGCGGTTCATCTTAGATAAATGGCGGAAGGCCAAGAATTTAGGTTTAAACTTTAATAGAACAGCTAGAATAATGATATCCATAAAGTAAAGGATATCTGTTAAATGAAACTCTTCATTGACACTGCTTCCTAGATCTGCAAAGTTGCTTGTTTGGAACAAAAGCGGGAGTGTGATGAAGTCATTAAAAAAGCGGTAAAACACCATATTGGCATATAAAATGAACGTTAAAAAGAAACTAGTTATTAACAAATAACGATTTCTTGCTTTCTCGCTTTTTAAGAAGAAACTTAATCCTAAGATGAGCATAATAAAGCTCAATGGATTGATAAACAAGATAAACTCCTGCAGTCCATTTTCAATATCAATACTAAAGCTCGTTTTATAAATGATGTACGTTTTAATCCATAAGAACAAAACGGCAACAACAAGTAAAGAAAGTTTGTTGTTTAGCGTTCCCTTCATTAAAAAACCTCCTTGTTACAACTGTAACATCGTCTGTAATATTCATTAGATTCATTGATTTGTCAAGGTTATTCCTAAACATCATAGATAATCTTAATACTTTTTTTACAAAAAAGCAATCAGGAACTAACAGAGGTTTTGTAGAATAATAGTCTGACTGTTCAATGAATCAATGCTTAATTATACGTTTTAACCTGTGAAAAGGTTTCACCTTTCTTCATAAAACCCACATAAAAAATCCCCTGCGATAGACAAGGGATCTATTTAATCCGTATATAATTGTTACGCCAATTTGTGCTTAACAAGCCAAGCTGCCCCAATGACCCCTGCATCATTTTCAAGCACCGCAAGATCAAGAAGGGTGGAATGCTTAACAGAGTTGAACGCAAATTTTTGAAAGTACTTCTGAACCGGGATTAATAATACATCACCAGCTTTTGATACGCCGCCGCCAATGACAATCTTATCTGGGTTTAAGGCATTGCCTAGATTGGCTAAAGCTAAACCGAGATAGAAAGCGAGACGATCAACTGTCATCGCAGCTAGCTCATCCCCTTCCCTCGCTGCATCAAAGACCATTTTCGCAGAGAAGGCATCCTGCCCTCTTAATACGGAAGCCATATTTGACTGTTCTAGTTCTTTCACAGCAAGGTTGACTACTCCCGTAGCAGAAGCCACCGTTTCTAAACAGCCTTGCTTGCCGCAGTTGCACTGAAATCCATGTTCAGGTACGACTGTAATATGACCGATCTCACCAGCTGCCCCATGCGTACCGTGAACAATGTCTCCATTCGCAATCACACCGCCGCCTACACCCGTGCCGAGCGTCACACAAACTAAATCTTTCGCCCCGTTTCCGGCGCCTTTCCACATCTCGCCTAACGCTGCACAATTCGCATCGTTATCAATGACTGCAGATAGCCCCGTTTCCACTTCTAAGATATTTTTTAGCGGATAATTGTTTTCCCAGCCAAGATTAACCGCTTCGTAAATAATGCCTTTTTCGACATCGACAGGGCCTGGTGCTCCCATCCCAATTCCTGCAAGCTGCTGTTTAGAGACATGCATTTCATCCAGCTTTTCATCGATCGACTTCGCAATATTTAAGACGATTTTCTTGCCGCTTTCAGATTTATCCGTTACGATTTCCCACTTTTTTATGATTTCGCCATAATCATTTACAAATGCAATTTTTGTCGTTGTGCCGCCAAGATCGACAGCCACTAGCCATTTTTCAGACATATTTCTCACCTTTATTCTGTCGTTTATCTTTTTCTTTTTGAATTTCATGCCGGATTAAAAGAAGCGCAGTTTGATATTCTTTTATATCCACTAATTTAAATTCGTACAAGTCTTTCAATTCAGCTGCCATTTGCTCCAAATCAGCTTGTCGTTCACCAACATAAACGTATACGCCAAACCTTTTTAAAAGCTGTTGAACATCGTACATATTTTTCACTGTCCCACCGGCTTTCTATCATTCGAGTCCCTCAAGTATAAAATATTAACATTTAAACGACAAGAGATAGCAATTATCGCTCTAATTCTGCAATAAAATCTTGATAGGCCTGTTCATCAGGTTTATAACGCTGAGCATCTTTGGCAAGTTCCAATGCTCTCGTTTTATCTCCTCTTTCGTAATAAATTAATGATAAATTGAAATAGGCTTCATGAAAGTCTTGACGAAGCACGGTCGCTTTTTGCAAATGCTCTTCGGCAAGATCCAGCTGTTTTCGCTCTAATTCGATATAGGCTAAGAAGAAATATGTCTCTGCCGTTCCTTCTCCTCCGCCGTCGACATAATCAGATAATAATTGATACGCTTCCCCATACTCTTTTTGTTGAATATGTTCCTGCGCAAGCAGATTAACTGAATTCGCATCTAGCCGGCTCTGGCCATCACTCAGCCCTATCCATAGTGCGCCGATCGTGAGTGCTGCTGTTCCTAAAAGAAACATCAATTGCCTGCCCAAGCGCCATTTCTTCGGGAAGTGAACGATTCCTGTTGCCAGAAAACCGCCGATTAATCCGCCAATATGACCCGCATTATCTATTCCAGGCACGGTAAAACCAAATATTAAATTGAAAATGATCACGACAATCACATTCATGCCCATCGAGCGAAAAAATTGTTTCGGATATACCGCTCCAAAATAAAGCAAAGCTCCGAAGCAGCCAAAAATCGCACCGCTCGCTCCAGCCGACAGATTAGGTGTTAAAAGAAAACTGGCCACAGCTCCTGTAAATCCTGAAAAAAGGTAGATAAACAAAAAGCGCATCCGTCCAAATATCCGTTCTACCGCTGCACCTAATAAGTAAAGAGCCGCTGTATTCATTAATAAATGCAGAAATCCAATATGAAGAAAGATAGGAGTGATCAGCCGCCACCATTCACCTTCTAAAATGAGAGGGTTAAATTTAGCGCCAAAACGAATTAAGTTTTCGGAATTTGTACTGCCTCCCTTTAGTTCCATCATAAGAAAGATCGCCATTTGCACCGTTATAAACAGATAGGTGAAAAACGGTTTTGAAAAGTTAAAAAGCTGTTGATCCTCTTCATTTTTCTTAACCGCATAAGACAATACCGCCCGCTGATAGATGGCCGCTTCCTCTTCAAACTGGGCATTTAGATCATTTAATTCCACAGGTATATCGAGGAGCTGCTGCAGCCTTTCAATCGCTTCTGCCATATCCTCTTGTGAGAATAAAATACTTTCTACCTTTGTTTTTTCTCCTTTCGGAAAGAAAAAAGGCCTCGTGATATTCTGTTCATTATGATCGACAGGTGCGTGAGGGGTCACATAGAGATTCAACACCGTTAGATTTCGTTTAATCACCTGCTTGCGAATTCTTTCTCCGGCTGCGGAAGCTCTTTCCACATCCCTTTGAATCGTGCTTGACCAATCCAAGTTTTTACGGACAATCCTTACCACTTGCGCGGATTTATTCGAAAAGTTCTCAAGCCAGATCTCGTCACGGTGATCGGATAGACGAGCCAAGTGATAATCCTGCTCCACTACGAAGAGATGGGCAAGTCTCCAAAACAAATATTCTTCCCGTATGCTCATTCAATCACTGCCTTCATTCTAATATCTTACTTTAACTATAAGAAACGAGGATGAACGTGTAAAGTTTCATGGGGTTAAAGCCCAAAAAAGAAACCGTACACAGACGGTTTCTTCTCCACTTATTTCATCACAGGCTGCATCGTTTCTTTAAGCACTTGAACGGAATGGCTGAATTTCTCCTGTTCTTCCTGATTTAAATCTAATTCGACTATTTTGTGAATCCCTGATCGATTAATGACCGCTGGTACACCTATATACACATCGCTATGGCCATATTCGCCATCTAAGCAGGCAGATATAGTTAAAATGCTGTTTTCATTCTGAAGAATAGCCTTGGTTACCCGCAAGAGCCCCATAGCAATTCCGTAGTAAGTAGCTCCCTTGCGCTCAATAATATGGTAAGCAGCGTCGCGGACATTAACGAAAATCTCATCTAAGTCCTTTTGCGTTTTGCCAGATGATGAATCAAGCCATTCACTGACGGTACGGCCGCCAATATTCGCATGACTCCAAACCGGAAGCTCTGTATCGCCGTGCTCTCCGATGATATACGCGTGCACATTACGCGTGTCGATAGAAAAGTAATCCCCTAACAAGAAACGGAATCTGGCTGAATCAAGAATCGTGCCAGAACCAATGACCCGCTCTTTAGGCAGTCCTGAAAACTTCCAAGTTGCATAGGTTAAAATATCTACCGGATTCGTAGCGACTAGGATTATACCGTCAAACCCGCTTTTCATCACATCTGTAACGATTGATTTAAAAATACTGACGTTTTTTTCCAATAAATCAAGTCTCGTTTCACCTGGTTTCTGATTAGCCCCCGCACATATAACGACAATTTCTGCACTTTTGCAATCTTCATATTGGCCATACCAGATTTTTGTCGGAGATGGGGCAAAAGGAAGTCCGTGATTTAAATCCATCGCGTCTCCTTCAGACTTCTCTTTATTGATATCAATCAAAACCAGTTCTTCAGCTACGCCGTGATTGAGCATCGCGAACGCATAACTCGACCCTACCATTCCCGTACCGATTAACGCTACTCTATTCACATGATTTCCCAAATAATCGCCGCCTTTTCTTAGTCTTCCTACCCCTTTATCCCAAAAAGCACCAAATAAACACTTACTATTTCTCTTCTGCTTTTATTATGAAAGTCCTGCTTTTTTTATGAACGGCAGCAGATGACTTTATTTGAGAGGACCAGCTTTTTTACTGGAATATCATGAGGCTCTATGGGTATGTCTTCACGCAATTGACGGTCAAAACATAGAGAAAGAACTTCGCCTTCGAATTGTTCTAGGTAGCGATCGTAGTATCCTCCACCGAACCCAAGCCGATACCCTTGTTTCGTAAATGCCAGACCCGGCACAATCAATAAATCGATATCCTGTTTATTTACAAGCAAGTTCGGCACTGGTTTAGGTTCATATAATCCGAAATTGGTTTGCTCCAGCGCTAAAAAAGAAGGTACTTCATAAAATTGCATACTTTTTTCAGCAGGTGAACATTTAGGTGCGGTTATCCGCTTTCCTTCCTTCCATCCCTGCTTGATGATCTGCCACGTATCCACTTCGAGATCGCTAGAAACGGTTAGACCGACTGTTTCCGCTTCTCTCCATTCTTCCATAGCAAAAAGCTGATTCGCTATCTCAAAAGATTCCTGTTCAAAGTCCCTTTTATCTATCTCCGAAAGCAAACGTTTCATGTGATCCCGAATTTGCTTTTTCTTCATACATCCTCCTAATGACACTCTGAATTATTCCGTATAACGGGCTCAGAGAGGATAAGATCAGTGAATTTTCAGATATTTTATGTACAAAAAAACAGCAGGGAAAGAATCCTGCTGCTTACTTTGTTTCGCGGTGCAAAGTAACTTTCTTCAATCTTGGGCAATATTTTTTAAGCTCAAGACGATCCGGGTTGTTACGTTTGTTCTTTTTAGTAATATAGTTACGATCACCAGTTTCAGTACATGCTAAAGTGATATTTACGCGCATTTGTTTTCCCTCCAAACTCTCAATACAATTGTATCTTCATTACGACTTTTCTATAATATCACTTTTTTTTAGCGAATGCTAGTCTGTTTTTTAGTGAATATCGGATTCAATAAATTTTTTATGATTTTTTTACATTTGCACTCCCTGAGGCATACATATGAGAGAAATTGAAGCGTTCTAAATAGCCTGGTGATAAGTTCTGGAATGGAATGGAGGGAGCTTTAAAAATCGTATTTATTCCGGCAATCCCACTTTTTAAGCGCTTTTGAGCAATTGCGTATTGCAGCGGAGTGCCAATATCCTGCCAGTAGGCATGCGTATGATAAACATATACACGTTCGTTATTTTTAAGAAGCGCAGGAAAAATATCATGAGCAAAATCAGTTTCACCAGAAAAATCATATCGGCGGAAAAGTTCTGGGTTAATAATATAAATGCCCGTATTAACTTTATTGCTGAAAATTTGATTTTTCGCCGGTTTTTCTAAAAAGGAAACTAATTTTCCTTCATGATTCGTTAAACAGATGCCAAGACCCTCGGGATCCGGCACTTCTACAGTGACAATCGTAAAGAGAGCTTGCTTTTCACGATGGAAATGGTACGCATCCCTTAAAGAGATATTCGTCAAAGCATCTCCGCTGATCACGACAAGCGTATCCTGAAACTCTTCGGAATGGTAGAACAGACTCCCAGCCGTTCCGAGAGGATTTGTTTCTTCAATATAAGAGATGTTCATATCGAACTGCGATCCATCCCCGATGTGGTTAATGATTTTCTCTTTTTTATAACAGACAGTTAAAGTTACATCATCAATTCCCTCATTCTTTAACAAACGCAGCGTATATTCCAATAGCGGTTGATCCATAAGCGGAATCATAGGTTTAGGCAAGAAATTAGTAAAGGGTTTAAGACGGCGTCCTCTTCCGCCAGCTAAAATTACTCCTTTCATTGGCGCACACCTTCCATTTTCTTATTTAGAATCGTTTGGTCATATACTTTTTGAGTAAGTTCGCTAATGCGTTCCCAGCTATACAAGCTTTTGGCCATGAGATATCCATTTAAACCAAGCTCGCCTTTTAACTGGCTGCTTAGAATCAGCCGCTCTAGTTGATGCTTTAAGCTCTCCGCCTCTCCAGGCATGCACAATAGACCGGTATCTTCATGGATGACAAATGATTTCAAGCCGCCGGTTTCTGATGCAATAACAGGCGTTTTCGTAGCCATGGCCTCTAGCGCAACTATACCGAATGGTTCATACAGACTTGGAAAGACGGCCGCTTCACACTCTTTAAACAATTCCCAGCGGGCCCCATCTGATATAAATCCGATAAAATGAATCGAATGTTCGAGACCTTTCTCTTTTACTTGCGCCCGAAAGAAGTCTAATAATGGTCCTTTTCCGGCAATTACGATCTGAATGTTATATTTTTCGATTAATGACGGAGCCGCTTCGATTAAAACTTGAAATCCTTTTTCCTTCACCATTCGCCCGATGGAAAAAATAAATGGCTTATATTTTCTAAGATGATAGGAGGACTTATTTTCATAAGCTTCCGCTTCTTTTAATAGAATTCCATTTGCAATGACGGTTAATGGTTTCTCTTCTTCTAAGTAATAAGCTTGAACTTCTTCCTTCATATGCTGACTGCAAACAATCAGTGAATCAGAACAATGGATGAGCTCTTTTTCCTTCGAGCTGATTTGTCTTTGAATATCAGTGAAAATTCCATTATTCCTTCCGTATTCTGTCGCATGGATAGTTGTCACAAGCGGAATATCAAATAATTCCTTGCAAGTGATCGCCGCATGGCTGACGAGCCAGTCGTGAGCATGCAGCAACTGAATATTCTTCATTTCAATAAGTTCGGCTGCTTTTCTTAGCAAGCAGGCATTTAAATCAGCTACCCACTTCATAAAGTCAGGCTCCCCCGGGTGAAGCGGTCCGGTGCGGTACACAAATACTCCTTCATCATTTTCAAAGCTTGGTGCTCCTTCATGCGCAGCGGTTACGATATAAACGTTTTTACCGGCATTCACAAGGGCTTTAGCCAAATCGTGGACATGCCTCGATAAGCCGCCTACGATGCGGGGAGGGTATTCCCAGGACAACATAAGAATTCCTTCTTTTGGCTGCATAGAAATATGACTTCCCTTCTCCTTTTTACTCACTTCACCCGCGTCATTGACCATCAAAAGCTGATTTCTCATGGAAATAAAGTCATAATCACATAGGTCTTCCATAACCCCTTCGTAAATATAGGAGAAGGCCGAATGAAAGTTCATCCGCTCTTCATCGGGAAACTGCTGATTGGCTGCATATAGGAAATGAATCCACTCTTGAATCAGCGCATCTGTTAAAAACTGCTCTTTCGCTGGCAGCGTGTCTTTCAGATAGGCAATCTTCCTCTCCATTTCAACCCATTCTGTTACTTGGTCTAGCATACAATCAGTGACCAGCCTGGAATGGTTCATATCAATATAGCTAAACGGGATATGAGTAAGCTGTGCAGCTCCTGCAGCAGCTTCCTTGCCCTTCTCTGCTAAGCCGGGAAGCGTTCTATACCATTCAGCTGGTTCTTCTGGTATCTGGATAAATATTGGAAGATTCTTTTTCAAAGACTTAAGTTTCTCAAAAGCGTTTGCGTGCTGGAAAGGGTAGATCTTCATGCCATGATAGGTTTGAAATACAGCAGGCTCATCAAACTCATTCAAAGGAAGCATTGTTTCTTCAATATATATGTATATAAGCTTGCATTCCTTAAATAATAAGTCCACCCCTGATGTATATGCACCTCTTGGCAGCCATATGCTTTCACAAGGAGCGGAAAAACATGATGTAAAAGCTTCGATCGTTTTTTTCAGCTGCAGTTTCACAGATAACTCTGATTGTAAGACAGTAAGTGGGATATCGCTGATCGCCTGCGGAATCACCAGGCATCTCCCCTGATCGATATAAAACTGAAAGGCATCAATGAGACATCCATTCCACCGTTTCCATTCTTTATATAATTGATTCGATTCTTGATTAGGCTTGCTATTCTGTGAAAAATATTGATCCGCTTTTTTTTGAAAAGATTGAGTTTGAAACCACTTTAAGAACAAGGGACTTAACACAACTCCCACTTTCTGTCCTTCAGTTAATTGCCCAAGTGCTTCTATTAAACTTACATATTCGTTTAGAACCATTGAAAAATAATGATCTTTTTCATGCGGCGGGAGCGTTTGGAACATACGAAATGGCAAAGACGGCTTCAGTATGACGGGTACAGAATGATCAATCATGGTCTTCCTCCAAATAGCGTTCGTAGTAAGTATAGGTGCTGATATGTTCGATCCATGGCGGCTGTCTCGAACTTCCTGGGTCTCTTTGAATGAATGGAAGGTCACTAATTTGTTGTGATGGATGGTCATAAGGTGTATGGACAGGATGTGAGCATAGGAGAGGAAAAAACGATTGCTGAGCTGTGATAAACCCTAGCTCGCATAAATAAGACCTGTTTCGTTTCAATCCTTTGATGGACCATCTATTCATCTGTCGCGGCAATTTAAAATGATACACATGGTGTGCGTTCTCTCCGTTAAATAGAATGTCTGTGACATCATATAAACGCAGATCAATAACCTCGAGATTTATAAATGGGGCATCGGCTTTATTCATCGCAGCAATTAGCCAGTCTTGAATGGACCATTGACAAAATAGGCGGTCTGGAGAGGTAAGAATAATTGAAAGATTATTTTCATGGTTCACCTGATTCATTCGCTCTGGAATCTCTTCGCACTGAATAACCGGAGTGAAAGAGCGTTCTTTTTGTTTAGATGTCTGAAACTTCTTCCATTGGTAACGCACTTTTCCAATAGATACCCCTAATTGGTCAGAGATTTTTTGAAAGGATTTTCCTTCATTTCTTAATTCAATAATTTCAGTTAACAACACTCTCACCTCAAATAGGAATTAGCCATTAGACAGACAGTCAGAATTTTCATTTTTCTACTTTAATCCTATCATTCTGCCAATTGATTCACAACGAGGACATTTGTCAATTATTGACGAATATAAGAAGTGAATAGTAGAAACTTGTAAAATATGCTATAAATAAACGTAGAGAATAGAATGAGGTGACGAATATGAACGGACTTATCATCGGACTGGCTTGCGCAGGCGTCATTCTGCTAATAATCTCGTTGTTCCAAAAAGACCCTGCCCATCAATTAAAAAAAGAAGTTGATGAATTGTCGATGCAATTTCTTCAAGAAACCTATCAATTAAAGAAAAAACTGAAAGTAATTGAGGAAGAATTATTGATTACAGATACTGTTCCTAACGAAAAAGCTTATAAAGCTTTCAGCGGACAATCTGGTCAGATCAATGAAATTATAAAAAACCAAGTGATCTCCTTATATTATCAAGGCACAGATATGCCAAATATTGCCCGCCAATCATCTTTAAGCCTTCAGCAAGTGCAAGATATATTAAAACCTTACCAAGATAAAGAGGAGCAGTAGGATGAATAGACAATCAACTAGAGCCTTTGCGGCCGGACTGCTTACCGCTTCTGCTGCGCTCCTTATATACAGTCAAACAGCAGATGAACCAAATTCCGGCACAGATGCGATGAAAACCGCTCTTGAACAACAAAAATTCACTGTCCTGACGCAATCAGAAGCCGCTCAGCAAAAAACGAAAATCGCTGAATTGGAATCAGAAGTCGACCGGCTGCAAAAGCAGCTCGAGTCAAATAGCACAAAAACACCTGAAGCATCCGATGAAACCAAACCGAAAGCCAAAAAAGCAGACAGCAAAAGCTTGACGCTGACCATTTCACCAGGTATGCCCTCTTCAGAAATTGGAGAAGCACTTGAAAAAGCAGGAATGATTAATAGCGCCCAGCAGTTTAATGACTACTTAACGGAAAATGGCTATGCAGCAAAGCTCCAAGTGGGCACACATGAAATTCACTCTACCATGTCATTAAAGGAAATGGCGATTATATTAACCTCTCGTTAAATTTGACCGCGTATGACACAGTGGAAATTTTATAGGTACACAAATAGAGGATAGCCCTAGGGCTATCCTCTATTTGTGTTGCACGATCATCCAAATCGGCCAGAAATATAATCTTCTGTACGGCTGTCTGACGGCTTATTAAAAATCGTTTCTGTCTCATCATACTCCACGACTTCCCCATTCAAGAAAAACGCTGTTTTATCTGAAATACGGGCTGCCTGCTGCATGTTGTGTGTCACAATGATAATGGAATAGCGCTCTTTCAGCTCTCGAATCAGCTCTTCTACTTTCAGTGTCGATACCGGGTCAAGTGCAGAAGTAGGCTCATCCATCAGGATCACATCTGGTTCAAGCGCCAAGCAGCGTGCAATGCATAAACGCTGCTGCTGACCGCCTGACAATCCATACGCAGGGTCGTGCAGACGATCCTTCACTTCATCCCACAGTGCGGCTCCGCGAAGGCTTTTTTCTACCGCTTCGTTGATGACTTTCTTGTTCTTAATTCCATGAATCTTCATGCCAAAAGCAATATTTTCATAGATGGACTTCGGAAACGGATTCGGCTTTTGAAACACCATGCCGACGCGCGTACGCAGTTCCTCCACAAGAAACTTCTTTTCAAAAATATCGCGGCCTCGGTATTCAATTGAACCGGACGTTTTCACGCCAGGTACAAGATCAATCATGCGGTTTAACGTTTTAATGAAGGTAGATTTTCCGCATCCAGACGGGCCAATGATCGCTGTAACTTCTTTTTCCATGATTTCAAGATTAATATTTTTCAGTGCATGGTGATTTCCATACCAAAGGTTGCAGTTATTCGTACTGTATACCGGGCGTTGTTCTTGTATGATTTTATCTGTATATTTTTTTTCTTCGTTTTTCACAACTGTCAGTGTCATTTATTTTCCCTCCAGGGTAGTTTATTGCTAACGTCCATTAATACCGCTGCTGATAACGATTTCTGATCCAGACAGCCACAGAGTTCATAAGAATTAAGATGACCAGCAATACAATGATTCCGGCAGCAGCAAGAAAATGAAACTCCTCTTGCGGTCTGCTCGTCCAGTTGTATATTTGCATTGGCAGAGCTGTGAATGAATCCATGACAGAAGCAGGCAAAAAGGCGACAAATGTCGGGATGCCGATGACAACCAATGGGGCCGTTTCGCCGATGGCTCTTGAGAAGGAAAGAATGCTTCCTGTCAAAATACCAGGCAATGCAGCTGGAAGAACGACCCGCAAAATGGTTTGCCATTTCGTCGCACCCAAGCCATAAGAAGCTTCTTTCAGCTCTTTAGGAACAGCGCGAATCGCTTCTTGAGAAGCAACGATAATAACAGGCAAGATCAATAAACTCATCGTAAAGCCTGCGGCTAATACACTATTCCCAAGATACATCATCCTTACAAAGATGGTAAGGCCCAGCAATCCAAAGACGATCGACGGAACTCCCGCTAAATTAGAGATATTCATTTGAATCCAGTGGTTTAATTTCGTTTTCTTCGCATATTCCTCTAAGTATATAGCGGTTCCGACACCAAGCAGCGAGGAGGCAGGAACAACTACAGCCATCATCCATAACGTTCCGACCAGAGCTGCTTTAATACCCGCTTGTTCTGGCCTTCTAGAAGCAAAGTTCTGTAAGAAGTCCCATGATAAATAGCCGGCTCCTTGAGAGAAAATTCTCACAAGAAGAACAACTAAGATCAGCGAGATAAACACAGTAGCTGAGAAGAACAGTCCTTTATAGAAGTTGTTCTTTATCAGCCTGGATGGAATGTTTCCAACCATCTCTTCTGGACGATTTCTGGTTTGTACGTTTTCCATTAATATTCCTCCCTAAAACGCTTGGAGATTCGCTGTGCTAGAATATTCATCACTAGTGTAAACAGGAATAAAGTGAATCCAACCGCATAAATACTGTAATAAATGGTTGTTCCGAACCCAGCATCTCCTGTGCTTACTTGGACAATATACGATGTCATTGTCTGCAAGGATGAAGTTAAGCTTAAGTCCGCTGATGGAGTAGATCCCGCTGCTATCGAAACAATCATTGTTTCCCCAATAGCTCGTGAAACAGCGAGAACAATTGATGCTAAAATTCCTGATAAAGCAGCAGGAACAGCTACTTTCCATGCAACTTCCCATTTCGTAGCTCCAAGTGCTAGTGCTCCTTGACGCACAGATTGAGGCACAGATGAAAGCGCGTCTTCTGACAGCGAAACAATCATCGGTGTAATCATAATTCCTACCACGATTCCTGGACTAATCGCATTAAACAGTTCAATCGAAGGGAAAATAGTTCTTAACTGCGGTGTGACAAAAGTTAAAGCGAAGAAACCATATACAATCGTCGGCACACCGGCTAGGACTTCCAATATAGGCTTCATTACTTTCCTTGTCGTTTCCGAAGCGTATTCACTTAAATAAATGGCTACGGCTAACCCGACCGGAATCGCACTTAATGAAGCGATAAACGTAACTTTTAACGTACCGACAACAAGCGGCAATATACCATAGCTAGCTGCACTTGCTGAGAATGGGTACCAGTTCGTTTCTGTGAAAAACTCTGTTAAAGATACAGTCTTAAAAAAAGTAAAAGTTTCGAAGACTAGTGTAAATACAATGCCTAATGTCGTAAGGACTGAGACAGCTGCCATTAAAAACAAAATGACAGGAATGATCTTTTCGCTTTTGTTTAAGAAGCCGCTATTATATTTTTTTTCAAGCAGTTCTTGAACAGGACTCATTTGTTCTCCAGCTGTTTTCAAAATGAAAACTCCTTTCAACCCCGAGGCAGGATGGAGAGCTTCACGCCCATCCACCCTGCTTAAATTTATTCTTTATCCGTTATTTCTTTAATGACTCAATTGCATCCAATGACTTTTTATACTCTTCTTCTGGCAGCTTCACGTAACCAACATCTTCAGCAAGCGCCCCTGCATTTTCAACTAAGAAGGTTGTGTAATCTTGCACAGCCTTATCTTCAGCCAGTGCTTTGTTCGCTACATACGTGTATAGAGGACGAGACAATGGAGCATACTCTCCGCTTTCAATTGTTTCGTTTGTCGGCTCAACTGCGCCTTTTCCGCCGTCAACAGGAACAACTTTTAATTTATCTTTATTTTCAAGGTAGTACGCATATCCAAAATAGCCAATCGCATTTTTGTCACCAGTTACACCTTGAACAAGTACGTTGTCATCTTCAGATAAAGTAGCTCCTTTATCAATTTGCTGATCTTCAAGAATGACTTCATTGAAATAATCATACGTACCTGAATCTGTTCCTGGAGAATATAATTTTATCTCTTCTTCTGGCCAGCCTTCACGAATGTCAGACCATTTCTTTGGCTTGCCGTTATCTACCCACATTTTTTGCAATTCTTCAATAGTTAACTTATCAACAAAATCATTTTCTTTATTAATCACGACTGAAAGACCATCGTATGCTAATGGAACTTCCGTAAAGTCAATTCCTTTTTCTTCAAGCTTTGCTTTTTCTTCATCTTTAATTGGACGAGAAGCATTACTCATTTGAGTTTCACCTGCGATGAATTTTTCAAATCCCCCGCCAGTTCCTGAAAATCCAACTGTCACTTTTACATCAGGCTGTTCCATCATATACTCTTCGGAAACAGCTTCCATAATTGGATAAACAGTAGAAGATCCATCGATTTTAATATTACCTTGCATTTGTTTGTCCGTTTCACTAGATTGTGCTGACTTTTCTCCACTCCCTGAATCTCCGCAAGCCCCTAATACAAGTGCGGATCCAATCATGGCTGATACGGCAAGAACTTTTACTGGCTTCATTCTTTTTTCCCCCTACAAAGTAATTATTTTTATTTGCTACAGTTAACAGAATAAAGCAGGACTATTAATCCGGTTTTAATGGGATGTTAAGGTTTTGTAAATGAAGCTCGTCCTCTTCTTGCTTTTCCTTTACATTTCTCCCTCTCACCTATTTAGGCGCACCAAAAAGGCACTCAGCTAGAGCAGCCTGAGTGCCTTTCCTCATTCTTTATCAGAAACTTCATCTTCTGTTTCTGCTGATTCAGCATCCCCATCCGGTTTTTTCACATCTTTTTCAACCGTTAGTTCATAGGACATATTTTCCATTCGTTCTTCTTTCAGTTCAAAATACTTATCAAGGATTCTGCGACCGATGATTTTGTTAATGTCTGTAGCGTTTCCACCCTGGTATGCCCACGGGACGACAACCGAAAAAGCGACTTCCGGATTGTCATGAGGCGCATAGCCAACTAACGTCAAATTCCACGTCATAGGCGGGATTCCGCCATTTTTGGTGTACTTTTCTCGGTCCGGCCCATCATATAATCCTTCCGCTGTTCCTGTTTTAGCGGCTGGTTTATAGGGTGCACTGGAAAGATATTTCGCCCCCGTCCCTTGTGAAGATTGGGCCACTTGGCGGAATCCTTCCTGCACGCGGTCAATCCATTCAGGCTTGGCGTCAATTCGATTTAACACTTCTGGACGGATTTCTTTAGCTACTGGACCAATTTTGTTCAATTCAGATACCGGCTCGCGGATTTCTTTCACAATATGCGTCTTCATCCGATATCCTCCATTAGCAATGGTAGAGACATATTGAGCCAGTTGCATCGGAGTGTATGTGTCAAACTGTCCGATGGAATAATCCAGCAGCAAGCCCGGTTCTCCGGCTGGAGTTCTTCCTTGATAGCCTGTCTGCTCATTCGGCAAGTCGATTCCTGTCGGCACGCCAAGACCAAATTGATTAAAGTGACGTCTCATAATACTGAAAGCCTCAGGATCAAGCTTCAACCCTTGATTAGGCCGGTATTTTCCTTTACCGATCTTAATCGCTGTTTTAAACATATACACGTTAGATGAACGCATCAGCGCATAGGTATCGTTAATACCAATGGCGCCACCGCGGTTAAACCATGAACTTTTAGGATTCGTGCCTCTAAAGCGAAGCGGTTCATCAACCATGACTTCACCCGGACGGTTCACTCCTGTCATATACCCCGTCATAATAGTGGCTCCTTTCACAGAAGACCCCATTGTGTAGGAAGTAGATATATTACCTAAAGCAAAGTCCTGCATTTCTGCTTTCCCTTTGGAAACAGTATACCTTTTACCAGCAAGCGCCAATACTTCCCCCGTGTTCGGGTCAAGCATCGTCACAAACGCTCTGTCTAAAAGCGGATGTCCCGGCTGACGTTTCGTTTTCAACAATTCTTCTTCAATAATCGCTTCCACAGCCAGCTGCAGATCCATATCTATCGTCAAAATTAAATCTTTGCCGCGCTGGCCTTCGCGAACGATTTCCGAATCAAGAATATTCCCTGCTTTGTCCGTGATATTCTTCATCTTTGTTTTTTGTCCGCGTAAAACTTCTTCATATTGATATTCAATGTAACTTTTACCGACACGATCATTTCGGCTGTAGTCTCTCGATAAATAAAAGTCAGCCATCTCTTTTGGCAAACCTTCGCGAGAAGAGGAAATATTGCCAAGCACGGTTCGGAGCGTTCCATCATAAGTGTAAGCTCGGTCCCAGTCAGTTGTCGTATTTACCCCTGGAAGTGTCGATAAATTCTCGCTGACAATCGCGTATTCTTCTTCGGTCACATTTTTATTTTTCACCACTTGAGGCGTCATAGAATAGCCAGAAGTGAACTCGCGGTAGATCGCTAATACTTCTAACTCTTCTTCACTTATCTCTTTTAAATTGTTTTCAGTGATTCGGTCCAGCTGCAATTGGTAAATTTCCTTATCGGAAATTTCTCCTTCTTCAAACTTGGCCCATTCTTTAGCTGATATTTTTCCCTTTGCTTTCTCTTCATTCCTCATAATCCAAAAATCTTTTTTATCCCGCTCTGTCACTTGTTCGGTTTCTTTAGAAATCAATTTAGCCAGCTTTTTAGCTGTGTCCATCATTTCTTTCTGATTGGCAGCTTTCGAACGAGTATAGGTAATCGAGTTTTGCGGCACATTATCCACGATGACTTGTCCGCCGCGGTCAAAGATTTTCCCCCTTGGGACGCTGGCATTTACCGTCACGTCTTCTGTACGTTCAATCTTTCGCTGATAGTCCTCTCCTTGAACAATTTGCACAATCCCCAACCTGAAAATTAATATGGAAAAAAGCAAAAAGACAACGAAAAACATCATGTTCATCCGAAAAGGGACATGTGTTTTTTTCTTTTTCTTTGTCTTTTTCACCGGACACGATCCTCTCTATTGTATATTTCTTTTTTAGTCTACCAACCATTTTAAACATATTTCGCATTTTTTTCTACATATACACACAAGAAAAAAGAGACTTCATTCTAATGAACCAAGTCTCTTACCGTATGAGTGTTCACTTTTCTAATACAGAAGTAAATAAGTGTATGTCCAGCGCCTAGAACCATCAATAAGATGGGTATGCTTGTTTTCTCGTCAAAGAAAGTGATAGCTGCAATAAATGACAGGATGGACACTAACCTCCCTGCATTCAGAAACACTTCCCTTATGACAATATACTCTACACGCATTTCAGCCGCTTTAAAGCTTTGGCCGATCACATCATACGTCATAGAAATATATGGGACAAGCAAAAAAGGATAGGCTACGGCTATAATGGCGCCGTAAATAAGAAGCTTAGAAAAGGTTAAATCGCTAATAATGAGAAAAAGCGAGAGAAACAACACAATCCCGCCTGCTAATATGACGGCTTTTCTATGCGGCTTTTTGACAAACTTCGTTGCGAGCGTGTAGCTGACAAAAGAAATGCCGGAGTAGACGAGACCGTACGTGCCCAAGGCCAGCTCGCTGCCTGTAGTGACAAAGACAAACACGGAAATAATAAATACAAAGACGCCTTCTCTCAGCCCTTGAAAAAAGTGCGCATTCGTAATTCTTTCCCAATCCGCATTCCGGCTTCGTTCTCTCCAGACAGAAACGAGCTGAAAATGTCCATCTGAAGGCCGCCTCTTTAAAAACAAGCTAAAAATGACCGCCGCTATAAAAAAGGCAAGAGAGAGACCAAACACAATAAAGTACCCGGTAAAGGAAGCAAATCGGCTGATGATAAATCCGGCTGCAATCGGACCAAACATACCCCCTGCAGAAAATAGCGTACCAAAAAAGCCGTTGAAGAAATCTCTTGTTTCCGGCTCGGTTATTTCAAATGTCAGCACATTATAAGCCAGCCAATAAAATCCGTAGCCTAACCCAAGCAAGGCTCCCAATAAAACAAGCCAGTTAGAGGCCTCGCTGCCGAAGTAAAGAACCGCTATATAAAATAGCGCCAATATGCTGACCCCTGCCCTCAATACAATCACTCGATCCACTTTTTTTGCACATTTGCCTGCGATAATGAAAGCAATCGGCTGAACCCCTGCTACGGTTAAGTTATAAATCGCAAGGTCGATAAACTCTCCGGTCTGTTTCCACAAATATATGTTCACAAACGTATTCGATAACGCTACGCTCAGAGAATACAATCCGCCAATTATAAGCAACAGCATCAAGTCTCTAGTCAAGTCCAAGTGACGGAACCATTTTTTTATAATTGTCATGTCGCACCCCCTTTGTACTCCTGATTAGCCTTTGGAGAAAGGGGGAAAGTTATGCACGAAAAAAGCAGACCGTATGTAAACGGCCTGCTTCAGCTTCAATTATTTAGCGTTGTTGTAGCGTTTTGTTACTTCATCCCAGTTGATTACATTCCAGAATGCGTTGATGTAATCAGGACGGCGGTTTTGGTAGTTCAAGTAGTAAGCATGCTCCCAAACATCAAGGCCTAGAACAGGCGTCTTGCCTTCCATTAATGGAGAGTCTTGGTTTGGTGTGCTTGTTACTTCAAGTTCGCCGTTGTTCACTACTAGCCAAGCCCAGCCAGAACCAAAGCGGCCAGCTGCAGCTGCTGCGAATTCTTCTTTAAACTTGTCTAAGCTTCCGAATTTGCTGTTGATCGCTTCAGCTAATTCACCAGTTGGCTCTCCGCCTCCGTTTGGAGATAGGATTTGCCAGAATAATGAGTGGTTCGCATGGCCGCCGCCGTTGTTGCGAACAGCAGTGCGAGCTGCTTCTGGAACTGCATCCAAGTTAGCGACTACTTCTTCAACAGACTTGCTTAACAGCTCGTCTTGTCCTTGCAGCGCATCGTTTAACTTTGTTACATATGTGTTGTGGTGCTTCGTGTGGTGGATATTCATTGTCTCCTTGTCGATATGCGGCTCCAATGCGTCATATGCGTAAGGTAATTCTGGTAATTCAAATGCCATAATAAATTCCTCCTTATGTAGTAAATGAATGTATTGTACTTTCATTATTTAGACTACCAAATTTACCCCTTTGTTTCAATTGAAATGACTTTTCATTCCCTCTTTAAATTTTGATCCGGTAGAAAACGGCTCGAATTATCAGACATTTCAACTCATCATAAGAAGTTAGCATCAAAAAAAAAACTCAAAAACGATGCATTTCTGCTCGCTTTTGAGTCTTTTCTATTATAAAGAATCTCTGATGCCAAGAACAGCTTCAGCAATATTGACAGCATGGTCACCCATACGCTCTAAATTGCTGATGATATCTACAAATACGATCCCAGCTTGTCCTGTGCAAAGTCCTTCGTTCAAACGCAAGATATGCTGCTTGCGAAGTTTTCTTTCCATTTTGTCGATTAAATCTTCTTTCTCAGCTACTTCACGTGCTAAATCTAAATTGTTTTCATCTAATGCTTTCACAGCTTTGCTGACCGTTTCTGTCGTTAATTTAAACATGACTTCAAGGTCTTGCATCGCATCGTCCGTAATTTTCACTTTATTGGCTTGCTGATAATCGACAAGCTCTAAAATATTTTCAAAGTGGTCTCCCACTCGCTCAATATCGCGAACCGTATCCATCAGCACAGAATGTCTTTCTGATTCAACAGCCGATAATGAAGCACCTGACAGCTGAACTAAATAATCTGTAATTTTTTTATCTAAATTATTTATCGCATCCTCAAGCTGATAAGCTGTATCTGAATGCTTTTGCAGTTTTGTTTTTAAGTAACAATGTGTTTCTTCCATCCCTTTTGTAGCAAAATTACCCATGCGAATGACTTCTTCTTTCGCTTGGCCAAGTGCAATGGATGGTGACTGCTCAATAAAGATAGGATCTAAATGTTTTGCTTTATATTCAATTAACGAATCCTCACCAGGAATTAACTTTGTAACAATAACCGCAAGCAATCCAACAAACGGAAGCTGAATCAATGTATTTGTTAAATTAAACGTACCGTGTGCAAAGGCAATCGTCATTTCTGGATTTAAATCTAGACTCGATTGGAAGAACAGAATCAGCTTTGTAAACAGCGGCAATAAGATCATAAAGATCGTCGTTCCGATTAAGTTAAACAAAACGTGGGTTGCTGCTGCTCTTCTCGCTGCCACTGATGCACCAATACTAGCCAATACCGCTGTGATTGTTGTTCCGATATTATCTCCAAACAACACAGGCAATGCACCGTTAATATCAATTAAACTCTCACTGAATAACCCTTGCAAAATTCCGATTGTCGCACTTGAACTTTGAACGATTACAGTAAATACAGTACCAATAACTACACCCAAAATAGGGTTGGAGCTCATATTGACCGTTAGTTCATGGAAAGATTCTAATGACCGCAGCGGCTTCATTCCGCCACTCATAAGTTCTAGTCCATAAAACAGGGCACCAAATCCAAAAAGAATCATCCCGTAATTATGAACTTTTTTATTCTTAAAGAAGAAGATCAAAATTGACCCTAAAGCGATAATCGGCAGCGCATATTCACCGATGTCAAATCCAATGATAAAGGCCGTTACAGTCGTACCGATGTTGGCACCCATAATAACACCAATTGCTTGTCTTAGCGTCATAAAGCCAGCACTTACAAGTCCGACCGTAATAACTGTTGTCCCTGAACTGGATTGGATCAGCACGGTTACGATAATACCAGCCAATACACCCATTAGAGGATTTGTGGTGAAGCGGTCTAAAATATCTCGCAAACGGTCGCCAGCAGATGCTTGCAAACCTTCACCCATTAATTTAATTCCATAAAGAAATATACCAAGGCCTCCAATGAATTGGAACAGCATTTCTTGGATATCCATTTTCTCACTCCTAATCAATTGAATTCGACAAAACTTGCAAACCCTCTACAATTATTAATAAAAACTCTGCCATAAGTAAATGATCTCAATGAAAAATTTACAATTGATTAACATAAGGGCGCTAATATTACATTTATGTTACAAAACAAATGGTTGGTTTTATCTTTTCTTGATCTTTTTTCCCATTTAATCTTACAATTGATAAGTTAGGGTTTTGAAAGGAGCATTTACAAAATGAATATATTTCAGCAATTGATCACCAGTTTATACTTACCCAAAAAAGTGGCTTTCTATCGTTTTCAAGGAATTGGAAAAACCATTCTCTATTTATTTTTTCTTCTATTTATAACTTCTTTGCCTTTTATTTATCATACTGGCCAATTAGCTGCAGGCGGACTAGCCTCTTTGAGAGAAGCCATTTCCAATGATCTTCCTCCCTTTTCCATTCAAAATGGCGAACTGATAGCTGAGCACCCAGAAACGCAAACCGTGCATAAAGATGAATTGGACATCCTATTTGATCCAAGCGGAACGATCACTGCAAGTGAAGTAAAGCCTGATACATTTGCTTTGCTGAAAAATGAAGCAGCCCTAGCCGTTAACGGTGAAATTCAGACATTTTCATACTCCTTCATCAGCAACGAAGATG
Source organism: Bacillus ectoiniformans (assembly GCF_016908875.1). Lineage (GTDB taxonomy): Bacteria > Bacillota > Bacilli > Bacillales > Domibacillaceae > Bacillus_BX > Bacillus_BX ectoiniformans. The sequence goes on along the minus strand of NZ_JAFBES010000013.1, from coordinate 65,877 downwards.
TGAAAGATACAGAATTGCTTCGTTTTATAACTTCCGCTCAAGCGTACTTACTTATTATCTTTCCAGTTTTGTTTTTTATTTATTACTTATTTATATCAGCTGCTGGGTTTATTAAAGTCACGATCGTGGCGGTTTTCGGTTTGTTATTTAAAAATCTTTTAAACAGAAAACTGAACTACAGCCAAAGCTTCCGGCTAGGTGCTTATGCGATTACCCCTTCCGCTATACTTTTTACCCTATTGCAATTATTCGGCATCAGTATCCCACTTAGCTTTTTAGCCGACTGGATCATCACTCTCGGGTTTTTATATTTAGTCATCAAAGCGGTTCCTGCTCCTAAAAAGAAGCAGCCCTCTGCTCCTCTGCACTGATTTTTGTCAGTGCTTTTTTTATTTCATGATTAGTCATACTTATTAAAAACGCGCATATATTGCAGAATAAGGAGGGTAATCAATGAAAAATTTATTATTATTTTTAGCTGCTGTCATTGTACTAATGGGTATCTGGAATGACTTATCTGTGGGATCCCTGCCCTCTGCACAAACCGTGAATTTTCAGAAAGAAGTCCCGGCATGGGAATCTGATTCAGAAAAAGAATATCAGTCTGTTACTGTTAAAGCAGGCGACACCGTTTTATCAATAGCCGACAAACTGTCCGCATCAGATCAGCCAATAGACATCGCTAAAGTGGTGGATGACTTTAAACGCCTGAATAATGGACTAAACCCGGAAGATATTCAGTCAGGACAAGCCTATAAATTCCCTGTATATTAACAGGTCTTAACTTTAAATAGAATTAGCATCCCTTTTCTTGTCTTTTCTATACGACTACTGGTACAATTATTCATTGAAACAGATTTATTCATATCAGATTTAAAAAAGGGGCGAATCACCATTGAGTGAAATAATCCATCGTTCAAATACACGTCCGGTTAAAGTAGGCAATTTAACAATCGGCGGAAGCAACGAGCTAATAATCCAAAGTATGACGACAACAAAGACTCATGATGTTGAAGCAACGGTGAAAGAAATTCACCGATTAGAAGAAGCAGGATGCCAAGTGGTTCGTGTGGCTTGTCCAGATGAACGTGCGGCTGATGCGATCGCTGAGATTAAACGTCAAATCAGCATACCGCTTGTCGTTGATATTCATTTTGACTATAAATTAGCACTTAAAGCAATAGAAGGCGGCGCAGATAAGATCAGGATCAACCCTGGCAACATCGGCCGCAGAGAAAAAGTTGAAGCTGTTGTCAATGCGGCTAAAGCGAAAGGGATTCCGATTCGGATTGGCGTCAATGCCGGAAGCCTTGAAAAAAGAATCCTTGAAAAATATGGTTACCCTACTGCAGACGGCATGGTCGAAAGCGCGCTGCATCATATTAAAATTTTAGAAGACCTTGATTTCCATGACATTATCGTTTCCATGAAAGCTTCGGATGTGAACTTAGCGATTGAAGCGTACGAAAAAGCAGCTATGGCTTTTGATTATCCGCTTCACCTCGGAATTACAGAATCAGGTACCTTGTTTGCCGGTACTGTTAAGAGCGCCGCAGGTCTTGGAGCTATTTTAAGCAAAGGGATCGGCAACACTTTGCGCATTTCATTAAGTGCAGACCCCGTGGAAGAAGTAAAGGTAGCCAGAGAATTACTAAAGTCATTTGGCCTGTCTTCGAACGCAGCTACATTAATTTCCTGCCCGACATGCGGACGGATTGAAATTGACTTGATCAGCATTGCGAATGATGTGGAAGAATACATCCAAAAGATCAAAGCGCCAATTAAAGTAGCTGTTCTTGGCTGTGCCGTGAATGGGCCTGGGGAAGCCAGAGAAGCCGATATTGGCATTGCTGGAGCACGAGGAGAAGGCTTGCTGTTCCGCAAAGGGAAGATTGTCCGTAAAGTACCAGAAGAAATTATGGTCGAAGAACTTAAAAAAGAAATCGACATCATCGCGGAAGAATATTACCAAAAACAAGCTGAAGAAGCACAAATTTAAAAGCCTGGCTGCTGCCAGGCTTTTCTTATGCAATTCAATGTGCAACCACAGCTTCAGCTATTCTTAAAAGAACGGCAAGACAAATAGCCCCATGATGATGGAAACCGTACCAATTCCCACTGCCCAAGCGCCCAATCCTTCCGAACCCCGTCTTCTTGCCATGAATCCTAAAATGATTCCGGCTGCTCCAAACAGAACGGGAACGGTGAATAACGCAAGGATGGACAAAATTAAAGCCGCATATCCAATCCCTCGGCCGCCCTCAGTGACTTCTTCTCTATGAGGCTCTGGTCTTTCGCGCTCCACAGGAATCGGAGCGGCGAGCTCTGATGCAGACTCTTCCATGTAAGGTCTTGTATCCATATCATTTGCATGACGAAGAGCTTCTTTATGTTCCGTGTGATCCTTCACTCTTTATCCCCCGCTTTCCATAATTGAAGAGCGTTCTTAGTGTTTGCAGATAAGAAAAAGAATATACAGAACTCGATTTCACCGTGGAGCTAACCATCATCGACAATTTTATGTTACACTTTGAACATGATTCGACAATAAGGAGCCATTGATATGAAAGAAAAACGCTTTGGAATAGACATTGACGGCACAGTTACCTGCCCAACCAGCTTGATTCCCTTTATTAATGAGGATTTTTCACTAAACATAACACTTGATGATATTAAACAATATGATTTATCTAAAGCATTAAATATTTCACCGGAGCGTTTTCGTGATTGGTTCAACGAAAGAGAACCAGTGATCTACTCCTGTTCTCCGCTCGCTAACGGAGCTGAACTAGTATTAAATAAATGGAAAAAACAATTCCAGCTATATTTTATCAGTGCCAGACGCAGCCATTTATTTGAAGTCACGGAACAATGGTTTCACGAAAAAGATATTTGGTACGATCATATTGAACTGATTGGTTCACATGATAAATTAAAGGCAGCGAAAGCACATAATGTGGACATTTTCTTTGAAGACAAACATGATAATGCTGTGATGATTCATGAAGAAATTAATATTCCCGTTCTGCTATTTAATACCCCTTATAACCAAGACCCGATTCCTGAAGGAGTCATTCGAGTCAATAATTGGAAAGAAGCTGAGCGATGGGTGGAAAATTGGGATAGAGAAAACAAATAAAGCAAAAAGAAGAAGCATCTTTCGAGATGCTTCTTCTTTTTGCTTTTTGCCCTATTTCTACTTACTTGTTAATTCGCTGCACTCAGGGCAAGCACCGTAAATTTCGAATTTATGGCCAGATATTTCATAGCCCGGAAGCTGTTCAATTCGATCCATCGGACACATGTGTATTTCACGCGTTTTGCCGCATTCAAGACAAATAAAGTGATGGTGGTGCTCCGTATGTGAACAGGTAAATCGAAAATGACGTTCACCAGATAATTCTGTCTCCTCAAAAATACCCAGGCTTACAAACAGTGCCAAATTCCGATATATTGTATCAAAGCTAAGCCCTGGATAACTCGATTTCATATGCTCTAGGACATCCTTGGCCGTTAAATATTTGTCATGCTTCGCAAATAATGCCAGCATATCCTCCCGCTTGCCTGTATGCTTATAGCCTTTTTGCTTTAATAAGTCCATGGCTTGAGTTAAGTTCAATGTCTTCACCCCGCTAACGTTTACCGACTCTTTTAATAGAAATAACCGCTAATAAAATTATAATCGAAGAAACGACAATTGTCCCCCCTGGAGCCAAATCTAAATAAAAGGCGCTGAATAAACCGGCAATCACTGCTATTTCTCCAAACAGTACAGAAAAGAAAATGGTCTGTTTAAACCCTTTCGCTAATCTCATGCTTGCCGCCACAGGCAAAGTCATCAGTGCCGATACTAATAATACGCCAATAATCCGCATAGACGCGGCAATGACTAGCGCGACCAGTACGATAAAAATAAAGTGAATCGTTTTGGCAGGCAGACCCGACGCTTTCGCATGATCTTCATCAAAGGACAGCAAAAATAATTCCTTATAAAGCAAAATGACTGTCGCAATGACGATAATACTGATCGCGCTGATCGCCATTAAATCTGCTCGGCTGACTGCGCTCACACTCCCAAATAAATAACTGAATAAGTCCGTATTAAAACCATCCGCTAATGAAATGAAAATAACACTAATGCCTATTCCGCCTGAAAGGATAATTGGAATAGCCAGCTCCTGGTAATGCTTATAAACCATCCGCAGCCTTTCAATAAAGATGGATCCGCCAACAGAAAACACCATTCCTGTATATAACGGATTCACCCAGGACATAAAAGCAAAGGTCTGACTGAAATACAGCCCTGCAGCGATTCCAGCCAACGTTACATGGCTTAGCGCATCCGCAATCAGTGACAGCCGCCTGACAACAATAAACGCTCCAAGCAAAGGAGCAATAACTCCGATAATAATGCCCGTTAAAAAGGCATTCTGTAAAAATTCATATTGAAAAATCGCTTCAATCATCTCTCTGCCCTCCTAATGATCATGATTATGATCCAGCAGATGAATTCCATGTCCATACAATTGGGAAATATCCTGCTCATCCAGTCTTTCAAATTGCTGCATGCTTCCATGAAAATGCAAAAACTTATTCAAACAGGCGACATGTGTCACTTTGTCGCTGACAATCCCAATATCATGAGTCACCAGCAGTAACGTAATGCCCATATCTTTGTTTAAAAAGGCGAGCATATCATAAAAAGATTTCACATTTTTACTATCAATACCGACAGTCGGTTCATCGAGAATTAACAGTTCAGGTTTAGACACAATCGCCCGTGCAATAAATACTCGCTGCTGCTGGCCGCCCGATAGTTCTCCGATATTACGCTGAAGAAAATCTTCCATGCCTACCGCGGCAATGGCTTTTTTGATTTCCTCTTTCTCTTTCGTGCCCACATATTTAAACAGGCCAATTTTTTTAGTCAATCCGCTGGCCACCACTTCATATACTGTAGCAGGAAAACCGGTATTAAATGAATTAGCCTTTTGAGATACATAGCCAATCTGATCCCATTCTTTAAACTTTTCCTGCGGCTGGCCAAATAACTGTATTTCGCCCTCCTTCACCTTAAGCAATCCCAATATAAGTTTTAAAAGAGTGGATTTGCCTGATCCGTTGGGACCGACTAAACCTAAAAATGCCCCTTTAGGGACAGTTAATTGAATATTCTCCAGCACATTATTTCGGTCATAACGGTAGGATAAATTCTTGATATTAATGACAGGTGTTTGAGCCACGTAAATGTCTCCTTTAAGAATTGTTACGATTTAAGAACATTAGAAGTATACATGAACTACTATTAAAAGTAAACCAAGAAGCGATCTAGTCTAATACAAAAATTGAACAATTGATAAAGCCTTATGAGCCGGCCATTTATGACATATCATTATTTGATAACGATCATGTATGGTAAAATAAAAAGTGTCACTGCAAATACTGCAAATGCAATACAGTTTAGAAAGGCGGAATGTCATGGACCAGAAAATGCTGCAGCAGCAAATTAATGAACATATTCAGCATAGAGGGCTGACGAAATTAAAAATTGCTAAACGGACAGCTTTCATTGTGCTCGGTGCCATTCTCATGGCCATTGGAATTGAAGTGTTTCTTGTTCCTAATCTAATTATGGATGGAGGAATTGTAGGAATCTCCATTATCCTCTCACATTTATCAGGAATCAAATTAGGACTTTTTCTTTTCTTCCTCAATATTCCTTTCTTCTTTATTGGGTATAAACAAATCGGTAAAACATTTGCCATATCCACCTTATTCGGTATAGCGGTTTTATCGTTATCCACTACATACTTGCACCATGTGCCCGCTTTTACTGATGACATGCTTTTAGCTTCTGTCTTTGGGGGAATTGTCCTCGGCGTAGGAGTAGGCCTCGTGATCCGTTACGGCGGATCATTAGACGGGACGGAAATTCTGGCTATTTTATTGAATAAGCGCGTACCGTTCTCGGTCGGAGAATTAATTATGTTTTTCAATATCTTTATTTTCAGCTGGGGCGGTTTTGTCTTCGGATGGGACCGGGCGATGTATTCTATTCTCGCCTACTTCATTACGTTTAAAACGATCGATATTGTTATTGAAGGTTTAGATCAGTCTAAATCCGCCTGGATCATCAGTGATCAGCACAAAGATATTGGCGAAGCTGTTCTTGCCCGGTTAGGCCGTGGAGTGACTTACTTAAAAGGTGAAGGAGCTTATACAGGCGACGATAAAAAAGTGATCTTTTGCGTAATTACAAGGCTTGAAGAAGCCAAACTGAAATTAATCGTAGAAGAAATCGATCCTAGCGCCTTTTTAGCAGTCGCTGATATTGCTGAAGTCCGCGGCGGCCGCTTTAAAAAGCGTGACATCCATTAACTAAAAAAGAACTCTTTTTACAGCAAACTGCCGGCATGGCCGGCAGTTTTTTTATACTGAAGCATTGATTAAAGTGCGAGCCAAGTACAAATTTCTACTCGTCCATGTCTCTGCTAAAAATTCCCCTTTTTCACTGAACTTTTACTCACGTCCTCCCTTCTTCTTTCATAGGTTAGAAAGACGAGATAAAGGAGTGACGGTGCATGAAACTTATTCAGCATATGATTAATCAAAAAGCTCAAGCAATCACAGGCAAAGAGCTGTTAAAGTATGCAAAACAGCTGAATATCCCTCTTAGTGAAGACGAGGCTGAAAAAGTAGCAGCCTGTGTCCGCAAGCGAAGAGTAGACTTATTTAATGAGAAAGAAAGAGCTCAGCTGCTTCGTGAAATCGCTAAAGCCACAAGCCCGCAAACAGCCCGGCAGATCAATCGGGTATTTTCTATGTTCGTAAACTGAAGCCTGCACAAAAACAGCCGCATACATTTCCATGCGGCTGTTTTCATCATTGAGCCATAATTTTTTCAAGGACGGCCGGATCGAACGTTTTCGCTTTCAGCATGTCAATTTCATGCTTATAAGGAGGTTTGCTCGTTTTTTTATCTTCTCCGACGTACGGTGTTTCTAAAATTTTCGGCACATCCATTAACTGCGGGTGATGAACAATATAATTCAACGCATCAAACCCAATGTGGCCAAACCCGATATTTTCATGGCGGTCTTTACGGGCGCCGCATTCATTTTTACTGTCATTAATATGCAGAACTTTAAGATTTTCAATGCCTATAAAGTGATCGAACTGCTCCAGTACCCCATCGAAATCCGTTTTGATATTATAACCGGCATCATGAGTATGACAAGTGTCAAAGCAGACAGACAATTTTTCATTTAAATGCACGCCATCAAAAATCATCGCCAGCTCTTCGAAATTACGTCCGCATTCTGAACCTTTGCCTGCCATCGTTTCTAAAGCAATTTGCACAGGTTGATCTTTGGTTAATACTTCATTCAACCCTTCAATAATTTTTTTGATTCCAGCTTCTGTTCCCTCTCCCACATGGGCACCCGGATGCAAGACAATTTGTTTCGCGCCAAGAGCTTCTGTCCGCTCAATTTCCGTTCTCAAAAAGTTCACTCCGAGTTCAAATGTGTCTGGGTTTTTTGAGTTCCCGATATTGATAATGTATGGTGCATGCACGACCATATCTGCTAAACCATGTTCTTTCATATGTAAATGGCCCTTTTCAATATTCAGGTCTTCAATCTTTTTTCTGCGCGTGTTTTGCGGCGCGCCTGTATACACCATAAATGTAGTTGCGCCGTAGGAAGCAGCTTCTTCACTTGCTCCTAGCAGCATTTTCTTGCCGCTCATTGACACGTGAGATCCGATCTTTAACATGTTTACCTCTCCTTTACAAAAATTGCTTAATGCCCTGGTCAAAATAAAGTGCATTTGCCGTTCATTTCTATTTAAAAAGGCCCGCTAAAAGCGAGCCGTCACCCTGCACCAGTTATTTCTTTTTTGTATTATTTCGCTTAGATTCTAACCGGCGTTCACGCTTTTTATATGACACAATTTCTCTTTGCATTTTCTTCTTATAACCTGGCTTTACCTTTTTAGGTTTGCGAACGATCGAACTTGCTTTCTTATCGATTTCGTCTACACCTTTTTCGCGCTTTTTACGTTGGTTGCGGTCATTTAACTCTACCCACTCACCCGCACGCAAATCGGCATGGCTGAACGAAATGCCTAATTTTTCAAGACGGGCAATCGCATCTTCATCACTTGGCATGTAAATCGTTGAACAAATGCCTGAGAAACCGGCACGAGCTGTTCTTCCCGCTCGGTGAACATAGAAATCAAGATCTCTTGGCAGTTCGTAATTGATGACATGGCTAATTCCTTCAATGTCAATTCCTCTAGCTGCTAAATCTGTTGCTACAATATATTGAAACTCAAGATCATGAATTTGCTTCATTACTCGCTTACGGTCACGCGGAGTAAGGTCACCATGAATCCGGCCAACTTTTAATCCTTTTTCTAATAAAGCATTCGCTACTTCGTCAGCTTTTTGCTTCGTATTAGTGAATACAACAGCCAAGTAAGGATTATAAGCCTTCAGCATATCATGCAAAAGATCAATTTTCTCCCGGCTCTTTTTTGGAACTAGAACATGCTTAATGTTTTCAGCTGAAAGATGCTTTGGCTGTACATGCACATATTCTGGATTCTCCATGTATTTTTTAAGAAACGGCTTTAATTTCTGTGGAATAGTCGCTGAGAATACAAGCATTTGCAGCTTCTCAGGCATTCTTCCGGCAATTTGATCGACATCAACGATAAATCCCATATCAAGCATTAGATCTGCTTCATCAATGACAAGGAAATTAGCTTTATGAACAAATAATGCTTGTTCTTTTACTAAGTCGTTAATTCGGCCCGGGGTTCCCACAATAATATGCGGCTGGGTTTTTAATCTGTCGATATCACGCTGTTTATCTGTACCGCCCATGTAGCAGCGGGCTGTAATTTCTTCTTCTGAAAACTTCGTCAGTTTTAAAATTTCCTGGTAGATTTGATTAGCCAGTTCTCGTGTAGGGGCAGTAATAACAGCTTGAACGTCATGCTGAGCTGGATTAATTTTATCTAAAATCGGCAAAAGGTAGGAATGAGTTTTTCCTGTTCCTGTTTGGGATTGGCCAATCGCACTTTCGCCTTTAATGATTAATGGCATCATGCGTTCTTGAATTTCTGTCGGCTGTTTAAAACCTAAATCGGCAATTCCTTTATTGAGAAATGGCTGAAAACCATAACTTTCAAATGTTTTTTTTGTCAATAGTGACACTCCTTTGTGCTAAATAAGCCTTTTACTCCACCTTGATAGTATAATAAAAACCGCAATAAATCAAAGTTTTGACGAATATTGTACTATTCAGTATTTTACCGCTTGGCGCAGTTTAAACGTTTTAAAGATTGCCGCATACAATAATATGAAAAATAAACTATTTGAAAGGATTGATCATGATGCCTCCATTCCAGCCTAGAAACCATCCCGGCTCCCCGTACAGCTTCCCTAGAGCTTACCCTCCCTATAGCATGCCTCCTCATATGCCCAAGCGGCCTAGAGGACGGGGAGGTTTTCTAAGAAACTTGCTGAGCAAAAAGGGAGGATCGGGCGGAAAAGCGCTGACTGGATTCGAACGCCAAAGGGCTGCAGGTTCCTTCATTTCACCCGCAGCGCAAAAATTAGCTAATCCCGCTTCCCTTCAAGACATGCTGGCCAATACTCAGCAGTTTTTGCAAACGATGCAGCAAATGGGGCCGATGGTTCAGCAATACGGACCCATCGTCAAAAATTTGCCTGCCATGTGGAAGCTGTATCGAGGGTTAAAAAACCTGCCTGACCTTGAATCAGAATCAGCGGAAGAGAAGAATAAAGAGAGCAAACCGAGTAAAAAAAGCGATTCTACTCATTCATCAGAACCTGCAGTTAAGAAAAAGCCTCAAACCGCTGCCAAACAGCAGCAAGCATTGCCTCAAAGCAAGCCCAAACAGCAACAGGGGGTCTCTAAGCCCAAGCTTTATATTTAACTGGATACGCATGCTAAAGCTTTGTTTTGTAAAGATATCAAACCTCCTATATAATAAGGTAGGATAAAGAGAATGCTTCTATCCATGGAGCCCCGATGATGGGGTTGGCACCTCACTCCGAGAATATATATAGGAGGACTTTTTATGAATATTATTAAGATTGCCCCAAGAGGCTATTGTTACGGTGTTGTCGATGCGATGGTGATTGCGCGCAATGCCGCTTTAGATAAAAACCTGCCGAGACCCATTTACATATTGGGACAGATCGTTCATAACCAGCATGTCACTGATGCCTTTGAACAGGAGGGGATCATCACACTCGATGGATCGAACCGTAAAGAAATCATCGAGAAAGTAAACGAGGGAACGATTATCTTTACTGCTCATGGCGTATCACCTGAAGTCAGACAGATCGCCGAACAAAAAAACCTGATTTCCATCGATGCCACCTGTCCTGATGTAACGAAAACCCACGACTTAATCCGTGAAAAAAAAGCAGAAGGCTACCATATTATTTACATTGGGAAAAAGGGCCATCCGGAGCCGGAGGGTGCTGTTGGAGTTGCACCAGATATTGTGCGCCTAGTAGAGAATGTATCAGATGTGGAAGCTCTTCACATTGACAACGAGAAAATTCTTGTCACTAATCAGACAACGATGAGCCAGTGGGATGTGGCTGATATCATGGACAAGATTCAGGAAAAATATCCTCATGCTAAAATGCACCAGGAAATTTGCCTGGCTACACAAGTACGTCAAGAAGCTGTTGCAGAGCAGGCAAAAGAGGCTGATTTATTGATCGTTGTCGGCGATCCTAAAAGCAATAACTCCAATCGCTTAGCCCAGGTATCAGAACAGATTGCAGGAACGAAGGCTTACCGTGTTTCTGATGTAACTGAAATAGAGATTGAGTGGCTGAAAGATGTGAAAACAGTCGCCATCACAGCAGGAGCATCCACACCTACTCCGATTGTCAAAGAAGTCATTCAATTTCTTGAAGCTTTTGACTATGAAAACGAAAGTACTTGGACGCGTGAAAGAAAAGTGCCTTTAGAAAAAATTCTTCCAAAAGTCAAAAGATCGACATTAAAAACAAGATAACGTTCAAAACAGCCAGAGGCATCCGCTGCTCCTGGCTGTTTTTTTATTCAATAACGGTGTTAAACAATATTGTTGATTTTAAGAGTACTTCAAAGAAGCATTCATGAGAAAGGAAACCCCTCTTCAATTGAAAAATATTAATAATATTTTTCTTTTGACGTTTCTTCAAACACCTTCCAATGACCATTCATTACTGAAGAATTATACCTCATAATAATAAAATTTTTTTCATTATTTCCATCTTGAGTTTGTACAAAGAAAGTATCAGAACCTCTATAATCAATATCAAGAATCTCTAATCCTTTAAACGTATTATCTGAAGAAATAAAATCTTTTAAAGCCCCTCTTTCATTGAATTCTGAAATAATATTAAATGGTCCTAAAAATACAACACCCATAACAACCACCACGATCAATACGCCTGCTGCTAGCTTCTTTCTCACAATGCTACTCCCCCTACAACCCCTGTCCTAATATTTCATTTCCATCTAACGGTTAATGGAGACAGACAGCTTTTCTTTATCAATTTGCTGACAGATGGTCGTCATTTCAAAGATGGATCAAGTTCAGGAATTGCAACCAGCAAAAATAATGAGCGAGCTAGTATGTCTCCACACCATTAAACCTATGTACCTAGCCTTTTCGATAGCTGTGATTACTTTTGAGGACATCTTGCAACAAATACGTAAACCTGTTCCTTACTAACACCTTCGTCAATTAAACGAACTGCCCCGTTTTTTTGGGGTCAACATGCAGCTATACGTCTATCTGTTTCTGAGTAAAAAACAGGTCTTTGTCAACCAGATATTTAACATAGCTTATTAAATAAATGTAAATGGATCCGTATTAATTTCAGAAGCAATAAATTCCGTTTCAAATCCTCTTTCTTTAGCCATTTCAGACATTTTATGAGCCGTACCTGCTTTCATTACCTTTTCAACATTATGACCAGGATCGACTACATTTAGACCGGCTGCCAAGGCGTCATGAGCCGTGTGATAGTAGAAATCACCTGTCACGTACACGTCCGCTCCTTTAAATTTGGCCGACTGGAAGTACTTGTTGCCGTCGCCGCCTAACACAGCGGCTTTTTTTACTTCACTTTCTAAATCTCCAACCACACGCACAGCTTTAACATCAAGCTTTTCCTTCACAAATTCCGCAAACTCCCGGAGCTTCATCGGCTTAGGAAGCTTTCCGATCCGCCCAAGACCCAGCTCTTCTCCTGAGTTTTCGAGTGCATACACATCATAAGCCACTTCTTCATAAGGATGAGCTTTCAGCATAGCGGTCAGTATCTTTTTCTCCACATGTTTTGGATAGATCGTTTCGATTTTGACCTCTTGGACTTCTTCAAGCTGTCCGACCGAACCAAGGTAAGGCTCTGCTCCGCCTGTCGGGACAAAACGTCCGGTACCCTCTGTGGAAAATGAACAATGGCTGTACTCCCCGATATAACCCGCGCCTGCTTGACCTAATGCGATCCTAAGTTCTGCTTCATGGCTTTTAGGCACATACACCGCAAGCTTTTTTAACTCTTCTTCATAAGTAGGAACCAGCACTTCTCTTTCATGCAATTCGAGCGCATCCGCCAGCCAATCGTTCACTCCGCCTTTTGCGACATCAAGATTAGTATGCGCTGCATAGACCGCAATATCGTTCTTAATCAATTTTTCCAAGAGTCTTCCGGCAGGATCACTTGTGACGATTGATTTTAAAGGGCGGAAGATGATGGGATGGTGAGCGATAATCAGCTGTGCGCCTATTTCAATCGCTTCGTCTACCACTTCTTCTAAGACATCCAAAGCTACAAGAACTTTATTTACAGGCTTGTTTAATGAGCCTACCTGCAACCCAATTTTGTCGCCTTCCATCGCATATTTTTTTGGAGAAAACTGTTCAAACAATTGAATGATTTCTTGTCCGTTAGCTATCTTCTTTTTCATCCCGCAGTACCTCCTTCATCCAATTTAACTCCGAAAGAACAGCCTGCTTTTTCGATTCAGCGGCTGCTTGATTTTCTGCTTTCTTTAAATTCTTGAGGACCACTTCTAATTGACCCGCTTCTCTTTTCCACTTTCTATAAAAGGCTTGATTCTTTTCCTTCATCAAAAACGGGCCTACTAACAGCTCCTGTTCAAGCTTATCAGAATATGGCTTCAACGGCTGTCCTTTTTCAGCTACAAGGACCTCATAGACCTTCCCGTCTTCTTCCATAATCTCTTCCGCTATCAGCTCCCAATGATGGTCGATCAGCCATTGGCGAATTCCACGTGCGTTCAAATTAGGCTGAAGCACTAACCGCTGAACCCCTTCAAGCTTAGCTTTCCCATTTTCAAGAATAGAGGCAATTAATGAGCCGCCCATTCCTGCAATGGTAATACAGTCCACTTCTCCTTTTGAGATGACCTCAAGACCATTTCCTTTTCGTACATCAATTGAATCGACCAGCCCTGCTTCCTCTACTTGCTGTTTTGCTGCTTGGAAAGGACCCTCTACTACTTCTCCTGCAACCGCCTTTTTGACTAAGTGATTCTTTACGGCGTAGCATGGCAAATAAGCATGGTCAGAACCGATATCTGCAAAGGTTGAATCAGAAGGTATATAAGAAGCCACACACATTAAGCGTTTGGACAATTGATTAATATTCATTAAGTCACCACATTTTCTTTTTGTCTATTCATTCATCTCGTTTTATTCTATACATAAATTCAGCATAAAAAAAGTCCTTTGCCCGTGGCAAAGAACTTTTTACTTAATTACTTAAGCTTGCTTACCCATTCAGCCATGGCATCAGCATTTTCAGCTGGAACCATACCTGCAGGCATAGAGCCTTTTCCGTTTACTAAAACGTCTTTAATTTCGTCTTTTGAAAGTTTCGTGCCTTTTAACGCCGGGCCAGCTCCGCCTTCATAGTTGCCACCGTGACAGCCAATACAAGATTCTTTGTAGTGACCTTCTGGATCAAACTCTCCAGCTGCTTCTTCCGTCTTTTCTCCGCCTTCTTTTTCTTTCGCCATTTCTTCAGAATTTCCAAGACCTTCTAAAGAAAGGAAGAAAATCAGACCAAGACCAAACACCATGATTAATAAAAATGGAATAACCGGATTACGATTCATTGCTTAACCTCCCTTATGTATCTAAATAACAAATAGATAGTACAAACACCTATTATTTTACTTTAAAAAAGGAATGACGAAAAGACTTTAACTAGAATTTTTTTCTCTTTGTCGCTAATTAGACACATTTTCCAATCGAGCGCTCCAAAAAAGCAGTTAATTTTCTAATATTTCAATAAATTTTTAAATTATATTAATATAAAGATAATTAAGGTTAGTATTCCGATCCAAGCCGAGATCACAAAATAAATAAGCTTGAGTTTAGACCCTGCATACCACCAAAGCAGACAGTTAGCGAATACCAATCCATAAAGGGAAAATGGATTATTTTCAAATGCATAAGCATTTAATTCTACTGAAAACAATAAAAATATCAGCGCGGAAGCCACATAAATAATAGGCATCAGCATTCCTTTTTTAGAAAAATAAATTCCAGCTTCTAACAGAAATACGACAAAAGTTGTCAAAATCGCTGTTTGCAAAGGGAATGACAATTCAGTAAAATAAATGACAAATAACGAAATTATTAATAATAGGAAAGAAAGAAACAAGCCTGCAGCTTTTATTCGCCTGTTTCGCGCTGGCGGCTTTGCCTGTTCTGAGATCTCTTCTCCTTGACTGTATAAAGCCAATAAATAATCGCAGTAATGCTCAGGCAGCATATGATTTTCTTTCCAAAGCATAATTTCTTTCATAATGATCTTTTTTTTATCATCCATTGTCTTTCACATCCTGTAAATAACTATTCGTGCTTTTCTGTCATAATCCTGCTATTTTTGGCAAAAAAATAGTTTGCTTCTGTAAAAAGAAGCAAACTATTTTCAATCATCTATTCTAAAAAATCTTTCAAGCGCTTGCTTCGGCTCGGATGGCGGAGCTTGCGAAGAGCTTTCGCTTCAATTTGGCGAATTCGTTCACGCGTTACACCGAATACCTTGCCTACTTCTTCAAGAGTGCGGGTGCGTCCGTCGTCTAAACCGAAACGAAGGCGAAGGACATTCTCTTCACGGTCTGTCAGCGTGTCTAAGACGTCTTCCAGCTGTTCTTTAAGAAGTTCATAGGCTGCATGTTCAGAAGGTGAAGTCGCTTCCTGATCCTCAATGAAGTCGCCCAAATGGGAGTCATCTTCTTCACCAATTGGTGTCTCGAGGGAAACAGGCTCTTGAGCTATTTTAAGAATTTCTCTCACCTTTTCAGGTGTTAAATCCATTTCTTCGGCAATTTCTTCAGGAGAAGGTTCCCGGCCAAGATCTTGAAGAAGCTGTCTTTGAACACGAATCAGCTTATTAATGGTTTCTACCATATGCACTGGAATCCGGATAGTTCTTGCCTGATCAGCAATGGCACGAGTAATGGCTTGACGGATCCACCATGTCGCGTACGTACTAAATTTGTACCCTTTGCGGTAATCAAATTTTTCTACAGCTTTGATTAATCCCATGTTCCCTTCTTGAATCAAATCCAAGAACAGCATGCCGCGCCCTACATAACGTTTCGCAATACTTACAACTAGACGCAGGTTAGCTTCCGCCAAACGGCGCTTCGCTTCTTCGTCGCCTTCTTCAATACGCATAGCCAGCTGGATTTCTTCTTGGGCTGACAGAAGGTCGACGCGTCCAATTTCTTTTAAATACATACGTACTGGGTCATTAATTTTAACTCCAGGAGGAACACTTAAATCATTAAGATCGAATTCTTCACTTTCTTTTTCAAGTTCATGAATATTCGGATCTTCTTCCTCACCGTCTTCATTCGTGATTTCTACCCCTTGTTCGCCGAGGAATTCATAGAATTCATCCATCTGTTCAGAGTCCACTTCATACCCTGCCAATTTATCAGCTACATAATCGTAGGAAAGTTCACCGCGCTTTTTACCGATTTCTAAGATTTGTTCTTTCGCTCTTTCAAGCGTTACTTCAGTTTCTTTGGAACGTGTTGACTTTTCAGCCATTAGTCCCCCTCCTTCCAACATCCTTGCCTCATACTGGATTACAATAATTTCTTTAATTGCATGATTTCCATCGCGATTTTAGCAGCGGTAGCATAATCGTTCTGCCTTTCGGCTGCTACCTGCTCTTGTTTCTTCACATTTAGTTCTGCAAGCTTATGCTGTTTAATGATTTTTTTTATATAATCATTCAGCTCTTCCTCATTGACGGAGTCATTGACAGCCATCATCTCAATCTCCGAGATCAGCCGCCGTAAATTCGCATCAGGAAGACGGCTCATAAACGTGCTCGAATCCGGATCATTTCCTTCTTCATAAAACCCAAGCAAATAAGTAAACACTGCTTGATGTTCATCGAGATTAAATGGATGAGTCTCCATTAAATCTTTCACCTTAAATGCGACTTCTGCATCTTTTAACATATGCGCTATAAGCCTTCGCTCTGCGGTTTGGTACGCAGGGTAGAGCTTCTTTGCCGTTTGCTGCACCAAGATTGGAGGCCCAGCTTTATAGGTTTCAGGAGATTCTTTCCGCTGCTTGAAAAACACTTGTTTTTCCTGCTGCTTCAAAGCATCGAGTGAAAGGGAGTACTGATCAGCTATCTGGCGCAAATAATGATCGCGCTCTACTGCTTTTTTCAGCTTCGCAATTTCAGTTACAACTTCTTCGATATAGCGAAGTCTTTGTCCCTCATCCTGCATATTTTTCCCGTGCTTATAATACTCCATTTTAAATGCCATTAATGTCAGACTGTTCCCTATTATATTATGCTGGAACTTTTCCATTCCATATTTTTTAATATAGTCATCAGGATCCAGTTTCTCAGGCAATACAGATACTCTTACCTCCAGCCCATTTGCTGCGAGCATTTCAGCCGCACGGTTAGTGGCTTGAAGGCCCGCGGAATCCCCATCGTAGCAAATGACAATTTGGTCGGCTGCCCGTTTAATCTGATGAATATGATCATCGGTCAGCGAGGTTCCCATGGTGGCAATCCCTGTTTCAACCCCTGCTCTTGCAGCTGCAATTACATCAGCAAATCCTTCAAACAGCACAATCTTCTGCTGTTTCCGGATGGCCGGTCTCGCACGGTGATAATTATATAAAAGATTGCTCTTATTAAAAATCGGCGTCTCCGGGCTGTTTAAGTATTTGGGCTGCTCATCTGTGAGGCTTCTTCCTGAAAATCCTACTGTTTTTCCTTTGTTATTGTGCAGCGGGAACATAATTCTTCCCCTGAACCGGTCAAAGTAATCTTCAGCGTTTTCTTTTTGAATCACAAGTCCTGCTTGCTGCATCATTTCCAGGTCAAATCCTCGTTTTTGCAAAAACTTGACTGTAAAATCCCAGTGCGGAAGTGACCACCCTATTTGAAAAGATTCTAGATCTTCTTTAGAAAATCCTCTCTCATACAGGTACTCTAATGCATCCTGACCCTCTTTTGTATTTAACAATAAATGATGGTAGAATTTAGCTAACAATTCATGGGCTTCCACCATTTTGTCGTACCGGTTCTCTACTCGGGGATCAGCCTCGCTTGAAGAAACAGAAATCTCTAATGGAATATCTGCTCGCTCTGCAAGTTTGCCGACTGCATCTTGAAACGAAATATTTTCAATATCCATCAGGAAAGAGAAAACATTTCCTCCTGCCCCGCACCCGAAACAATGAAAGATTTGTTTGTCGGGAGAAACGGAAAAGGACGGTGACTTTTCCCCGTGAAAAGGGCATAGGCCAAAATAATTTCTTCCTTGTTTCTTTAATTGAACATAATCGCCAATTACATCTGTGATGTCTGACGACTGTTTAATTTGTTGAATTGTTTCTTCAGGTATTTTCCCTGCCACTTATACCACCAGCTATATTATTGTTCGATAAGAATTCTTATCTTCCTGCAGCTTGCGACAATATATTTTTCATATTGACCATAAATCGGCTGTTATCTGCATCCGTAAATGCTTTAGGCCCTTTTGAATACACACCGCTTCTTCTTGCTTTAGCAGCCAGGTGACGAAAATGCAATTCATTCGCCATGTTATCTTCGTGATATACATGTCCTCTTGGAGAAACGACATTCACCTGCTTGGAAAGCGCTAGACCTGCTAATCCTATGTCCTGAGTGACTAATACATCTCCTTTTTGCAAGTGATTAAAAATATAAAGATCGGCCGCTTCTGCATCCGGGTCAACATATTTCCATGTGCCTTCCATGGTTTGATTCATCATATGTCGAATGGAAGCCACAAAGACCGCTTCAATTTTATACTCTTTTGCCAAGGTAAGTATTTCCTGTTTTACTGGACAAGAATCTGCATCGACAAATATTTTCATATTTCTCTTTCTTTCCTATCGTTTATTATTCTACAAGCTTGTTTAGAATCCTTCTTAAAAGCGAAATATCCTAAAAAAAAGCGCGCACCGCATACCTTTGTCTCTTTTCACGATAAACACAACATGTAATTAGTTTATTCTTTTATGTCAAGCTCTAAACCTGTTTCAAATACATTTTTATCACAATTTTTTATTATAGTATATTTGTTCAAAAATAACTATGTTTTTTTTCATTTTTTTAATGAAAAGGAAAAGCACATAATCCACCGATCATGTGCTATCTTACATTGCGAAACTTGCTTAAAATAATATTAGCTGTTTCTTCCACCGCTTTATTCGTTACATCGATTACTTCACAGCCGATTCGGTCTGTAATCTTTTCAAAATAAGCTATTTCTGTTTTAATCCGCTCCACATCCGCATAGCTGGCACTGTCGTTTAATCCGAGTGACAAGAGTCTTTCTTTACGGATAAAATTCAATTTATCTGGGCTGATTTTTAAACCAAAGCACTTGCTCTTTGGAACCGTAAACAGTTCTTCAGGTGGATCTACTTCCGGAACGAGAGGAACATTCGCTACCTTTAAACGTTTATGTGCTAAATACTGTGACAACGGGGTTTTAGACGTACGCGACACACCTAACAGAATAATATCCGCCTTCAGCAGACCGCGTGGATCACGCCCATCATCATATTTGACCGCAAACTCAATGGCCTCTACTTTCTTAAAGTACTCTTCATCCAGCCGCCGTACTAAACCAGGCTCTAATAGCGGCTTTCGGTTATACATCATTTCCAGCTGATCCATAAGCGGCCCGATCAGATCAAAGATAATGATTTCTTCCTCAGCAGCCCTTTTCATCATATACTTCCTAATATCCGGTTTAACTAGTGTATAAACAATAATTCCCTGCTCAATTTTTGCCAAATCAATCACTTCATCAATATTGGCAAAATCCTCAACATAAGGAAATCTTTTTATAATGGCATGGGAACCATTGAATTGGCTGACTGCGGCTTTCGTCACTAATTCAGCTGTCTCGCCAACGGAATCTGATACTATATAAATGATCGGATCTTTCACCAACAATCAGTTCCCTCCTTTATCATTCATAAGCTAAACTTCATCATCTGCCAGAGAAATGAAAGCTTTGGCAATCGTGGTTTTCGTCACCCTTCCAGTCACTTCATACCCTGCCTCGCTAACCTTCACAACCGGCACAGAGTCGATTTGCTTTTCAATTAAATTTTTCGCTACATCTATCAGTAAGTCGTCCTTTTCACAGACCGTAATATTCGGCATTCTTGTCATTATAATGTTCACCGGCAATGTGCTTAATTCCTGCTTTCCAATGCTTGCACGCAGCAAATCTTTTCGTGAGAGCACACCGACTAAGCAATTCTTTTCATCGACGACAAATAATGTGCCTACATCTTCTAAAAACATCGTCACGATCGCTTCATAAACTGAAACATTTGAAGGAACCACTACGGGGATCGATTGATAATCTTTCACATAAATTTTCATTAGATTTTCAGTTAAAAGCTGTGTGCCAGTTTTGCCTGTATAAAAATAACCTACGCGAGGTCTGGCATCCAGAAATCCCGCCATAGTTAATATTGCAAGGTCAGGTCTTAGCGTCGCTCGGGTCAAACTTAAGCGCTCCGCAATATTCTCCCCTGTAATTGGACCATTTTCTTTTACGATTTGCAAGATTGTCTCTTGACGCTTGTTCAGTTCTATTGTCCTCACCACCTAATTCACGCTCAAATGTGTTATACCATATAATAAATATTATATACTATTTATCATAAATGAAAAGAAAAGTTTCCTACGAACGAAAAACATATCTATCTCTTTTGGGCGTGAGGAAAAGTCTGCCCAGGCAGGCAGACTCTTCTAAGTGTATGAGAGATGGTTCATCTATGCAAAGTTTTTGCTTATTATTTGACTAAAATTGAATTAAAGTGAGCAAAATCAAGGATCAGATTCGCCAATTTACTCATTTGGCTTAAGCGGTTGGTTTTGATGTTTTCATCATCAGACATGATCATCGTATGTTCAAAGTAGTCATCAATCGCCGGCTTGACGCTGACTAATAATTGGTACCGGTCTTCGATACTTTCCGCACTCTTTAGCGCTTCTTGTATACGAATATACTCATTGAATAGAACGTTTTCTTGCTCGTTAGCAAACAGCTCTGTGTTTACTTCCGTGTTTTTATCCGCTTTTTTCGCTATGTTCAGAACGCGGCTCAATGCTTCCATATCACTTTTAAACTCTGCATCATTTTTATGATTCATGATAACAGCAGCTCTTTCAAATAGTGAAGGCAATGATCCAACAGCCCCTTCTAAAACGGCATCGATCACATCATGGCTGATCTCTTTTTCCTGCATACTGTATTTAATTCTTAACTTAAAGAATGAAAGCAGCTCATCAAGCAGAACTTCTGGCTGTTTCTCTCCGATTTCATCCGCTTTTACTATATTCACTGCAGCTGCCAAAATGTCTTCAAGTTCAAGAACCCAGCCATGCTGGATCAGTGTTTGCACAATGCCGGCCGTTTGTCTTCGCAAGGCATAAGGATCTTGAGAACCTGTTGGAATAATATCCACGGCGAAACATGAGATGATCGTATCTAGCTTGTCTGCTATGCTCACTAAAGCTCCCGTTATATGCTCTGGTGCCGCATCATCGGCATGGCGAGGCTGGTAATGCTGGTTAATCGCTTCTGCCACTTCTTTGTCTTCGCCTTTTTGGATCGCATACTTCTCGCCCATGACACCTTGCAATTCAGGGAATTCATATACCATGTGGGTAACTAGATCAAATTTACAAATTTCAGCCGCCCGGTTCACTTGCTGTTTCGTTTTTTCGTCTGTGCCAACCATGTCAGCTAATTTAGATGAGATTCTTTGAATTCGGCTGATCTTTTCGGATAAGGTTCCGATTTTCTCATGATAGACAATGGTCGAAAGCTTCTTCACAAAAGCTGCGATAGCTGTTTTTTGATCTTCTTTATAGAAGAAGTCTGCATCAGCTAATCGTGCGCGAAGAACTTTTTCATTTCCTTTTGCCACTTTGTCAAGTGAATGTGAATCCCCATTTCGAACAGTGACGAAGTAAGGAAGCAGCTCTCCTGCTTGATTCTTCACCGGGAAATAGCGCTGGTGTTCTTTCATTGATGTGATTAATACTTCATCCGGAAGCTCAAGAAACTCTTCGTTAAACGATCCTGATAGAGCCGTAGGATATTCCACTAAATTATTGACTTCTTCAAGCAAGCCTTCATCAACTGGAATGACCCAATTTTCTTTCGCTTCAATATCTTTTAATTGTTTTCTGATCATTTCTTTTCTTTCATTGGGATCTGCAATGACCTTTTGACCTGAAAGTGTCTCGACGTACCCAGCTGGTTCAGTAATTTCAGCTTGTTCTCCTAAGAAACGATGGCCAAGCGTTGTTTTGCCTGTGGCCACATTTGTAATTTCAAAAGGAATCACTTCGCTGCCGAATAGTGCCACCATCCATTTTATTGGACGGACATATCGGAATTCATTGCTCGCCCAGCGCATATTTTTTCCAAATGTCATACTAGAGATCACTTGCTCAAGCTTAGGCAAAAGATCTTTAGTTGCCTGCCCTTTAATGAATTTATTGACAAACGCATATTCAATGCCTTTAATTTCTTTAAAGAATATGTCATCCACTGTCATGCCTTGTCCGCGAGCAAACCCAGCTGCGGCTTTTGACCATTCTCCATCCTCTGTTTTCGCGATCTTTTTGGCCGGTCCTTTTGCTTCTTCCTCAATGTCTTCCTGCGCTTCTGCCACAGCTTTCACCATTACTGCTAAACGGCGAGGCGTCGAGTAAACATCGACTTGACCAAACGTAATCTTCAATTCATTTAAAAATTCCTCTACACGGCGGCCAAGCTGATTCATGGATTCAGTGACAAAACGTGCCGGCATTTCTTCCAATCCGATTTCAATTAATAAATCTCTCTTATTCATGACCCTGCTCTCCTTCCCTTTGCAAAATTGGGAACCCTAACTTTTCTCGCTCATCATAAAATGTTTTCGCTATTTGTCTGGCGAGGTTTCTCATGCGGCCAAGGTAAGCCGTTCTTTCCGTTACTGAAATTGCTCCTTTAGCATCGAGCACGTTAAACACGTGGGAACATTTTAAAACATAGTCATAGGCAGGGTGTACAAGCCCTTCATCCATTTGACGTTTCGCTTCTTTCTCATAAATGGCAAATAAATTAAACAGCATGTCCGCATCCGATGTTTCAAATGTATATTTCGAATGTTCAAATTCAGGCTGATAGAAAATATCTCTCACTGTGAACCCGTTTGTCCACTCTAAATCAAACACATTTTCCTTTTCTTGAATATAAGACGCTAACCGCTCAATACCATATGTAATTTCAACAGATACCGGCTTGCATTCCAAACCGCCTACTTGCTGAAAATACGTAAATTGCGTGATTTCCATACCATCTAGCCAAACTTCCCAGCCAAGACCCGCACAGCCAAGAGAAGGATTTTCCCAGTTATCTTCAACAAACCGGATATCATGCTCTAATGGGTCAATACCTAAAGCTTTTAAAGAATCTAAATACATTTCCTGAATGTTGTCAGGAGAAGGTTTCATGATGACCTGGAACTGATGGTGCTGATACAAACGGTTCGGGTTTTCTCCGTAACGCCCATCGGCTGGACGGCGGCTTGGTTCAACATACGCCACATTCCAAGGCTCTGGACCAATCGCGCGCAAGAACGTATAAGGACTCATCGTTCCTGCCCCTTTTTCTACATCATATGCCTGCATTAAAATACAGCCATGATCTGACCAATGCTTTTGCAGCGTAACAATCATGTCTTGAATATTCATTGCTTTGCCCCTTTTCATGTATTGGCGCTATGCACCTAATTAACAAAGTGAAATTGCGTTGTTTTTTCGTGCGGAGACAAACAAAAAACTCCCGTCTCTATGCACGATCGTTCGTACATAGGGACGAGAGTTAACCCGCGGTTCCACCCTAATTGCCAATAGCAGAAATCTGCCATTCGCCTCTTTTCTTGCTGCCGCTCCAGACTGCCTTTCGTTGATGCTCTTTATCCGGCTTTCACCATCCCGGATTCGCTTAAAAAGAGGAAATCAATTACTTCCTTTCCTTCACTGCGGTCTTTACTATTCGTTTTTAAGTATGTAAAAAACTTAATCGAAAAAAGCTGTTTTGTCAATCTTCTTCTTTCGGTTTTTCAAAAATACCTTGAATTTTTTCCATTTGCTCCAAAAAGCGCCTCGATTTTAAATACAATCCCGAATATTCATCATAATACATATGAATCGCCGCTCGCAATTCCTTTTTTGTTTCCGGTTTGACCGTAATGTTTCCCAGCCTGTCCAGATCAAAGAAATAGAATAAGCGAAGCAGTTTGATGGCTGATTGTGATAACGGAAGCATATAAGGATCCATCTCAAAACAGCGATGGCACAGCAAACCATTTTCCCGAATGGAAAAAGCAAAACGCCCCTCTTTGCTGCCGCAATTGACGCAACAGCTCAATTCAGGGCGCAGACCAATTAAATGAAGCATCTTCATCTCAAAAATGTTTGTTAATATTTCCGCATCATAACCTTCATTTAAGTAATGGAGAGTCTGCTGTAAAAAGTGAAACAGAGAAGGATAAGCTTCTTTCTCCTCGGTACTTTTATCTAACAGTTCCACAATATATGCGGCGTAGGAGGTCACGATTAAATCTTCTCTGATATGGCGCATAGAAGAGACCATTTCACCCTGTTGCAGAGTTCCGAGGCCGCTTCCCGACTGAATAAGAAAGTAACCATGTGTAAAAGGCTGAGTAATAGAGGAAAGACGGCTGTTCGGTTTTTTTGCGCCTCTTGCCATGACAGCAATCTTTCCTTTTTCCTTCGTAAACATCGTAACTATTTTATTTGTTTCGCCGTAGTTGGCTGTTCGAATTACAATACCTTCACATTTTTGAAGCACAAGAAGGCCGCCCTTCTATACTCCTCAATTCGGGATGCCAGTTGTTGGGAAGTCAAGTTCAGCCATCTCATGCTCTTGTTCGAATGGGGAGACGGAGTTGTCATTTTTAATATCCCGATACAGTAGGTACACTTCAACACTGCCTGTTTCAGAAAAAACTTTCCAAGTAAAATCCAACATGTTCAATTCCCACCTTTCATATTTTTAACGGCAGATGGCTTCCATAATAGCTTCACCTTAAACTGACTGTTTATGAGGAGCAAAAATTTCTAGTATAATTTTTAATAATCGTCTTCACGGAATCCAAAGTCACGCAGATTAGACATTTTATTGCGCCAATCCTTTTGAACCTTCACCCAAAGTTCCAAGAATACTTTAGATCCAAGCAGGTTTTCAATATCTTCCCGCGAACGTTTACCGACTTCTTTCAGCAAGGCACCGCGCTTTCCAATCACGATTCCTTTTTGTGAATCACGCTCCACCATAATAGTGGCCATCACACGGATCATGTCTTTACCTTGGTCTCTTTCGATCTTATCGATCACCACCGCGATCGAATGAGGGATTTCCTCACGTGTTAAATGAAGCACTTTTTCCCTGATCATTTCTGAAATAATAAATCGCTCAGGGTGATCCGTTACTTGATCTGCGGGGTAATACTGAGGCCCTTCAGGCAAGTATTTTTCAATTTGTTCAAGAAGACGATCAACATTATTTCCTTCAAGAGCTGAAATCGGAACAATTTCTTTAAAATCGACCATTTCTTTATACTGTTCAATCATTTGAAGAAGCTGATCGGGATGAATACGGTCGATTTTATTGATGACAAGAAAAATCGGTGTCTGAATCCCTTTGAGTTTCTCAATAATAAATTCATCACCGCGTCCGTATCCTTCTTCTGCATTGACCATGAATAAAATGCAATCAACTTCCCGTAAAGCGTTTGTAGCCGTTTTAACCATGAAGTCTCCGAGCTTATGTTTAGGTTTATGGATGCCCGGTGTATCGATGAAGATCATCTGCGAATCAGACTTCGTATACACACCTTGAATTTTGTTTCTGGTCGTTTGCGGTTTGTCACTCATAATGGCAATTTTTTGGCCAATGACTCGATTTAAAAAGGTGGATTTCCCTACATTCGGTCTCCCGATAATAGAGATAAATCCTGACTTGTGCGATTGGTTTGTTTGATTATTCATTTAAATCCTCCGACGAAAATGCTCCTGGCAATAGTTCTGATGCGGTTAATTCTTGGACGTCTCCTTGCAGGTTCGTTAAAATAATTTTCATATCTGGAGGGCAAAGCTCAGATATCACCTGACGGCAGGCTCCACATGGCGGAACAGGACGTTTTGTGTCTGCTACTACAGCTATGGCTGTATAATTCTTTTCACCTTCAGACCAAGCTTTAAATAGCGCTGTGCGCTCGGCACAATTGGTCATGCTGTAAGCGGCGTTTTCTATGTTGCATCCGTGAAAGACTTCCCCTTCCTTCGTCAGAAGGGCAGCGCCCACTTTGAATTTTGAATAAGGAACATGAGCGCGTTCTCTTGCTTTTTTGGCTTCTTCAATCAATTGTTGTGTATTCAATTTATTGCTCCTTCACTATATATTTTAATACAAAAAATGAAATTTGTAATCCTTTTACGGGAAAAATTCTGAAAAATCTAACTTTTATAAAATAGGTCTATTATTTTCGGCCCGAATATTAAAAAACCGATGATGACGGAAAGACACGCATAAAGGAGAACCGCACCCGCGGACAAATCCTTCGCAGCCTTTGCCAGCGGATGATAGTGACCGGTCATTAGATCAATGGTCTTTTCAATAGCTGTATTGATCATTTCAAGTGCCAGCATACCCGCAATGAGCATACATACCACAATCCACTCCCAACGAGCAATGGAAAGAAAAAAGCCCGCCATGACGACTGCTGCAGCAAACACACAATGAAAACGGAAATTCGGTTCCGAAAAAGCAAGGCGAATTCCTTCCGAAGCATATCCGATCGACCGCCTCAGCCGCTTCACATCAAACGCATGTTTATCTTTCAAGCCCATACTCATTTAAAATTTCCTTCTGCTTTGTGAACATGACCTGCTCTTCTTCTTCTGTCATGTGGTCATAGCCAAACAAATGGAGCATGCCATGGACAGCTAAAAACCCTAATTCACGTTCAAAGCTATGTCCATACTCCTCTGCTTGCTCTCTGGCTCTAGGAACAGAAATAATAATATCACCTAAAACGGCAGGCATATCCACTCCAGTGATTTTAATTTCATCTTCCCCCATCTCTTCAAGAGCAAACGAAATCACATCTGTCGGTTGATTTTTATCCCTGTATTCGTGATTAATTTCTTGAATACGATCATTCGTAACGAACGTGACAGACACTTCACTGTCCTCGTCTTTGCCTTCTTTTTTGACCGTTAAATTCAGCAATTCTTCCACTAGCTGAAAGGCTTCTGGTGTTAGTTCATCGGTTTCATCGGTCATATCGATCATAAGCGGCACTCTAGTTCCTCCTATTCTTTACTTCGCCTTTTTATTAAACTCCGGGTATTCAATTCTGGAATGAAAAATACCATTTAGTGATTCGGCTAATGTTCGTTTAACTATTTGCAGTTCTTTTAATGTAATATCACACTCATTAAATTGTCCATCATTTAGCCTGTCTTGAACGATTTGCTCGATCAAGTTCTCAATCGCTTGTTTAGTTGGCTGCTTCATTGACCGAACGGCCGCTTCTACACTGTCCGCAATATTTATGACCGCTATTTCTCTTGTCTGCGGCTTCGGTCCCGAATAGCGGTATTCTGATTCTACCACTTCATCGCTTGTTTTTTTAGCATTAAAGTAAAAATACTTCATTAATGTAGTTCCGTGATGCTGCTTGGCAATATCAATGATCTCTTTAGGAAGCTCGTGTTTGATCAGAATATCGACACCATCCTTTACATGAGAAATAATAATATCTTTACTCACTTCAGGCGGCAGGTCGTCATGCGGATTTCGACCATTCATTTGATTTTCAATAAAAAACTGCGGATGCTTCATTTTCCCGACATCGTGATAATAGCACCCGACTCTTGCTAGCAGACCATTCGCTCCAATCGCTTCACAAGCTGCTTCTGAAAGATTGGCTACCATAATACTATGATGATACGTGCCGGGAGTTTCTACTAGCATTTTTCTTAACAGCGGGTGGTTAGGGCTAGACAGTTCAATCAGTTTAACTGATGACAACAGGCCAAATCCCGCGTCAAAAAAAGGCAGGACGCCAATCGTTAATACAGCAGATGAAAGACCAGAAATACAAGCGAACAGACTGATATACATATATTCCTCTTCGGCGAATTGACCGTTGGAGACTGTCTTTAGAAACAATACCATACATACATTCACGAGTGAGACGAATAACCCCGCCTGCAAAATATGTTTCGTCCCCTGCCCTTTTAAGAATAGAATGCCCGCAAGACTGCTAAATAAAATATACAGCGCCATTTCAACATTTAATGTGCTGCTTGCCCCTTCGTTAAATAGAATGCTCCCGCAAGCGGATAAAACAATCGCTATCAGCATAGCTAAGCGCTCGTTCACTAAAACGCACAGAAGCATGGAAGCGAAAGCGGCCGGAACGATGTATAAGACTTCAGAATTATTTTCTTTTAAAAGAACTTCAGCAATCTTCATGATGGTTAAAGAAAAAATAAAGATCACTAACGTCATCAGCAAATAATCATTCTTCTTTTCTTCCTGGTGAGTGGAATGACGGAAATAATAGTACAGCATGATGACGATCGTCGCAATAAAGATCGCCAATCCAAATAACGGTCTCTTGGACGCTTCATTATTCAGCACACCTGCCAGTTCAAGCTGCCGGTATGTTTCACGGTCGACGAGGTGACCTTCTTGAACGATGACTTGTCCTTGCAAGATCTTAACCGGCTCCACTTTCTCCATCGCTTCTAGTTTCCTCGTTCTTGTTAATTCCTCATCATATAATTCATTGGGGACGATTGCGTAACGGCCGATGTCAGCAGCGGCTTGATTCAGTTTTCCAGACAGATTTGAGAGTAAAATAGATCTCTCGATTTCTTGCTGAACCCCAGGGACTTCCTCTTCACGAATTCTTTTCTGCAGACTAAGCTCTACCCTGCCAGTCACCACTTTTCTCACTTGCTCTATTTCCTTTTCCGTTGCTAATAGCAAAACTAGCAGATCCTCATCTTTAATGAAGGATGTAAATCTGACAGGATCATTTCCGCTTAATTTCTTCTTTAGCGAATCTAATTCTTTTTGAACCAAGGGCTGTTTCTCACCGGACGCGCTTTGAATCTTTTTATTGGACTCGCGCAGCAAGTCAAATAGCGAATCGATCAAAAGCACTTGATTATTAGCGGCCTCTTCCCGATAAGCAAAGGCATCCTCGATTTCTGCCGCCGCCCGTGCTTTTTCTTTCTCAGTTCTCACTTCATCTTCAATGGTAACCGGCGAACGAATCGTGCGGTCTGCCACTGATAAAAGCTCCACATTAAACACTTCGGGCTTCACATGCGAGTAAAGAAGACCGAATAAAACGGCGGCCAGCAAAAAGAACAAAGCACCCGTAAGCAAACGATATTTAAAATAATGGCTAATACGTTTAAGCTGTGCGCTCATGACTCCCTCCTGCACCTATACTTATATGTATGATGATAACAGTTATTGGGAAAAAAATCATATCTTGGCTGACCAGTTCACTTCCTTCTCACAATTTTGTGGATAAAAAAAGCACCAAGGTCTTTAATCAACCTTGATGCCTGTTATCGAGCTGTGCTTATTCGTCTTTTTCCTCATAGGCTTGAATAATTCTGGCAACGAGCGGATGCCTTACTACATCGCTTTGTCCGAGGTAGATGAACGAAACGGATGCCACATCTTTTAAAATATGCTCTGCAGATACTAAGCCAGACTGAGCGCCGCGAGGCAAGTCTATTTGTGTACGGTCCCCGGTAATCACCATTTTCGACCCAAATCCAAGTCTTGTTAAAAACATTTTCATTTGGGCTTTCGTCGTGTTTTGAGCTTCATCGAGGATCACAAATGCATCGTCTAACGTACGGCCTCTCATATAGGCAAGCGGGGCAATTTCAATCGTTCCACGCTCAATTAAACGCTGAGTATGCTCCGTTCCTAATACATCATGCAGCGCATCATAAAGCGGGCGCAAATAGGGATCGACCTTTTCTTTTAGATCCCCGGGTAAAAAGCCAAGGCTTTCACCTGCTTCTACCGCTGGCCTTGTTAAAATGATTCGCTTCACTTGTCCATTTTTCAATGCGTGAACGGCCATAACAACTGCTAAATATGTTTTTCCTGTGCCGGCAGGACCAATGCCAAACACAAGATCACGCGAGCGAATCGCAGTAATATATTCCTGCTGGCCAAGCGTCTTAATGCGAATCGATTTGCCTTTCGCATTTTTGGTAATCTCCTGCTGGTATAATTCATCTAAATATTCAATCGTTCCGCGTTTTGCCATTTGGACCGCGTTGATGACATCCCGTTCACTGATGTTGATGCCTTTTCTAATGATCGAGAGCAGCTTGCGAATGATTTCATTCACTAGAAGAATAGCCTCTTCCTCACCTGAAATCCGGATGGCTTCTCCTCTGGTAATAATTGATACATTAAATTCTTCTTCAATTACTGTTAAGTTTTTGTCTGATACCCCAAATAAAGATACAGCTTCATTCGGGTCATCTAGCTGAATTTCTGTCATTTTTGTCTCATCTGACATCCTTTACGTCTCCTTGAATGATTGGTTGTCCAACCGCAATATTCTCAAGCACCTGGAAATGTACTATTAGCTTAACTTTATCATTCCCCATATGCCTCTGTAAAACCTTTTCCCCTATAATAACTGCTTTTTCAGGCAATTTTGTTTTTATATCATTTCTCGCTGACTCAAGCGCCGCTGATTCAGCTTCTTTGCGTGAGTACGTCCTCGTTGCTATTTCGCTTTCATATACGCTGACTTCTTCATAACTAATAGGCATGTCAAAACCTAAGAAAGACACGGAATGAATACGTTCATCCATTGAATATTGCTTAAACGCCGGGTCGGTAAACCCCCAAATCGGCACTTTGTATTGGCCGAAGCCTAGATAATGTTTCTTTACTGAGTCACCCGATAATACATGAAAGCTTGTCTTGACCGGAAGCTCAACAGCTGTTTTATACCAAGTCTCGCCTAATACTTTTCCTTTAGAAGCGATAAATTGATATTCCTTTTCGTTTCCGATATATCCTGTAACCAGAAGCTGCCCTTTTCTAACAAATTGTTCTTTTTTCACTACCGCTTGGCCTTTTTCAACAAACATTTTCACAATGACGGCATCCTTAGACGCCACAAGGTGCTGAGGGCCGGTAGCCTTCTTCACTTTCGGCATATTCTTTTCGACTACTTCAAAGCGGTAGGTGCTGCCGCTCAGCTTCACACCAATCCAAGTGATCCCTTCTATTCGATCCAACAGCTGTTTCTGCACCGTTTCAGGATCTTCCATTGAAAACTTTATCTTGCCTTTTTGTATGCCGATCTCGCTCAGGTTTTTGCGAATTTCATACTCTTTTTCAGGACTAGCACCATGGATATCAATCCGCCAGACAATATTCGAGAGAACAAACAGCAAGGCAAAAAATAATAAAGCGCCAGCTAAGAATCCAGAGCTTCTCCAGCCCCTTTTCATTAAAAAAGGAAAACCTTCACCCTTTGTCAGAGATATGCGGCCTTCAAACGACCGGGCACACCTTCTGAAATCCTGCAGATTATTTAGAGAAATCGTAAAGGTCAGCGCATGATCTCCTTGACGCTTCACTCCCCAAACAGGTACCTGCGCCCGGCTAAGCCTGTTCAAGAAACGTTCAGTGCCTAACCCCTTAATCTTTACATGAACCGTTCCATAGACAAAAGCAAGCCACTGATTCTTCAAGCTACCTCCTCCTCTAACTTTCTAAATAAGTAAGATGTTCGATTTTGCCTTCTAAAAGGATTTCTTCTGGCAATATCGTTTTGATCGTAAATGAATGGCCTTTAATTAAGAGCTGGCCTTTTGAAAGCAGCAGCCTGATTTCTTTATCCGAGAAGGCAAGCAGACCTCTATGGTTCTCTACGTATATATGGAGTTGCCCAATTAAGGTGATCCGAGGAAGGTCCATCATCACATCTTCAGGCAAATTCATTGATTTGGTTACCCAATTTCTCATTTGCTGGCTCCATTTTTTCGGCATAAAAAAGAACCCTCCTTTCCTCTCATGTGTATGAAAGGAATGGAGGGTTCATGCCTGTTATTTCTTTCTCCTTGCCTTCGGCGGGGCGAGGATTTCAGACAAAATGATCCCGTTGACGAGATCCGCCTCATCCATATTCAATGCTTGATCAGAAGCCTTATTTTGACGTTTTGCTTCTCGATTATAAGGGTGAGCAGCCGTTCGTTCCATACGGCCTCCAGCCTCCCGTACTGGCTGTCTGGAGCCCGGTTTAGCCTGCTCTGCTTTTTCTTTGACTGTTGCTTTCACTGTCTGCACTTTTTGTTCAACCACTGTTTTTTTCGGCACTTCAGAAGGAGCCGGCCTCGTTCTTCTAGGCACCGGTTTTTCATTATTCTCCTTCATTCTATTGGTCACACTAGCGATAATACCAATAACTATGGCAATGATAATGGATTCCACCAAGAAGACCTCCCTTCGTGCAAGGCAGTACCTTAATTGTCATCGCCTTTCAGATCTTTCTTTTTCCCTGTCATTTTGCCGATGGAATCACGCATATCTGTATCCGCATCAATATTTTTCATATTCAAGTAATCCATCACGCCCATATTGCCGCTGCGAAGTGCTTCCGCCATCGCAAGCGGTACGTCCGCCTCAGATTCTACTACTTTCGCTCTCATTTCCTGTACGCGGGCTTTCATTTCCTGTTCAGTGGCAACGGCCATCGCACGGCGCTCTTCCGCTTTCGCCTGAGCGATGTTCTTATCGGCTTCCGCCTGCTCTGTCTGCAGCTCAGCTCCAATATTCTTGCCGATATCTACATCCGCAATATCAATCGAAAGAATTTCAAATGCTGTTCCAGCGTCAAGACCCTTGCTTAAAACCGTTTGAGAAATTAAATCTGGGTTTTCAAGTACTTTCTTATGGTTATCACTAGAACCGATCGTACTAACAATACCTTCACCGACACGGGCAACAATCGTTTCTTCTCCTGCTCCCCCTACCAGCCGGTCAATATTCGCTCTAACCGTGATACGCGCTTTCGCCTTCACTTCAATCCCATCCATCGCCACACCCGCAATAAACGGGGTTTCAATCACTTTCGGATTTACGCTCATTTGCACAGCTTCTAATACGTCACGTCCCGCTAAATCAATCGCGGCTGCCCGTTCAAATGATAGCTCAATATTCGCTCGGTGCGCGGCAATTAATGCATTAACCACACGGTCCACATTACCCCCCGCTAAGTAATGGCTCTCTAGCTGATTCGTCGTCACATCAATGCCTGCTTTATGAGCTTTAATCAGCGGATTAATGACGCGGCTTGGAATAACCCGACGCAATCTCATTCCTACTAGTGTAAAGATACTTACTTTTACTCCTGCTGCCAATGCTGAAATCCACAGCATGACAGGAACAAACGTCAGCAAGATCGACAATAATATGATGCCGACAATAACCGCCCCTACTACAAAAATTAAACTGGCTTCCATTCCATTTCCTCCTTTTATTCTGAATACCTGTGGTCACTGACCATACGAGAACAGTTCCCTAAATATAGGTTTCAGTTTACTCCAAATCTCTTACAACTACACGTGAACCTTCTACTTTGACAATTTTCACTTGCTGTCCTGAGGCTATAAAACCGCCTTCTGTCACAGCATCAATCCGTTCACCATCTACTATTACGGTGCCAGACGGGCGAAACGGTGTTTTTGTGATGCCGACCTTTCCTAGTAATTCTTGTCGATTCACATTTGACACATAGCCTTTTTCTGTACTTGTGGAATCGGATAAAATGATCTTTTTAAAGAATTTCATTTTTTTACCAAACACCTTTACCATTAAAATCATGGCGACGCTTGTTACCGCCATGGCAATCAAAAGTGAAATGCCCATCCACTTTACACTGTCACCCGCAAGTAAAATACTCCCTGCCAAAGCAGTTAACCCAAGAAATCCGGCAATGCCCCATGGCAGAAAAATTTCTGCAATTAATAGGATGATTCCGAGAACAAATAGACCAATGGATTCGTATCCCGCAAGCCCTGCTACTGTATGCCCATAGAAAAATAATAGCAGAGAGGTTACTCCGGCGGCACCCGGCAGTCCAAAGCCTGGAGAGTACAATTCAAGCACTAATCCGAGACTGGCAAGTGATAAAAGAATCGGAACCACCACCGGATTCGTCACGAAGCGAGCAATCTTATCCGCCCAGGTTTCTTCTAACTCTTTCACTTTTGCCCCTGCCGCTCCTTCTGCTTCTAGTAATTCCGAAAGGCTTTCTACGGTCTGTTTAGAATAACCTGTCTCTTTTGCTTGCTTGGCTGTTAACGTGAGCAATTCTCCCTTTCCTGCATCATATTCGGGCAAATCAATGGAAGGGTCTGCCATCGCCATAGCATAAATAGGGTCTAGCCCTTTTGTTTCTGCCGCGCTCTTCATGGCTGAGCGCCAATAACTCTGCGCTTTCTTATCTGCCATATTTCCAGCTTGATCGATAATAGCTGCAGCTCCCATTTGTGCATTTGGCACCATATAGATTGCATCTGCATGCAATGAAATAAATGCCCCCGCTGACAATGCCCGATCGTTAATAAATGCAATGGTCCGCACCTCTTGTGCATCTAGAAGCTTGCCAATCTCGCCCGCCGCATTCACTAAACCTCCTGGTGTGTGGATGTCTAGAATAACGAGTTCAGCACCATTCTCCTCAGCCTCTTTAAAGCTTCGCTCCATGAATGCAAGCAGTCCTTTTTCTACTTCTTCATGAACAGGGATCACATATACAGCTGGTTCCTCTGCAAAGGATGGCTTCATTGGAAAGAATAAGAATAATAGCATAACTGCAGCTGTAACCCATTTTATACGCATCATTCGTAATTAATCACCACCTTTTTCAGAAAATGGCATTTGACTACTATACGTTTATTGTAAGCTAAAAGTTTCAACTTTATTTGTTTATTTGTAAGCAAAAAAAAATAAGAGATGGCAGCAGCCATCTCTTATTTTTATGAAAGTTTTTTCTGAACCAGCTTATTTACAAGCCCGCCGTCTGATTTACCTTTAACTTTTGGCATTAGTGCGCCCATTACTTTACCAATATCCGCTTTAGAGGAAGCATTAACTTCATCAATCGTTTCCTGAACAATTGCTTCAAGTTCTTCTTCTGAAAGCTGCTTCGGCATGTATATGTTCACGTAAGTTAGTTCAGTTTGAATTTTTTCAACCAAGTCGTGACGACCTGCTTTTTCAAATTCATTGAGGGAGTCTTTGCGTTGTTTCACTTCGCGAGAAAGGATTGCCAATTCTTGATCTTCTGTCAATTCTGTGTTGCCTTGTTTAATCGCTTCATTTTGCAATGCCGCTTTCAACATACGAATGACAGTTAATTTGTCTTTTTCTTTATTCTTCATCGCTTGCTTCATATCATTATTTAAACGCTCGAGAAGACTCATTGTTACACCCTCTCTCTTAGAACTTACGTTTTCTAGCCGCTTCAGACTTCTTTTTACGCTTAACGCTTGGTTTTTCGTAGAATTCACGCTTTCTAGCTTCCTGTAAAGTACCAGTTTTGGAAACAGAGCGTTTGAAACGACGTAGAGCATCTTCAAGCGATTCGTTTTTGCGAACAACTGTTTTTGACATTTCTCTTTCCCTCCCTCCGAACACATTACGATTACATGTTCCGTTATGGAAATTCCATGTACTAAAATATTATAATACAAGCATTAGATTTGGTCAAGAAAATTTCTTTACAATCGATTAGTAGTCAGAATCGCTTTTTAAACCTTGAACGATCTTTACACCTGAACTCGCACCAATTCTAGTTGCTCCTGCTTTAATCATTGTTAAAGCATCCTCCTGGCTGCGAACGCCTCCAGACGCCTTCACACCAATATCTTGTCCAACTGTGTTTCTCATTAAACGGACATCTGCTTCTGTCGCTCCGCCTGTTGAGAACCCAGTCGATGTTTTCACATAATCTGTACCAGCGCTTACTGCAATCTCACAAGCTTTGCGTTTTTCTTCATCATTCAAGAGGCTTGTTTCAATGATGACTTTAGACAGCGCTTTGCCCTTTGCAGAAGCCGTCACAGCTTGAATATCCTTTTGTACTGTTTCATAATCGCCGTCTTTTAATGCGCCGATGTTTATAACCATATCGACTTCCTGCGCGCCGTTTTCAATCGCATTTTTTGTCTCAAATGCTTTTACCTCAGCTGTTGTTGCACCAAGCGGAAAACCAATAACCGTACAGACTTTCACCTCTGTACCCTTTAATTGCTCATAGGCAAAAGCCACCCAAGTAGGATTCACACATACAGAAGCAAACCCATATTCTTTCGCTTCTTGGCAAAGTGTCTCCACTTCCGCTTTCGTTGCATCTGCTTTTAACAGCGTATGGTCAATTGTTTTTGCAATATTTCCAAGATTGTCTACTATCATGCTTAATCTCCTTCCAAACCACGATGTACGTACCTCTGTATTTTATCACCGATTACACAAAATTGCGAGACACCCTCAATATTATTTACGGCCATGAGAACGAAGGCCGTTCTTCTTATCTTTACCCGATCTTCCAACATTTAAAAACCTTTCATGGCTCTGCATGAAAGGTTTTTAATGCTTTACGGACTGACGATGCTCATTTCATCATCCATTACTCGAACAAACTGTCCTTCGTTATAAGGATAGCCCGCTTTTTCTATTTTCACTTTTACTAGTTTTCCAACCATGTCTTCCGTCCCTTTAAAGACGACCTTTAGATAGTTGTCAGTATAGCCAACATATAAGCCTTCTTCTGATCCCTCTTTAAACAGTTCTTCCGGGATCACTTCAAGAACTTCGCCTTCAAATTGCGAAGCATATTCTTTAGCCAATTGATCAGAAAGAGCGATTAAACGGTGAACGCGCTCGTTTTTCACACCTTCATCCACTTGATCGTCCATTCTGGCAGCAGGCGTACCCGTACGTTTGGAATAAGGGAATACATGCAGTTCTGAAAACTTGTTATCTTTAATAAACTGATAGGTTTCTTCGAATTCCTCTTCTGTCTCTCCAGGGAACCCTACGATAACGTCCGATGTGACCGCAAGCCCAGGAAGCGCCTCTTTCAATCGGTTTAAACGATCCGCAAAAAATTCCATTGTATACTTTCTCCGCATCCGCTTAAGGACTGTGTTCGATCCCGATTGCAGAGGAACATGCAAATGACGGACAACAATATTCGAGCGATCAATGACTTCAATCACTTCATCAGTCAGCTGACTAGCTTCAATGGAAGAAATACGAATACGCTTTAGCCCTTTGACCTTGCTTTCAAGATCCGTCAATAGCATAGCCAGATTATAATCTTTAAAGTCTGACCCATAGCCTCCTGTATGAATGCCTGTTAAAACAATTTCTTTATAACCAGCATCAACTAACTGCTGTGCCTGATGAATGACTTCTTCTGGATTACGGGAGCGCATTAATCCGCGAGCCCAAGGAATAATACAGAACGTACAGAAGTTATTGCAGCCTTCTTGAATTTTCAAGGAAGCTCTTGTTCTGTCAGTAAATGCCGGCACGTCTAATTCTTCGTACACACGGCTTTTCATAATATTGCCAACGCCGTTGATCGGCTGGCGTTCACGTTTAAATTGCTCAATATATTCCAGCATTTTCACTCGATCCTGCGTTCCGACAACAACATCCACTCCAGGAATCGCCATGATTTCAGCTGGTGAAGTCTGTGCATAACATCCAGTTACACAAATAACGGCATCCGGATTTTTCCGGACAGCGCGTCGAATCACTTGACGGCTTTTTTTATCTCCTGTATTCGTCACGGTGCATGTGTTAATGACATACACATCTGCCATCGCTTCAAATTCTCCGCGCTCATAACCTTGCTCTTTGAATAATTGCCAAATTGCTTCGGTCTCATAATGGTTTACTTTACATCCAAGTGTTTGGAATGCCACTGTAGGCAAATTCATCACCTCATAAGTTCAAATTGATAAGAGACAGCTGATAAAACATATAAAGGCGCCGTTTCTGTCCGTAAAATTCTCGGCCCCAGTCCGCATGGGATAAATCCGTTATCTGTAAGCTTTTTTACTTCTTTATCAGAAATTCCGCCCTCAGGTCCAAAAACCACGATAAGGTCGTCATCTGGCTTCATGCTTTTCAGCACTTTATGAAAGGCAGCCGTTTCTCCTTGTTTCGCTTCTTCTTCGTAAGCAAATATTTTATAAGAATATTCCGTTCCCAATTGAATTAATTGATCAAAGTTCATCGGCTGATAGACTTCAGGAATAAGGTTGCGATGAGATTGTTCTGCGGCTTCTTTCGCAATCTTTGACCAGCGTTCCGTCTTTTTCTCTGCCTTTTTCGCATCAAGCTTCACAACGGAGCGATCCGCATGAAAAGGGATAAAGCAGCCGGCTCCAAGCTCTGTCCCTTTTTGGATCACGTATTCGAGTTTATCCCCTTTCGGCAGGCCGCTCGCAATCGCCACCTTTACCGGCAGTTCTTTGTCGTCTGTCACCCATTCTACAATAAATGCCTGCGCATAATCTTTGGAAATCTCTTCCACCTCTGCAATAGCCGCTTCTTTCGACGGGAAAACAACAAACAGGCGGTCGCCTGCTTGCATTCTCATAACCCGTGATAAATGATGAAAGTCTTCCCCGGCTATTGTAACCGTCCGTTCATCTGCAGGACGCTCATTTATAAAGTACCTTTGCATGACAAGACCACCCCAATATACATTTACTTTTTCTTGCCGATAATGGCCACCCAGTCTTCCATGAGCAATGTTTCTTCAATCTCAAATCCTGCACCCGCGACAGCTGATTTCACGAGGTCTTTCTTTTGGCCAATAATGCCAGAAGAGATGAAATAACCGCCTGGCTTCACCACTTGTGCCACTTCATCTGTAAATGAGAGAATGACCTCTGCTAAAATATTCGCAACCACTACATCCACTTGTTCGTGAATGCCGTCTAAAAGATTATTTTTCGATACGGACACGATGTCCTGCACCTGGTTGAGTTCAATATTTTCCTGAGCTGCTTTTACAGCCACTTCATCGAGGTCAAGCGCTGTTACTTTCTTAGCTCCCAGTAATGCTGCGCCAATGCTCAATACACCTGAACCAGTTCCAACATCCACTACGTGATCGCCTTCTTTTACATATCTTTCGAGCGACTGCAGACACATAACGGTTGTCGGATGAGTACCTGTGCCAAACGCCATTCCAGGGTCTAACTCAATAATTAATTCATCAGTATTTACCCGCTCGTAATCCTCCCATGAAGGAACAATCGTAAATTTTTCTGAAATTTTTACTGAGTTATAATATTGTTTCCAAGCGGTTGCCCAGTCCTCTTCTTGCACCTCTGTTATTTTCACTACGTTTTTGCCTATATCAATATGATAAGATTCAAGGTTTTTAATGGACTGGATAATTCCATCCGTCGTTTCTGCCACAAAGCTGTTTACAGGTAAATAAGCTTTGACAATGACCCCTTCATCCGGGTAATCAAGAGGGTCAAGCTGGTAGATTTCTCCAAATTGATCTTCTCGTTCTTTTTCCAATTCTAAAGGATCTTCAATTACAACTCCGCTTGCGCCCGCCTCGTGCAAAATATTAGAAATAGGCTCTACTGCTTCGTTTGTTGTTTGAATGCTAATTTCCGACCACTTCATGCCCTACCAGCTCCGTTCTCATTAATCACGCTTTAGTGCGCGTTTTACCTTGTCAAAAAAACCTGCTTGCTGTTCATCCAGCATTTCTCCGCTTACTTCTGCAAATTCTCTTAAAAGCTGCTTTTGTTTTTCGTTTAGCTTCGCTGGAGTAATGACTTTCACGCGAATATGCTGGTCTCCTGTTCCATACCCTCTGACATTCGGCACACCTTTGCCGCGAAGGCGGAATTTCGTGCCTGTTTGCGTGCCAGCAGGAACTTTCAGCTTAATTTTTCCGTGCAGCGTCGGCACTTCTATTTCATCTCCAAGCGCCGCTTGAACAAACGTCACTGGAATTTCACAATAAATATCATCGCCATCACGTTCAAACAATTCGTGAGGCAGCACGCGGAAGACGATATACAAGTCTCCTGAAGGGCCGCCATTAATTCCGGCTTCTCCATGACCTGACACGCGCAGCTGCTGGCCATCATCAATTCCTGCAGGGATTTTCACATGAATTTTTTGCATCTTCGTAACCGTTCCCTCGCCGCTGCAAGTTCCACATTTCTCCTTAATCGTTTGGCCG
Organism: Bacillus ectoiniformans; assembly: GCF_016908875.1. Classification (GTDB taxonomy): domain Bacteria; phylum Bacillota; class Bacilli; order Bacillales; family Domibacillaceae; genus Bacillus_BX; species Bacillus_BX ectoiniformans. Next base: position 25,869 of record NZ_JAFBES010000013.1, on the reverse strand, counting down.
GAGCCGCTGCAGTATGGACATGTACGGCGATTAACAATGCGTCCAAACGGCGTGTTTTGTTCCACATTCAACTGGCCCGCGCCGTGACAATGTGAACATGTCTCCGGTTTAGTGCCTGGCTTAGCTCCTGTTCCGCTGCAAGTTCCGCACTCTTCTTCTTTCGGAATTTCGATGTCTGTTTCCTTGCCGAACACTGCTTCTTCAAACTTAATGGTCATTGTATATTGAAGATCTGCACCTTGTCGCGGCGCATTAGGATCTCTCCTTCTGCCGCCTCCGCCAAAGAACGAACTAAAGATATCTTCAAAGCCGCCAAAGCCGCCGCCGAAATCAGAACCTCCAAAACCTTGATTGGGATCCGTGTGTCCAAACTGATCGTACTGAGCACGTTTTTGATCATCACTTAGAGCCTCATAAGCTTCTTTTACTTCTTTGAATTTCTCATCGGCTCCCGCTTCTTTATTAATATCCGGGTGATATTTCTTTGATAGCTTTCGGTATGCTTTTTTAATTTCTTCTTTTGAGGCGCTTTTTCCCACCCCTAAAACTTCATAAAAATCTCGTTTGCTCATCTATAAACACTCCCCGATTCCATTCGCATAAAGGATATTTTAACACAGTTTCTATTGAATAGTGAATAGTTAATACGGATTGGCTCTACTGCAGAATCTCTATCCGCTTTGAAAGCTCCCTGCGTTTGATTAGCGGCTATTCATGAAAAAAGCCAAAGCCAAGACCTTCTTGACTTTGACTTCTATTTTTTTATTGAGCTTGCAATTATTTGTCGTCTTTTACTTCTTCATATTCTGCATCGACTACATCGTCATCGCCTTTTTGTCCTTGCTCTTGGCCTTCTTGAGCCTGAGCTTGTTTCGCTGCTTCTTCATACAGCTTCATAGACATCGCTTGAACGATTTCCTGCAGTTCATCTTTCTTCGTGCGGATCGCTTCAAGATCATTCTTTTCAACCGCTTCTTTCAGCGCATCCTTCGCTTCTTCAGCTTTTTTCACCTCTTCTTCTTCCACTTTGCCTTCAAGGTCTTTCAGTGTTTTTTCTGTTGTGAAGATTAATTGATCTGCTTCGTTTTTCAGTTCAATTTCTTCTTTCAGCTTTTGGTCTGCTTCTGCATTTTCTTCCGCTTCTTTTACCATGCGGTCGATTTCATCGTCAGATAGACCTGAAGAAGATTTAATTGTGATGTTTTGCTCTTTGCCAGTGCCTAAATCTTTCGCACTTACGTTTACGATACCGTTTTTATCGATATCAAATGTTACTTCTACTTGCGGCACGCCGCGTGGTGCTGGAGGAATGTCCGCTAATTGGAAACGGCCAAGTGTTTTGTTGGCAGAAGCCATCGGTCTTTCCCCTTGAAGCACATGGATATCAACTGCTGTCTGGTTATCTGCAGCTGTTGAGAACACTTGTGATTTAGATGTTGGAATCGTTGTATTGCGGTCGATTAATTTCGTGAATACACCGCCCATTGTTTCAATTCCAAGAGATAGAGGAGTGACGTCAAGAAGAACAACGTCTTTGACATCTCCAGTCAGAACTCCACCTTGAATCGCTGCACCCATTGCTACTACTTCATCAGGGTTTACACCTTTATGCGGGTCTTTGCCTGTCGCTTTTTTGATTGCTTCTTGAACTGCTGGAATACGTGTAGAACCGCCAACTAAGATAACTTTATCAAGTTCAGAAGCTTGAAGTCCTGCATCTTGAAGCGCTTGACGAGTTGGTCCCATTGTACGCTCAACTAAGTCAGCAGACAGCTCTTCGAATTTCGCACGGCTTAGTGTTAATTCTAAGTGAAGAGGACCTGCGTCTCCAGCTGTGATAAATGGAAGGGAGATTTGTGTAGACGTTACGCCTGACAAATCTTTCTTCGCTTTTTCAGCCGCATCTTTTAAACGCTGCATCGCCATTTTATCTTTTGCAAGATCAATGCCGTTTTCTTTTTTGAACTCTTGTACTAAGTGGTCGATGATCACTTGGTCAAAGTCATCTCCGCCTAGACGGTTGTCACCGGCTGTAGAGCGAACTTCAAAAACACCGTCGCCAAGTTCAAGAATAGATACGTCGAACGTGCCGCCGCCAAGGTCATAAACAAGAATCGTTTGATCTTCATCCATTTTATCTAAACCGTAAGCAAGAGCTGCCGCTGTCGGTTCATTGATAATACGCTCAACTTCAAGACCAGCGATTTTACCAGCGTCTTTCGTTGCTTGGCGCTCTGCATCATTAAAGTACGCAGGAACCGTAATAACTGCTTTTTCTACTTTTTCACCTAAATAGTCTTCTGCATATGATTTAAGGTATTGAAGAATCATCGCAGAAAGTTCTTGTGGAGAATATTCTTTGCCGTCGATGACTTCTTTATGGTTCGTACCCATATGACGTTTGATGGAAATGATTGTGTTCGGGTTTGTGATCGCTTGACGCTTCGCTACTTCCCCTACTTGACGCTCATCATTTTTAAATGCAACAACTGATGGCGTTGTGCGGTTTCCTTCTGGATTTGGAATAACTTTTGGTTCTCCGCCTTCAAGAACCGACACACATGAGTTAGTTGTACCTAAATCGATACCAATAATTTTGCTCATTGCAAAAAACCTCCTGAATAATATGTAATGTTATTGATTAACTTTCACCATAGACGGACGAATAACGCGGTCTTTCAGCATAAAGCCTTTTTGGAATTCTTCGACCACAACATTGGATTCATAGCCCTCTACACTATCCGTCATAACTGCTTGATGGAAATTCGGATCAAACTCGCTGCCTACCGCTTCAATTGCTTTGACGCCTTCTTTCTCAAGCGCAGCGATAATGCCTTTATATACCATTTCCATTCCTTGCAGCAGCGACTGAGTTTGTTCGTTTGTCGCTTCAATTTTTAACGCTCGATCAAAATTGTCGACTAACGGAAGAAGTTCAGCGATTAAGCTTTGTGCGCGATACTTCTCGCTTGCTTCTTTTTCGATTTGTGTACGTCTGCGTAAGTTATCGAAATCTGCACGAAGACGCAAATAGCGATTTTCTGATTCAGCGAGCTTTTGTTCTAATTCATTTATTTTTTCAGAAGCTGGATCGGCTGCGTTCTCTTCTGCGTCGGATGATACCGATTCTACATCGGCAGCTTCTGTCCCTTCTTCTGTCAATGGTTGTTCTTCATTCATCATTGCATCTTCTTGAATGTCTTGTTGATTCTTTTCTGCCATTGATTTCACCTCCTTAAAATGAATCTAACAGGCACAAAGAGTCCAGAAATTGGCCAAAAGCGCCAACTCCTCCTCTTTTTCATTATTATTGATGCCCTATTAACTTCTATATAAATCAGTCAGCGCCTTTGTCATATCATGACTTAAAAAGTCCACTAAGCTGATCACACGTGAATATTCCATTCGCGTTGGCCCTAAAATGGCTATCGTACCCACTTGTTCTTCTCCAATTGCATAGGAAGCTGTGATTAAGCTGCAATGCTCCATTGCCAGTTCTTGATTTTCTTTGCCGATTTTCACTTGAATTCCCATTGGAATGTCTCGAATTAATTGATAGATGCCTTTTTCTTGTTCGATCATATCCATCACTAAACGGACTTTCTCAATATCGTGAAATTCAGGCTGGTTCAGCATATTCGTTTTGCCGCCAAAGAATAGCTTTTCATTAGGAGACAAATCGAGCGCATTGGCAAACATATTGAGCATCACATCGTAGTTATTCATATGCTGACGCATGAGTGTTACCACTTCTTTATATAATTTGGTATGAAGTTCTGAAAGCGGAACACCCACTAAGCGCTCATTTAAGATATTTACCATTTTTTCAATATCTGAAGCATCAACTTGCGGCGGAAGTGTAAACGTTCTGTTTTCGACATGACCTGTATCGGTTACAATAATCGCAATGGCCGTATCTCTGCCGAGCGGAACAATCTGCAATTTTCTAACCTTATTCTCTTTAATGCCTGGACCTAAGACAATCGCGGTGTAACTGGTAAGGTCCGATAAGATCTTAGCCGATTTTTGAACAACTTTCTCCATTTCATAGATGCGGTCAGAAAAGATAGAATGAATTGTTTCCACTTCTGTATGATCCAGCTGTTTAGGATGCAGCAGGTTATCTACGTAGTATCGATACCCTTTTTCAGAAGGAATACGCCCCGAAGACGTATGAGTTTTTTCAATGAAACCCATCTCTTCTAAATCAGCCATTTCATTTCTGATCGTGGCTGAGCTGAAGGTGATTTCCTCTTTTTTAGATAAACTGCGAGACCCTACTGGCTGAGCAGACTGAATGAAATCATCAATAATGACTTGTAATATAAAAAGTTGACGATCTGTTAACAACATTCATCACCTCTGTTAGCACTCTCATAGAATGAGTGCTAAATCTATAAATAAATTATCAAAATCAACTCTTATTGTCAACGGACGCGCTCATAAAATTCATCATACTTCTCACTAATTCTCTATAGAAAGTAAAAACGCTTGAAAAACTTCGTTTCCTAACAACTTCCCCGCTTCTGTTAACTGCAGCCATTCACCATCTTCTACCTTTAGCAATCCGCGAGAAGACATGCCCGCAATCGGTTCTTTAAATAATTCAAATAGAGGCAGGTCATATTTCTTTTCAAATCCAGCCGCAGAAACTCCCCGCATTTTTCTTAAGCCGAGAAACATTTCTTCTTCCATCATTTCTGCTTTTGTCAGCGTGCTTTCCGTAATATAAGGGAGCCGCCCCTGTTCAATCGGTTCCATATATTTTTTCAGCGGTCCATGATTGGATCTTCTTACACCATCAGTATAAGAGTGAGCCCCTGCGCCAAACCCGTAATAGGATTCATTATCCCAATACACAAGATTATGAAGGCTTTCATAACCTGGTTTTGCAAAATTACTGATCTCGTATTGCCTCAAACCGTAATCACTCATTTTCTCCATTAATAATTCGTACATGTGAGCTTCTGTCTCCACTTTTGGGAGTGGCAGACGGTCTTTTCTCATCAAGTTATAAAAAACCGTCTTTGGTTCAATGATGAGAGAATACCCTGAATAATGAGGCAAACCAAGAGCTAACGCCTCGTCTAATGTCTCTCGGAAATCTTCCAGCGTTTGATTAGGGAGCGCATAGATCAAGTCGATGCTGATATTTTCAAAGCCCTCCGCTTGTGCCAGTTTAATTGTTGATAAAACGTCCGCACGGGTATGCGTACGGCCAATCGAACGCAGGAGATCATCATTAAATGTTTGAACACCAAGACTTAAACGATTTACGCCGTATTCTTTAAGCACCTTTAATTTATCCTTCGTCAAATCGCCAGGGTTCGCTTCAAAAGTGAATTCCCCCTGTTCAAAAGGCAAATAGGAACGAATGCTTCCGCACAGTTTTTCTAGCTGTTCGGCATTTAAAGCCGTAGGTGTGCCGCCTCCGACAAAAATAGTATCTAACTTCTCTGCAGGATACTTTTCAAGCGTTAATTTCATTTCGTCAGCTAATGCATTCAAATAGCCATCGACCGGCTGATTTTTTAAAAATACTTTATTGAAATCGCAGTAATGGCATATTTGCTGGCAAAAAGGAATGTGGATATAAGCTGAACGCGTCATGTATAAAACTCCTCTAAATGATGAAATAACGAGAAAAAGGGTCAGCCTGTATGCTTTCCCTTCCTCTCAAATTCTTACTTATTCGGCTCGTCCATTTTAAGAACGGCCATGAAGGCTTCTTGCGGAACTTCAACTGAACCAACTTGCTTCATCCGCTTTTTACCTTCTTTTTGTTTCTCTAACAATTTACGCTTACGGGAGATATCTCCGCCGTAACATTTCGCCAATACGTTTTTACCCATTGACTTAATGGTCGAACGTGCAACAATTTTTTGACCGATCGCCGCTTGAACCGGCACTTCAAATTGCTGTCTTGGAATCAATTCCTTCAGTTTTTCAACAATTACTTTGCCGCGTTCGTACGCGAAGTCGCGGTGAACGATAAAGCTGAGGGCATCGACCTTATCTCCATTTAATAAGATATCCATCTTCACAAGCTTAGAATTCTTGTAGCCGATCAATTCATAATCAAATGAAGCATAGCCTTTCGTGTTTGACTTCAGCTGATCAAAGAAATCATACACGATTTCTGACAGCGGAATTTCATAGACGACGTTTACACGAATGTCATCCATATACTGCATATCAATGAAAATGCCGCGCTTTGCCTGAGCAAGCTCCATCACTGCCCCGACATATTCATTCGGCACCATGATGGTAGCTTTTACGTAAGGCTCTTCCACGTGATCAATCTTCTGCGGATCCGGCATATTAGATGGATTATCTACACTTAGCGAAGTGCCGTCTGTTAAATGGACATTGTAAATAACGCTTGGCGCTGTTGTGATGAGATCAATTTTAAATTCCCGCTCAATACGCTCTTGAATAATTTCCATATGCAATAAGCCAAGGAAGCCGCAGCGGAAACCAAATCCAAGCGCTTGAGACGTCTCTGGCTCATATTGAAGAGCAGAATCGTTTAATTCCAGTTTCTCAAGTGCATCTCTTAAATCATTAAATTTAGAAGAATCGATTGGGTAAAGTCCGCAATACACCATCGGATTTAATTTACGATAACCTGGCAGTGCTTCCGTCGCCTGATTATTAGCAAGTGTGATCGTATCACCTACACGAGTATCGCCGACATTTTTAATAGCCGCTGCTAAAAAGCCAACGTCTCCGACTGTTAATTCCTCAAGTGCAGTGGCTTTTGGTGTGAACACACCAACTTCTGTTACATCAAATTCTTTGCCCGTTGCCATCATTCTGATTTTATCGCCAACCTTTACCGATCCGTCAACGATACGGATGTAGGCAACAACGCCGCGGTAAGGATCATACACTGAGTCAAAAATCAGCGCCTTTAATGGAGCTTCAGGGTCGCCAGTTGGTGCAGGCACCTTCTCAACGACTTGCTCTAAGATTTCTTCAATGCCAATGCCCGCTTTGGCTGAAGCAAGCACTGCTTCTGAAGCGTCTAATCCGATGACATCTTCTACTTCTTGACGTACGCGTTCCGGTTCTGCTGCAGGCAGGTCGATTTTGTTAATGACAGGCATGATTTCCAAGTTATTGTCTAAGGCAAGATAAACATTGGCTAGCGTTTGAGCTTCAATTCCCTGTGCCGCATCGACGACAAGAATGGCCCCTTCACATGCCGCAAGACTTCTTGATACCTCATACGTAAAATCGACATGTCCCGGTGTGTCGATTAAATGGAAAATATATTCTTCGCCATCTTTAGCTGTATATTTTAACTGCACTGCATTCAATTTGATGGTAATTCCGCGCTCCCGTTCAAGGTCCATGGAATCAAGCAGCTGACTTTTCATTTCTCGTGCCGTTAAGGCTTTTGTTTTCTCTAAAATTCGATCAGCTAATGTTGATTTCCCATGATCTATATGAGCGATAATGGAAAAATTTCTTATTCGGCTTTGTCTTTGTCTACGTTCTTCATGATTCATTCTCTGCTTCACTCCTGTTAATGGACACATGTATGCTATTATTCGATTATATCAGCCAGTCCTATAATTGACAATGACAGTCCATCTTTCCTAAGCCGCTTCCTGTTTCTATGAAGATAAATAATAGCTAAAAAGCTCCTCCGTCCAGCAGCTAAATAGGACGAAAGAGCTTTGGCACCTCTTATTATTCGTGAAAGAAAAATGCTGTTACTACAGTAACTGTATCGGCTATTGAACGGCCAGCAGATGAGAATACATTAAACGACTCCTGCTCTGACATTTGTTCCTGTTTACTTTCTAAATCTGCTCTCGCATCGGAACCAGAAGCTTGAAAAGCAGCTAAGTCTTCTACTTCGACAGCCATTTCTGGTACGATCATATGATTTTCATCTGTGGAGTCTCCGTGAAAATGGCCAATGAGAATGCCAATAAATAAAATGGATACGAATACATATGTGTTTATCAATAATTTTTTCATCATGCTACCTCGCTACTTAGCAGCAGGAGCGCCCTGTACCGCTTCTGCTTGCCAATAATACTCGGAAAATACGTCCGCAAATGCGGCAGATGTGCGATTGAGTTCTTCAAATGTATTGTCCACTCCGCCAAATTCCACCAGCATTGCCTTATCCGATAGATCTTGATTGAACTTTCCGTTCGTATTCTTGCCTTTTTTCAAAATAACGCCCCGTGAAAGTCCCTTATATTTTTTTTCAAATAATTTGTGCAAATCAGCTGCTAATTTTGCATTTTTTTCGTAATTCGCATGCTCCCCACCAACGACAAAAACAATTTTTGCGTAGCTTTTACCGCCAATCGTAGCCGTTGTCACCTTTTTTCGCAAAGAATCACGATGGATATCAATAAAGTATTGCAGTTCTTTTTTATTGGATTGCGCCGCAGCGACTACCGATCGTGAAGCTTGATAGGAATGACTATAAGATTGACCGGACTGATTCAGCTTGGCCACGATGTCTGTGCGGTCGATTTCCGTGCCGATTCCCCGGTCATGAAGGTGGGATTGAAGCATTTCCCCTACCTTGGATACATTCATAGAGGAATGATGAGCTGCATCTGCTGAAGTCACTCCCTCCAGGTGCGGCAAGTACGCTTCACGGTTATGTGTAAAGTACACAAACACCCTTTTCTTGCCGTCCGTCGTTAATGCGGGAGGCTGTTTGACTGGGTCTTCTATAGGAAGCGACTCTGTGTTTTTGACAGCGGCCTCTTTCCCTCCATCTAACACGCCAGCTGGCGGTTCAGACTCAATTGGCATATTCGTATAATCTGTGCCTTCCCCTGCCACTAAAATCTTTCCATCGAAAATAGAAAAGCCAGGAACTTCTCTTCCAAGAAAACTGCGCGGATCCCCGTAGCGAACATTCGTTGCATAACGAAAGGCCATTTCACTTAGAGAAGGAAGCTTGGCCTCTTCAGGCGCCTGCTGTGAATACAATTTATTCTCCATTGAATACAATTGATAAAGAGCTTTTCCAGTCACTTGTTCAGCTGCTTGATTAACCGAATGAGAAGAAATCCTGTAATTATAGGTCAGCGAAGTCAGCAAACCCGCAATAGAAAAAAGTGAAAGGAGAGATATGGTTACGACTAGTATCCCTTTTACGATCGTTGACAGATTGATTGAAAATAGCTGGTGTGATTGTTGCCCTCTCATTGCTCCACCCTTTCTGCAGAAGTCTTGTACTATACGTATGACTCCGTGCAAAAAAGCAGAACCATTATTTAATTATTTTCTACTTTGTGTAAAAACCCGTGTTATCTTGATCGATCGAGGTATGAAGAGCCGCATTTAAACTGTTGGCCAATAGATTTGCTGTATCTTGCATAAATAAATCTACTTCTTTTGGCGTCACCATTAAATTATGCCCAAGCGGTGCGAGCACTTCTCGAATCAGCTGCCGTTTTTCTTCTTCTTCAAGTACGCCGATCATGCCTAGGAACGTCTGACGCTTCCCTTCATCTGGAAGATCCTCTTCTGTCAGTTTCGTTCTCTCGCCAAAAACAAGCCCAGCTGGTGATAACGCCCGTGACGGCCGGCCTCCCTCACGAATCTCTTTGCCCATATGCTTCAAAATAAAGTCAATAGTGTCGCTCGTAATAGACACAGCATCGACAACCGTAGGAACACCGATGGCTATGACAGGTATACCGAGTGTCTTTTCACTGATTTCTTTTCGCTTATTACCTACACCTGCACCTGGATGAATGCCGGTATCAGAAATTTGAACAGTAGCATTAACCCGCTCTATCGACCTTGAAGCCAACGCGTCAATGACAATGAGAAAGTCCGGCTTCGACTTTCCCACTACGCCAAAGACGATATCTCCCGTCTCAATTCCAGTCATGCCCATCACGCCAGGGACGAGAGAACTGACAGGACGATACCCTTCCTCCACATGCTCCGGCTGCAATTCAAATAAATGCCTTGTGACCATTACATGCTGACATACTAACGGACCTAGAGCATCAGGCGTCACTTGCCTGTTTCCAAGCCCTACGACTAAACAGCTTGCGTCTTTCTGGATGCCAGCAGCCTTGATAAATTCAGCCAGCTCTTTAGCCAGTACCTTTTCCACTTCATGCTGGTGATTTGTATCATGATTGCGTATCCCTTGCGATTCAATCGTTAAATACCGCCCGGCTTTTTTCCCTAGAACCTCTTCTGCTTCTTGATCAATAATGACTGAAGTGATGGTAATTCCATTTTCAGTGCGCTCTTCTGTACGCACGCCCGGAATCGCTTTTTTATCCGTTTGTTTTTCTTCTGCCAGCCCTTTTGCTTCAACCGCCAAATCTGTTCTCACTTGATACTTGCTAAGGTCAATCGCTTCATTTTCAGGCATATCAAACACTCCCATTAAAGTTATCTTTACCTTTCAGTTTGCCCCACTGTGTAAAAGTTCATTCCTTGACACAAAATCAAAAGGTAAGTATTGCATTCTGATCTTCCATTTGATAAAATAACCTTTGTTCTTATTGAAAAGAAAAGTGAAAATCGAGTCACAATAGAATCTCGATCGTTTTAGGAGGTGACCGGAATGCCAAATATTAAATCTGCTATCAAACGTACAAAAACTGCAGAAGTTCGCACAGCTCGCAACACTCAAGTTAAATCTGCTATGCGTACAGCAGTTAAAAAATACGAAACTGCAGCAGCTAACAACGAAGAAAACGCAAAAGCGCTTCTTTCTGATGCAATCAGCAACCTTGACAAAGCTGCAGCTAAAGGTTTAATCCACAAAAACAACGCGAGCCGCACAAAAGCTCGTTTAATGAAAAAATTAAACGCGTAATAAAAAAGCCGAGCCCTTTGGGTTCGGTTTTTTTATTACGTGAAAACAGCAGCTGACCTATAAAGGCAGCTGCTATTTTGGCTAAACTATTTTATTTTGCAATTTAAACAAAAACATCTCTATGATCATCGTTTTAGACATGGCTCCTGTCTTCATTTGCAGATCACTCTCTGCTAACAGTCCCATAATGAGTGCCAATTGTTCATCAGAAAAATTTCTGGCTTGACCGGCTGCAAGCTTTACTCGATATGGATGAGCTTTTATAAACCCGGCCACTTGCTGCTGGCCGTATCCTCTTCGCGACAATTCCTTCACCTGATAAATGAGCCGGAACTGATTGGCTATGACCGCTAAAATCTTGATCGGTTCTTCGTTCATTTTCAGCAAATCGTAATAAATTCTAAAAGCCTCATCCATCTTTCGTGAGACTACTTTATCTACCAGCGAAAAAATATCCTGTTCTAGAGACCGAGCCGTCAGCCTCTCCACCATTTCAATCGTAATCCGCTCTTGATCCTGTGCATATAAAGACAGCTTATCAATTTCTGACGTCAGCATCATTAAGTCTGTGCCCGCCATCGCTAGCAGCCTGTCGATCGCATCTTCATCAATCTGCACCTGATTAGCTGATGCACGGTCCCGGATCCACACCTTTAAATCCTTCTCGCCTAATTTTTTTGCTTCTGCTAAGACCGCGGTCTTCTTCAAAAGCTTCGTCAATTTCTTTCTCTCATCCAGCTTTTCATAAGGAGCCACAAACACAAGAATGGTATATGGAGCAGGATCTTCGATATACTGTTCCAGCTTCTTCACATTATGTTCTACTTTCTCCTTCGTGCGCTCAGATGTTAAAAACACCGGGTTATGTAGAAATACAAGCTTTCTCTCCCCCATAAACGGGAAGGTTTCTGCTTCTTCTAAAGCTAGTTCAATGGGCGTTTCTTCTAGATCATACGATGAAAAGTTAAAATCCAGTTCTTCTTCTGTCAATGCATGCTGGAGCAGCTTTTGCTTCGTTTCGTTCAGTAAAAAAGCTTCTGTTCCACTAAGCAAATAAAGAGGTGAAAATTGTTTTCTTTCTATTTCTTTCCATATATTTATCAAGGCTTTCTCTCCATTTTTCATTAGTAGTACTAATGTTAGAAAAGCTTGATCCATTTGACAAGGGAAAACTGAAAAAAGTTTTCCCTTGAGATCTATATAAACGCCCTCAACCCTGCCCCGGTAAGCAGATTTGCCGGCGGTGATCATGGTAGTCATATTTTTACCGGAATTGTGAATTTTATTGGTGTCAACTCCTGTCAGGAAAGGAAATTACATTTTGACCTATGGATTTTTTTATATGAATTGTCTATACTTAAAGGGAAATAGGAGGGGTAGTCGTGAACGAATTTGAAAAGAGCGTACAATCAAAACGTAATGACGCAGTAGACTCTGGCGTTGGATTTGTAGTATCTTTTGGCTTTTTTGCCACTATGTTTATTATCGCTACTGTTATCAAGTTAATTGGATAACAATTGAAGAAAGAAGTCCGCCTAACTGTGCGGGCTTCTTTCTTTATGTTCTTCTCTTCCACATTTACTTTATAAGCCATTCTGCTGTTTACTCTATCTTACGGAAAGACCGTCGAAAATGTGCCTTGTTCATTACGAAAAGTGTAGGTGATTTCCCCATTCTCGTCTGTGCGGTAGATTTGAATGCGGTTTCGAGTTAAACGGCTGATCACTTCTGGATGAGGATGGCCATAACGATTTTTTCTGCCCGCAGAAATGATGGCGGTTTGCGGCTCAGTCATTTCAATAAGATCATCTGTAGTAGACGATTTACTGCCATGATGGCCAACTTTTAATACATCCGTTTCTAGCTTAAACCTTGAGGCTAATTCAATTTCTCCTTCCGCCTCCATATCTCCTGTAAACAGCCACTTCTTTCCTCCAATATTTGCATATAACACCAGTGAATCATTATTGCCTTCGTACTGTTCGTCATCAGGGGCGAGAAATTGAAACCTAGCATCTCCTGCTTGCCAATACTCTCCTTTTTTGCCGTAAACGACAGGAATTTTCTTAGTAGCTGCAGCCAGGATCGTTTCCTTCATCACAGCTTTAGATTCTGAACCCGGACTAATAATCATTTGCTTAATCTTCAATCCTTCCACGAGCTCTGACGCTGCGCCGATATGATCATAATCACTGTGCGTTAAGATGAGTTTATCAATTTCTGTAATTCCTCTGCTTTTAAAATAAGGCAGAAGAACATCCTTTCCAATCGTAAATGTGCGTTTAGTCTGTTGCCATCCTTCTTTTTGAAAAGGGAGAAGTCCGCCGGTATCGATTAGATAGGTGCCTTTCCCGTACGGTAGCTGAATGAAAATCGCCTCTCCTTGCCCAACATCAATAAAAGACACCTCTCCTTTAAACGAGTGCGTGTTCCACAGCTGCAGACTTAATAAACAAGCGGCGCTCCCAGCAAGGATGGAACGGATATTTTTTTTATTTTCCCAATGCCAAAAGCCGATTATACAGCAAATGATGAGAACGGTTAGGAGAGGAATGGACGGTCTGCCGGTGACAAATACAGCAAACGGCCATTGGCTTGCCTGAAACGCTGCACCATTTACTGTTTCAAGCAGCCACCCAAGCGGAAGAAGCAGCTGTCCTACTAATGGAATAAAATAACTAAGACAGAAAACGACAAGCATAAAAGGCAGTACAGCAAACGAATAAAAAGGAACAAAAAACAAGTTAGCAGCGAGGGAAATCACGGAGATTTCGAAAAAGTGATACATAATGATCGGCAGGCTCGCCAGCTGTGAAATAACCGTTACAGCAAACATCTTTGATAGAAAACCGGTGTAATACTGAAGAATGGAGGAAGAAAGGAGAAGTGAGAAGCTCACCGTGTAGGACAGCTGAAAACCAGCTTGAAAAATGAGATAGGGGTTTATGGCGGACACAAGCAGAAAACTGACACTTAAAGCATCAAGCGGACTGATCTTCTTCCCATACTTTGCTGCTAAGAGGACGAATACCGACATTAGCACAGCTCGGATGACCGGCGGAGACGCTCCGGCAAATACCGTATAGACAGGAAGCGATAAAAGCAAAATATGCTGTGCATTCTCTTTCGTAACACCGAACCGGATCAGACAATAATAAACGAAAGCTGTGATCAGACCAACATGAAGTCCGGATATCGCAAGCAGATGGATGATGCCTAAGCGCTGATAGACAGCTGTTAATTCTTCATCGAGCAGTGACCGATCCCCAAATAACAGGGCGGCTGCTGCCGCTTCCAAGTTCGCAGGAAAGGTCTCATGAATGTGGGCTAAAGCAGCTATGCGCCAGACTTGTATTTTCGTGATTAGGGAGGAAGTATTTTGATGACATGAGGAGAGCCGCAGCTGTTTCACTTCAAGCAGCCAGTAGATTTGATTGGCGGATAAAAAGTCTTTATAGTCGAATCCATTCCTATTACGCGCTGATTTAGGCTCGGTTAATTCTCCAGCTAATTGACACGTGAGTCCTGGCAATAGAACAGACTGCAGCACCTTCGCTTCATCTAGTGAAGCAAGACGGTAGAGTAAGCGAAGCTTCTCCCCATTAGCTGCAGAAACGGTCGCCTTCAAAAGATCACCATCTACCGCTATTTCTTCTGAAAACGTCACCTCCCATTCTGTTTCTTCTCCGCTGAACGAAGAGTGATGCCGCTCGGTCTGAAGATAGCCAATGGCTGAAAATACAATGAAGCAGACGACCGCATTTTGCAGCACATTCCTTTTAAGACGCAGGATGAAAATAGCCATGGCCGCCGCCATTAAATAACGAAGGCCATTTGGAACCGGGAGCTGCCAGACAAGAGCGCCTAAAGCAAAGATAGCTATGTAGATGAATTGTCCGCGCATAGTGCCTCCTTTTTAAGGTAAATTGACCACCTCTATATCTTTTAAGAAATGCTTGTTCCATTTATTCGGATAAGCATGCCGGTAAACAATTCTTGCGATTCCCGCTTGAGCAAGTGTTTTCGCACAATTTTCACAAGGTTCATGTGTGACATAAGCGGTTGCCTCCTTCAGCTTCTCCCGATCCGCATGCAATACCGCATTTAATTCTGCGTGCAGGCACCTGATGCATCTCTTCTCATCTGAAAGCAAGCAGCCTTCTTCATGACAATGCTCATGTCCATGAATCGAGCCGTTGTAACCAGTGGAAACAATATGTTTCTCTTTCACAATGACACATCCGACATGGAGTCTATTGCATGTCGAACGTGTAGCTACTACATCCGCGATATCTAAAAAATATTCGTCCCAGCTTTTTCTGCTCATCAGTCTCACTCTCTCTCTTTGTTGTTGAGGCGCTTTATGCCTTATTTATTCTTTTAGTTTAGCGAGAGCATGAGACGGACGTCAAATAGTTTTTAATGAACTGATACTTTAGGCTGCAGCTTCTCATAGGTTTTGTCTCCGATGCCAGAAACGTTCTTTAAGTCCTCAGGTTTGGTAAATGCCCCTGATGTTTCCCGAAAATCAATGATGGCCTGCGCTTTCGATTCACCGATCCCTGGCAGCTCTTGCAGCTGATCGAGCGTCGCTGTATTAATATTAATCATTGATTCTCCGCTGCCGCCTGGACTTGCAGCCTCTGAGCCGGCTGCCGGTGTCATTGCAGGCGGCGCTAACGCAATTGGAGATGGCTCTTCGCCCAATTTGGGAATATAAATCACCATTTCATCCGCTAACTTCTGAGCGAGATTAATGCTTTTTGTATCCGCTTCCTGATGAAAACCTCCTGCCTTCGCAATGGCATCATTGACTCTTTCTCCGCTTTTTAACGTATATATTCCTGGCACAGCCACTGCCCCCTTCACATCAATCATTAGTACTGCCGGCTCTTGTGAAGGTTCAGCCTCTGCCGGCTCTTGTGAAGGTTCAGCCTCTGCCGGTTCCTCTTCTGTTGTCTCCGTCACAGCCGGAGCTTCGATCGCTATCGGAGAATCAGTCGCCGTGTCCTCTTCCGATAGCTGGTATAAGCCGAAAAGACAAGCAGCCGCACCAGTCGCCGCCCATGTTTTATATTTTTTTATATACTCTTTCACATCCATTAAGCTCACCTCGTTTGCATAATCACTCATTTTTTTCATACATTGTAAGAGTTATAATTGAAAGGAGAAATGTTCATGAAGGCTGGTATGATTGGAACGGGCAACATGGGGGAAATCTTAGTCAATGCACTGATAGACTCAGGTGCGATCGCCGCTTCTGATATTTCCGTGATCAACCGAACGAAAGAAAAGGCACTCCGTATTCAAAACAAACACCCTGACATTACGGTTTGTGATCAATTAGCGGAACTGGTGCGAAGCTGTGACCTTATTTTCATTTGTGTAAAACCTCACGATATCTTTCCGCTTTTAGACACAGTGAAAGAGGAATTTACCAAGGAGAAATGTGCTGTATCCATCACAAGTCCCGTCAGCGCAGCTCAGCTAGAGTCTGTTTTGTCATGTTCCTGCGCCCGCATGATTCCAAGCATCACGAATAAGGCTATGTCTGGTGCTGTTCTGTACACGTTTGGAGATAGCTGTTCATCCGATTGGAGAAAGGTCATTATGGATTGTATGATGAAGTTTAGCGGTTACCCGGTGGAGATCACAGAAGACGTCACGCGAGCCGCTTCTGATATTGTCAGCTGCGGACCTGCTTTTATGAGCTACTTGACGCGGCAATTCATTGAAGGCGCCGCAACAACCGGCATGGATAAGCAAACGGCAGAAAAACTAGCGGAGTATATGCTGATCGGTCTTGGTGAATTGTTTAAGAAGGGTGAATATTCACTGGCAGAATTGGAAGAGAAAGTATGTGTCAAAGGCGGCGTAACCGGAAAAGGAATTGAAGTACTGGAGAAACAAACCGGAGATATGTTTGAAAACCTATTTAAAGCGACCCATGAAAAATTTGCGGAAGACAAACTGGAAACCTCTGCTCAATTCGGGATTTATTAAAGATTCGGCATGAAGATCAGAAATCCTTTTTCATTTATAAATTAATCAGCTAAATTTTTTAATGCACTAAAAAAAGACTGACTCGTCACTATTTTGCGAGTCAGTCTTTTACTATTATTTTCGAGCAACAAAGAAAATTCGCTCGCTTGTCTCTTCACTCGGCTGATCTGTAAAATCTGCGCTTACCTGCAGCAGTTCAAAACCAGTCGCTTTCAGCAAGCTCTGATAGGCTCCTTCAGAAAACGTGCGCTGACAATGAACTTCATCAAACCGCTCATATAATCCTGCTGTTTCTTCAAAAGCAAAGAACGTCAGCTCATGCTCCACACTGTCCGGTTCTTCTCCTTCAAAACAATTCCAAATATAAGATACCTCTTCATCGGCTGAGGTAAATGTGCCATCTTTAAAAATATGGTTCATTTTATATTGAGAATGGACATCAAACATAAAGAGTCCACCCGGTTTTAAATGATCATATACTTTATGAAATGTCTTTACTACATCCTCTTCGCTCGCCAAATAGTTGAGAGAATCACAAAAGATCGTCACAGCATCAAATTCCCCGAGCCCTTCCATCTCTCGCATATCCTGCTGAAAAAGAGGCAAAGTCAATCCTTTGTCAGATGCTTTCATTTGCGCAATCATAAGCATATCATCAGACAAGTCAATTCCCGTTACGTCCCATTGGGCTTCTGCCAGGCGAACTGTAAATTCACCTGTGCCACAACCGACGTCAAGGACACGCTTTCCTTCTAAACCTTCTGCATGGCGCATGAAAAAGTTCAGCCACTCGTCATACGGAACATCTTGCATTAATATGTCATAGACAGAAGCAAAGCGCTGGTAGGTCATGAAAGAAGTTCGCCCTCTACGTCAACCGTCGGAGCATCTCCCCACAGGCGTTCAAGGTTATAATACACACGCTCGTCACGGTGGAAGATGTGAGCTACTACGTCTCCTAAATCAATCAGGACCCAGCGCGCCTCGTCAAAGCCTTCCATACGTCTGACAGTATAGCCAAGCTCTTCCCCTTTGCTTTTCACTTCACGGGCAATCGCTTGGACTTGTTTATCAGAGTTTCCGTGACAGATCATAAAATAATCAGCCACTAAGGAAATTCCTTCCATATTCAAAACGACAATCTGTTCAGCTTTTTTATCATCAGCTGCTTCTACAATGCTTCGTAAAAATTCTGGTTGAGACATTAATGTTGTTCCTCCTTATTAGTAACTAAATCGTTGTACGTATCAAACGTATCTGGAAAGATCGGCTGATTCTTTTTCATTAAAAAATGAATTGTATTCTTCACCGCTTGAATGACAGCTGCTTGCAAACCATCTTCTTCAGCCATCTGCCTCACTTCATCTACTCCAGGAAAATGGCGGCCAGGCTCAATATAATCCGCTAAATAGACCACTTGTTCAAGAAGTGTCATGCCTGTTCTGCCTGATGTGTGAAAACGGATGGCATCCAGTACTTCCTCATCTTCAATTCCTGCTTCTTTTCTCACTAAATAAGCACCAACCGGGGCATGCCATAGTTCAGAATGAAAGCTTAAAAGACGCGGATCCATTTGCTGTTCTTTAATGATTTTCGCCATTTCTTGTTTTGGCCGAAACTTGGCATAGTCATGAAAGATCGCTGCTAATTCCGCTTTCTTCACGTCCGCTCCGTATTTCTCTGCAAGCCAAACCGCCGTTTCCACGACACCAAGCGTATGAACATACCGATGATCAGTGATCTGTTCCTTCACTATCTTTAAAGCTTGCTCTCGATCCATATAACTGATTCTCCTTTATATAATCAATCACACCGTCTGGAAGCAAATAGCGAAGAGTCTCACCTGTTGCTGCCCGCTTTCTGATGATGGTCGAGGATAAATTGATTTCAGGAATATCTACCATCGTGAGCGGATAGCTTGATTCAGCTAAATAACCAGGCCGCCTTACTCCAATAAAGGTGACGATCTCGATTAACTCCTCTATCTTGTGCCACTTCGGCAGATAGTCAATCATGTCTCCTCCAATTATAAAGTAAAAATCTGTTTCAGGCTCCTGTTCTTTCAACAGCCGAATTGTATCATAGGTGTATGAGCTGCCTTCCCTTTGCAGCTCAATCGTTTCCACCGAAAAATGAGGATGGCCTTGAATGGCCGCTTCAATCATTCGGACACGATCCTCATTGGATACCCCCTTCGCCATTTCTTTATGCGGGGGAGTATGGTTGGGCATAAACCGGACTTCATCTAAAGCAAGGGCACATAGCACTTCATTCGCTATGATGAGATGGCCTGTATGAGGAGGATTGAATGTTCCTCCTAAAATACCGACTTTTCTGTTCATCTTGGCAGGGTGATTTGTTTATTTTCTCTAGATTCTTTATACAATACCACTGTATGGCCAATGAGTTGAACCAGCTCTGCTTTTGCCCCTTTTGACAACGCTTCAGCTACGTCATGTTTATCTTCTTCACAGTTTTGCAGAATGCTGACTTTAATTAATTCACGCACTTCTAAAGCCTCGGCAATTTGTGTAATCATATTGTCGTTGACTCCGCCTTTGCCCACTTGAAAAATCGGGCTTAAATGGTGAGCCTCTGAACGTAAAAATCTTTTTTGTTTACCTGTTAGCATAATTTCCTCCTAGTTGTTTGAGCACAAGCTCTTCCATTCTCTTCACATCAGGATATACTCCCGTCCACTTTTCAAAAGCGAGGGCTCCCTGATGAACAAACATTTGAATTCCATTTTGAGTGCCTGCTCTTCGCTCCTCTGCTTCTTTTAAAAGCTCGGTTTGAAGAGGGTTGTAAATGATATCTGATACAAAAGCTCCCTGCTTTAACCGGTCGAGAGAAATCGGTTTCTGATCAATAGCAGGCGCCATTCCAATCGATGTCGTTTGAATAATAATATCGTAGGTCTCTAACTGAGCAGCCGCTGCCTCAAGTGTCAGACTTACCCCGTCTACAGGATAAGGGCAAGCATCGGATAGCTGTTTTGCTTTATCGACTGTCCGGTTCGCCACATCCATTTGAGTCACTTTTTCAGAAGCAAGTGTATAGTAAATGCCTCTCGCCGCTCCACCTGCACCAATGATCAGCACACGCTGGTCTTCTATGCTGCCGGGAAAAGACTCTCTAAGTGCCCTTACATATCCTAAACCATCCGTGTTATACCCTTTAAAGCGCCCCTTCTCACGCACGACCGTGTTCACAGCCCCGATAACGGAAGCAAGAGGATCTACTTCATCAAGAAGAGGGATAATCTCTGTTTTATGCGGAATGGTCACATTAAATCCTTGAACACCAATGGCTTTCATTCCCTTAACCGCATCCGCTAAGTTTTCTTTCGTTACGTGGAACGGGAGATAACTTGCATCCATGCCAATCCTCTCGAAAGCATCATTGTGCATGGCGGGAGACATAGAGTGGCCAATCGGATCGCCGATGACACCGAATATTTTCTTCATATTTTCACCTGCTTAAATTAAAGACTTTCTTAAAAACACGCTGACGCCTTTAGGAACATACGCTGCTACCTTTGCTCCCGGTTCGTTCACTGTTACCCATCCTAATCCAGAAAAGACGACATCCGTTTTTCCTTCTTTAATCATAAATTCATGACGAACCAGTTCAGGAAACTCCCCCATTTGCTCTGGTCGTGGCGGAGTGAGCATTTCTCCTGCATGCTTCTCATACAGCTCCTCCGCTTTTTCAAGCTTTGTGCGATGAATATTCAGCTCATTTGACAAGTGGCATGCGAATGCACGGCGCCCCCCTGAAATATAATCAAATCGTGCCAGCCCGCCAAAGAACAATGTCTGTTCCTCATTCAGCTGAAACACTTTTGGTTTGATCTCTTTTTTCGGCGTAATATATTTCAAGTCTCTTTTATCAACAAAGTGAGCCATTTGATGATGATTGATAATTCCAGGCGTGTCAATAAGGTAGTGACCATCATCTAGTGGGATCTCGATCATATCAAGTGTCGTCCCCGGGAAGTGAGAAGTGGTAATAACGTCGCCTTCACCGGTCACTTCTTTAATAATGCGGTTAATGAATGTAGATTTCCCTACATTGGTACAGCCTACTACATAGACGTTTTTTCCATTACGATAATAATCAATGGCCTCCGCCGCTTCTTGAATAGAACGTCCTTTAGCCGCGCTCACAAGCATGACATCCACTGGTTTCATACCTAGCTCTTTCGCTTCATGCTTCATCCAATTAATTAATTTATTAGGCTTAACGGATTTAGGAAGCAAGTCCACTTTATTGCCGATTAACAAAATTGGATTCTTTCCGACAAAGCGGTGAAGCCCCGGCAGCCAGCTGCCGTTAAAATCAAAGATGTCTACAATTTTTACAATTAAGCTGTCCGTTTCACCAAGTGTATTTAATATTTTTAGAAAGTCATCATCTGTTAACGGCACATCCTGCACTTCATTATAGTTCTTTAGCCGAAAACAGCGCTGGCAAATAATGACCTCTTTTTCTAATGCAGACGGCGGGGCATAGCCTAGCCCGCTAGGATCTTCTGTCTGAATATCGACGCCGCAGCCTGTACAAACGATTTTGTCTTCACTCACTGTTTACGTTCCTCCCACTCAATTAAACCTTTTCGTTTAAAGAAATCCATTAATCTTCGTTCAATTCGACGGTTAATTCTTGTCCAAAAGCCGTCCGTCTGCGCAACAGGTATGACTAAAATGGTATAGAACCCGCCGCGGTTACCGCCGAATACATCCGTCAAGAGCTGGTCACCGATCACAACCGTCTCTTCTTTCCGTACATTTAATAGCTTGATCGCTTTTCGAAACGCTTTGCCCATCGGTTTTCTCGCTTCAAAAATGTAGGGGATATCAACAGGCGTTGAAAAGCTTGAAACCCTTTTTTCTTTGTTATTAGAGACAATTAACACCTTGATTCCATGACTTCTCATCACTTTGAACCACTCTAACAGCTGCGGAGTGGCGTCCGGCTGATCCCAAGCTACCAGCGTATTGTCAAGATCGGTAATAATCGCTTTTACCCCTCTTGCCAGCAGATCTTCAGGACGAACCTCATATATACTTTTTACTTGCTGATTAGGCAGAAATAATTTTAGCACCGCTTACACCTCAATTTATAAAAACATTCCTTTTCTATGATATCTAATTTTGAACACTGTTACAAAGCCTAACATAAGATATCAAATTTCTTTCATTTATTAAAGAAAAAAATTATTTTTCGACAAATACTAGGCCATTTTTTTCATGTGGATAAAATTATACACATTATACATTGTGTATTTTCCCGTTTTTTCCTATTTAATCACAGTTCACCCACAATTTATCCACCAGTCCCTGTGGATAAAGGAACACTTGTTCTTCTTGTTTATATTTGGTAAAGTTGGGTACAACACAGGTAAACAACTTACTAACTTATGTGTAACACCTTCGGATTAGAACCAAAATTTTGTGAGGTGAATAAAAAATGAACTATATTTCCGATGAATTATTATTAGAGTCTTACTCAAAAGCAAAAAAACTTAACCTGAACCCAGAATTTATCCTTTTAATAGAAAACGAATTAAGAAAACGCGCCTTGACTAACCAGGTGAAGATTTCTTCTTAATCACACCTGCTTCGGCAGGTGTTTTCTTTTTCTCCCTATTCTTTACACGTTGCCTTCCTTTAATATGCCCAATTTTTGACCTACCTTTACCTCGCATGGCACGGAATACTGGTTGTCCTGTACAAATGTATCAGGTTCAAAGAGCATAACGACCGTCGATCCGAAGTTAAAGTAGGCCACTTCTTCTCCTTGCTTCCATACAGGGTTCTCATGTGTGCGCTCAATTGAATTGACAAACATTGCCCCGACTTTAACAATCGCCATCTTGGCCTTGCTATGCTGAAGCTCCGTTATATCACGATAATTTTTGGCGAGCGGCGCTTTACCATAAGCAAGCCCTATACGGTTGACTGGATACGAATGTTTGCCTAGCGTCCATCGATCCACTACTGTTCCATCTGCCGGACTATGAATGCGGTGGTAATGGGCCGGGCTTAAATACAGAACCATGTAATGACCGCCCGTATAAAATGCCGCCTTTGATTTATCTCCAAGCATTTCTTCCACTGAATAAGGCTTCCCCTTTACAGTAATAACTGAATCAGGCTCAATGACTCCCGAGTCAGCAAGCATTGCATCAACGGGACTCGTCACATGAAGATCCCCTTTATCAATCGTGCGCGCCTCACTATGCAGAGTTCTCATAAAAAAGTCATGGAGGGTTTGATAATCATCTGCTGAATGCTCCATTTCCTTTTCATTGATCTGATAGAATTTCATAAACCGCCGAATCATCGGCTTGCTGATGGAAGAACCCGTATAATGTTGCAGTAATTTTGACGACCATTTTTTATTTGTTAATTCAATTAAACATTGATATAATTGCTCGCGCACAGACAAACCCCCAAAAAAGTAAATTATCCCATCAAATTTATGGTATAATTAATTATTGTTAAAATATTATTATATAATAAATCATAAGCAGATTTCCTGCTAAATTCGAGGAGAGTGAGAATTTGTTTATTTCTCATGTATTAGATTCAACAGTAAAGAAAGTTAAAGCGCAGACAGCTAACGTCCTTACGCTAGGCAATTTAGCTTTAGGCGGATTTTCTATAGTAATGACTTTAAATGCCCAATATAATTTAGGATTGTTATTAATTTTCGTAGCGGCTCTTGCTGACCGATTCGATGGAATGGTCGCGAGAAAAATGAACATTGAATCTGAGCTTGGAAAGCAGCTGGACTCGATGTGTGATGTGATCTCATTCGGCGTCGCACCTGCCCTTTTATTATACAGTACGGTCTTACATCAATTTGGTTTTCCTGGCGCTTTCTTCACTGTATTTTATATTGGCTGCGGAGCATTTAGACTGGCTCGCTTCAATATTACTGAAAACAACGGGTATTTCCAAGGGCTTCCAATAACAGCCGCTGGATGTTTATTAACGCTGAGCTATTTAGGTCTTTCATTCTTACCAGTGCACTCATTCATGATTATTACCATGACTTTGGCTTTATTAATGGTCAGCCCGTTTACTTTAAAGAAATTTTAACTTGATCGATTACACCCGTGAGGCTCAGGCTTCGCGGGTGTATTTCTGTTTATTTCGGGAAAGTGAAGCTTTCTGAACAGGACAGGCAAATATTAGGAAGTTCTTACATACACTTGTGAAAATGGCTGTTACATTCAAAAGGAGGGCCGCATATGTTCGGAAAGAAGCAAGTGAAGAATTTTGTGAGGGTTGCGAAGGAGGACAAGCATAGGGAATCATATCATCATGTTAGTAAATCTTTATCAATAGCCAGTTGCGTCCTCATCATAGCTGCTATAAGTATTTTGACTCGAATGGAAGAGTTTCTTTTTCAAGGTTATTATCCATTTAGCGATACAATTCCAATTTAGCTAAGTCAATGATAAAACCATGCTCTTTGAGAAGATCTAAACCCAATAATCCATTATGTTCTTTGGGAAGCACTCCTACATCGACCTCGAAATTTTCAACAGTGAACATGTCGATCTTTACTTCATCCATTACCTTTGTGTAAAACGGCATAGAGCCCCCAATACCATAGGCCTCATAAATAGGATCACCATTTTCGTATATGACCCCTATACCTTCTAATATATCCGGAGAAATAATTGTATGAGAGGATCCAGTATCAATAATGATATCGGAAATGGTAACCGTTTGTCCTCGATAGGTCACTGTCAGTTCTGTAGTAAGCAGTTGTCCATCATATGAAATTTTCATTGCATGCGTCTCACTCTTATTAAAGGATCTTTCCTCAAGTGAATAATAAATTGTTCATTGGAAGTATGGTACACACACGTTCCTTCTTTAGCGCGAAAAAACTCTTTGTTTGCCTCATCATCCGTTACTGGCCGAATAGGAGCAACTTCATCGACAATTTTCTTATCTTCCTCAATATGGTAATCGAGAATAGAAACTAATAGAAACTGGTCTGGGAACAGTTCTCTTGCTTCTTGCCATTTCATTTTGTTTCACTCCTTTTTTCTTTATTATAATAAACATTTGTTCTTTAAAGCTAGGATAAGAAATGGATGCTTTCTGTTTATTTCGGGAAACTCAAGCTTTCTGACAAGGACAGGCAAATATGAGGAACTTCAAACATACACTTGTGAAAATGGCTGTTACATTAAAAAGGAGGGCCTTGTATGTTCGGAATCCTTACTGCGCTGTCTTATGTAGCGAAAGACTTGTTTTTCTTCGTTTCCTACGTAAAAAACAATGCGTTTCCACAGCCTTTGTCAGCTAGTGACGAGAAAATGTACTTAGAACGAATGTCGGCTGGTGATGAAGAAGCTAGAAACAAGTTAATTGAGCACAACCTTCGCCTCGTTGCTCATATCGTCAAAAAATTTGAAAACACGGGTGAAGATCCTGAAGATTTGATTTCGATCGGCACGATTGGGTTAATTAAAGGGATTGAAAGCTATTCAGGAGGAAAAGGAACGAAACTTGCAACTTATGCGGCTCGTTGTATCGAGAACGAGATCCTCATGCATCTCCGGGCGTTAAAGAAAACGAAAAAAAACGTCTCGCTTCAAGATCCGATCGGTCAAGACAAAGAAGGCAACGAAATTAACCTATTGGATATTTTAAAATCTGAAGATGATGATGTGCTCGACCATATTCTTTTGTCGATGGAATTAAAGAAAGTGCTGAAGTTTCTGCGGGTGCTCGATGAACGCGAGCAGGAAGTGATTATTGCCCGTTTCGGATTAAATCAGGATGATGAAAAAACACAAAGGGAAATAGCGAAAGAGCTGGGTATTTCCAGAAGCTATGTGTCTCGAATTGAAAAACGGGCATTGATGAAGATGTTTCATGAATTTTACCGTGAAGAAAAAGGCGGAGAAAATGGAATCGAGTAGGAGGGGGTGACTAACCCCCGACCTCTCACACCACCGTACGTACCGATCGGTATACGGCGGTTCATTTAAGTATGACGTAAATCAT
>NZ_JAFBES010000012.1 GCF_016908875.1 Bacillus ectoiniformans | reverse complement strand
CTTTAAAGCCTCCCTATCTTTAAATGGCAAAAAACCCGTCAGGTTCAGGACAAAATGAGCTGTCAATTTCTGGTCATTATCAGGCGTCATTAACAATCAGGTGCAATTTAGAATGCATAGTAAGAACAAAAACGTTCCAAAATCATAGCAGCAAAATCTTCCTTAGGCTACTTATCATACAAAATTTCTGAAATGTTGGCGATACGCCCTCTATACTCCCCCTCACTCTCATACTCAAATCCCAACGAAAAGAATACATTCTTCTCGTCAAGATCCATCTGCTCACGCTCACGTTGGCTAATACGCCATTTTGGTTACCACGTACCTTTTTATAATTGGATTTCGCTCGGAAGTAGGCAAACATGCCGTACAATACAATCATGGCTAGGTACACGACTACAAATAACATAACCATTTCCTTCTTCTGATTTTGCTCGTCTACTCGTATATGTAGGATAAACAGACTTGCAGAAAGCAATATAAATAGAAAAGATAAAAAGGGTGATGGTACAAACCAACCTAGTAAACTGCTTAGAAAAAATGCGTAGCCTGTTGCAAAGCAAATGTCATATAGCAAGGCTCGAATGATTTGATGCTTAGTCATCTAGCTGTTCCTCCTTTATTTGAAAGACCTTTAGAACTTCATTCGGTGCAAATCGGATCGTCTGCGTAAATCTATAAAATGCTGATTGTAATGCAGTGCCCCTATGCCATGTAAAGAAATCGCATGAAAGGAATGCCCCTTTCTTTGCTCACTTGACCCCGATTGCGTATAGGAACGAATTAAGCCAGCTTTCCTCAGCTGATATTGCACCTTGTTTAAATAAAGAGCCGAAACGTCTCATTTCGTTCTGCAAGCTGCTCCGTTGTCAGCACGCGAAATTTACAGAGATCTAATAAGATGTGTATAATCTATATATAATCCATTCATCTTTTTTGCATAAAGGGTAACGCCACACTGAAGTAGCCAGCTGGTTTAACATTACCGATGCACAGCTGCGTTACTATATGTTTCCAAATAAAAGTTTTGGAAGACACAAAACCCCGAGAAATGCTACAAAACAATATTTCTTGGAATTTCCTTTGAATACTGTTGATCCAGCTTTTTATGCAAACATAGCTCCAATAAAACTTTTCGTGATTTTTCGGAAAACGATATAGAGGTGTAATCTGAATAAAACCTTTATATACAGATAATTTATTAACGCTGTAAACCTGCATCTTTTCCTATACTTAGGTACTATAGTTGATTAAAAAGATCTTCAACAATCGGGCGCTTTAATTGAATAAAAGAAGAACACATATTATACATGACTAATATGTGTTCTTCTTTATTTTTAAGGATTTCTATAATTTAGGTCTTGATAACATATGATATCCGCGTTTTGTCGGCTTGACCCCTTTTAGGGGTATGGTCACGAAAATGCGGATTTACTTGCGTTCTTACTTTAAGAATGAATGCAAAAAGTAGTATTATTAAATCAAAATAACAATTAACGATTTGCAAGGAGCTAATATGGCTAAAAAAAAGAAAAAAAGATATTTATCCCGAAAACAGAGCTGGATTTTACTTGTATTTCTAATACCTTTAATACTTAGTTCGCTAGTTTTATATTTTATTTTTGGTAATTTATTTGATGCTTTTGGAAAAATGCTCCAGTTACGAGGTAATCCATCTAGGACTGCCGATGCTATAGCTTCGTTATCGTATGTAGGCACAATTCTTTTAGCATTATATAGCATAATCACAACTGCTATTTTTAGCTATTTAGTGTGGAAGGTAAGTATAGGAAGTTTTCAAGTTTCAAAAGAGCTAAAAAGCTTGGAGGAAAATCGTGATAAAGAGGTCGTTCGTGAACAAGCCTTGATTGTATACTATGATTTACAACGTGGATTCTCTTATCTTCGTGATCTCTATATAAGTACAGTAAATAAAGGCATAAGCCCTAATCCTAAACGATTGTTCTTTAGCAACGAATGGATTAAAAATGTGGCGACATTACGAAACGGATTATCTAATGAGGATTTAAATATAGTTTATCAAATGTATAATGACTTTTTTACATTACAAAGCTTATTAGAAAATCCTCTAGACAATTCTACAGATCAGAATGATGAATTATCACGGGTTATAAAAGGGGTGAGTGAACGGTATTTTGCTGATTTTTTCCCGTCACCGGCTTTAGATCAGTATGCTACTTCTTCAGCAGACGACTTTTTGGAAATTAATTTTTATATTATTTTACAAAAAATCTATCTACTCACGTTTCCAGAAAATCAAGTTAAAAAACAGAAAACAGAAATGACATCTTTTGATGTAATGATTAATAATGTCCGTTTTTATTCTGTACGTAGCGGAGAACTATGGGATGGGGAAGGGATACTTTATACGGCAAATGACTATAAAAAGGCGGAAGGACACTTTACAAAGGGGTTATTTAGGACAGGTAAGGTATATGGTTATTTTGATAATGTTTCAAAACATTATTTGATTAAATATGAAACAACTGGACCAGAAAGAACGATTATAGAAGGAGAGTTAATCGATTCGCACGGTACAGAGCAGGAACGATATTATTTTAATGGAAAGTTTCAGAATGGTGTAATATTTACTGGTATTACAACCGAATTTCATTCTAATGGTTCCGTATCTTTCCGAGGAAATGTAAAAAATGGAATAAGAGAAGGCAGAGGCACTGCCTATATGGAAGATGGGAAAATATTATTTAAGGGATTATATGAACAAGGTGAACGTTCCCAAGGTACTCTATACAAAAAGGGGAAAGAACATTTTGTTGGAGAATTTAGAGATGGGCGCCCTTGGAATGGTAAAGTAACTAACTATGATTTTTATAGAGAAAAAGTAAAGAAATTCACGGGTAAGATTCGAGAAGGAAAACCTAATACTGGTACAGGAATTCGTTTTAAAAGGAATGAGTTTGGATTCGGTTTAGATGATATCATTCACCAAGAAAATTGGGAGCCAGACGATAGCATGTTGGAACAGTTGGAACAGCAGGAAGATTATTATCAAGAATGGATAAATGAAGAGACACGGAGAGAATATTCCGACTGGGAAGATTACATCAAAGTCGATTGGAAAGAAGGAGAAGCACTGGAACGAGAGGACATAGAAGAAAATCTAACAGTGTATTATAGTGAACATAATCGAAGAAAAAACAATTAAGATATCCATTAAAATAATTTCTTCTTGAACTAAAGGGTGCTAGAGTTAAATAGTGCAATCCATTTTAAACATCCTTTGGTCTTCAACAACCGGGCGCCATTCTTGAGGAATTGGCGCTTGTTTTGCATTTTAGGGCCATATTCTGGAACAAAACCTTTAAAGAAAATTGGATACTTATGTTGAATTATAGATATGATTATAGAGGATTGTACCTAAGCTATAGTTAATTTGATTAGTACGGAATTTAAAAAAAGTTTTTGGTTCCTCGAGTTTTTAAGGGAAAGGATTTAAAATTAACATTAAAGATTTTTAGAATTCTGTTGAAGGGAAAGCTATTATGGAGAATATTAAACTAGTTTTAGCTTCTGAAATCTATGAAGAAATTGAAGCAGAAATTACTTCAACTTCACGTGATTCAGAATCTTTAAAAAGGCTCTTGAGAAAAAAGTTTAATTTTTTGATGAAGAATGTACTTTTAAGAACAGAGGCAAATTATAAAATCGGTAACAAGAATTATGTTTTACGTACAGAAAGACATGTTGTTAAGGAATTTTTAAGAGCTTCGCTTGAAGAAACTTCAGAAATTGGAAAATGGTTTAATTTAAACTTGGATCTTTCAAGCACAGATCAAACACTTGAACTGTTTGATGTCGTTTCAATTATTTTAACAAGTGCTTTACATGAAGATAAGGTAGATGAAGTCACATTTGATGAATGGATAGCTACTATTAAAACCTCAATCGATTACAACAATGCTAAAAGTGTAATAGATGTAAAAAATAAATTAGATAAATTACGTGTTGCTGCAAAGCCACTAAATCATGAGATTAGTTTTGGGGATATTTATTGGAACGATGAGGAAGGCAATCGTGGCTATGGATTAAAAAATTCAAAAAACATTCTTAGTGATTTCGATAATTTAACTTTAAAGGAAATAGCTCAACAGGTGCATGTAGAAAGCGGGTATTACGAAATACTTCAATACTTAATATCAAAATTTGAAGAACAGGCTCATCAAAAATCTTATGAGACCATTTTATACTATGCAGAGATGAAGCGTGATTATGAATTTATTGAAGACATAGAAGGCAACTCTAAAATTAGTGATTTAGCGGATTTTACTTCAGATTATTCTCAGATGCATTTAAAGCTATATGAATATTTACTTAAGAACCCAGAAATTTGTGAAAAAATTGAGGCTGAAGCGAAAACTAGTGAATTATTGGAGTTTTTTAAATCCGAAAAGTAAGTTCATAGAAAATCGAATTTAAAGGAGATGAAAGGTATGTTTGGTAAACAAAATTTAAATGTAGAGTACAAAAATATTAAAGTAAAAGATGTAGCAACAAAGGTTGGATCTTTATTTGGACCTAAGGGAACTGAAATCGGTAAAAAGATTGATGATGCTACAAAAAAAATTACAATCAAAATCGAGAAATAGGAGCGTGTAAAATTATGGCAAATAATATTGAAGCATATTGTGAAAATTGTGGAGAAGAAACGCTTGGAGGGACACAGGGACAGGTACCGTGTCCCTGTGGTGCAGGAATATGTCTCGTTGACACGTGCGCTTCAGCAACAAAAACCATTTTCCACCTTCTGAAGAATAACTTCACTACTTAAAATAAGTTTCTGCACATATATAGGACTCTTTCAAGATCATGATTATGTAATACACCTAAGTGTCGTTTCAATTCAGAACCATGGACCGAAATAATTTTAGAAGTACGTGCGACTGAAGGTTTTAACAACCCAGCTTCTTTCCAATATTCAACAACAACATCAAATTGGTTCCGAGGCTGCTGACTAGTTACAGGAGCAATAATGACATCAAGGTCCAAAGCCATTTCATTGCCAACAAATAATAACAGGACGTTGTTTAGTTTGACGAGATCCTCTAAATACTACATCCGCCAACCAAACATCGCCCTGTTGCAATTTCACCTTATTGCTCATTATAGATGTCATCCTCTTCATTTTCCCACCAGTCAAAACTTTTACTTAGTAAAATGACATCATTAGCCATGTATTTTTCCTTAATTTTATCGAGCATCTGTTTTCTTTCTTTTTCACTTAACATTTCGATATCTTTAATGATTTTTTCTGAAATAGACACTTTTTGATGCCTCCTTCGTCATTATCCTACCCTTATTATACCCTATATTAATAGATGCATAAAATGGTGAGTGGAGATTTACTTGTTTTTGTAAAGCTCTGTTAGCTTTGGGCATGCTACACAAAAGCCGTCCTCATGTTTCACGAGCTAGAGTTTTTATCGTAAAGAGGGGGACACAGGCGCCATGTCTTTTGAACTTATGACCAATCGTACTTCAGCTTCAAAAGAAATGGTTATAAAAGTTTAGACATATAATACTCACTAACGAATTTTCCATTAATACATAGTGAATGTCTTTTCGTTCCCTTAATTTCAAGCCCTATTTTATGATATAGCTGCAATCCAGCCTCATTTCGTTTTACCACAGAAAGTTCCAATCGATGAATGTTCTGCTGTAGGCTCACTCTTCTAAATGTTTAAATAGGCTGGTGCCGATTATCCTCTGATTTTAAGATAACCAGCTATAATATGACCACCTAAACAACGCAAATCTCTAATATTCAACTGATTGATTCTTATCGTTTTGCTCAATGTCCGGATAATAAAGAGATTTCCGCAAGGTGACATCATGATGTTTTAAAGTTTCGCCTTTAAAACGCAACCATATTTCATCATCGGCCATGACACCATGAGTTTTACGAACAATCGCCCAACGGTTATAACTGTTTAAGCCGAGACCAGTAAGTAATTCATCCATATTGACCCTTGTCTTTGGAAACACACGCCACTTAAGCCATCTTTCCAGCTCATCTTTTGTTATATAGCCCTTCGGATTAGGAGAGAATTGTTTATTAAACCCCTTGATATAGTTAACAACATAGGGGCAGTCACTGCCGTCCGGTTTTAAATTTACACTAGCAATTACATTATCCATAAGCATCACATCAAACCTCATATAGTCGATCATTTTGACACCTCCTTTATCCAATAATTAGTCGTTGCAGCGAGGGCTCCACTAATTGTGAGAGCACTACATCTTTTGCTCTGCTTAAATCGTAGGGTGTGTTTTCTAACTTTTCAAGCAACCACGAACGGTTAATAAACGGCTCGTCACGGTATAAGGCCAATTGTTTCGTGAACGAGGAGCTGAAAGGCTTTGCTTTTACCTTTCTTTTCAAAATACTCATTGGCATTCCTAATGGGTAGTCATTTACATCTGATAATAGACTTAAGCCATGATCAAAAATCGGGGCCAGTTGCCAAGTCTCTGTTCCTGGATCAAATAGAAAAAGAATGTTATTGGTATGGCGGTCCTCATTTAAAATAAAGGCATCGAATGCCAACATTTGTGATATTTCTTTTGAAACATTTAGCCCGGTGAAATGAAATATTTTATCCATTATCGAGTGGAATTTATCCTCTGTTGAGTAGCGGGAACAGTTAAGTATGTCATCTGTCGTTTCGAAATTCGCTTCGAATAAACGCTCAAGCGTGACTTCCTGTAGAAAACCGCGAAAATCTTTAGAATAACATCCTTCGCTGACTGTTCCATCATGTCGCTCGATCAAACAGGGAACATAAGAAACAAAGGAATCCTTTGTCAATGTTGAGCTGTCTAAAATGAGGTAAGCCACATATTCCGCTATACTTTCGTAGCCTCTAGTATTTTCTTTAACCCATTTATCACCAACCAACCATTTCGATTGATCACCTTTACTTGAAGTGCTGACAATAACTTTAGCATCTTCTGGAATGATAATCCTTTCCATATTGTACACCTCCGTTCAGTAGTTTTAATATCTATGGATGTATGAATTGATCCTTTGACCGCTCACGTAATTTTAAAAATTTGAGGGGTTGCAATCGTAAGCATGACTTATTAAAAGCCATCCATTATTTATGAACATTTAGGTTAATTGTGACATTGATTTAGCGTTGTAAAATGTCCAGCCCGTTAGAGATTAGGATTCATTCCTATCCTTATTATATTAAACAAATTAGGCAAAGAAAGCTGTTTTTTATGAAATAACCGCTTTAACTTCTGCCCCATTCCTCTCCCATTGAAACGCGGGGACGGTTCTACTGTTTCATTTCTGTATGGGAAATGAAACGCAAGAACCGTCCCTTGTGTTTCTGCCCTGTGTTTCTGAACTTCCCCGATGATTCTACAGTTTTTAGAGTAGCATCACATTCACTGTCTTTACTGATTATCAACTAAAACAATAACGAACCAAAACAGCAGTAAACTTACAGCTAATAGACAATTTAATAAGGCTAAAATCCATTGTTTATTAATCAAACCCGTTAAAGCCCCAGTTGCTCCCATCCATACAGTGTAATGATAAACATCTTTCTCCATAGTTAAATGAAGTGCTAAAAATATAGTAGCGATAAGTGCGCAAATGATACTTATGAATGTTAAAATCCTGTTTTTCATAAAACTCCACCCTTTTATTTTTGCAAAGAGCAAATAAGAATATGTAAGTCTATATAAAGTTTAGCAAAACGATTGCTGAAAGGCCTGTTCTCAATGAATATTGTATGTGATAAACTAATTTTATCAAAATTTCCCAATAAAATCTTAAGTAAAAGAAGGTAACTGAATGGAGTTCTTTACTGAAAAATTATTATTTATAGCCTTGTTTATATTTATCATTCACTCAATAGAAACACTTGCATATGCGGTAAGGTTATCGGGGGCAAGAGTGAAAATGATCGCATCCGCTTTATCTCTCTTTAACATAATGGTCATCGTATCAAGACTAGCTAATATGATGCAACAGCCTTTTACGGGCAGTTTAATTGATACAGCTCCAAATGAAAATGGGCTAGGATTTGTAGAAACTCAATTTCGAATTCTTATTGGGGCATCAACGCTTGGAACTGTTTTAGGTATTATCTTGCTTCCTACTTTTATAGCACTGTTTTCAAGAGCTATCATTCATTTATCAGAGGAAAAAGGTTCTGTTCCTTCCCTAATGAAAAGGTTATTCTCATTGCGATATATCAAGCGAGGCATGACCCATTTTAGTCTGCCAAAGTTTTCATATTTGCAGGATACTATCGTTAAAGATATTCCAATAAAGCTATTTTGTGTAAATATGATAATAACTGCCATCTATACGATCGGTGTATTATCTGCGCTATATGCGGCCTTATTAGTACCTGAAAGAGCGTCAACAGCTATAATGGCATCTGGATTAATCAATGGAATAGCAACAATACTTTTGGTTATTTTCATTGATCCGAAAATATCTGTAATGGCTGATGATGTTGTGAATCAAAGAGGAAGTTATAACAGGCTAAAGAGTATGTCTTTAATGATGGTCACTTCAAGATTATTTGGTACAATGCTTGCCCAACTGTTACTAATATGGGGAGCAAAATATATAGCTTGGTTCACAGAGTTTATTGTGTGAACCGTTCCTGTTTGAGTCTTGAACAGTCCTAGTGATTCAGCAAAAAGCCAAACTTACATGTTTCAGTACCAATATTTTATCAAAATAAATTGTCACTCCTTTTCGATTTTAGTTCCCAGGAAAACCTATAAAAATACGCGAATTCATTTAACGTACTGGGGGACAGACGCCTTTTTTTATCGAGTAGGAGGCATAGTTATAAAGAAGTCATAATCTTTGATGTATAAGGGTTGTGGCTTTTTGTTTTTATGCTTATAAGTTTAGAAGCAGCCTAAATGTTTACAATGATGCAATGAGAAAAGATTACTTTCATAGGAATGATGATTATTAAGCAACAAAGGTTTTCAATAAAATTATGTTGATTTAAAATAAGGATTTATTGATATTCAATAAATAATGTAGTATGATATGGATAAAATAGGGAAAATGGGGTGCTTTATGAAACCAAGAAAGATTACTTTATTAAAGGTAGTTGTTTACATTATTGGAATGGTTATACTGTGTTTATGTCTCTTTGCCTTACCCTCACTTGCAAAGGAGTCGGCAAAAATGTATCCAGAGTTTTCCTACTTACAGTATCCAGTTCTAATCGGTTTGTATATGACAGCAGTGCCCTTTTATTATGCACTGTACCAAGCATTAAAACTATTAAGTTATATTGAAAACAAAAATGCCTTTTCAGAATTTGCGGTCAATACATTAGGGAGTATAAAACACTGTGCAAGTACTATTAGTGCCTTGTATGTATTAGGTATGATATTTCTTGTAACACAAAATGCTTTACATCCAAGTATTGCGATAGTTGGTCTGGTGATCGTATTAACCTCTATTGTTATTTTGCTTTTTACTGCTGTTCTTCAAGAGCTTTTAAAAAATGTATTAAAAATTAAATCAGAGAATGATTTGACTGTCTGAGGTGAAAACGTGGCTATTATAGTCAATATTGATGTTATGTTAGCAAAAAGAAAAATGAGTGTTACAGAATTATCGGAAAAGGTAGGTATTACGATGGCTAACCTTTCTATATTGAAAAATGGAAAGGCAAAGGCGGTTAGGTTTTCAACTTTAGAGGCATTATGTAGGGCTTTGGACTGTCAACCAGGTGATATTTTGGAGTATAGATGTGATTTGGAGACAAGAGAGTGAAGGTATAAACGTCGGTATATTGAAGCCGTTTAATAACACTAACTTTAAATTCAATGGTTTATCAAGTAGCATCATTCAAAAATGACAATGGGATGTGATTGGTATTGTCTGTATTTATAAATTCGATTAAATCAGAAGAGGAACTACGTGCAATAGTAGGTTCTCCAAGTGAATTAGTAAAAAATAAAGTGATTAACTATTTAGATCGCAATTGTATTGATTTTATTTCACAATCCCCATTCTTAGTAATGTCTACAACGGACGACCTTGGATATTGTGATGCTTCTCCAAGAGGAGATAAACCAGGTTTTGTACTAGTAATAAATGAAAAACAGCTAATTATACCAGAAAGACCAGGTAATAAAAGGATTGATTCATTAAGAAATATCTTGTTAAATCCAAGGGTAGGGCTTCTCTTTTTTATCCCCGGACTTGGTGAAACTCTTAGAGTTAATGGTACTGCAGCAATAGTAAAGGATGAGGGTTTACTAAAGAAAATGGCTGTAGGAGATAAAATACCACTTTTAGGTATCGGAATAGAAGTAGAAGAATGCTTTATTCATTGTGCAAAAGCTTTTAAACGTTCGGGACTATGGGAACCTAATACTTGGGCAGATAAAAAAGTATTACCTTCCGCTTCAAAAATGTTATTTGAACATGCTAAGCCATCTAACAGCAGTATAGAAATTATTCAAAAAAGACTGGAAGAAGGGTATACAAAAAGACTTTATTAAATTAGTTAAATTAATTGATTTAATAAGAGAGTTAAGAGGGTGTGATGTTATTGAAAAAACTTTATAAAAAGCGCAACTCCTGTTTTGTTTTAATATAAAATTTAATTGAAGTGCTGGTGGTATTATCAAAACTTACATTTATATGGTTAGACATGGAGAATCACCCAAGCCAGAAGAGGCTGAAAGAACAAGAGGGTTGACCGAAAAAGGAAAACTGGAGCCATTACTGCACCATGAGTTCCAATTGCAACCTTCCTTCCTTGATAGGTGGTTAATATCTCTTTCAAAACTGTTATAGCTCTATTTTGACAATCCGCATTAGACTCCGCTCCCATTAAAGCAAAGTTCGGATCGGAAAACGACTTTGTTAGCAAAGGGTATAGTGCCTTATCAGTTATTCGATAATCTTCATTAGAAAAAATTCTTTCTTTAAGATCTTCAAATACTAAAACTTCTTTTTCTAATGATGGGGTATTACGACAGTCAATATGATTTGCATTTTTTACTAAATACATCTAAACCTGATATTTATAAAATGGAGTTTAAAGGTCATGAATTGATTGGGGTTAAAAGATTGTGGAAATGTTAATGGTACAGTTTGTAGAGACTGGGATAAAACTAAAGGATATTTGAGGACGGAAACACATGGAAAATGAATATTTTAAAATATTTGATGAAGAGAGAAATGAAATAGGAGTTGCTTCTCGTAAAGATGTACATAGGTTTGGGTATTGGCATGAGACTTTTCATTGTTGGTTTGTGACCAAACATAAAGAAACTGATTATATCTATTTACAGCTCCGCAGCGATTCAAAAGAAGATTATCCGAGCCTCTTGGACATAACCGTTGCAGGTCATTTGGCGGCTGATGAAATGGTTCAGGACGGTGTTAGAGAGATAAAAGAAGAAGTGGGCATTGATGTTCCTTATAATGATTTAGAACAGTTAGGAATAATAGAGTATTGTGTAATAAGAGAAGACTTTATAGACAAAGAATTAGCACATGTCTTTCTGTATATAAGTGAGCATAGCCTTAATGACTTTATCGTTCAATCGGATGAAGTTTCAGGCATTGTTTTAGCGGAATTTAAAGATTTCAGCGAGCTATGGCAAGGGGAAAGGGAAACAATTAAAGTGAGCGGATTTAAGATAGATAAAGAAGGTAATAGAGATATGTATGTGGAGATGGTAGGAAAAGATAAATTCGTTCCCCATCAACTATCATTTTATAAAAAAGTCATCCAAAAAATAAAAGAACAAATTTAAATAGCTTTCCTATAAGTACGTGGGGACGGTCTTCCTTTTACATCACTGCACTAGGAATGCAACACAAGAACCGTCCCTGATGTTTCTAAGCATTTACTCAAAATCTTCTCTGTGCGGAGTAAGCGCAGTAAACAGTCCAATTAAATTAGGCGGAATACTTAACAACAAAAACATCCAGTTGCCGGTCACGATCGAGGTGATCGTAAAAACAATAATAGACACGGCAATGACGGTTAACCCAAATTTCACACGAGAAGGCTGCAAGGGAATTGGACTGGACATGTTAACGGACAAAATAGCGCCAATAATAGCCCAGCTTCCTAAGTGTGCCAAAAGTAGAATGCCTAAAACCATTGCGATGTTTAATTCAATTCCAAATACGACTAATGAAAAGAAGACATAAATCGCTCCTAATGTCACATACCAGGAATAGGCTTTCGCTTTTTGCCAAATATGGTCATATAACTCATCTAGCCCT
Organism: Bacillus ectoiniformans; assembly: GCF_016908875.1. Lineage (GTDB taxonomy): Bacteria > Bacillota > Bacilli > Bacillales > Domibacillaceae > Bacillus_BX > Bacillus_BX ectoiniformans. The sequence goes on along the minus strand of NZ_JAFBES010000012.1, from coordinate 80,022 downwards.
CTGTTTTCTCTTGCTTTTTTCCTGCCGAACCACCAGCCAAGAATCCCGCAAATCATTCCTCCGTACAATCCAATCATGCCGCCAATAGAAACTTCCATCATTATATTCCTCCCTCTTCGAATATAAATACATCTTCAATTGTGCAGTCGAAAACCTTTGAAATGTTGTAGGCAAGCTCTAATGATGGATTGAATTTTCCTGATTCAATAGCAATGATTGACTGCCGTGAGACCCCGACTTGTTTAGATAACTCTTCCTGCGTAATTTTCTTCGATTTTCGCAGTTCACGAATTCTGTTTTTCATAAAGTCTCCTCTTTAAATGTTAAGTTAGCTTTACACTTATTAATAGGTAAAGTTTACTTTACATTTTTAAATTGTTGAAAGCGGGGAGGTTCTACGGTTTCATCTTTGCGTCGGGAATGCAGCATAAGAACCGTCCCCGATGGTTCACCCAATGTTTCAAAACATAATAAATACTCCCCTTTAAGCAAACAGATTATTTCATCTGTCTGCCTAAAGGGGAGCTTATTCTACCATTCTAAAACTTTATCTTCTTTTTTTTCGGCCTTGTTCTTTGATGTATTTCCGGGCATTTTTCATGCCGCCCATGCCGCTAAACATTTCGCTTATTTTTTCTTTCTCAATCATTTTGGAATTTAAGCCTTCATATTTACTTTCCTTTTTCAGCTTCCAGTAGCTTTCCAGCCTTTCAGCTGGCAGCCTGCCATCCTTTATGGCTTGTTGCACGGCACAGTTCGGTTCATTCTTGTGAGTGCAATCATTAAATCTACAGCTAGCAGCAAGTTCATCAATATCTGAAAAGGATTTTGATAAATCTGCGCGAATAACCCCAAGTTCTCTCATTCCAGGGGTATCAATGACCACTCCACGGTTTGGCAGGATAATCAGTTCTCGCCTTGTGGTCGTATGCCGGCCCTTATCATCATTTCTTATTCCGTTTGTATCTAATACCTCTTGGCCTAGAAGACAATTGATTAAGGTTGATTTTCCAACTCCAGAAGATCCGATGAACGCAATGGTCTTCCCGTTAGAGAGAAATCTATTTAAGGACTGATACCCTTCATCTGAAGTGCTGGTCGTCACGAGTACTTCTACACCTAGAGCAATGGCCGCCACTTCATTCAGCTTTGTCTCAAGATCTTTACATAGATCTGATTTCGTAAGGACAATAACAGGTATGGCACCACTGTCCCAAGCAATCGCAAGGTAACGCTCTAGTCTGCGCAGGTTGAAATCATTGTTCAGCGACATACAAATAAAAACGGTATCAATGTTGGCAGCTACCACTTGAATATCTTCCTTAGAGCCTGCTGATTTACGGACAAACACACTGCGCCGGGCAAGTGTGCAGTGAATAATTCCGTTTCCTTGTGAGTCATCGGTTCTGTCCACCATAACAAAATCTCCGACAGCGGGATATTCAGAAAAATCTTTCACACGATAATGAAATTTACCTGACACCTCAGCTGTCATTTCTCCGTTTTCAGTCATTACTTTATATAGATTTTTGTATTGTGATGTAACTCGACCAATAAATAGATCTTTGTACGATTTAGCCTCCTGAATAAATTCTTCAGTTAACCCTAAATTATTCATATCAATAGTATTCAATTTCATTTCCTCCTAAAGTTCAGATCATAACCTTTGGGAGGCTTCATGCAATCATTTATTTTGCACATACCTCCCCAATTGTTACAATCTCAGCGCGTTGATTTCTTATCATAAAAAATCTCTCCTTTCCGTCAAATAGTAGTTTAAATATAACATATCAGTGATCATTTTACTGCAAATGGAGAAGAACGTTACGAAGAAAAGGGACAGGAAAGAGTACGTTTTAATTAGAATTATTTGGATAAAAACGGTAAGATAAAAGTGAATAATAGGGGAGGGGTTAGATGTTTTTTAAGCACGATGATAAGATCAACAAAAAAGCTGTGAATATGGCTTACTTTATCACCTTTGTATTTTGGGGAATCGTGCTGCTTGTAAATAGTGTATTTGAACAGTTCTTCGATAAGCAGTTGATCTCTAGCTCATTTACTATATTAATAATGGGGCTGTCTATTTTCTTTATAACTGAATTTATTGTGTCTAGACTAAAAAAATCTTAGGTTAAGCAGGCGGGTGCAAATATAAATAATTAAAGGGGTGCTAGCTATGTCCCATGAAAAGAAGCTGAAGGTTGGTCTCCTAATCATCGCAATTGCTCATATCTTTTCTCTAGCTTTTCTAGAGCCTGATTATATTATGAATTCATTCTTTTTCTTTCTTTCCTTATTCCATTTTATTAGTGCGGGCTATAAATTAAAAAGTAACAACAAAGTTGAGTTTTTCGGTAATATTAGTTTAGGAGTAATATTGTTCGGATTCTTTTGGATTAGGCTTAATTAAACACCTATTGAAAGGGGATGGTTTTATTTCTATGCTGGGCATGCAACACAAGAACCGTCCCCAGTGTTTCACCCTATGTTTCAGAAAATGGAGGCTGCAGGAATGACATATATTTGGTTATTGGTTGGTTTTGTTCTTTTAATTAAAGGGGCTGACTTTTTTGTGAGCGGGTCTTCGAGTATTGCGCGTGCACTTAGGGTTTCCCCATTGTTAATCGGTCTGACGATTGTAGCATTTGGAACGAGCTCGCCTGAAGCGACGGTGAGTATTCTCGCCGCACTAGATGGCAGTGCAGGCGTAGCTATCGGGAATGTCGTTGGAAGTAACATCTTTAATATTACATTGGTTGTTGGAATAACGGCGATGATTGCGCCATTGATGGTTGAAAGTGAAACGATTCGCAAGGAGATTCCGTTTACTCTGCTTGGCAGTGTCGTGCTTTTTGTTTTAATTAGCGATATACAGCTGCAAGGCGCTGACGGCAACTTCATAACTAGAGGCGATGGGTTTATATTGCTTCTTTTCTTTGCGATATTTCTGTATTACATATTTGAAGTAGCTCGGCACGGACGGAAAAAAGAAGAGGAGGAAGCGCCGGCAGAAATTGCATGGGGAAAGAATATTCTTTTTACGCTTCTAGGTCTAGGAGGGATCATTTGGGGCGGCGACTTGGTTGTCGGAAGCGCGACTGAAATTGCTTTCTCATTCGGGATGAGCGAAACGCTAGTTGGGTTAACCATTGTAGCTGTTGGTACCTCGCTTCCAGAATTAATTACATCTATAACCGCCGCAGTTAAGAAAGAAAGTGAAATTGCGCTTGGAAACATAGTCGGAAGCAATATTTTTAATATCTTTTTTGTATTAGGCACTGCTTCAGTCATTTCGCCATTAGCGGTGGATCCTAAAATTTTTACAGATGCTCTTCTCATGATTGTATTAACAGTCACCTTATTATTATTCTCAAGAACAAAGTTCAAGGTAGACAGAGTGGAAGGAATCATTTTAGCCATCGCGTATATTGGCTATATGGTGTATATCATTATTAGGAATTAATCAGTTGAAACATGGGGACGGTTCTATCGTTTCATTCTGTCGGCGGGGATGAAACACAAGAACCGTCCCCAGCGTTTCATTTGCAAAACGTAATCATTTCGTTTAATATAAGTTTATAATCTAATTATGAGGTGATGAAATGAAACCGGAAGTACATCCGAGATATGGGAAAGTCGTGTTCATGGACGTGAACAGCGGGTATAAATTTTTGACTGGCTCAACGAAGTCATCTAATGAAACGATCGAATGGGAAGATGGCAACACCTATCCGTTAATTAAGGTGGAGGTAAGTTCAGACACACATCCGTTCTATACTGGAAAACAGAAGTTTGCTGACAAAGGCGGCCGTGTGGATCGCTTTATGCAGAAGTATAATATGAAAGAAAAGAAATAAAGAGCAAATAAAACCCTTGGCGATAGATGATCGGTCAAGGGTTTTTACTTTTGTATAAGAAAGGAAGAGCTATTGCTTTCTCTTTCTAAGCTAGAACTAAGAAGTACTGTGTATTCGTTTGAATGACATGGTGGTTGGCTTGTGCGTGTTCAGTGTAATCAATCCATTGATATCTTCTCATCTTGTTTTCAAGTCTATTGTTGATTTCGTCTTCGATTTCATGCATTAGGTTTACGATCTCTTGTAATGTCATATCAAAACGATGGGCTGCCTGTAAATGGGGCAGATGTTTTTTAAGAAGCATTAAAAACTGCTCTTTGGTTTCTGCTTGCTGAGCTAGTTTGTCTTCAATGCCTACAATAAATTGATAAAGCTCTCTTTTCTTTGTTGGCAGATTATCGACTATGTTCTTCTCAAATACTTCCATCATTTTCTCATTCATTCCTAACGACCATCTTTCTTTTAGTAATCATTTCCCTCTTAATTATTGAACGATAATTCTTCAATTTTTATTACCAGCTGGATTTTTTTACGCCAGGAATCTGACCTTTATGAGCGAATTCGCGGAATGCAATACGGGACATTTTAAACTTTCTCAGGTAGCCTCTAGGTCTGCCAGTTACTTGACAGCGATTATGAAGCCGGGAAGGGGCTGAATCCCGAGGGAGCTTACTTAAGGCCGCATAATCACCTTTTTCTTTTAGTTCTTTTCGTAACTCTGCATACTTTTCCACCATCTTTTGTCTTTTTAATTCTTTTGCCACTTTTGATTTTTTAGCCATATCAAGGGCCTCCTTTATTAATAATTAGTAATGATTACGATTTATAAAAAATTTTTCTTGAAAAATTAAACCTATTCACTTTCCTTGTAAGTAAACGATAACACTATATTAATCGAAATTATTACGATTTGCAAACGGTAAAACCTGATTCAAACAGATCTTACTGGCTCAAAGTTTTATTACCGAAAATTTCTATTATATAGACGAGCTGTCGAAGAGGGGCTGAACTTTACTTTATAGATCCCATTTAGCTCTTTTATTGTTTTCTTCGTTAATTTCTCTCCTTGAATGTTATGGGCATCCTCCAATCCTATCCCATTTGGCAGCAAACAATCTTCATTCCAATCGATCCAGTCTCCATAAGTTCTTGCCCAATCGACCCAATCAGCTTTCAGTAAAGCTGAAATCGGTATAGCTTCAACATCAATGTTACACCCTCAGTGATTGCACCAGAACGGGTCAGCTCCGATATCACCTTCTGCCTTTAATACATACGGTTCTTTATCTAGACAACAGCATTGCACCTCGTATCTCGCTCCTTTGTTTAAAATCATAAATGCCTTGTTTCTGTTGATTATAAGACATGCCAAATGATCATTCTACATTTTATAAGTCGTTGTTCCACTTGCTGTATTTCGATTTGTTAGCTAAAGTGTAAGTAAGAATATGGTAAAGTGTGAGAGTTGTACTTTTATACAATGAGACCATAGGGACAGTTCTTCGTTATATTTCAGTACCTAGAGCGAACAACGAGAACCGTCCTCATGTTTAAGGAGGAACCGAGATGACCAATAAGGAACTGTCACTTGAACAGCGTGAAGAATTATTTAACATACTGAAAGACCGTTTTGAGAAGAACATGAACCGACACGAAGGAATCGAGTGGGCTAAAGTCCAAGCAAAGCTAGAAGCTAATCTTGAAAAACTGTGGTCACTCAATGAAATGGAGCAAACTGGCGGCGAGCCGGATGTCGTTGGTCATGATGAGGAGACAAATGAATACATCTTTTATGACTGTTCACCGGAAAGTCCTAAAGGTCGCAGAAGTGTCTGTTATGACCGAGAAGCGCTGGAGTCTAGGAAAAAACATAAACCAGAAAATAATGTGATTGATATGGCTGCTGCGATGGGAATTGAGCTGTTAACGGAAGAGCAATACCGGGAGCTACAGAAACTTGGAAATTTCGATGCGAAAACATCAAGCTGGGTGAAAACACCGGCTAATATTAGAGAACTTGGCGGAGCCATTTTTTGTGATCGTCGCTACGACACTGTTTTTGTATACCACAATGGAGCAGATTCCTACTATGCTGCCAGAGGATTCCGTGGATGGCTAAGTGTTTAAATGTTACAGAGAGTAAATTGAATTTCAGTACTAGGATGTAAACTATCTTTGTGCTCCAAGAAAGCAGGAGGAATATTATGTACACATATGAATCGTTCGGAACATTTACTTTGTTAAGGCCAATTTTCGTTTCGTTTTTAATCTTGTTATTGGTCTTACTTGTTATCATAATTCTTCCGAGAGCTAATAGTAAAGTTATCAACGGTTTTACTGTTACTTGTATATCAATTCTATCTATATTTGTCTCAGCCCAAGTTCTTTTTTATAGCGGCATCATAGTAGATGAAATGAATTTAGGAGGAGACGCGGTTTCAACTGCTCTGTTTTTGATAATTGCGGCTATCAGTATACTAAATCCTATTATTTATTTTAGAGGGTATAGAAAAGAAAACAAGAGATCACCTCAGTTATAGGGGGATGAATATGAAATTGACAGAGTTAAGCAATATGAGATTAAAGCAAGTTGCTGTAACAAATGGGCTTATGTTAACAGCTACTATACTTTTTGAGCCAGATCAAACAGCCAGTAGCGAAACTGGCTGTTTTTTTAAGGCATCTAATTTACAGGAGGCCGAATCATGATGTACATAAAGGAATTCTCGTTTCCTGATCAGGAGCAGGAGTTTGATTTTTTAATCGATGTGAAGAGGACCTGTTACGATTCGTTTTATCCGTTTAAGGTTTTATCTAGTAAAGGATTTATGGAAATGGTTTTTGAGCCAGTGACGATTTTATACGGCGGTAATGGTTCGGGAAAAACAACAGCTTTAAATGTTATCGCAGAAAAGCTTGAGCTCAGCCGAGAATCGCGATTCAATCAATCGAGCTTCTATCCTGATTATGTTCAAATGTGTCATGTGCAGCAGGCGGCAGAGATCCCAGAGCAGAGTAGAATCATTACGAGTGATGATGTGTTTGATTATATGCTAGATATCCGTACACTCAATGAAGGAATTGATCAAAAGCGAGAGGAATTATTTACAGAATATGTAGAGGCGAAATATTCTTCTTTTCAGATGAAGTCCATGGCCGATTATGAACAGCTGAAAAAAGTAAATGCTGCTAGAAGCAAGTCGCAGTCCCGGTTTGTGAGACAGGAGCTGATGGATAATGTAAGGGAATGGTCAAATGGGGAAAGTGCCTTCAAGTACTTTACTGAGAAAATAGTGGACAATGGACTCTATTTATTAGATGAGCCAGAGAATAGCCTGTCACCGAAACGCCAGATGGAACTGGTGCAGTTTATTGAAGACTCTGCCCGTTTTTTCGGCTGCCAGTTTGTGATCGCGACGCATTCGCCCTTCCTGCTATCAATGCGTGGGGCGAAAATCTATGACCTAGATGCATCACCGGCTGCGGTGAAGAAATGGACGGAGCTTGAGAATGTGCGGGCATACTATGATTTCTTTAAGCAGCATGATGATCAGTTTAAAAAAAACGCTTATAACTTTTCACCCAAATAAGCCTCTGGTCACAATAAAAAAGGCGCTCGACCTAAGAGCGCCTTTTTACTGTTAGTAATATTTTTTAAAACTGCCTTCTTCAACCCAGTATTTAAAGTTTCCATCTGCATAGGTCACTGTAGCGGTGACGTTAGGGGAGTCACTGGTGCTAGTATACATCAACAGTTCTTCAGTCTCTGGGAGATATAGATATTTCGTTCCCTCTTCACTTATATACTTCTCCCCTTGAAAGTTTTCCGTAATTGCCCTCTCTAACTCTTTTTCATTTACCTCTGCGGAAAAAGAGGTGGCTTGCTCATTATGGAAGGAGATATAAATGTTATTCTTTTCATACTGCTGAATCCATTCGTCGAAACCTGTTTCATCCGCCCCTTCGTATTGAGGGGAGCCGAGAAGGTCTTTCATTTCAGATGTAGTAGCACCAATCATCATCCCGTATAGTGAGAAGTGCTGATCTTTTACTTTAAATAGAGAGGACTCCTGGTTTGACTTGGGTTTCGACTTCTCTTTTGCCTGTTCCTTTTCACTACTAGATGCAGGTGGCAGCACACCCTCGGCAAACATGCTGATAAACGTCGTCTTTGCTTCCTCTTCCCAGTTAGGTACTTCCTTTGTCCAAACAGATCCGGTCGTTTCATTGACCTCTGAAGCAGGCTTGATCTGCAAATATACGCCATTAGGTGATTCAGCCACTAATTTATAAGGTTCACTATGTTGTAAATAACCAACGACTGAATCAACCTCTATTTTTGTGTAATCTTCATCATTACTTTCATTTGGAATAAGAGAGCCATCTACAGATGAACGGCTTTCAAATAACTGCATGGTTCCATTCTGAATGATCAGCTCCTGCTCATCTAGATTAAATGATTGGAAGCCATAGGGGTTGCTGTAACTCACCATGATTGAAATCGGATCTTTTTCGCTGTCAGTAAAATATTCAGGCAACACGTAATTGTGAGGTTCGATCCGTAAAAACTCTTTATAAGCAGAGTTTTTGTTCATCGTTTGAGATATATTGATTAATTCTTGAACATTTAATAAATAGACCGGCTGATTCATGACTAGTGAGGATGAACTTACATGGTAAAGGTAGCCAGCAGACGTAAAGACAATTTCACTTTTTTTAGGGTCTGGGTGAATAAGATAGGTTTTGTTACCATTCTTCTTCTTCGTAAATCCCTGTTTTATGTATTCCTGCTCATCGGATTTTTGGTACGGTTTTACCGTGATGTTTAATGGAAGACCGCTGTTTTTCTTCTCATTTTTCGTTCTTTGCTCCAGTTTCAATGTTAAAGAGAAATCTTGCTCTTTAGAAAAAGAAGCGGTGGAAGCTGGAATCAGGTACCATTCATCATTTGGCTGAGGCAATTTGATTTCACGAATATGTTTATTTAACGAGCTGATTTGGGCGGAAATTTCTTCGCGAACGGTAGCCGGATGCTGGACTTGTTGAGTTTGGTGTGACTGGTCTTTGGAATGAGGCTTAGGTGATGCTGGCTCTTGGCTGCTGCACCCTGCTATAGACACTAATAGCATGGGAGGGATTAGTAGGCGGTTATAACGTTTCAATGTCATTTCTCCTTCGGTTGTATGTATAGATGCAGGTGAATTTATCTATAAGTGTTATTTGTTGTTAATGAAAATTATAGCACTATAGTATGAGTGGTAATAGGGAATATAGACACAAAAACTGGGGATGATTTTCTTATTTATGGAGAGAGTCGCCCTTCATTGCTGGTAAAAATGAGTTAAAGGTGAGGACCAAAGAATGAAGCGTTTATAGATTAGCCAATACCGCTGATAGAAGTATTCGCAATCCCTTCCCGTGTTAGACATGAAGTGAAGACTCTTATCATACGATAAAATTGAGGTGGGAAATATGGCGAGAGTGAAATACCGAGATTCAGATATTGCCTTAATGGCCAGGATGATGAGAGCAGAAGCAGAAGGTGAAGGAAAGCTTGGGATGTTATTCGTTGGAAATGTGATTGTCAATCGCGCCGTTGCCGACTGTTTAGACTTTAGAGATGTCAGAACTATTCCTCAAGTTATTTATCAAGTTCAGGGGGGAAATTATTCGTTCGAGGCTGTTCAGAAGGGAAATTTATTTTATAATCGGGCCCGGTCGATCGAGAAGAGGTTAGCTGAAAGAAACTTAAAATACTGGAGGCAGCACCCGGCGAAATATGCGCTTTGGTATTTCAATCCTTATGCACCTTGTCCGCCAACCTGGTATAATCAGCCTTTGACTGGCCAATTTAAAAACCATTGCTATTATGAACCAAGACCAGGAACATGTGCGAGTGTGTATACGTGAGGCTTGCTTTGCGAATGGATAAGACGAAGAAAAAGGTGCCTGACTTCACCGCTTTAACGCAGCGGGGGTCAGGCACCTTATTTTAAATCCGTTCAACAATTTTCTTAAGTCGACCGGCAAGTGGAATAACAATCAAACCGGCGATGACTATTTGCATAACATTCCCTGGAATTGAACCCAATGGCAGGATCCAGTTGCCGTAAAGAACGACTTCGGTAAAGTAATAGCCAACAACTTTAATGATTAGTGCGGCAACAATAGCAAGTGAGTAGACAAGCACTCGCTTGCCGGGTACTTTTTCAGCGATTAGTCCTGCCGTATAGCCCATTGCGCCCACGATGATGAATGTAAATGGCGCCCAGATAACCCAAGGTGAGAGCAAGTCGAATATACACATGCCGAACGCGCCGGCGATGGCTCCTGTTTTTTTGCCGTAAACGAAAGCGGCGATAAACAAAGGCACATTCCCTAAATGAATTAAGCCTCCGTTCCCCATAATCGGCAGTCTGATGTTGATAAACATCGTAGCGACTAATGTAAGAGTGATAAAAAGTGCGTGAATGACTAATGTTTTTGTTTTAGTCGTAGTTGTGGGTGAATAGGTAGATTCCAATGTGATACCTCTTTCTTTTTTTTACATATTATCATACTCTTATTCTAGGAGATTATAAATACTTTATTTAAATAAAGGCAGAATTTTTTGTGATATTCAATTTTTGAATGGACATCAAGCATTTTAGATCTCGTATTTAAGACGGCTTGATTAGGGAAAGAATGTTACAAACACAATCAGGAGGTTTCGGAATGGATAATAATGATCTATTAATTAGGCTGCGCTATGCGCTTGATATTAAAAACTCAGACATGGTGAAAATTTTTGAACATGGCGGCAAGAAAGTAACAAAGGACGAGGTGCTTAAGCTGCTGACGAAAGCACCGGATGAAGAGATGGATGAGATGGAAACGGAAGACCATCTGAAATGTGATAATGAATCACTAGAACGGTTTTTAAACGGCTTGATTATTTTTAAACGGGGCAAGCAGGAGCCGAAGCCAGGTCAGCCGGACACGTCGCCGCTGACGTTAAAGAACAGCAACAACGTCAATAATGTTCTTTTGAAGAAGGTGAAAATTGCCTTGGCATTAACGAGTGAGGATATCATTGATATTTTAGATGATGCCGGAGTCACGATCACTAAAGGGGAACTGGGCGCTTTGTTACGAAAAGAAGGTCATAAGAATTATAAAGAGTGTGGAGATAAATATGCGAGGAATTTCCTGAAGGGCTTGGCTATTCAATACAGAGGCTAAATAGTTAATGGCAGAGATCAAAGAGCTGGTGTGATAATCAGCTCTTTTTGCCGTGTCTCCATGTGATCATTTCACGCCCATAATAGGCTTTAGTTGAAAATAGTCGAGGGCTTCGTTCACATCATGGAGGTTATTTATCTTTTTCTCCAGACAAAACTGGATGACCAGATCCCATGTATCGCTGTCAGACAGGAAATAACCGGCGGAACTCAGCAAATGATTTGTTTCTTCTTTAGTAAGTTCTAAAGCCAAGGCAAGAGAAATAATCGTAGTTTTTTTCGGGCGGTATTCGGCATTGGAACGTATCTTGGAAAAAAGCCTGCGATCCATACCTGCTTTATTGTATACTTCCGGATCAGTGAGACCTGAACGTTCAATGTAGGTGAACAGGACTTCTTGAAGCGATTCTTTCCTGTTGATTTCAATGAATGCAGTAAGTTCCTCATCAATGGAATAATGCGCGCTTTCAAGCAGGAGAGGTTCTTCATGAATAATGAACTCTTCTAATAAGTATCCTTGAACATATTCGTTTAATTCATTGAGCGTTTCTTTGTTCAGCATATCCTTCACCTCTGTTCAAAATGTCGCTTTAGAAGCGACCAATTACCGAACGGCTTTGAGTAAAATTATACCATGGTTACTTACACGGGAGGTCGATTCATATGAATATGAATAAAACAGAGATGATCTTTTTGCTTGATCGGAGCGGATCAATGGAAGGTCTTGAAAAAGATACCATTGGCGGATTTAATTCCTTAATAGAAAGGCAGTGCCGGCTAGAGGGTGAAACGATGGTAACGGCCATTTTATTCGACGATCAATATGAAGTGTTATGGGACGGGATTGATGCAGAGAAAGCCAAGTTAACAGAAGAGGTCTACTATGCGAGAGGTATGACGGCTATGCTTGATGCCATTGGAAAAACTATATTAGACGTTGGCCACCGGCTGTCTATGACGAATGAAGACGAAAAGCCGGGCAAAGTCATTTTTGTTGTGACAACAGACGGAATGGAAAATGCCAGCCGTGAGTTTACTTATGCAAAAGTGAAAGAGCTGATTAAACATCAGCAGGAGAAATATCAATGGGAATTTATCTTTATGGGTGCCAATATTGATGCCGAAAAAGAAGCAGACAGTATAGGAATTAGCGTTGAAAGTGCGTATACCTTTGAAGCGACAGACGAGGGTGTGCAGCATATGTATTGCATGATGGAGGAAGGACTTTCGACGCGCAGAAAAGCAATCGACAAATAAGGAATGGCTTAAACAAGAAGTTCAATGAGTTGGACTTCTTTCTTTAGATTTGATGAAAATGGACAGCAGGTCATACATATTTGGTAAAATAATGTAGTATATAAGTTTTCAGAAAGAGGGGGATGAAAATGGGTGTATTCAGATCCATTGGAAAAGGTGTGGGAACGGTTGGGGGAGGTCTGATCGGCGGCGCTGTCAAAGTGACCGGCAAGGCTGTCGGAAGCAAGTGGAAAGGCACGGGTGAATGGATAGAAGAAGTCGGTGAAAGCGTACAATCCGCTTCTAAAGTGACGCTCGACAATGCAGGCCAATTTGTAGATGGCGCTGTGCAAGGCACGTACGGAGCGATTAAAAAAGATGATGAATATAAGCAAAAAGGATTGAGAGATCTAAAAGATTCCACTGGAAAAACGGTAAAGGGAATGGGCGCGGCATTAAAGTACACAGCGAACAATGCCGGCACTGCCTATAAAGGGTTTAAAAGCGGAGATAAAGAGCAAGCCATAAATGGACTGAAGAATATTGGCAAAGTTGTTGCTGTGTCAGGTCTTGCGATTGGTGTAGTAGATGTGATTGACGGGGCAGGCGTAGTGGAAGCGGAAGCGTTTGATACAAGAAACGATCATCTAAAAGGCTTTGAACATCCCGAAACAGGCGTCACTTTCGTAGAAAAAACAGTAGATCTGCCCAATGGACAAGTAGTAGAAGGGACATTCCCTGTCTTTGATTCGTCATTTCATGTGGAAATAGCAGAAGAACTGTATACCGAAAGTGATGTGGTTCATTTTGGGTTGGCCAACGAGACATTGCATCAATCGATTATCGACAATCCTAATCTTGCTAATGAGTTAGATATATCTAATGCGGATTTCCAAGCTCTTGCACATGGCCAGACACCCGAAGGATACACATGGCATCATCACGAAGAGCCGGGACAATTGCAGCTAGTAGATGAAAATATTCATGATCAAACCGGACATACAGGTGGCAGAGTCATTTGGGGTGGAGGCAGTGAGTACCGGTGATCAAATATAATTGCGTATAAAATTTAGAAGCACATTTTTATTTGGGACCAGTTGAAGAAGTGTATATGCGTCATATATGAGCTGAAAGGGTATAATATGTTAGAAGAAACCGCCTAAGTTGTTGGTTAGATCATAGCGGTAAAAGAATGATTCTGTATATATGGATACCATTTAGTGAAAGGAAGATTAGATGACGAATACTATTGGCTGGAACTTCGACAACAGCTATGCTCGTTTGCCGCAACTATTCTATACGAGCCAAAACCCAACACCTGTGCGTTCACCAGATTTGCTTGTTCTAAATAGTGAGCTGGCTGAATCGCTTGGTTTAAATGCCGAAGAGCTGCAAACGGATCAAGGGATAGCCATTCTTGCTGGGAATGAGACTCCAGACGGGGCTTCACCGCTTGCTCAAGCCTATGCGGGGCATCAGTTCGGACATTTTAATATGTTAGGAGATGGACGGGCAGTCCTGCTTGGAGAGCAAATTACTCCTCAGGGTGGGCGTGTTGATATTCAATATAAGGGTTCAGGAAGGACACCATATTCAAGGGGTGGAGATGGCAGGGCGGCGATTGGACCGATGCTGCGTGAATACATTATCAGTGAAGCCATGCATGCACTCCGAATCCCAACTACCCGCAGTTTGGCAGTGGTAGCAACAGGAGAGCCTGTTATTCGGGAAGCGGATTTGCCTGGAGCCATTTTAACTCGCGTGGCGGCCAGTCATTTGCGTGTTGGCACCTTTCAATTTGCGGCTCAGTGGGGAAAAGATGGAGATCTCCAGACGCTTGCTGATTATGCCATCGAGCGCCATTATCCAGCGGTCGCGACAAGTGAAAATAAGTACCTTTCCCTGCTGCAAGAAGTGATTAAACGACAGGCTGTTCTTGTAGCGCAGTGGCAGCTAGTAGGCTTTATTCACGGGGTAATGAATACAGACAATATGACGATTAGCGGAGAAACAATTGATTATGGACCATGCGCTTTTATGGATACGTATGACCAGGCGACTGTGTTTAGCTCGATTGACAGGCAAGGGCGTTACGCCTATGGAAACCAGCCCTATATGGCAGGCTGGAACTTAACGAGACTAGCGGAAGCTATCTTGCCGCTTTTACATGAGGAAGAAGAACAAGCTGTCAAACTTGCAGAGGAATCACTAGCCAATTATTCAGATCTGTTCAAAGAAAATTGGCTTAAAGGTATGCGCGCGAAGCTTGGGCTTTTAAAAGAAGTGACAGAGGATGAAGCACTGATTGGGGAGCTTCTAGAAACGATGCAGGAACATAAAGCAGATTATACGAATACGTTTCGAGCTTTAACAATCGGTGAGTTAGAGGGGCAGGAACTGTTTCAGACAGAGCGTTTTCTAAAGTGGCATACACAGTGGCAGAAGCGACTAGAGCTGGAGGATTCTCAGTCAAATTCACAAAAACTGATGAAAACAACCAATCCAGCCATTATTCCTAGGAACCATCAAGTCGAAGCTGCGCTGGAAGCGGCAGAGAAACGCGGAGACTATGAAGTGATGAAGCGGCTTCTCCACGTTCTCTCTGATCCATATGCCTATTCAGCTGAACAAACAGAATATGCTGCACCGCCTGCACCATCTAACCGCCCGTATCGCACGTTTTGCGGGACTTGATCATTGATAGAAAAAGTTTAGTTTTTAAGGTTACTGATTCTTTTGCACTTTGTTTAACAACCTCGGAAAGTGCTAGGCACTTTTGACAGGAGGTGTAAAAATGTTTGGAGAAAAACCGAAATGTTCAGTTTGCAGTAAAGATATAGAAGACGGGGATGAAGTTTTTGTGAAGATGCGGTATCCAAAACGGAAAGGGTTCACGGAGATAAAAGCCTACCTTAAGAACGAAGGGCGCTTCATTTGCGAGAATTGCTTTCATCAAAATAAAAGCGGCTAAACTCACATAGGTCAATAAAGGGGCGCACCGATGCGGCGATCCCTTTATTGACCTTCATAGTTTTAATATCCAACCTCAACTGAAGCCACTACAATATACATCTGATCGTTTTTATCTCCTTTTTCGGGCAGCTCAATGCCGCTTGACGTCAGCATCCCGCCATCTTGTGTTTCAATAATCACTTGGCCATACGGCAGTACCGCTTTGACAGCTTCCCTATCGAGCTTCTCATGGTCACATGGCAAGGCCAGCTTAACACGTACAATCATGTTGTCCAAGCTATTGTCAGGAAGCACAGTGCGAATGCCTGGAAGAGAATTAAAGTGAATGGCATTTTTGACGGCGCGCACAGCTGCCTGCGTAATGTCTTGGCCGTGCACATCAATCCCCATACCTGTTTCAATAAACATCAATTGTTTCATTAAAAATCCCTCGCTTTTATCAAGATTACTATTAACATACAGTAAATTAGAAGTAGAGCCAACTTCTAAATAAATTATATTTTTTAATTGTGTAGAAGGAATAATTTCGCGAAATATAGAGGGAATTGTCGGTTTTGTATGGAATAGTAGTTATATTATTAAGAAATATATTAAATGAGAACAATCTAAACTACTATTTTTTTAGTGCATATATTACGTATCTGTCGATTTTCCTGCAGCGAAGACCACTACATAGATGTAACTTTCCTTAACGGATAATAGTCATACGAAAGGGGGATAAACTGTGCAAGAATCGCCATTTATGTTAGTCAAGTTCTCATTAGAACAGCTTGAATGGTTTTTCCAAGTATCTACAGATATCTTTATGGCGGTCGACCAAGAAGGAAATATTCAGTATGTGAATCCTTCTTGGGAAAGAACGATGGGTTACGCAAATGAAGAAATTGCAGGCCTTCCATTCCTTGAACAGGTTTGTCGAGAAGAAAAAGATCACGTTTGGAATCAATTTCTCAAAATCCAACGGGGAACGGCTGCTCTTCCTCTAACTAGCTGTTGGATAACAAAGAGCGGAGAACAATGCTGGCTAGAGTGGCAGGCTTCGTGGTGCACAGAATCCGGTATTGTCTATGGCATTGCCAAAGATGTGACAGAAGAAAAGAAACTATTAGAAGAAGCGAAACTTACTGATCAATATTATCGAGCGCTATTTAAATACACTAGGGATGCCGTTGATATTTTAGATGCCAATGGCTGTGTGATAGAAGTTAATCAAGCTTTTGAACACCTTTATGGCTGGACATTGGAAGAGTTAAAAGGAAAACGTCTTCCGATTCTTCCGACTCATTTGGCTCATGAAGTAAACCTTTTAATGAAGGAAATTAAAAGGGGAGGAAGTGTCACTAATTATGAGACGATTCGTCAACGAAAAGACGGAGCTTTAGTATTTGTTGCATTGACGGTCACTCCTCTTTATGACCAAACAGGTGAATTAATTGCTTACTCAGCAATTACAAGAGATATATCGAAAAAGAAAGTGGCAGAACTAAGAGAAAAAAGCAAGCAGCAGCAATTACTAGAAGGGAAGCTGAAGGCGGAACAAATTGTTGAAAGTATTACTGATGGCTTCTTTGTGCTCGATCGGGATTGGCGGTTTGTCTACGTGAGTGAGTGGCTGCAGCGGCTATGGAATAGAAAGCAAGCAGAGCTTCACGGCGAAGTTATTTGGTCACTGTTTTCTGAATCAGTCCGGCCAATATATGAGGACCATTATAGACATGTCATGGAAAGTGGAGAAAAGCTGACATTTCAAGTTTATTCCGATGAGTTAAACAGGTACTATGAGTTGTGTGTTTATCCTTATAAAGGCGGGATCACGGTATACATAAGAGACATTCATGAACAGCAAGTGGCCGTCCAACAATTAAAGGAAAGTGAAGGGAGATTCCGGCAGATTGCAAACAATATTAACGAAGTCTTTTGTTTGCATACAACAGATGGCTCAGAAATCATCTATGTGAATCCAGTGTTTGAAAAGGTATGGGGTTTTCCGGTGGAAGAAGTGTATCGTTGTCCGGCATTGATTCTCGAAACGGTTCATCCAGATGATCGAGAGCTAATGGCAGATTTTTTAATGAACCCAGAAAAAAATAACTGGGAAATAGAGTACCGCATTGTTCGCAGAGATGGAGCTACACGGTGGCTGCGTACCCGTTCTTACGCAGTGGCAGACGAAGATCGTATGGTTAAAAGAAAAGTTGGAGTTTCTGAAGATATTACAGAAATTAAAGAAAAAGAAGCCTTACTTAGAAAGTGGGATAAATTATCAGCTGCTGGATACATGGCGGCCGGAATGGCACATGAAATACGGAATCCACTCACCGTAGTAAAAGGCTTTACACAGCTTTTATCTTATGAAACGACAGAGAACTATACCTCTGTTATTATTTCAGAAATTGAGCGGATTGAAGAAATTATTGAGGAATTTCTAAAGCTTTCTAAGCCGCAAGAGGATGTAAAGTATACATTAGGTGCGATTAATGAAACTTTGAAAGAAACTATCCACTTACTTCAGCCAGAAGCTCTATTAAATACTATCCAATTTATAGAGGAATATGATTCTGATCTGCCCTTAGTTTCTTTTAATAGTGGTCAAATGAAACAGGTTTTTTTAAATATTATTAAAAACGCGATCGAAGCCACGGGTCACCAAGGCACCGTTCATATTCAAACGGGTCAAAAAGATGATCAAACTATTTTTATGCGCATAGTAGACGATGGGATAGGAATAAATAACGAGCGTCTTCCATACCTTGGTGAGCCATTTTATTCTAATAAAGAAAAAGGAACGGGCCTAGGGTTAATGGTAAGCTTTAATATTATCAAAAATCATCGTGGGAAGATCCATGTGACTAGTAAAGAAGGGGAAGGAACAACAGTGGAGATTCTTCTCCCAGTAATGAAGTGATGAAGGAGAAGCGTAAAAGGATATAGTCATTCTGAATGATAAAAACAGATCCCGCTTAGAGGAATCTGTTTTTTATTAGTCTACTTCTACATACTTTTCTTCCTGAATTTTTTCCAATTGTTCTTCAGATATTTGATAATAGTCAAGTATCTCTTTCGTGGTGGTTGGTGAAGGAAATTTTCTGCGTCTTAAGTGACCAAATTTCTTTTTATTGTAAGTGCTCCAGGCCATTAACAGAGCAACGCATAGCAGAGCCATGATGAGGGTGAACAACAAAATGGCATTTACGTTAGCCAGAGTCAATGAGTAAAATTTAAAGCTGATGCCCCACTCGAAATTGATGATTAAATAGAATAGAAAGGTCGCTAAAAAGAGCCAGCCCAATAAAGTAATGATCCCTTCTAAGATGCTTCTCAGGATAGAGCTTTCCTTTTGTATAATCATTGTGATCCCTACTTTTTTATAAGTGTCTGCCCCGGTCCGGACTTTCCCAAGTCACAAATTGGTCTTTATCCTTTTTCAAAACCTTTATTGTCCGAGGAAGTGCTGCAATGACTAATAATGCATTTATGTGCCAGTAGAGGATTGGGTACCAGATCCCCCATAATAAAAATTTTATAATGTTTTTTTCGTAATGCCTTTCAATCAACAAGGCCACTAGAAACTGTACTAAACAAATGAGAGATAAGAAGTTTCCGATCCAAAATATCGGCATTATATAGTTGTTATAAAAGATAAATTGATAAGCCATATAGAGGAAAGTGATAAACCAGGCAATCGCCCAAGTGACACTAAGAATTTGTTCTAAAAACACGGGATATAATCTTCTTTGTCTCCAATCCAGAAATATATTCATGTGGCGAAGAATGACTTCAATTCCACCTTGGGTCCAACGAAGTCTCTGTTTCCATATTCCTCTAAGCGTTTCAGGTACTAACATCCAGCAAAGAGCTTGCGGTTCGTAACGGACGTCCCAAAAGTTTCTCTGAAGCTTCCAGGTTACTCCGATATCATCGGTTATTAGATCTGTATCCCACATATCTACCTGTAGCAGCGCTTTTTTTCGAAAGACGACGAATACGCCTGAAACAGTCATCACTTTCCCCATAACTCTTTGCGTTCGTTTGATCAGGCCAATAATACTTGCATACTCCACTAGCTGAATTTTGGCTAATAAACTGGAGCGGTTTCTGATCCTGGGGTTTCCTGTAACGGCACCCACTCTTTCTGCGTTGCCGGGAGTAATGAAGTGGGGCGCTATATATCTTAATGCATCCTTATCTAATACTGCATCACTGTCAATTGTCGCAATTAATTCCCCTTTAGCGGCCAATACTCCCTGTTTTAGCGCGTTCGCCTTTCCTTTGTTCTTACGGACGTTCACTACTCTTAAAAGCGGATACGTGTCTAGTAATGATATTAGAATCTCGGAAGTTCGGTCCGTGCTGCCATCATTAATGACAATGACCTCGTAATGAGGATAATGTAAGTTAGAAGCATATTGGATCGTTTCTTCGATGATTTTTTCTTCGTTATGTGCAGGAATTAATATGGAAATGAAAGGGAGTTCGTGGTCCTCAAATGTTGGAAGAGAAGGTTCTCTTTCTCTTTTGAAAAAGTAGACTAAGCTTCCAAAAATCCAGAGAATCCCCATCACTAAAGGATAATAGAATAAAAAAAGCATGACGAAACTTTTCAGAAAACACCCCTCCTTATGAAAATAAACCTAGATGAAAATACCTGACCCACATTTAAAACAATCTTCCAGAGTGAAATTTGGTTACTTCTCAATAACTTACAAATAAAAGATATTGTTTTATAATATTTACCCATTTTTCTAAATAAATAGATTAAAATGAAAAATATACATATAAAGTAGGAGGCAATTGAGACAGCATGAAAAAATGGTTCTTTGGCATCGTTAGTTTATTATTATCAATGTTTATCATCCACCCGGCTAGTGCCGCAGGTCCTTCGTTTAAAGACGTTGGTACAGGTCATTGGGCTTATTCCGATATTGAGTGGGCGGCAAATAAAGGGTTAGTAAACGGATACGATGGAATCTTTAAGCCGAACAATGATTTAACAGAAGCGCAGTTTGCGGTGATCTTAGTTAGATATTTAAAGCCTGGATTTGACACCAGCTATGTCGATAATGACCGGTATACTAACCATTGGGCAGAGAAGTATTATCACTTTTTAGCACATGAAGGTTTTGAGCTGCCAGGGCATGATTTATCCAATCTAACTGTCAGAGAGAAGCCAATTAAACGAATAGATGTAGCTCGGTCGTTAGCTTTTTCACAAAGCTTTGCCGGCACAACGAATGAAGTGATTGATTGGATGTATACGCATCATCTGACAACTGGCAAGAAAAGTTCGAGTGACCGGTATGTAGATTTTGGAATGAATGACCACTTGAAACGGGGACAAGTCTCTGCCTTTTTTAAACGAATGGATACAGCAGGGTTTCGGACGATTTCTGCTAAATTAGTGCTAACAGTAGCTGGAAAGCATATTGAAGTACATCCAGTTAAACAAGATGGGTTTGTTTATTTTCCAGTAAAAGAAAGTTACGAAAAAGTGGGAGCCAAAGTCAGTGATGATCCGGCTAACGGCCAGATGATTGTAGAGCTGCGAGAGGATCGAAAAGTGTATAAAGAAGGCACCAGCATGCAAGTGACGGACAGAGATGGTAAGAAGAAAACTATTTCATTATACAAAAGAATCAATGGTGTGATGATGGCTGCTGAACCGGTCTTTACTAGTCAGTTTGCAGCGGAAGATCCTGAAACGGGTCAGGAGTATGGAGTGGAGATGGTCAAAGGTCCAAGAAGATATGAGCTCAATCCTTTTATCGATACCCAATACTATTTTGGCGGGGATGATAACGGCATCCGCTACCGCAAGCTTGAAGCCTTCTCGGAAGAAGCGAAGAAGAACATTAAAGTGTATTATCGATTTATGACGAGTCAATATCTCGAAAAAGAAAAAGGCACGACAATGGAAGCAACAATTACGAGAGCAAGTACAGTAAATGGAAAGAACTACGAAGAAGAAATTACTTTCAATGGGACTGTTCTCAACAACAAAGCTACAGGTCAAATTAATTATATGAAATTTGTTAAGGTCTCCGATAATTATTCATATTCAATTCAAGAAATAGCTCCTATGCCATTTAATTCAGCCTATGAAAATGGTGAACTAAAATGGTCTTGGAGCGAGGCGTTTAACTTTATTAAAAAGGCACAGAATTAAAAGATTGAAGAATATGGATTACTTTCCTTTGAAGCGGGTATTCAAGTAGCATACCTGTTAAAGGAGATGATCTAGATGTCAATCGAAGTATTGTGCAATGTGGATAATTGTAAGTACTGGGCTAAAGGTGATAAATGTGTCGCTGATAAGATTTCGGTGATCGGTCTTCAAGGCAGAAAAGCGGACGACATGGAAGAAACAGCTTGTAAAACATTTGAACATGATGAATGAGAAAAAGAGCTATCCCGCATACTCGGTCAAACTGGAGTATGGGATAGTTCTTTTTTTTGTTATAGAAGTTTTGCTAATTCGTCATATTTAGCTGCAATTCGAAAAGAATAAACTTAACAAGTATTTTCAAATGAAATAATGGTTATTTTTAAAAATGGAGGGTATTCGACTTAATAGAGGAGTTAACTCAGGGGGGTATCTTTTAAAGGGTTTTACACAAAGAAAGTCATACTTACATTTGAAAAGGAGGATTATATATGAGCAAATATGTTAAGTTTGGAATTATGATTTTGACATCAACCCTTGTGATGCTAGTGCTTATGTACTTGAATACGTATCAGCTGGACCATGTATTTTTTAGCGAGACAAGAGTATACATGGCCATTATGATGGGAGCAGCAATGGCTATCATTATGCTAACTTTTATGCTGAATATGTATACCAATAAAAAAGCGAATATAGGTATTTTTGCCGGCAGTGCCCTAGTATTTTTTATTATGCTTTCGCTTGTGCGTAGCCAAACCACTGTCGATGATACTTCTTGGATGAAAGCAATGATTCCTCATCATTCGATTGCCATCTTAACCAGCGAGCGAGCTGAAATCTCAGATCCGCGTGTTCGCGACCTTGCTGATCGTATCATCAAGGCCCAGCGTAAGGAGATAAAAGAAATGAAGGCTCTAATCAAAGATATTGAAGAAGAGAAAAAATAATATGTAATAAAACTATTCGTAAAATACTTAAATGGATAAAGATAAGCTAGAAAAGAATTTAATTAGTAAATAGTAAAGCAACTATAAATTAATTGCTGAGCACTTCTTGAAGGGTAAAATTTTCAAGAAGCGCTCAGCAATTTTTATATTTATCAGCTCGTTAAAAAAAGAGCTAATAGTGAGTTTGGTTTTTTCATTTTAATGGTAAATATGTTAAGAAGGTCCACCTATTTGAAAGGAGGTGAAAAAAGCGTGCGCGCCCGTTTATGGAGCTATTTTATTGTCGCTGCAGCCTGTTTTTTACCGAGTCAGGCTCTTGCAGAAGAACTGTTGATGCCGCTTAATCCCAATGATACTATTGCAAATGCCGTGCCAGCTATTGTTGAAGCTGCAAAGGAAATAGTGAAGGTGGAAGCACCTGCAGATAAAGTGGAAACAAGTCCAGAGACGGGATCGGAAGTAACGACTCCCCTAGCAGAAATTAAGGTCGCGGAGGAAGCAGTGAAAGTAACAGCTTCATCGGTACAAGCAGAAGTAAGCAAGGAGTCCGGAGTAAAAGTGTCCACTCCAATTGCGGAAGTGGAAGCTTCAAACAAGGCGCTGCAAGTAGAAGTGCCAGACGTCAAATTGAAAGCAGAAGCAAGTCCAGAGACGGGATTGGAAGTAACGACTCCCCTAGCAGAAGTTAAGGGCACGGAGGAAGCAGTGAAAGTAACAGCTCCAGCGGTACAATCAGAAATAAGCAAGGAGTCTGGGGTAAAAGTGACCACTCCGATTGCGGAAGTGGAAACCGCGGGAGAAGCAGTGAAAGTGTCGACTCCAGCGGTAGAGACTGGAATCAATAAAGAAACACAGGTAAATGTCAAAGCTCCGGTGGCAGAAGTAGAACCTAGATCACCGCAGCCAGCAGATCTGCCAGAGATTGTACCAAATGTAGTAACTGAACCAGTAGTAGAAGGAGAGAAAGTAAATCCACCAAAAGAAGTTATTTCTTCTATTGTAGCTGTTGAAGAGGCAGCTGCTAATGAAGTAATGCCGCAACTAGTGATGGAACCAAAGCAGGTCAACAAAAATAATAAGACTGAATATTCAAATTTTAATAGTCGGAATTTAGTATTATTTGATTTTACAGATGTGAAAGAAAAGGAAAAAATTCAGTCAGCTCAGCCTGTTCCTCCTATAAATAACTCAGCAGAACAGACAACCATTCATTCTAGTGAAATGGTTGTTCCTGGAAATGGTTTTTCGGGAAGTAACGCACAAAATACAGCATCAGGAGCAGGGTTTGGTTTTCAGTTAGTCATTTGTGCCGCGTTTCTAATGATTCAAATTGCTCTTAGCCATCAACAGAATAACAAGCTTGCTTTTTTAATGAATCAATGGAAAAACGCTCCTCCCACTCCACCGCCGAATACCTTCTTCTTCTCAAAAGTAATTAGTTAAAAAATGAGAAGAAGGAGAGAGGAAAATGTATAAAAAAAACATGCTTCAAACATTGGTAATGGCCGGGATAGTGACAGGTTTGTTTTTTGGAACAAATGAAGCAGCAGCAGAAGAAAATACATCTTTGCCAATCAGCGAAACACAAGTAACAGAGACCGTCTCCGAAATTCAAAAAACTGTCGAGGAGCCCATTAAGCCAGTGGTTGATAGTGTGAGTCCAAGTGAACTGGCTGAGCCTCCTGTAACTGAAAAACCGCAAGAGAGTCAGCTGATTAAGGTTGAAGTGAAAAGTGAACCGATAGGGACTGTGGAAGTGAGTGTGGTGGAAAAGGAGAGCTCACCAAACAGTGAAAGCATAGCTTTAGTTGCTGCAGAAGTGGAGAAAACGCCAGTCGGTGATGTAAAAGCTGATGTTTTAGAAAATAAACAAACGAGTACAGCCACTGTAGAAAAAGAGGAAAAAGCAGTAGTAAACACAGATGTAACGAACACACCAGTTGGCGACGCGGATGTAGATGTGGTGAAAGAAACAAAAACAACTATGGAATCAGCGACGCAAGACCGTAGTGCAGTAGTGGATACGGATTTGGTGGATACACCAGTTGGTGATGTGGATCTGGATGTGCTGGAAGACACCAAAACGACTACAGATTCAATGACGCAAGACCGTAGCGCAGTAGTGGACACGGATTTGATGGACGCACCGGTAGGTAACGTGGATCTGGACGTGCTGGAAGATACAAACACAACTACGGAATCAACGACGCAAGACCGCAGCGCAATAGTGGACACGGATTTGATGGATACGCCAATCAGTAACGTAGATCTGGATGTGTTGGAAGACACCAAAACGACTACAGATTCAATGACGCAAGACCGTAGCGCAGTAGTGGACACGGATTTGATCGATACGCCAATCGGTAACGTGGATCTGGATGTGTTAGAAGATACAAACACAACCACGGAATCAACGACGCAAGACCGAAGCGCAGTAGTAGACACGGATTTGATCGATATGCCAGTAGGTAACGTAGATCTGGACGTGCTGGAAGATACAAACACAACTACGGAATCAACGACGCAAGACCGAAGTGCAGCAGTAGACACGGATTTGATGGATACACCAATCGGTAACGTAGATCTGGATGTGTTGGAAGACACAAAAACGACTACAGATTCAATGACGCAAGTCAGTAGCGCAGTAGTGGACACGGATTTGATGGACACACCGGTAGGTAACGTGGATCTGGACGTGCTGGAAGAAACAAACACAACTACGGAATCAGCAACGAAAGACCGCAGTGCAGT
Organism: Bacillus ectoiniformans; assembly: GCF_016908875.1. GTDB lineage: Bacteria > Bacillota > Bacilli > Bacillales > Domibacillaceae > Bacillus_BX > Bacillus_BX ectoiniformans. Next base: position 54,875 of record NZ_JAFBES010000012.1, on the reverse strand, counting down.
AGTAGACACGGATTTGATGGACACACCGGTAGGTAACGTGGATCTGGACGTGTTAGAAGATACAAACACAACTACGGAATCAATGACGCAAGATCGCAGTGCAGCGGTAGACACGGATTTGATGGATACGCCAATCGGAAACGTGGATCTGGATGTGTTAGAAGATACAAAAATTACCACAGACACTACAACGCAAAACCGCAGCTCAGTAATAGACACAGACTTGATCAACACGCCAATCGGTACGGTCGATCTAGATGTAGCGGAAAACTCAAACTCAGATCCGTTTACACAAGACCGCTCTGAAGCAGCGGAAGAGACGGACCTGATCGGTGACCCGGTTGATGAGATCGAGATTGATGTACTAGATGATGTGGTTCAAGTGACTGATGAAGAGGAACAGACAGCTGCATCTTCACCAGCGCCGGTTTTTGACGTTTTAGATGAAATCACAGTTCCTGATACAGATGAGGAAGTGGGAACAGATCAACAGCCATCTCCAGCAAAAGGAGAGTTGCCGGTAAATAGCGGTGGGACCGTTGACGTAGCCGATTCTCTAGTAAATGACATTAGTGAAGGAAGAGATAAGCAAACTCCGATTCTGCTAGACAACCGCTTGACAGCTGCAGATTCAGTTCGTTCTAGTTTGATGCCTATTGAGACAGCTGTCGAAGACGATTCAGCACAAGCTTTCGCACATGATCAGCAGCTTTTGCCAAAAACAGGTGGGCTTTTTGATCAAAGACTATTACTTGCTTTATCGATTTGTCTCATTTTACTAGGTGTGTATTTCACTTATTTCAAAAAAACTCAAGTGTAAGCTGTAGAGATCCGCTAGAAAGGACACACTTCTTCTTTCTAGCGGATTTTTTCACAAGTGAGGTGTTCATCATACGCAAGCTAGGTCTTTTATTCATCATTTTAGGAATTGGAATAGGCGGTTATGTATTATATGGAAGCTATCAGCAAGACAAACGGACAGAGAAAATGGTGAGAGAAATCGAACAATTGGGAGAACGGACGGTACCCACTTCTGCAGAAGCTTCTCAAGAGGAGCCACCTTCAAGGTGGGTACTCGTTATTCCCAAAATTGATTTAACCGTGCCAGTGTTAGAAGGTACTACTGAAGAGGTGCTGGATGTGGCCGCTGGAAAGCTAGAGAGTAGCGGACAGCTGGGTAAGAAAGGTCATAACTTTGTTGTAGCTGCACACCGAGCCTATCAATTCGGCCGTTTCTTCAATCGGCTGGATGAATTAGAAGGTGGGGATGAAGTGCTTGTACAATCAGCTGACACGACCTATCAATTTCAAGTGTCAGAGAAAAAAATCATCAATCCCAATCAAGCGGAATATTTAAACCCAAAACCTGATCACGCCATGCTTACTCTTCTGACATGCCATCCGATGTATTCAGATAGCAAGCGTTTGCTCGTATTTACAGAGTTACAAAACAATTAATTTCTTAGCTATCTAAGATTATGCTGTAATGAACAACAAAACTTAGATGAATCAATCGAAAAGGCAGCCGCATAGGCTGTTTTTTTTAATGAAAGCGAATCTATCTGCCAGCGGCTTCATTCTGTCAAATAAGCTTTATCACTAGCCAGTTTCACATATAACTAATGAACTCGAAAGCACTGAGGTATATTGACCTACATCTCTTAATATAAATTAGGGAACTGACATTTACTTAATATGGGTGCAGCTGCTTCTAGAAGTGGAGAGGAGACGATCAGATTGTATTGCAGAGAGTGCGGAAACAGCGTAAATGATCGAGCAGAGGTATGTTCTAGTTGTGGGGTTCGGCCTTTAAATGGCCAAAATTTCTGTCAGTCTTGCGGAACGGAAACGAAAGCGGCTCAAGAGCTATGTACGAAATGTGGGGAACGTCTAAAGAATTTAAAAGGTGCGGGGGTTGGTCAAGATCAGCCATCCGGCTTAGTAAACCTTGCTGCTTGCTGTTTTCCAATAGTTGGTTTGATTCTTTATTTTGTATGGAAAGATGAAAAGCCGAAGTCTGCTAAATCAGTATGTAAATGGGCAGCCATTGGGTTCATTGCTACGGTTGTGCTTTATGCCTTGTCGTTCTTTTTAGGAATACTGTCTGAAACTATGTACTATTATTAAAATGTTTGCGGGGAGTTCCATGGATAAAGTACTTCATGCTTTATTTGCTTGTCATAGACTGCCGGAGAGGTCTTTTTTTCATCGGGGTAAACAGTTTCCAATTTGCGCGAGGTGCACAGGAATTCTTGCGGGTTATCTGCTTGGACTCATTTATGCGATCGTAGTTGGAGCCATTCCACTATTAATAGCTGGTCTGCTTTTACTTCCGTTAATTGTGGATGGGGGGCTTCAATATATAGGTAAATGGCATAGCACGAATACACGCAGATTCATCACTGGCATATTAGCAGGTGTGGCTGTAGATTTCTTGATTTGGGGAATCGTTACGGCGGGTTTTAGTCATGGCAAACTAATCGTGCAGCATCTGATCGAATAAATGTAAGGGGGAGCTACATGTATTGTTCGAACTGTGGGGAACAAATATCAGACAAAGCAGAAGTATGTCCAAAGTGTGGAGTGCGGCCTTTTCATATAAGAAACCATTGCTTTAATTGCGGAAAGAAGGTAAACGAAAGCCAGGAAATTTGTGTGGATTGTGGTGTTTCGTTAAATAAAAGAAGCGTGTCTGTGTCTGTGACTAGTGATGCGAAAGAACCTTTGCTTATCGCCCTGCTGTCATTCTTAATTACTGGATTAGGGCAAATGATTGTTGGGCAGGTGAAAAAGGGAGCTGTTATTTTAATCTGCAGCGTTATTTTTGGAATGATTACCTTTGGTATGTCTGCCTTCATCACTGTTCCGATCGCTATCATTGATGCCTATTTAATTGCTAAGAAAAAGAAAGAAGGGAAAGAAGTCGGTGAATGGGAGTTTTTCTAACGGAGAATCGCTAATAGCAGTAACAGGACTGACACGCGGTGTCAGTCCTGTTTAAGTTATAATCTCCAATCACCCTGTTAATGAAGTGATATGATCCGACTGTACAGAAGGTTTATCAGGAAAGCATATCGGAAGTTTAATGGTGAACTTTGTTCCTTTTCCGACTTCACTTTCGACCTCAATTTTCCCCTTCATTAAGTCAATAATTTGATAAGAAATAGTTAATCCCACCCCTGTTCCGAGATCTTTTGTAGAGTAAAAAGGAGTGCCGAGCAGATCGATCTGATTTTTGCACATTCCTTTTCCATTATCAATAATTTCAATGACTGCCCACTTATCCTCTCGGAAGCTGTTGACTTGAATTCTTCCATTATTTCCGGTTGCTTCAATACCATTTTTTATTAAGTTAATTAACACTTGCTTTATTTCGCCTTGATTCCCTTTGACGAACAGTTGATCTTGAATGTTAGATTCGATAATGACACTTTGAATATTTGTATAGGATCGCATCAGTTCAATCACTTTTTCCATTTCGATACTGAGGTTGATGGGTTGCACAATTTTCGTGTTGGGTTTGGCCAGTGATAGGTAGTCATTAATAATTAATTGGACTCTGTCTAATTCTTCTAGTGAAATATCGATGTACTTTCTTTGAGTGTCATTGATGTTATTATCAGAGTACATCAGCTGCATAAATCCGCGGATAGAGGTCATTGGGTTACGAACTTCATGCGCCACAGAGGCAGCGAGCTGACTCACTACGCTCATCTTTTCCGACCTTTGAATTTGCTTTTGAAGAGCCAGTTGCTCGTTTAAGTTTTCGATGAATGAAATCACTACCAGCAGCGTGCACCAAATAATGATGGTGAACAGTAAATAAAGATCAATGTACTCATGTTGTTCGATATTATAAAGCTGAAATGCGCGGTTGCCAGCAATGAGCCAGTAGATTAAGCTGACAAAGATGTTTTTTCTAAGGAGAGTTAATTCATTATAGCGACGATAAAGACCAACTAACAGGACAAAGGCAATCGTGTAATTAAGTAAGCTTACAAGCAGTCCTGCTTGATCAAGGTACGTTCGATATATAAACATAGCTGCAATAACAATTAATCCTTGCATCGGTCCGCCATACAAAGTGGCGATGATAACTGGTACGATCCGTACATCGAAATGAAAGCCGCTGTCCATTTGGACCGGAAATGACATGGTCAGAAAAAGCATTACTATCAGCGCAAACAACAATTTCCCTTTCCATTTTGAATGGAATCTATAGCTACGTGTGAACCCCAATTGATAAAAAACAATCGGAAGTAGAACAATAAGAGCGTGTAAAAAAATTTGATCTACATGTAACGACATAAGCATACTCTCCCGTGTATATAGACTAAAAGTACTATATAATTATTTTCTACAAATTACGAGTGATATCCTTCTTTTTGGGTTTAAGGGGTTGAGGGGTCAGACCCCCGGTGCTTTAAAGTGATAAAGGAGATTTTTATATGGTGCTAAAGTATGAGTAATTCTGCGTTATAATGAATGAATACCAAAGTGGAAAAAGGACTGTTGTTATGTGGAATACTTAAAAAAGTTTAAGTTTGTTGGAGGAAGAGTGGTGAAAACAGGCATTGCGGTTTTTCTTACTGCTCTTATCTGCCAATTGCTCGGCTGGCCGCCGATGTTTGCGGTAATTACAGCGATTGTGACGATTGAGCCTACAGCAGCAGACTCTATTAAAAAAGCATATGTCAGATTTCCTGCTTCAGCTATTGGGGCGGCATTTTCAGTTATTTTTAATTTTGCATTTGGAGATAGTCCGTTAACTTACATGTTAGTGGCCATGGCTACGATCATCGCATGCTACAAACTTCGCCTTCATGAAGGAACATTAGTAGCTGTGCTGACTGGAGTCGCTATGATCTCAACGGTTCATGATCATTATGTGTCGTCCTTTTTTGTACGGCTCGCAACTACAGGGATTGGATTATCAGTGTCCACTTTAGTTAATTTGCTTGTCATAAGACCTAATTATTTTGATGCCATTCGAACGAAAACCGCGCAATTTATTTTAAAGACTGGTGATTTGATTGAAAAAAGAGGAAAAGAAATTATTGAGCTTCAGCCTCTTCATCAAGAGACAAAAGCTGATTTCGAGAAACTTTTGAAAGACATTGAATCAGTGGAGACGCTCTGTCAGTACCAAAAGAAAGAGTGGAAGCTGCACCAATTTAATCGGGAAGACATCCGAACGTTTCGGTATGAATATAAAAAGTTGAATCTTTTGCGGCAAATTAATTACCATGTGGGCAATTTAATCTCAGTTCCTACGCTGGAATTGTCTTTAAAGAAAGAAAGAATCATCGCTAATATGGTGACTGCTTTGAAGACGACTTTACATCATCCGCACTTTGAAATGGACCATCAGCATGTGCAGGTTGTTGAAGAACTGCTCGCCCATTTTAAACATACGGTAGGGGAGCAGGTACCGTTAGGACACAGTTTTTCTCCAGGAACAATTATATTGTACGAATTGTTATCTATTCATGACCTGCTGGAAGAGCTGCGGCACCTTCATACGCTGGAAATGCGTCATCAAGAGTTATTTGAATAGAAATAAAAAAGCCATGCAGAAAAAATTTCTGCATGGCTTTTGCGCTTTAAAGCGATGGGGGACTGTCCCCTTAGCTTTTTGGTGTGAATTGTTTTTCAACTGGGCCGTTCCAGTCGCCCATGCCAGGTACGACGCGGATGATGTTTGTATGACCCTTCATCCACATGGTGTCGCATGCCATTTGGCTTCTCATTCCAGATTTACACATAACGTAAATCGTTTGATCTTGAGGGATGGCGTTTAAATAGCCTTCTACTTGTGAAAGGGGAACAGAGTATGCTCCTGGTACGTGGCCTGCAGCATATTCTTCAGGCTCGCGCACATCTAATACAAGCATTGGCTCTGAGCCCAATTTAGAGATTAACTCTTCGTTAGAAATAGAAACGACGTCTGTTTCTACGTTTTCTTTTGGCTCTGCTTTTTTTACATAATGAATGAAAAGATCGCCTTCTTCAACAAGTGATAAATATTCGTGGCCTGTGCTTTTTGCCCAAGCAGGAATATCAGCTACGGAACCTTTATCAGTCGTAATCAATTCAAGTGTTTCTCCAGCGTTCATGTTTTTGATCGCGTTCTTAGTTTTTACGATTGGCATCGGGCAAGCAAGGCCTTTTGCGTCAACAGTTACATCTGCATTCATGTTTTAATAATCCCCTTTATTTTTAAAAATATTTTTAGACAGAGTTAATACATTTTTTTAGAAAGAGCTGACTTTCATCAGCTCTATTTAATTACTTAGGAGTCACAACGGAATCGCTGTTTTTCTTGCTCCAAGCACTGAATCCGCCTTCTAAGTGAGTAACATCTTCAAAGCCAAGGTGTTTCATAACACTAGCTGCAATCGCAGAACGAGCGCCAGATTGACAGTGAATCAGTACTGGTTTTGATTGATCAAGCTCTTTGCCTGTTTTTCTTAAATAGCCAAGCATTTTGTGTTCTGCACCTTGAATATGACCTTGTTTCCATTCAGTGTCATTACGAACATCGATGACTTGTGAATCTTCTTTTAATTGGTCAAACTTTTCTACATCCACTGTTTTGTATGTTTCTGTAGCTGCGCCTTTCACTGATTCAGCTGCAACTAGCTTCACGACATCGTCAAGGTGAATAGAGCGAAGGGCAATTAATGCTTCTTCAGCTTGATCTTTGTCTACAATAACAGCCATTTCTTCATCATAGCCAACTAACCAGCCAGCCCAGTTCGTAAGCATTTTTCCGAACGGAATGTTAATGGCACCTGGGATAAAGCCCTTTTCAAATTCAGAAGCCGGACGAGTATCTAATAATACGTGTTTGTCTTCTTTTGCCCAAGCTTCTACTTCAGCAGCATTGTCCGTCCATTCAGGCATGTCACCTGAAACGACATTAGGCCCAACTTTATTTACACGTTTCATTTCTGCAAAGTAAACAGGTGCTTCAGGCTGATCTTTTAATAATTCAGCAATGAACTCTTCTTTGTTATCAATCTTCATTGCCCAGTTGAATTGCTTTTCATAGCCAACTGTAGAAGAAGGCACCGCACCAAGAGATTTACCGCAAGCACTGCCTGCACCGTGTGCCGGCCATACCATCATGTAGTCTGGAAGCTGTTTGAAGCGTTGTACAGAATCATACATTTGCTGCGCGCCGCTGTCAGCTGTACCAGCCATTCCAGCTGCTTTTTCCAGCAAGTCAGGACGTCCGATATCACCAACAAACACGAAGTCTCCTGTGAAGATTCCCATCGGCTTAGAAGCACCGCCGCCAATGTCAGTTAAAATGAATGAAATACTCTCTGGTGTATGACCAGGTGTATGCATAACTTCAAATTCAATATTACCTACTTTAAATTTATCGCCGTCTTTAACAAGTTCAGCATTTATATCATCAACATATTGATATTTCCAGTTTTCATCGCCTTCATCTGATAAATACAGCTTTGCATCATGTTTCACGGCAAGCTGACGAGCACCAGAAACGAAATCAGCGTGGATATGTGTTTCTGCAGCAGAAGTAATAGTCATTCCTTCTTTTTTTGCAGCTTCGATAATGTGATCGACATGACGTGGAGGATCGATAAGGATCGCTTCACCTGTTCTTTGACATCCTACCATATAAGCGTATTGAGCTAACTTTTCATCAAAAAATGTACGAAATAACATAAGTTTACTTCCTCCTTTTTTATATACCTTGTGGGGTATCTAAATACTACCACAGGTATTTTATTATTGCAAACAAAAAAATAAAAAAAGTTTCATTTCTCATCATTCCCCGAAATGAATAATTGAAACAAAAAAGATATCTGCCCTGGATTGATGCGGATTCTGACACTGTGATCACTTCGATTGATATTTTTATTTTTTTAGAGTTCCTGTATAAAGTGTATGAAAGCAAGGGGGTAATGAGATGGGGGGGAGGGTATGTTTAAGGGTTGTTGATCTCTGTTCAGCTTCCTGTTTTTCGTAAGTATATGCATGGAGTTATCAACCAGCGAACTTGAATCATACGGCTGAGAAAAAAGTACAAAAAGTTAAAAAGGACTAAACAATATATGCCGACTTCTATTTATATGAAATTGATTGAACCTGGTTTTAATCTGTATTTAAAGGATTTTAGGCAACGGTTTATTTGATCAATAAGACTGCGAAAGGATGCTTAACTTATATACAGATATTCTATTTTTATTGGAACACCTATATTTAGTTTTGGAAAATTGAGTGCGGACACAGATTAATGAAAGAAAGGAACAAATCTATTAATTTGAAACATAGATCCAAGCCTATGAAGGTATGTGCAACCTTCTTAATAAGTTGCTTGAAATAAACTCTCTTTCCTCTGCCTGATAATGAAACCGTATTAAAGGAATAAAAGCATTTTCTAAAACATACTATACCTTTAGAAAAGTAAAACAGATTGTTTGTTAAAACGTAATAATTCTTATTAACAAGATAATTCTTCTCAAGAAGGACCTTTCGCAAAAGGACAAGCTATGGAAGTGGGGTACTTAAAAACGAGTAAAAGCTACGTATTTATTAATCATGCGCCCTAGCAGTCTAGAAGAAAGATAGAGAGTAGGAGGTTTATATGAATAGGATATTTAGCTTTAGTATCTTAGACTTCACAATGACTGTAATTGTAGCAATAGGCTCCATGCTAATTTTATATAATACCGGTTTTATGAATGATTTTGCACTCCCGGCATCCCTTTTAAACTTGAATACTATTTTCTTGAGTATATTAATTGAAGCACTTCCATTTGTATTAATTGGGGTGCTCATTGCGGGAACGATTCAAATTTTTGTTACTGAAGCACATATTCAAAAATGGATTCCTGAGAATAAAGTGAAGGCTGTGTTTATGAGTTGTACCATTGGCGCTTTATTTCCAGCGTGTGAATGTGGAATCGTACCTATTGTACGGAGGCTGATCTCTAAGGGTGTACCTATTCACGCAGCTATCGGATTTATGTTAACGGGCCCGCTAATTAATCCCATAGTAATTGCTTCTACTTATATGGCATTCGGAAATGATTTCAGAATGGCTGGATTTAGAATGATCTTGGGATTTGTCATCGCTATTATAGTTGCATTAACGGTAGGGGTCCTATTTAAAGGTCGTCAGCTAAAAGACTCTGTGGAAATGAATAGCCGCTCTCACTTTCACACGGAAAAGTCATTGCCAACCAAATTATGGTCAATGCTAACTCATTCCATTGATGAATTTTTTGATATGGCTAAGTTTCTCGTAATTGGTGCTTTCTTAGCGGCGGTTGTACAAACTTATTTGCCGGCTAGGGTGTTGTTGGAGTTAGGAAGTGGACCTATAGCTTCTTTACTTGTCATGATGGGACTAGCCTATGTTTTATCCTTGTGTTCGGAAGCTGATGCTTTTATTGGCGCTTCCTTTAGAGGGATATTTCCTGCCTCATCGATTTTAGGTTTTTTGATTTTTGGTCCCATGATTGATTTAAAAAATACGATTATGATGCTTAGTGTGTTCCGGTTTAGATTTGTGTTTGGGGTTTTAGGATTGGTCGTATGCGTGATCATTGTCATTATAACGGCACTACAAGGTTATCTTTAAGGGGGGACCAGCTTGAAGTTTCATATACAGCAGGGGGTAAGGGCAATGATTTTATTAGCCTTTTCAGCCATGATATTTAAATTGCATTATACTGGTGATATCAATAAGTTTATTAACCCTAAATATAGCGGGTTAAGTCAAACGGCTTCCATTGTGTTTTTAATTCTATTTTTTATACAGGTTACACGAGTGTGGACAAAAAAGAAAACCGGTCATCATTGTCAACATGAGGGCCATTCATGTGGACATGATCATGGAGACGCCCAATTTAACACGAAAAAATTATTTTCGTACATCCTTATTACCCTGCCTCTGCTCACTGGTTTTTTACTCCCTCCCAAAGTTCTTGATGCATCGATTGCTTCTAAAAAAGGGGCAATAGGCATTCTGTCAAATAAAGAAGAGTCATCTCAAGGTGCTAGTCGACCTCCATTACAAAATAGCCTTAATGAGAGTAATATAGATGAAAATCCAGAAGATCCCGGTCTGATTGATAATCAAGTGGAGATGTCAGCAGCAGAGTATGACAAGCTCATCAAAAATTTAGAAAAAACATCTGTAATTAATATGTCGGATAGTGTTTATAGTGTTTATTATGATGAGATTAATCAGAATATCCAACAATATATAGGCAGAACTATCTCAGTAACAGGCTTTGTTTATAAAGAGAAGGATTTTAATCATAACCAATTGGTCATTTCACGATTTATGATTACCCATTGTGTGGCCGATGCAAGTATTGTGGGGTTTCTCTCAGAGTTTCCGAAAGATCCAGGCATAAAGGAAGATACTTGGATTAAAGTAAATGGAACTTTGGATACCATGACTTACAATGGTGCGGAGGTGCCTTATCTAAAAATCACGGAGTGGGAGCAGATTGCCGAACCTGTAAATCCCTACCTTTATCCCATTTCGATAAAAATTTTGTAATTCTTATTGGCAAAAAAGCAGAAAGCTAACTCACTTAGAGTCCATACTCATTGACAATATAAGAGGAATGATCGGTTATTTTTACCTAAGAGGTGAGGCTTTCAATCCCTAGTCATTTCATGTAGAGTGATTAACTATATGAAGACAAGTCGAAAGCTGCCTCTTTTTTTATGTCCAAAATTTAAAAATATTGAAATAATAGGACGGAAGAATTATGGTAGAAAGAGAGGAGATTTTTCTATGTATATCGTTCATTCCACTTTTCCGGTCAAGGATCATCAGGCGGAAGAAGTTATTTCTATATATAAAAACCGCTCCCGTGCTGTTGATCTGGCAGAGGGGTTTGTGGATTTTTTACTTTTGCAGAATGAAAAGAACGCTGGAGAATTAACGGTTCAGCTTACCTTTCAAACGAAGGAACACTATTTGGACTGGGTAAGAAGTGAAGAGTTTAAGAAAATACATGAGTTAGAGAAAAAGTACCCCAATCAGGAACTGGCTTCTGTAACACCGAAAGTACGACAGTATAAGGTGGTGGCGAGGTAATGCCAATATCAATCAGCGATCTGGCTGAAAAGGCCACGGAACAAATATATAAGCGGGAACCACAGCTTTTGGAGCGCTTCGGTGAGCAAGGAAAGAACAAATGCAAGGAAGATAATGAGCATCACTTAAAACAGCTCAAAACAGCTTTCGAACTAGATAACCACCAGTTTTTTGTGGAGTATGCGATATGGCTGAATGGCATATTAACGAAGCATGGAATGGGGACAAAGCATCTCGTTGATAATTTTCAAATCCTTGAAGGGTTGTTAAAATCCAGTGACCAACTGGAAGAGAATGAATTAAATGCTTATTTAGATTATATAGATCGTGCGATTCGTGCGTTAGATTCTTAAATAAAAGCGGGGTGAAAAGCAATGGTGAGTCAGATAGCGAGTGAATTGGCTGATTACCTATTAGCAGGTGACCAGCAAGCAGCAATACAATGTATACAGCAAAATGAAGACATGACCAATCTGATGATTTTTCATCAATTGATCACCCCTGCTATGCAATATATAGGAGAGTTGTGGGAGAAGAACGAAATTACGGTAGCTGATGAACATTTGGCTACGGCGACTTGTGATTTTGTCTTCTCCCGTTTATTTTCTTGGCAGGGAGATCAATCGGCTAACGGAAAGAAAGCGATCCTGCTATGCCTTGAAGGTGAACAGCATTATCTAGGATTAAAAATGGTCAGCAGTCTTTTTGTGGAACATGGGTGGAACGTCCGCTTTTTCGGGCCAAACCTGCCACTTGAATATGCCTTAGAAACGGCAGAAAAATGGAAACCGGATGTCATTGGACTTTCTGTTTCTATTGTTTATCATTTGCCACACTTAAAACATTACGTTAAACATTTGTCTTCTTTATCCAATCGCCCGGTCATCATGCTAGGGGGACGCCTGGCTGCTACGCATGATTTAAGACCTTATTGTGATGGAAATACGATGATTCTCAAAGATTTATTGATGGCGAATCATTGGCTGTCTTCTGAGGTGCTGGAGGAGAAAACCAATGCGACCTTATGAGCATCCGTTCCCTGTGCCCTACCTTAAAATAGACACAGAAGGAATCATTCATTCTGTTTCAGGCGAAGCAAAAAATTATTTCGGCATGTTAGAGAATATTACTGACCTGGTGGATCCGGAAAGCATGAACAAGTTAACATTACATGGTTTTCAAACGGCAAAACCTGTCAGTTTAGAATTAAATCTGTTAACGAAGAAAAAACGTCTAGCTTTATTTGATGTGCATATTTCTTGGGATTCCTCTAATTACGGTCATTTTTTTCTGCTGCCGAAGGATGGGGCAATTGCAAAGCTTGAAAATCAATTGTTTGCTCTGCAGAGTCGGCTTGCCTCTACTAATTTCGAACTGCTCGATAAAAAGGAAGAACTTGAAGAGGCGATGGTGCGGTTAAGAGAACTCTCCGGCCCATATATTGCTTTATCTTCCAAGATTGCTTTACTGCCGTTATTTGGTGACATGACAGCGCAGAAGATAACAGCTATTACTGACCATGTTCTAAAGGCTGCTTCCGAAGAGCATCATGATTTAATTATTGTTGATTTTACCGCCGTCGGAAAAATCTCTTCAGAGGGAGTCACCCATTTAATCGACTTGTTCAAAATGTTGTCTTATATGAATAAAGTGACGATTAAAATTGCAGGGGTAAAGCCGCATCATTCAAAAGAAATGAGTAAGTTTCAACAGGACTGGCCGTTTGAATTTGCTTCTTCATTAAAGGCTGTGCTAGGGAATATGATCGATAAGCGTTAAGATAATGTTTTGTCAGATAATCAGAACTTTAGACTAACTGAATCTCGATTACTGATATCATATTAATCTTGTTCAATTAAAAAGAGTCTATAATAAGCCCGCAACCGAGTGAAATGGTTGCGGGTTAATTGTTTTTATGAATAAACGAAGAGCTGCGCTTTAAGGAATTTACTGGTTATTCAAGTCGGAAATATTTATTGCGAATTTGCAATCAAAGATACATCACATTACATTTATACCAAAAATACATTGACATTTCTTTTGGTTATAGTTTAAATTGACTATAAATATATTGCGAATATTTTAAAATATTAATAAATATTAATTTTAAACACAAAAACTTTTCTGAATAGGAACGGATAGGGAGAAGTTAGATTAGAGGAGCGGGTTGATAAGTGATCAGTTTTAATAAATTAAGTCATAAGATAACCTTCATCACTATTTGTATAATAATTGTTACGGTGTTCTCCCTTGCGTTTTTTACTTATGAATCTCAAAGAAAAGTCATTGATCAACAGATGAAAACAGAGGCAGAAGGGGTTTTAGATAAGCTAGAGAGTGATTTCAATTCATATAGCGGAACCTTGGAAATAGTCAAGGAAAGCCTAAAAAAAGATTACTTAGATTTAGCCAAAGCGGTTAGGGAAATTTTAAGAGGGCGAGATAGTTACACAGTTGAAGAGCTAGCGACTTTAGCTGAGAGAATTAATGTCTCAGAAATAGACGTAATGAATGAAAAAGGAATCCTGCAATTTAGCAGTAATTCAGAAGTAATTGGCTATAATTATGATTCCAACGAACAATCTAGACCTTATTTGAAAGGCATTACGGATAAAAACTTTGAGCTTGCACAGGAACCTGCTGTTCGTGGAGCAGACGGAAAGATGTTTATGTACGTGGGTGTAGCCAGACAAGAAAAACCGGGAATGTTTCAAATAGGCAAAGAGCCAAAGGAGTATCAAAGTTTGGTCGATTCCTTTAACTTACAAGATGAAATATCAAGTAACACATTTGCTGCAACAGGTATTACGTTTATTGCTAATTCTCAAGGTGAGGTCATTGCTCATCCTAAGAAAGAATATATAGGCAAAATGGTCACAGCACTTCCTTTTGGTCCAGCTATTACAGATAAAAAGGAAGGCAGCTTTCAATATGAAGAACAGGATAAAACTAAGTATTTAACTTTTCAGCGTACATCAAATGGGTCTCTTTTAATGAGTTCCGTGGAAGTTGAGGATTACTTTGCACCATTACATCAATTAATGCTTAAGTTCATCCTAGTAGGTGTCCTTCTGGTCTTTCTTTCTGCATTCATGATCATGATGTTAGGAAGAAGAAATATTACAAAACCCGTTGATGAATTAAAAGGCGCAATGAAGGAAATAGCTTCAGGTAACTTGACGGTTCCTGTGGCTTCTCATCGAAAAGACGAAATTGGAGAAATGTTTGACCATCTGAATCAAACGAGAGATGGTTTAAGGGAACTGATCAGTAGAATTTCAACAAGTTCTGAGACGATATCAGCCTCAGCCCTGCAATTGACAGCAAGTGCTGAGCAAACAGGACAGGCAGCTGAACATATTTCGTCCACGATTCAGGAACTTGCTTCCGGCTCAGAAAGTCAGAGTAACAGCGTAGAACAAACCACACAAATAGTGAATGAGATGTCACTAGGTGTTCAACAAATTTCAGATAATGCTACAAGTGTTTCTATTAACGCAAATGACACTTCAGAAAAAGCTAGTATCGGGAATGAAGCGATTCAAAAATCTATCGAACAAATGAATGCGATTCAAATGACGGTAAGCAGCTTGTCTAATGAAGTGAAAGTGTTGGGAGATCAATCCAATCAAATTGGGAATATTATTCAGACCATTACTGCTATTTCAAGACAGACGAATTTACTGGCGTTGAATGCAGCCATTGAAGCAGCTAGGGCAGGAGAGTATGGAGAAGGGTTTGCAGTTGTAGCAAATGAGGTTCGTAAACTGGCGGAGCAATCATCTGCTTCAGCGGAACAAATTACAGAACTAGTTTCTGCGAACAAACATCAAACCGAGGCAGCAGTGAAAAGCATGGAAAAGACCACACATGAGGTCGTAGACGGAATCAAGCTGGTGAATAAAGCCGGACAATCCTTCAAAGAAATTCAAAGAGCGACGGATGATGTAAAAAGGCAAACGGAGGAAGTGGCTTCTGCTATTCAGCACATTTCCGATAATGCTGAAATGATTGTCGCTTCGATTCATACGATCGCAGAAGCAGCCCTCCATTCTGCATCAGGGACACAAAACATGTCGGCTTCCACACAAGAACAGTTGGCTGCACTTGAGGAAGTATCCGCCTCTGCCTCCTCCTTATCAGATACAGCTGAGGAGTTACAATATCTTATTAAGAATTTTAAGCTTTAATAAGAAGTCTTGCTTCTTCATTTTTAAATAATCGTGGAGGATGAGAAGTGGCCTCCTTAAAAATAGTTAGCCATTGACTTATGGGGTCGATGGTTTTTGTTTATTAATCAAAGAAAACGAAATAAATAGTAAGTCAAAAAGTCTTGGCACTACTTTGAAAGGAACATCAAATTAAAAATGGGACAAGCACCAGTCACTCATTAGATGCCGGGTCTATTCGGAAAATAACAGCCAATGAAATTGATCCAACAGAAATAATAACCCATGTTATGCCGCTTGAACAGGCGCCTGAAGCGTATAAAATATTTAATGACCATGAAGACGAATGTGTCAAAGTTGTTTTAAAACCTTAAAAAAAGGTATAGATAACCTGAAGACGAAAAAAGATCCAAAAAGATTGAAACAGATGGAGTTCGATGAAAAAGAACTTCATCTGTTTTTTTTTTAGCAAATCGAAAGTTTATCTACTAAAAATATTTTTTTGGTATAAAGTTTTAATTATATCACACTGGGTAGACAATGACTATGGTAAATTCAGAAAAAATTCTAGGAGGCTGTTAAACATGAACAACGATAAAAAATTTATTGGTGTATTTAATAATCAAACAGAAGTTATTCGTAAAATTGATGAGTTGAAAGCGGAAGGTTATGACGCATCAGATATTTATGCAGTTGCAAAGGATAAAGATAATATCTCGATGGTAAGAGGGCGCACAGGAGCGGAAGTTGAATCAGCGGCACATGAGGCATCATGGATGGATAAATTTATGGCTTTTCTTTCTGGAGAAGATGAAGTTCGAGGCGGATTGAACCATATGGGACTAAGTGATGCAGACTCTGATCGCTATTATCGAGATATAGAAACAGGAAAAATTCTTCTGTATGTGGATAAAGATTATTATGATAACAATTACCGTGACCGTACGCTGACGAATGCAGCCGATCCTAATCTTGGACCAGATGCATTCGGAACAGATTCAGATTTAAGAGCAACGGATCGGGCAGTGGAAGGTGTACGAGCAGACCGAGTAACTGATCTTGATGAAGACTTGACAGATGAACAGAGAATCCAACTTAGCGAAGAACGTCTTGAAGTGGATAAAGAGCGTGTTCAAACAGGTGAAGTCTATGTAGAAAAAGATGTTGTTGAAGAGGAAAGAAAAGTCGACGTTACTGTTGAACGTGATGAGGTATATGTAGAGCGTCGTCCAGTCAATGAATCCACATTAGCGGATGATGGAACTCCAATCATTGAAGATGACGATAGCATTCGTATCCCAGTCACTGAAGAACGTGTAGAAGTAACGAAAAAGCCTGTCGTAACGGAAGAAATAGTCGTAGGTAAACGAAAAGTTCAAGATACGGAGACGGTACATGATACGGTGAAACGTGAAGAAGCTGATGTAAGAGGAGCGGACGAGCTAGATAAAGCGGATCGTGATTTAGACGATACTTTATTAGATCGAGACGATAATCTTGATCGCCGCAACCGTTTCTAATAATAGAGAAGTAGATTAACATAAGGCAGCGCAAGTTCCCCTGGAATCTGCGTTGTCTTTTTTTGTTTTGAAAAAAGTGGTATTTTATCCTATGAAAAATATCACTATTTGTCGATATAGTCTGTTTGTGGTTAAAATATTTAGTAATTTTAACTCTATTTATAATATTCTAACTATTATACTATGTTTCTATAAATACAAATATAGGTAATGGAGGAAAGAATTTATGAAGAAACCAGCAGTAAAAATCATGCTTGCCGCTTCATTAACTTTAAGTGCTTTCGGAACCCAGGCTGTATTCGCTCAACCTTCTAAAGAAGTGCATTCCCAACCATACAAAGTATTTGATCAAAAAATCATTAAACAAATTAATGCCGATTATATGTATAACAACATTGATTATTTAGCGAAAACGCCGCGCGTTGCTGGAACTGAATCGGAATACAATGCTGTTCAATATATTAAAAGTCAATTCGAATCGTATGGATATGAAGTGGAACTTCAGGAATTTTCTTTCTTAGGCTATACGCCGCCTAGCAGCATTGAACTGTCTGCAGATGGGTATGAAGGAGAACTTAAGCCTTCTGCATTTACCTATTCTGTCAGCGGGGATATCACGGGTGAACTAGTTCTTGCAGGGCTTGGAAAGAAAGATGAACTGGCTGATAAAGATTTATCTGGCAAAGTCGCACTTATTCAGCGAGGAGAGATTTCCTTTGGAGAAAAAGTGTTAAACGCCGCTGCTGCAGGAGCTGAAGGAGTTATTATTTATAATAACGCAGACGGTGAATTAAATGGTACACTTGGGGAAGCTAATGATGAGTATGTACCGGCTGTTGCTTTGACAAAAGCTGAAGGGGAAGCATTAGCGACTCATGTAGCGGATCAAAGTGTAAGCGTTTCCTTAAAAGTTACGGGAGCTGATACAAGTGAAAGAACCTCCCATAACGTCATAGCTACGAAAAAACCAACGAATAAGAGAAAAGCGACAGATGATGTCATCGTGATCGGTGCTCATCACGATTCGGTAGAATTGGCCCCTGGAGCAAATGATGACGCATCGGGCACAGCCATGACGCTTGAACTGGCCCGCGTGTTTAAAGACGTACCTACAGATACGGAAATACGTTTTGTGACTTTTGGGGCGGAGGAGCTTGGACTGATTGGTTCTAATCATTATGTGGATCAACTTTCAGATGAAGAGAGAAAGCGGATCATTGCTAACTTTAATTTGGACATGGTGGGAAGCAAAGATGCAGGCGATTTAGTAATGATGACGGCAGATGGGAAGCCAAACCTGGTTACTGAGCTTGCTCAGGCATCAAGTAAACGGTTAAATGGAGAGCCTACTCCTTATGAACAGGGAGGCCGAAGTGATCATGTGCCATTTGCCGAAGCGGGAATCCCTGCTGCCTTGTTTATCCACTCGCCTACAGAGCCGGGTTATCACACGCCAGAAGACTCTATTGACAAAATCAGCAAAGAAAAGCTTCAAGATGTAGCTGAAATTGTCGGGGCTGCTGTCTATGATCAAGCGAAATTTGATCATATGGGACCTAAGTTTAAGAAAGATAGAAAGGAACACAAAGAACCTAAAGGGAAAAAAGGTAAAGTACCGCACCACCATCATAAAAAAGATTTGAAATAATAGTAGAGATCCTTCCAGCGTACCTTACTGGAGGGATCTTTACTGTTTAAATCGATTCTAGTCAAGCCGATAGAAACCTGCTTGTGTATATCCTCAAGTAAATGTTATAAAATTTGCATAAAGTGTGTAAGTGATTCAAAATTACTTTATTTAATCTGTTTGAGAGGTACCGACACTTAAACGAATAAGGAGGAAAACCCGTATGCCTCATCATTTAGAGAAAGCGACATTTGCTGGAGGGTGTTTTTGGTGCATGGTCTCACCATTTGATGAAAAGCCAGGCATTAAAGGTGTCGTATCCGGCTATACAGGGGGTGAGGAAAAAAATCCTTCTTATGAGGAGGTAATTTCACAAACAACCGGCCACTATGAAGCCGTTCAAATTACGTTTGATCCTAAAGTTATGCCCTATGAAAAGCTGCTCGACCTCTATTGGAAGCAAATTGATCCCACAGATGCAGAGGGACAATTCAGTGACAGAGGATCGGCTTACCGAACGGCAATTTTTTATCATAATGAAAGCCAACGGCAATTGGCGGAAGCTTCGAAAGTTGAACTGTCAGCAAGCGGCCGCTTCCGAACGCCCATCGTAACGGAAATTCGTCCCGCCGGACCATTCTACAAAGCAGAAGAGAAGCACCAAGAATATTATAAAAAGTTTTCCTTTCATTATAACCACTATTGGGAAAGCTCTGGTCGCGCGCAGTTTATCCGTGAGAACTGGAAAAAGCGCAAGAGCGATGAGGCACTTCGAGAAGAACTGACATCCATTCAATATGAAGTGACTAGAAAGAATGCGACAGAGCCTCCCTTTCAAAACGAGTATTGGGACCATACAGAAGAAGGGATCTATGTGGATATTATTTCGGGGGAACCGCTTTTTTCTTCGACGGATAAATATGATGCGGGCTGTGGGTGGCCAAGCTTTACGAAACCGCTGCTCCGCTCAGAATTAAAGGAACAGTTTGATACATCACATGGTATGAGGAGGATCGAGGTACGAGCAAAAACATCCGATTCCCATTTGGGTCATGTATTTGATGATGGCCCTGGCCTAGACCGTGCCCGCTACTGCATTAATTCGGCTGCTCTCAGGTTCGTGCCTGTAAAAAGGTTAGAAGAGGAAGGGTATGGGGAGTTTCTGGCTCTTTTTCAATAAGATAAAAAATGCCCGATTTCATTGAATGAATAAATGAAATCGGGCATTATTATATGCGTTCTATATAGCCAGTTTTTTCTTTGAAGAATTGATATTCTTTTGACGCGGCTTCATTTTTGGGACGGTTAAAATGTATTGATTGTATGGAAGCAGCTGGATCAGGCTCACCATAGCAATGGAACCAAGCAGAATAATCGCATAGACGACAGGAAACAAAGCCGTATGCCAAATGAAGTCAGGAGCGATTAAGTGGAACATGCTGATGACAAAGGGATGAACGAGATAAATTGCCATAGAGAGTGTTCCGACTTTTTTGAGAAAACGGTTAAGTAAGCGCACCTTTTGCAAATCCTCTGCAATTCCCATAACGAACAGTGTAATGATAGGAATGTTGATCATATTCGTTTCCCGGCTCGCGCCAATCAGACCTGCAGTTTTATATTCAATGACAGCTCCAACCACAACAGCTAATGTGGCAACACCTAAGATTGTTTTATATTTCTTAGAAAACTGCTCTAGAGACTCCCAATGATAAGCCAAAAATCCGCCAAAGATGAAGAAGAACATCCAGTTTGGCAAGAAAGTCTGTGGGTTCAGTACCATCTTCCAAATTCCCTCATATGGCTGATGAGTATAAGAATTAAGAAAGTAAATATGTGCTCCAGCTGCTAAGGCTATTAATATCGACCAGCTGACCTTAGAGCGGAAAATTTGTAACAACGGAAATACCAAATAAAACTGAAAAACAATCGCCATGAAATATAAATGGTAAAAGGAGTTTCCCGATAAGAAGTTGCCGATGAACGTGCTGAGACCGGCATCAAACGGGTTCGTACCTTGTTTAATAAATAAAAACACCAGATAAAAAACACTCCAAAATAAAAACGGCAGTCCTATTTTGGTAAATCTGCTTGAAACAAATTTATTGAAATGAAATCCTTTGAATCTCATTTGATAAACAAGAAGAAATCCGCTTATGACCGCAAACAACGGCGTGCCAAAACGGCTAATTTGATTAAAGAAATAAGTGAACTCGTTGAACTGTTGTCCGTGTTCTTTATAAAAGGATGCTGATACATGAACAGCAAGAACACATAAACAGGCGAACGCTCTTAAAAAATGAATTTCAAATATATGTCCTCGTGCTTTATTCAAATTCCCACATCCTTGTGAAGTAATAAAGTCTTTACATATAGTAATAGAAAATGAGCAGAAGATCTTGAATGTAAGTAAGTTTTAATCAAAACGTATTTGTTTATTAATAAAACATCCAAAGGCTGGGGGTAGAGTCAGGGAAAACCTGCTGATGATATTTAAGTGTTTTGACCCGAGGATTAAAAAACCTATTGAGATAAGTTTTCAATTAGAATATAATTAACAAGTACATAATAATGATAATCATTATCAATTTTTTAGACGTTAGTGAGAGGAGATACATAGATGAACATTCCATGGAAAGTAGTGTCTGCATCCGTTTTGGCCTCAGCTTTATTTCTAGCAGGCTGTAACGGTGGCCAAGAAAGTGAAGCGAATAAAACAGAGGTAACTGAAAAAGAGCAAAAAGTCACCAGCCAATCAAAAGTAGAGGTGTCTGATTATTCATTTGATACAGCAGGAAATATGTTTGCCTACGCTGAATTTGAATTATCGGGTGAGCCGCTGGCAGAAGGATTAGGGTTAGACTTAGATATATTAGAATTTGATAAGCTAGACAAGCCGACAAAGTTTGACTACACAGCAGGCGTTGAGTCTTATGAGTATTCTGAAGAAGCCATGTATGAAGTAGTTGAGAAGTCAGGCTTAGGTCTTCACTTAGTAAATGGACCATCTGTCGCAACGCTTAAGGACGGTCAGACACTAGACGAGAAATTGGGCAACAGATTCTATGAACTAGCTGATGCGGTAGGGTATTCTAAAGAAGAAATTTTCACCAATATGTATCCGACATTTATTGAATATTCAAAAGGCGATCCCCACTACATACAAGAAGTAAATACAGAAGAGTATGCTGCTAACGATGATGGCAGTTATGTACCTAACTATCAAGTAAACTTTGAATCTCTGCGCTGGGATCGAAATAAAATGGAGAAAACACTGGTTCCATCTGCTTACGGAGCGACGTTCTTAAAGCAAGCTTTATGGGCTGGTGATTTCATGGGCGGATTCCATACTGTCGATAAAGATGAAGAACTTGGCGGGGAAACGTCAACCGATGATAAGGACAAGAACATTGCTTTAGGCGTTAGTTCAGCTGATGGGTTCCAAGGAGCTGTTTTAACAGAAGAAATCTGGAACAAAGTGAATTACATTTCCAATGAATTATTTGTTAACGGGTCGACTGGAAAGTTAACGTCTGCAGGCGCAGGCAGTCAATATGATCCTTCCAAAGGATTCGTTTATTTGCCGCATAGCATTGAAGTAGCAGAAGACGGAGAGAAAGCTCCGAATGCTAAGTCACTTGCTGTGAAGGATGCACGCAGTGTGCTTCAAGATCAGTGGATGATGCTATGGCCAAGTGCGGAATTCTTCGGAATGACGGATCAAAGAGAAAGCAATCCAAACAAAGTACCTTCATTCCAAGCATTATTTGATGGAGCACCATACCCTTCTGCTCCTAAAGAAAATGTGGATAAATCTGCGGATAATGATGTAAAAGGAACTGATCCTTTCACTGCCAATCGAGACATTATGCTGCATGTATTCAAAAACATGGACGCGATGCACTTTAATAATGAAAAAGGCTTCTTCGTTGCTGATCACGATGGCAAAGAACAAGGAACTTACATGGATACTTTCCAAGCGGGCTATGCGGTTGAGTCATTGAGGATCTTCCAGCGTGCTATTGATGGCTTGCCGGTGGGATATGCTTCTGGTGAGTCGGCGGAAGGGTTGAAGACAGAAGAAGGAAAACGTGCAAAGGAAATGATTCAGAAACAAGCAGATTTCATGTTAGAGAACCTGATTCTCGATTCAGGACTTGTGGCAAAAGGCTATGACGTAGAAAAAGGTGCCGATGAAACAATTACACTTGATGCTCAATTAGGCGCTATTCGCGGATTAACAGCTGCTTATTTAGCTACAGATGACGATAAATACCGCGAAGCTGCACGTTCTATTTATTCCGCGATGGATAAACAATTATGGAATAAGGAATTAAAAGCGTACGAAACGTCGAACGGCAAGATGGAATATACACCTTACACAGCAGGGGCTTTATCCGCTGCTTACCGTGTAGCTATTCAGAATTTAAGCAATAACGAAAATGACAAGGATGCACCTGAAAGTTTGGAGACTGAAACGATTACTTCACGCTATGCTGATTTTTACGACACAGTTATTGACGGTCCATCTCTTAAAGAAGGTATGCAAGCAAGTGAGTTCTGGGATACAGGCGACTATTATTATAGCGATGATGCATCAGGGAACTCAGATAAAGACAATGTTCCTCAAATCCAAGCCGGACATGGGAAACACGGAATTGCTCCAGTATTACTTCCTGTGACGGTAGAAAAAAGATAAAGTAGGGATACGATGAAGAAAATCCTAAGCTATGCCGCGGCGCTTCTAATTACAGGGGCGCTTGCGGCTTGTTCTATTCAAACGATGGGTGAAGAAACGTCTAGTTTTGAAACAATTCGACAAGAAGCAGTGCACAGCAACAACATTCTTATGAACAAAAACGGCACTAAAATATTTGTAGCTAATTTAGATGCCAATACCGTGTCGATCGTCAGTGAAATGACGAAAAAAATAGAAAAAGAGATTGCTGTAGGGAAAGAGCCTGTTCAGCTGGCTCTGTCTCCCGATGAAGATCGGCTCTATGTGTCAAGCCGTTATGATAATAAAGTAGAGGTGATTTCACTAGAAAAAAAAGAAGTGATTGATAGCTATGAAGTGGGAGCAGAACCTTTTGGATTGGTTACTAGTCAAGACGGAAAGACATTGTATGTATCGAACTACCGAGGAAACACCATTTCTTGTATTGATGTAGAGAAAGGAAAAGTGGTGGATACCATTAAGGTTTCTGACAGACCAAGAACATTGGCTCTAACTGCGGATGGGAAGAAACTGTATGTTCCTCATTATTTATCAGGGGAAATCTCTGTGATAGAAACAAAGCAGAACCGGGTAGTTAAAACTATCGAGCTGGCCAACTCACCGGATGTTTCTGATCCAAAGAAAAGTCAGGGGATTCCTAACACTCTTGAACAAATGGTGATTGCACCGGATGGAGAAACAGCCTGGATTCCGCATTTAGTGACGAATGTGGATACAAATATTCATTTTGAAGAAACCATTTTTCCTGCTATTTCTGTTATCGATTTAAAGAAGGATGAAGAAATGGTGGAAAAGAGAAAAGAGTTATTTGAAGAAATGAATGTTTTGGATTCTAAAAATCAGCCGATGATCGTTTCAAACCCGTATGATGTAACGTTTCAAAAGGATGGATCAAAAGCGTATGTCGTGATGTCGGGCAGTGAAGACATAGTGGTGTTTGATTTAAACCGAGGTGGAAATGCGACACAAGTAGTTAGAAGAATTAAAGGGGACAATCCTAGAGGCCTCGTGCTTTCTAAAGATGGAGAAACCCTTTATGCGCATAATGCGATGACACATGACTTGGCCTTGATTGATTCAGGCGGGACTTCTAGCCACTCAAGAGCCAGGAATTTAGGCGATTCCATCTCGTTAATTGCCAAAGACCCACTCGATCCGCAAATTCGCAGAGGTAAAACGATGTTCTACAGTGCAAACAGCGACGAATTTGCTGCTGATATTACCGGAAACAACTGGATGAGCTGTGCCTCTTGTCACGCAGATGGAGACATAAATGGCTTAACTTTAAGTACACCGAAAGGGCCGCGCAATGTGCCCACGAATATGAGGACGACAGAAACAGGCTTGTTCTTATGGGATGGCAGCCGTGACGATTTTACAGACTATCTATTAACCGTACAGGGTGAAATGGGCGGCATGATGAAGTATGATCCAGGCGATCCGTTGCCTAAAGACGTAGAAGCCATGTACGATGATATCTTTGCTTTCTTAAAGGAACCAGACTCTTTCCCAATACCTGAAAGTCCTTATAAAGAGAAAGGTGAATTGACAGCTAAGGCGGTTGAAGGCAGAGAATTATTCGAGGGAAAAGCATCGTGTATTTCCTGCCACAGCGGCAGTCAATTTACGGATAGTGTGAAAGCAGTTGATGGCAATGGAAAATTAACAACCGATGCCGCCGATTATCTGCATGATATTGGCACAGCGAACAAGCTAGACGTCTCGTCTGCAGGTGACCCCAGAGCAAAATTTAGGAACCCTCGTGACGGTAAAAGCTTTGATACTCCAAGTCTTGTAGGGGTTTGGTCAACAGCTCCTTACCTTCATGATGGCAGTGCGAAGACGGTTGAAGAAGCCATTACGCGCCATGAGTATGAACAGAAGAACCAATTAAGCAAAGTGGAAATGGCTAAAATAGCGGAGTATGTGAAGTCAATTGATTAAGCAAGGAAATGGATAAAGGGGCGTCAGATATTCCATCTGGCGCCCCTTTATTATGTTTTAGAAACTTCGTAGACCGGGAATTACTTATAAATAACGAAGAATTCGATTGCATAGGTGATAGTTTGTAGCGAAAGCAGTCCTGTCGACCCTAACAATAAGCGGGATTACTATAACGCTTTAAAGTAACGGGGGACTGTCCCCAAGGAGGTTATCTTATCGAACCCATACAAATTATTTTCTTGCTAGTGATCGGCTATAGCATATTTACCATTGATAAGAAGAAGGAAAATTTTCCTGTGCCGGTTGTTTTACTATTAGCGGGAATCGGTTTGGCTTTTTTGCCGATGTTTTCAGAAGTGAATTTAACAAAGGGAGTGATCTTTGACTGGTTTTTACCAGCTTTGTTATTTGTCTCGGCTTATCAATTTCCAGTCAAAGAGCTGAAAGAGCACGCCGGCATCATTTCCGTTTTGAGTACTATTGGTATCATCTTAATGACCTTGCTGATGAGTGCTCTGTTTTACTATAGCTTGCAGCCTTTTTTCTCCATCAGTTATATAGAAGCTTTGTTAATAGCTTCCATATTGACGCCTACAGATCCAGTTTCCGTCGTTTCGATATTAAAGCAATCATCCAATCGGAAGGATATAGCGGATGTAGTGGAAGGCGAATCAATGATTAATGATGGCACAAGCATTGTACTATTCACAGTAGTGGCAGCGATGTACATAGACGGAGAATCTTTTTCTATCTCTGCTTTCGCAGGTGAGTTCTTTTGGGTTTCCATTGGAGGCATACTAGCGGGAGTAGTATTAGGCTATATTGTCAGTAAAGCAATCCACTTTACATCCGACTCCCATTATCAAATCATGCTCAGTATTATATTGGCATACGGATCGTTTTATATTGGAGAGGAAATCGGTGTGTCCGGTGTGCTGGCCACGGTGTCTGGTGGAATCATGCTTTCTTACGAGTATGGAAAAACGATAAAGGAATCACATTTTCGTGAACAGTTAGATGGGTTTTGGGGTGTCATTGAACCAACGATATTAACTTTTTTGTTTCTTTTAATCGGAATTCAATCCACTAAGTACTTTTCAGCCTCCTTATTAGGATGGACTTTCTTGCTGTTTCTTCTCTCCTTACTTGTCCGCTATGTTATTATTATTGGAGTTGTGAAGATGAGGGAAAAATGGCGCAAGGCCTATGGTTGGCAGGAAGTGGTCATTTTAACGTGGGCAGGTATTAAAGGCACCATGTCAATTGCGTTATTGCTTGGAATTGAGGATCGAGGTCCAGAATCTCTCCAGTCATTAACATTTGGTGTCATCATTTTTTCGCTTATCATTCAAAGTTTAGCGATCTATCCTTTTTCTGCATTTTTGTTAAAGAAAAGCGAGTGAAAAAAGCTGGCTAATCATTGGTGGAAAATGTGAAATCATAAGGGTAAGACTACGATGAATACAGGTGATGGTCAACAATGAAACAAGCAAGAGACATAGCCCTCAAAATTGCTTTCACTTATGTACTGCTAGGTATTCTATGGGTAATCTTATCGGATTACGTGTCCGTGATACTGGCTCAGGAGAAGCTGAGTTTATATATTTACTTTCAAAGATATAAAGGCTGGTTTTTCATTTTTCTAACAGGCATCACTATTTTCTTGCTCGTGTATCGCAGAACCAATGAATTAATTTTAACTAATGAAAGGCTGACTGAAAAAGAGCAGCAGCTGCAAATACAAAACCAGCACTATCTTTCATTGTTTGAGCGAAATCCTGACGGTGTATTTGAGATTAGCTTGAATGGAAACGTCGTATCTGTTAATCAAGAAGCGGAAGAACTATTAGAATCTTCTTTAGAAGAGCTGCGAGAAGTGAGGCTGCGGAAATTCTTGGACGAAGAACATATTAGAAGAGTGACCCATCATTTTATTGACGGGTTAAAAGGAAAGGCCTCTAGGTTTGAAGCGAAAATTCACCTGCCAAATAATAAGAGTAAAATCCTGAGATGTTCTCTTCTGCCCATCATTGTAAACGAAAAGGTAACAGGAATGTATGCAGTTGCCAGAGATATCACTCAATACAGAAAAAATGAGGAAATGATGATTGCCTCCGAAAAGCTTTCCGTGATTGGACAGCTGGCTGCAGCCGTTGCCCATGAGATTAGAAATCCGCTGACTTCACTAAAAGGATTTATTCAATTAATGCAGAAGAGCAATACAATTAACCATAACCACTTAGATATTATGCTTTCCGAGGTGGACCGCATTGACCTCATATCAGGAGAGATGCTGATACTCGGCAAACAGCAAGATATTCGTTTTCAACATGAAAGCATCGACGACCTTCTAAAGCAAGTGATTGTATTAATGGAAGCGCAGGCCAATCTAGAAAATGTATCAATCCAGTATGATAACCAATCAGATGAATCACTATGTGTGATGGGGGAAGGAAGTCAGCTGAAGCAGGTGTTTATTAATATCATCAAAAATGCTGTTGAAGCTATTCCGCATACAAGAAAAGGGAAAGTCGCCATCTCATTGTCTCAAAGGGGCGATCAAGTTTTTGTAGTGGTTGAAGATAATGGAATGGGAATGGAGCCGGAGCGAGTGGAGCGGTTTGGCGAGCCGTTCTACTCTACAAAGGAAAAAGGCACCGGGCTTGGACTTGCTGTTTGTCAAAAAATTATTGAAAGACATAAAGGAGAAATTGCCTTTCATAGTGAGAAAGGAAAAGGTACGAGGGTGGAGATTTCTTTGCCGCTCAAGCAATAAACGCACAAACCCTTCTGAATAGCAGAAGGGTTTTATCCATGTGGAATCATCTAAACCTTTAATGGTCGGCTTCGTTTAAAACGAGTTTCGGTTAACCGCCGTCTCCACCCGAAGCACTTGCTGCAGAAGCGCCTGCGATGGCTGCCATTGATGCTGCCTGCTGTGCTTGGATGAGCACTTCGATCGTGGTGGATAAACTTGTTTGCAGCAGAGAAGAATGTTCAATTCGGCTGCTGATAAGAAAATGAACAGCCATCATGAAGTTCAAATCCTTATGCCATTTAAACAGTTTTTCTGCGTTTAGCCGTTCCTGAATATTTTTCACAATGGCTAGTTGCTCTGTATCATCTTCTAAAAATGAAAGCAGGGCAATCTGCGGGTAAAACATCGCTTTCGGTTTCATTCCCGCCAGTTTCATTTGATCAAAAATATGCGTGCAGCGGCTCACCATTTCTTCTGGATTCACAGAGTCTTTTAACGATAGGATATGGCTCATGCTTTGCAAGTCATTCCCTTTTTTAAATCCTGCATGGTTCAGTTTGCTGTAGTATTCTTCAATCAAGCCAATTAATTGATCTGCTGGCTGTTTTCTTTGGGCTAAAAGAGCGGCGAGCGGATAATCGCTTTGTCCAGTTAAGAATAAGTGCTCGGATTTCATTTTTTTATACAGCTCATTTGCCGAAGCGGCTGTTTCCTGGCCATTTTCTTCTTCCAACAAAGTAATAGCCGCGATGTAGGTGAAGATACTCCTGCTGAATCCCGTCTTTACCAATGTGTCATACATGGCAAGAAAATCTGCAACCCTTTCCTTAGGTGAGTCAAAGCGGGTATCGAGAAGGGCTGCAAAAGTAAAGCGTCCTTGGGATTTTAATGTTGAAAACACACCAACTTCATCTTTAATATAATCACTCAGCTCTTCAAACTGGTCCATATGAAACTCACGATTAGTTGTCACATATAGTGAGGCGACCATCATCAAAGTACGCGAGTCCGAAACCTTCCAGCGCAGCTTCTTTTTTAATTGGGTGTAGATTTCTTTATACTTTTCCACTTTATCTATCATTTCTTCCATGTTCCCTCACCCCTTTTGGTATTATTATACAATACATACGGATAGGTTCAAAAAAAGTTTCAACGGAGGCCAGCACGCACAGACTCTTCGGCAACCGCTTTTCTATTTGATATAATTCTCGTATATGAATGAATATTGAGGTGGCATCATGAAAAAAACAATTGGCATTCTTGCTCACGTAGATGCTGGTAAAACTACTTTTTCCGAGCAAATTCTTTATCATACAAAAAGCATTAAACAAAGAGGCCGGGTTGATCATCGAGACTCTTTTCTAGATAACCATGAGATTGAGAGACAAAGAGGAATTACCGTTTTTGCGGATCAAGGGATGATTACATACAAGGATTCCACCTGCTATCTAATTGACAACCCGGGTCATGTGGATTTTTCACCAGAAATGGAGCGATCTGTTCAGGTCATGGATTTAGCAATTGTCCTCATCAGTGCTGTTGAAGGGATAGAAGGACATACGGAAACTATCTGGCGCCTGTTGAGAAAACATCATGTGCCGACCTTCTTCTTCATTAATAAAATTGATCGGGCAGGGGCGGATGTAGATAGAGTGTTAGCAGAAATGCGGACAGAGTTCTCAGGTGATATTTGTGATCTGACGGACTCGTTTAAGGACGGTGTCATGAGCGAAGATTTAATTGAGTTTGTGGCTGAACAGGATGAAGACTTATTAGAACAGTATATGGACGAAGGGTACCAACAGGAGTTATGGCTCGACACGATGAAAAGGCTGATTAGCGACAATAAAATCTTTCCATGCGCCAGCGGTTCTGCGTTGCAGGATGTCGGGATCATTGATTTCTTAGATCATTTAGATCAGCTGACCGTTACTAATTACTCGACAGATGAGCCTTTTGCAGGACGGGTGTACAAGATTCGTCATGAGGACAATGGAACGAGGATTACATTTATCAAAGCATTGAGCGGCACGCTGAAAGTAAGAGAAGAAGTAAGGTACGGGGACACGACGGAAAAAATCACTCAGCTTAGAGTCTACAACGGCAGTAAATTTACCGTGGCCGATCAAGTAACAGCAGGCGACCTATTTGCTGTCACTGGACTGTCAGCGGCAGCTGCAGGCGATGGTCTAGGCGCGCTTCAGGAAAAAGCCATATATGAAATGATTCCTACATTAAAGTCGAAAGTGATCATCGAATCGGACATTCACTTGAAAGAGGCGCTGAAGTGCTTCCACATTTTAGATATAGAGGATCCATCTTTACATGTCACTTGGGAAGAGCGGTTGCAGGAGATTCATATTCATGTCATGGGAAAGATTCAGCTGGAAGTGCTGAAGCAATTAATAAAAGAGAGATTCGGATTTAATGTTTCCTTTGACAGACCTGAAATCTTATATAAAGAGACGATTGAAACAACTGTTAATGGGTATGGTCACTTTGAACCGCTCGGGCATTATGCAGAAGTGCATCTTCAGCTGGAGCCCACAAAAAGAAATAGCGGAATCTCATTTCAAAATGTCTGTCATGCGAACGATTTGGCGACAGGGCACCAAAACCTCGTTCGTCAGCACTTATTTGAAAAAGCTCATAATGGTCTCTTAACGGGCTCTCCAGTGACTGATGTTGTGGTCACATTGCTAACCGGCCGAGCGCATAATAAGCATACGACGGGCGGGGATTTCAGAGAAGCCACGTTAAGGGCATTAAGACAAGGATTAGAAAAAGCGGCGAATATTTTGCTAGAACCTTATTATTCTTTTAAAATTAAAGTAGAACTGGATCAGATGGGAAAGGTGATGTCTGATATTCAGCAGGCGCATGGCAGTTTTGACACGCCAAAAACAGAGAAAAATAAAGCAGTGTTGACCGGCCGAGTTCCTGTAGCGACCTTTATGAACTATAGTGCGGAACTTGCTTCTTTTACTCAGGGAAAAGGGATGCTGACACTCACATTTGGCGGCTATGACAGGTGCCATAACGAACAAGAGGTTATAGAAAAGATGGCTTATAATAAACAGGCTGATCCGGATTATAGCTCATCTTCCATTTTTTGTTCAAAAGGACAGGGCTTTACCGTTCCTTGGGATCAGGCAGAATCAGAAATGCATGCTTTAAAATGACAGTCGAAAGGGTGAGAAGAATGGGAAGTTGTAATCTCGATCATTCACTTGAGAGTGTGATTCAGAAATTAGAAAGCCAAGCTGATTATTTACCAGTGAAATTATATGAAGAGTTATCTTTATTTTTGCAGAAGGAACATTCGCAAGAAACGCTGAACGAACTGTTTCATTTATTAAAAAAGTACGATTTATCTTCTGAAGAAGAACAGCTGAGAAGAAGTCAAGCCATGCGCGAGTTGATCAAGTAATATTCTCCATATTAAACTCGTGAAAAAATGGGTCAATGAGGTATAATATAGAAAGTTAATCATAGAAATAATTGTCATTCGAATGGCAATTGGTTGAATCATTACTACTATCTAATTGTGATTTAAAGCGGAAAGAGAGTGTTCAATATGGGACGTAAATGGAACAATATTAAAGAGAAGAAAGCGTCAAAGGATGCCAATACCAGTCGTGTGTATTCAAAATTTGCTCTTGAAATCTATGTAGCAGCGAAGCAAGGCGAACCAGATCCGGAATCAAATCAGGCATTAAAATTCGTACTTGAACGGGCAAAAACGTACAATGTACCAAGAAATATTATCGATCGTGCCATCGAAAAAGCAAAAGGCGGAGTGGAAGAGAATTATGATGAGCTGCGCTATGAAGGGTTTGGGCCGAATGGATCAATGGTCATCGTTGATGCATTAACGAATAATGTAAACCGTACGGCTTCTAACGTGCGTGCAGCTTTCGGTAAAAATGGCGGAAACTTAGGTGTCAGCGGATCAGTTGCTTACATGTTTGATTCTACTGCAGTTATAGGATTAGAAGGCAAAACAGCAGATGAAGTGCTTGAAATTTTAATGGAAGCAGATGTGGATGCGCGTGATATCTTAGAGGAAGAGGATGCTGTGATCGTATACGCTGAGCCTGATCAATTCCATGCGGTTCAAGAAGCATTTAGAAATGCTGGTGTGATCGACTTCACCGTAGCGGAATTAACGATGCTTGCACAAAACGACGTCACATTGCCTGAAGAGGCGCAAGTCCAATTTGAAAAGTTAATTGACGCCTTAGAAGATTTAGAAGATGTTCAGCAGGTGTATCATAATGTAGATTTAGGTGAGTAATATAAATGAGACTGTTCTTCAGGGAGACTTGCTCTTTTTGAATGGAACAGTCTTTTTTTTTTTTTACATTTTGAGAATGAAAACGATTAAATCCATCATTTAACAGTTAGAATAGGTAATAACAGTTGCTTTCATTTGTGACAACTGTCAAGCTTAAGAAGGATTTAAACGAAAAGAAGGCATAGGTGATAAAGATGATTGAAATTAAGACTTCGAGGTTAACGGACTCAGATGAGTTAAATAGAGGAGTATTTGCAAAGCGCGACATTAAAAAAGGTGAACTTTTGCACGAAGCGCCCGTTTTGCCTTACCCAAATGAAGAGCATGAACATATCGAAAAAACGCTGCTGGCGGACTATGCATTTGAATATGGCCAGAATCATTCAGCTATTGTCTTAGGTTATGGGATGTTATTTAATCATTCGTACGAACCGAATGCTGTATATGACATTAACTTTGACAACCATACCTTTGATTTCTACGCATATAAAGATATTAAAGCGGGAGAAGAAGTGCTGATTAATTATAACGGCGAGGTCGATAATGATGATCCGCTTTGGTTTAATGAAGATTACGAAGAGAGAATCGCGGAAAGAGAAGAGTGATGTAAGTTACATCAAAGTCATTGTAAATGATATAACATGATATCAGCAGAATGACACAGAAGCGGGGGCTGCGGCTGTCGCTTTTTCTCTTGGAGAATAATGTCCGAAACTAGATTCATTGGTGGTGAATGTCAATTTATGAAAAGAATTATTAATCTATTATATATAATTGCTGGTTTCCTAGCTTTGGGGCTTGGTATAGCAGGCATCGTGCTTCCTGTTGTGCCGACCACTCCATTGTTTCTTCTTGCTTCCTTTTGTTTTGTGAAAGGCTCAAAAAGGTTTGAAGTTTGGTTTAAACAGACGGATCTCTACAAAAAACACTTAGAAAGCTTTGTGCGAGAACGCAGCATGACATTTAAACAAAAAGCTTCGATCCTGCTGTTTGCAGATTTCACTATTGTTGTCGCTTTCTTCTTAACTGATTTTCTTCCCGTCAAAATGATGCTGGTGGCGATAGTAATCTATAAATACTATTATTTCATTTTTAAAATCAAAACGATCAGAGAGCCGCAAGCGCCAGCCCACAAAAAAAGTCGCACAAGCTGAATGCATTGTGCGGCTATTTCTATTTCTATTACCATAAAGGCGGCTTAACGACCATAAACCAAAGCATGGCCATAAGCAGGATCAGATATGTCCAAATCGAACGCTTAAGTTTAGCTGCTACTTCTTCTTTATTTACGCCAGATTCCTGCAGTTTTCTAAGCTTAGGAGAAAAGGCGCGCGCTAAAAAGAATAATGAAGCAAACATGATCAGAAGCGTCATGACGATCCATGGGGTTTTGAAACTCCAAGGTCCAAGGATGACGAGCAGTACGCCAGTTGTTACTAGAATATGTCCGGCATGCTTAGATAATCGGACGACGAGCCAAAAAGGGTCAAGGTATGCGTTCAATTCAGCCGCTTGTGCGACCCGCAGTTTTTTGACCATTGGCAGCAATATAAAGAAAGGACCGATTGATGCGACCACGCTTAAAACGTGAATATAGATTAGTATGCGATAAAATAGATCCATGCGGTCTAGTAATTACTCGCTGATTGGGCTAAATTCATGGACCCAAACCCGCATTTGTGGAAGCCAAGGCATACCTGGGTGATAGGCTAAAATAGATTGCTTATACTCTTCTACTGTTTCGAAACCTTCCGTTTGAGCATGCTCGTCCGTTAGTTCGCCTAGAGATTGAGAATACACACGATCTACGATAAACTTTTTATCCTCAAGTATCATTACTTCTCCTACATCCGCATAACGGCCATTGCGGCGAGTTGCCGTTTTCTTCCCTTGAAGTACTTTTTCCACATCTTCTGGCATTGTGACAAGACGTTCGATTGTGCATGTTTTTGGCGGTAAAGCTTGGTGATTTTCTTGGTTAGACATAATAAAACTCCTTTTTTACTATAGTGTCAGTGTTAATGTACCATATTTATGTGGTAAGAGGAAAAAATTATTATATAAACAGTGAGGTCAGAGGTGAATTTTAGGGGGAATCATGGCATGTTGGTTCTAACGGCGGCTTTTGAATTTCTATCGGCGGTATTGGAGAATCTATCAGCGGCTTTGAAGGTTCTATCGGCGGTAGCCCAAAAATCTATCAGATCATGACGATGGTCAACATGCAGCAGCCGCGATTCCTCAAGTCGCGGCTGCTGTATGTTTTCTAGATTAACTGTGGAACCATATTACGCTGAAAGAGCTCCTCTATCTGACTTTTAGGCAGGGGCTTGCTAAAGATGTACCCTTGCAGCTGGTCGCAATGTATACTTTGCAGCTTTGCTTGCTGGCTGGCCATTTCGACTCCTTCAGCAACAACGGTCATGCCAAAGCTATGCGCCACTTCTATCAGTGCTTTAACAAGGGTCACATCCTTCTCGTCTTGGTCGATCTCATTAATAAAAGCACGATCGATTTTAAGAATATCAACAGGCAATTTCTTTAGATAATTGAGGGAAGAATACCCAGTACCGAAATCATCTAGTGCAAGTTCAATGCCTAGTTGTTTCAGCTGCTGCAGGCGCTCCATCACTAAGCTGGGCTGACACATAGCGACAGTTTCTGTGATCTCAAGCTTTAAACAGCTTGGCTGCAGCCCGCTTATTCTTAAATTTTCTTTAATCGTGTCCAGCAGGTTTTCATGCAAGAATTGCCTCATAGAAATATTGACGGACATACTAACCGGTCTAAAGCCAGCTTTCTGCCAGGAGACGGCATCTAAGCAAGCCGTTTGCAGTACCCATTCTCCGATTTCAATAATCAGCCCTGTTTCTTCTGCTATAGATATAAATTTGTCAGGGGAGACAAACCCCAGCTTTGGATGATTCCAGCGTATAAGAGCTTCCACTCCGCAAATTTCCTCTGTCACTAAATCAATTTGAGGCTGGTAATAGAGCTGCAGCTGATTTCGTACAATAGCATGTCTCAATTCATTTTCTATTTCCACCTTAGAAAGCACTTGCTGTTTAATCGTCTCATTATAAAACTGGTAATTGTTTTTGCCGTTGTTTTTAGCTGAGTACATCGCCATATCCGCATTTTTCAGCAGCGTTTGGCTATCGGTTCCGTCAATCGGGTACTGACTGATGCCGATGCTTGCCGTCAGGTGGTAGTCGTTGCCTCGTACATTATAAGGTTCAGCTAGCTTTTGGACCATGGTTTGAGCCGTTTGCTCTACAAGAAGAGTTTCTTCTATTTGAGGAATCAGCACAATAAATTCATCCCCGCCAATTCTAGATATAATAAAGTTCTCCTTGCAAACCGCTTTTAAGCGTGAAGATACTTCGATGAGCAAAGAGTCTCCTGCTTGATGTCCTAAAGAATCATTGATGGTTTTGAAACGGTCTAGATCGATAAAAAATAACGCCATTCTAGTGTTGGGATCAGCTGACTTGGCCAGTTTTTGGAAGGTCTTAATAAAGTAAGAACGAGTAAAGGTATGAGTCAGCGGATCATAATGAGCAAGGTATTCTAAATTATTATGGGCAGCTTGCACTTCAGAGAACATTCTATGTAACCTGTTTTCCATTTGCATAAAGTTATGAATAATATTGCTTATTTCAGAGATCGTAAGCTTTGGCCAGCGGATTCTTTCATTCTTTTTAATTTTATCTGGCAGATTATTCGTAAGCTGAATCACTGTTATTAAAGAGTGCTGAACCCAGCGGCTAAGTAAATAAGAAACGAGTAATGCTAATAAAGCTGCACCTAAGGCTAAGCCCAATAATTTAATATACTTTTCATATAACGCTTGTTTATAGACGTTGACCGGCATTTGAACATGGATATTCCAAGGCATCTCTTTGCTGATTTGTGAAGTCAGGCTATAAGATGTATTTATCCACTGCTCAAAGGAAGAATAGACTTCTTTTTCAGATGATAGCTGGTGAAGCTTAATGCTGTCAGAGTCTTTAATCGGACGGGTAATATTTTGATTCCTGTCATTTGAAATAATGACTTTATCCTGCCGGTCTGTGATCGTCACTTTCATCTCTTCTTTTGCCGCTTCTTGGACTAATGATAAAAACGAGACAGGTTTCAAAACGCCTGTGACATATCCTATATTTCGCTGATCTTTCTCAATAGGTACAGTTAACATGACGACAGGCTCTATAACGGGTACACTCCGCGTAACAAGATCAGATAGATATGGTTTTCGATCTTTTTTCGTGGGAGGGTATTGCCGATCAGATTCAATTCTAAAGTATTTCAGTGCATAGCGTGCATGTTTGGCTATCACGCGACCTTCTTCATCCATTGCATACAGCACTTTAAAAGCAGGGAGGGTATGCTGGATTGTAGCAAACTCTTTTTGAACAGCAGACCCTGAATACTCATCTGCATATTTTAGCTGGTTAGCGGTACCGCCTAAAGATGTGACATGGCGGTGGTAAAAGTTATTGAGCTGAATGGTTAGGGAGTGAGAGGTATCAGACATTTTTGTTTCAATATCTGATTTCACCGACTCAACTTCCTCGCGTCCTATATAAATTAAAAAAGTAACTAAAGGAATGAGAAAAAACAAAGAAAATAAATTAAATAGAATTTGCTGCAAAGAAGCTTGCCGGTTACCCGGATTTTTTGAAAATGAATCAAACAATACAAGTATAAGGTTGGCTAATAAAACATTCACCAGCATATTCACCGATTGTTTTAACATGATCAGAATAGAATTTGCCTCGTCTAACCCAATAAATAGCAGGCTGAAAAGGAGAGAGGAGGGCATGGCGATAAAAAATAAAAAAATGACATCCGCTACTATTACATCTCTCTTTACTCTATGATAATAAGAACCAACAAACCATGCTTCTAAGATTAAGGTGATCAAACCATATGGATTGTCCCATAAGAATATGGTGTAAGCTCCTGAAATAGCTGCTGCAACAACGGCTGGGAATGTTCCATAGTAGCTAATAATAAGAAAAATAAAAATAGAACTGAATAAAAAATGAACCCCCAAAAACAGCTCGATAGAAAAATAGTTTCCCATTGTTGATAACGCTGTAAGGAGTATAAATCCTAAAGCTTGACGGACTGATGGGACTTGCTTGTTCATAAGTGGCCTCCTGGCTATCAAGGTGATCCATATCGGATTCATCGTTCTTTTTTACAAAAAACACTAAAATAAGACAAAAAACCTGTGACAAATTGATTATAAGCGTTTTTATCTCCTTTAAATGTTAATTTATTATTAAGATCTTTTTCGCAAATGATGTAAGTAAGAATGGAGCAGTGTTTATGAATATTTATAAATACATAAGTCTGACAGGGCGTTTCTCCCGGCGTGAGGCGAAAAGGCTGATTGAGGCCGGGCGAGTTACTGTCAATGGAGAGGTGTGGGAATCGGGACAACTTATTCAATCAGATGATGAGGTGTTAGTGGATGGGAAAAGCCTTGAGAACCTAAGAGAGCTCGTTTATCTAGCTTTTAATAAGCCTGCAGGAATTACCACTACGGCTGCTAAGCATGTAGAGGGCAATATCATTGAATATGTTAATTATTCAGAGCGGATTTTTCCTGTTGGGCGCTTAGACAAAGAGACAGAAGGACTGATTCTTCTGACGAATGACGGAGATCTGGCTAATCGGATCAGTCATTCGGAAAATGGCCATGAAAAAGAATATACAGTTACAGTAGATAAACCTTTTACTAATGAATTTATTCGCAGGATGTCAGAAGGTGTGCAGCTGCCTAAAGCAGTTACCAAGCCTTGTGTGGTCGAGCCTATTAGTGATTGTGTATTTCGGATTACATTGACTCAAGGGCTCAATCGGCAAATAAGAAGGATGTGCCGAGCGTTTGGATATACAGTAACTAAACTAGAGCGGATCCGAATTATGAATATCTATTTAAGCGGGCTTCAAAGGGGGAGCTATCGGGAGCTGACTGTTCAAGAACTGGAGGAGCTTAAGCGGAGCTTGTACCAAAACTAAACCGCCTAGAGAGAATATTCACTTGGCGGTTTAAAAGATATTAAATGAAAGGCTGGATAACTTCCAGAAAACGCTCTGCGTCTACGGGAGGACTGTGTAAATATCCTTGGATCTCATCACAATTATGTTCTTTCAAGAAATCCAATTGCTCTTCGGTTTCAACGCCTTCTGCAATGACTCTCTTCTTTAAAGTATGCCCCATCGCAATAATGGTGGTGACAATATCTCTGTCATTGGCATCTGTTGAAATGTCTTTGACAAATGACTGATCTATTTTTAAGCGGTCGATCGGGAACTTCTTTAAATAGTTTAATGAACTATAGCCCGTTCCGAAATCGTCAATCGCAATTTTTACTCCTAGCTTCTTTAAATCCGCGAGCACAACTAAGGCTGTTTCAACGTGCATCGTCATCGATTCCGTGATTTCTAATTCCAGATATTTAGGGTCTAAACCGGTTTCTGTTAAAATCGCGCTAATTTTCTCCACAAGATCGGTTTGGTAGAACTGTCTGATCGATAGGTTAACGGATATCACAAAAGGAGGAATTCCATTATCTTGCCAAGCTTTGTTTTGGCGGCAAGCCGTTCGAATCACCCATTCTCCAATTGGAACAATCAATCCGCTTTCTTCTGCCAACGGAATAAACTTGGCCGGGGAAATCATGCCTAATTCCGAGCTTTTCCAGCGTATTAGTGCTTCTGCTCCGCATAAAACCTGCTTTTTCGTTTCTATTTGCGGCTGAAAATGCAACACGAATTCTTCCCGTTCTAATGCCTTGCGTAAAAGCATTTCCGTTTCGAATTTTTCATCAGAGAGATTATCTATTTCAGTTCGGTAAAACTGAAAATTATTTTTGCCTTGGCGTTTGGCATGGTACATCGCATTGTCTGCCCGTTTAATCAGGGTGTTGGCATCACGCGCCTGTGAAGGGAAAAGGCTGATTCCAATACTTGGCGTGACGACCACTTCATGTCCGTCTAAATCGTAAGGGGCAGATAAGAGATCAATAATTTGCTGAGCTATTACACTCGTTAGTTCTTCGGTTGTATTTTCTAGAAGGATGATAAATTCGTCCCCTCCCTGGCGAAAAAGCGTCCCTTGTTCTTCTATACAGCCGACCAGACGCTTCGATACTTTTTGCAATAGCAAATCCCCTGTATTGTGTCCTAATGAATCATTGATTAACTTAAACCGGTCCAAATCTAAGAAGAGCAAAGCAACTTCTTTTTTCTGCTTTTTAGCTTGTTCTAACGCAGAGTCTATATATTTTTGAAAAAGGCGGCGGTTTGGCAGGTCGGTCAAGTGATCATGGTAAGCCTGATGATGAATCAGTTCTTCTTTTTTATTATTTTGAATGGCTAAATTGGTTAAGTACGTAGCATGTGCAATGATATGAAAGTCATGTGCGTCAGGTGAGCGCCGTTCCCTATAGTACATGCCGAATGTGCCTTCGACGTTTTGATCATGATCGAGAATAGGGAAAGACCAGCATGACTTTAAGCTATAGAGTGCCGCTGCTTCTTTGTAATCTGCCCATAGCGGATCGGTTTCAATGTCACTTACAATCACTGTCTCTTTAAAGAAAGCGGCTGTTCCGCATGAACCAACCGAGGGGCCAATGGATATTCCATCGATAAGTTCATTATATTCTCTAGGCAAGCTGGGAGCGGAACCATACATCAGTTTCGTTTTTTCTTTATCTGTTAAAAGAATCGAACAAAGGCCGCCGCTCGATAGATTTTCAATCAAAGAAACAATTTGATCGAGTGTCGTTTGTAAAGGTGTGCCTCTCGCAATCATTTCGAGAATCTTGTTTTGACCGTCAAGCAGCTCTTTCGCTTTTATCTTTTCAGAAATATCCTTTAATATGCAGTACACACCTACAATTTGATTATTGGTATAGATCGGTATGTTGGTCACTTCAAGGTAAATTTTTTTGCTATTCTTTTCTACATAAGATGTATAACTTTTCGACTCTCCTTGAGCGGCAAGCTGAAAGTATTTCTCTATTTTCTCCAGCTCATCTGGAGGCGCAAATTTAGAATAATGGCTGTAAACCAATTCTTCTTCTAATCGTTCTAGCAGTTTCTCGCACATGGGATTAGCCCGGACGAAATTTCCGTTTAGATCTAATGAAAAGACACAATCGGGATTATGGTTAAAAAGAGATCGGAAACGTTCTTTGCTTTCTAGCAACCGCCTTTGTGTATCTTTTTGAATCGTAATGTCTCTCGCAATCCCAATAATTCCGATAATTTCATTGTCTAATATAATTGGAACAGCTGTAATGTTTAACTCCATTAAGCGATTGTTTTTAATTAACACAGCAAGTTCTAATACTTGTGTATGTCTTTGCAGCACTAAATTAAAATGATGTTTGGCCTTATCTAAATCTTTCGGATCAATTAGTGTTTCATAAGATACCCCGATGATATCCTTCTTGTAGAACAGTAATTTCTTTTCTCCAGCTGGATTGAGGTCGATAAAAGCACCTTTTGCATCAAGGGAAAAGATAATGTCAGGGTTAAATTGAAATAGAGAATCGAATTGCTTCCTGCTCTTTTTTAGGTTGGCTTCAATTTCTTTTCTGCGCCGGATATCCCTGGCGATTGATAACACGACAGTCCTGCTTGGATCTAGGGAGAGAATTCTGCTGCTGACTTCTACAGGAATTTTGATCCCCGATTTCGTGACATGAATGGATTCTACTGTCACGGAATGATGATTAAAAATATCTTCTGCTTCATCAGGCATTTGAGAGGCGCAACTTGGATCAATAATATCTAAAGGAGTGAGTGTTAAGAGCTCTTCGCGGCTATATTCAAGCATTTGACAAGCAGCTTCGTTAACCTCCACAAAGTTGCCGATATTTTTATTCTCATCAATTGCGGTTACATAGATCGCGTCACTAAAACGCCGCACTAATTTTTGGTAATCATGATCTAACAATTCATTTATTGGGAGGTTATTCTTAAAAGATTCATGCTTCTGTTTATCTGATTCAAATGACATGTGAGGAACCTACCTTTCAGTACATCTAAATACCTATTAAATGTAGAATGATTCTAAAAATCGTAAGAAGGGTCTTGATATATTGGTATGCTTATATGTTAGTTGGTATAATTCTTAGGAAAGATAAGGTTAATAATAGGTCGATAGTGTTAATTATATAATAAAATGAGGTGAAGCGTATGTACCTTTCTATAAAAGAAACAGCAGAATATTTATCGATGCCAGCGTCCCATATCGAAAAACTTATACAGCAAAAAAAGATCCGAGCCATGTTTGATGGGGAACAATACTTAATTAACAAAGAGCAATTTAATGAGCACTTCAAGCAATTGGAGAAATATAATGCGTTGAAGGAAGAATATATGAATGAGCCGATTCCCGAAGATTGGGATGCGAAGGATGAAGATTGAGAGATTTCTGTGTGCAGCTTAGATCAGGGGGCGGAATTTGGGAAATCGCCGATAGAAAGTGAAAAGCCGCTGATAGGATCTTCAAAGCCGCCGATAGAATCCAAAAAGCCGCTGATATCCAACAATCAGCAGCCTCATTCGAACAAAAAAGAAGCGAGAATCCCAATCTCGCTTCTTTTTCCTCATTAGGACGGCTGGAAACCAATAAATGTGGCTTTTTCGTCCACTCCAACCGTATCTTTCGTAGGAAATGTGAGAACAGAGCTAATATACTCCCATCTGATTAGTAGATGAACGGCACATGTTTCTTCTTTTTGCTCTTCAGAAGGGATGGGGTCACCATCTTGATTAACAATTTCTGTCCGTTTCAGACAAGGATTTTCCACCCAGATGCCCATACCTTCTGTAGCGACCAGCTTGACCATATACCAGTCATCAGGTCGGTGAATCCCGGTCACATCACCAGTTAGTTCTTCCGGGAAATTTCTTAACTTAATTTGAATTTGCTGATTAATAAAGTCATCTAAATACATGCGGATTCCTCCCATTCTGTTAGAACGTGTTTACTTATCCTTTACCCGTTTCGGCAGCTAAAATCTTTCGATACGAAGAAAATTTCTAATGAACGGTGAAAAGGAGCCTTGCTTTTGTTCTAGGAGTACATCCTGTTATAATGCAGTAAAGTAATGGAGCGGAAGGAGAGTAAGCGTGATCATTTCTTCACAATCATATGTAAGGGTTCATAGAGAAGTAAAAGACGAACAACAGCATTATATAGAAATAATAGAAGAATTAATGCTATATCGAGATAAAATAATAACGGGGTCGCATCAGTTTTTTTTGAAGGATGTTCTAGATATGTCGTATAAGCCATTATCTCAAAACGGCGGTTTTCTCTATCTGCATACCATCCAAGGAGTTTTTTCCTACAACGTGAAATTCGCTCCTGATGACTTTATCGAACAGTACAAAATGTTGAGATAGCGATCCTGTATTTTGCAAAATAAATAAATATCCCGATTATTTAATCGGGACGTTGATCCATTGCATCTGTCGGGTCTTAGTAAAGAAAGCTTTATATAGAAATAATAATTCGCCTTTATGTAAGCGAATGTTTGGCTAAAAGAGGACGGTGCTGATAATAAAGTTCTGCATCAGGACTGCTGCCGTTTACAACCAGCTCGGCAATGATTTTTGCGAGAATCATGCTATACACGGTTCCGTTATCACCGAAGCCAAATAAGAAATGTGTATTTGGATATTCATCATATTCCCCAATGATGGGAAGTCCATC
Organism: Bacillus ectoiniformans; assembly: GCF_016908875.1. Taxonomy (GTDB): domain Bacteria; phylum Bacillota; class Bacilli; order Bacillales; family Domibacillaceae; genus Bacillus_BX; species Bacillus_BX ectoiniformans. The sequence continues at coordinate 11,977 of NZ_JAFBES010000012.1, read as the reverse complement.
GACCGTTCCTCCATAAAAAGCAGCGGAGTAATACTCTGCTTGTACCTGAATGGACGGAAACAGCTTTTGAAAGTCATGAATCAGCTGTTCTTTCTTGTGCATCAGCTTGCTGTCACGCTCTTCAGCATAAAACGTATCTTCATCAAGTCCACCAATAATAATTCGCTGATCGGCTGTCGTTCTTGCAAACAAATAAGGGCGGGCAGTTTCCCAGATAAGTGTCTGATTATGCCATGCAGACAAATCGGAAACAGGATTGGTGACTACTGAATACGTACTGACAAAAGAGGCTTTTTTCTCTTTTTTAAATTCCATTCCTTCATAACCAGCGGCGATAATGACTTTCTTCGCTTTAATCGTGTGGCCAGTCTTCGTTCGAATAGTGGCTCCGCCATTCTCGAATTTTTTTCCGTTTACTTCTGTCTGTTCAAAAATCTTCACACCTTTTTCCGCTGCGCAAGCAAATAAGGTGTGAGCAAATTTAAATGGATTTAATTCTGCGTCATTATACGAGTAAATGGCAGCAGGCTTTTTAAAAGGGTACTTCTTTCCGATTTCTTCTTCACTTAGAAAATCGAGCGGGAATTGATGAGCTTTCAAAAATAAATACTCTTCTTCAAGCTTTTGAACATCCTCAGGACAACTGGCAAAATATAAGGTGTCCCGTCGCTTAAAATCTGCATCAATTCCACCGGATTGGGACGCTTGCTCGATCTCATCAATGGCCTGTTTACATAACTGCAAGTGCCTGCTGATATATTCTTCTCCAAATGTGTGCACCAAATTAATAAATAGCTTTTCGCCCATATATTGAATGAGAGCGGTATTGGTGCTCGTGGTTCCACAGCCGACTTTTTCTTTTTCTACGACAATGACGTTCAGCCCTTTATCAGCAAGGTAATAAGCACATTGGGCCCCCGAACCTCCGCCGCCAATGATTAGTACATCGCAGTCCTCATCTGAATTTAATGAAGGATAAGATGGGGGAGAAGAGAACGTAGTAGGCCAGTAATATTCACCTGTTTGTAAATTCATGCAGTCGGACTCCTTTAAACTATTTTTATTCGAATAGTATAGCCATTTAAGCAATGATGATTCATGCGTAAAGGGAAGAAGAAAACGCAGAAAAAATCAAAAAATAAGTTGACAGAAATTTTTAATTTTTTTATATTATTAGTAACGGTTCACAAAAAATTTACTTTCAAAAAGAGTCTCCTCTTTTTGAGTCCGGTAAAATACGTGATCGGTTGCAGAAACTTTAATGAAGACTGCTAATTCTGTTTAACTTTCGAGGAATCGAAGTATATTCGCAGATAAAGCCAGTAATATTCCCGTCATACAAGGGATATTGCTGGCTTTTTTTAACCAGTTTTTCTTAATTAAAGGAATAAAACTTTAATGGGAGGAAAAACAAATGTGCAAATTGGCGTCTGGTTGTAAAAATTGCGGGGGATGCAAGAATTCCGGTAAAGTAATTAAACAGCAGAAGAAGTAAACGAAGAACACGAAGACGAAGACAGGGGAAAGCCGGTTCCTTTTATGGCTGAGAGGAACCGGCTGTTCTTGTAATTAGGTTGTGTATTCCCCATTAATTTTAACGTAGTCATAGGAAAGGTCGCAGCCCCAGACAGTCACTTGTTCACTGCCTGAGCCGAGAGAAATATTGATTTGGATTTCTTTTTCTATTAGATAATTTTGTAAAGCATCTTGGTTAGTAAGGATTGGGGCACTGTTGGCATAGACGCATATATTGCCAAACGAGATGGTCGCGGCTTCCGTATCAATAGGCGTTTCGCAATTGCCGATCGTTGAAATGATTCTCCCCCAGTTCGGGTCCTGGCCGAATATAGCTGTCTTCACAAGCGGAGAATTAACAATGGCTTTAGCAATGCTTTTTGCCGTCGTAAAATCATCTGCTCCTTCTACATTGACTTCCACAAGTTTGGTTGCTCCTTCACCATCTCTGGCAATCTCTTTTGCGAGTTCAATACTCATGGCTTGCAGAGCATGGCTGAATTCTTCTAGGTTTGGTTCTCCAGCTAATCCATTAGCCATAATAGCTACCGTATCACTTGTGCTCGTATCACCATCGACACTAATCATATTGAATGACTGGTTTACGGCTGTTTTTAAAAGCTCATTCAACGTGTCTGAGTCTATTTTGGCATCCGTGACAAAGTAGCAAAGCATGGTAGCCATATTCGGTTCAATCATCCCGGAACCTTTGGCAATTCCAGTTAAAGTCACATCTCCGACTTTGTAAGATCTGATTTTTGGATATGTGTCAGTCGTCATAATCGCTTTAGCTGACTGGTCAAGGCCGCCTTCCTGCAGCTCATTATTAATGCCTGGAATTCCTTTTAAGATTTTATCAATGGGCAATGGCACGCCAATGATGCCTGTAGATGAGGGTAAGATATCCTCAGCTGAAATAGATAGTTCGGCTGCTGCGGCTTCCGTAATTTTATATACATCTGCAATTCCTTTTTCCCCTGTAGCCACATTGGCATTCTTACTGTTGATGACAAAGGCCTGCAAGTGCCCGTCCGCTATATTTTTTCTCCCTACAGTAATAGGTGCGCCGCAGAATTGATTTTTTGTAAACATAGCGGCTGCCGCTGAACGTACAGATGAGGTGATCACGGTAAAATCTAGCGTGTCATCTTTAATGCCAACATTCTTTGAGCACGAATAGAAGCCTTTCGGAAATAACTCTGTGTGATTCATTTGAAACCCTCCCGTATCAAGCTGGTAATTGTTTTATTTATACAATGATTCATGGAAACGGTCAAGGGTAGTATGAATATTTATTCAAATTATTGATTAATTATTTAATAAATGATTGATCTCGATCGGTATTTCATTTAAAATACTATCTATAAAACTGACTGAAAAGGTGAGATCAACATGGTGATTAAAGATCAAAAGATCACGATTCAAAAAGCAAGAGTCCGTGATGTCGAAGAAATATATGAGTTGATTAAAATGTATGCAGAGCAAGGGCTGCTGCTTCCTCGTACACGTGAATCTTTATTTGAAAATCTTCAGGCGATCTCCGTAGCAGTCGTGGATGGTCAAGTAGTTGGGGCAGCCAGTTTGCATATATTGGCCAAGCAATTAGCAGAAATTCGTTCACTTGTTGTAAGAGAGGATGCGAAAGGCTGTGGAGTGGGAAAAATGCTTGTTCAGCAAATAGTAGAGGAAACCAAAAGAATGGAAGTAGAAAAGCTGATTTCATTAACGTATCAAGTTCCATTTTTTGAAAAATGCGGCTTCCGAGTGATAGAAAAAGTAGATATGCCGCAAAAAGTTTGGAAGGATTGTCTCCATTGTCCTAAGTTTCCTAACTGTGACGAAATAGCTATGGCCATTACCTTTTAATTAAATCTAAAGTGTTTTCAGAAAATTGTTGACAAATAAATAAATCCGTTGCTATATTAATTATCATAATCATGAGACAGTCGTTATAAACTGTTGAAAAGAGAGCTTTATAGCTAAAATTAGTAACTGTCAAATCTAATTGACTCTGCCCGAAAAGCGAGCAATCCTTAGATTTTGAGCCAGTTATATTGACGCGGGATAAATGTATCCTTTTATGGTTACTCGTCAATGTAGCTGGCTTTTTACTATGTTTTTTTAGCCAGAAAATAACGGATCAGGGGGAAATGAAAATGATAAATGGGGATGCAACAACAGTTGATAAAGCAACGGAATTACAGAAACGAAGAGAAAAAGCCGTTCCTAGAGGGCCTTACAATGTCACTCAAATTTACGTTGAGTCAGCAGAAGGTGCGCTAATTAAAGATGTAAATGGAAAAGAATACATTGATTTTGCTGGTGGAATTGGCATTCAAAATATCGGTCACAACCATCCTAAAGTAGTAGAAGCGATTCAAAATCAAGTATCAAAGTTTATCCATACATGTTTTCATGTAGCACCTTACGAAAGCTATATTGAGCTAGCGGAAAAATTAAATGCGCTTACACCAGGAAACTTTGAGAAGAAAACGATGTTTGTAAACAGCGGTTCTGAAGCAGTGGAAAACGCTATCAAAATTGCTCGTAAATATACAGGGAAACCTGGTGTTGTTTCCTTTGACCGCGGATACCATGGACGTACTTTATTAACATTAAGCTTAACTAGCAAGGTAGTTCCTTATAAGAAAGGCTTTGGTCCATTTGCAACTGACACGTACCGTATGCCTTATCCATACTATTACCGTTCTGAAGACAGCCTGACGAACGACCAGGTGGATGATCAAATTCTTGAGAAATTCAAAGATTTCTTCTTATCTGAAGCATCACCGGAAGATATTGGTGCAGTTATCATTGAGCCGGTACAAGGTGAAGGCGGTTTCGTCGTTCCTTCCGCACGATTTGTACAAGGGCTTAAAAAGATCTGTGAAGAAAACAATATCTTGTTTATTGCTGATGAAATTCAGACAGGCTTCTGCCGTACGGGCAAGATGTTTGCGATTGAACACTTCGGTGTTGAGCCGGATTTAATGACAATGTCTAAATCTTTAGCAGCCGGTATGCCTCTAAGTGCTGTAACAGGAAGAGCGGAAGTCATGAATGCGCCTGATATTGGCCAGCTTGGCGGAACGTTTGCAGGAAGTCCAGTATCTTGCGCAGCGAGTCTTGCCGTGCTTGATGTCATTGAAGAAGAGAAGTTAGTAGAAAGAAGCGCGTGGCTTGGGGAAAAAATTCAAGCGAAATTCAATGAATTTCAGCAGAAATTTAAAGAAGTGGGAGAAGTTCGCGGCTTAGGTCCAATGTGTGCGTTTGAATTAGTGAAAGACCGTGAAACAAAAACGCCTGATAAAGAATTGACTGCAGCAATCGTTCAAGAATCCTGGAAACAAGGCTTAATTTCTCTAAGTGCTGGCATTTACGGAAATGTACTTAGATTCTTGCCGCCAGTTACGATTACGGAAGAGCAGTTAGAAAAAGGATTCTCTATTTTAGAACAAGTCATTGCACAAGAAATCGCGAAGAAGCAAGGCTAAGGCAGAAGGGGGTACATTTGTGAGTCATTATCTTAACTATGTTGGCGGGGAATGGGTGGCAGCAACATCCGGTACGAAACACGAACACTTTAATCCTGCTAATCCATCGGTGTGTGTTGGCACAACAGAAAATTCAACTTCAGAAGATGTAGATCAAGCGATTATAGAGGCAAAGCAAGCTTTTGTGAATTGGAAAGAAATGTCTCCGGTTGCGCGCGGAGAAATCTTGCGGAAAGCTGCAGACCTATTAGAGCAAGATGTTCAAGACATTGCTGAAATGGCAACGAAAGAAATGGGGAAACGGCTAGTTGAAACGAAAGGAGAGGTTCTTCGGGGTGCGATGATCCTGCGTTATTATGCTCAGGAAGGCATGAGGAAAATGGGTGAACTGCTTCCTTCAATGAACCCGCAGAATACGCTTTATTCTATGAGAGTGCCACTTGGCGTTGTGTCATGTATTACTCCTTGGAACTTCCCAGTGGCCATTCCGATTTGGAAGATGGCACCGGCTCTGATTTATGGGAACACAGTTGTATGGAAGCCGGCTCAGGAAACAGGATTGACGGCTGCGAAGATTGCGGAAGTCTTCGAGAAAGCTGGATTGCCTAAAGGTGTGCTAAATCTAGTTAACGGTAGCGGCAGCACAGTAGGGAATGCTCTTGTTGAGCATAAAGACGTATCAGCGATTACGTTTACTGGGTCGAATCAAGTCGGCCGGCTGATTGCTTCAAAAGCGGTAGCGACAAATAAAAAGTTTCAATTGGAACTGGGCGGCAAAAATCCAGTCGTTGTCCTTGAAGATGCTGATCTGGATTTAGCTGCGAAATTAACTGTTGAAGGAACGATGAAACAAACGGGTCAGCGCTGTACAGCAACTAGCCGTGTGTATGTCGTAGAATCCATTTACGAACAGTTTAAAGAAAAGCTGGTTGAGAAAGTAAAAGAGATTAAAACCGGTGATGGCATGCAGGAAGACGTGACGATGGGACCTGTGGCTTCAAGTAAGCAGTTCGATACCGTCACTTCTTATATTGCTAAAGGGACAGAAGAAGGAGCCAATATTCTTTATGGCGGCAAGGCGTTAAAAGGAGAAGAATATTCTGGTGGATATTTCATCGAGCCTACCATTTTTGAGAATGTAACCAATGAAATGACAATTGCGAAAGAGGAGATCTTTGGTCCTGTGCTTGCAGTCATTAAGGTAGCTGATTATCAAGAGGCTTTAGATCAAGCGAATGACACGATGTATGGTTTGAGTGCTTCCTTGTTTACTTCCAATCTAGATAAAGCCTTCCACTTCATTAAAAACAGTGAAGCAGGCATGGTTCAGATCAATGGAGAGACAGGCGGAGCAGAACCGCAGGCTCCATTTGGGGGAATGAAGGAATCAAGTTCCGGAACGCGTGAACAAGGCCAGGCAGCGGTGGAATTCTTTACAGCTTATAAAACCGTTGCTATTACATCATTTCTTTAATCGTTTTATAGTTGGGGGACTATGGGGGTTAACGATAGTACGGGTCAAACAAGAGGGGATAAGTGAAAGTGGCTGCTTTTAAGAAAGACAGCCCTTTCACTATAAATATTTCAGATAATTTAGATTTATTTGAAGAAGGGGGATGATTATTATTAAACAGGATAAGAATTTTAACAAGGTGCTTTCAAGGGTGGATATCCTATTTCTAGCTTTTGGTGCAATGATTGGCTGGGGCTGGGTAGTGTTATCTGGTACTTGGGTGCAAGAGGCAGGAACGTTAGGTGCGATCATTGCCTTCATTATTGGCGGAGTTATGGTTATGTTTGTTGGTCTCACATACGCAGAGTTAGCTTCTGCGATGCCGGAAGCTGGAGGGGCTCTCTCTTATGTATTGAGGGGCGTCGGCGGGAAAACAGCTTTTGTCGCTTCATGGGCTCTAGCACTAGGTTATATTTCAGTAGTGGCATTTGAAGCTGTTGCATTGCCAACGGTTATTGAATATATATTTCCTAACTATAAAGTAGGCTATATGTACACCGTTATGGAATACGATGTGTATCTTTCTTGGGTACTTGTCGGAGTAGTCGGTTCAATCTTTGTTACAATCATTAACTTATTAGGGGTTAAATCAGCTGCTAAGTTACAAATGATTCTGACAATTGTAATCGCTTTAATAGGTTTGATGCTTATTTTTGGAGCTTCTATTAATAGTGACTTTGCTAATGCAGATCCGTTATTTGTTGGCGGAACAGCGGGTGTTATTACTGTATTAATTATGACTCCGTTTATGTTCGTAGGCTTTGACGTTATTCCGCAAACAGCTGAAGAGATGAATGTACCAGCCAAGTCTATTGGAAAGCTTCTTATTCTTTCTGTTGGGTTTGCTATTGCATGGTATGTTGCGATCGTCTTCGCCGTTGGGGTAGCGTTAGACAAAGACACGCTAAACGCTTCTGTGTTGCCGACAGCTGATGCAATGGCAGCTGCATTTGGTTCTAAAACGTTTGCCAATGTTCTAATTCTAGGCGGGGTTGCCGGAATTATTACCAGCTGGAATGCTTTTATTATCGGCGGAAGCCGTGTGTTATACGCAATGGCTGAGAAGAAAATGATCCCAGCGTGGTTTGGTAAGCTTCATCCGAAACACCACACACCTACAAACTCTGTATTATTCATTGGGTTGCTGGCGACAGTCAGTCCATTACTAGGACGTCCGATGTTGGTTTGGTTAGTTGATGCAGGTGGATTAGCGATTGTTATGGCATATTTCCTTGTTGCAGTAGCATTTGTGCAGCTGCGTAAGAAAGAACCTAACATGGTTCGTCCGTTCCGTGCTGGTGAATCTAGCTGGATCGGCTGGGTAGCGCTTGTATTAAGCATTGGTTTCATCGCTATGTACTTCCCAGGCATGCCAGCTGCATTAGTATGGCCGTACGAATGGTTCATTTTTGCAGGCTGGTGGGTACTAGGTTTTGGATTAATGTTCATGATGAGAAAAAATTACAGCAATGGACAAATGAAATATACACCGGTAATGGAAGAACCGGAAAAGAAAATTATCAACGGCTAAATAAAAATGAAAGAGGTTCTGTCTTATATCAAATGAGACAGAACCTCTTTTTTGTATCCAATTTAACAAAGATTGGATACAATTTTAATGTAATAGCTTTAGTGTTAATGCTTGCAAAAGTTAGTTAAAACCCTGTGTTTAGAGTTATTTCTGAATTTGCAGATTATTATTGATTTTAATGAACGACTATGATAAGTTTAATATTGTATCCAATATTAAATATTTCGGATGAAAAGAGGTAACGAGATTGAGTCAGTATTCCTCTGCAGCAGATAAAGTAACGACGTTAAATTATGTAACGAAAAGTTTAAGGCAAGCGATTCTTGATGGAACATTAAAAAAAGAAGACCGATTGATCCAAGAAGAGTGGGCAACACGGTTAAACGTGAGCAGAATGCCCATAAGAGAAGCACTTAGGCAGCTGCAAATCGAAGGACTTGTCAGGATCGAACCGCATAAAGGAGCCGTCGTTACTCCTATAACAAGTGAAGATATCGAAGAGATTTATCATACCCGTTCATTGCTTGAAGGGCTGGCTGTTGAAAAGTCTTTGCCTTTCTTAACGCGCGATGACAAAGAAGAACTGAAGGACATTCTGATTAAGATGGAAACTTTGCATTTATCAGATGAAACAAATGATGAATACATTCAATTAAATAACCGTTTCCATAAAAAATTGAGAAAAGGCTGTCCGTGGACTAGAGTCCATAATATGGTTGAAAATTTAGGGGTGTCGCCGATCGCACCCAGCTTATTGGCCGATTACTATCAGCAAACTCAAAGGGAACATCGGCTCATTTATGAAGCGGTCATGCGTGGCGATGCAGCAGAACTCAGGACGGCTGTTGAATATCACATTTTACGGACAAAGAACAATTTAATTGATTATATGAACCAGTTGCAAGGGGAGAAAGAGAATGAGTAACACTAAACATTTATTGGAGGGGTTAAGATGTTTGATTTTGCAATAGTAGGCGGGGGAATTGTTGGTTTATCAACAGGAATGGCATTGTATGAAAAATATCCAAATGCAAAAGTGCTGCTAATAGAAAAGGAAGAGCGATTGGCTGAACATCAAACAGGCCATAACAGCGGAGTTATTCATTCAGGTATTTACTACAAACCAGGAAGCTTTAAAGCTCGATTCGCAAAAAAAGGAAGTCAGTCGATGACGGAATTTTGCCAAATGCATGATATAGAACATGATATTTGCGGGAAGGTGATCGTGGCAACGAAATCGGAAGAGCTGCCGCTGCTTGATCAGCTTTATAAAAGAGGGCTCGAAAATGAGCTGGCTATTCAGCATATTACAAGCGGCGAACTGAAAGAAATTGAACCGCATGTAAGAGGGTTAGCTGCGATTCGAGTACCGATGGCTGGTATTGTGAATTACCGCCAAGTCAGTGAGAAATTTGGTGACATCATTCGTTCGAAAGGCGGCGTCATCAAGCTAGGTACAAAAGTAGAGAAGATCTATGAAACGGACGATGAAGTAACGATTGAAACAGCGAAGGAAACATTTAAAGCGCGTATGGTCATTAACTGTGCCGGGCTGCATAGCGATCGTGTCGCAAAAGCGGCTGGGTATAAGACCGATATGAAAATTGTTCCTTTCCGCGGAGAATACTTTAAACTGAAGCCTGAAAAAAGACATTTGGTAAAGCATTTGATTTATCCAGTTCCAAACCCTAACTTCCCTTTCCTTGGCGTTCACTTCACGCGCATGATCGGAGGAGAAGTTGATGCAGGACCAAATGCGGTTCTGAGCTTTAAACGAGAAGGGTATAAGAAAACAGACTTTAACTTAGCTGATTTTTCTGAAGTCATGAGATATAAAGGTTTTTGGAAGCTGGCATCGAAGTATATGAAAGAAGGAATGGATGAAATGGCGCGTTCTTTCAGCAAAGCTAAATTTGTTGAAAGTCTGCAAGAATTGATTCCTGAAATTCAAGAGAGTGATCTTGTACCTGGCCCTGCAGGAGTTCGGGCTCAAGCTTTAAAAGATGATGGCGGACTTGTCGATGACTTCCATATTATATTAGGAAAACGAAGTGTGCATGTTTGTAACGCTCCATCACCGGCTGCGACGGCCTCGATTGAAATCGGCAAAGAAGTGGTCAGCCAAATTCCGGTACAGAATCATTTGCTTATGGCGACGGTATAATTGATCAGGAGAAAGCGGGGGAAAATAGATGATTAATTTAAATACGATGTTTATCGCCGGTCATGCAAGGCTTCCTCAAGGCATGGCAGCTAAAAGCGTGTTTGATACTTTAACGATTACTGCTGAAGTTGATATTAAATATGGAGTGATATTAGAAGCATCCTGTACGCTTGCGACCGACCATGGCAGAGCCTTCATTGGTCAGTTACTGAAAGGAATTAGTTTAAATGACGGGATTGATCAGCCGATTGAATATATCCAGAAATATTATCGCGGGAAAGCAACGAACGCGTTAATAGCTGCGTTGAAAGACTTGGATCTTCACTTCCATCAAATTAAAAATGAAAGAAAAAAAGAAGAATAATAAACTAAATATTTCAAAAACATTGACTAGTATAAAAGATGATGATAGAATGACAGTAGTTATTTAACATATATATTCACCTTTTGAAAAGTGCCTTTTCATAAACGTGGATAATATCATATAAACTAAGCTGTTATACAATCGAAAATAAAATTTCAATGACTGAAATATTTACTATGACTCTATTGCCGTAGAGCAGTGAAGTAAATAATAGCCAGTTATACTATGGGGTCCGTCCGTTCATAGTGTAGCTGGCTATTTTTATTGTTCGATTTCATTAACAGCCTAAACTACACACTCAGGAGGTTTTATCATGAACGCAGTTGATCAAAAGGTAATGAAATTCGTACAAAAAACACAAGCTTACGAGGTGATGCCTCACCCGCAAAGCAACCGTATGTACCATATTGAAATCAGTGCACATGTGATTGAAGAATTCTTAACTAAGCTGAAGGAAGAAGATGTTTCCGTTCAGCGTTTGGAATATACTCCTTATATGCGCCATATTATCGCTAATTATTTACAGCAATTAGTAGGAGAAGAATTCGGTGAAATCATCAGAGGAATTCTTCACGATCGTGAAACAGGCGGCTACACAGTAGGTATGAAAGGATTAACGGAAGATACAGAGGAATATGTGATGTTTGCAACAGCGATCACACACCTGATTGGCTTACCGAACTTTGATGCGATGTCTAAGAAATATTATGCTAGATTTACTGTTCAAGATACGGACAATAGTGATTCTTATTTACGCCAAGCCTACCGTTTATTCACGCTTCACACGGACGGAACATTTGTTGACGAGCCAACTGACTGGCTGTTAATGATGAAGATGAAGGAAGAAAATGCTGTTGGCGGAGAGTCTCGTTTATTGCATTTAGATGATTGGGAAGAGATGGGTAAATATTCGAATCATCCACTTGCATCTCACGAGTTTACTTATAAAGCGCCAGGAAGTAAAAACGTAGATCAAGAAGTTCAAAGAACAACATTTTTTAAAGATAATAATAAGCCTTGCATTTGTTTCATTGATCAATTCGTATACACAGAAACAATTGAAGAAGCTGAGTATTTAAAAGGTCTGTCTGATTCAATGGAAAACGATAAGAGTGTCATTGAATTGAAATTGCCTGTAGGTGACTTAGTCATGGTCAATAACCTGTTCTGGCTGCATGGCCGAGCAGCCTTCCAAAAAGATCCTAACTTAAATCGTGAATTAATGCGCTTGCGCGGCCGATTTGCGAAATAAGATTGAGTGCTTACTCAAACCGCTGCCGAGGAATTCTCCTTGGCAGCGGTTTTTTTATGGTTTTGAAAACCCCTGGCTATGCCGGGGGTTCTAAAGAGCTTCAAGCGAGGTATAAAAAAATCCTCACTTCATGGTAGGATAAAG
>NZ_JAFBES010000011.1 GCF_016908875.1 Bacillus ectoiniformans | reverse complement strand
GGGAAACCCTTTCAGCGGGCCTTTAAGGCCGAGGCCGGTAAGAGAGGCTTTCAGCCGCAGAGCAAACCACCAGTTCACACTGGTGGTTTTGATTTAACCAATTAATAAACGTTCTTTCGGATAGGAGAATCCATCTTTAATGACTCGGCCCCGAATTATGAACAAGAGTGAAAATAGCCCGATTCGGCCGATAAACATTAAGCAGATAATTACTAATTTTGCCGGAGTGCCAAGCTCAGGCGTAATGCCAAGTGAAGAGCCTGTTGTACCGAAAGCTGAAGACACTTCAAATATGATGCTTAATAGAGGCAAGGAAGGCTCTAGAAAAGAGAGCAGCATGATAGAAGCGCCCCAAATAAAAAAGCCGGTCGTAACAACAACGAACGAACGATGGATGTCGATAGGGTGCACTTCCCTATTAAAGATCTTAATTGTGTTTTTCCCTCTTGCAAAAAAATACACACTTAACATGGCAATTGCAAAAGTGGTGGTTCTAAGTCCGCCGCCTACGCTGCTCGGTGAGGCGCCGATAAACATAAGTGTAGAAATCAAAAGCAAGGTAGAGGCTGAAAATTCATTTAAATCCATAGTAGTCAATCCGCCGCTTCTAGCCGCAATGGACTGAAAAGCAGAATAGAAAAAGGATTCATGCCAAGTTTTATCCGCAAAAAAATGCTTGCGGTCTAACAGGTAAATTCCTGCTGTTCCTATAACGGCTAAAATCGCATACATCGTCGTAGTCAGCTTCGTAAAAAGTGTAAAACGGTAAGGATACGTACCGCGGTGGGTTAAATAATTTTTAATCTCAATTAAGACGGGAAAACCAATCGCACCAAGAATAATTAATATCATATTAATAAATTGTACGAAATAATCGTCTGCATACAACACAAGTGATTGTCCTGTAATATCAAATCCGCCATTTGTCGTTGCGCTGATCGAACCGAATAAGCCGTGAAGAAAAGCTTCGCTGGCCGTTTCGTAATCCTGCATAAAATATGTACCTAATATAAGAGCGCCCACAGCTTCAATTCCAAGAATTAACAAAAAGATATCTCTCATCAGCTTAACTAAACCTGAGAGGTCCGTCCGGTTTTGGTCTGCCATGATTAAATGCCGTTCTCGCATACCGATTTTTTTGCCCACCAAAAGCCAGATGATGGAGCTTAATGTCATAATGCCAATTCCGCCGACTTGAAGAATAAACATGATGAAAAAGTAGCCAACTGTACTGAATGTGTCTACAGTGGCTACAGATGTTAAGCCTGTCACGCTGAGTGCACTGACGGCAATAAATAAGGCATCAATAAATGAGAGGTCGACGCCGGGTTTTTGCGACACGGGCAGCATAAGCAAGCTAGTAGAGAGTAAAGCCCCAATGAAATAGAGCAAAACAATCAGCTGGAATGTTGAAAGTTTTATTTGTTTCGTTTTTAAGTTCATACCATAATCATCCTTCATTACTTCATCAGCAAGCGTAAAGCCTGCTATTCTTCAAATAATATACATATTTCATTATATAGAAAACCTAAAGGAAATCACATGATTTTCTGATTTTCGTTTATTCATCAAAAAAAGATAGAAGCCATGATGACAACGGCTTCTATCTAGAAGAAGTGAATTAATTCATTGAAACCCACACACTTTTTACTTCTGTATAATTATTTAAAGCATAGGAACCCATTTCTCTTCCCAGCCCCGACTGCTTATAGCCGCCGAACGGGGAAGCTGCATCAAATACGTTATAGCAGTTGACCCAAACTGTTCCAGCTCGTAAATTGTTGGCGATATAATGAGCTTTAGACACATCTTTCGTCCAGACGCCTGCAGCCAGTCCATATAGCGAGTCATTGGCTCTAGCAATTAGTTCATCTAAATCCTCATAAGGCATGGCGGAAATAACCGGACCGAAAATTTCTTCTTTCGCAATGCTCATGTCATCCTCGACATTGGCAAAGATCGTCGGTTCCACAAAATAACCTTGCTGAAACGGGTTAGAGCCTCCTGCTACTAATTCCGCTCCTTCGCCTACACCCTTTTCAATATAGCCGAGCACGCGCTTTTGCTGTTCAGTGGATACGAGTGGACCAATTTGTGTTTCACGATTCAATCCTTCACCTTGCTTGATTTTCTTCGCATGAGTTACCATGTCCGCAACTACATTGTCATACTGCTTTTTCTGGATAAAGACCCGGCTGCCTGCACAGCATACCTGTCCTTGATTGAACATGACGCCATTCAGAGCGCCCGGAACGGCTTTCGTTAAATCAGCATCCGGTAGAATAATGTTAGGTGATTTTCCTCCGAGTTCCAGTGTCACGCGCTTTAATGTTTTTGACGCTCGTTCCATAATCAGCTTGCCGACTTCAGTAGAGCCGGTAAAAGCAATCTTGTCGACGTGAGGGTGGTCAACTAAAGCTTGTCCGGCGCTTTCGCCAAATCCAGGCACAATATTAATCACGCCAGGAGGGAAACCTGCCTGATCAATTAATTCGGCTAAGTAAAGAGCGGAAAGCGGTGTTTGTTCCGCAGGCTTTAACACCACTGTACAGCCTGTTGCAAGTGCTGCACCGAGTTTCCACATCGCCATTAAAAGCGGGAAGTTCCAAGGGATGATTTGACCGACGACCCCGACTGCTTCATGACGGGTATAGTTAAAGTAAGGACCGGCGACAGGAATGGTTTGTCCGACAATCTTCGTCGACCAGCCGGCATAATATCGTAAATGCTCGATGGCCAGCGGAACATCTGCATTCGATGTTTCTTGAATCGGCTTCCCGTTATCAAGCGTTTCGAGCTGAGCCAGTTCATCTTTATTTTCTTCCATTAAATCTGCTAGCTTATAAATCAGCCGGCTTCTCTCAGCTGCGCTCATTTTTTGCCAAGGACCTTGATCAAATGCTTGTCTGGCTGCTTTTACAGCCAAATCAATATCTTCATATCTTGCTTCAGATACGACAGCGAGTGTCTCTCCGGTCGCTGGGTTTGGAGTTTCAAATGTTTGACCGCTTGTGCTTTCAACAAATTGTCCATTAATGAAAAGTTTCTTCGTACCAGTTAGAAAGGCTTCAACTTTTTCTTTTAACGGCGTTGCAACAGAGCTCATCCAATTCCTCCTTTAATAGCATACAAGTTTACGAGAGGTGAGAGTCCAAGCTGATTAATTATGTATGCGTTTTCACAATCCATCATAACAAGTAAGTTATTAAAATTCAATTATTAATTTTGTAAATATTCAGACAAAATACGACGGAATTTTTTTGAAACCTGCTAGAGGGCCGTTCCGTATAATAGACAAGCTTAAATTTAGGAGGCCTGTTATGTGGCGTTTTTGGAAACGAATTAAATTTCTTTTAAATATAAGAAAGTCTCTTCCATTCTTAAAAGACTTTTTCATCAGCCCAGAAGTTTCTATTGTAAAAAAATTATTGTCGATTGGAGTCATAGCCGGTTACTTTCTTTTACCGCTTGACTTCATTCCTGATTTTTTCACTTTCATCGGTGTGCTGGATGATTTAACCGTCTTTACGTTTATGCTTCAGCTGATTGTTAAAATGGCACCGGAAACGCTGAAAATAAAGCATCGTCTAAAATAAGTAAAAGCGCCCAGGAAAACTTGGGCGCTTCATTTATGGTTTTATAGAAACAACTGCACCTAAACGTTTAGCAGCAGTTTTTAACACTTCTGCAGGCTGAACTAGCGCAATTCGGACATAGCCTTCACCGTTCGCGCCAAATGCAGGACCTGGCACCATCACGACACCGGCATGATCGATGGCGGCAAACGCAAACTCCCGAGACGACCAGCCCTCTGGAATTTGAGCCCATACAAACATCCCGCCTGAAGGCTTATCCACGTGCCAGCCGACCTTCGCTAATTCCTCAATCAGCACATTTCTGCGTTCCTCGAAAGTGGTCCTTACAAATTCACCTATGACTTCCGCATGATTTAAAGCGACAATTCCAGCTGCCTGAATCGGCTGGAAAACACCATAATCCAAATTGGATTTTAATTGGCCGATCTTTTGAATCATTTCACTATTACCGGCAATGTAGGCGATGCGGGCGCCAGCCAAGCTAAAGCTTTTGGACAAAGAATTGATCTCCATGCCGATCTCCTTTGCACCTTCAACAGCTAAAAAGCTTAAAGGGCTTCTTCCGTCAAAATAAAACTCCGAGTAAGCGGCATCATGCAGAACAGCAATGTTGTATTTTTTGGCAAATGAAATGACTTCTTTAAAAAATGATTCGTCCGCAAGTCCTGGTACAGGATTGCCAGGATAATTTATAATCATTAATTTCGCTTCTTTGGCCACTGTTTCCGGAAGAGATGCCAAATCTGGAAGAAAGCCATTTTCTTTTAAAAGCGGCATATAGTAAGGTTTAGCTCCTGCTACCGCGAGTCCAGTTTCGTACGCTGTATAACCGGGGTCTGTGACAAGAATGGTGTCTCCGCTGTCAGCAAACACCATGGGAAGGTGAACAAGTCCTTCTTGTGAGCCCATCACTTGAATAATTTCAGTATCAGGGTCAAGCTTGGCATGATAAACTCGCCCATAGTAATCTGCAACCGCTTGATGAAATTCTTTTGTCCCTGAAAGAGTATAGCCGTATTGATCTTTATCCGCTGCTTGCTTAGAAAGTTCTTCACGAATCGGATCTGCAGGTGCCAGATCAGGACTGCCAAGGCTAAGATCAATGATTTCTTTTCCTTCAGCTTGTTTTTGTAACTTGTAAGCTTTCAACTCGCTGAATATCGATGGGGCAAATGCCTCCATTCGTTTTGAAAATTGAATCGACATGAATGAGACCTCCTGCTAGTGTTTCCATGATTTATGTACCGTATTATTTTATCATATCGAAAATAAAAACTATTAGAAATATTTCCGCTAAAACAACAAACAGAAATAAAGTCATTATATCTGCGGCATTCCCTTCATACGTGATACAATGAAACGCATAGAGATTTATTTCGTCAATCGAAAGGTACAATGAAAGAGGTTATGTATGTGAATCAATCATCTTATAAAGAACCGCTGTGGACTCGGTCGTTTCTCTTATTAATTATCGGTAACTTATTTATTTTCATGTCGTTTCAAATGCTGATCCCGACATTGCCGCCTTATTTTAAGGATATGGGGGCTTCTCCATTGGAAGTCGGACTGGTAACGACGCTTTTTTCCATTGGGGCGATTATCAGCCGTCCTTATATCGGCAGCATGCTTGCTTACAAGGAGCGAAAAATGCTCGTAGTCTTAGGAGCCGTATCACTTTTATTGATTACACTTGTGTATCCTGTAACTAGCATCATTTTTTTCTTGCTGGCTATGCGCTTTGTCCATGGGATTGTCTGGGGAGTCTCCACGACTGTCAATGGAACGGCAGCGGTGGATATTGTGCCTGATTCCCGCTTAGGAGAAGGGATGGGCTACTTTGGTTTATCCATGACTGTTGGAATGATTATTGCTCCAAGCCTTGGCATCTTTTTATATCAGAACGCGCCATTTCCAGTGATGATCGCTGTCTCTGCCGGTCTTGGATTATTGGCGATCGGATTCTTGTCTATTGTTAGCTATCGAACACCTGATGCGGTTTTAAAAACAAAAAAAGAAGATGTTCCTTTTTCTTTCTTTGCATCCTTAATTGAGAAAGCAGCCTGGTATCCCGCATTTATTACTCTGCTTGCCACGTTTGGCTATGGAACGGTTGTCACATTCATCATTATATTCAGTGAAGAACGGGGCCTGGATCAAATCTTTTTATTCTACTTATGTAACGCCATTGTTGCTACATTGATCCGGCCTATCGCTGGCAAATATTTTGATCGGCACGGACCGAAACGGATCATTATTATATGTTCATTTTTAACATTCATTGCCATGTGGATTCTATCCTTGGCCACTTCTATTGTCTTTGTAGTGATCTCAGGTATCATGTTCGGTGCCGGATTCGGATCTTTGATTCCGACATTGCAATCGTGGGTGCTCTCAGAAACACCCCAGCACCGGCGCGGAGCAGCCAATGGTATGTTTTATTCTGCCATTGATTTAGGAATTGGCCTAAGCGGGCTCGTGTTTGGAATCATCGCTCAATTTACCGAAACAGCTCACTTATTCCAGCTATCCAGCATATTCTTTCTTCTAGCGGCTGTATTAACACTTGCTGAAGCGAAATTAAGAAAAGAAAAAAAGCAATGGAGCAATGCAGAGGCATTGAACCGTTAAATAACCCTAAAAGGTGCCGTTACTGGCACCTTTTTTTAATGATATAAAAAATAGTTAAGACTTTGGTTAGATTGTTGTAATCTTCCTGTTACATCCAGCGAATTCCGGGGAATACAGTAACAAGAATAGAGGAAGGGTCAGTGGATGAAGATGAAGAAACGAAATTTTAATAAATGGAAAGTATTTACGATTGTTGTGCTTAGTATTTATACCGTCACTATGCTCTGGCATTATTTCAAGCCAATCCCGGAAAATATCTCTTATCAAAGTGATACGTATCGTGTAAATGATGACCAAGTGGATTTTTATTATAATGTGACAGGCGAAAAGAATGGGGAAAAGAAGTTTACAGATCAAATTTTTAAACGGACACTCGAGATTATTGATGAAGCAGACGAGTTTATTGTCCTCGATTATTTCTTGTTTAATTCCTACCACGAAAAAAAGAAAGAATATCCTGCTATAACTGATAAAATTACTAAAAAGCTGATCGAGAAGAAGAAAGCAAACCCTGATATGAAAGTGATTTTTATTTCAGATGAGGTCAACACTTCTTATTTATCTCACGAAGTGCCGCAATTCGAACAAATGAAAAAAGCGGGAATTGAAGTAGTTTTGACAAATACGGACCCGCTGCGTGATTCTACACCTGTATACAGCGGAGTATGGAGAATGTTTTTTCAATGGTTTGGACAAAGCGGAAACGGCTGGATTCCTAATGCATTGGCAGAAACGGCTCCTGATATGACATTGCGGTCTTATTTAAAAATATTTAACGTGAAAGCCAATCACAGAAAAACCATTACGACAGAAAAAACAGCGATGATCAGTTCTGCCAACCCTCATGATGCCAGTGCGGAATTCACAAATGTGGCTTTCGAAGTGAAAAATGTGCTGGTCAATGATATGTTAGTTTCGGAAAAAGCAGCAGCAAATACAAGGAGAGAAGTTGAATTTCCTGAAAAAGTGAAGAAGCCAGCTGAACGAGGAGACATTAAAGTCCGGCTGCTTACGGAAAATAAAATAGAAAACGCGTTAGTGAAAGAAATCAATAACTCCAAAAAAGGAGATGAAATCTGGGTCGCTATTTTTTATCTTGCCGACAGGGATATTGTAGATGCTCTAACCGATGCGGCTAACCGGGGCGCTAAAACAAATATCATTATGGATACGAATAAACATTCTTTTGGCCAGAAAAAGAATGGGCTCCCTAATATTCCAATGAGCGAGGAGTTAAAGGAAGATTCAGATGGAAAGATCAATATTCGCTGGTTCGCTCCAACACCTGAGCAGTTCCATGCTAAAATGCTTTATATAAAAGGAGAGCAGGAGTCGACCATCATCAGTGGATCAGCTAACTTCACCGCAAGAAATATCGGTGATTTTAACTTAGAATCAGATGTGCAGATCACTGCTCCGAACGATAAAGAAATTGTTCAAGACGTCGATCAATATTTCCATACACTCTGGGAGAATAAAGGGGCTGAGTATACGGCTGATTTTGATGAGCACTACGAAGACACAGCTACATTAAAAAGAGGTGTGTATACGTTCCAAAAACTCTTGAATCTGACGACTTATTAATGAATAAATAGAAATGGATAAAATCATCTTAAACCACGCCATTGGTTCGGGCGTGGTTTTATTTGCGAGAAATTTCCAAAATATTTTGTAGGTCATGTGTACATTCTAATATAGAACAAGAATGGAGGAGACAAAATGACTGTAATCAATGATTTAAAACAAACAATGTCAGGACTAAAAAGTGCTCAGGCTAGCTTAGAAGGTTTCGGGCTTGCAACAGATAATCAGCAAGCTAAGCAATTATTTCAGACAGCTGCGGAACAGACACAGGCAGTTATTGACAGCCTGCAGCCGCGTTTGCAAGAAGTTGAAAATGAAGAACCTCAGTATAAAAACAGCTAAATAAAAGTAAAACCTAGGCAATTGAAAAGGATATGAAGGGTCTGCCATTCATAAACCGCATCAATTGCCTAAAGCCATCTGGAGGTGTAGATGTGCAGAAACATCGTACATGGGTGTTTGACAAAAAACCCGTCATTATTTCAACAGGAGCCGTTGGCGGTCCGTTCGAGGCAAACGGCAGATTGGCTGCAGATTTTGATGCATTGCATGGGGACTTATGGCTTGGGCAGGATTCATATGAAAAGGCGCATAGAAAACTGATCGAAGAAGCTTGTACGCATGCAATTGAAAAAGTGGAATTGAGAAAGCAGGATATCGAGTTCTTTCTTGGCGGCGATCTTATTAATCAAATTACGCCAACGAGTTTTTCTGCTCGAACACTTGCGATTCCTTATCTCGGTTTGTTTGGAGCCTGTTCTACTTCAATGGAAGGACTGGCACTGAGTGCTTTGCTTATTAATAGCCAAGCCGCAAACTATGTGTTAACAGCCGCCTCTAGCCATAATGCAGCGGTTGAAAAACAGTTTCGTTATCCGACTGAATATGGCGGGCAAAAACCGCCGACTGCTCAATGGACGGTTACCGGCGCCGGTGCTGCGGTTGTAAGTACTTCGGGAGATGGCCCATCCATAACAACTGCCACAATTGGCAAGGTCATTGATATGGGACTGACAGATCCATTTAATATGGGAGGAGCTATGGCTCCGGCAGCTGTGGACACCATCATTGATCATTTCACTTCTTTAAATAAAGATCCGTCTTATTATGACTTAATTGTTACCGGAGATTTAGGGGCAATCGGGCGCCAAATCGCTTTAGAGATGCTGAATGATCGAGGCTTTGCAATCACTGACAGACAATTTCAAGATTGTGGCCTTATGATTTACAAGGAGAGTCAGCCTGTATTTTCCGGTGGAAGCGGAGCAGGATGTTCGGCTGTTGTCGGTTATGGCCATCTGCTCAATCGCATGAAAAAGGGTGAAATAAACAGAATGCTTCTTGTAGCAACTGGTGCTTTGCTTTCACCGCTGTCTTTTCAGCAAAATGATTCCATTCCGTGCATTGCACATGCGGTCTCATTTGAAAACTTGCCGTAAAGGAGAAAAAATATGACGGTTGTATCAGACGTTCGATCTTGCTGTGCAGGTATTAAACATGCCGAAGCAGTTTTTAGCAAACTAGCTTTGCAATCATTAGATTCTGAATCAAAAGCTGTGTTTCATGAGTGTATGATGTCTTTAACTGAAGTAGCGGATCAATTAAACAAGCGAATCCTTGAACTTGAAAATGAAGAGCCGGAATATAGAAATACCTAGCGAAAGGAGGCGCGGTTATGCCTCACTGGATAGAAGTCATCATACGGTCAGCGGCTTTTCTTTTTGTATTATTTGTGGTAACAAAAGTAATGGGAAAAAGGCAAATTTCGCAGCTGTCTTTCTTTGAATATATTACCGGGATCACGATTGGAAGTATTGCTGCGGAAGTGTCTATGAGCCGGGAAAGAGAAGTGGCTGATGGATTAGCAGCCGTTATGGTCTGGGGGCTTATTCCGCTTGCCGCAGGCTATATTGCATTAAAAAGCAGGTCGATGAGAAAAATCATTGAAGGAGAATCGACAGTTTTTATTAAAGATGGAAAAGTGTTAGAGGAAAATTTAAAGAGAGAAAAATATTCAACGGATGAATTGCTTTCATTACTGCGTAAAAAAGATATTTTTCATGTAGCAGATGTCGAATTTGCCATTCTAGAAGAAGACGGCAGCTTAAACGCGTTACTAAAAAAGGATAAAAGACCGTTAACCCGTCAAGATGCGAATCTTCCGTCTATGATTCAAAAAGAACCAGAATCTGTGATCATGGACGGACGATTAATACTTAGTGCTCTGCAGTTAAGCGGTAAAACAAAAGAGTGGCTGGATGAACAGCTTGCGTCGATGAATGTAACAATTGAAAACGTATTTCTTGGCCAAATCACTGCAACCGGAGAACTGACAGTCGATCTTTATGATGATCAGCTTAAAGTTCCGACGATACAAGAAAGGCCATTGCTGCTCGCAAATTTAAAGAAATTAGAAGCGGAATTAGAGGGTTTTGCCCTGGCAACTGACTGTGAAAAGGCAAAGCAAATGTATCAAGAGTCTTCTAAAGAACTTAGAAATATCATTAATCAAACCTCTAAATATTTACAATAACGACACCCTAAAACGAGGGTGTTTTTATTATTACATAATGTGCAAAATTCAAATTTAGAATAAAACATTAGTTCACTGACCATATATTTGATAAACTAGAAATAACATACTTCCCGGTCATTAAGGGAAAACCAAGCGGGGTGAAGAAAATGCCAAGAGGCGAAGGGAAATTTTTGATTAAACAGCGAGCTTTTATCAAGTTATTCATGATTAAATTCGTAGAAGAAAATCGGCTGTATGGCATGCAAGCGATGGATGAATTGAAAGCTGCATTTAAACAATTTGGCTATGAGCCGAACCACTCAGAAATCTATCGATCGCTCCATGAACTAATTGATGACGGAATACTAAAGCGGCACAAAAAATTGCAAGAAGGCGCGAAATATAAAGAAGTCGTTATTTATCAATTCGATGATTATGAAAAAGCAAAACTTTATAAAAAACAAGTCAAGACAGACCTTGACCGCAGCATCAACTTATTAAGAAAAGCGGTAGAGGATGTATTTTAGACAATTGATTAAATGAAGGATAAAAGAGGTGCATAAAGTGGGAATATTTGACGGGTTAATTGGAAATGCTACTGAGGCAGATATCAAAGTAGTAGAAAAATATTTAGAAAGAATTGTTGCTGAAGGTGAAACGATTGAAAGAGCTTTTCAGATCCTGAGAGATTTAATTGTTTTTACGAATAAGCGTCTGATCTTGATAGATAAACAAGGAGTAACCGGGAAGAGAGTGGAATACCATTCAGTTCCTTACCGCAGCATCACTCATTTTAGTGTGCAGACAGCTGGGACATTCGATTTAGAAGCAGAACTGTTAATTTGGATCGCAGGCGGCGATGAGCCGATCGCTAAACAATTTAGAAAAGATGACAGCATATTCGATGTTCAGCGGGCGCTGGCAGCATATATACTATGAAGCATTCATTTAAAATGTCCTTTTTGAGGGCATTTTTTTATTTTCCAAAAAATAGTTGCATATTTTAGTGTACTAACTGTATTATTTATATTAATACAGTTAGTACGAAAGAAGGAAGGAGGGACCACATGTTTAGTTTAGATATGAGAAGCAGGCAGCCTTTATATGAGCAGCTAATTGAAAAGTTTAAAGAAATGATCATGTATGAAGTGTATGAGCCTGATGATCAATTGCCTTCCGTCCGGCAGCTGGCGAAGGAATTGGCCATTAACCCAAACACCATTCAAAAAGCCTATCGAGAATTAGAAAGAGAAGGATTTATTTATTCGCTTCCTGGGAAAGGGAGCTTTGTGAAAAAGCAAATAAAATCTGTGAATGAGCAGAAGGTGGAGCAAATGAAAGCAGAGCTATTAAAACTAATATCAGAAGCCATGTTTCTTGGGTTGAGCAAAAAAGAAATTGAGCAGTTAGCCGATCAAGCAGAAAAAGAGATGAAAGGGGAGGATCGGAATGATTGACATGAAGAAAGTCAGCAAGCACTTTGGCCGGGCACAAGCATTAAAAGAGATGGATTTACAGATCGGACGAGGCTCCATTTTCGGATTGCTTGGGTCAAATGGAGCCGGCAAAACGACCATGCTAAAGCTTGCTTCTGGGATTTTAATGCCAACCAGCGGAGAGGTGCTTGTAGATGGAGAATCAATAAGTGACACACCTCATTTAAAACAATCTGTTATGTTTATGCCGGACATACCCTATTTTTTTGGGCAGTCTACAATTGGCCAGATGGCAGAATTTTATCGAGAAATGTACAAAAGCTGGAATCAGGAGCGCTTTAATGAACTGGGGGCTGTGTTTGCTCTTCCTCTAACTACTAAGCTCCATCAGTTGTCCAAAGGAAAAAAGCGCCAGGCTGCTTTTTGGCTCACACTTTCCTGTATGCCAGACTATTTATTGTTGGATGAGCCGCTTGACGGTCTAGATCTGGTCATGCGAAAGAAAGTAAAGCAGCTGCTTATGGAAGATGTAGCTGAACGTCGAATGACGATTGTGATCTCTTCACATAATTTGCGTGAGTTAGAAGACATTTGTGACCATATTGCCATCTTGCATAATGGAGAATTACTGCTTACAAGAGAACTGGATGACCTAAAATCGGGGATGCATAAAATTCAGATCGCCTTTAAGGGAAAGGTTCCTGATGGGTTCTTCAGCAAGCTGAGAGTGCTTCATCATGAAGAGCGCGGCAGTGTGCACTTATGTTTAGTTAAAGGGAAAGAAAAGAAGATTCTTGCTGATGCTGCTTCATTTCAGCCGCTGTTAATGGATGTGCTGCCCATTACGTTAGAAGAAATTTTTGCTTATGAAATGGAGGAAGCAGGATATGCAGTTGGCCACGTTATTTTTTAATAAAGGATTAATGAAACACAAATCAAAAGCAATAAGCTCTATAAGCGTTCTGTATTTTTTGCTTCTGTTTTTTGCAATACCGCTCCAAATGATTATGATGAACGCAAGCAAAGATTGGATTTTTGCTTTTCAATCGGAAACTGTTTTTGCTCTGTCACCTGAAATACAAAGCATGCTGATCATCGCCTTTCCTATCGCATTAGCCATCTTTACTTATCGATATTTACATGTGAAATCATCTGCTGACTTTATGCACAGTCTGCCCGTTTCCAGATACGAATTGTTTATTCAGTTTTTTGCGGCAGGTGTGCTGATGATGGTTATGCCTGTTGCCGCTATTGCAGTCATCACAGGTATTTTGCAAATGATGATTGATGTCTCGTTTTTTTCTTCTGCTGAATTATTAAATTGGAGCTTATTTACAATATTTTGGAACGTAGTTGTCTTTTCAGCAGCTGTGTTTGCAGGAATGCTTACTGGGCTGTCGATTATACAAGCATTTTTTACGCTGATGATCTTTATGCTTCCTGCTGGGATTTCGATGCTGTTGATCTTTAATTTAAAGTTTTTATTGAAGGGGTTTGCATACAATTATTATCTGAATGAAAGCTTGGAGCAATTTATCCTATTCTTCCGTCTTTATCAATCGATTGAACATCCATTTACTCTCCAGGAATGGAGTATATATGGGGGACTGGCGATAATATTTGCTGCAGCTGGTTTGTTTCTCTATAAGAAACGGGCGACAGAAGCTGCTTCTCAAGCCATTGCCTTTCGAAAAATGCAGCCGCTGTTCATCTATGGATTTACGTTTTGCTCCATGCTTATTGGAAGTCTGTATTTTGGCAGTGTAGAAGAAAGCTCTCCTTGGATCTTAGCAGGTGCTCTATCATTTGCCAGCATTGGCTACTTTATCGCTCGGATGATCGTTGATAAATCTGTCTATGTGTTGAAGAAGTGGAGAGGACTGCTGTTCTTCTTGTTATCATCTACAGCTATAGTGGCCATCATTCAGGTCGCAGGCGGAAGCTTTGAACGAAACATACCTGCGGTTACGGATGTAAAAAAAGTTTATGTGGCAGAGCACATTCACTTTATGACAGAGGATTTCAGTACAGAAGACTACAAAACGATCAACCAGTCTTACTTTTTTGAAGATCCAGTCAATGTAAAAAATATCATAGCGATGCATGAAAAATCAGCTTCTTCCCCTGCACCAGGTCATAATAGCAGTCATCTTGCCTTGGCCTATCAATTGGAAAACGGGAAACAATTAATTAGAGAATACGAGATACCGGAATCATTATATAAAGAGCTGATGGAGCAGCTGGCAAAAACGGCAGAATATAAAGAGAACTTCTATCCTCTGCTTAGAGAAAACAGTCAGCAGGATATGAATCGGATCGTCCTTTCCTCCAGGTATTCTATTAACAAACAATACTCTCTAACTAATCAAAAAGAGATGGAAGAGTTTATCGCGATATTGAAAATGGAAATGAAAAACGAAAGCCCGAAAGAAATGACGTCACCTGAAAAAGCATTTGGCGGAATCGAGATCATGTATAAAGATCAAACATATATCGCAGCCTCATGGAAAAAGTCCTATAAACAAATAAATAAATGGCTTTCTGATCGAGAGGTCCTCAATCAAGTGAAAGTGATGCCTGAGGATGTTGATTATGCAGTCATCGCACCGATCAATTCTACGAAAGAGGTGTATGATCTTCTCGATCAAAATGGCCAGTTGAAAGCAAAAAATCAAACCGTCATTAAAAATAAGGACAAAATTGAACAGTTAATTGAGGTATCGTATCAGCATCATAAAGGGGATTACGCCGTCGCTTATTACATGAAAAATCAGCCCCGGTATCCGGATATTGATGTAATTAGCAAGGAGACAGCCAACCAGCTGCTGAATAAATAGTGATTGGGAAAACTCGCCTAATTATTTAGGCGGTTTTTTCATTTTTTAAAAAGATAAAAATATTAGCAAAAAAATGATGGATTATTTATATAAATGTGGATATAATTAACAAGGTAATGTTTTGAAATATATTGGTTTGGAGAGAGGTCAGCTTTCACGTCAATAACTTCCATTAGGCAGAAGCAGCAAATGCTATCTGAAAGGAGGTGAGACGATATGACGATTAATCTAATCTTTTTCGTAATCACAATTAACAAACGTCACAAACAAATGAAAGAATATCTCCATGACCAGCTAGTTGAAGACAGGTACGAAGAATTACGCAACAAACAAGACGAAAACATTCGAAACATTTACTAAAAAACCAACTTTGAAAGGGGAATTATCTTATGATAATCTTACAGCCAACTCAAACAAAATTAATGAATGCACTCTACATTTCGAAGGATTCTGCCTAGTGAAGCTGACCATATCTAAACATCCAAAAAAACCTTGCTCATAGCGGCAAGGTTTTTTGGCGTTAGCACTTTGTAACTTTTGTTTGTATGTCCTTTTCGGTATAATGAACGTTAAATCGAATAAATGAGGGGTTATATGGCAAGAAAGAAAAAGCTGGATGAACAAGAATTATTCCTGGCAACCGAAAAGTTATTAGTTAAGAAGGGTTATGATGGTTTTCATTTTAAAGCGCTATCTGAAGAGCTTGAGGTAGCGAGAAGTACGATTTACGAGTATTATGCCAATAAAGATGATCTCATTACCTCGTATATGATGAAGCGAATGGATGAAATTATGGAAGAATGTTTTGCCCTATCTGTAATTGATTCTCCGGTTGCTCAATTAAAACAGCTGTTAGAAATCTTTATTACGAGATCTCATACGCATCAAGTCATTGAAATGATCCCGCTGTTAAAGCAGGCTAAATCACTTAAAATCCAACAGCAAGTAGATGACTTAACGCACTATCATCAAAAGATGTATGAATTTATTAATGAAATCATCGTGAAAGCACAAAAAGAAGGGCTAATCAGAAAGAATATCGAACCGCCGGTGATTGCTTCTTTGCTTTTCAATGCGATTCAAATTGTGAATGTGATGAATGTGCCTCCAAAAGAGTGGAGCGAAAAGCTGTTTTCGATTATTTTTTATGGCATTCATAATGGCTGATTGCATGATAAATAAAAAGGTTTGCCAAGTACGATTTTTTCTGTCATAATTCAAAAGAATTAAATATTTACATGTAGGGGTGCCAGTAAAGCTGGCTGAGATGTATCCATGATAGATACGGACCCTTAGAACCTGATCTGATTGATATCAGCGTAGGGAACATCGAATACATAATGACTTTGTTGTCAACGATGCGCCTTGATCTGATCAGGGCGTATTTTTTTGTTTTGTGAGAATGGAGGAGAGAGAAATGAAAAAATGGTTTTTATTATTGGTCGCTGCCTTTTTACTGACAGGTTGCGGCGGGGCAAACAATGATCAGCAAAGCAGCAAAGAAAAAAAACTTAAAAAAGTATCGGTTGTTCTTGATTGGACACCTAACACAAACCATACGGGTCTTTATGTGGCTAAAGAGAAAGGATATTTTGAACAACAGGGCCTCGATGTGGAGATTCTCCTGCCAGGCGAAGCAGGAGCTGATCAGCTTGTGGCTTCAGGAAAGGCTCAATTCGGCGTGAGTTTTCAGGAGCAGATTGCCACCGCAAGAACTTCTGATCTCCCGCTTGTATCAGTTGCTGCCATTGTGCAGCATAATACTTCAGGTTTTGCTTCTCCAGCTGCTAAGGACATTAAGTCACCGAAGGATTTTGAAGGCAAAACATATGGGGGCTGGGGTTCTCCTATTGAAAAGCAAATGATGGCATCGTTAATGAAGGCTGAAAATGCCGATATTAACAAGGTGAA
The DNA here is from genome assembly GCF_016908875.1 of Bacillus ectoiniformans. GTDB lineage: Bacteria > Bacillota > Bacilli > Bacillales > Domibacillaceae > Bacillus_BX > Bacillus_BX ectoiniformans. Next base: position 93,013 of record NZ_JAFBES010000011.1, on the reverse strand, counting down.
ATTTATTAATATTGGAGAAAGTGATTTCTTCACAGCCATTAAAAGAGACATTGATTTCGCTTGGATTTATCAAGGCTGGACAGGAGTGGAAGCCGATTTGCGCAAGGAAGATCTTAACATGATCTATTTGAAGGATTACGCAAAAGAACTGGACTATTATACACCTGTTCTAGCAACGAATGAAAAAATGATCGATGAAGATCCTGAAACGGTGAAACACTTTGTCCATGCGGCCTCTAAAGGGTATCAGTATGCTATAGACAACCCTGATCAATCGGCAGAAATCTTATCAAGTGCAGTGCCAGATTTAGATAAAGACCTAGTAGTAAAGAGTCAGCGTTATTTATCTCCCAAATATCAAGAGGACGCCGAACGTTGGGGCGAACAAGAGGCGAGCAGATGGGAGAACTTCTCAGAATGGATGTATGAAAATAAATTAATAGATAAAGAATTAGATAGTAAAAAAGCTTATACCAACGAATTCTTGCCAAAATAGAAAGGAGAAAACGATGGGTAATTCTTTAGTTAGTGTGCAGATTATACCGAAAACACCAAACGGGGAAAATGTCATTCCTTATGTAGATGAAGCAATTAAAGTCATTCAAGAGGCAGGAATCATTCACGAAGTTCATCCTCTCGAGACAACCATGGAAGGGGATTTATCTGAACTGTTATCAGTTATTGAAAAAATGAATGAAAAAATGACGGCCATGGGATGCCTGAATGTAATTTCGCAAGTAAAAATTCTTTACCAGCCAAAGGGTATACACATGGATACTCTTACGGAGAAATACAAATGAGAGAAGTAATCAATCAAGGATGGCGGCCCTTTTTGGTCCTCATCCTTTTCGTCAGTTTGTGGGAAATTTTCGTACGTGTTTCTGGAATTGAGGCTTGGCTCTTGCCAGCTCCCACAACTATTTATCAAACTGCCATTGAAAGTTTACCTGATTTCTTGCCGCATTTTCTCTCAACTGTTCAGCTTTCAGTGTCAGGTTACCTGATCGGTGCAGCTATAGGAGTCATGTTGGCAATCTTGCTTCATTTAGTTCCTAGCATGAAAAAAGCCATGTATCCTTTTCTTATCTTGTCCCAAAACATACCGATTATTGTGCTGGCACCGCTGCTCGTGATTTGGTTTGGGTTTGGTGCGCTGCCTAAACTCATTGTCATCGCACTGGTTTGCTTTTTTCCAGTAGTGATTGCGACGCTTGATGGATTCAAGCAAACCCCAAGGGAGCTGTATCACTATATGCAAATGGCAGGCGCCACCAATAAACAGCTTTTTATAAAACTGGAATGGCCTAGCAGCTGGCCTTCATTATTTTCAGGTTTAAAAATATCCGCTACCTACAGTGTAATGGGTGCAGTTATTTCTGAATGGCTTGGGGCACAGCAAGGAGTTGGTGTCTATATGACCTTAGCCAGCTCGTCTTTTAAAACAGATAAAGTATTTCTAGCCATCTTTGCGGTTATGGGTTTAAGTGTGTTGTTTGTATGGGTAATATCTGCGCTAGAACGGAGATTAGTTACATGGGAGGTGAAGAGTAAATGAAGGGCTTACTCATTGATCGTTTATCAAAAAGCTACGGAGACATAGAAGTATTGAATAATATTTCAATGAAGGTTCAGCCGGGCGAATTTGTCGCCATATTAGGCCCTTCTGGCAGCGGAAAAAGCACCTTGTTTCATTTGGTTGGCGGATTAATCGATCCCGATCAAGGTAAAGTCATCCTTGACGGGTACGATATTACAGGATTAAGAGGCAATATCAGTTATATGCCGCAGCAAGCTTCTCTTTTCCCCTGGCGTACAGTGTTACAAAACATGTTGATTGGCCAAGAGTTGGCGGGGAAGAACAATCAGGACCAAGCACGTCAAATGCTTAAAACAGCAGGACTTGAAGGCTTTGAAGATAAATATCCATATGAGCTCTCAGGTGGGATGCAGCAGAGAGTTTCCTTTATCCGAGCTTTATTAAGCCCGCAATCTTTGCTTTGTTTAGATGAGCCTTTTTCTGCACTTGACGAACTCACACGTGTCGATATGCAAAAATGGCTCATTAACGTATGGGAGACTCATCAAAAAACCATTTTATTTGTTACCCATAATATTGACGAAGCCTTATTTTTAGCAGATCGAATTATTGTCCTCTCCAATAGGCCAGGGGAAGTGAAGTTAGATTTTAAAGTGCCATTTCAAAGGCCGAGGACAGAAAAATTAATCGTAGATAAGCATTTTTTCGAATGCAAAAAGCAATTATTTGAGCAATTACAAAACAATGATTAGAATAAAGGTGCGAAGCCTTTATTCTAATACATTATGTGCAAAATTCAAATAAAAATATAAAAATTAGCTTTTAAAGCAATTAAAAAAGAACTGCATGAAACAGTTCTTTAAAGAGCCGGCAATAAATAGATGACTGCTAAGAAATGTGTCACACTTCCTGCAAGTACAAATAGGTGCCAAACCATATGATGAAACTTAAAGCCTCTCCATACATAGAAGATCGCTCCAATGGTATATAATAACCCTCCAATTACTAGAAGGCTCATGCTGACTGAGGAAATATTTTGTACAAGCTGATTCCAAGCAAAAACAATTAACCAGCCCATGACTACATATAAAACAGTAGATGTTTTTAAAAACCTTTTAACAAAAAAACATTTAAATACTGTACCGGCAATGGCAAGCGCCCAGACAGTATAAAACAGCGTCCATTTTAACTGACCTTCCACCGCTAAAAATAAAAAGGGAGTATAGGTTCCGGCAATAAAAAAATAAATCGAGGAATGATCAAATATTTCAAAAAGGTCTTTCACTTTCCCAGCTGGAAAGCTATGAACTAATGTAGATGATAAGTATAGAATCAGCATCGAAACGCCAAAAATTGTAAAGCTCACTACGTGCCAAACATTCCCGTAAATAGATGAGAAAACAATTAATAAAGTAAGAGCAGCAATACTAAAGGCAGCTCCTACGCCGTGTGTAATCGAGTTGGCAATTTCCTCGCCGCGAGAAAATGTATGTGTGTTTGCCATTTGCAACACTCCTTCAAACAATCTCTGTATAGTATAACATAAACTGGCTGGAAATTTTCGCATGCAGCACTGCAAGCTAAGACACTAGTGATTATATGAAGCAAAATCTTACAGAATGCTTAAGTTTAAAACAAGATTCATGCAGAGAATTGTCTATTTTTGCGCTTGCCGGGGAAATAAATCATTCAAGGGAAATAAACAATTATTTGATTATTTCAACTTTTATAGTGGTTTAATTCAGTAAACTTAGGGATAATAAAACTAAGGGAGGGAAATATTATGACACAAATTCAACAGGAAGAGGGCAGGTTTTTTATTGATCAAGAAGGAGTGACCCTAGCAGAACTTACCTATACTAAGGTCCACGAAAATGTCATCGACGTCAATCATACATATGTATCTGATCAGCTGCGAGGTCAAGGGATCGCTGCCAAGCTTTTGCAAAGTGCAGTAGATTATGCTCGTAAAGAAGGAAAGAAGATTCTTCCTACCTGTACATACGCGAAATCCAAGCTGGAAAACAATGAACAGTATCAAGATATTTTAGCTGACTAAGTAAGAGAAGTCCCTTAAAAATAAGGGGCTTCTCCCTGCTTTTTATTGTTTCTCTTGTTCAATTCTTCGATCAACTGTTCCGTCTGCATACGTATCAGTAAGCTGTTCGTGAACAATATCCAGCCCTTGTGTTATCTCTTCATCAGTAAAAGCACGAACCTGTTCTTTGTGATCCTTTTGATTATTTTTCACCGTCTCACCCTTTCTTCTATAGTTATCATTAATTTGCTCTACATAAATGAAAACATTCAAGAGAATCCGTTGATTTTTTAAATAATATTTGCCCCATTAAATCGTTATCTAAAATTAATTCTTTGAGGTGATTAGAATGAAATATGTCATTATCGGGGGAGATGCAGCAGGAATGAGTGCTGCGATGCAGATTACTAGAAAAGACCCTTATGCAGATATTGTGACCTTAGAAAAAGGCGGGATCTATTCCTATGGCCAATGCGGCTTGCCATATGTAATTGGAGGTCTTATTGAATCGACGGATAAGTTAATCGCGCGCAGTGCAGAAACCTTTCGAGAGCGATATGCAATTGACGCAAGAGTTCATCACGAAGTAACGAAGGTTGACCCAGTGAAAAAGACAGTTTCCGGTGTACAGACTTTAACAGGCGAAAGTTTTTCAATTGATTATGACAAGCTTTTGATAGCCACTGGAGCTAGCCCTTATATGCCTAGCTGGAAAGGTATTAATAAACACAACAGTTACTGTTTAAAAACTATCCCAGACGCTAAAAGACTGCAAGAGGTTATAGAACAAGGGATCCGGCATGTCACAATTGTCGGGGGAGGCTATATAGGCCTGGAAATGGCAGAGAATTTAAAAAGAAGAAACATAAAGGTACGAATGATTCAAAGAAGTGATTATGTTGCCAATATGTTTGATAAAGACATGGCGATGCACATACATGAAGAAGCAAAGAAACATGACATTGAATTAATCCTGAATGAAAATGTGACAGAGGTGAAAGGGAAAGATCGAGCGACAGCCATTGTCACAGATAAGAATGAATATCCAACAGATTTGGTTCTTGTATCAGTAGGCGTCCGTCCGAATACAGGGTTTCTTATTGATACTGGCATTGAATTAAAGCAAAATGGAGCCATTCTTGTCAACGAATATTTAGAAACGTCACTTGAGGATATTTATGCAGCGGGTGACTGTGCTACTCATTATCATATAGTTAAGAAACAACAAGACTATATTCCACTGGGGACGACCGCCAACAAACAAGGACGGCTCGCAGGCATGAATATGATCGGCAAAAAACGGACGTTTAAAGGGATCACAGGCACTTCTATTTTACAATTTATGGATGTTTCTGCCGCGATCACCGGTCTCTCTGAAAAAGCAGCGAAAGAATTAGAGATTCCTTACCAATGTGTTCAGATTCAATCGAAAGATCACGCAGGATATTATCCAGGTGCCTCTCCGCTTCATATTAAACTTATTTATCAGAAAGAAGACTTTCTCCTTTTAGGCGCTCAAATCATTGGGGAAAAAGGGGTCGATAAACGGATAGACGTCCTGTCAACTGCTCTCTTCCATGAAATGTCCATTGAAGATCTTGAAGATTTAGACTTAAGTTACGCTCCGCCATTTAATGGCGTATGGGATCCGCTTCAGCAGGCCGCAAGAAGAGTATCTAATTAGCCGAAAGATTAAATTCCGGGAATTTGTTCTCGGGATTTTTTGTATGAATCTGAAAAATTAACCGATTTACATTATAATATTTCCATTGTTTCATATATACTAGGATTAAAGGTCTGAATAGAGATCCTTTGACGAGTCTAAAGGAGCAGGTGGGATGAATATGAATGTGGGGAAAAAATTATTTGTAAGTTTTTCAGTAATGATTGTTCTCATGCTAATCATTGGCATAGCAGCGATCAATCGTTCAGCAGCTGTAAATGAAAAAACAACAGAAATTAATATTTCGTGGCTGCCAGGGGTGCAGACCATCAATCATTTTAATTACTTAACTGAACATGTTCTTACACTTACATTGAGACATATTTCTGCAGTTGATCAAAATGAAAAAGAAAATTATGAAGATAAACTTAACACTACAATAGATCTAATAGAAAAGGATTACATAGCTTATGAGAAAACAATTATCATTGAAGAAGATCGTAAAAACTTCGAACAGCTGAAAGAGCAGTGGCAATCCTACTTAGATCAAAATACTCAAACTCTTGAATTAAGCAATGAAAACCAAATGGCTGCCGCATTAGATAGTGCTAAAGTGGCCCAAGCATCTTTTGACGAAATGCAAATCACATTAGACACAATGCTTGCCTTTAATGATGAAGGGGCTAACACAGCCAGAGATGAAGCGGGACAAGCTTACCAAACTGGAAAAACGATTGTCATTTCAGGTATTATAGCCGCTGCTTTGATCGGAATGTACATTGTTTGGTACTTAACAAAAACGATCAGCCGGCCTTTAAAACAAACGGTTCATGCGATTACGGAAGTGGCTAATGGAAACTTAAGCGAAAAAGATGTAGTCATTAACAGCAAAGATGAAATTGGTATGCTGGCAACTGCTGTGAACACCATGAAGAACAATCTGTATACCATCATATCCAGCGTATCTACTATTTCTCAGACAGTGAGGAAACAAAGCAATGATTTAGCTCAATCATCTGAAGAAGTCAAAATAGGCAGTGAACAGGTAGCCGCCGCTATGCAAGAATTATCTGCCGCTTCGGAAGAACAGGCTTCTTCCTCATCTGATGCCGCGAAAACGGTGGAAGAATTTACAAAAATCATTTTAGAAACGAATAACAGCGGAGAAGCATTGAAAGAGACGTCTCAAGGAGTATATGAAAAATCCGCTGAAGGCAAACAGTTAATGGATCAGTCTGTCGGTCAAATGACCAGAATTAACGGGATTGTCCTTGAAACGATGCAAAAAGTTCAAGAGCTCGACCATCGAAATAACGATATCAGCACACTTGTGAAAGTAATTAATGATATTGCCGCTCAAACCAATCTTTTAGCCTTAAACGCAGCGATTGAAGCAGCCAGGGCCGGAGAACAGGGGAAAGGCTTCGCAGTTGTTGCTGATGAAGTTCGGAAGCTGGCTGAAGAAGTGTCCAATTCAATTAATGAAATTACGACCATTTCTGAAGGCATCCAAACAGAATCCAAAAATGTTGTACAGACATTAAAAGTCGGTGTAGAGGCTACGGAGACTGGAAATGAGTTTATCCAGAAAACGGGGCAGACATTTGAAGTGATTATGTCTGAAGTCAAGCAAATGGTGGAGCAGATTCATGAAGTCGCTCTTAATCTGCAAACAATCCAAAAAAACAGTGACTCTATCAATCAGTTTAGCCAAGAAATGTCGGCGATCTCTGAAGAAGCGGCTGCAGGCACAGAACAAACATCTGCCTCTATTCAGCAGCAAGCGGTAGCTAATGAAATGATCGCTAAAGGCAGTGAGCAGCTAGCGGGATTATCTTCTCAATTAGTAGAATTGGTACAAAAATTTAAAGTATAATATGGTTAAAAGGTTTGCTAAAGGCAAACCTTTTTCATTTACGGAAAGAGATCATTCATGTATGCTTGTTTAATTTCCACATATAATGAAGAATCAATTAAATCCAACCTATCGTTTAATTGGCCTGCATTAAAAAGCTAAAAGTAGTTTAAGCAGGAAAGATATAAGCAAGCAGAAAAGGACGTGTAGTTATATGGTAATTAAAACGGGGCTCGTAGGTTATGGGAATTCTGCAGCCACTTTTCATGCGCCGCTTTTAAGTGATGCAGAAGGTTTCGAAGTGACCAAGGTTATGTCTTCAGATCGGAAAAAAGTACTTGAAGACTTCCCTGATGTTGAAGTAGTGGGTACACTGAATGCGCTACTGAAAGATGAGGAAATAGAATTGATCGTCATCACCACACCAACAGGGCTGCATTATCACCATGCGAAGAAATCCATACTGGCCGGTAAGCATGTCGTTGTGGAAAAGCCTTTTACTGTCACATCTGAGGAAGCGGAAGAACTGATAGCATTAGCTGACGAACAAGATGTTGTCCTAAGTGTTTTTCATAACCGCCGCTTTGATGGCGATTTCCTAACCGCGAAAAAGTTAATTCAAGACAACACTTTAGGGAAAATCTCGACTTACAAAGTCCACTTTAACCGGTATCGGCCAACTGTTCGGGATCGCTGGCGGGAACGAGAGGAACCTGGAGCAGGCCTTCTTTATGATTTAGGCTCACACTTAATTGATCAAGCTATCTATCTGTTTGGTTTGCCCAAATTCGTGACAGCTGAAACACTCGCCCAGCGTCCTGGAGCAAAAGTAGATGATTACTTTCATATGATTATTGGATATAACAGACTGCGCGTCATACTAGAAGCCAGCTCAATTACTCCCTACCCGGGCCCTCATATAGAAGTCCATGGCACAAAAGGCAGCTATTTAAAATATGGAAGAGATCGTCAAGAAGAACAACTAAAAGCTGGAATGCTTCCAAGCGATGCCGGGTATGGATCAGATGCGATTGATCAATATGGAACGCTGGTTACGATAAAAGACGATAAATTAAAGCGTGATCGAGTCGTCACGGCAAAAGGCTCTTATCAATCCTATTATCAAACCCTGTATAAAACAATCAGACAAAATTATTTATCCCCCGTCCCTGCTCAAGATGCTCTTGCTGTCATAGAAGTTCTTGAAGCGGCCGCTGTAAGCAGTCAGGAAAAAACGACTGTATTCTTTGAATAATAAAAAATGAGGAAAGGCATTCATTCTGCCTTTCCTCATTTTTTATTCAAATTCTTTATAAATTTTACCGTGACGCAATGCATCCATGATCGCTTTCCCGTCACTTGGATTATCTTCTCCATATTCTATCGGAAGGAGAGAAAAGAATACAAGATAAACTGAGAAATAAACGAATTGGTAAAAGAACATATGCGGTTCTAACACACCGGCATGAATGAATCCATTCACAAGTAAAATAGAGATGATATTAAACAAAGGTCCCCCTGCATAAATCAGTGCATGTTTCCAGCGGCGTTCTTTTCGAATGGCATCGAAATAACAAGCCGCATCAATAAAATATAATTTACGTATATCAAGCGGTCCAAATGCAAATAACTTGCCTCCGCGACCAATTGTTAAAGTTGCTTTCCCGCCGAATAATTTGATGAAAAAAGCATGTCCTCCTGTATGAATGATCAAGGTAAGAGGAAGGGTGATGAAAAAAGCCCAGGCAAACGTAACCATATCACTTAAATTAAACATATATGAACTCCTTCAATAGGTGACTTGTCATTCTCGTTGTACTTCTTAGATATACCTCTTTAAAATAAGTTCAAACCTTTTTATTTTCAGCTGAAATTACTTACTATTTAGATATTTTTGGTTTCGATTTACTTTATTTGATAAGATAGAACTGTTACAAAGAATGAGTGTTTGCGATATTAAAGGGGAGAATTTCATGAATAAATTTCTTTTTAGTTTTCTAGTTGTATTAACAACGGGGTTAATGGGGTCTTCATTTGCAGTTGGAAAAATCGGCATGGACTATATTTCTCCTCTTTTGTTGATTGCGTTACGTTTTACCATAGCCGGTCTATTAATGGCGGTTTTTGTTTTGGCAGCCAAGCGGCCACACCCTCAACGACTTAAAGAATGGAGTAAGGTTGCGCTAATTGGATCTTTTCAGACTGCGATCGTCATGGGCTGTATCTTTCTAAGTTTAAGAACGATTACTGCCGGTGAATCCTCTATACTAACTTTTACGAATCCTCTGCTCGTCGTACTATTCGGAACTGTATTCCTTAAAGCCCGCTACCATATGACACAATGGATTGGAGTTTGTCTCGGTTTCATTGGCGTATTTATCACGATGGGCTCTCATTTAGATATTAAAGAGGGTACATACTTAGGAATGGCTTCTGCCGTGGCCTGGGCGATTGCTACATTGTTAATCAATACATGGGGAAGAGAGTTTGATACGTGGGTATTAACAGCTTATCAAATGCTATTTGGCGGCGTGTTGCTGTTTGCGGCAAGTTTTATATTAGAACAGCAAGTGTTTATTGTGAACCAGACGTCTATCCTCATCGTTTTATGGCTGGCCATTATGGCGTCAATCGTTCAATTCGCCGGCTGGTTTACCTTGCTTCGGATAGGTGACCCCGGAAAAGTAAGTGCCTTTTTGTTTTTAGCTCCATTCTTTGGCGTGTTAACTGGCTGGTTATTATTGAATGAAACAGTGGAATGGGCTGTTCTTGGAGGCGGATTGTTGATATTTGCAGGGATTTTTCTAGTAAACTGGACAAGTAAATTAGGGAAGCAGCAGCTTGAAAATGAAACACAAGCCTCTCTTCAAGATTAATGATTCATGTGTAATGTAAGCTCCTATTTAGTAATTACTACTAAATAGGGGTTTTTTGTTGATAATAATGGATAAATGAGGCATAAAATTAATTTCATTTTTGAAATAAAGCAATCGTTTTTGAAATAAAAAGCTTATATTTAAAAAATTCTAAATATTATTGACTCTTTAATTCAAGAGTTGTTAAGTTGTTAATAAGAAAGATGAGGGGATATTTCAATAATGAAATAATGGTAGAGGCAGCATTTTTTAAAAATATGAAAACGCTTTTATTTAAACCGAGAGTTACAACTGACCCCTAAACAAGAAATACTAATAAATTTTATTACTAGCGAGGTGGAACAAGAAATGAATCATGCTGAACATACCATTCGGTACGAATACGGTGGAGATGAATTTGTCTTTGTCGAGTTATCCGAATCAATGAACTTAGAAGCGATGTTTAAAGGAATGGCTATAACCAATAAGTTGAGGGACAAAGAGTTGTCGGGCATTGTTGATATTTGTCCTGGAAATGCTTCCTACATTATTCGAGTTGATCCCGAAGTATTACATCCGAGAGATTTAATGGAGAAACTGAAACAATTAGAACATTCCATAGGAGACTATAAGGATTTAACCATTCAATCAAGGTTAGTTGATGTGCCGGTTCTATTTGAAGATCCTTGGACTCATGAAGCTTTGATGCGTTTTCGCGCGAATCACCAAGATCCTGATTCCACTGACTTGGAATACTCGGCAAGAATTAATGGCTATGAATCAAAAGAAGAGTTGATTGAAGCGGTTTCAGGCTACCCTTTTTTAGTTTCAATGGTGGGCTTCGTGCCAGGCCTCCCGTTCAGCTTCCAGCTAACATCACAAGAAAAACAAATTGAAGTGCCGAAATATGTACGCCCGAGAACGTTTACGCCTGAACGCGCCTTCGGATTTGGCGGTGCTTTTGCCGTGATCTATCCGGTGGACGGGGCTGGTGGTTACCAATTATTCGGACGGGCACCGGGTCCTATTCTTGATGTAGAACAAAAACTGAGTGACTTTTCGGATTCGATGGTATTCCCTAGACAAGGGGATATTTTAAGATATCGGAGCATTAACAGAGAGGAATATGACTCAATTAGGAAAGAGGTAGAAAGCGGCAAGTTTAAATACTTAACGAAAGACATGATCTTTACACCAGGGGAAGTCATGGAAGATCCTGAGCTGTTTGCCGAGAAGGTAATGAGGAGGTTATATCATGATTAAAGTCATTAAACCAGGGCTCCAAACAACTGTGCAAGACAATGGCAGAAACGGTTATTACGCTTTAGGCATGCCTCCTTCAGGCGCAATGGACAAATATTCCTTTCGTTCAGCCAATCTTTTAGTTGGAAATAAAGAAGAAGCCGCTGTACTTGAGGCGACGTATATTGGTCCAGAACTTGAATTTCAAACGAACACGACGATTGCGATTACAGGTGGAACCTTTCCAGCTAAAGTAAACGGGGAAACGGTTCCCTTATGGCAGCCAATAAGCGTGTCAAAAGGTGACGTGTTGGCTTTTGATTTCGTAAAAGAAGGTGCCAGAGTATATATTGCCGTTTCAGGCGGAATTGAAGTGCCGATTAAAATGGGGTCTAGATCTACTTATACACTATGCGGGATTGGCGGTTTCAATGGCAGAGCCTTAAAGGAAGGTGACGTACTCGAAATAGGGAATATGACCAGGTCAAGTGTGAATCATGGTATTCAAATACCGGAAGAACTTCGCCCGGCATTCAGCAAAACCTATGAAATTCGAGTAGTGATTGGCCTGTGCAGCTACCGGTTAACGGAAGAAAGCAAGCAGAAGTTTCTAAGTATTGATTGGACTGTCACACCTGATGCGAACCGGGTAGGCTACCGTTTCAAAGGCGAACCGTTAGATTTTGTCCCGCGCGAACAGCCTTTTGGTGCCGGAAGCAACCCTTCAAACGTAACTGATTTAGGCTACCCAATTGGTTCTATACAAGTTCCTGCAGGCATTGAACCCATCGCATTATTGCATGATGCTGTGACGGGTGGAGGCTACGCCACGATTGCTACCATTATCAGTGCAGATTTAAATGTAATGGGTCAAATTAAATCAAATGAAAAAGTCCGTTTTGTATCTGTCAGTCTGGATGAAGCGATTGAGGCAAGAAAAGAATTGGAAGAGAAGCTAGAAAAGATTCGAACACTAATCCAGTAAACTATTTTAGGAGGAACGATGATATGAGTGAGAAAAAAGCAATTTTAGCCGCTGTACCTGGAGTATTCTATCGCAGACCGAGTCCCGAAAAGGATGTATTTGTAAAGGAAGGGGACGAAGTAAAGTCCGGTGATACTGTTGGCTTGGTGGAAGTAATGAAAAACTTTTATGAAATCAAAGCAGAAGATCATGGCATCATTGAATCTTTCTTGGCAGAGCACGAACAGCTAGTAGATGCCGGACAAGAAATCGCCATCATCTCAACAAAATAACCATTCACATGAAAGGGCGGGTTTGATGTACTTTAAACGAATATTAATTGCCAATAGAGGAGAAATCGCTAGACGCATCATGAAAACATGCAAAAAACTCGGTATTGAAACAGTCGCCGTTTATTCTGATGCAGATAAAGAAGCTCCACATGTGCAGGATGCAGACCTTGCTGTTCATATCGGAGCGGCGCAAGCGAAGGATAGCTATTTAAACATCCCAAAGATGATCGAGGCTGCGAAACAAACGAATGCAGATGCGATTCATCCCGGTTACGGTTTTTTAGCGGAAAACAGTGAATTTGCCAAGCGGTGCGACGAAGAAGGGATTACATTTATTGGTCCATCGCCAGAGCATATTTGTTTAATGGGAAATAAAGTCGAGGCTCGCAAAAAAATGGCTGAAGCGGGCGTCCCTGTTGTACCTGGCTGGGACGGAAACCTCCAATCTGTTGAGCAGGCAGTGGAAGTGGCCGAAGATTTAGGCTATCCATTGATGTTAAAAGCCAGCTTAGGCGGCGGCGGAATTGGCATGGAACGCGTCAATCATGCGGATGAACTGGAGAAAGTGTTTGCCTCAACAATGAAAAAAGCAGAATCCTTTTTCGGTGACAGCCGGCTTTTTCTTGAAAAATATATTGAAAACCCTCGGCATATTGAGGTTCAGGTTATTTGCGATCATCATGGAAAGGCCATTCATTTATTTGAAAGAGAGTGCTCGATCCAGCGGAGAAACCAAAAAATCATTGAAGAAAGTCCATCACCTTACTTAACAAGTGCGCTTCGGGCTGAACTTTGCAAAACGGCCGTGCAGGGAGCCCAATCGATCGGATATGCCAATGTGGGAACGATGGAGTTCATTTTCGATGAAGACAAAAACTATTATTTTCTAGAAATGAACACAAGACTGCAAGTAGAACATCCCGTGACGGAGGAAGTGACAGGACAAGACATTGTAGAATGGCAAATTAAAATTGCCGCTAAAGAACCGCTGAATATAAATCAGTCAGATATTCAAATGAAGGGCCATGCCATTGAAAATCGTTTATGTGCTGAAGACCCTGTGACATTTTTCCCTTCTCCAGGAAAAATAGAAGAACTGAAGCTTCCTAGCGAAATAGCAAGGTTTGATTTTGCTGTGACAGAAGGAAACATCGTGTCGCCTTTTTATGATCCTATGATCGGCAAAATCATTGTGTACGGAGAAAATCGCGAGACGGCGATTCAAAAAATGAAACAAACACTTAAACAGATAAACATCACAGGTATTAAGACGACCTTGCCTCTCTTGCAAGATATTCTCGATAGCGAACAATTTAGAAACGGAAACTATACAACCAAGTTTATTGAAAATCATTTTGAAGTAAAAGTTTAAAAAAGGGGGAAGTACCATGCTAAAAGTTGATTTGAATTGTGACATGGGAGAAAGTTTTGCCCTTTATCAAATGGGCAATGATAAAGAAATGATGCCGTATATTACTTCCGCAAATATCGCCTGCGGCTACCATGCAGGGGATCCGCGAATTATGAGTGAAACCATTGAGCTTGCTAAGAAACATGAGGTAGGCATCGGCGCCCATCCCTCATTTCCAGACTTAATGGGATTTGGCCGACGCTATATGACAGCTACCCCTGAAGAAATCAGAGATTATGTTCTCTATCAAACGGGAGCCTTAAAAGAATTTGCTGCCTATCACGAGGTGAAACTGCAGCATTGCAAGCCGCACGGCGCGCTCTATATGATGGCAATGGAAGATGAAAAAATCGCTAAAGCCATATTAGAAGGTTTATCAAAAGTTAATCCCGATCTCATTGTATTCGCCTTGAATCATTCTGCTGTTGTAGAAGTCGGGAAACAAATGGGCATACGAGTAGCGAAAGAAGCCTATTCAGACCGGGAACATACGAGAACCGGTTCCATTGTTTTAACAAGAGGTACAACTGAAACGCCTGATTTGGATCAATTAGCCAACAGGGCTGTGCGTATGGTAAAGGAACGAAAAGTGATCACCCATGATGGTGAAGATGCGGATTTGACGGCGCAAACGATATGTATTCACGGAGATACCCCAGGGGCTCCGCTGTTAGCTAAAAAAATTAATGAAGAGTTGAAAAAAAATGATATTGCTATCACATCTATTAACGATATTCTTTCGTAATTGATCTTGATGATTAAACAGCTCGCCAGTCTTCTCTTTTATTTATCCCTGCCTGTATTATACAATATTGGAAGACACACTTATTTTTCTTGGGGAGGTACATCCATGATGATCTGGAGAGAGCTGCTAAAACCGCTCCCTGTCACGGTTCATAAGAATTCTACTTTACAAACGGCGTATAAAAAAATGGTTGAAAAGAAAAGTGATCTTGCCTTCGTGTACGATGAAGCCGATGTAGTTGGCTACCTAAAGCTTGATTCTCTATTATTTGATATGGGAGAAAAAAATCGATTTGAGGACACCATTCGGTATGAAACGGATATTTTAAAAGTGACTCACCATTCTAAAGTAGAGTTTTATCATAATATAACCGTTTATTTAGGTGTTGATGAACAGGGGCGCTTAGCTGGCTATACGACGGAAGAGAAGGCGCGGGCGTTAATCAATGAAAAGAAGCTAGAGCAAGTCAACGAAAGTCTTGACAGTGCCGAGATCGGCATGATTACAACAGATAAAAACCTATCCATTCTCTTTATGAATGAAACAGCCGAAACGATTCTCGGATTATCCCGCTCGTTTTTATTAAAAAGGAATTATCTAGATCTAGTGCATTCTGATCAAGATATTACAGAAGTATTTAAGGGGAAATCTTTAAAAAACGTCACGACTTCTTTTAATTTCAAAAAAATGAGCGGCCATTTTTCACCTGTATATAAGGACGGAAACATTCAAGGCATGGTTCACATTTTCTTTTTGCAGAAGCAGCTAGATGAATATGTGAAGGAATCCGTTTATGTTCGAGAGTTAAATGAAGATCTTCAAGCGATCTATTCTGCTGCTAATGAACAATTATTAGTGATAGATGATCAAGGAATCATTATTCATCTGACGGGTACCTTTTTGCCGGAATTCTGGCAAGCGGAAACGGCTGAAGAGATGGTTGGAAGAAGTGTGTATGACCTCGAAGAACAAGGTATTTTTACTCCTAATATTTTCTCGTTGTGCTTGGAACAAAGAAAGAAAATATCTATTGTCCAAGAAACAAAAGATGGGTTTCAGATCTGGTCTACCGCTGCCCCGGTCATGGATCATGACAGTATGAAAAAGGTTGTTGTGATATCAAGGGACATTACTTCATTTAATAAGCTGCAGGAAGAGATTAACGCAGCAAGACAAACGACCAGTTATTCGAAGTCCGGTCAACTACAGGGAGACCAGCAGACCTTCATTTATCGATCAAGCGTCATGTCTGAACTAGTTAACCAAACAACACAGATTGCTGACTCTGATTCGGCTGTTCTCATATATGGAGAACAAGGAACAGGAAAGCAGCTGATTGCCAAACATATTCATCAACTGAGCCAGAGAAGCAGCTCTCCATTCATTCGTATCCACTGTCACTCATCCTCAGAAGAAAAATTAATGAACCAGCTGTTTGGATATGAAACAGAATCGATGGATGGACAGATCCTTTCCAAGAAAGGTCTATTAGAAGCGGCTCACGGGGGCACCGTTTTACTTAATGAAGTAAATGAATTGCCGATCGATAGTCAAATTAAACTTCTAGAAGCGTTACAAGAAAAAGAAATATCTCGAATCGGAGGGGTTCAGCCCTACAAAATTGATGTAAGGATCATTGCTACATCTACGGTGGACCTTCAAACACTAGTTAAGGAAAAGACATTCAGAGAAGATTTATATTACTACATAGGCGTACTGCCATTTCATGTCCCTGCACTCAGACATCGAAAAGAAGATATTGCTCCCTTGTTATTCCATTTCTTAGAATATGCAAACAAAAAATCACAGCGGAAAAAGTTGATTTCAAGAGAAGCATTACAAGTATTAGAAACTTATCAATGGCATGGAAATATAAACGAATTAAGAAATGTCATTGAGCGCTTAGTTGCCACCGTTAATACGGATACCATCCAGCAGCAAGATGTAATCAAGCCCGTCGTTACCTCACAAGAGTCGACAAGAACCAAAGTGACAATCAAAGAAATCATGCCGCTGAAAGAAGCAGTGAAAGAATTAGAAGAGCAGTTGATTCGGCTCGCAATGGAAAAGTACGGGAAGTCAGCTGAAGTGGCTAAAGTATTGAAAGTCAGTCCGGCGACCATCAGCAGAAGAGTGAATGACCTTTTAAAGTAAGGGAGAGGTTTGAGTGTTTACATTACCCGAAACGCGGTTTGACTTATGCGGAGATGAATATATATACGCAGAGATCACCAAGGAAATGAGTGCGGAAAGCAACTTTAAAGCCATTGTGATTACAAATGAATTAAGAAGAAGAAACATACCGGGGATTATTGAAATCTATCCTGCAAACGCTTCCTATCTCATTCGCTATCAGCCGGATGTAATATCCCCCTCTGACTTATTAGACTATTTAAAAGAAATTGATATAACAAAAAGCAATACCGCAGAACTGCATTTTAAAAGCCGAATCATTGAGATTCCAATCTGGTATGATGATCCGGTAACGAAAAACTATTCGGAGAAATTCCAGCAAAGAAATGTTCATACAGGTCTATCTGATTTTGATTATGTCATGCAGATCAATGGATTTAAAGATAAAAATAAATTTCTTGATGCCTTGACGAATGTTCCTCATTTAGTGACCATGTTGGGGTTCAGTCCAGGATTAGCGTGGGCTTTTCCATTAGGCACGGCCAAAAGAAATATCATCCAAGCACCCAAATACACAAGTCCCCGTACCGAAACCCCTAAACAAGCAGTGGGAATCGGCGGGGCATTTTCTGTCATCTATCCTGTAAATACACCTGGCAGTTACCAGCTGATAGGGATGTCGGCCGTCCCTGTCTATGATCAGCAACAAAAGCTGAACGCCTTTTCCCGATCTATGTTTCTGACGATGCCTGGTGATATGCGAAAGCATCGATCCGTGAATGAAGACGAATATCACCAAATTTGCGCCAGTGTCAAAGAAGGAACTTACGAGTATAAAATGAAAGAAATTGAGTTTTCCGCAGAAGAATACTACCGAAAGAAACATCTATACATCAAACAGTTAATGGAGGATTTTTATATTGTTTAAAGTAATAGATCCAGGCCTTCAGACAACGATACAAGATCAAGGCCGTTATGGTTATTATCACCTTGGCGTTCCTCCGGCTGGTGCAGCCGATAAATATTCCTATCAATTGGGCAATCTATTACTTGGCAATCCGATCGAGGCAGCCGCCATTGAAATGACAATCTTAGGTCCGGTGATCGAAGTATTAAAAGATACAGTTATTGTGGTAACCGGTGCGCCTATTTTATGTTATTTAAATGGAGACCCAATGGCGATGTGGACGAATATCCGTGTCCGTAAAGGCGATTATCTTATGTTTAAACCGCAAAAGAAAAGCACAGGTGTCTATTCCTATCTTTGCGTATCCGGGGGTATCAATATCCAAAAGATTCTTGGCAGTCGATCTGCTTATCTCTTAAGCGATTTTGATGGCTTCCTTAGTAAAAAACTAGAAAAAGACGATGTCATTGTAAGTAGCGAGCCACTGCCTGGTGTGTTTAAACTTGTAGGAAGAACTCTGGATCAAAGTCATATTCCCAATTTTTCAAAGCACCTTGATGTACGGGTCGTGATGGGGCTGAGCAGCGATCGAATTACTGATGCAGGAATTACTAATTTTCTTACCCATGAGTGGACCGTTCAAAATGAATCGAACCGTGTAGCTTCTCGGTTGAAGGGCGCGGACATTCCATACAATGACTGTGAACCGAGTTTTGGGTCCGGTCACAATATAGGGAATGTAGTGGATATGGCGTATCCCATTGGCGCCATTTTGGTCCCGAACAGCGAAGAGGTCATATGCTTATTAAACGATGCGACGGGCGGAGGAGGCTTCGTCACAATGGGTACAGTAATCAGCTCTGATTTGGATAAAATCAGTCAAGCGATGCCATTTTCGAAGATTCGTTTTCACGCCGTGACCGTGAAAAAAGCAATTGAGTACAGACTAGCACGTAAAAAAGAAGTAGCGAAACTATATGAAATGTTTCATTAACAAAAAAGAAGACTGGAATAATTATTCCA
This sequence comes from Bacillus ectoiniformans, assembly GCF_016908875.1. Lineage (GTDB taxonomy): Bacteria > Bacillota > Bacilli > Bacillales > Domibacillaceae > Bacillus_BX > Bacillus_BX ectoiniformans. The sequence goes on along the minus strand of NZ_JAFBES010000011.1, from coordinate 74,347 downwards.
GTCTTCTTTTGAATTATTTAGCAGCATACATTTCTTTCACTTGTTTTTGAATCTCATCATTTTCAAGGTATTCATCATATGTCATTTCTTTATCAATGATGCCATTTGGCGTCAAGTCAATAATGCGGTTGGCAACAGTTTGGATAAATTGATGGTCATGAGAAGCGAAAATCATTGAACCTTTAAAGTTAATCATTCCGTTATTTAGCGCTGTGATTGATTCTAAGTCTAAATGGTTTGTCGGTTCATCCATAAGTAGAACATTTGAACCAGATAGCATCATTTTTGACAGCATGCAGCGAACTTTTTCTCCACCGGATAAGACGCTTGCTTTTTTCAGCGCTTCTTCACCGGAGAATAGCATACGGCCTAAGAAACCGCGAAGGAAACTTTCACTTTCATCTTCTGGTGAGTACTGGCGCAGCCATTCAACTAGTGTCAAATCTGAGCCTTCAAAGTACTCGCTGTTATCTTTCGGGAAGTAGGCTTGGCTTGTCGTTACGCCCCACTTAAATGAGCCGCTGTCTGGTTCCATTTCCCCAGCCAGAATTTTGAATAATGTTGTTTTTGCGATTTCGTTCGTGCCGACAAGCGCGATTTTATCATCTTTGTTCATAATGAAGCTGACGTTATCTAACACCTTTACGTCATCAATTGTTTTCGTTAATTCATCTACTCGAAGCAAATCATTTCCGATTTCACGCTCTGCTTTAAAGTGTACATACGGATATTTACGAGAAGATGGCCGAATATCATCCAATGTGATTTTATCGAGCATTTTCTTACGTGAAGTCGCCTGCTTGGATTTAGATGCATTCGCACTGAACCTGGCAATAAAGCTTTGCAATTCTTTAATTTTCTCTTCCTTTTTCTTATTGGCATCTGAAGCCATACGCTGTGCCAATTGGCTAGACTCATACCAGAAATCATAGTTACCGACATAAATTTGGATTTTTCCAAAGTCAAGGTCAGCAATATGTGTACAAACTTTATTCAAGAAGTGACGGTCATGGGAAACAACAATGACTGTATTTTCAAAGTTAATTAAGAAATCTTCTAACCAGCGGATCGCTTGAATGTCTAAATGGTTCGTCGGCTCATCCAGAAGAAGGACATCGGGCTTGCCGAATAAAGATTGTGCCAATAGCACTTTCACTTTTTCAGAACCCGTAATATCAGCCATCTTTTTCGTATGCAAGTCCTCAGAAATACCTAAACCTTTTAGAAGAATCGCAGCTTCAGATTCTGCTTCCCAACCGTTTAATTCAGCGAATTCACCTTCAAGCTCAGCCGCTTTCATGCCGTCCTCATCAGAAAAATCAGCTTTCATGTAAATCGCGTCTTTCTCCTGCATCACTTCATACAGACGTGCATGACCCATGATCACCGTCTTTAATACTTCATGCTCTTCATACTCAAAGTGGTTCTGCTTTAAAATAGCCATGCGTGCATCTGGCGGCATGGATACATGGCCTGTCTGAGCTTCTAATTCACCTGATAAAACTTTGATGAACGTAGATTTTCCTGCCCCGTTCGCACCGATCAAACCGTAGCAATTGCCGGGAGTAAATTTAAGATTAATGTCTTCAAACAGCTTTTTATCGCCGAAGCGCAAGCTGACGTCTTGTACTGTAATCAATGTATAGAATCCTCCATTATTCGTTAGTTATTAGATAATCCGTTTCTGATTATAACATTTTAAAGTAGGAAAAGGGAGTGGGGAGGGGAAACTTCTTCAGAACACATAAAAAAGCCAAGCGTCTCATGCTCGCCTGGATTCATTATGAAGTCGATATAACTTTGCAGTGTTTCAAATGTTTCATATGAGTTAATTCAATTAAGTGGGGAGGAGATAAACGCAATATATCACAGTAGCCCGCTGAATCAATGCGGAGAATGCGATATTCATTGTTCTCATATAAAATCACATCCTGCTCCTTCATATGGAACACCTCTCTTTTATTTATAAGTAAAATCTTCTCCAAATTCACTGCCGACTGTCTCAATAGGGAAACGATAGTCAAATAATACTCCGGTTCCACTGCATGATTTACACCCTCTTTGCCAAAAAAAACTGCCGCGAGTTAACGGAGATCTTCCCAGTCCATTGCATTCTTCGCATACACGCTTATATGCCATACACATTCCTCCTTGCGTATCTTTACCTACTTATTAAGAATACCCAATTAATTAAAAATTCAATCACATTATGATAAGGAAATTTTTACATTTTGCAGCATAAAAAAATCGCCTCCGATTTGATGGAGGCGGGAATTGACTATAATTCTAGGACAGATGGCGTATGTTCATTTCCTTCATTCATATAGCGAATCGTGGTTGGCGAGATCTCTAATACCACATAATTCGGATCGTTCGGACTTTCGAACCATTTGCTTAATTCGTCATTCCACAGTTTTTCTTTCATGCTGTCAGAATCATTGATAGCCGCTTTTCCTTCCACTTCAATATACGAGTCGCCAAGGCCGTCCCCATTATATCCAAGCAAAATATGAACATTCGGATTCGCTTCAATCTCATCTACTTTATACGTATCTTTTCCAGTTGGCGTGTACATTTTGAACTCATCATTAAAAAATGTCATGTAGCGAGTATGAGGCTTGTTTTGTTTAATAGTCGCTAATGTTCCTACTTTATTATTTTCCATTACATCTAGTACTTCTTTTCGTAATTGCTCTTGATTCATAGGCTCATCTCCTTATTTACTGGTTCTATGACATTATTTACTATTCCTTATTTGGCAAAAAATAAACAACAAAAAGCAGGTTCGAGCATATTATTAAAAATATAAATCCGATCAGAAAAATAGGATTGACTTTAACTAATTTTCTGATAAAATAAAATTCATTCAAGAAAAGGATGCTTTTCTTTAGAAAGCAGGTGGAAAATTGATAACGTATGAACAGTGGGATCTAACTATGTCAGCCCAGCCTAATTTTTCTGCGGATAGCCCAACGAAAGGAGCTTATGAGGCATTAAGCTGGGCTTATGAAGCGTATGGAGAAAAATTAGTTTATGCATGCAGCTTCGGAATCGAAGGGATTGTGCTCATCGATTTAATCTCTAAAATCAAACCCGATGCCGAAATTGTTTTTTTAGACACAGGCTATCATTTTAAAGAAACGTATGAAGTGATTGAAAAAGTGAAACGCCGCTATCCTGCACTGCAAATTCAGCTTCATTCGTCAGAATTATCACTAGAAGAACAAGCTGCTCAATACGGGCAAGATCTTTGGCAGTCGAGTCCGAATCAATGCTGCCACTTAAGAAAGATCGTGCCATTAACAAAAGCACTTGAACCAGCAACTGCCTGGATATCAGGTTTGCGCCGTGAACAGTCTGAAACTAGGAAGCACACGCAGTTTATCAATCAGGATAAAAAGTTTAAGAAAATCAAAGTGTGCCCGTTGATTCATTGGAGCTGGAAAGACGTTTGGCGGTATGTATCCAAACACGAACTGGATTACAATAGTCTTCATGATCAAGGGTATCCAAGCATTGGATGCGAAACATGTACGAAACCAGCTTTTACAGCGGATGATTTTCGTTCCGGTAGATGGTCTGGGTCAGGCAAAACAGAATGCGGCTTACATGCCGACTAATTTTTTATCCTAAAACCAACAATTTCAATATGAATTATAAACATAGGAGGCTTTACCATGACAATTCATGCACATGGCGGTTTTTTAGTTAATCTTTATCAGCCGGATATTGATGTATCAAGTATTACGAAACAGGTGGAACTCGATGCTACCGCTCTAAGTGACTTAGAACTAATCGGAACAGGTGCCTACAGTCCGCTGCAAGGCTTTCTTACTCAAAAAGACTATGAAAGTGTTGTACACAACATGAGGCTCGCAAATGGTACCGTTTGGAGTTTACCAGTTACCCTGCCTATCAATGAAGAAACGGCTGCGTCTTTATCTATTGGCGATTCTGTTCTCCTTCAATCGGAAGGAACGATCTACGGTGTATTAAATCTCTCAGATATCTATCGTCCGGATCAGTCCGTCGAGGCCCAAGAAGTCTATCAAACAACAGAGCTTGCTCACCCTGGGGTAAAGAAAATGTTCGACCGCGGTTCTGTTTATCTAGGCGGTCCAATCACTTTAGTCCGCCGAATTGAAAGAAAAGAATTTTCCGCGTTTTATTTTGACCCGGCAGAGACTCGCCAAATTTTCGAGCAAAAAGGCTGGAAAACGATCGTTGGTTTTCAAACAAGAAACCCGGTTCATCGCGCTCATGAGTACATACAAAAATCCGCACTAGAAATTGTCGATGGACTGCTTTTGAATCCGCTTGTCGGAGAGACAAAGTCTGATGATATCCCTGCTGATGTCCGGATGGAAAGCTATCAAGTCCTTTTAAAAGAATATTATCCAGAAGACCGCGTCAAGCTTGCTGTATTCCCAGCGGCCATGCGTTATGCGGGACCGAGAGAAGCGATCTTCCATGCACTCGTGCGCAAGAACTACGGCTGCACACACTTTATCGTCGGACGTGACCATGCCGGAGTTGGCAGTTATTACGGAACCTATGATGCGCAAAAGATCTTCAGTCAATTTTCAAAAGAAGAGATCGGCCTGACTCTCCTATTCTTTGAACATAGCTTTTACTGCGAGAAATGCGGCAGCATGGCTTCATCGAAAACATGCCCGCACGATAAAGAGCACCATGTGATTTTATCAGGAACAAAGGTGCGTGAAATGCTAAGAAACGGTGAGATCCCGCCATCCACCTTCAGCCGAAAAGAAGTCATCGAAGTGTTAATTCGAGGGCTTAAAGCGAAAGAAACCGTTCAATAGGAGGAATTCATATGTCTAATATTGTGTGGCACGACACAACGATCACCAAACAGAATCGCCGGGACAAAAATAAGCACCACAGCGCAGTCTTTTGGTTTACCGGATTATCCGGATCAGGTAAATCAACGATCGCGAATGCAGCCGCAAAGAAACTATTTGACCTGCAAGTACAAACGTATGTGCTGGACGGGGACAATGTCCGTCATGGATTAAATAAAGACTTAGGATTTTCAGATGAAGCGCGCAAAGAAAACATTCGTCGGATTGGTGAAGTCGCCAAGCTATTTGTTGACAGCGGCCAACTCGTTTTCACCGCGTTTATCTCTCCATTTCAAGAGGATCGCGATACGGTCAGATCTTTGCTTGAAGCAGATGAATTTGTTGAAGTTCATGTGAAGTGCCCTATAGAAGAGTGTGAAACGCGCGATCCAAAAGGACTGTATCAAAAAGCGCGCAAAGGTGAAATTCCTGAATTCACTGGTATTTCTTCTCCGTATGAGGAACCTGTGAACCCTGAACTAATACTAGAAACTGATCGCTTTTCTATAGATGAGTGTGTAGAGCAACTGATTGACTACATGAAGAAACGAAACTTTCTCTAGGAGGAATAGACATGGCATACGAAAAAATTTGGGCCGATAACCCCAAATTAAGCAAACAAGAGCAGCACAAGTTAGTGAAAGATGGGTTAGATATTTTTAATGATATACCTGAGTTCGCAGCAAAGGGATTCGATTCCATTCCTAAAGAAGCATGGGATGGATTCAAGTGGGCCGGACTGTACCTGCAGCGCCCGAAAGAAGACGGCTATTTTATGATGCGTGTGAAAGTGCCGACGGGTATTTTATCTAATGAGCAATTAATTGCTTTAGCTGAAATCTCAAGAGACTACGGCCGCGGCGTCTTTGATATTACGACACGCCAAGCCATTCAGTTTCACTGGCTGACCATCGAAGTGATTCCGGATATCTTTAAACGGCTTGAACAGGTTGGATTATCATCTACGTTTGCCTGCGGAGATGTGCCAAGAAACGTAATCGGCAATCCGCTTGCAGGGATCGATCTGGATGAAACGATTGATACCCGTCCGCTTGTTACTGAAGTGAACGACTTTTTCGAACACAATTCGGATTTTTCTAACTTGCCGAGGAAGTTTAAGCTGTCAATTAATGCGAATAAATTTAATGCCGGGAATGCGGAAATTAATGATGTCGCGTTTATTCCTGCTGAAAAAGAAATCGATGGCAAGACCGTTCAAGGGTTTCACGTCAAAGTTGGCGGCGGGCTGTCTTCTGCACCAAAACTAGCTCAAAAGCTTGATATTTTTATTACGCCTGAAAACGTCTTGCTCGTTTCAAAAGGAATTGCAACGATATTTAGGGATCATGGCTATCGTGAAAAGCGCCACCGGGCGAGGTTGAAGTTCCTAGTAGAAGACTGGGGTCCTGAAAAATTTAAAGAAAAGCTGCTTGAATTAACTGGACCGCTCCCTGAGGCTGGCAAAGATTTAACAGAGGGCTGGAACGCGGGATACTTTTACGGAGTGAAGCCGCAAAAGCAAGCGGGTCTTCATTACATCGGACTTAATGTACCTGTCGGACGTCTGAAAGCAGATGAAGTATTCGATTTAGCCCGCATTGCTAAAGCATACGGCAACGGAGAAGTGCGCACGTGCGGATCTCAAAACCTATTAATTCCGAATGTCCCAACTGAAAACGTCAACGCCGTATTGAACGAACCGATTTTAGAGCGTTTAAAAGCAGATGCCCCTAAATTCACAGCGTACTCTGTTTCATGCACCGGCATTGAATATTGCAATCTGGCATTAACGGAAACGAAGGAACGTATGAAACGAATTGCCGAATATTTGGATCAGGAAGTAGAAATTGATGTGCCGATTCGCATTCATATGGTCGGCTGCCCGAACTCATGCGGACAGCGGCAAATCGCAGATATTGGTTTACAAGGCGTCATGGTGCGCAATAAAGACAAACAAATGGTTCAGGCCTTTGAAATCAATGTCGGCGGTACTCTTCTGAACGACGGAACCTTTAACCAAAAGTTAAAAGGGAAAATTCCGGGTGATGACCTGCCAAAGATACTGAAGGAATTTCTTATATATTTTAAAGAAACAAAACAGGCAAATGAAACATTTTATGAGTATGTCAACCGAACAGGACTTGAACCGCTCCAAACTCGTGTAGATGAATTGATTGCTGCTGAAACAGCTGTATAGAAAAGAGGAAACAAGATGTATATCTACCGTTTTGAAATTATTCATGAAAAAGGAACGACCCCGACAGTTATTGTCGCTGAAACGGATGAACAAGCATTTAATCTAGTAGATGTGGAATTGGAAAAATATTTTCTGACTCTACCTGATTATCAAGAAATTGTCCTATTTGAAAAGAAAAGAATTGGCAAAGGCGGCGGGTTTGTCCTGCCTGCCTTTACCAACTAATCAATTATTCGGAGGTGGCCCTGATGGGGAAAGTGTGGCTTGTAGGAGCGGGTCCGGGTGATCCAGAATTAATTACGGTGAAAGGCTTGCGGGCCATACAAGAAGCGGATGTGATTCTGTATGACCGGTTAATCAGTGAGGAATTGCTCGACTATGCAAAAACGGATGCGGAATTAATCTTTTGCGGCAAACTGCCAAACTATCATCATCTTCAGCAAGAGACAATCAATTATTTCTTAATGAAACATGCCAAGAAAGGTAAAAAAGTCACCCGCTTAAAGGGCGGCGATCCATTTGTATTTGGGCGCGGCGGAGAGGAAGCAGAATTCCTAGCCAAGCACAATGTCTCTTTTGAAATTGTGCCTGGCATTACTTCTGGAATTGCGGCTCCCGCCTATGCAGGCATCCCTGTGACTCACCGAGACTACAGTGCCTCTTTCGCCATTGTCACGGGCCATCGCCGCAAAGGAGAAAATGAAGACCTGAAATGGGCGTCACTGGCGAATGGCATTGATACACTCGCTATCTATATGGGAGTAAAAAATCTGCCTTATATTCAGGAGCAGCTAATCGGCCATGGCAAATCGCCTGACACCCCTGCTGCGCTCATTCATTGGGGTACTACAAATGAACAGCGGACAGTAACAGGCACTCTCGAAACGATTGCTGAAGTGGCAGCTCGTGAACAAATGGAAAACCCGAGCATGATTATAATAGGTGAAGTAGTTAAGCTGAGAGAGAAAATTCAGTGGGTAAAGGAATGGGAAAGAAAAGAAATGGCAAGTGCAGGCGGACTGCAATGAAAGCCGTTCTCTACATTTGCCATGGCAGCCGAGTAAAAAAAGGGCGTGAAGAAGCGCTGTCCTTTATTGAGCAAACCAAACCGCACATTGATATTCCCATTCAGGAAGCTTGCTTTTTAGAATTGGCTGAACCGACTATTGAACAAGGATTGGCCAAATGTGCTGACCAAGGCGCAACTGAAATTATCGTGATACCATTTTTACTTTTATCAGCCGGTCATGCCAAAGAAGACATACCAAGAGAATTAGCGAAAGCACACTCTAAGTTCCCGGGTATGACGATACACTACGGGAAACCGCTAGGAGTGCATGAAGCAATCATTGATATTTTAATAGAGCGGATGAAAGAGCAGTGCCAGCCGATTGCTGCGGATGCGTCCGTCTTAATCGTCGGCAGAGGAAGCAGTGATCCAGAGACAAAAGCGGAGTTTCAACGGATCCTTCAACTCTTCCATTCTAAAACCGAGTTAACTGATGTGAATGTAAGTTTTTTAGCTGTTTCTGAACCGGCCTTTAAAGAGGAGTTGCACAGGCTTGCTCATAAGAAACCGACTCAGCTTTGGGTCATACCTTATTTATTGTTTACAGGCATACTAATGAAAACGATGAAGAAAGAGATCCTTACGCTTGGATCTGAAACATCGATCATTTTGTGTGATTATCTCGGCTATCATCCGCTATTAAGAGAAATCTTAACTGAGCGGATTACTGAAGCATCAAGCGAAGGAGGGAAGAACCTTGTTTCCGCTAATGGTGAATCTCGAACATAAAAAAATCGTTGTGGTCGGTGCCGGGACGATTGCTTACCACAAAATAAAGAATCTGCTTAGATATGGTCTTCACATCGATGTCGTTAGTCCGGAATTTCATCCTGCTATCGAAAAACTGGCTTTAGAAGGCTTAGTCACCCTCCATCAAAAAGAAGTAGATGCGAATGATTACATGGATGCCTTTTTAATTATCGCTGTGACGAATTCTTCTATAGTGAATGATCAAGTTGCTAGGACAGCGGCTTCCCTCGGGAAGTTAGTCGTTCATACCGGCAACCCCGAGCTAGGCAACTGTACGATTCCTGCTTCACTTGTAAGAGGAAAATTGGCCATCAGCGTTTCAACCGGCGGAGCAAGCCCTACACTTGCGAAAAACATCCGCAATGAACTGGAAGAACAATTCGATGAGTCCTATGAAGACTATCTCGATTTTCTTTACGAAGTAAGACAGTACCTTAAATCTCATGAACCGGAGCGGGCCGTACGACTGAAATGGCTGAAAAAAGCCGCTGATCCGCTCTACTTACATCATGCAGAGGAAAGGCAGCATTTATTAAATCAAGTAAAAAAGCACTCATAATAGTAAGGAGGGAAACCGCATGGAACGATTTATCATATTGGCTCTTGTCGGTCTCGCCGCGCAGCTTGTGGATGGGGCACTCGGCATGGGATACGGTTTAACCTCCACAACACTTTTACTAACTGCCGGGATTGCACCCGCAGTCGCTTCCGCTTCTGTTCATATGGCTGAAGTTGTTACTACCGCCGCATCAGGCGCTTCTCATATCCGTTTTGGAAATGTAGATAAAACGATGGTGAAAAAACTGATTATCCCAGGATCCATTGGGGCTTTCTCAGGTGCTACTTTTCTTAGCCATTTGACTGGAAACTATGTCCGGTTATATGTATCGATCTTTTTAATTTTATTAGGTATATACATACTGGCCCGTTTTTTATGGTTAAGAGATGCTCAGAAACAAGAACATAAGGCGCTGACAAATAAGTTTTATGTGCCACTTGGCTTTGTAGCCGGATTCTTTGATGCGAGCGGCGGGGGAGGCTGGGGACCAATTGCCACACCTGCCTTGTTATCACAAAAAGGAATGATTCCCCGCAAAGTTATCGGAACGGTCAATACCAGTGAATTCGCCATTGCCTTATCAGCAACAGCTGGTTTTATGCTTTCATTAGGTCCTTCAAAAATTAATTGGCTATGGGCGGGAGCAATTATGCTCGGCGGAATTATCGCGGCTCCGATCGCTGCATGGATTGTGAAAAGCCTGCCGACTAAAATATTAGCTGTCATTGTCAGCGGCATGCTGATTTTTACGAATGTACGAACGGTATTTAGTTATTCTGACATCAGCATGGATATCATCTTGCCTGTCTACGCGTTTCTGATTGCTGCTTGGCTGTATATTGTGTACTATGTCGCACAAAGAGAAAAGAATTCTTCCATGGCAGTAAGCGAACCAAAAAGGAAAACATCCTAATCGACGATTTAGGGTGTTTTTTCATGTGGTCAAGCATACGTTAGAGATTAGTGTTAAAAATATTGGTCATTTTGTCGAAATAATTAGAGGACGGATAAAAACAATTAAACAAGAGCAAACAGCATATTACATTCGAGGTGAAGCAGATGCAAAAACGAGCCATTATTTATGTTTTAAGCCTTTTATTTGTACTCATTCAAATTGGGCAGCCCACACATGCGCAAGCGGCGTTTAAAGATGTGGACAGCAAACATTGGGCGAAAGAAGAAATTGAGTACTTATCAGGAAAAGGAATCATTAAGGGGTATCCAGACGGCAATTTCGGACTCAACAACCCTATTACCCGCCTGCAAACAGCTACGATGATTGTAAAGGCGCTAAAACTCGATACTGAGAATTTAGAGACTCGCCCATCCTTTAAAGATGTGAGCGAGAATGACTACGGGTACGCAATCATTGCAGCTGTATCCAATGCTGGGATCATGACAGGAAATGACGGTGTATTTAACCCTAATCAAACATTAAGCAGAGCCCAAATGGCAGCCGTCCTTGTACGTGCCTTTAAGCTAACAGGTGAGTCCAGCTATTCATACCGTGATGTCAATGAAGGAATTTGGGCATCTTCTGTCATCCGAACTTTATTCCAAAACCATATTACCACCGGTTACGCGGATAATACGTTCAGACCGAATAACCCAACGACACGGGCTCAGTTTGCAGGGTTTCTCGCCAGAGTGTTAGAACCATCATTTAAAATACTACCTGCAGCTTGTTTTGCTCCTAATAATACGAAGAAGCATGTCATTCAAGTATCGGCAGCTACATTATGGGTCGCACCTAACAAAACTCGAGCCATTGATGCGCCATCTATGACGAACCCAGCGGATCTATGGAAATGGACGAAGAGCATGACATTGTCTCAAAAATTGGATCTAGTCGGAAAGCTAGAAACGCAAGCCCTGTACGGACAAGAAGTAGAAGTTATTAAAACACAAGGCAACTGGCATCAAATCGCGGTAAAAGATCAATTTACCCCTAAAAGCAGTAAAGGCTATCTAGGATGGATTCCCAAAAATCAAGTGGCTGAGTATTACGATAACTATGCTAACTGCCAAACAGCGATTGTGAAAAGCAATACCGCTTTTCTGCACAACAGCAAATCTTTGGATGACCGCGGACTTGAAATCAGCTTTGACACGAGGCTGTCAGTTCTAAAAGTGGAGAAAGACTGGATTCAAGTACAAACCGTTCATAACACAGCGAAATGGATGCTTGCTAAAGATGTGAAAATCGTGAACAACACAAAGAGTATTCCTAAACCAACTCAGCAGCAACTTGTCTCAACCGGAAAACAATTTACTGGTCTTCCTTATTTATGGGCGGGAGTATCAGGATTTGGGTTTGATTGTTCTGGATTTACTTATTCCGTCTATCGTCACCACGGCATAAACATCCCGCGTGATTCATCTGTACAGGCTACACATGGGATCGCCGTATCTAAAAGCAATATGCAGCCAGGGGACTTAATGTTCTTTGATTACAGAAAATCAGGGAAAATTCATCATGTAGGCATGTATATTGGCAACGGACAAATGATTCATGCGCCAAACAGCAGCCGTACCGTGGAAATCATTCCGATAACGACGAAACCGTACAGCACCGGATTCGTCAACGCAAGAAGGTATCTTAAATAATAATGAAATGAGAGAGAAGGTTAATGTATGTTAACCTTCTTTTTTTGAAGGTATTTTGTATGTTTATAAAAATATTCTTATTTTCATACGATAAATACGAGGTTTAAATAAAACAGATTGGGTTTTTATGCAGATTCAACTAATATAGTTAATTTATTCATAAAATTTGTGGCAACGAGCGGAATGGAGACAATTACTAACTATTTAACGGATTTAGAATTTTTTGATATTTTTGAAGAATTGTACTATACTTTATTGGACAGAATTCGACTTTAGTATGTCACATTTATGCTGGTTGATTCTGTTATACATAACACAAGGGGAGTGTAGAGAGAGATGCAAGAAAAAAAGACATTCGTGACGGAAACAAAGATTTCCATGTCCGATCCGACGGCCTTAGGGGTATTTGGCTTGTCGATGGTCACATTTGTGGCCGCTTCACAAAAGATGGGATGGACAGAAGGGACAGCCTTCATCATTCCGTGGGCTGTGTTCCTCGGAGCCATTGCGCAAATCTGGGGATCACTTGTTGATTTTCGCAAAAACAATTATTTCGGTTCCATCGTGCTGGGTGCTTATGGTTTGTTCTGGCTGGGTGTAGCTTCACATTGGGCCATGTCGCTTGGGTGGTTTGGAGACGTTGGCGTAGCGGATCCTAGACAGATTGGTTTTGCATTTATGGGCTATTTTATCTTTTCAGTATTTATCACTGTTGCCGCTTTAGAAACAAATAAAGCATTTGCTGCGATTCTTGCGCTGTGCAAGCAGCTCGTGTTCTGAGATTCCAGTTTCTTCAGCAGCACACGACGAAGAATATGATGAAGCAACGAGTTCTTGTTGTGCAGGAGATACATCATGTGAAGCGGCTAAAACAAAGGGGCAGCCACAAAGAATAGCGGATGCATCCGTCAGTTCGTTTGAATATCGAATACAAGGCATGGATTGCCCAGCTTGTGCAGCCACTATTGAAAAAAGCTTAGTTAAGATGTCTGGCGTGAAAACAATCCAAGTGAACTACAGTACGGCAAAAATGCAAGTGACGGCAGATGAGGGGATTTCATCCTCTATCATTGAAAAACAAGTTAAAAAGCTGGGATTTAACGCTGAATCACTGGCTCAAAACGACAAAAGCCAAACATTCATGATTGAGGGAATGGATTGCGGAGCATGTGCTGTTACTCTTGAAAAGCATATGAGAAATGTTACGACTGTTGAAGAAGTTCGTGTGAATTTTTCTACAGGTAAAATGCACATTACTCATGACTTGAGTGTGGAGGCCGTTGCAAAAGAGGTATCAAATGCTGGATTTGAAGCGGTTCTGTCTACAGGCAGAAAGAATGAAGCTCCTGTTAACAAAAAAATGTTATCTACCACAACCATTTCTGGTATCCTTTTAGCCCTTGGATTTTTTGGATCATTTAACGGATTATATCCATCGCTTATTACAGTTTTATATGCTGCGTCGATTCTTATTGGTGGATATAAACCGGCAAGAAGCGCTTACTATGCAATTAGAAGCAGATCGTTGGATATGAACGTTTTAATGATATCGGCAGCCATTGGCGCTGCATTGATTGGCGAATGGTTTGAAGGGGCAACCGTAGTCTGGTTATTTGCTTTAGGTACTGCCTTGCAAAATAAATCGATTGAGAGAACAAGAGAATCGATTCGTGGGCTGATGAATATAGCTCCACAAGAAGCCTGGGTTAAAAGTGGCCAAAACCTGACTCGTAAATCTGTTGAAGCCATTCAAGTCGGGGAGATCATTGTTGTTAAGCCCGGGGAGAAAATTCCTTTGGATGGAGAGATCATCGCAGGGGCTTCTACTGTTAACCAGGCACCGATAACAGGAGAGTCCCTTCCAGTGGACAAAAACATACAGGATGTTGTCTACGCTGGGACCGTCAATGAAAGTGGATCGTTAGAAGTCAATGTTACGAAACTTGTCAAAGATACAACCATTGCCCGGATTATTCATCTTGTAGAAGAAGCACAGGAACAAAAAGCGCCGACCGAGGCATTTATTGACCGTTTTGCGAAAATCTATACACCGATTGTTTTTATGCTGGCGATCATTGTAATGGTTGTGCCTCCTTTACTTGGCTGGGGCTCATGGGGAGAGTGGCTATATAAGGGACTCGAACTTCTAGTGGTTGCTTGCCCTTGTGCATTGGTTATCTCAACGCCAGTTGCGATTGTGTCAGCCATAGGCAATGCAGCAAAGAATGGCATTCTAATTAAAGGTGGTACGTTTTTAGAGACAGCAGGAGCACTAAACGCTATTGCATTTGATAAAACAGGAACGCTGACAGAAGGGAAACCAAAGGTCTTCAGTTTACACGTAGTAAATGGAACAGAAGCGGAACTGCTCGCAATTGCTCGAACCATTGAAGAACATTCACAGCACCCTATTGCTTCAGCCATTGTAACCCATGCGTCAGAACGTGGCATTTCTACTTTAGAAGGTGAGAGCTTTACTGCCATTGCAGGAAAGGGAGCGAAAGCAACCATTCTTGGAATAGAGCACTTTGCAGGAAATCCAAAATTGTTCCAGGAAATGAATGTCTCATTAGGAGAAATGAAAAACACTATTCACTCTTTGCAGAATGAAGGGAATACGTTAGTGATCGTAGGAACGCATTCGAAAGTTTTTGGAATCATTGCAGTGTCAGATACAATTCGAAAAACTACAGCAAAGGCGTTAAAACATATTAAAGAAATAGGTATTGAACAGGTTGTTATGCTGACGGGTGACAACAAAGGAACTGCGAGTAAAATTAGTACTCTAGCAGGCGTGGACCGTTTCTTTGCTGAATTAATGCCGGAAGATAAAGTTACGGCCGTTAAACAGCTTCAAAGTGAAGGTAAAGTCGTCGCGATGGTCGGAGATGGTATTAATGATGCCCCTGCATTAGCGACAGCCGATTTAGGGATTGCTATGGGTGGAGCGGGAACAGATACTGCTATGGAAACGGCAGATATTGTGCTGATGGCTGATAATCTAGAAAAACTGCCTCATACTGTGAAATTAAGCCGAAAAGCATTAAATATTATCAAACAAAATATATGGTTTTCTATACTCACAAAGCTCGCCGCGCTTATCTTAATTTTCACTGGTGATCTTACGTTATGGCTGGCTGTTATGAGTGACACAGGTGCAGCAATACTAGTGATTTTAAATAGTATGAGATTGCTTCAACTAAAAGATTAATTTCATGATTATTTTATTTAAAAAGCGAAAAAAACAAGTAATGAAAAATTTACAGTAAGTATTTTATAGTTTTGTACAAAAAGAGGGTTCATATCAGTCTTACAGATCAAAACCCCAAAGAACAAATTGTTCTTTGGGGTTTTTTAACAGAATTGTAGGTGAATCATTGAGAGCAACTAGATGTAAAACATCTTTAAAGATTAATTTTGAGACAAAAACAAATAAATTGAGATAGCGGTTCAGATAATACAATTATAAGAATAATTAAGAACACCAGCGACAAACTATTTATATGTGTTAAGTAATTAATAAATGCTAAGCAAATTTATTTATCGCCAGCATTTATAATAGTTTAAGAAAATTCTTTCTGCTTAGAATTAATAAAATGGCTTTGTTAATTGGAATACAAAGATCAGTTGAGAAAAATTAATGAATAAATTAATCATAAATAAAAATTCATAAATCAATAAAATATCTCACTATTTAAAGTTTACTTATGATATGAGACAGAAATAATGTTTTTTAGATAACTTCTTATAATATATATTATGTAAACTAGAAAATTTCAAATTAAAATTAACTTTAACCTTCACATTAGCCTTACACTTCCCATAAACAGCGCACGCTCCAAAGTCGGTTTTTTGGAGCTTTAATATTATTACTGGACCCGCAATACCTATGAGACCGTCATTATAACTACGGATCCAGTTCTTATAACACAGGTGCCTGGCCATGATAAATAGTGCGATTTACCTTGTCCACAGATACATTACCATTTTATCGAGGAAGGTTTATTCGTAAAATCTTTTCACTACTTCCAACTATCCCTGAATATCTTCCGTTTACAGGAGATTTTATCCCTATTTTAACTTTGATACCCTCTTTGTGAAAGCGCTCGATTATTTCTATACGCTCCTGTTCCAACCGCTCCGAATTCCTCAATATCATAAAAACCCCCTTTTTTGTAAAAAGAAAAAACACCGTTCCTCCTATATACTATTGGCCGGGGAAGGAAATTTTATGATCAACCCAAAAAAAGCCAACATGAAAGCAGGAATGTCTGTAGGAGGGTAACTATATATATTTCTATTTAGCTTTGGTTAAACCAGTTCCATATAACACTCCCTATGCATATTTCAATTATCATGCTTGGCGCAGTGCTCAATAGAAACTCATGAAAGTTTTATAATATATATATGTTATAAAAAGAAAAAAAGACAGCTCGCAGCTGTCTTTTACGTACTATATTTTCAGTTCTAAAACTTTTTTACTGTTCCCAATAATGCCTGAATATTTTCCGCTTCTTGGTGATTTTTTGCCAGGTTTAACCTTAATTCCCGCTTGGGTTAAGGTACTCTCAATCAAAGCTTTTTGTTTTTGAGTATCATTTTTAACCAGCATATCCGTCACCTTCCTTTTCTATACTTTTATTATACCCTTTTTCAAGACCAATTAAAAGATTTTCAAATTCTTTTGCAATATTCAGCATCCTACAATCATATTCTTCTTCTTCAAGAATGCTGGCATCTAATACTAAAGTAAAAACAAAGCTTTCTTCTCTAACTATTCCAAGCCGGGCAATGTACTGGCGATTGAATTTTTCATTGATCCTTGTATGTGTGAAAGAATAATATTCATCTTCCATCAGAGCTGCTCTCAGAATTCCAGTCCGATGTTGATCGACAAACTGCTGAATTCTATTGTCACTTGTTCCTAGGTCTTGCTCAAAGATTAATCCATAATCCTTTTCTATTATTTCTTTCGCAAGAGTCATCATGGCATATTGAACAGCATCCTCTGCTGTTAACGAATCTTTCCTAAAAATGCTAGTATGTATGCTAACGATGAAGTCTACTAATAAATCTGGATTATCTTGCACTCTATATCTCTTTCTGGCAATCCTGAATAGTTTTAGCACTTCTGTATCGCATTCATAATATATTTGTTGAACTGCATTAACATTTACTGCTTCAGCAACAGAACCATACTGATAACTAAACTTAAAAATTGTCTTGCCTTGAATGTTATTCTCAGAATACTGATACCATTGCACTGCACTAACATAAGAGTTCTGTGCAACAAATCTATTCAGGACCGTGACCAGATTGTCTTGCAGTCGATATTCGTTTAGTTCTCTATTAGCAGCAACAAGAATGGCCATTTCAGATTCCAATGTTTTTTCTAACTGATTTTTTCCTTCCTCTTTTTCATCCAACAGATATTTAAACAAAGTCATCAAACCGACAACAATTAATACGGTCCAGACGAGAGAAAACTTTGGTTCGTCGATAAATGGCTCAATCCATTTACCAAAGAAATTTGTTGCTTGCTCTGAATTTTCCACCCACAAATCAAAAAAGAGCAAAAATACCAAACTGCAATAAATATATAATAAAGTTGTCTTTTTCAAAGAAATCCCCTCCCCACTAGAAGGGACAAATATCTGACCCTACACCTTCCATTTTATCATATCCCTGTCCATTAATTTCTTGTTAAACATTTACCATTCAAACTTCGCTTTTAGTACACCCTTATGAAAAAATGATCTCGTATGAAGAAGAGCGTCATACGAATAATATTTTGTTTTTGTATGATGATCAATACAACGCATGGGAACTGGCACCTCTTTTCGATCACGGACTTAGCTTTCTTTCTGATACTCAAGATTATCCGTTAGATGTAGATGTTCAAATTTTAAAAAAGTAAAAGCAAAGCCTTTCAACTCAAGTTTTAAAAAACAATTGGCCATATATGAAGGTCCACCATTTTTAAAAGTAGAAACATTTATGAACGCGTTACAAATAGCACCGTTTCCGCTTGGACGTCTCATAGATGTATTAAAGATGAAGCTAGAAGATCCAGCCTATGAAAAATTGCTGATTCGAGGTGAATAACGTGGTTAATTATATGAAGTTTGATGTCATGCTTTTTGATCAAGTAATTGCCTCCGTTGATCTAAGACCAGAAGATGGCGGAACACTTTATGTTAAAAACTATATAACTGGCTTTAATAAACAATTTTCTGAGGATTCAGAAGGCCATATTACGACGGAACAGATGGAAAGTTGGCTAAAGTGGCGAACCTTCCCTCCGACACGAGTCAATGCGGATGAACTGCTCCAAGCTTTGGGACTAAATGCATTCAATCGCTGGGGTATTGTTCGTAAAACTCACGGTGTAATGGCTGATGATGAGATCTGGATTCGGTTTGAAGGCGAGGAGTTAAATCATAAGGATGTTTGTTTACGCAAAGACGTTTATTATCCGGAGGAAT
The DNA here is from genome assembly GCF_016908875.1 of Bacillus ectoiniformans. Taxonomy (GTDB): domain Bacteria; phylum Bacillota; class Bacilli; order Bacillales; family Domibacillaceae; genus Bacillus_BX; species Bacillus_BX ectoiniformans. The sequence continues at coordinate 55,818 of NZ_JAFBES010000011.1, read as the reverse complement.
GACAATAAGCGCCTGCTGGGTTATCCAACGGGCGCTTACCATAATCTTGCGGCCTTTACGCCGTCTTCCCAAAATGACCTTTACTCAACCTGCATCCAAAATGAATATGATAGTGGCCATATTATTTTATATTTACAACAGTTCGTTGACTTTTACAATCACTTCATCCGAAATTTCTTTATGCACTTGGCCAAATTTCTTCTTTACTATATGTTTGGAAAGAGTATATAGTTTATCAGCTCTTATAGCAGAAGTCTTTTTTAACTTTCCTGCTGTTAAATTTTCTGTATGAATGATGATTGAAAAGTCTAATTCACTTAATTTAGATGTGATTGCTGCAACGATAATATCATCTGCATTTTGATTATACGTATTATTAGAAAGTACTAAAACCGGCCATTGTTTATTAGTGGTTAAGTTTGTATATAGAATAGGCAGCAGGAGAATGTCACCTTGGCTATACATCATTCCAAATCTTGTCATCTACATCATTGATCCAAAAGTCTAAACTGCTCTCACTTGCCTTCGTAATTTCTTTAAAAATCTTTTTATCTTCTTTATCTTTAATATATTCCGCAAAATCTAATACTTTTGCCAATTCACTTTCCGGAATTTCATTAATGATTTTAATCAATCGTTCTTTCGCAGAGTTCATATTTCTCACTCCTAATTAAAAGGATTTACTGAACCATAGCCCACACTCAATACTACAACGGTCTCACTATTGAAATACTATTCCAACTCTTTTTTTATCCGTCTTATTTCAGTGACCTCTAATCCAATAATATCAGCAATGGTCTCTGTTTCCATCCCTTTTTGAAGCATCCTTTTGACCATCTCTATTTTTTCATTCCGTCTTCCTTCTTCTATTCCTTGTTGAAGTCCTTGTTGAATCCCCCGCTCTAATCCCTCTTTCACGGCTTTTTCCACCGCTTCTTTTTCACTTAACTCCGCTTCGCGTTTAGCTGCTTCTGCATCTAAGACTTGCTTAAGTCTAGATTCATACGCCCAGATTTCTTCTTCTGTTGCACTTAATATATCCCAGCCTTGAAACGCTTGCTTTAATGTTGGATCTTTCATTGCGATGGCCTCCAATTCATGATAGATATCTTCATAAACTTTCCCATTCCGGTGATCAACAATACCGAGCAGCAGCATCCACCGAGCCAGTAAATCGTTCCATGGGTCAAGTAAGTTTTGTTTCCAATCACTTATCATCTTAGGCATTTCCAAAAAATGAAATTCCATCACATCAGTTAATAGAAAGAAGTCTTGGTCTTCATACAAATGATAAGAGGTGTGAAACCGTTTTGTATCCTGAAAAAGATTAAAATTTAAAATATTTATCGCAATCACTGGATATAACTCGCGATAAGCCATTCTTTTTTTCATCGGTCGGCGATAAATGCCTGCCCAGTAGTAAATGGAGCGTTTAATCATATCATATTGATTCGTAAATTGAATCTCAATATTAATACGCTTATCGTCATTTGTCACTGCAAGAATATCGAGCCGTGACTGTTTATCTTCCTCATACTCTCCGCCTGCTTCTGTGCTCGTAAACGAAAGATCACGAATGCTTTCGTGGCCGTTACGATTTAACACGGCATTTAAAAAGACAACGGTAATTTCTTTATTTTTCTCTGTACCAAACAGCTGCTTAAAAGCGTAATCTATCTTTAAGTCCATCAGCTGTTCAAGAGGCACGCGCTTTAAGAGTTTACTGACCATTATTGGTACTCCGTGCTTACGTTCATTATATCATACCCCTTCCTTTTCAAAATCTGCTGGAAACGCATTTTTCTTATCCTTCTCATCGGCTGCGTTACCTTCTTCAAAAGCCATGATCTCGACTAAATGCTCTAATAGAAACTGCTTGCCTGTTTCATTAAATAGAACCTGCTCATACTCTCTGTCCCGAAACTTCCTTTGGACTGATTCAATGCCGTAGCCTTCTGAATGATCATTAGTGACCGTATGTTTTCCTCCTTCTTCATCTTCTATTTCACTTAAAATCCCCATTCGCTTTAGCTGTTTATTAATCCTCACTGCCGTAAGCAGCTGACTATTTTCTCGGTCAAGCACTTGATTAACCGCTTTAGTAAATGCTTGAATCCCGATTTTCCCTTCTGGCAAGCAGACTGTCTGCAGCTCGGCTTTTGTTAAGTGTAACGGCAAATGCCTTGTTCGTTTTCGTTTGGATGGCTTTGATAACGCCTGATCAATGTAGGCACTGAGGTAAAAAAGCGAGGAGGTTAAAGTGGATTCGCGGAGGAAGCTGTCAGATGGGAGCGGCTCTTTCGTAAGGGGGTTGAGGCCATTGGCAAGTGTTTGAAGCAAATTTTTACTCTGTAATAATTGATCTTTTTCATAACGCATGTTTTTCATTCCTTTCGAGTGAGCTTACTTAAACAAACGGCAATGATTTCGTGTGTTGGGTGGCTGGGTGAAGCATGTCACGATTATGAAAGGTGGAGCTTAGATCAGCATAATGAATGGTGATGGGAAGCCGGGTTTTCAACATCGAATGAATATGCATGAAGGAAAGCTTATAGACATCTGAAATAATGTGATCAAATGGCAAATGGTTGGTTTTTTGGACAATCTTCATAACCTTTGCCATCCCAACATATTCCTTCGGTGAAGTGGAGCAAAGATAAGCCACATTGTTTTTCCTATAATACAAACTTTGTTCTGTGGTCCATCTCTCTTGATGATAGACTGCCATACGCCGGTTGACATTTTTTAATATCTCCACATAATCAAAGGCAATATTCGCTTTTGCCAATTGTCGTTCAATAAAGGCTAGGTCTTCTCGGCAAAACCCGTCCCGATGAAACGTGATATGGCGCGGAGGCTCCTTGTAATGTTCTTGATAAAAATGAATCGTGTCATATAAAAGCTCTTCAATGGTCGCAGAATGTATTTTTTCGCCAGTTTCAGGCATGGATAGTGACTTTTGCTGAATGAGCGTACCATCTCGGCTGATGGTTTGGATCATTCCACAAGCGTGATTGCCGCTCTCATGGCTGACATCCAACCCGATAAAACAGTCTGAGTGGAGAGAATCTCCTAATACCCACGGCTGTTTACCGGATTTCACGAAGATGCCTAATAAAAGGTTTTGGATCAAATAAAACGATTTCGTTATATCGATTAATTGTTCAGTATAGGTAACGAATTGAGTGATCATATCCTGCTTCCCGCCGAATTCCTTTTTAATTAGCCGGTACACCTGATCAATTGTTTGTTGAGAAGCAATGACGATGACAGTGCCATCAAAATACCTGGAAATGGATTTAAGCTGATAAGGAAATTCTTCGGACGTTAACAATTGAGGAGAAAGCTGGCCGCGAAGTGCGCGTGGTTTATCAGAGACGATTAAGTTTACTCCGAGCTTCGCTGATTGCTGTATTAACAGCTGGATAAACTGGCCAATATTCTTACGAGCAGTAGGGTTTTGCTGCAAAAGCGGATCGACGAAAAAGCTGACATGAACATTACCGCCTTTGTACACCCCTCCTTTACTCAAACCTTCAGTCACCTTTTTGTTAGTGACTTTATTTCCAAACTGAAGCAATGGAGGCGAGGCATACCCTACTTCATAACCTAGTTTTACAGCGCGAATATTGTCTTGAGGGAAAGTGATCATCGGAAGCTTCCTCAACAACCGGTAGGCTTCTTTATACAGCTCTGTCATTTTTTCGTGGGGTTTCATTTTAATGGTTTTGGAAGCGGCTTTAGAGAGGTGTGATGGAAGTGAATCAAAGGAACAGCTCAGTTTTAATAGATGCGGTAAATAAGGAAAGATCGCTCCTTCGCGGTTTTTTACGTGGATGACCGGCGACTGGTTGCTAACGCCGTTTAGCTTTCGTTCTTCTTTTTTTCGAATATAGTAGTCTATAACGGATTCCTTTAAGTAAGGACTTACCTCCCCAGCTTTGTATGGTGCCACTTCGACGAATTCATATTCATAGGTTCTTGCATGAGTCGTATCCACAACCGAGCGGCCGGTCATATTTATTTTTTGATCGGTCATATAGGCTTGAACGTTCTCTTTATATTCCAGCCGATGTACATAATCAAACCCTGCAATAATGTCTCCATTGACCTGTACTTCGATGTTCATTTGGATCGCTGGGTAAATTAACAGTTCCGCTGCATTCATCGGCTTAGACTGCTTGAGCCGAAACGCACCGCGATCAATGACATGGGTTAGACGCGACCGCTGTTCAAGCTCTTTTTTGATCAGCCGCTCCAGTAACGTTCTTTCATACGAAGCCGCAAGTTTTATAGGACGGTTTTCATAGTGAAGGCAATGATACCCTTGCCAGTTAGTGATCGCTTTGAAAGAAGCTATATATTGATCGAAAAATACCATCGTCTGAAACTGGTTTTGCTTACTTAGTCCATAGCAGACCTTGCCGCCCATCGAATGACGATTTTCCTCCATTGACAGAGGAATGGTATAAATGTGCACAGGTAACTCGGCCGCATTCGTTCCGGATAGCCATTCAGATAAATAATATTGATTCATGTGTGAGCCTCCGCTTCAAATATAGGGGAAATGTTTGCGTGAAAAAAGTGTTCAAAATGGATGGGGATTGTTTCAGTTAGAGAAAGACTGGACGTGATCGTAAATAGAGGTTGATAAATTAGAGGAAGAATGGAGGGATTATGAAAAAGCGTTCAAAAGAAAAGATTTCACTGTAATTATCTTAATCTTCTAACTACTTATCTGTCAATTAGTTTCAAGCAAAAAAAGATGGAGCAATCCTATCTTTTTTCAATCAGCTATCTAATAATGAGGTAACTTTCCTGCTTATGGGCAAGTAAGCCGTACACTTTTAACCTCTTTAGCTTATCGACTCAGGCCAGTATGCCACCTTCACAAAATTCCCTTATGTGAGCCAAATATGCGGGAATGCTCTTTTCAACGTCATGATCGCTAATGTTATTTAAATCGTGGAATACAAAAGACGGAAGATATTTCATACCTACCAAGTTGTTCATCGCCTGAAAGGGTTTTGTTAATTCATTGATTGAAAACTCATTTTTACCTCCAGCTCGGTAAGCAGTGTCAGAGCTGCCTGTGGAAATCGCCAGCATGAATGACTTTCCATGCAATTTTGTCCCGTCACGGCCGTATGCCCATCCATATGTTAGCACTTCATCTTGCCATTTCTTTAAGAGTGGAGGACTGCTATACCAGTAAAAAGGAAACTGAAAAATAATCGTGTCATGCTGTTCAACTAATTTTTGTTCTTTTTCCACATTGATCTTTTCGTCCGGGTATTCTTTATATAGTTCGTGTACCGTAATGTTCTCTTTATTCCTAAATGCTTCCGTCCATTTTTTATTTATTCTGGAATCCTCTTTATTCGGATGGGCAACAATCATTAATATTTTATTCATTTGTTTTACTCTCCCCAAAATGATGTAGATTTTACAAATAAGGAGCTATTTCATTCAATGGAAATAGCTCCTTCTATTTATTCAACGGTCTATTTTACTTCCACTACAAATGGATAGACTGTCACTTTTCCGTTTTTCTGAAACTCGGCCCAAATTTTGTATATCCCAGGTTGAGAGAATTCTGTTTCGAAAACAGGTCTCTTTTCATCTGCTGGATGAACGTGCAAGTATTCATTCGCTTCTTCGTCGAGGATAACCACATGGCCCATCGCACCTAGAAATGGTTCTAGTTCCGCCCCGTGAACATCAAATGTCAGAGTAACCGGCTCATTCTTTACTAATGGAGAGGTCTCAAGCGTTACCATGTTTCCGTCTACAGTTTTCTCTAATAGCTGATCTGCTTTTAATGATCCATGACTATGCTCATCTGCTGCAGGGGTGCCTACTGAAAATGCAAGTGGTTGAACTTCATAATCTAAGTTTTTGGGCTTGATATCCACAAACGCCTTGTACGTTCCTTCTTTAAGTGTACTTGCTGTTTCAAATTGACCCGGTGCTGTTTCTTCGGGATGTAAATGATAATATTGATCTAAATGTTCATCTACAACAATTAGATGGAGAAGCTTTTCGTGATTGATTTCTAGATCGGTCAATGGCTGGCCTGCAGGATCTTTTAGTGTCAATATTAATTGGCCGTTATCTTCTTTGACAGTCACATTGACTTCAGTTTCCTTACTTGTTTTCTCACCATGTCCGTGAGCTTCCTCTGAATGAGAATCTGTGGACTCAGTCTTGTGATCATCATGATCTTTTGTTTCATCTTCGTATACAATTTCAGACGATGTATGACCTTCCCCATGAACTTCTTCATTCTTCTCTTCTCCAAAGAGGACTTCATAGGAAAAGTATCCCGCAATAACTAGAGCTAAATAGGCTAAAGCTGAGAACATCCATTTTTTCATCACCCATTCTCCTTTATTCTTTATAATTTTACTCTTTGAAGACGTAAGGCATTAAGTACAACAGACACAGAACTAAACGCCATCGCTGCACCAGCTAGCCAAGGTGCTAAGAAACCTAAAGCAGCAATTGGAATTCCCATCGCATTGTACGCAAACGCCCAGAACAGGTTTTGTTTAATGTTTCGGATCGTCTTCTTACTCATAGAGATGGCATCAGCTATACTATTCAGATCTCCGCGAATCAGCGTAATGTCTGCCGCTTCCATCGCGACATCCGTTCCTGTTCCAATGGCCATCCCGATATCTGCCATCGCCAGTGCTGGGGCATCGTTAATTCCGTCTCCAACCATAGCGACAACCTTGCCTTGTTCTTGAAGCTTTTTCACTTCCTCTGCTTTTCCTTCAGGAAGAACTTCCGCGATAACAGAGTCAATGCCCGCTTCATTCGCAATTGCTTCTGCTGTACGCTTGTTGTCACCCGTAATCATGACCACTTCAAGGCCCATCTCTTTTAGGCGTTTGACAGCCGCTTTTGACGTGTCTTTAATCGTATCAGCGACAGCAATTAAGCCCGCATATTGACCATCAATTGCAACCAGCATCGCAGTTTTCCCGTTTTCTTCGAGCTCTTCCATGACCTTAAGTGCATGGTCTATATTTATTTCATGTTTTTTCATTAACTTTCGAGTTCCTGCTAATACGACTCGGCCGTTTACTTTTGCTTGAATACCGTATCCCGGAATCGCTTCAAACGTCTCTGCTTCAAAGAGTTCGATGTTTTTTTCTTTGATTCCAGTCACAATTGCCTCTGCGAGAGGGTGTTCTGATTGCTTTTCTGCTGTGCCTGCTAGCTGCAGGAATTCTTCTTCACTAAAGTCATCTTCTACTAGCACATCTGTTAAGACAGGTGCGCCATTCGTTACTGTGCCAGTTTTATCTAATAAAACCGTTGTTACACGATGGGTTCTTTCCAAGTGCTCTCCGCCTTTAAAAAGAATGCCAAATTCCGCTGATCTGCCCGAACCTGCCATAATTGAAGTCGGAGTAGCTAAACCGAGCGCACAAGGACAGGCGATCACAAGGACGGCGATTAATTTTTCCAATGACTCCGCAAAGTCTCCAGGTGTCACTAAGAAAAACCAGACAAGAAACGTGATAACCGCAATCCCAACGACAATCGGTACAAAGATACCTGAAATTTGATCGGCTAAACGCTGGATTGGCGCTTTTGATCCTTGCGCTTCTTCTACCACCTTAATAATTTGGGCAAGCGCGGTGTCACGGCCGACTTTTGTCGCTTTCACTTTTAAAAAGCCATTTTTATTCAGTGTTGCCCCGATCACCAGATCGCCTGCTGTTTTATCAACCGGAACACTTTCACCTGTCAGCATCGATTCATCTATCGCCGAACGACCTTCGATAATTTCACCATCTACCGGAATTTTTTCACCCGGTTTTACATGAACAATGTCACCAGCTGCGACTTCCTCTAACGGGACTTCTTGTTCGACTCCATTGCGTTCCACTATAGCGGTTTTCGCTTGCAGACCCATCAGCTTTTTGATGGCTTCAGAAGAGCGGCCCTTTGCTTTTACTTCAAATAGCTTACCTAAAATAATTAACGTGATCAGAACCGCACTTGTTTCATAATATAGTTCAACCATGTGACCTTGGCTGCCGATTGATTGAATGGATAAATATAAACTATAGAAGTAAGCGGCGGATGTTCCTAACGCGACTAACACATCCATATTGGCACTTTTATTTCTCAAGGCTTTATAGGCGCCTACATAAAACTGCTTCCCAACGACAAATTGAACAGGAGTCGCTAAAGCAAATTGAACCCATGGATTCATGAACATGTCTGGCAGGTAAATAAAAGAAGTGAAGCTGAAATGGCTGACCATCGCCCAAAGGAGTGGAAACGATAAAATAAGAGAGAAGATGAATTTTCCTTTTTGGGTCTCTATTTCTTTCGCTTTGATATCAGAGGAATCTTCTTTTTGTTCACCTTTCAAATTCGCCTTATACCCGAGCTTTTCTACTTTTTTGATAATCTCTGCTGGACTTGTTGCTGAAGGATTATACTCGACAGTCGCACTTTCTAAGGCTAAATTGACAGACGCCTTAGATACTCCTTCCAGCTTATTTAAGCCTTTTTCAATTCTTGTTGAACAGGCTGCACAAGTCATGCCGATAATATTGAATTCAGCCTTTTCTTCCAATACATCATAGCCCAAGTCATTAATTTTCTTTTTTACATCCGCGATACTCACTTGATTTGGGTCGTATTTAATAGATGTACGCTCTAAAGCGAAGTTAACGGAGGCATCTTCTACTCCGTCCATTTTCTTCATTCCTTTTTCAATTCGTACCGCACAAGCAGAACAAGTCATTCCGGTGATCGGAAGTGTAGCTTCTTTTATTTCTTGTGACATTTTTATCCCTCCGTATACCCCTTATAGGTATATTATTATTTAAAAGAAAACGTGCATTCACTTTGCACGTTTTCATGAACATTAAACTACATCATATCCTTGATCATCAATGGTCTCTTTAATCTGATCAACAGAGACTAGGGATGGATCAAACTCTACATCCACTTTTCCTTCGCTTAGGTGAACCTTTACTTCTTTAACCCCAGCTAATTCTCCAACATTTGTCTCCACAGCATTCACACAATGGCCACAAGACATACCTTTTACATTTAACGTGATATTTTCCATTACTTCATCTCTCCTTTATTTTTTCATTAATCTTTGAATAGTTACAAGCAATTCATCCACTACTTCAAGCTCACCATCTTTAATTCGTTCTGTCACGCAGCTTTTTAAATGGGCTTCTAAAAGAACCTTTGAGAAACTGTTTAAGGCTGATTGTACAGCTGCTATTTGTGTGATGACATCATCACAGTACGTATCCTTTTCAATCAAGCCTTTAATTCCTCTAATCTGACCTTCCACTCGACTTAATCGATTGATCAGACTCTTTTTGGTTTTTTCGGAGTGATGACTAGTTCGATCTGAGTGACTTGCACAGCAGGGTTCAATTAATAACACGTCATCATGATTTTCAACTTCCACAATTGCCCACCTCCTTGTAATTAATCTGCCATACCCCCCTATAGTATGTAAAGTGATATGATTAAATATTCTCACTTACTATATTCATCTCTATTCACTATGTGATTGATTTTAATAAAAAATTTAATAAAACGTTTCATATAGATGTTCAATTTCACCTTTGCTTTCCGGTTTTTTTGAAGTGAAAAGAAGCCATACAGATCTTCTATTAAAACACGGCCAAAGCCGTGCTTTAATATAGATGCCCTTCTCTATTATCGGGAATATGCCGGTTTCAATCCCTCCAAATTCCGCATCATTGATCCCATACCACACATTTGCTCTTACAATTATACTACCTTGGTGACAGAACAATAAACATTTTAACCCAATGTTCATGTCCCCATGCAGCCTTAATAGGTTAGAGGGGTATTTCTTTTATTATCATACCCTAATCGTTGAAGTTCTCCATCTAAAAAGGCGAGTTCCTGTTCCATATCTTTATCAAATATCTCCAGCATAAATTCCTGCTGAATATGATTGATAAATGATAAATGATTGATCATTCGTTTAATCGTTACTAGCATCCCGCCTACATCCAGTTTCTTTACATCTCTTGAGAGCGCAACATAAATCACATTGCTGGATGTGGCAATCGAATTGGCAATAAGTAAAATCTTACGGGTTCTTACCTCATATAGCTCTTTACTTCCATGTTTCTCCTCATTATAAAATAAGCGATGAATAAGTCCAATAATGGTGTTAATAAACATTGATATGGTGGCGCCGCGAGTTACACTGTATGTATCTATGCTATATTGATGTATCAATTTTTGGGCAAGATCATTATTGAGAGAACCGATTAACGGCAGCGGTAAGCCTTGTTTGGTAAAATAATCTGAGCCGAAATGAATCGCTTGTTTTACGACTGCCGCTGGCAAATTATGTTTCCCTTCGCTAGCTTTTCTTATAGCAGACTGCATGGCTCCTAGTGTCAATCCGTTATAGAGCGGCCCAATCTTTCCCCCTGTCACTTCATACGTTGTCACCATATCCGTTTTCGTTAATGAGTAAGACAATATATTTACTGGCCCAAATATCCATCCTAGTACAGGATCATGTCCTAGTGTGCGATAACGGTGTGTATTTGCGCTTAAGCCTGTATTCTCAGATTGCGGATCAAGCCGTGCTACGGCATCATATGGCACAGGCCCGAATAAAAAATCTTTCCATTCATCGGGAGCCATTTTTTTCAGAGGAGCTTTAATAGTATCATCCGCATCCTTAGCTGTTTGAAAACGAAATTGATCATTAGCGAAGATATATTGTCTTGCGCATTGCAGAGCAATTGTTAACAGTAAAAGCGCTATGTCTGATTTGTTTAAACTCGTTTTTTTACTAAATGCTTTTTTCACTCGGATGTACTCTGAGTCCGCCTCTGCAATTTCTTGTGGGGTTAGCAAGTCGTCGATGTTTGTATTTATGAAGCCTTCCTTCCCCGCTTCTTTTACTAGATCATTCCATTCACGTCCTTCGTTTGAATGGCGAGCTGGTTTTGGAATTTTTGCTTTTTTCTGGTTTTTTGGTAAATCTATTGATACACCACGACTTGACAACAGCTGCAAAGATCGCTGAATGACTTCATCGGCAGAATCTATGGATCGCTCAGACGCTGCCATGCTTTCTGTTGCACTGTTTGAATGTGTCTCCGCTTTCGATTTCGCTTCAACTAGCAGCTGCTCAGACTCGCTACGATTATAATTTAAAACATCGATAATTTCTTGTTGATCCTTTGACATTGTATCCCGCCTCACGCTGCTGATAAATCACTCATCATTTTATTGATTTCGTTTGTTAGAGCTTCATTTACAGCGGTTAATTCATCAATTTTTTGCCGAAGCTTCATGTTTTCTTCTAAGAGGTCCTTCGCTGATTTTTCAAGCTGCTGAATATATAGCTTTAGTTTGCGAATAACCTCATTTTGTAACGCGACGGCCTTTTTTAATCGATATTCCATTTTTTCTCGAAGTTCTCTATTTTTTTTATTTCTAAAGATTAAATAGGTTATCCCGCCTAAAATAGCTGCTGGTATAGCCACTGGAGCTAGCAAGGCACCCGCACCCATTGTTCCGGCTGCACCGAGTCCTCCTGCCGCTAAACCTGCACCTGTAAAGCTTGCAACTCCTGCACCGGCTGCTCCTAATGTACCTGCGCTTGCAGCTGCAACAGCTCCCGTACCTGCAACTGCGAGCAATGATTTTTTTAATGAAGATGGGATGTTTGAAGAAGTGGTAAATACAATTTTCGAAGTACTTAACGAACGCTCTGCCGCAGACATGATGGCATCTACAGACTGCAACGCTGCTACATCCTTATAATATTTCTTAGCCATTTTCAGGTCCTTCTTCCTGTTTATAGAATAATATAAATATATTCTACCATGAAACAACTAAAATACTTTTAAAAAGAACAGGAGAAAATAATGAAATAATTTTTCTCCTGCCAAACAAAAAGACACCCACACGGATGCCTCTCTTACACGCTATTCATTTCTAACAGCTTTACTTCTACCTCATTGGCAGGTAATGGTTTACTCAAATGATACCCTTGCATCATTTCTATACCAAGCGAACGAACAATATAAAATTGCTGATCTTTTTCCACGCCTTCTGCCACTACTTTTAAACCGATACTTTGCGCGATATTACTAATCGATTTAACAATTTCTTTTTTCATTCTGTTGTTAATATCTGCAATGAAAGATTTATCAATTTTAACGGAAGTGATAGGAAGAGTGCTTAAATAACTTAATGAAGAATAGCCTGTACCGAAATCGTCGAGCGCAATATTTACGCCGAAGTCTCTTAGCTGCTTTAGTTTATTCATTGTATCTGACAAATTGGTGATGGCCATACTTTCGGTTATTTCCAACGTTAAACAGGCAGGCTCCAGTTCGGTTTGCAGCAGTGTATTCTTAACGGTCTGAACTATGTTTTCATCCATCAGCTGGCGATTGGATAAATTAACGGAGATGGAAAGCTCCAGTCCTTCATCCCGCCACTTTTTTGTTTGTTTGCACGCTTCAAATAGAACCCATTCACCGATTGGCCCAATTAACCCGGTTTCCTCAGCAAGAGGGATAAATTCCGCTGGAGAAATACTTCCCTTCTTAGGATGGTACCAGCGCAGCAATGCTTCCGTTGAGACGATTCGATTGGTTTTTACATCGAGCAGCGGCTGATAATAGACTTTTAGCTGATCTTCTTCAAGTGCTCGTCTTAATTCATTCTCCAGTTTCAATTTTGATGAAATTTCCTCATTCATTTCTTGAGTGAAAAACTGATAATTATTTCGGCCTTTTTCCTTTGCTTTATACATCGCAAGGTCTGCATATTTAATCAAAGTTTCGGCATCTAATCCGTCTGCCGGAAAGAAGCTAACACCTATACTTGGTGTACAGTGCACTCTATTACCATCCAGCATAAAAGAAGGAGACATGGATTGAATGATATTCCTCATCAATACTTTTGTATCATCGTACGTAATCTCAGGAAGAAGAAGGATAAATTCATCCCCGCCTTGCCTCGAAACAATATCTTGCTCCCGGACATTTTCGACTAACCGGTTAGACACTTGTTTTAACAGAAGGTCACCCACGCCATGACCATACGTATCATTGATGATTTTAATCCGGTCAAGGTCAATAAATACGACTGCTAGCGAAGACTGATTTTCCTTTGCTTTTGCAAGGTGCTGTTCGATCATTAGATTAAAGTAGTTTCTGTTCACTAAGCCTGTCAGTGTATCATGATGCGCTAAATGGAGAATTTCTTTATTTGCTTTCTCTAATTCACTAGGACTTGGGATCAGTAATAGATTAGGGATGATCTTCCATAGCAATACGGCTGTAATGACCGAAATCGCTGCGGTTAATACTTTAAATATATCTTCAAGAATGAATACCGGTTTTATAGGGTAAAAGTATGTTAGGATATGCATCAAATGTGTAATGCCACAAAGCGTAATAAACAAGATAAAACAGATAAACATCCATCTAAACTCAAAACTTTTTCTTTTCTTAACGAATACGAACATCGTAATCGGAATAGAAAAATAAGCGATGCTTGTTAAAAAGTCAGAAATCGTGTGAACGGTAAAGATCACTGCAAAAGGCAGGGCAAAAATAGAACTCGTGGAACATATTTGAATCATGGATTAAGTTTCTCCTCTAAGCTGGTTAACAATCTATGTTTATCCTCATTTCATGAATATATAGTTTTATTTTTTTCAGTCTTTTTATAAAAAAGACAATTTGCGACAAGAATATATCAAAATCCTTCTGCCAATATTAATTATAAAAGTTTATATCATGATGTAAAGGAATAGTTTTACATACAACGAAAAATAGCCGTACTAACTTCATATCGTTAGAACGGCTATTTTTCATTGTCACTTATTCTTTCTTTCCACCTTCTCCATTTTGAGAAGTTGCTGGTGCAGTCTTTTTCGCTGTTGTTTCATATGCTGCATCATCTGGGGCATCCCCATTTGGCCAATCCTTTTCTTTTCCTTTAAAATCTGGACGTTCATGAGATAGGATATATGCGGCTAAATCTGCCGCTTGCTGGTCAGTCAGCTCTCCCTCATTAATTCCGCCCATTGCTCCTTTCGGCATGTTTCTTTGAATATATCCAGCTGCCGTTTTCATACGAGCCATACCGGCACCGATATTAAATGAGTTTTCTCCCCAAAGCGCCGGTCCAGTTGTAGCACCAGTGCCTTCACCATTTTGACCGTGACATTGAATACACGATTGCTGATATAGCTTTTCACCATTGCTGGCGTTTGGCTCAGGTAATTTTTCCATTTTGTTTTTCTCGATCCAAGGGCGTTCAGCAGCTAATGTCGGCACATCCTTAGAAATATAAGTTAAATAAGATACCATCGCCGTTAATTCTTCACTTCCACTCTCAAGCGGCTTGCCATTCATACTTCTAACAAAACAGCCATTAATGCGGTCCTCAATGGTTAACACTTTGCCGGCACGAGGATTATACTCAGGAAATACGGCAGTTACCCCTACTAAACTGCCGGAATCATCAAGTCCTCCAGTAGCATGACAGCTTGCACAAGACAGCTTATTGCCGACGTTCTCAGGCAGCATTCCATCTGTGCTTTGGAATAATTCATGGCCTTTTTTCACTGATTGGCTAAAAGGATCGTCTTTACCTTCTAAATCCTCTAAATTCGGAGGCTCGAAAGCAATGTCTTTTTGTTCGCTTGTTTCATTAGTGTTTGATGTCTCTTCTGAGTCTTTTTTAGACTCCTCGTTACTGCACGCCGCCATCAATAAAAGAAAAGCAGCAAGAAAAAATAGCAAATACACATGTTTCTTCAAAATCATTTCTCTCCTTTCTATTACTATCATTAAATGGAAAAAAGTGCTTACTTAATAGACTGTATCCTTTCTTTTATATCCATAAACTATCATTATGCAAAAAAATCATTTTTTCACTAAATATGTAAGTTATTGTCGGTTTTTTAAAGTTATTGCAGGCGTGCGTTTTCATCAAAAAACACACCCTAAAAGGATGTGTCTAAAATCATTGCTCTTTATGATGAAATGGGCACTTGCCCTTAATCGGCTCAATATCATCTCCGATAAAGAATTGTTTCCATTCGTTATGAGTGGGATCGCCATAATGGCTGATGTCAGGATGTTTCGGCAGCTGATCCCAGGCTTCAACCCGCTCCCGAACTTTTTCCCGAGACATAATTCCGCCCTTTTCCGTTCCTTTCAGCCCTTCAAAAATCTTTCGAGGCTGAAAACCTAACACCATCGAATTTCCTAAATGACGCGTTTTTCGTTGTTTATAGGCCGGTGCGTTGCCAAAAACAAAAATAGGTTCGCCGCCAAAGTGGAAATCCCATAAAAAATGGTCTGGATCCTTCGGGGCTTCTTCTGGCCATTCTACTTGATCCTGTTTGTGCAGATATTGAAGGATGGACCAAAACTGATCCCTATATTGTTCAAGTGAACCCTCCTCTTCAAACGGTTCAACAAATACAAACAAACCGTGTCTGACGAATGGCGGCTCTCTAAACAGTTCTAAAAATAAAGAAACTGCCTGAGGAAGATTACTCCAATCCTCTTGTGTGATATAAGCATAACGCAGTTCGCCTTTCCTTTCCCCATTCATTCCAAAGTAGCAAGGGAAAGTAGGATCTGTCACGGTGTTATGAAAGGTCGCGTATTCTTTTTTTAGCCATTCAGGTAAATCTTCACGTGTTTCCATGTCTTCCTTCGTTAATAAAGCAGATCGTGTTTTCAGCAAAATGTAAATCCTCCCGTTCTTGAGCATACTCTTACATTTTACGTACCCTTTTAAGAAGGTTCTTCAAACCTTAAAACAGAAACATTTTGTTAGTTCACACAACACTCTAGCAAACAGCTATTGAAAAAATTAAATTAAATCTAACCAAGTGGATGATTGGTGCTATAATTCATCATATTATGTGCCATTTATCTCTAGAATAAGCAGGTGTAAATAAATGAAAGAACAGCATTATGATGATCTGCTCCATATTAAAACGAGAGCCGATCAAAAAACACTAAATCATTCCTTGCATTACCACCCATATGAACCGACGCCGTATCATGCGTTAGAGGAATTATTTAATCAATACGAGCTAAAAAGTACAGATCAATTTGTTGACTATGGATGCGGAAAAGGCCGATTAAACTTTTTTGTGCATCATTTATTCCATTGCCGTGTCACTGGAATCGAAATGAATGACACGTTTTACCGCGAGGCGATAGCTAATCAAAAGAGTTATTCAGCTAAATCTTCACCCCGTCATAGTGAAATTCAGTTTTATCACTGTTTAGCTGAAGATTACCCCATTAATCCGATAGACAATCGATTTTATTTTTTCAATCCGTTTACCATCCAGATTTTCATGAAAATCATTTATAGTATTTTGCATTCTGCGGAAACCTATCCTCGTGACATTGAATTGATTATTTATTATGGATCGGATGATTATATATATTTTATGAATAACCACACTTCATTTGAATTAGAGAAGGAAATTGAGGTGCCTGGCTGGCATGAAAAAAATTCATATGAGCGGTTTTTAATTTATCGATTAACATAAAAAAGCAGGAGCTGTCGCATTGACAACTCCTTTTCCGTTTTTGCTTAACAAGCTATTCAAAGTTGAAATCTATTTTCGACCTAATTAAAGGTCTTGTCTAATTTTTAATTTCTTGATTAAAAAAGTCAGTGCAACTAAAACGATAGGAAAGTGAATAAAAAATGTCATGGCTAAGAAAGCGCCAAAAGCCATAAACGGGTTGTTAAACTCATCTCCATCTCCGCTAAAAAGCAAAATGATTGAAAAAGTCACCGTATATAAAATGACTGTAACTATTAGAGATAATAGTATGTTTGGGGTGTTTCTAATAAGTTTATTCATCTTTTTTCTCCTCATCTGCTTCACATAAAAGCAAGGACAGATCAATAAATACTTTAGTCGGCGGTTATTCAGGAGTTCCCTGATCATTTATTGTTCTTTTCTCTAAACTGTCACGCCATTCGTCAGCAAGTTCTTTCACATTCAATATTTTTCGGATGGCTTCTTTATCTGTTTTTTGATGGTACTTCACTTCATTGGTGAACTGGATCGACACTTTCATAGGATGCCGCTCTATTAATTCAATTGAAGAATCTTTTCGCACCACTCCTTCTTCAAGCACTCTGCATAAATACCCGGTAAATCCGGTATCAACGAGCCTTTTTAAAAGTTCAGGAATAGGAATCCTTTTCGTGATGGTGCTGCATGGTACGCGCCCCTGTGTCACTTGAATTACAGCATCCCCAAGACGATAAATATCACCAATGCAGACATCCTGCTCGAGCATACCAGCTACTGTAAGATTTTCACCAAAAGCAGCAGGCGGCAGCACCGTATGAAACTCCTTTTCCCATAACTGATAATGCTCATAAGGATACACACATACAGCACGATCCGGTCCGCCGTGGTGTTTTTTATCGGCTACATCATCGCCTCTAAATCCATCCTTTGTCAAAAAAGCTTCCTCAATGATATCTTTGCATATGGCCGTATGTACTTGCTTCTCCCCATAAGTCATTGTTTTTGGTTTTCCCACTGCAAAATAAACGATTTCCACCCTGACACACTCTCCCCTTAGCTGCAAAGAATTCTTATTTATTATATAGTTCCTTATAGGCAATTACTTTTAAAGCAGCAATTTCTTCTTCTGTTAAATCTTTTTGCATCATCTGCAATACTTCATCCTTTGTGATTGAACCCTCTTGGACTTTTGACTGAATATTCTTAAGTTCAGATACGCCCACTTTTTTAACGAGTACGCGAGTGGCTTCTTCCTTCGTAGTAAAAGGCAGCTTACTTTCATCCGCCGTTTCAGCTTCTTCTACAAACTTTTTCAGCTCTGGATCATTCTCAATGTAAGCTTTCACTTCTTCTTTCTGTCCGCTGTTCTCTAATTCAGTGGTCACCGCGTCCATTACCTTTTCAGAAGCAAGATTCGTGCCGAAATAAAAGGCTGCAAAACCTAAGCCAGCTAAAAGAATAACTGTAAATAAAATAAATTTTAAAAATTTCTTCATTGTTTTCCCCCTTCACTCTGCCAATATTATACTATTCTTTCTCTCTTTCCGTCATTGTCTATTATAATTATTTAGCGAAATTTTTTATCGTATATAAAGCAGGCTTACAGCAATTCATTTATTAACAAATCCTTTGAACTAAATTTGGCGAGTTGTTTTTCGGTGAATTGACCTCTGATGATACTTCAAATGCTTCCATTAACTCATCATTAAATGGTGTCAATAACCGCTGTAAATAATCCGTGTCATTGATCGATGGATCTAGCCAATCTTTTTCATCTTCCGGCTTAAGAATGACCGGCATCCGATCGTGGATAGAAGACATGAATGCATTCGGTGTGGTCGTGATGACAGAGCAAGAATAAATAATTTTTCCTTCTGGCGATTTCCAGCCGGACCACAAACCTGCCATCGCAAAAGGTTCATCTGACTTTAATTTAATCCTCATGGGAATCTTTCCTTCATCCGTTTTTTTCCATTCGTAAAATGAATCGGCCGCGATCAAACATCTTTTCTTTTTAAAAGAATCCCGAAAGCTTGGTTTGTCAGCTAATGTTTCCGCTCTTGCATTAATCATTTTATAACCGATCTTCTGATCTTTCGCCCACGGCGGGATCAATCCCCAGCGCAAATAGCCTAATCGGTTTTTCGATCCATCATTGATGACAGCCGCCACTGATTGAGAAGGAGCGATATTATAACTTAACTGATACTCCGCTTCCGAAAACGCGGCCTCAATATCAAACCGGTCGATTAACTGCTGATAATTTGAAAATAACGTGAACCTTCCGCACATGATTACCACCTCTTTTTCTCTTTATTATTCCCCATTTTTATTCCTTCTTATGGTTGCACTGTAACGAATTTTACCCCTGCCTCATGATAAGGCGGGGGCTTTTCAAGAAATATGAAAGAAAACTTAGGGTACAACTCCATATATATGCTCAATACGTTTTCAGGTTATAAATGCAAACAGGCTTTTATTTTACGAGTAAATTCATAAATATCAAAAGGTTTATCAATCAGCATCACACGAGAGCAGCTGATGGATTCCTTTATGCCGCTCCCTGCTTCATAAGTCAAACCAATGATTTTTTGGCTGTTATCTTCTTTTTTAATCTTCTTTACAAGCTGAGTTTCATATGCTTCTAAATCAATGATCACTAAGTCAGGTCTATGTACTTTATATTGCTCTAGCGGTTCTGTCTCTTCTGTGGCTAATAATACATCTATATGAAAATTTCTCCCAATAATTACTTTCATTAAATTAGCTAAAGAATGATACGTGCTAAAAATTAAAATTTTTTTCATCTGTCTCCCCCTTTTTCTTAGCTGCATATAAAACAGTCCCTTGATTCTACTGTTCATACGATGAAAACTAATATTTTCTTAATCGTAAAACAACTGGTTAAATATGTCTAATTGACTTTCCTTCATTTAATCCAATGAGCGGACTATTCGGAAGGAGCATCAGGCATTTAAGGCTTAATTTCGAACATTTCGCATAAATAGTCAAGAGAATAGGAATATTCCGGAATTTTTATGAAATATCTTTATTTTCACTATATTAATGGTAAAATCTAATTGATAAATAAAATATACTTCTATATACGAGGAGAAAATATGTTTGGAGATAAATCTTATAATATTTTTATAGGTCTAGATCATTGCCTTCGCATTAAATATATAAATAAGCTGGGCACTGATATTTTTAGTAAAACAAACCAGCCGCTAATTGGACTGCCAATTACAAGCCTTCTTTCCCACTCACAAGATTTTTTTGAAGAACCTATAGAAAAAACATCTATTTTCACAGTAACCATACATAATAAAGAAAGAAAAATGGTTGCGGCTCTTTTTCCTTATGAAAGCGATTTCATCTTACTTATGAAGGATATAACCTCCCAATACACAATCGATAAAATGATGAATGAAAACCAGGACTTCCAAGGAATTATTAATGAAATAACGAAAGATTTGATATTTAGCAAAGAACCGAAAGAACTATTAGATAATTTATTCGGAAAATTAGCTAGTTTGCTTGATATTGATACATATTTTAACTATTTAATTAATCCGGAAAATCTGGAATTAAATTTAATCAATTATAAAGGGATCAGCAAAGAGACAGCATCCCGTATTCAAACCCTTCAATATGGCGAGTCGGTTTGCGGCTACGTGGCTCTTACCGCTCAAAGGCTGGTAGTCAATCATTTAGCACGCTCGGAAGATTCTCGTGAGACTTATATTAAAAACCTCGGTATTACTGCCTATGTTTGTCATCCCTTATTTGTCGGGGAGAAAATTCTTGGCACACTGTCATTCGGATCAAAAACGAAATCATCCTTTTCTTCGGATGAATTGGAATTAATCCAGCAGGTTTGCAAGCAAGTTAGCCGAGTCCTTGTAAAAATGCTGATGATTGAAGACCTGAAATATAAGAATCATTCCCTAGAGAACACAGTCAAAGAAAAGGAAGAACTAGAAGCGCTCTCCGTTTCTTATAATAACCAGTTTCATGAAGTGTTTCATGCCTCTAAAGATGCCATGTTTATCACAAGCTTGGATAACGGGCAGACACCTTACTTCTTTAAAGTCAATCAAGCAGCCATTAAAATGCTTGGATATTCAGAAGAAGAATTTAAAACCTTAAGCCCGATTGATTTAGTTGACCCTGATTTTGGGAAGATCCATGACAATGTATGTGAAGAAATTACGGAGGGAAACAAATTAACGATTGAATTTGGATGGATCAAAAAAAATAAAGAAAAGCTCCCTGTCGAACTCAGTATTTCACACTATATTTTTCAAGGAAAGACCTATTATTTAACGATCGCACGGGATCTAAGTGAACGAAAAGCTTTTGAAAAATCTCTTATTGATGCAAAAAATGCAGCAGAGCGCGCCAACTTTGCTAAGTCTAAATTTCTGTCTATGATGAGTCATGAAATGCGCACTCCCCTAAATTCAATATTGGGCTACTCGCAAATTTTAGAATTAAAAGCAGAAGGCTTGCCGTTAAAACATATCGAAAAAATTAAAAACGCCAGCATCCATTTAACGATGCTGATTAACGATATTTTAGATTATGTAGGAATAGAAGAAGGAACAACTACCATTCTACAGGAACCCGTTAATCTTTTAACCTCGGTTCAAGACAGCATGAACATGATTTCTGCTGCGGCTGAGATGAAGAACATTATTGTCACTTCAAACATACACACTGCCCGTCCTGTTTATATATATGGCGATGCCCTCAGGCTGAAACAAATTATCTTAAATTTATTGTCCAATGCGGTAAAATACAGCAATCCGTCTGAAGTTGTAACAATCGTATACAAAGAACTCGATAATAAAGTGCGAGTAGAAATTCGTGATCAAGGAATGGGCATTCACAAAAAAGACTTAAAAAAGATTTTTCAGCCATTTTTCCGCAGTGACCGGGTGCTTAATTTAACAGAGGGCCGCGGTTTAGGTTTATCACTAGTCAAAGAGTTTACTATGCAAATGAATGGTACTTGTGGAGTTGATAGTGAAGTCGACAATGGAAGCTTATTTTGGGTGGAGTTTCCTAAAATAGCGAATGACATTAACAGCCCATTGAAGCTGCCCTGCCATTCAGAACAGAACAACACACAAGTGAGCGTGCTTTATATTGAAGATCATGCAGATAACCGCCAGCTGATGAAGGATCAATTCCAGCTGTTTAAGGAGATTGAATTACATACTGCCCCAGATGGACCAGCAGGCTTAGAGCTTCTAAACAATCATTCATTTGACCTCATCTTGCTCGACATTAATCTGCCTGTTATGAATGGATTGAAGGTATGTCATTTGATCAGAGCGTTACCGGGGTATGAATCAACTCCTATTATTGCCGTGAGTGCCAATGCACTAAAAGAAGACATCGAAGCAACGCTTCAAATGGGTTTTGACGATTATATGGTGAAGCCAATCGATGTTCATCAGCTGAAAGCAAAGATGAACATCGCCTTAAATAAAAATAAAATTAACATGTATGAGTAACTGAATATAATCGGCACTGAAACAATCCAAAGAGTCTGGATTGTTTTGGCGTTGAGCTAGCCTATCGGTTTGGTTTATAAGATCTCGCGGAAGGATTTAGCTTGCACGCTTAGGTGAGCAGAGTCCTTGCTCATGCCTTTAAACTCTTCTACCACCTGTTGAATAAGAATTTCGCTTTGCTTTATATCTGTATGTGAATGTTTGATCTTACTCACTTCTGCCGTCATTTTTTCAACATTCTGATTTATATCTTTAATCGCTGTTTGCACCCGATTGGCAAGCTTCCTCACTTCTTCTGCTACTACACTGAATCCTCTTCCATGCTCGCCTGCACGCGCTGACTCAATGGCTGCGTTTAGTGCTAAAATGTTGGTTTGAGCGGCTACATCTAAAATCGTTTTTACTGTCTGCCGAATCGATTCGTTTTGTTCATTAAATGTTTCGACGGATTGAAGGTTCTTCGCCAGCTGCTCTGTATTAGAAACCACATTTTGAATACTTTCCATTCCATTTTCCGCTCGGTTTTTTAATTTCTCGGACATGTCAAGGAGTTCAGTAGCCACCTCATTAACATTTTTCTCTCGTTCGGTAATATCCGTTGCTATTTTCACTACCGCTTCTACTTGCCGTCGGTGGTTGAAAACCGGAGTATACGTCGCTTCAAGCCAAAGTAAGCTTCCGTCCTTTTTGACACGCTGAATCTTGGATTGAAAACTTTTTCCTCTTGCCAGATTGGCCCACAATTCCTTATATTCAGGGCTGTTCGAAAAGTGAGAAGGGCAAAATTGCCGGTGCATCATACTCTTGATTTCATCAACTGAGTAACCTAACGCTTCTGCAAAGTTCTGATTGGCCCATAATACCTTGCCTTCTAGATTAAATTCGATCATCGCTAATGACCCTTCAATCGCTCCTAATACCGCATCTTGATCGAGTACTTGTGTACTTAACCGATTGCCCGCTATTTGTTTCATAGCCATATCCCCCCTCTTCATTCTTCGCCCTATCATTTGTTCTCTGTTTTCACATTGTACTATAGAAAGTTCAAAATCATTAATTTAAATAGGCTGGACATCCTTCGCATCCGTAATCTGGCTGGATCATTGGCAAACTGACAGACTTTTTTCACACGGACTTCTTACTTTCTTCACATTTCTTTTATATAAACAAAGGAGAGAGGTTGTGAACGTATGAAAAGATGTTTCTTCTTATTACTATTGCTTGCGATTCTTCCATTGCCGGTTCAGGCGGAAAGCATGGATCTCCACCCAGGCGAATCTTTACAAAAAGTATTAGACCACGCCCCTCCCTATGCGGAAATTAATCTGCACCCTGGACTGTATAACGGTTCTGTTTCTATACATCATCCGGTAACGCTTAAAGGAAAAAAAGGGGCTGTGATTGTCGGTAATAAATCCGGCCATGTTCTCTCTATTTACTCAAATGATGTCATAGTTCAGGGAATCGAAATTAAAAATTCCGGACTTGCCAGCCGTGATGCTGCTATTCTCGTTGATTCCGCTCGGAACGTTAAACTATATCAAAATATTTTAAAAGAAAATCATACAGGTATTTTCATAAAAGGCGGCGGCCGCCATAGCATCCAGCATAATTCGATTCATGGGCGTGATGAGCATTTCTCTAAACGAGGCAATGGGATCTATTTATTAGCCACTGATCAAAACAACATTTCAAACAATCGTTTAACTAACGTACAAGATGGAATTTATGTCGATGAATCCAACAGCAATCAATTTTTAAAAAACCAAGTCGCGAACTCACGATACGCCATGCATTTCATGTACTCAAAAACAAACGAGGCTGGATATAATACATTTCGTTCAAATATTAACGGGTTTATGATCATGGAATCGTCGGATTTAACTATTCATCGCAATAAGCTTGAAAAACACACCAATTTCAGAGGCTACGGGGCACTCATTTACAACAGCCAGGACATAGATTTTGATCAAAACGAAATCACCTATAACCGCACTGGCCTCTCTTTGCAAAAAACAGAAAATGTGACGGTCACCTCCAATCAATTTAATGGGAATACAGTCGCTTTTCAGGCGGATAAACAAACGACAGATGTTTCACTATCAAACAATGAATTTGCTGGAAACATTGTTCAGACACAAGTAGAACGTGACAGGTTTCGTTTAGATAGTGGCAGAACCGGAAACCACTGGGATGATTATCGGTCTTATGATGTAACTGGCGATGGAATTGGTGACGTGCCTTACCAATCGAGTTCAGGTTTCAGCGAGCTCATAAATAAACAGCCGCCTATGCAATTTTTCTTTGAAAGCCCAGCCATGGTCTTGTGGCAGTCCGTGGAAAAAATGTTTCCCATCAGTAGCGGGGCGAGCGGAATAGATCAGTTCCCTATTGCTCAAGAGCGGCAAACAAGCCACCCGCTAATCTTTAGCCCTATCTTATTGATCATCACCATTTTATTTTTTAGATGGGTCAGAAAAGCACGCTTATCTAAAAACCTATAATTAATTGAGCATTGATCGAGAGGAAAAAGGAGAGAATTGTCATGATAAAACGAATGATTTTACCAGCCTTATCTATATGGGTGCTTGTCGGCTGCGGGAAAGAAGCCAGTTATGAGCCTGTAGAAATCAACCCGGACATTGACGTGTGTGAAGTGTGCAATATGAGCATTACTGAACCTCAATTTGCTGCGGAAACAATCATGAAGGATGGTCATGTACATACATTCGATGACATTGGGTGTATGGTGGAATTTCTAGAAGAAGCCAGCAAAGATGACATTGGCGAATCATTTATCCGTGATACAAACGCTGGAGAATGGGCCGTTCTGAATCAAGGCTCATTTGTTTATGACCCAGAATCGTGGACTCCAATGTCCTTTGGTGTTCTCTCTTTTTCAAGTGATAAACAAGCTGAGGCCTACCTAAATAAACATCCTTCTGGCGAACTTCTTTCTTATGAAGACTTATGGAATCACTCCTGGGAGGCTGTAAAATGACCGCCTGGACAATTGCCCGTGAAGAATGGAGAATGGCCATGAGAAGTAAATGGCTTTTCAGCTTTGCCCTTTTATTTACTTTACTCGCCTTTATTATTCTCTTTTTTGGCAGCCAAAATGAATTCGCCGGTTTCAACCGGACGACAGCCAGTTTATTGAACTTGTCATTATTTCTTATTCCGCTCTTAACTTTATTAATTGGCGGACTATTATTTTCCGGTGAAAAGGAGGATGGGCGCCTAGCCTTGTTCATGACCTATCCGATTTCGTCTTTATCTGTCATGGCAGGCAAGTTTATCGGCCTTTTTCTGTCTCTCGCCTCCGTTTTGCTGATTGGTTATGGCTTTTCTTATATATTATTAAGTGCAATAGGTGAAACCTCTTTTTCCATGCTTGCCTTATTTTTAGGGCTGTCTTTGCTATTAATGATGATGTATTTGTCCATTGCCCTCTTTATTGGCTCTTTGGTGTCTAGCCGTTTAATGGCATTGGGTTCGGCGATATTTACATGGGCATTCTTTGTGTTATTTTATGAATTTATCATCATGGGATTGGTCACAGTTACCCCTCCTGCATGGACATTAGGGATTTTGAGCCTATCAGTGTTTTTGAATCCCGTTGAATTGATTCGCGTCTTTACCATTATTTTTCTTGGAAGCGGCACAATCTTTGGACCATCGATCTATGATTTCACCATTTGGGCAGAAAGCTCAGCCGGTACTATGATGTTTGCTGCTTCGTGCTTGGCATGGACGATCATCCCTATATTTATAGCCAATACTAAGCTTAAGAGAGGGAGAAATCTATGATTCAATTTAAGATGGTTAGAAAACAGTTTAAGAACAAAGAAGTGATTCAAGAATTGTCCTTTGAAGTAAAAGCTGGAGAATGTTTTGCTCTATGTGGAGGCAACGGCGCGGGCAAAAGTACCTTGCTTAAGATGCTGACTGGAATTTACACGCCCGATTCCGGCGCGATTACATTGAATGGAGAGCCAGTGAACCGAACATTAGATTTTAAAAGACAATTCGCTTTTATGCCAGATGATCTCTCATTTCTCCCCCATGCAAGCGGACGGGAAACACTTGAGTTTTTTGCTAAGCTGCAAAAGCTTCCTATACAGCGTGCAGCAAAATTATTAGAACGGGTTGGGCTGACCGAAGACGCGGATCGAAAAGTGAAGACCTACTCTAAAGGAATGCAGCAGCGGCTTTCGTTTGCGCAAAGCTTGCTGAGTGATGCTCCTATCTTAGTTCTCGATGAACCAACCAACGGCCTTGACCCCTTTTGGGTGCACAGAATGAAAGAGATGATCCTTGAAGAAAAAGCATTAGGCCGTACTGTGCTGTTCACTACACATATTTTATCTTTAGTAGAAGAAATAGCGGATACGCTTGCCTTTTTGCAAAATGGGCAGTTGCTTGTACAAAGCCCGGTTGAGGATTTGTTAAAGAGTCATTCTTCACTTGACGCTGCCTTATTCTCCGAATACGAAAAGAAAGCGGTTCTTCATTGAGCCGTTTTCTTTTTATTTCATCCTTTTTTAAATTTTCTCATAAAAGCGAACAGTTTCATGGTACAGTAATGGTTATAATATAAAACAGTAAATTTTGGGAGGTGGGGCTGTGAAAGAAATATTGATTGGTATTTTAGCTTCAATGTTTTTTGCGGTCACATTTATTTTAAATCGTTCGATGGAGTTATCAGGCGGCAGCTGGATGTGGAGTTCTTCATTACGTTTTTTCTTTATGCTTCCTCCACTGTTTCTTATCCTGCTATTAAGAAGAAGAACCATGCCCGTGATCAAGGCCATAGCTAAACAGCCTATTCAATGGTTCGGCTGGAGTTTTGTCGGTTTTGTGTTATTTTATGCTCCTTTAACTTTTGCAGCGGCATACGGTCCTGGCTGGTTAATCGCCAGCACATGGCAGTTGACGATTGTTGCCGGCGTATTATTGGGTCCATTATTTTATGAAACGATTCAAACAAAAAACGGACTTGCAGAAGTGAGACAGCAAGTTTCGATAAAGGCCTTATTTTTCTCGTTTCTTATTTTTATCGGAGTCGTACTCATTCAATGGCAGGAGGCACAAGAATTGACCATTCAGCTGCTGCTTGCCAGTGTGTTGCCGGTCGTCATTGCGGCTTTCGCCTATCCGCTGGGCAACCGCAAAATGATGGAAGTGTGCAATGAAGATTTAGATACTCTTCAGCGTGTATTTGGGATGACGCTGGCAAGCCTCCCCTCCTGGCTCACCTTAAGCGGGATTGCTTTTTTTAAAGAGGGTGCTCCCGCATCAGATCAGATCCTTCAATCTTTCATCGTTGCGATCTGTTCAGGCGTCATTGCCACGACATTGTTTTTTATAGCGACGAACAGAGTGCGCCAGCAGAAAGAGCGATTAGCAGCTGTTGAAGCGACGCAGTCCACACAAGTTCTATTTGTTATTTTAGGTGAGTTTTTCTTGTTATCTTCTCCGCTGCCCACCGGCATCTCCCTTTTAGGGCTAGCGATTGTTATTGTGGGCATGATCCTTCATAGTTTCAATTCAAAAAAGAAACCTGCAAATCAGCCACAGGTTAGCACGCAGGAATTGAAAATATAAGCTTTGAAAATCACGAAAAACGGTTTGGCCATTAAGCCGAACCGTTTTTCAGTGAAATTATTGCATATGCCCTTCTTTCTTTTCCATATCTTCTTCCTTCATCTGCTCATTGTGCGGCATCTCTTTGCCTTGTTCCTGCATTTGCTTCTTTTTCATATAGCGCTCTAATGCGACTCGGTCGATCTCACTGACTTCCGCTTCGTGAGAATGTTCGTTTAAATCAATAAACTTCTTCTCGCCATCCGCATCTTTAAAGAAAGCATAGCCATAATTCATCGGCGTTTTCATATCTGATTTTACTATTTCTGCTTCTTCAAGCTTCACCCATTCCAAGCTGTCATAGTCACGTACATAGCGCTCTTTCGCTTGGTCTTTCGTGTCGCGTTCATAATTGAATAAACAGCCGATATCATCAAAGAATAAGGTTTCGCCTTTATCATTAACCATCTTCGCTGTGAATTTGCCCATATCCTCGCTCTTTGTATAGACCTTCATATTGCAAAAAGCACAAGTAGTATGTTCGTCTAGCTCCCCATTATGATCACCATGATCGTGTGCCACTTTTTCTTTTTCTTCCATTTCAGCTTTTTCTTCCATTTCAGCTTTTACTTCTGTTTCAGGTTTCTTGTCTGCTTTTTCTTCCTCTGTACACCCGCCTAAAATAATAGCTGCAGATAATGCAGCGCTTACGAAAAGAATCTTTTTCATGCTGTTTATATTCCCCTCTCATTTATATATCCTCATATTAAAAGATAAATGTGAGAAAAGAATGAAGTCTTTTCGTCTGATTATAAAAAATAAGAACTCAGCTATCTGTTAGCTGAGTTCAAAAAAATCAGTTGCCTGCTCCACGATATTTAGTCACTCCGATATTCCACATAAAAACGGAAAATCCGAAAAACACTATACCCATCACAGGCGTCATAAACGCATACATATACCACTCTTCTCTCCCAAGAAAGTAAGCGGCAGGATAGACGCCAACAAAGGCAAACGGCAAAATCCATGTCAGTACAAAACGGATGACTTTATTATAAATATCAACCGGATACCGGCCGTAATTTCCGATATTGTACATCATCGGCATAATGCTTGTCGGGCTGTCCGACCAAAAACTGATGCTGGCAATTAAAACGAAAATGGCCGCATAGACAAAAGCGCCACCGAGTACTAATGCGACTAATATAAATGGGTCATACCAGGAGAAACTTAAATCTAGCTTAAGACCCGCATAGATCATAATGCTAAGTCCAGTGATGGCTCCAAACAGCGATTCAAGCTCCATTCGCTCTAAAATAATTTGAAAAAGACTGTGAATCGGACGTGTTAATATCCGGTCCATTTCTCCTTTGACAATATAACGTTCATTGAAATCCCAAATATTAAAGAAAGCGCCAAAGATCGCATAAGGAACAAGAAAGAATCCATAAATAAAGATAATTTCGTTCTGTGTCCAGCCTTTTATAAATTCAGTGTGGTTAAAGACAACCAATATGAATACTAAATTAACTGCTTGGAACAACAAGTCCGATAGAATTTCAATCACTAAATCGACTCGGTAGGTTAAACGAGTCTTTAAATACTGAGAAACATATTGAAAAAAGATTGATACGTAAGCCATCTGTTATCCCCCCTGCACAACTAGCTGTTTTCTTGCGATCAGCCATAGAATTTGTATAGGTATAATCAGGACGAGTACCCAGATGATTTGAGACAGAATCGCTTCCCCTATTTGAGCGCCTGTAAAGCTTTCGGTGAAGATCATGCTTGGAATATAGCTGATCCCTTGAAAGGGCAGAAACTCCATGATCCGCTGCGCCCAACCAGGATAAAAACTAATCGGCAGCAAGAGTCCTGAGAATAAGTCAATGACCACTCGTTTAGCCCGGATCAGCCCTGCATTGTTAAAAAAGAAAAAGGTTAAAATACCCGTCAGCAAGTTAATTTGTATATTAATGAAGAAACTGAACATTAGCGAAACGGCAAACATGGCCCAAACATTCACATCAGCAGAAAACGTAATGTTAAAGATCAGAGCGACAATGACCATGCCTGGAATGGAAAAGAAACTTAACCGGAAAATACCTTCTCCTAATCCTTGCATCGTTTTCATCATCAAATAATTATAAGGACGAATAAATTCAACAGCAACCTTGCCCTCTTTAATTTCTTGAGCAATTTCTCTGTCGATATTATTAAAATAAAATGCTCGTGCCATCCATGCAATCGCCACATAAGACGTCATCTGAAGAACGGTCATGCCTTCAATATATTGTTTGTCTCCATATATCGCATTCCACAAAAAGTAATAGGCTCCGATATTGATGCTGTAAATAAGAATGCCGCTATAGTAATTCGTCCGGTAGGCAAGCATCATCAAAAAACGAATGCGAATCATTTCAATATACTTACCCATGGATAACGCCTTCTTCATAAATATTTCGGATGATATCTTCAATGGAAATTTCATGAACTTTTAAGTCGGTGATTTTATATGAAGCGACGACTCGGCCGATCACCTCGGAAATCACTTCTTCACTGTTTAATACATTGGCTACCCAGACGTTTTTACGATCTCCTGGGGACCAAACCGCTTCTACCCCTTGAACCAATGAATTCAGCTTGTCCTTTGTCACATCCATCTCAGCAAACTGAAATTCGATCTGTTTTCCTTCTCCCCAATTGGACCTTAGCTTGGACAGTTTCCCGTCATAAATGATTTTTCCTTCATCAAGCATCACGACCCGCTCACACAACGCTTCAATATCAGATAAATCATGCGTCGTCAGCAAAACCGTCGTCTGATATTTCTCGTTCATTTCTTTAAGAAAGTTTCGGATTTTCAGCTTTACTAGCACATCTAATCCGATCGTTGGCTCATCTAAAAACAGCATAGACGGATTGTGTAACAGAGCGGCCGCCAGTTCACATCTCATCCTTTGTCCTAAAGACAGCTTACGAACAGGCTTGTCTAATAATGGCCCAATATCCAATGACTCAATGACATGGTTCATATGCTCGTTGTACACATGATCTGGTACATTGTACACTTTTTTCAACAGCCGGAATGACTCCTGTACAGCTATGTCCCACCAGAGCTGCGACCTTTGGCCAAACACGACGCCAATGGAGCGGACAAACGCTTCCCTTTCTTTATGAGGGTTCATCCCGTTGACCCTGACAATTCCGGATGTAGGCGTAAGAATCCCTGTCAGCATTTTTATGCTAGTTGATTTCCCCGCACCATTTTCTCCAATGTAACCGACCATTTCTCCTTTTTTTACATTAAAAGAAATATCGTTCACCGCCGGAATGATTTGATAATTCCGGGTTAATAAATCCCGAAAAGCGCCCATCAGCCCGCTTCGGCTTGAATGAGACTTAAATTCTTTGCGTAAATCTTTTACTTCTATCATATTTTCCATTACAAACGACTCCTCTTTCTTTTGCACCTTTCCTAGTGTACCTAACAGGACAAAAAGAAACAATGATTCAGTCTGGTTTCGACTAGAATGATCAAAATTTCTTCCCGTTAGCAGTTATCTAGTAGTCAACACTTTCTCTCTTCAGTATAATGTAGTAAAATAAGCATAAGAATAAAAAAGCCATTTCGATGCTGGAGACATCGAAACGGCAGACAATAGCAGGTTCCCTCTAAGGGATCAGCGCACAGACAGATTAAAACCGCCCGAGCTCGCTAAACTCAAGGGCGGTTTTAGTCTTTTTTTATGGACAGAATGAACACAACCAATCCCGCAAACGAGATCATTAATGTAAGAGCTTCATAGACTGTCATACGGCAGCACCTCCCTCCTCTTTTCAAATGTAGAGGAGTACAAAGCGCCGACCACCCTTGAGAAACCTTTTATTGTCTCTTAATTATAACACAAAATACGCACATTTGTTCCCTTTTTGTTCATATCTTTCATGCATTTTCCTTTACTTTCAATTCAACATTTTACATAATGAAAAGACAGAATATTTTTGAAAAGGAGGAAATTCTCTATGAAAATTCTTGTCTCTATATCAGTCAGTCTATGTATGTTGATCATATTTTTCTCTATGAATACCCATCAAGCTTTTGCCTATCAAAAAGACCCCTCCAAAAGTCATTTAGTCGATATTCGCAAAGTAGACCCATGGATCGTTATTGATTTGCGGTATGCAACAACGAATAATTTCACTAAGAAAAAAATCTATCCTGCCGCCATTCCTCTCCTGCGAAAAGAAACTGCCTACAAATTAGCAAAAGTCAATCAAGAGGTGAAGAAAAGAGGCTACCGTGTCAAAATTTGGGATGGCTACCGTCCGTTTTCTGCTCAAAGAGTGCTATGGAATGCCTCACCTGACAAGCGATATGTAGCAGACCCAAACAAAGGATCTAAGCATAACCGCGGAGCAGCTGTAGACATTACGCTCGTTGATCAAAACCGAAAGGAAGTCATCATGCCAACCGGTTTCGATCACTTTACACCCGCTGCATCCAGAAACAGCAAGACAATGAATCAACGGGCCAGAATCAACTTAAATTACCTCACGCATGTCATGAAAAAGCATGGCTTCAAAACGATTAATAGTGAATGGTGGCATTATGAAGATACCAATTGGGCGAAGTATCCGTTGTTAGATGTGCCGCTTGAGGCGTTTAAATAGAATATGTTAAACAAGCCAGAGAGGACGATATCTCTGGCTTATTCATTATCTTCATCTAATCTTAGGGTATCTTATTTAACCGCTTAATAAGTTTGTTTCAGATGACGTACCAACTCTTCGGCACTTTCATGGACTTGTTCATCCGTTAAGAATCGTACACCCTGCTTCGTAAAAGCGGGTAAGAACCGCATTCCGGTTAAGTTAGCTGTTGCTTGAAATGGTTTCGTTAATTCACTCATGCTGTATTGATTGTATCCGCCAGCTTGGTAAGCTTCCGCGGGTCCGCCCGTTGAAATAGCCAGCATAAATTCTTTGCCGTGCAATTTTGTTCCTTCCGATCCGTAAGCCCATCCATAAGTAAGAACTGTGTCCTGCCACTCCTTTAACAAGGCTGGACTTGAGTACCAGTAAAATGGAAACTGAAACACAATCCGGTCGTGATCCAAAAGCAATTGCTGTTCATAGGCCACATCATTGGCTCCATCGGGATATTTCTCATATAAATCATGTACAGTGATTCCATCCTCTAGGATTAATCGCTCCTTCCACGCCTTGTTAATGACTGAAGTTGTTAAATTTGGGTGTGCAATAATAACTAATGTTTTCATCATTTCGCTCCTTATACATTTGTATATGCAAATTTAAGTTTAAAAATTTTTACTCCTATTCAAAAATAACTTCTGCGTCTTTTCGGTTTTCATACATGTGATAGAAAGTTTCTGCAATATTTTCCGGGGAAAAATAAGTGCCTTCTTCCACAAAGCCTTTAATCGTTAAAGTTCCAACATAAATGCCTCGTTCACTTAGCTCTTGATTCAAGCTATAGGCTATGTTACGAATACCTGCTTTTCCAATGGCTAATGAAGAATAGTCTGCATATGGAGTAAGCGCTAATCCGCCGCCTGTTAACAAAATGGCCCCGTTTTCCATGTGAGAAACCACTGATTTTACGCTAGTTAAAGCTCCAGCTACGCTGATTTTAAAGTCTTCCACTAATTGATCTGCGCTTAGCATGGTTGGTTTTCCCGGTTTTCCTGAAGCTGCATTATATAATAGGACATCAATTTTTCCGTAAGTTTTGATCACCTGATCAATAGCTGTTGTTAATGATTCTTCTGAAGAGACATCCCCTGGAAATCCTTTCGCTTCGATCCCTTCGTTTTGCAGTTCATTTTCATATTTCGCCAAGGACTCTTTACTGCGAGAAATCATCGCTACTTTAAAGCCTTCTTTTCCAAATTTTCTTGCTGTATGTAAGCTAATTCCTGGACCCGCACCAACAATTAGTACTATTTTTTCTGACATTATAAAAAACCTCCTCTATATTTGTATATGCAAATGAAGGTGTAAAAAAATTACGATTCTCTTTCTAGCTTATTGCTGGCTTCGTGAAGCATTTTACTTAAGTCACTGCTGAATTCGCTTCCCAGCACTTTAGAATAATTCGAGTATAATTCTTTTAAAGATACACGAAATTGATGATAGACTTCTTCTCCTTCTTCTGTTAAAGAAATAAGTGTCTGCTTTCCATCCGCTTTTCTAGTCACTAGTTTTAATTTTTCAAGCTTATCAATAAATCTGGTACTTGTAGAAGGCGCAATCGATAGCTTGTGACATAATTCTTTCTGTGTAATTCCAGGATGAAACTTTACAATCATGATCATGTAAAGATAAGAAGGGGCAATATCACCAGCATTAAATGTCTGCTCAGCCAACTTTGTGATATTACGGGCAAACCGGCTGGCTGTAAAATAAAGACAATGGGTTAATATTTGTTCTTCTTCATTATTCATATCATCAGTCCTTTAATTCATTTGCATATACAAATTATCACGTATTGAGGTGGAAGTCAACAAGATCGTGTTTATCCTAAACGTGAAACTTATATCTTCCATCGTCACCGCTCTTTTTTATTCCAAGTACCGACAGATTAGAGACATATAAATAAAAAAGCATCAAGCAGCTTAAGAGTTGCTTGATGCTTTTTCACTAATATAATTAATCTTTTTTTAAAAGGCTGTAAATGCTAAAATATATTTCTAAGATCTTTTTCGTTATACTTTCCCATGCATTAGTAAATCCTTTATAAGCATAGGGCTGATAGAGGCTTTGGAGTTCACAAGATCAAGTACCTTTTGCTGCATTGCAGGAGAGAGACTCAAACTTTCTAAATGCAGATTGTGGAGCACTCTTTTAAATTCTTTAGAATCCATTTTTAAGATCTTCATTTAATACAACCCATCCCCTAAATTGCTCTCCATTTTATTATACAGTTTTACATCATTTTTTGCTATTAAGCATGCATCCAAAGATTAATTACTCAAAATGTTTTTAATTAGAGCTACTATAATGGTACTTTCATCACTCACCTATTATTTCTCATAGATTAGTCCATCCTCTACTCTGATCATTCTATTGGCTTTTGCTGCAATATTTTCATCATGAGTAATCATGACAATGGTTTTCCCCTCATTATTTAGCTCCTGAAAAAAAGAAAGGACTTCCGCGCCAGTTTTTTGGTCAAGGGCTCCTGTTGGTTCGTCTGCAAGAATTAAAGGACAGTCTCCGACGAGGGCACGGGCGATCGCCACCCGCTGCTGTTGTCCCCCTGAAAGCTGATTGGGGCGATGATTGATTCTGTCTTCAAGTCCTACCCTTGCAAGCGTCTTTGCTGCTTTCTCTCTAGCGTTCTTAAAACTTTCTCCTCTTAGCAAAAGCGGGAGAGCCACATTGTACAAGGCAGTATATTTAGAAATAAGGTTGAATTTTTGAAAGACGAAACCAATTTTCTCATTTCTTATAGATGCATAGCTTTTTTCAGTTTGTTTTTGGATATCGAGTTCATCTAAAAAATAGTGCCCGCTATCCATGGAATCAATGAGTCCAATAAGATTCATTAGTGTGGTTTTTCCGGATCCGGATGGACCGAGAATGGCAACAAACTCCCCCGCATCAACCGAAATAGAAACACCCTTCAGGACATTCACTTTATTTTCTCCTCTGCCATAGGACTTGTAAACATCCTTCATTCTAATTAGCGCCTCTGCCACCTTGCCCGCCTCCTGTCCTTGGTTTTTGAACTTTGATCTTTTCAATTGTCTTGCTGTCTTTCTGGTAATAGACAGATAGAACGCTGCCCGATGTCACTTCATTTAAGCTGATTTCATTTTCTTCCCTGCCGTCCTCCCCGCGTATAACAGTTACTAGCGGAGCACCTACTGGAATAATAAAGGTTACCTCTTCACCTGTATATTTTCTTTCTCTCATGACGCCGCCACTGCTGCCATCACCAGTACGACTCCCGGCACCGCTTTTACGACCATCATTATTTGCACTGTTCTCTCCATTTCTTTCAGGTTTTTCAGGCTTTTCTATTAATCTCAATGTCACTTCATTGCCGATTATTTCGGATACTTCACCATATAAACCTATTTCATCCGTGCTAGTTTGAGTGAGAGAAGGATTGCCCTTTTTCTCTTTTGGAGAAGAGGACGCACTTTCTTCTTCTGAACTTTGACAAGCTGACATGGTAAAAGTAAGCAAAAGTATTAAAAATGATCGGATAAATGTTGTTTGCAAGATGACCACTCCTATTAATCGTAGTTTAATGCTTCAATTGGCTTTAATTTGGAAGCTTTAGCGGCAGGATAATAGCCAAAGAACATTCCCGTTATAATAGAAAACCCTAGACCAATGATCACACCTTCAACTGAAGCCACGTATTTAATGTCAGTAAACGATAGCATCCACGGGGCAAATAGGCTTATTACGACCCCTATCAGTCCCCCGCAAAGACTAATAAATGTAGCTTCAAGCAAAAACTCCATTAAAATAACCTTTCTTGCTGCGCCAATGCTTTTAAGAATGCCTATTTCGCGCGTACGCTCTTTAACGGCTACCATAAGCACGTTCATAATTCCAATCCCGCTTACAATCATGACGATAGCGGCCACTGCAATGAGCAGAGCAGACATGGTTTTTGACGTTTCCTGAGCCGATGCGAGTGTGCTCCCTGCGTCTACAACACTATAGGATTCAGAGTCACCCGTGATTTCACCAATATATTGCTTGATTTCATCTATTGCTGGCTGAACACTGTCAATGTTATTCGCCTGTGCAATGAAGGTGACTGCTGCACCTCCGCCTCCTCTGCTGCTTCCTGATGTATATTTAATTGCTACATCATATGGGATAAATACCATGTCATCAGCAGAAGCAGAATTGGTCATTCCTCCGCCGCCGCTGATCCCTCCTGAACCCCCAATTCGATCGAGCACGCCTGCGATCGTATAAGATGTTCCTTTAAGGAGAACCGTCTGACCTACTGCTGATTCTATTTGTCCTTCGAATAAAAGGTCAGCCATATTATAGCCCAGCACTACAACCTTGTTTCTCAGAATGCCATCTTCATCCGTAAACAGTTCTCCAGCGAATGGAGTAAGATTTGTGATATCGGCGTATGCTTCATTGATTCCCTGAATATTTACCGTCTCAGCTGTCGTTCCATAGGCAATCTCCGAAGTGGTTCTTGTACTGACGCCGACACTTTTAACGTTCGTCAATACATCAGGCATCAACAGAGCATCATCTTTCGTTAGGGACTTGGCACTTGAACTTCCACCTCTCCCTCCGCCACCCCGCGCCTTGGATATAGTAATGCTTTCTACAGACAACCGTTTATATTGATCTTCAACTGCCTTTTCACTGGCATTTCCAATCCCCACAACCATAATGATCGTAAACGTGCCTATGATAATTCCAAGTGAAGTCAAAAACACCCGAAGCTTATTGTGAGCCACGCTGAGCATAACAGAACGCAATTGCTCAACTAATGTCATTTTTTCACACCGCCTATAATGAGAGTCTCTCCTTGCTTAAGACCCTTAACGACCTCTGTTTGCACGCCATTCGTTAATCCTCCGGTTATCGCCCTTTTTTCTGTTTGATCTTCTGAGGTTTTCACGTTGACATATTGCTTGCCGTCTTCAACAAAAATGGCTTTATTCGGAACGAGAAGGATGTCTTTCTTTTCTTTTTTAAGAAACGTAGCAAAAGCTGTCATGCCTTCTTTAATCGCAGCGTTAGGTTCAGACAGCTTTCCCGTAACTTCATAAGTGACTATACCTGAACTATCAATGTTCGGTGTGTTGCTTACAGAAACCACTTCACCTTGGAGGTTTTCTAGTGACAAAGGATCCACGGCCACCCTCATTTGCTGGCCTTTTTCGATTCCTGAGATATCACTCTCAGTCGCACTTGCCTTTACATAAATCATTGATGGGTCGACGATGGTCATAAATGCTGTCTCTGAGGAGGCATTGTTGTCTGTTCCGCTTTTTACACCTGCAACCACTTCTCCCACCTTATAGTTCATACTCATAATTTCTCCATTGCTTGGTGCCTTAAGGTAAATTTTATTCAGGTTATTTTTCGCTTCCTCGAGCTTATTTTTTGCTTCTTCTATCTCCAAATTGGCACTTTGAATAGCGCCATTGCTGTTGAGAAGTGTTTGGTATTTCTTATTTTCTAAATTGAAAGCTGCTGTAAGAGATGCTTCATCTGGTTTGGCGTCCATTTTAACTCTTGCTTCATCCACCTTTAATTTAGCTTCCATTTTATCGATTTCATATTTGTTAACCGCTTCGGTATACTTTGCTTTCGCCTTGCTTAATGCATTCTCTGCCTGAGTAACCGCAAGTTTTAATTCCGTATCTTCAAGCACCGCAAGAAGATCACCTGCTTTTACTTTTTGTCCCACTTCTACTTTTAGCTCTTTGACAGTTCCGGCAGCTTCAAAATTCAAGTGAAATTGAGGCAAACGAATGCGTCCATCTGCTCCCAGTCCAATTTCTAAATTCCCTTTTTTCACTTTTTGTTCCGTGGTTTTCACAGGCAGCGATTCCGCTTCTTTAGAACACCCTGTCATTACCCCCGCTCCCAATAAACCAAAAAGCAGGATGGCTGTTACTTTTCTCTTCATGTGTATCCGCCCTTTCTTTTGTGTAAGGTCTATCATAAAGGGTGATTGTGATGCCTATGTGAGGGTGTGGAGAAAATTGGTTAAAAAAAAGACAGCCTCCTTTGTCAGGAGCTGCCCTTTAAGAATGATACTTATGAAGTGAAAACCAAAATTCTACCCCATTTTCAAGATTTCTTACACCATACGCACCTCTATGATAATGCATGATGGCTTTGACAATCGAAAGCCCAATGCCGGAACCTCCGAATTCTCTTGTACGTGCTTTGTCAATTTTATAGAAACTGTCCCATATCTGTTCCTGCTCACTCGTTTCAATCAGTTTTCCTGAGTTAAAGACACCTACCCTTACATGATCGGCTCTCTCTTTGATAGAAACAGAAATGATACGATGTGTATCCACATGATCCAAAGCGTTGTTTAGATAGTTAGTAATAACCTGTTCGATTCGTTCAATATCAGCCACTGCTAAGCATATTCCTTGGGATGAAATATGCCATTTGATCTCTTTTTCAGCAAAGATTAATTTATACTTAGCAAGGATTTCTTCTGCCAGCTGAAAGATGTCAACCTTCCTCATATTCATTTTCTTATCACCTGCTTCAACCTGTGCAAGATCCAGCAGACTCAACACCAGCTTGTTCATCTTTTTCGTTTCATCAATAATGACATCACAGTAAAAATCTTTGTCATCCTTATTAATATTAAGCTTTAATCCTTCTGCATATCCGCCAATCAGTGAAATAGGCGTTTTTAATTCATGAGAAACATTTGAGAGCAATTCTTTTCGTGACTGCTCCACTTTTTCCTTTAGCTGTATATCTTTTTTTAACTGTGCATTAGCAATGGCTAGCTCATTCATCTTACTGTCTAATTCTTCTGAAAGGACGTTAATGCTATTGCCTAGTTCCCCAATCTCATCTGATGTGTTAACTTCTATTCTTTCCGAGAAATCCATGTTCGCCATTTTCGCAGTGATTTTGTTTATTCTCACCACAGGCTTTGATATCCTGTTTGCTAAATAAAGCACCCATGCTGTTCCAATTACGCCAACCAGAAGTGAGATATAGAGAATAAAGTCACTCGCAGCCCTTACACTGTCTTTCATCGCGTCAATTGACGTACTAATCACCGCATATCCCTTTGTCCCATCAGGGAGGGTAATACTAGAGTATAGAGTTAAGAATTCCGTCTTTGTTCTTCTGTCCGTTCTTTTTGCAATGACAGGCTCCTGCTTAAATCTTTCCAGATTGTTGCTGACCAGTCCTTCATCATGCCCATTAGGGAACCTTGTTTTTTGATTCTGAAATTTAGCTCCTCGATTTAATAAAGCTAATTTAAAAAAAGGCTCATATTCACTGTCTAGAATTAAAATGGTCACATTTTTATGATCCTGGAGAGTAGATAGCTTTTCTTCATAGTCCTTTTCAGTCGATATGACTTGCTCTGTT
This sequence comes from Bacillus ectoiniformans, assembly GCF_016908875.1. GTDB lineage: Bacteria > Bacillota > Bacilli > Bacillales > Domibacillaceae > Bacillus_BX > Bacillus_BX ectoiniformans. The sequence continues at coordinate 16,011 of NZ_JAFBES010000011.1, read as the reverse complement.
TGACGAAAACTTTCTTCTAAGGTTTTCTTCTTATTAGACTGATAAAATTCTTCGAGGAATAGTGCGCTGAAAAGTTGGATCACGATAATAAATAAAAGAATGATAGCGAATAGGATGGTAAATAATTTGCTCCTAATTGACAGCTTCATTTGTATTCCTTCAATCTGTAGCCTACACTTCTTAGTGTCTCAATATAAGCCCCGTATTTTCCAAGTTTGGCTCTTAACTGCTTCACATGGGTGTCAACCGTCCTTAAATCACCTTGATAGTCATAACTCCAGACCCCATTTAAGATCCTGTCTCTTGATAAGGCTAACCCTTTATTCTTAAATAAATACAACAGCAAATCAAATTCCTTCGGAGTCAAATCAATGCTGTTTTCTTCAACATAGACGAGGTGCCGATTAGTATCTATGGAAATCCCTCCGACTTGAAGCATGTCCATCCCCTTTTTCTGTACAGCTTTTAACTGGTTTTCTACTCTGGCGACCAAAACGCTAGGGGAAAATGGCTTACAGACATAATCATTTGCGCCAAGCCGAAACCCGGTAAGCTGATCACTTTCTTCCCCTTTGGCTGTCAGCATGATGATCGGGACGGTTGATGTGCTTTTTATTTCGCTTAAGACTTCCCAGCCGTCCATCAACGGCATCATCACATCGAGAACGATCACATCAATTGAATCGCTAAACTCTAAAAATTTGTCAAATGCCTGCTTTCCATTTTCAGCGCAAATGACTTCAAACCCAGCATTTATAAGAAAGTCAGAAACGAGCTTTCTCAGTCTTAATTCATCATCTGCAAGCAATACAATTGGTTTATTCAATAAGTAACACTCCAAATACATTTGTTTTTATTAGTAATATCATATTTCTGTGATGTTTGTGTGATGGAAGTCTTGTACACTTCTCAGCTTTATTAGAAAATTTGTTGACCTTTACCTTAGCTGCGTTTTGTATAAGGCACTCCAGGAATAATCACACCAGAATACTATTAATTGAGATTTTTTAAACATAGGAATTCCAATCAATTGCACGCAAAAGAGTGACTTTTTAATACAGTATAAATTTCCGGCCTCCCGTGAAAAATATAATAAATTCAAAAGTGACAGGTGATTATTATTAATAAATCTGATTTAATTACACCACTCCAATTGGTATTGATTGCAATGACAGCTATAGGTTTGAAGAACCATGTATTTGCCATATCTCCTTTAGTTCAGACTGCAGGCCGGGACGCATGGATGGCCGTTTTATTTACCATGATTGTAACTGTCATTTGGGTGCCGTTATTAATTTATATTAATAAAAATTCGAAAAGGCGATCCCTATTTGTGTGGCTCACCGAAAGTGTTGGATCAAAAGCATCAAAATTTCTTGCTCTCATGTTAATTATTTATTTATTGTTAATGTCAAGCGTCACCTTGAGGGAAACGATCACATGGACAAATATAGTGTTTTTGCCTCAAACGCCAATTTTTTTGCTGACGTTCTTATTTCTGTTCACTTGTTGGCATTTAGCTGTTACGAACCTGAGAACATTAAGCATAGTTAATATTTTTCTTTTATTTTTTATTGTTGTATTTGGTTTTTTGGTAGCTTTTGCTAACATTCCTCATAAAAATTATTCTTTGCTTCTGCCGATTTTGGAACATGGGTATGATCCAGTCTTTAGAAGCATGATCTTTCAGGCTTCTGGCATGATAGAACTATTTATTTTTGTGTTATTGCAACATAAAGTCAATGCACCTTTAAATTTTCGCCATTTTCTTGCCATTATTGTCGTATTGACTGGGTTAACACTAGGACCTCTCGTTGGAGCTATTATTGAATTCGGCCCTATAGAAGCTTCTAGGCAAAGATACCCTCCCTATGAAGAGTGGGGGTTAGTAAGGTTTGGAAACTTTATCGAGCATTTAGATTTTTTATCTATTTATCAATGGCTGGCTGGAGGTTTTATCAGGATTTCATTACTGCTGCTTTTAATAAAAGAAGCTCTGCCTGTTAAAACAGAAAGCAGAAAAAAAAGAGTGCTGTTTCTGTTTTAAATCATTATTGGCGGGCTGGTTTTAGCTCCAATTAGCGACTTCACATTCTCTGAATGGTTAACAAAAATGATCTTGCCGGCCACATTCTGGTTCTTCCTTGTGTTTTCTTTCGTATGTTTCTTGGCAGTTGCAGTGACTAGGAAAAAACGGAGGTCGTCCACCAATGAAGCATAATAGACATCAGAAGGTAAGCGACTCTTCCCCTTCTCATAAACAAATGAATGAAGAAAGAATAAGAAGCCTGTTTGAAAAATGTGAGGATGTTCAATATTCCTTTTTGCAATACAAACAAGAAACGGTCACCCTTGTTTATTGTAATGGGTTAGTAAGCAACGACATTCTGTTTCAGGTTGTTCCTGCCCAGCTAGAGAAGTTTTTCGATAAATTAGAAGGAGAAATATCTGAAGACTCGATTAAATACCTGCAGCTCCCTTCTGTTGAGTTGTTAAAAACTGAGGATCAAGCGATCTCAGATATTTTTGCTGGCAAATTGATTTTGCTATTCAATAGCATTGAGCTGGTTATTACCATTGACATGGCGGATCGTCCAGAACGCCAGCCCGAACAATCAAACATAGAGGTAAGCGTGAAGGGACCAAGGGATAGCTTCGTAGAGAATATCTCTGTTAACCATGCACTAATAAGGAAAAGGCTGAGAACTGCCTCCCTAGTAAGTGAAGCTTTTCAAGTGGGCAGGAGGTCTAAAACAAAAGTATCCATTTTGTACATGGATGATATTACAGATAAAGAGTTGCTGCAAAAATTTAAACAGAAGATCCAGTCTATTGACATTGATGGCCTATATAGTGGGACACAGCTCGAAGAACTAATCAATGATGGCACTTTCTCTATCTTTCCTCGCCATGCTTACACTGGCAGGCCTGATTTCGCAGTTGAATCATTATTAAACGGCCGGCTGGTTATTTTGATTGATGGCGTAGCTTATGCTTATATTACTCCCGTTAACTTATCGTATTTAATCAAGAGTGCTGAGGATAAAGAGAATAATTATTTATACACCTCTTTTGAGAGACTACTTCGAGTTGCGGGCATCTTAGTGGCGGCTTTTCTTCCAGGATTTTGGGTAGCATTAACAGCGTTTCATCAAAATCAGCTTCCGCTTAATTTACTTGCCACGGTCATTGAATCACGTAGAGGCGTGCCATTTCCCACAGCGATGGAAGCTATATTGGTATTGCTGTTATTCGAGTTATTTCGTGAGGCTGGGCTGAGGCTCCCCTTAGCTGTAGGTCAAACACTAAGTGTAATCGGAGGGCTCATCATTGGAGATGCGGCTATTAGAGCGGGATTGACGAGTCCTGCAATGCTTGTTGTCATTGCGGGATCAACGGTTGCAACGTTTACATTGACGAATCAATCACTTATTGGAACTGTTTCTCTTATTCGTTTTTTTGTTATTTCTCTCGTCTCTCTGTTTGGATTTTTCGGTTTCTTTATTTCACTCTTTATTGTCGGTACCTTCCTTGCCAAAATACGTACGTTTGGCGTTCCATATTTAGAATTAGCTACACGAATAAATTTGAAAAATATTTTGCAAGCGATCTTTCTCTTGCCTGCTCGTAAAAATAATACTCGAGCAGATGCCCTAAATCCAAGTGATCCAGATAAACAAGGAGGGTCATGATGAGAACTTGTATTAAAAGGAAACAATTACTTTACACCATTTTACTTATCTTCACTCTCCTGTTAGCTGGCTGCTGGGATACGAATGAACCAGAAAGAATGGTCTATATCCACGGACTCGGAGTTGATTATAACAAAGGCAGATACACCATTTATTTGCAGATCATAAATACGGGACTTTTAGCAAAATCAGAATCAGGCGGCGGCGAGAATCAAGCAAAAGTAGAGGTTGGCAAAGCTTCAGGCAAGAATATTAATGAAGCCATCTTTAATTTGTACAGATCGTCTCAACGAAAAATTTTCTGGGGACATTTGGGGTATGTCGTATTTACAGAAAGTGCTTTAAAGGAAGGAGCCATTCGAAGTACCATTGACCTGTTAAACAGGTATCGAGAAACAAGGTACCGAATGTGGATGTACGCAACAAAGGAGCCCCTCTTTGAACTGTTGAGCACCTCTCCTATTATGGAATTATCAACTGCTTTATCTCGATTAAGTGACCCCTATTCAACTTACCAACAAAGTTCATTTATTCAGCCGGTTGATATGAGAGAGCTATTAATTTTACTGGATGAGCCCCCTTATCAAGCAATCATCCCTTATATGAAATTGACAGAAGATAACTGGACAAAAGATGGACAAGTTCGTAAAGCAATTAAAACTGAAGGAATCGCTGCCGTGACATCCGATAAGCTATTAGCAGTTATGACTGAAAAAAAAGTAAATGGATTGAAATGGCTGAATAACGATTTAGTTCGGGAAGAAGTTAAACTCATTAAAGAAGGATATGAAGATATAAACATGCTAATTGATAAATTGAATGTTGAAGTTAAACCCTTCAGTCGAAAAGGCAAGGTTTATTTTTCAATCTCAATAGAAGCTGATGCGGTCTTAAGAGAGATGCCGGAGAAGAAAAGTATAAAAGAAATAGCCAAAGTGTTAGAACAGACAATGGAGAAACAGGTGAGAGAAGCGTATTTAGCTGGACTTAAAAATAATACAGATATTTATCGATTATCCGAATCTTTATATAGAAAAGATGTTCAACTATGGAAATCCATTGAACAAAAAGGAAAAATACCGTTAACAAAAGACTCCCTTCAGCAAATTGATATTAATGCAACGATCATTAATGGAGCGAAACAACGTAAAGAACCGACACTATATTGAGACCATTACTCAGATATGTTTGTTCTTGGCTGGCCTTTTGCAAAAAAATCGTACCGTATTGGCTTAGAAGGGTTAGATTTCTCATCTATGTAAAAAGCGATCTACTCTTCACTCCCCTACAAAAATACACCTTAGAGAATGGTACTATCTCTAAGGTTTTTATAATATATTCCTGTGCTAGGGGTGAAATACAATATGCAATCATTTGCACAAGTTTTCATTTGGGTAATCTACCTTTTATTCTTGGTATAAGCACTAAATAACCCAAAAAGAGTTAATATCACAATTCCAATTAGAGTATTATTTGACCAAAGTACACGCGGATCTAGAATCTGAAACATAAAGGTGAAGATTGGAATAAAAGTCATTGATACCATAACAAAGAATGTATCACAATTTTTAATACCGACTTGAAGCATATAAAGTGGTAAAATTACTCCGGTAATACTTATAATTATGATCCAATTTAAATGAGGCAACAATTGAGCCCCTATCTCCTTTTGAAAAAGAGAGACACTTAAAGAAATAGCAATAATAGCATAGGATCGATGTGCTAATATTTGAGAAGAAGTCCAACCTGTATTACTTAATTTTTTTGAATAAATAGCAGACAAAACTGCTCCAAATCCACACAAAAAAGAAACACAAATTCCTATAATAAATTCAGATGATTGATAATTCAGACCCGATCTTCCTGTTAAGGCAGTCCAAAGTAGAAATAAACTACCTAAGAAAGCCCCTATGGAAACTATGCTATCAATTTTATAAAAATGTTTATTAGTATAGGATCTATATGTTAAAAGTAAAGCAAATATAGGTCCTACCCCCATTTCTAACGCACTAACAATTGCTGGCTCTACATACTTAAGCGCATAATAAAAAGTTAAAAAAGCTAGTGCTGTACTCAAATTAAGGAATACTAAATTTTTCGTAAAGAGCTTGCCGTTATTTCCACTTATTTGTGGTGATTTTTTTAAAGTTAGTAGTAAAAAAACTATTGTGGTAATCAAAAAACTAATAAATGTGAATGTAAAAGGACTAATTTCTTGTATTTTATGTGAGTAATATACTTGATTTGCTGCCGTTAAAATAGCAGACATCACAAGGGAAATGGTTCCCATTAAATAAGCATTTAAGTTCTTATGTGTAACCTCAGCCGGCATAAAGTTGCTCCTTTTTTCTATATGTTTCAACTTTCATCCGACTAACAATATCTACTGAAACTTTAAAGGATATATTATTTAGAAATTCGTCATTATTCATAATGATATAATTTCCACTTGTTATATGATCTATTGCTCTGATATAAGCGTTTTCTTGATTTTTAATGACAAACACAGATCCATTATTGGATTAATCCACTGAACTGCGAATTCTAATTCTTTCGATGATTGAAACCATCAGTTCATAATACGATTTGATATTAGAATGTATTTTAACAGCCACTTCTTCATTATAGGTATGTACCGTCAAATTTCGGTCATTGACCATCGTCAAACCATGGATTGCTTCTTCCTCACTTAGAAGATCTATTTCTCGCAAACTTCTTATGACTCCTTTAGGAGAAGCAATATCAATACCTTCCATATCATACAAAAATTGCTTTGCAGCTTTCCAGCAAGCCTCAAAGGAAAATTCAAAACGCTGAATGCACGCATCACGTTCCACATCTGTCGGGTTTTCAATACTGACTAGCTGACTAAAGGATAATAAGGCTTTTTCTGATGAACTTAGGCGTTCACGAAGTCTTTCCATATGATTCCCTCCCTTTTAATATTTTTTATTAATTCTTCATTGGCTTTATCCATATTAACTACATCCACGCGATAAGGAATAGTGGATTCCTCAATTCGCTCAAGCAAATTAACCCAGGTAAGTGGTTTTATTTCGTTTAACGAATCAACAGCAACATCAATGTCCGAGCTTTGCTTTTCCTCATTTCGAGCCCACGATCCAAATAAGTATATCCTTGCGCTTTCTTCTTTTAATTCCTCTAACATTATGTGTTTTAATTGGTTAAGTATTAAATCTCTTTGTGTTTTATCTTCCAATTATTCACACCTCGATTTTTTTGTCTTTTTTCATGTCTGTTTATTACCACATTATAGCATAAAAACACAAAAACCCCTGCACCTGCAGGGGTCAACACAACTAATTATGGCATTAAGTTTAATAGTTAAAACTGTTAAACAGTTAAACGTCTATTTCGCTTTCACCTTGAATGGGGAACTTCTATTACTCCCCAATGACCTCAAAATTCCTTGACTCAAACTGGTCCAGACACTCGCGCACTTCATCTGTTGTCTCCGTGTTCATTAATTGATTCCTTAGTTCGGCTGCCCCTCGGAATCCTTTGACATAGATCTTAAAGAAGCGATGGAGAGCCTTGAACGAACGCAGCTCTAATTGTGAATATTTATCATGAAGATCCAGGTGCAAGCGCAGAAGATCAAGCAATTCTTTGCTGCTGTGATCTTTCGGCTCCTTTTCAAAGGCAAATGGGTTAGTGAAAATACCACGCCCGATCATCACCCCATCCACACCATATTGCTCTACTAGCTTCAAACCCGTTTCACGGTCAGGAATATCTCCGTTGATGGTCAATAAAGTATCTGGAGCCACCTCATCACGAAGCTGTTTAATCTCTGGGATCAGCTCCCAATGAGCATCGACTTTGCTCATTTCCTTCCTTGTACGCAAATGAATAGAAAGATTGACGATGTCTTGTTCCAATAGATGTTTAAGCCACACTCGCCATTCATCTACCTCTGTGTAGCCAAGCCTTGTTTTTACACTGACTGGCAATCCTCCTGCTTTGGCTGCTTGTATTAATTCTGCCGCAACTTCCGGACGACGGATCAGGCCGCTTCCCTTCCCATTCTGTGCCACATTCGGGACAGGGCAGCCCATATTAATATCCAAGCCTTTAAAGCCTAGTTCCGCCATTCCGATACTCATTTGCCGGAAAAATTCAGGCTTGTCTCCCCATATATGGGCGACAATTGGCTGTTCATCTTCTGTAAAAGTCAAACGGCCGCGCACACTTTGAATCCCCTCTGGGTGACAGTAGCTCTCAGTGTTTGTAAACTCGGTAAAAAACACATCTGGTCTGCCTGCTTCACTTACTACATGGCGAAACACAACATCCGTCACATCTTCCATTGGTGCCAATATAAAAAATGGTCGTGGTAAATCACGCCAAAAATTCTCTTTCATAGCAAAATGTCAAATCCTCTCATGATGGGATGCTAGCTATATTCTTCACCCCAAAAGTAAAAGAAGCAGAATGACTCTGCTTCTTTTACACTTATACCATGTTTCGGTGCTTTTTATCAAACAGAAATTTCTCCTTTTTCACTTACGATATGTAACTAATGAGGATTAAATGTTTGTATGAAAAATGCGGACATAAAAATACTGGATGTTACTTCCCTAACTATATTCTTTCTGAAGTTTATGGCTGTAGATTGGCGTTCCATTTTAAAGGCTATTTAGGAGTCGCCATGCATGAAAACGACTCCCCTTTTAACCTAAGCAGATGCATAATAGGCGCGGTTATTCTTAGTAAGAATAAAAAGAAGCGCCAACGATGATTAACAGGATAAACAATACAACAATTAACACGAAAGTACTGCCATTTCCGCTGTAGCTCATTCATTTCACCTCCATAATGAAGCTTATATATACTATTTTCATTTTCATTTTTTTGGAACGGACAAATAGAATGAGAGTGAAAAAATAATAAAAAACCCCAGTGATTAAGCGGATAATCACTGACCTTTGAAAGTCTTCTTCTCATATAATCGCCATTTAAATGGACTATTTGTTTTATCAAAAAGTCTAGAATCCTAAGATTATTAAAAATGACTCAGATGATTATGAAGATTTAAGATTTTTGGGATAAGGCAAAAAAAAGACCGAAATCCAATTCGAATTTCAGTCTCTTGCTAAACATTATTTTGGCAATAATACACGATCAATGACATGGATAACACCATTTGAAGCTTCAATATCAGGTGTTGTGACAGTCGAGTCATTGACTCTGACAGGGTTAAGGGAGATGGTTACTTCTTTTTCAGCGAGAGTTTTTGCTTTCATTCCATCTTTCAGGTCAGCAGACATCACTTTACCTGGAACAACATGATAAAGCAAGATTTCCTTCAGGTCCTCTCTTGCCAATAACTGTTCTGCCGTAATGTTTAAGTCCTTAAGCAGCTTGTTGAATGCTGCATCAGTTGGAGCAAATACAGTGAATGGCCCTTCGCCTTTTAGTGTTTCCGCCAGTTCAGCTTTTTCCAGAGCAGCAGCAAGGATCTTAAAATCTCCCGCTCTCATAGCAGTATCAACGATGTCCTTATTGCCCTCTGGACTTGATGCGGATGCAAGTCCCGAAAAGGCCAGCATCATCACAAACATCATGGAAATAACCGCTAATTTTTTCATTTGCCATGCCTCCTATTTTTAAAAAAAGGTCTACATAACTCAACTATGTAAACTCCAAAATATTATACGTTTGATTGTATATTTTATCCTGACTGTTATAAATTTCTATATTAAAGGACTGACCAGGCTCTATTTTTTAGCAAAAAAAAATGGCGTGTGTCGCACACGTCATTTTGCATTTCAAATCGCGGGATTCTATTGTTTCTTTTACTAAAACACAATACTCTCCGGTATCCGCAGGAAAAAGGGACGATTATTCGATCCTTTTCCCTTTCTATTTTGCGTTTACATCTGGTTGGTGAATTCCGAAAATATTGCCCTCGGAATCCAGGTAATACCCCTGCCAAGCCATGCCAGGCAGAGCATGCTTAGGCATTGCGACCTTGCCGCCATTCTCCAAAATTTTGGCTTCCGTTGCATCGTAATCTTCCACTCCCATTGTACACGCAAAACCATTTAAAGCTTGACTTGTTTCTGGCGAAGCACTTTGCCGCTTCATCAAAGCACCATTGATCCCAGGTTCATGCTCATCACCAGTCACCGCTCCAAAATAAGGCATCCCTGCATACTCACTCCAATCTTGAAATGACCAGCCAAATACTTCTCCGTAAAATTTCTTTGCTCGCTCCATGTCTTCCACATGAATTTCAAAATGAATGGGTCTGCTCATGATAATCCTCCAATTTTAAAAATATATAATATTCTTGTTGTCTGATTACGATGTCGTTATGGTCATTATAACGAAGGTGGAAAAAAATTCAATATTAAAAAAGATGCCATCGATTATTTACAAATGGAGATTGTCCTCACCACAACTCAGAAAAAAATCCTAAGTGATATGGTGAAGAGCTGCATAAAGTGTTTAGCTGCGTTAACGTCTTTATTCTATCCGAAGTATCGATGGTATAGTGTCTTTGCTTCTGTGATATCTTTCGTTCCGTGAATAAGCGCACGTCCATCTTTAAAGAGAACCATTCGTCTATCTTTTTTCGTGAAGGAAACGAGATATGGATTTTGCTCTACCTCTCCCTGCTGCTTAGCGAGCGTTTTAGCTACCTTTTCTAAATTCCATACCTTTTTTTCTGAAGGACGAATCTGCACGGAATCACGTCCGCATAAAACGGCAGTCTTCATCTGCTGGCTATATTCTAAAAAAGGATACGTCGGATTGTTCCCACAAGACGGGCAGGCCTCATTTCTCATTACCGATACACCGATAGCGGAATGCTGATTCTTCCACAGATCAAAAGAAACAAGCTTTTGCCTGAGAGCCGACCAGTCTTCTACTAAAATCTTCATCGCTTCAGCCGTTTGGTGAGCGACCACCATTTGCACTGCCGGACTGATAATCCCAGCAGTATCACATGTCATGCCGCCAATCGGGACTTGATCAAGCAGACAGTTTAAACAAGGTGTCTTTCCCGGAAGAATCGTATAGCTGATTCCGTAGCTGCTCACGCAAGCGCCGTAAATCCAGGGAATTTGATATTTTTGAGCCAAATCATTCATCATCATTCTAGCGTCGAAATTATCGGTCGCATCGATCATGAGATCCACCCCGCCCAATAACCGCTCGACTTCAGCCGGAATGCCATCCATTACATAGGCGTCAACCTGGACTTCACTGTTCACTTCCATTAACCGTTGTTTGGCAGCCATCGCTTTTGGAAGGCGTTCTCTTGCATCGTGTTCGGCATATAATTGCTGCCTTTGGAGATTGCTGCACTCCACGTAATCACGGTCGATGATGGTCAAACGGCCAATTCCTGCCCGGACAAGCGCTTCTGCATTTCCCGTTCCAAGCGCCCCTGCTCCGAGAAGCAGCACATGTTTTTCTCTGAATTTTTTTTGCCCGGCTTCTCCTATTGGAGAGAAGAGGATCTGCCTGGAATAGCGTTCAGTCATGTCTGGCTCATCCCTTCCATAGGACTGCTCGCTGCTGCGTAGCGTTTTTTTGAAATCCTCCCTGCTTCATAACCGAGACGCCCGGCCTTGATGGCTAGTTTCATGGCCTCGGCCATTTTCACAGGATCTTGTGCTGCTGCAACAGCTGTATTTAATAACACCCCATCGGCTCCGAGTTCCATCGCCTGAGCTGCATCGGCAGGTGAACCGATCCCGGCATCTACTATGACTGGTACGCTTGATTGTTCAATAATAAAACGAAGATTTCCAGGGTTGATGATACCTTGTCCAGACCCGATTGGAGAAGCTCCCGGCATAATGGCATGCGCGCCTAGTTCTTCAAGCAGGCGGGCAAGCACCACATCATCAGATGTATATGGAAGAACCGTAAACCCCTCTTTTAAAAGCTCTTCGGTTGCTTTTAACGTTTCCACAGGATCTGGCAGTAATGTCTTGTCACATCCAATGACCTCTACCTTGATCATATCGCAAAGTCCTGAAGCATGAGCTAATTTTGCATGACGTACCGCTTCTTTTGCTGTTTTTGCACCAGCTGTATTCGGCAGCAGGGTATATTTCTCTACATCCAGCTGTTCCAAGAAATTCGGCTGACTCGGTTCAAAGATATTCATTCTTCTAATGGTAAAGGTCAGAATATTTGTTTCTGAAACCTCAACTGCTTTTTTTTGCACCTCAAAATTAGGATACTTTCCTGTCCCCAAAAGTAAACGTGACTCTAATTCTTGATTTCTAATCTTCCACATGATTATCCGCCTCCTACAAATTGTACAACCTCAATGACATCTCCATCTTGAACCTTGCTTTTCGCTCGTGAGTCTTTCTGCAAAATCGTTTCGTTCTGTTCGACCATCACGACTCGCTGATCCAGCTGAAAATGTTCCAGCAGTTGATCAATGCTTCCGATCGATTCCGGCACACTCAACCATTCTCCATTGATTCGCAGCTTCATAATTTCACCTCTCTATGCAAAAGATTTTCAGTACTCAGCCATTCTTCTGGCACTTCTTTTCCTTCGATTATATCGGCCATGATCTTTCCAGTGATCGGAGATAATAAAATGCCATTGCGGTAATGCCCAGATGCGATCGAAAGAGCAGTGTATTCCGGGTGCAGGCCAAGAAAAGGAACCCCCGATTTTGTTTGCGGACGGAGACCTGCCCAGGCCGTTTCCCATTCCGCGGAGACGATTTCAGGCACTAATTGAGCCGCCTCTTGTATCAATGGAATTAACCCTCCTAAGGTGACTGTTTCATCAAACGTTCCAGCTCTCTCCGTCGCACCAATCACTAATCGCCCCCCTGACTTAGGAACGATGTAGCATCCTTTCGAAAAAAGCGTCCCCTGAATCAATCTTCGCCTCGTTCGGACAGAAAAACATTCCCCCTTCACCGGGTACGTCTCCATCACTATACTGTGACGTCCAAGCAGATCTTCACTCCAGACGCCGCATGCAACTACCACATGATCAGCCATGAAGGCACCGCGATTGGTTTGCACACCCGTGACGTGATGTCCTTGTCTAATCAACCCTTGAACATCTGTGTATTCTAGAATCTCTGTTCCAAGTTCTGTTGCTGACAAGGCAAAAGCTCTCGACAAATCAGGCGCGGAAACTTGACCGTCGTTCGGAAGGTATAAGGCTCCGCTTAAGTGAGAAGATACAGCCGGCTCTCTCTTTTGCAATTCTTCTGGCTTCAACCAAACAGCTTGTTCCCCTTGCTCTCTATAAAGTCTTCCACGTTCGATCAGTTCTTGCTTTTCTGTTTCATTGGCAGCGATTTTATAAATGCCGTGCTGCTGCAGGCCGATGTCGATGCCGCTATAGTCTTTCAACTCTTTGGCAAGAGCCGGAAACATTGCCCGGCTTGCTTTAGCAAGTTGGAATAATGGACTGTCCTCCTTAGCCCCAAGCATGCCAGCAGCAGCTGAAGAAGCTTTGCCAGCGATTCTTCCCCGATCTAACAGGAGGACGCGATGTCCCCGCTTTGCTAAGTGATAAGCAATGGAGCTGCCGATTACACCTGCGCCGGCAACAATCGTTTCATAATGCTTGTTCATAATATCCCTCCTCCACCGATTTCCGGTAAGCTTTGGCTGCTTTCACTGGTTCATCCGCCTGTAAAATTCCGGACATGACCGCAATTCCCTGGGCCCCAGAAAAAATGACGTCTTTGGCTCGATCGGGGGTGATCCCTCCAATCCCAAGAACCGGACACCTAACAGTTCGTGTTATTTCTCGCAGCGATCGTAAACCTCTTCCGACTTTTCCTGGCTTTGAAGACGTGAGATAGAGATGACCAAAAAGCAGGTAATCAACTCCTTCTTGCTCCGCCAGTTTAGCTTCTTCTAGAGAATGTACGGATTTGCCTGCGCTCAAGCCTGGAAAGGTCTTCTTCACCACGGATGCCGGCAGGCTATGATGAGCAAGCTGCACCCCAAAGGTTCCAAGCGCAGCGGCTACATCGCCCCGGTCATTTATGATGATACGCTCTACTGGAAACCCTGCGTCTATGATTTCTTGAACACCTTTATAAAGCTCAATTGCCGTACGGTTTTTTTCTCTAATATGAAAAAAATCAATCTGCTCCTGTACTGACATCACAATGGTGGTGAGTTCGGTAAACGTATGGGTTCCTGCAGTTATTAGGTGAATGGTCGGTCTCAACATTTATTCTCCTTTTCTGCGTTTACAGACGCTTTCAAGTCGAACGGCCATTCTTCCATCTGATACGCCATCTCCCAAAATTGGTACTCATATTGACTGCTGATCACAAACAGTTCTTTCATTCGTTCACGCTCCGCTTCCGTTTTTAGCGCTGCCAACTCATCAAGACGCTGAATCTGTTCTTCTACGAGTTTACGGAACCATTCGCCTCCGTAAGCAGCAATCCAGTCCTGATAGATTGGCTCTTTGGGCTTATAACCCTGCAAATGCGCACCCACTTCGTAATAGAGCCAGTAGCATGGAAGAATGGTAGCAATGATTTCTCCTAAATCTCCGAAAAAAGCTCCGCGGTACATATGAGACGCGTAAGCATAGGCAGTCGAAGCTGGTTTGAACTGGTTTCTTTCTTCTTCAGTAATGCCAAGCCGCTTCGAGAAATCTTTGTGAAGCGCCATTTCTGCTTCATATGTGCTTTGAGCATGTGAAGCCATGCTTGCCATGGTTTTCATGTCTTCCGCTTTAGCCGCCCCCATCGCCTGTACTCTTGCAAAATGGGATAAGTAATATGAATCTTGAAGTACATAATAGCGAAATTGTTCAAGTGATAAGTTTCCTTCTCCAATTCCTTTCACAAAAGGATGATGAAAACTTGCTTCCCAAATGGGATCGACAGCTTTACGAATATCTTCTGAAAATGTCACGATTATTACCCCTCTTCCCGACGATCCACGTTCAAGGAAAAAACAAAGAGGCATAAGCTAAGAGGTTGGTACAAAGCAATTAATGCCAAGCTTAGAAGATTGTCTCTTCTTTCGACTCTTAACGCGGTTACCGGAGTCAACGTGCTTATGAATGGTTCTCATGCTACGGATATATAGACAACAAAAAAACCACTTTCCTTATTCGCATAAAGAAAGTGGTCGCAGGTTCATCGTTTTATGTATCGAAAAATACACTCAACCGCCACTTCCCTACGCTGGTATCAACCAGATCAGGTTCTAAGAGTCTTAAAGCTATACTTTAATCTCAGCCTTTTGAGAAGGCACCCCTAGTGGATCGTCTATGAAATTATTGATTTCAATCATATCGTAAACATGTTTAAGAAGTTTGTCAAAACATTTCTGACAATTTTTAAAACGAACAACGGCCGTAAGTAATAATATAAGCAATAAGGGCAGTCGGAACAGCCAGCGGATATTATTGTTGGTGATACACTTATCGAGAGGATTGGACAAATAAGGGAAGATGAAAAAATTGATAATAACCTGAACCGCGTTCACTTAATAACTGGGCTTCGCAACCTGCTTCACGCCCTTTTCGCTCCGTACCCTGGTCTTGCCGGACCAATATGGACAGCGGCAACTGCTACAGTAATCGAGAGATATTCTTTTGGCCGCAAAGCGATGGATTCTATTTTTAGCGGAGCTGGAACATTTCATATTGCTAATTTCCTGGCACTTTTCCTTCTTCCACTAGCATCCTTTTTTCAGCCAGTACTCCCTATTGCACTGTCACTTTCTTTGCTTGTGACTGGTTTTGTTTGTGTACAGGTCGGAATGGAGCAAATTCGCACACCTGCAGAGCAAGGAGTAGCAGGAGTAACAGCTGTTGTTTTGGCCATTCATGGTGCCGCATATGGATTGATCACAGGTATTGTTTTATATATCTTAATTGAAAAAGTATTTAAAGATAAAAATGAAAAAAAGAGTGCTAAAGAGTTCAAGACTCCTCAGCAGAAAGCTCTTTAACAAGAACACCACAATCTAAAGACCGGATATAATATAGCGGTTGCTGCTTAAGCCCGGTCTTTATTGCTTTCTCATTCCTGCTAAGCGTATCATTCGGTTCTTAATACGTTACTTTTATTCTAATAACCCTTCATTAAATGTGCTTTTTATAACTTTCTACTTCAATGATCGCGATCATTTCAAAAAGGTCTTCCTCATTTATTACATATCGGTCAATATTATTTCCCCTTCGGACTAGTCTTGATCAAAATCATATTATCATTATCTTAAATTATCGAGTAGGAGGATAATCATTAATTGATTATCCGACCTCTCACACCACCGTACGTACGGATCCGTATACGGCGGTTCAATTTTATACTAAGCAT
>NZ_JAFBES010000010.1 GCF_016908875.1 Bacillus ectoiniformans | reverse complement strand
AGGAATACCCAAGTCTGGCTGAAGGGATCGGTCTTGAAAACCGACAGGCGGGTCATACCGCGCGGGGGTTCGAATCCCTCTTCCTCCTCCATTTTTATCACATTTATATCGTCGCGGGGTGGAGCAGTTCGGTAGCTCGTCGGGCTCATAACCCGAAGGTCGCAGGTTCAAATCCTGTCCCCGCAATAAATGGTCCGGTAGTTCAGTTGGTTAGAATGCCTGCCTGTCACGCAGGAGGTCGCGGGTTCGAGTCCCGTCCGGACCGCCATTTATACATAATATTTTAAGGCTCAGTAGCTCAGTCGGTAGAGCAATGGACTGAAAATCCATGTGTCGGCGGTTCGATTCCGTCCTGAGCCACCATTTTTCTGTAAATGATTTTTAATAGAATTGTGGCGGTCGTGGCGAAGTGGTTAACGCATCGGATTGTGGTTCCGACATTCGTGGGTTCGATTCCCATCGGTCGCCCCATTTAATATAATTATGTATTAGCGGGTGTAGTTTAATGGTAAAACCTCAGCCTTCCAAGCTGATGTCGTGGGTTCGATTCCCATCACCCGCTCCAATAACTTTAAATAATAGGGGCCTATAGCTCAGCTGGTTAGAGCGCACGCCTGATAAGCGTGAGGTCGATGGTTCGAGTCCATTTAGGCCCATTTTATTCCGCAGTAGCTCAGTGGTAGAGCAATCGGCTGTTAACCGATCGGTCGCAAGTTCGAGTCTTGCCTGCGGAGCCATATATATGGGGAAGTACTCAAGAGGCTGAAGAGGCGCCCCTGCTAAGGGTGTAGGTCGGGCAACCGGCGCGAGGGTTCAAATCCCTCCTTCTCCGCCATTGGCCCGTTGGTCAAGCGGTTAAGACACCGCCCTTTCACGGCGGTAACACGGGTTCGAATCCCGTACGGGTCATACTAAAAAAGCTAGTTCAAAGATTATTCTTTGAACTAGCTTTTTTTTATAATTAAAATTTTCTAATCGGACTTTTTAGAATCTATACTGATCCCTGTACTTCTTGGTAATAATTATTCTGCAATAATATGTCCCTCTACTATTGGCTTTTCGCCATATCAACCTTAGTAACTTGCTGTAGATATTTCTCCCTGGATATTGGCATTTCCCTGTTCATTCATTCTCTCTATGCCATAATCTAATGAAGATTGAATTAGTAACAGAATATGGACTTAAAATTGATTCAATTTCTGGAGATGCTTAAACAAATTTTAGGGGAGTAGCAGCGAATTCAGGAGTTATATTAAGCGTCTATCGACATCCAACGGGCTTTCAAGGATTCTTACGTCACAAACCGAAGTTTTAACGGCGCCTATCAGGATTCTATCGGCGCAAATCCAAGTTCTATAAGCGGCTTACCAATTTAACTTCCGCCCCTTCTCTGTCTTTTTTCTAGGTTTTTATCTTTTAATTCTCCCATTATATTTTTTAAAATTGGATACAAATAGCATGCAAGGGTGACGGTCATAATAAATAAATGATCGTCTTTTTTAAATCCAATTTTATAAGCCTTTCTACTCATTCATTCTCTTAATTTGAAATTTACAAAAAATTAAGAAGGTATTTAAGTGGGGAGGAAGAACTTGTTAAAGAGCAAGGTCAAATATTTACTTTTACTTACATATCATTTCTCTTCAAAAACACCCCGATTTTTACAATTCAAACGATCATTCAATAAGAAGGTGGGAATTTGACAACTGTGTATCCTAGTAATTTTGACATTCATTTATTTCATGAAGGTAATCTCTATCAAGCGTATTCACTGTTTGGGGCACATATAGAGTCTACTGATGAAGGAGTGTACACAACGTTTTGTGTATGGGCACCTTATGCGAAACAGGTTCGGCTTGTCGGCAGTTTCAATGATTGGAACGGTGCAGGGTATGACATGGAAAGACTCAACGACGAAGGTATTTGGTATCTTAAAATTAACAAGAATTTAGAACATGAATTATACAAGTATGAAATGATCAGTCCAGCTGGGTTATCCGTTTTAAAGACGGACCCGTATGCCTTTTATACGGAGGAACGCCCTCATACGGCAGGGATTGTTTATTCGCTAGATGGTTATGAGTGGAACGATGATGAATGGCAGATGAAAAAGAGAAAATCGGTCAGCTATGACGAACCGATGTGCATTTACGAAGTTCATTTAGGTACATGGAAAAGAAAAGAAGATGGGAGTCTTTATACGTACCGAGAGCTGGCAGATGATCTCATTCCTTATGTAAAAGGACAAGGGTTTACGCATATTGAAGTGCTGCCGCTTACAGAGCATCCATTTGACCGTTCTTGGGGTTATCAAAGCACGGGTTACTTTGCAGCGACCAGCCGCTATGGCACACCGAAAGATTTTATGTATTTTGTGGATCAATGCCATCAATATGGACTGGGAGTCATCATGGATTGGGTGCCTGGACATTTTTGTAAAGATGAACATGGCTTACATTGCTTGGATGGTGGCTATGTGTATGAATATGAAAATGACTGGGACCGGGAAAATTATATTTGGGGAACGGCTAACTTTGATTTAGGCAAAACCGAGGTTCAAAGCTTTCTCATTTCTAATGCAGTTTACTGGTTTGATTACTTCCATATCGATGGATTTCGGGTAGATGCAGTAGCGAATATTATTTATTGGCCGAATCGAGAAGAGCTGGAAATGAATCCGTTTGGCATTCAGTTCTTAAAAAAGCTCAATCAAGCCGTTTTTGCTTTTGAGCCCAAGGCTTTAATGATTGCTGAAGATTCAACTGATTGGCCTCAAGTGACGTATCCTGTGCATGACGGAGGCCTTGGATTTAATTATAAATGGAATATGGGTTGGATGAATGATGTGCTTAAGTACATGGAGACACATTGGCATGACAGGGGGAAATACCATCACTTGATGACATTTTCACTGATGTACGCTCATTCAGAAAACTTTATTTTGCCATTTTCTCATGATGAAGTTGTACATGGAAAGAAGTCACTTTTAAGCAAAATGCCAGGCGATTATTGGCAAAAGTTTGCCCAGCTCCGTTTGTTAATGGCTTATTTAATGGCTCATCCAGGCAAAAAACTTGTATTCATGGGAACGGAATTGGCTCCATTTTCAGAATGGAAGGACTTAGAAGAGATTGACTGGCATTTATATGAATATGATATGCACAACAAATTTAATGTATATTTTAGGCGTTTGCTGCATGTATATAGAGAGTGTGCGTCTTTATATGAATTAGATCATACTGCTGAAGGGTTTCAGTGGATTGATGTCCACAATGCAGAACAAAGTGTCTTTTCTTTTATTAGATGGGATCAGCAAGGAAACCCTATTATTGCTGTTTATAATTTTAGCGAATATGGTTATGAGCAGTATAAAGTAGGGGTGCCAGAAGCTTGTGATTATATGGAAGTGTTGAATAGTGACGATCAGCGATTTGGAGGGTCCAATCAAGTAAACACGATTGTTATAAAATCTGAAAAAGGTGTTTATCATGGACAGCCAGCCTCTATTGAAATAAAGCTGCCGCCTTTTGGTGCAGTATTTATCCAGCCGAACAATAAATAGGGAGGGGAAATAATGGTTAAAGAAAAATGTGTGGCGATGTTATTAGCAGGAGGAAAAGGAAGCAGGCTCCGGGAATTAACGGAGGGACTAGCTAAACCTGCAGTACCATTCGGAGGAAAGTACAGAATCATTGACTTTACTTTAAGCAACTGTGCCAATTCCAATATACATACGGTTGGCGTACTGACCCAATATCAGCCTCTCGTTTTAAATTCCTATATCGGAATTGGAAGCGCATGGGATTTGGATCGCAAAAACGGCGGCGTAACCGTGCTTCCTCCATACAGTGAAACGTCAGAAGTAAAGTGGTATTCAGGCACCGCCAGCGCTATTTTTCAAAACTTAAACTACCTGAACCAATATGATCCAGAATATGTGCTGATTCTTTCAGGCGACCATATCTATAAAATGGATTATTCTAAAATGCTCGATTATCATATCGAAAAACAGTCAGAAGTGACCATTTCGGTGATTGAAGTTCCATGGGAAGAAGCAAGTCGTTTTGGAATTATGAGCACCAATGAAGAAATGGAAATTACTGATTTCGCTGAGAAACCGGAAGAACCGACAAGTAATCTAGCTTCCATGGGGATCTATATTTTCAACTGGAAAGTGTTGAAGAAGTACTTAGAGATTGATGAAAAAAATCCGAATTCTTCTAATGATTTTGGGAAAGATATTATTCCATTTATGCTGGAGGAAAAATTAAGACTGTTCGCTTATCCATTTTCCGGTTACTGGAAAGATGTAGGTACGATCCAAAGCCTGTGGGAAGCAAATATGGATTTGCTTGACAGAGAAAAAGACCTCAATTTATTAGATCATTCGTGGAGAATCTATTCAGTCAATCCTAATCAGCCGCCGCAAATCATTGCGGAAACAGCTCTAGTCAAAGACTCTTTAGTGAACGAAGGCTGCGTGATTGAGGGAGAAATCGAACATTCCATTCTATTTCAAGGTGTAGAAGTGGGAGAAGAGACGGTGATTAAAGACAGCGTGATTATGCCGAATGCTCAGATCGGCCGCAACTGCTTAATTGAACGGGCGATTGTTTTAAGCGATTTAGAGATTCCGGATGATGTGAAAATTTATAATGAGGGTGAAGACATCATTTTAGTCACGAAAGAGTTTCTGGAAGAATTCATGGGGCAAAAACAATAGGTTGGAGAAGGAGGAAGCGGAATGAATAAATCAATGCTTGGCGTTATTGATGCAACTACACACCCGGAAGCCATGGGGGATTTATTAAATCATCGGTCACTGGCGGCTCTCCCTTTTGCAGGGCGCTATCGGCTGATTGATTTTATCTTGTCTAATATGGTCAATTCAGGAATTCAAAGTGTAGCTATCTTTCCTAAATCGCAATACCGTTCTTTAATGGATCATTTGGGATCAGGGAAAAATTGGGATCTTGACCGAAAGCGGGATGGACTCTTTTTCTTCCCTTCGCCTAATGTAGACCATGAAGAGGAGGAAATAGGAGCGTTTAGCCATTTTGCCCACCATTTAGATTACTTTTATCGGAGCAAGCAAACATATGCGCTGATCAGCAATTGCTATACAGTGTTCAATATGGACTTTTCCCCCATTCTAGAAAGGCTTGAGAGCCATGAGTGCGATATATTAGAAATTTGCAATCAAGGCAAGCCTGTTGATATGTATGTCGTGCCTGTCTCGCTGTTAATTGACTTTGTTACTAATCGCAAAGAAACTGGCTATACCAGCATGCGTGATATCGTCAATGATGATAGTCATATGTACAATGTATGCCGTTATGAGTGCAGCGGATATTGTGAGCAAATTCAATCTACAACTGACTTGTACCGTACCAGTATGGAATTATTAAAAAAAGAAAATTGGAGTCAGCTATTTAATAAGTTTCAGCCGGTTTATACGAAAGTGAAAGATGAGCCTCCAACAAAGTACACAAACCGCTCAGCCGTTCGCAATTCGATGATTGCCAATGGGGCAAGAATTGAAGGAGAAATTACAGACAGCATTATCTCACGCGCCGTTCGTGTCGGAGAAAATACAGAAATTAAGCGCAGTATTATTATGCAAAAGAGTCAAGTTGGCCGCAATTGCTTACTAGAGCATGTAATTATTGATAAAGATGTCATAATTGGCGATGGTGTCACGTTAAGAGGGACACCAGATGAGCCAATAGTGATCCGAAAAGGGTCTATACAAGGAGCGTTGATGAATTCGTGAAATTATTATTTGTTGTATCAGAGTGCGTGCCCTTCATTAAATCAGGTGGTCTTGCAGACGTGGCCGGCTCACTTCCGAAAGAGCTAAAGAAGCTCGGGGCGGATATCCGTGTGATGCTGCCGAAATACGGAATGATTGAAGAGAAGTATAAACGTGAAATGAGTAAAGTGGCTGAATACACGGTTCCAGTCGGCTGGAGAAATCAATATTGCGGAATTGAACAGCTGGAAAAAGATGGCGTCATCTATTATTTCATAGATAATGAATATTATTTTAACAGAGATCGTTTATATGGGTTTTATGATGATGGCGAGCGTTTTTCGTTTTATACAAGAGCGGTGTTAGACAGTCTGCCTCATCTCGATTTCTATCCTGATATTATTCATTGCCATGATTGGCATACGGCGATGATTCCATTTATGCTGAGAGCCGAACACCAAGACCGCGTGGGGTATGAACTGATTCGGACTGTGTTTACCATTCATAATTTAATGTTCCAGGGTATCTTCCCTAAGAGTGTACTGACTGATTTGTTAAATCTTCACGACCGTCATTTTACGAGTGATCAGCTGGAGTTCTATGGGAATCTGAACTTTTTGAAAGGCGCGCTTATATCTGCTGATGCCATTACCACTGTAAGCCCTACATACTGTGATGAAATCCGAACGTGGTACTACGGAGAAAAGCTCGATGGAGTGATTAATCAGCGTGCAGAGGATCTAACCGGGATTTTAAATGGCATTGATTATTCTGTCTATACACCAGAAGAAAGTATGGTCCCTTTCAATAGCCGCACCATAACAAAGAAGGCGGAAAATAAACGCCTGCTTCAAAAGAAACTGAACTTGGGTGAAAGAAAAGATGTGCCGATTATTTCAATCATTTCTCGGCTGACTAAACAAAAAGGACTCGATCTTGTGCAGCATGTGTTTCATGAAATCATGGAGCAGGATCTTCAAATGGTTGTTCTTGGGACAGGAGAGCAAGAGTTTGAATGGTTCTTTAAAGAAATGGAATGGAAATATCCTCAAAGTGTTCGAACCATTATTGGCTTTGATGAGGATTTGGCGAAACAAATTTATGCTGGATCCGATTTGTTTTTAATGCCGTCTCGCTTTGAGCCGTGTGGGCTGGGTCAGTTAATTGCGATGAGATATGGCACTCTGCCGGTTGTTCGGGAAACCGGCGGGTTAAATGATACCGTGCATTCTTATAACGAGGAAACAGGCCAAGGAAATGGTTTTTCATTTTCTAACTTTAATGCCCATGATATGCTCCATACGATTGAGCGTGCGAGAAGAATATTTAAAGAGAAAGACGTTTTTGAAAGCTTGGTGAAGCAGGCCATGGAAAAGGATTACAGCTGGGCTCAGTCGGCAAGGAAATACAATGAGCTTTATTCTGATTTATCATCCAGGAGGGAAAGCCATGTTTTCTAATAAAGAGGCATTTAAACAATCATTCACGAAACGGCTTGAGCGCGCGTACGGCAAGAATTTTGAGGATTCGACTCCATCGGATCAATTTCAGACGCTTGGTCATATGGTTCGGGAATATATTAGTTCAGATTGGATTAAAACGAATGAACAATATAATGCCGCTAAGCAAAAGAAGGTCTATTATTTATCTATTGAGTTTTTGCTAGGGCGTTTGCTTGGCCAGAATTTAATCAATTTAGGAATTGATCAGATCGTTAAAGAGGGACTTGAAGAATTAAATATTTCTCTTGGGGATTTAGAAGAAATTGAATCAGATGCCGCTCTTGGAAATGGCGGCCTTGGCCGTTTGGCTGCTTGTTTTCTCGACTCACTCGCTTCTTTAAACTTGCCAGGCCATGGCTGCGGCATTCGTTATAAGCATGGATTGTTTGAACAAAGAATGGTCGATGGCTTTCAGCTTGAGCTTCCGGAGCATTGGCTGCAGTATGGACACGTATGGGAAGTAAGAAAGCTTGATTTGGCCGTTGAAGTGCCATTCTGGGGGAAAGTCGAGTCCTATGAAGAAAGCGGCGTGCTGAAGTTCAGGCATGTAGACGCGGAATATGTCAGCGCGGTACCATATGATATGCCGGTTGTAGGGTATGAAACAGAAACAGTGAATACTTTAAGGCTATGGAGTGCGGAACCGTCTCGCTATATGCCGAATCAGGATATCTTAAAGTACAAAAAAGAAACAGAAGCAATCTCTGAATTTTTATACCCGGATGATACGCAGGATGAAGGGAAGATTTTGCGCTTAAAGCAGCAATATTTTCTTGTTTCCGCCAGTATACGTTCCATTATCCAAAGTTATTTAACACAACACAAGGATGTAGGAGAGCTTCATAAACATGTGAGTATTCATATTAACGACACGCACCCTGTGTTAGCCATTCCTGAAATGATGCGGATTTTAATGGATGACCATCATCTTGGATGGAAAGAGGCTTGGCATGTCACTACGCATACATTTGCCTATACGAATCATACAACGCTGTCAGAGGCGCTTGAGCGGTGGCCTGTTCGGATCTTCCAGCCGCTTTTGCCAAGGATCTTTATGATTGTGCAAGAGATTAATGAAAGATTCTGCAAAGGCTTATGGGAAGCTTATCCTGGGGACTGGGATCGAATTGAGCAGATGGCCATTTTGGCACATGGAGAAGTGAAGATGGCTCACTTGGCTATTGCCGGAAGCTATAGCGTGAACGGTGTAGCGAAACTGCATACGGAAATATTGAAAAATAGGGAAATGAACTTATTTTATCAATACCAGCCAGAAAAATTTAATAATAAAACGAACGGAATGACTCACCGACGCTGGCTCATTAAAGCTAACCCGGAATTAACGAATTTACTTAAGGAATCAATCGGAGACAGCTGGATGAAAGAGCCGGAGCAATTGTCGAAGCTTGCTAAGTTTAAAGATGACGCCAGCTTCTTAAAGCAGCTTGATGAAGTGAAGAAGAAGCGTAAAGATATTTTGGCGAAACGGATTTATGAGCAAAATGGAATCAAAGTAGATACGTCTTCCATTTTTGATGTACAGGTGAAGAGACTCCATGCTTATAAGCGCCAGCTATTAAATATTTTGCATATTTTATATTTGTATAATCGAATTTGTGACGATCCTTCATTTGATATGCCGCCGCGCACATTTATATTCGGAGCAAAAGCGTCTCCAGGGTATTATTACGCAAAGCGGATTATTAAACTGATTCATTCAGTGGCAGAAAGAGTCAATCATGATCCGGCAGTGAAAGGCAGAATTCAGATTGTCTTTCTAGAAAACTACAGAGTATCTTTAGCGGAAGAGATCATTCCGGCTGCGGATATCAGTGAGCAAATTTCTACAGCGAGTAAAGAGGCATCTGGAACAGGAAACATGAAATTTATGATGAATGGCGCTTTGACAGTAGGAACACTCGACGGGGCGAACATTGAAATTCTAGAGCAAGTAGGCAAAGAAAACATCTTTATTTTTGGTTTGAAAGCGGAAGAAGTCATGAAGTTTGAAAGAGAAGGCGGCTATCGTTCGATGGATTATTACCATCATGATAAACAAATTCAGCAAACGCTCGATCAGTTAGTAGACGGGTTTTTAAATGATAATGGCCAGTTTGGCATGATCTATGATTCTCTTCTGATGGAAAATGATCAGTATTTTGTGCTGAAAGACTTTGCGGCCTACCGCGATATACAGCAGCAAGCAGGACAGATCTATGCGAGCGACCATAAGCGCTGGCTTAAAATGGCGGTGCAAAATATCAGCCAGTCAGGATATTTCTCAAGTGACCGGACGATCAGTGAATATGCCAAAGACATTTGGGGAATTCAGCCGCGAGGCAGCAAGCTGCTTGCAAGGAAATAAAATAAAGTCTGCCGGCATCCCCGGCAGACTTTATTATTTATCTTCTACGTATCCATCAGATTTCTTGTAAGGCAGGTCACCTAATGGAGTTTCCATCCCCTCATCTTCAAGATCCTCCGTGTACTCTCTTTCTTTTTCTGAGCGGTAAAACCCTTTGTTTTCACCATTGATATCTGTAGCTGTAAAGCTTTCATATTCCTCTGTAAATCCTTCTTCTTCCGGTTCTTCGTATAAGTCACTAAAGTTTTCGTGGTCGCCTTCAAAATCTGATGGCGTTTCGGATGTTCCAAAGCTTGCTACTTCTTGAAAGCTGTCTTCATAATCCTTCACTTCTCTGTCCTTGTGTCGGAAGCGGTCATGATCTCCGGGCTGCAAAATGTCCTCTTCTACAGGGCGGTTCTCATGAAGATCTTGATCGGGCGAATGATCGACCGAATACAGGGCAGTAGGAACGGCTTCTAAACGTTCATAAGGAATTTCTTCTCCGCTCGCCTTGCAAACACCATAGCTGCCATCTTCCATGGCTTGAAGGGCTAAGTCGATCTTTTTCAATTCTTGTTTATCATGAGCTTCTAACGCCAAGTCTTTTTCACGTTCGTATAATTCTGTTCCCGCATCAGCCGGATGGTTGTCGACAAGGGAAAGTTCGCCGGTTGCATCTCTTTCGGAAACCTTGTTCATGTCTTCGCCGACTTCTCCGTTTTTGTTTAATATCTGCTCTTTATGATCTAATAATTGTTTCTTTAAAGAGGCCAATTGTTCGGTTGTTAACATGACTACACATCCTTTTATATTTTCAAATACGATTTTTATTTATTTGATGATGGTTGTTATTGTTATAACCTCTATCTCTGTTTTTAAACATGAAAAAACCTGTCCAAGTGCTGAACAGGTTAGAAAAAATATCCCAGAAATAAACCGATGGATAAAAGGAATCCAAAGATTGTATTTGTTTGTGCTGTTGCTTTCATAGCCGGCATCATTTGCAACGGCTGCGTATTGTTAATAAATCCTTTAGTAGCTTTAATCGCTTTGGGAATACTTAAGAAAGTCAGCAGGAGCCAAGGAGAACTCGAACCTGCAAAGACCATAATGGCAACCCAGGCATATGAAACAATAAACATGGACGCTAAAAGCTGAATCGCTCTTTTTCGCCCGAAAATAATGGCCAGTGTTTTTCTTCCATTTTCTTTATCTCCAACTAAATCTCGAATATTATTGGCGAGTAGAATGGCGCCGACTAAGATAGAAATTGGTATGGAAATAATGAAGCTAGACGCGGTGACGATCCCTGTTTGAATATAAAATGACAATAATATAATCACGACGCCCATAAAGAAGCCAGCTGTTAATTCTCCAAATGGAGTATAAGCAATTGGCAGCGGTCCGCCCGTATAAAAATATCCGGCCGCCATGCAGATGATTCCGATTAAAGCGATCCACCAGGTGGTATGAATACAAATATAAACGCCTAGCAATAAAGCAATCGCAAAGAAAGAAAAAGCGATGGTAAGGACGGTGCGAGGACGAACTCCGTTTCGGACAATGGCTCCGCCGATCCCGACAGAATTTTCATTATCAAGACCGCGCGCATAATCAAAGTATTCGTTAAACATGTTTGTTGCCGCTTGAATCAGCAAACAGGCAATCAGCATAGCGAAAAACAAATCCATGCGAAGCGGTGCATAATCCAAAGCCAATACAGTTCCTAAAAAGACGGGAACAAAAGCGGCGGTAAGCGTATGGGGCCTCATTAGCTGCCACCATATTTTAAAGCCTTTATCTGGCTCAATAGCAGTAGGTGTGTTGACTTCCATCATTCGTTTCTCTCCCTATATTTAAATGGCAATGAATCGATTTAATCATTACTTCTAGATTAAGTTTAGAAAAGGAAAAGATAAGTGTCAATTACTTTTCACAATTAAAGGGGAACCTGTGTTTTCCAATGAAGCCGATTCTTGTTAGATGCAATGAGTAAAATCTTATATAATAAGGATACCAGCGGCTGTACTTCGTTCTCAATCGTTGACAGTACCTGTTAATGAGGTGTATCTTTAAATAAGTTTGTAAACGATTAATTACTGCTTAAAGTGCAATGGAGGAGATTTCATTGTCTACTATAAAAGGCCATCCTATGAAAAAAGCCTTTATACATTTAATTAAAGAAAAACAGAATACAAAGCAATCGACCTTGTTCAGTTATGTAGAAGAAGTGGAATGGATTGATCCGTTAACCTTTTATCATAATGGACAATCTATTTATGCTGGAGAAAGATTCTTCTGGAAGGATCGTGACGGGGAACTAACTCTTGCTGGTCTTGGAAATATTCACACCCTAAGAAGTGAAGCGACAGATAACGGCCGATATAAAGAGATCGAAGACAAATGGGAACTGCTGATGAAACAAGCGTCCATTCACAATTCTTTTGAGGCTTATGGCACAGGTCCTTGTGTTTTTGGAGGATTTTCATTTGATCCTGAACAGATGCAAGAAAAGGAATGGTCGAATTTTTCCCCTGCCTTTTTTTATGTTCCTGAGTTTATGCTCACCTCTTATAACGGGAAAATGTACTTGACTACTAACATTATTTGCACGCCTGATGATTCATCCATTCTGTTTGATAAAGCGGAAAGCCGAAAAAATCAGCTTTTGCGTTCGTCGAAGTATTTGGTATCAAATACGAATGAAGCTCAGCCGCTCCTGCAGATTAATGAAGGCAATACACACGAGTGGAAGCAGTCAGTTTCACAAGTCGTCAGCCATATCCAGCGTGATGAAGAATTGAAAAAAGTGGTGCTGGCTAGAAAAATTACAGCTGACTTTAAAGAGGATCTGCTGCCTGAAGCGGTTCTTGAAAGCCTGCTTGAGCAGCAGCCGGACAGCTTTATTTTTTCATTTGAAGCGATGGACAGCTGCTTTTTAGGAGCATCACCTGAACGTCTTGTCAGAAAGCGTGATCAAGTAGCCTTGTCTACATGTCTGGCAGGATCTATTAGACGGGGTTCAACTGAGGAAGAGGATCAGGCACTTGGAGAAGAGCTGCTTGGAGATCACAAAAACCTAGTGGAGCATGACTATGTCGTGCAAATGATTGGGGAAGAAATGTCTGGTTTATGTGAAAAAATAAACATTCCAGAAAAGCCGGTTTTAATGAAGATTCGTGACATTCAGCATCTGTATACTCCTGTGGTCGGCCATGCAGACAAGAATTTATCCATCTTGAACTTTGTTGAAAAACTGCATCCAACACCTGCACTCGGCGGATTGCCTACAGAAAAGGCGCTAGAAGAAATCCGCAAGCTCGAAAAGATGGATCGCGGGTTATATGCAGCTCCTGTTGGGTGGATGGATTATCGTAAAAATGGTGAATTTGCCGTAGCTATTCGATCGGGCTTGCTGAAAAAGAAACAAGCATTTTTATATGCCGGCTGCGGTGTCGTAGAGGATTCGGATGCAGAGAGCGAATTTACAGAAACTCGTATCAAGTTCCGTCCGATGCTGCGGGCGATTGGGGGAGCAGAACGTGAATGAACATCAGAAAGATTTAACTCTATATACAGCTCATTTTATTGATGAGCTAATTCAATCAGGAGTAGAATGCGCCGTCATCAGCCCAGGGTCGCGTTCTACTCCTATGGCGCTTTTAATGGCGGAACATCCTCGTCTAACGACTTATTTACAAATTGATGAGCGGTCCGCTGGATTTTTTGCACTGGGTTTGGCTAAAGCATCGAAAAAACCGGTTGCCCTGCTTTGTACTTCCGGAACAGCTGCAGCGAATTATTTTCCTGCCATTACTGAAGCCAAGAATGCCCGTGTACCTTTAATCGTCCTGACTTCTGACCGGCCCCATGAATTAAGAGAAGTAGGAGCTCCGCAGGCCATTGATCAGATTCAAATGTACGGAAACGCTGTGAAGTGGTTTTCAGAAATGGCACTGCCAGATTCTGAGAATAGTATGCTTAGATATGTCCGTTCGTCAGCCGCCCGCGCAGTCTTTACTTCGATGCAGTCGCCAAGCGGTGCAGTTCATCTGAACTTTCCGTTTCGCGAGCCTCTAATTCCTGATTACGATGGAATATTTGAGCGTTTAGAAGACTCTAGTCCATCTATTCAGCTGACTTCCGGCAAACGAAAGCTGCCGCAAGAAGAAATAAATAGAATAGCGGATCATTTGAATCAAATAGAAAAGGGACTTATAGTATGCGGTGAGGTCGGGGCTGATGGTTTTCCTGAAGAAGTTATTCGGCTGTCGCGTGCGCTTGGATTTCCAATCTTAGCTGATCCGCTTTCGCAGCTGAGGAGTGGTATGAGCGACTTGGGCATGGTGATTGACAGTTATGATGCCCTGTTAAAAAATGACTCAGTGAAACAAGAAGCCGCTTTTGACGTTGTGCTGCGATTTGGCGCGATTCCGGTATCGAAGCCTTTAACTTTATATTTAAAACAGCATATTGGCAAAGAACATCTGATTATCGATGAAAGCGGAGGCTGGCGTGATCCGCTCGGTGCTGCAACGCAAATGGTTGCTTGCTGTGAAACAGCTTTTTGCAAAGATATGGCTGACTATTTAGGCAATGACCTAAAGAACAGTGAGTGGCTTAGAAGATGGCAGGAGCTTAATGAGAAAGCAAGTGTCACTATGAAAGAGGTAAGCCTTTTACCGGAAATGGATGAAGGACGAGTGTTATATCAGATCATTCAGCAAATTCCGGATCGCTCTTCATTATTTGTCGGAAACAGTATGCCGATCAGAGACTTAGACTCCTTCTTTTTCTCTACAGATAAATGCATAAAAGTTTATGCGAATCGCGGAGCAAATGGAATTGATGGGTTAGTATCAAGTGCATTAGGAGCGGCGGCTTATGATGAACAGCTGTATTTAGTCATTGGCGATCTATCTTTCTTCCATGATTTTAATGGGCTGCTGGCTGCTAAATTAAATGGGATAAAAATGACAGTTATTGTGGTGAATAACAATGGAGGCGGCATTTTCTCCTACCTTCCGCAATCCGGCCATCCGAAACATTTCGAATCTCTGTTTGGCACTCCTGCTGATCTGGATTTCAAGCATGCAGCTAAGTTGTATGGCGGGGAATATTGCAAGGTGGAAAGCATGGGTCAATTAGAATCTGCACTGGCCGAGTCTATTCACTCAGAAGATCGTTTATTTATCATAGAAGCAATCACAGACCGCACGCAGAACGTGATGAACCATCGGGGTTTGTGGAAGAAAGTTTCCCGGGAAATAGATGATTTGACGGCTGGTGATGATTTTTGGAAATAATGGTCAATGGCTGTAACTATCATTATCACTTGTCCGGTGAAGGAGAACCGCTTTTATTGCTGCATGGATTTACAGGAGATCATTCGACGTGGAATGGGGTAATTGACCAGCTTCAATCTACCTATACATGTGTGGCAGTCGATCTTATTGGTCATGGTAAAACAGATAAAAATTTTTCTGCTAAAAGGTATCAAGTCGAAGCTGTGGCTCATGATATGAAGAAGTTAATGAATCAGCTTGGCCACCCAGCTTTTCATGTGTTGGGCTACTCGATGGGAGGACGTCTTGCATTAACGCTTGCTGTGCTTTTTCCTGAATCAGTCAAATCGTTGATGCTTGAAAGTGCGTCACCAGGGTTAAAAACAACGGAAGAAAGAATGAACCGCAGACAAGCGGATGCCCGTTTGGCAGAAAGGATTAGACG
Organism: Bacillus ectoiniformans; assembly: GCF_016908875.1. Classification (GTDB taxonomy): domain Bacteria; phylum Bacillota; class Bacilli; order Bacillales; family Domibacillaceae; genus Bacillus_BX; species Bacillus_BX ectoiniformans. The sequence goes on along the minus strand of NZ_JAFBES010000010.1, from coordinate 104,870 downwards.
CGATGGTGTTGAATCCTTTGTAGATTATTGGGAAGACATTCCGATGTTTGAAAGTCAGAAGAAGCTTCCAAAGAAACGGAGGGATGAGGTAAGAATGCAGCGGTTGGAGAATTCCGTTTCAGGTCTTGCTCTATCACTTGAAGGGATGGGAACTGGCATTCAGCCTTCTTGGTGGGATCACTTGTCTGATTTAAAGATGCCTGTTCTTCTAATAACGGGAACGCTCGACGAAAAATTCACTGCAATAGCAGAAGAAATGTCTCGAAAGCTACCGAATGCTGTGAGAAAAGAAGTATTTAGCGCAGGTCATGCAATTCATGTGGAAGATGAAGAGAAATTTGGTACAATAATAAAAGAGTTCGGATTATTACATATTAGGGAGGAAACATAATGGCTTTTAATTGGGTAAGTGAACGTCAATACGAAGATATCTTATATGAAACATATAACGGAATCGCTAAAATTACGATTAACCGTCCGGAAGTGCGAAATGCTTTTCGTCCGAAAACGGTCATGGAATTAATTGATGCATTTGCGCGCGCGCGTGATAATGAGAAGGTAGGCGTGATCATTCTGACTGGTGCCGGCGATTTGGCTTTCTGCTCAGGAGGAGATCAAAGCGTACGAGGCCACGGCGGATATGTAGGCGACGACCAAATTCCACGTTTAAATGTATTAGACCTTCAGCGTTTAATTCGTGTGATTCCTAAACCAGTTATTGCGATGGTTGCCGGTTATGCAATTGGCGGCGGTCATGTTCTTCACGTTGTGTGTGACTTAACGATTGCAGCAGACAATGCTCGTTTTGGACAAACTGGTCCGACTGTCGGAAGCTTCGATGCTGGCTATGGATCAGGTTACTTAGCGCGTATTATTGGCCATAAGAAAGCGAGAGAAATCTGGTACTTATGCCGTCAATACGATGCACAAGAAGCATTGGATATGGGGCTAGTTAATACGGTTGTTCCATTGGATCAGCTTGAAGCAGAAACCGTTCAATGGGCAGAAGAAATGCTTGAGAAGAGCCCAACTGCGCTGCGCTTCATTAAAGCGGCAATGAATGCCGATACAGATGGTCTAGCAGGCTTACAGCAATTTGCTGGAGATGCTACACTTCTTTACTACACAACAGACGAAGCGAAAGAAGGAAGAGACGCATTTAAAGAAAAGCGCAAGCCAGACTTTGGTCAATTCCCTCGTTTCCCTTAATTAAATCAGCTCATAAAGGAAAGCATGATGGCACCCCATCATGCTTTTTTTCAAAGTTGTACATAGATCAAGTAGTTAATTCTATTTAGAGGAGGCCATAGATATGGGAGAGTATGTGCCCGATTTTCTGCGGCAGCGAGCGTTTTTAACACCAGCTCGCACCGGGCTGATCTTTGGAGAAAAAACCTGGTCGTTTAAAGACGTTCATGAAGAAGTAAAAAACTACGCCAGCAAATTGAAAGCAGCAGGCGTCAAAACAGGGGATTATGTGGGATTGCTAGTGAAAAATTCTGAGAAAGCGGTGTTTTTGATTTATGCACTGCAGCAAGCAGGAGCGGTGACCGTTATGCTTAATCACCGTCTCACTTCTCAAGAGCTTTCCTGGCAGCTGCAAGATGCCGAGGCATCCTATTTATTTTATGATGACGAATTTGAAGAGATCAGTGCGCAAATTGGACAGAAAAGTTGGATTTCCTATAGCATGAACGAGTTGTCTAAATTGAATTCAGCATTAATGGCGGAGCAGGAAACCGTCGACCTTCAAGCTGTGTGTTCGATTATGTACACATCGGGTACGACAGGCAAGCCTAAAGGGGTTTTGCAAACATATGGAAACCACTGGTGGAGTGCGGTAGGTTCGGCCTTAAATCTGGGTCTGCGGGAAGAAGATACATGGCTGTGTGCTATGCCGTTATTTCATATCAGCGGATATTCCATTCTAATGAAAAGTGTAATCTATGGAATGACGGTCAGGCTCTACAAGCAATTCGATGAACAGCTCATTAATCAAGACCTTATAAATGGGAAGGCAACGATGATGTCTGTCGTGTCTTCAATGTTAAGCAGGCTGCTCGAACAATCAGAATTGCCATACCATGACAGTTTTCGCTGCATGCTGCTGGGGGGAGGTCCGGCTCCTAAACCGCTGCTAGAGCAATGTACAAAGAGAAGCATTCCTATCTTTCAAACGTATGGAATGACAGAAACTTCCTCACAGATTGTCACTTTAGCGCCGGAATACAGTTTAACGAAAATTGGGTCAGCAGGAAAGCCGTTATATCCTTGTCAGATAAAAGTAGTGAAAAATGGAAAAGCCAAGGATAGAGATGCGGAAGGAGAAATTGTCGTAAAGGGCCCGAATGTGACACCGGGATATTTGCATAGAGAAGAAGCCAATAATGAATCCTTCACTGAAGGCTGGTTTCATACAGGTGACATCGGACGCTTGGATGAAGAAGGTTTTTTATATGTGCTTGATCGCCGGTCAGATTTAATTATTTCTGGAGGGGAAAATATTTATCCCGCAGAAATTGAATCTGCTTTGCTCGCTCATAAAGACATTAAAGAAGCAGGTGTGATTGGCGTGGCGGATGACCAGTGGGGACAAGTCCCTGTCGCTTTTATTGTCGCTGCACAACCTCTTGATGAAGGCCAATTACATGAATTTTGTCTGCAGTATTTGGCTAAATACAAAGTGCCGAAACAGTACTATACTGTCAATCAATTGCCTAGAAACGCATCTAATAAACTGCTTAGAAGAGAGCTGAAGGAAGAGTATGATCGGAGGCTTAACCAATGAAAATTATCCAGATGCAGCTCCGAGTCATCGAGATGGACTTGAAAACATCATTTGTCACGCATTTAGAAACAGTGAAGAAGCGCAGGGGAATCATCGTAGAAATCACCGACGATGAAGGTGTAAAAGGATATGGAGAGGCCGTAGCGTTCAGCACGCCGTGGTATACGGAAGAGACGGTTCAGACCAATTACCATATGATTAAGGATATTTCCTTTCCACTAGTAGCAGGAAAGGAAATCAGCCACCCTTCAGATGTTCATTCGTTATTGGAACCTATTCGAGGAAATCGAATGGCTAAGGCTGCAGTGGAAACAGCTGTTTGGGATCTCTACAGCAAGCATAAAGAACAGCCTCTTTCATTCATCCTTGGGGGCGAAAGAAGCGAAGTACCAGCGGGAGCGGTTGCCGCAGGTTCCACTATTACTCAAACGGTTGAACAAATTGAACAGCTGCTTATGAGTGGGTACGAACGAATAAAAGTAAAAATCTCCCCTGAGAATGACATTCAATTATTGACAGAAATACGCCGCCAATTCCCGGAAATTGATTTGATGGCAGATGCCAATTCAGCTTACCAAGAATCAAGTATGGAGCATTTAAAGCAATTGGATTCATTTGATTTAATGATGATTGAACAGCCTCTGGCTCCTGATGACATTGTGCAGCACGCGAATCTGCAGCGTGAAATGAAAACTCCGATTTGCTTAGATGAAAGCATCTGTTCCATTCGCGATGCCAAAAATGCGATTGAACTGGGGAGCTGTCAGGTCATGAATATTAAAATCGGCCGTGTGGGAGGATTGCAGGAGGCGAAATGGATCCATGATTTATGCATAGTAAATGGAATAAGACTTTGGGTGGGAGGAATGATTGAATTCGGCATCTCTCGTGCCCATAATCTCGCGCTTGCGTCCTTAAAAGGCTTTGATATTCCAGGTGATTTATCTGCTTCAAACAAATACTGGGAGGAAGATATCATCACGCCTGAAGTTCAGGTGGCTAATGGAAAGATACAGCTTTCTGAATATGCTGGAATAGGCTATAGCATAAACGAGCGGCGTTTGAATGAGGTGACTATATACAAAGAAGAACTGAAGCTGTCTTAGTCTTCAGTTCTTTTTTTCGTCTTCTTTTTCGGCGGCCATTCTTCAGGAACTAGGTCGACTCCGCCTGGATGAAATGGATGACATTTTAAAATGCGCACGATGGCCAAGAAGCCTCCTTTGATGGCTCCGAAGCGCTTAACAGCATCCAGTCCATAATGAGAACAAGTGGGGTAGAATCGGCAAGTAGGCGGCTTTAGAGGGGAGATAATCTTTTGATAAAATCGAATGATAAATATAAATAATTGCTTAAGCATGTCAGAACTCCTTAAAAGGACAAATTGTAAAAAGCAAGACGCATGGCGGCTTGCTCAAATGTTAGACGAATGGCAGATACAGATTATTTGTTATCTTCTTCCGGCTGAGTAGCAGCAGGCAAATGTGGGTTATTATCGAGCGGGTCCACCGTATGTTTATATTTGTAGCCTTTATTAATCGATATTAAGGTGAAAATCAACACTCCAATGACTACTATGATGGAGATTATTAATACAAGTGTCAACTGGCATCCCTCCTATGTTTTAAATATTATCATTTTCCGCGAAAATATGATGGCAAAATTGTGTCAAATATGTAACCTTCGTTTAAAGATAGTTTTTTATGGGAACAATATACTATCAACAAATTGTTGCAGGAGGAGAAAAGTAAATGTCTAAAAAATTAATTAACAGTGTCAATAAGCAAATTGCAAACTGGACCGTACTATATACGAAATTACATAATTATCATTGGTTTGTGAAAGGACCTCAATTCTTTGCACTCCATGTGAAGTTTGAAGAATTTTACACGGAAGCTGGCGTTCATATAGATGAACTGGCTGAACGGTTATTAGCCCTTGAAGGAGAGCCTGTGGCCACGCTGAAAGAATCACTGGACTTGGCTTCCATTAAAGAAGCAGAGGGCAAGGAATCTGCTGAAGAAATGGTTCAGTCTCTTGTCGATGACTTTACTGTATTGATTAAAGAGTTAAAAGAAGCGATGGATTTAGCAGCAGAAGTCAGCGATGAAACAACTGGCGATATGCTATTATCTATTCACCAAGGACTTGAAAAGCATGTATGGATGCTTAAATCTTTCTTAGGAAAATAAGAAGAAACAAGGGCTGGCGAACTCAGTCCTTGTTTTAATGTCATTTATGTTTAAGTTTGATAAAATATAGAAAAGGGGGAATAATCATGGAACTTTCTGCAATGATGGGTAAGCAAGTAGCGGAACTTCAGCAAACGCTAAGTATGAATTTGCTCAAAAGCCAAATGGCTACACAAACGGCTCAAGCGATCACAATGATGGATTCTTTGCCTAAATCTCCTCCGGCTCCACATCCCTATAAAGGTGCTGGAATTGATTTAAAAGGATAAGCTAAACAGGATGCCCTAAGTTTAAGAGCATCCTGTTTTCAGTTAGTCTGTATGTATGATTAATGAAAAAGATTTTTCGAAGGGCGATTTTGCTTGGTTTCTTCTGTGTCAAACTTTTCTTTTAAAGCTTCGAATAAATACACCCGGAAAAAATAATGCAGCTCTTCTTCACTCAGTTCTTTTATTACCCCTAAGATATCCTCATGCGACAGCTGCTCTAGAACGGCTAGTGTAATCATGTCAAGGTCTTCTTCCGTTCCTTGAAGCCTCCCCCGGTAAATCTCAAACAGCTCATCAACTAATTTCATGCAACTCACTCCTTTGTTAATGAAATTTCTCCCGAGACCCTATATACAATTTATACCCTAAAAGTGATAGATAAACCATAACTTTATTTATAATATTTAAAATAATGCAGCTGTCATTCATTAATTTTCATCTTCGGAGGGCAACCTAAAATCAATCAAGAGCAGGAGGTGAAAGGAATGAATGAGGAAAAAAATGCCTATTATATCCAGGTTGGCAATGGTGAAATCATGAGAAGAGCGACTGATTCTCCTTGGAATTTCAAAATTTATGCGAATGATGAAGAAATTACGGCTTTGAGAGAATTATTTGATGCGAATTATTCCGTCGAATGGCAAAACTTCTTTCGCGCTCATGTTCCGTATGTCCAATATCATTACGATCGGCAAAACGATGGGTATGATGGGAATATGAAACAGATTTATGAAATGATTTATGAACTTGGGGATGATGAAGCAAAAGAGCATATAAAAGGTATGTGGGGCCTTTAAGACAAGGGTATAATAGAGATAAAAATTAATGAATCAGGGAGAGCCTATGTTTGAATTTAAAGATGAAAACAATCTTACAGTGAAGCTGGCCTTTCATCGCCAAGCTTTTTCTGAATCGGCAAAACATGTGTTGGTGTTTTGCCGATTCTCTGATCAATGGCTGCTGACGCATCATCCGATTCGGGGACTTGAATTTCCTGGAGGAAAAGTAGAAGCAGGAGAATCTCTTGAAGAGGCAGCTGTGCGAGAAGTATATGAAGAAACCGGCGCCATTCTTACGAAAATAGATTTTATAGGAGAATATTACGTTGATCGTCCCGAAAAACCTTTTGTCAAAGCGATTTTTTTTGCAGAAGCGGGGAATATAGAAAGAAAAGAACATTATTTGGAAACCAATGGCCCCGTTTTGTTTAAAGAAAACTTGCTGGAAAAACGAAAAGGAAAAGAATTCAGTTTCTTGATGAAAGATGAAGTAGTAGAAAGAACTTTATCTTTTCTTCAGCAGCATCATTGGATTTAATCCAACACTTTTTTGAAGCGTGGTGATTGAATGAGAACGATCAAGTGGCATTCTTCGATTATACAATCCATTCGATTTCCGTCGCCTCATCCCGAGGTCCGGATGCATCTTGTTACATATGATTCAGGGGGGTTAAAAGTAAAGGGATTGTTAGCAGAACCTATTGAGGGAGATTGTTATGCCGGCTTTCTCTACTTAAGGGGCGGTATAAAAAATGTGGGAATGGTGCGTCCAGCAAGAATTGCCCAATTTGCTTCAGAAGGATTTATAGTATTTGCGCCATTTTACAGAGGAAATCAAGGTGGAGAAGGAAATGAAGATTTTGCCGGTGACGATAGGGAAGACGCCTTTTCAGCCTATGAACTATTGAAGGCTCATCCGCGCAGCAACAGCCAGATGATCCATATTTTTGGCTTTTCAAGAGGCGGGGTAATGGCCTTGCTGACCGCTATTGAAAAACCGGAGGCCGCTTCTATTGTAACCTGGGGCGGTGTGTCTGATATGTTTCTCACTTATGAAGAAAGAGTGGATCTTAGAAGGATGATGAAACGGGTCATTGGAGGCAGCCCTAATAAGGTGGCAGAGCAATATCAATGGCGGACGCCTTTGTTCTTTTTAGAGGAGTTAAAAGCGCCTGTCTTGATCATTCACGGGGTGAAAGATACGAATGTATCGGCTGAACACGCTTACCGGTTAGAAAAGCGGTTAAACCAACTGAATCATCCAGTGGATACTTGGTATTTTGATCAATATACTCACTATTTCCCGCCTGCAATTAATAGAAAAATTGTTTCTGACCTATGTAAGTGGATGAAAAACCAGCACAACTCATGGTAGGATAAAAGAAAGGCAAATGAAGGAGGGGATGGCATGGGTATGCCACTAGAATTAAATACAATGATCGTGACAAAAGGGAAGGAAGAACGTAAAGAAGAGAATGTGTTTGCTCTCACTAAGACCGGTTATCGTCTATATCCGATTGATATTCCGATTGGTGTCTATAAAACAAAAGACAGCGATGTAAGCGGTACAGCTGTCATTGAAAAGATTGTCTGGGAAAAAGACAGCACAGTGATTACATATAAGCTTATTTCATTAAATTCGACGAACTAAAGGACAAGCTATTAAATTAAACACAAAAAAGAAGCAAACGAATGAAATCGCTGCTTCTTTTTTGTGTTGTGCTGCCTATTAACCAATCGGTCCGCCAAGTTCAACGATTTCAGATGGAACATCAGAGAACTTTTTGAAGTTTTCACGGAATTTACTTGCCAGTTCATTTGCTTTTTCCATAAATTCATCTTCGTCCGCCCAAGCCTTGCGAGGGATTAAGACTTCATCAGGAACACCAGGAACGTGAACTGGAATCTTTAAACCGAATGTTTTCGTCGTGTACGTTTCAACATTATTTAATTCACCTTCAAGCGCTGCTTGTACCATTGCGCGAGTGTAGGCAAGCTTCATACGGTTTCCAACTCCATACTCTCCGCCAGTCCAGCCAGTATTCACAAGGAATACTTGAACATTGTGCTCATCGATTTTCTTTCCTAGCATTTCAGCATAACGAGTAGCTGCTAACGGAAGGAATGGAGAGCCGAAGCAAGTAGAGAATGTCGCTTGAGGGGAAGTGATTCCACGCTCAGTACCAGCTAATTTAGACGTATAGCCGCTTAAGAAATGGTACATAGCTTGTTCTTTTGTTAATTTGCTGATTGGAGGCAAGACGCCAAATGCATCAGCTGTAAGGAAGATGATTGTATTTGGATGTCCAGCTACGCTAGGATCTACGATATTGTCGATCGCTTGAAGCGGGTATGCCGCACGTGTATTTTCCGTCAATTCATTGCTATTGTAATCAGGAAGGCGTGAATCTTCGTCAACTACCACGTTTTCAAGTACAGAACCGAAGCGGATGGCATCGAAAATTTGCGGCTCTTTTTCATAAGAAAGTCCGATACATTTAGCATAGCAGCCGCCTTCAATATTAAATACACCGTTAGAAGACCAGCCGTGCTCGTCATCACCGATCAAGCGGCGGTTTGCATCAGCAGAAAGCGTTGTTTTACCAGTTCCGGAAAGACCGAAGAATAAAGCAACATCTCCTTCATAGCCAACGTTTGCTGAACAGTGCATAGATAAAATATCGTTTTCAGGAAGAAGGAAGTTCATCACTGAGAAGATCGATTTCTTCATTTCACCAGCATATTCTGTACCCCCGATAAGAACGATGCGGCGCTCAAATGAAACAATGATAAATGTTTCAGAATTCGTTCCGTCAACTGCCGGGTCTGCTTTAAAGTTTGGTGCAGAAATAATCGTAAATCCTGCTTGATGATCTTTTAGCTCTTCTTCTGTAGGGCGAATGAACAGCTGGTGGGCAAAAAGGTTATGCCATGCGTATTCATTAATCACTTGAATTGGCAATTGGTGGCTCTTATCTGCCCCTGCAAATCCTTTAAATACAAAAAGTTCTTCTTTTTCTTTTAAATAGCTAATCACTTTAGTGTATAATTGATCAAAAGCCTGCTCAGAAATCGGCTGGTTTACCGGACCCCAGTCAATTTTATCTTTAACAGATGATTCTTCAACAATGAATTTGTCTTTAGGGGAACGTCCTGTATATTTGCCTGTTTCCGCACGAACGGCTCCAGATGCAGTCAGGATCCCTTCGTTGCGATTTAACACCTTTTCTACCAATGTTGGTACTGAAGGCTGCATATTTACATTAGAACCGTTTAAAAGTTCCATAATTTCAGTAGAAACGCTTACAGAATTCATAATTTAGTAACCATCCTTTATTAAAATTTAGATTGTTTTTATATGATCTCATTTACTCAAGAATTAGTATAACACATTTGGATGATTAGTCTATACTATTCATCGTTTTTTCTTTTGTTTTTTTTCATTCTTTCATTTTCTGTGAACGGTTACAAGTGCCAGAGTGAGTTTCTTCTAATTATATGGTGTTTTACTGACCATAGAGCAAAAAGGAAATTAATGAAAACTATATTTATAGGTTGACATCATTCGACGAATTCCGTATGATGATACCTTGAACGGATACTCTTATCCTGAGTTGGTGGAGGGACAGGCCCTATGAAACCCAGCAACCTGCTTGCATAAGCAACGGTGCTAACCTGGAGCAAGGGACAACCTTGAACGATAAGAGTGAAAGGCCTATGTAGAACACACAAACCTTTCCTCTCTTTTTAACAGGAGGGGTTTTTATTTTTTTTATGAAGTGACCTAGGGAAATGAGTACCGTTGCAAATTGTTTGAAATGGACAATTGTTCAATTAGTTGATCAATTATTAAGGAGGAAGTTAAATGACAAAACAACGTCGCCTTTTTACTTCAGAGTCAGTAACTGAAGGACATCCGGATAAAATCTGTGATCAGATTTCCGATGCAATACTTGATGCAATTCTTGCAAAGGATGCCAATGCCCGTGTGGCAGCTGAGACATCCGTAACAACGGGCTTAGTGCTAGTCGCTGGAGAAATTACTACATCTTCTTATGTAGATATTTCTAAGATTGTCCGCGAAACAGTTAAAGAAATTGGTTATACACGCGCGAAATACGGATTCGATTCTGAAACTTGCGGTGTGTTAACATCCATTGATGAACAATCAGCGGATATCGCTGCCGGTGTAAACGTGGCTCTTGAAGCGCGTGAAGGCAAAATGAGTGATGAAGAAATTGAAGCGATCGGCGCAGGAGACCAAGGTCTTATGTTCGGATTTGCTTGTAATGAAACGAAAGAGCTTATGCCGCTTCCGATTTCATTGGCGCACAAGCTTTCTCGCCGTTTAACTGAAGTTCGTAAAGAAGAAATCCTTCCTTACTTGCGTCCAGACGGTAAAACTCAGGTTACGATTGAATATGATGAAGACAATAAACCAGTTCGAGTGGATACGATCGTTATTTCTACTCAGCATCACCCAGAAGCTACGCTGGAGCAAATTCAGCGTAATGTTCGCGAATACGTCATCGATCCAGTTGTTCCTAAGGAATTAATTGACGGTGATACTAAATTCTTTATTAATCCAACAGGCCGTTTCGTTATTGGCGGACCTCAAGGAGATGCCGGTTTAACTGGCCGTAAAATTATTGTTGATACGTATGGCGGCTATGCACGTCATGGCGGAGGCGCATTCTCCGGTAAGGATCCAACAAAAGTTGACCGTTCAGCAGCCTATGCAGCTCGCTATGTAGCGAAAAACATCGTTGCAGCAGGACTAGCTGACAAATGTGAAGTGCAGCTTGCTTATGCCATTGGTGTAGCGCAGCCAGTATCAATCGCCGTTGATACATTTGGCACAGGAACGGTATCGGAAGAAGTTCTAGTGGAATTAATCCGCACAAACTTCGACCTTCGTCCTGCAGGCATCATCAAAATGCTTGACCTTCGCCGTCCAATTTACAAACAAACAGCGGCTTATGGCCATTTCGGACGTACAGATGTCGATCTTCCTTGGGAAAGAACAGACATCGCTGCGAAACTGAAAGAACAAGCTAACCAATAATAAATGAAACATCCCGGTCAATGAGCCGGGATGTTTTTTTTGTGGCACCAAAAAAGCAGAGTTTCAAAGAAGAAATTCTGCTTTTGTGACTACTCCGGAGAAATTTGGGAAAAAGTAGAGTATGTCAGTTATTCTCTTTTTGGAGAGACTTGTAGTATTGAGCTTTTTCAGCATATTCGCGTGCGATGCGCTCCATGTCTTGGCGATCCTCTTCGTTAATGGGACGGATCACTTTAGCTGGACGACCAAACGCCATGGTGTTTGGTGGGATGATTTTTCCTTGAGGCACTAGACTGCCGGCCCCAATAAAAGCACCTTCACCAATTTCGGCATTATCAAGAATGATCGAGCCCATGCCGATTAAGGCTTTCTTTCTAATTTTGCAGCTATGTAGAATGACTTGATGCCCAACGGTTACCTCGTCTTCAATAATTAACGGATTGTTGGGGCTTTGGTGCAGCACTGAATTGTCTTGAATATTCACCTTGTTGCCTATGATCGTGGGTGCCACATCTCCGCGAATCACAGAATTAAACCAGACGCTCGACTCTTCGCCAATCTTCACATCACCTGTAATCGTTACATAATCTGCGACATAGGCAGAATCAGCGATTTGTGGAAAGTGGTCTTTAAAAGGATAAATCATACAAAAAAACGCTCCCTTCAACATTTTATAAAAGCAGGCAAAATACCTAAATAAATCATTAGCTTCCATATCATTTTAACTTGCCGAGAAACATTTGTATAATAAAAGAAAAGCGGAAACAGCCGTTTAGACTCGGGAGGGATAAGACAGATCGGCAGGGTGGCGTTTTTAGCCACACAGGCGAGATGGCTTATACCAGAGAGTCTGGCTGATGGAGCTGGACAAAGAAAAGCGGAAACAGCCGTTTAACAATCGGCTAATAGACGAACGATGCCGGAGGAGGAATGGCAAATGTGGAAGTGGGAAACAGACAAACAAGCAAAAGGAGTCATCGTCATGGTTCACGGAGCCATGGAGCATCACGGACGATATGGATGGCTGATAGAGATGTGGCGTAAGGCAGGATTCCATGTCGTGATGGGAGATCTGCCAGGCCAAGGAATGACTTCGCGAGCAAAAAGAGGACATATCTCTTCTTTTAATGAATATATACAAGAGGTAAAAGACTGGGTGCAAGCAGCCTATCAGTTTGACCTGCCAGTATTTCTGCTGGGACACAGCATGGGAGGGCTCATTACTATCCGCCTTTTACAGGAGATGGACTTAGAGCCGGCGGGAGTTATTTTATCTTCTCCGTGTCTGCGCATGCTTCACACGCCTAAAAAAATGGTCAATGCCGTGTCTCATGGATTAAATACGCTGGCGCCATCATTTAAGTTTTCTACGGGATTAACAGTAGATATGGTGACAAGAAATGAAGAGGTATTAGAAATCGACCGGGCGGACAGTCTGTATATTAATAAAGTATCTGTCCGCTGGTACCGTGAATTACTGCTTGCGATCAAGGCGGCAGGATTGAAGGCGGATGACATACCGGATATCCCGTTGCTGATTATGCAGGCGGGTGAAGATAAAGTCGTTGATAAACGTGCTGTACGCAAGTGGTTTCACCAGCTGGATTTATCGGAAATGCATTATAAAGAATGGCCGCATTTATATCATGAAATTTTTAATGAACCTGAGAGAGAAGAAGTCTTTTTATATGCAAAAACCTTTGTCGAAAATCAGCTGCGCCATTTGGGATATGTGATTGAATAATGAGGTGATGAGATGTCAGTGCCTGTTACTCCGTTTCATTTAATGCACGCGATTTACAAGCAAGTATTTCCGTTAGTTCACAGCCAGCTTCAGCATTGGAAAATAAAAGCTGAGCAAATTCCCAATGAAGAACTGCGCCGCCAAGCTTTAGCGAGTATTGAACATAAGACCTTTCATTGCGAAGGCGGAGCAGTGCTGGCCTTGCTCGCTGGAGCGAAAATAGAAGAGGCGATCCGTTTCATTGTTGCCTATCAAACCATTAGTGATTACTTGGATAACCTATGTGATCGAAGCACCTCCCTTGATCCTGCAGATTTTGCCGCCCTTCATGAAGCGATGGAAGACTCGATCGTGCCTGACGCACCGATTCGTTCATACTATCGTTTTAGAGAAGATCAAGAGGATGGCGGTTATTTAAATCAGCTTGTGCGAACTTGTCAATCCGTTCTCCAGTCTATTGCTCCATACTCACAGGCCGCACCGTATCTTCAAGAACTCTGCAGATACTACTGTGATTTGCAAATACATAAACATGTGAAGCCGGATGAACGGGAAACAAGACTGATCGGATGGTTTGCGGATCATCAGAAAAACCTTCCAGAGATGGAATGGTACGAGTTTTCCGCATGTGCAGGTTCTACGCTCGGCATCTTTTGTATGATTTCCTACAGTTTACGAGACGATTTTCAGCCGCACTATGCCAAACTGATTCGAGACAGCTATTTTCCCTATATTCAAGGACTTCACATTCTGCTTGATTATTTAATTGACCAAGCTGAAGACCGAGAAGGCGGAGATCTGAATTTTTGTTTCTATTACCCAGGAGATCAGCAGTTGCTTGAAAGAATACATCATTTTATTCAGCAAGCCGACCATTATACGGCCAACCTTCCTCACTCAAGATTTCATAAGCTTGTTAACCGGGGATTGTTAGGCGTATATCTATCGGATGAAAAGGCATTTCGGCAAAAAGATATTCGTAAAATTTCTAAACAAGTCATTCGTAAAGGCGGCACGACTAGTTACTTTTTTTATTGGAATGGCCGTACCTACAGGCGGATGCAGCAAGTGTTTCCTAAACTCTTTATTAAAAAGAGTGCTGCACAGTAACAAATGGACTTTGGCGACTCGTTTCGCTGAAGTCCATTTTTTTTAGTTGAATCCCAGCTTAAGATTAACGTGATGAGCATCGCGGACAATTCAAATCGAGGGAGTAAGCAACTTAATGGACATTTTTCGGGTTCCGAAATAAAATAGGACCACAAGAAATTAAAGGAGATGTCTCGATTGGGTATAAAATTAAGTGTGTTAGATCAATCGCCTATTTCAGAAGGGATGACCGCAGCGGAGGGGTTAAGAAATACTGTTGAACTTGCTCAACACGTAGAAAAGCTGGGCTATGAACGCTTCTGGGTGTCAGAGCATCACGATACGATGAGCCTTGCCGGTTCTTCGCCAGAAGCGCTGATCCCATATCTTGCAGCTAAGACAAATAAAATCAGAGTAGGTTCAGGCGGTGTCATGCTTCCCCATTACAGTTCATATAAAGTCGCAGAAAACTTTCGTGTGTTAGAAGGTCTTGCACCTAACCGAATCGATTTAGGATTAGGACGAGCACCAGGGGGGATGCCGATCGCGACGATGGCTCTTCATGATGGCCGCCCGCGTGATGTGGATCGTTACCCGCAACAGATTGATGAGCTGCTTGGCTATTTAACCGATGATCAAGAGAACAGTTCATTCCCAGGGCTAAAAGCAACACCTTTGATTGATACAATGCCGGAAGTATGGATGCTTGGGTCCAGTCCATCAAGCGCACTCCTTGCCGCTGAAAAAGGACTGCCTTATACATTTGCGCAGTTTATTAATGGAGACGGCGGTCCGCAGTATATGGAAAGATACCGGAAACGCTTTAAGCCTTCTATGCTGTTAAAGGAACCAAAAAGCATGGTGGCGGTATTTGTCGTATGTGCTGAGACAGAGGAAGAAGCGGAACGGGTAGCTTCAAGTCTCGACTTATCGATTATAATGATTGAACAGGGCATGCGCTCAAACGGCACACCTAGTCCGGAAAAAGCCGCAGCTTATCAATACAGCCCATTTGAATTGGCACGCGTCCGAGAGAACCGAAAACGGATGGTAGTTGGAGATCCTAAGCAAGTGAGAGAGCAACTGGAGAAATTGAGTGAAGAGTACGAAACCGATGAGTTTATGGCAGTCTCTATTATTTATGATTTCAATGATAAATTAAAGTCGTTTGAACTGTTAAAAGAAGCGGTTCGATGATGGTTAAAACCTTTGAGAATTGACTTAATCCGTTCAATTTTAGTGGAAAAAATAAACTGGCCAAATCGTAAATGATTTGGTCAGTTTATTTTTTATTCCATATATAATTGATTTTGATGAACCTAAAGAGTAATTGTTATTTTATGTTAAAATGACTGTAGTGTTTGTGAAGAGTTGCTCTTCACCTAACGGAACAGTAAAGTAGTTGAAGAAATACTTAAAAGAGGTGTTTAATTGAAAATACTAGGTATAGGTGTTGGAACATTAATTGTCGGGTTTATAATTTGTATTATATTAACCTCAATATTCAGTTCTGGTGCACCAGATGTTGGAAGCTCTTACTTAGGTTTTATTGGATTTTCCATACTTTACTTAGCAAGTATCATGTCTGTTTGTACATTTTTTATAATCAAAAAAATGGGTGAGTAATTGAAATTTTTATTGAGCTAACGGGTGCTTTAATTGAATAAGAAAATATTCATAACGAAAAACGATTGAACTGTAATATAATCTTTACAGTTCTCCAATCTTTTTGAAAATATCATTGTAAAGCTTATTTATATTTTTTTGATCGCTTAAATAGAAATACCAAGCATCTTCGCTATCTTTATTTAAACCCGCCAAATAAATGGTTGTATGAGAACCATTGTCTAAAGATTCCCAATTAGCCGTTTCATAGGTAAAATCTTCTCTTACAAAGGGAAGGTGGCGTTTTTTTGAATCAAAAAATATAATAGGTAATTTTAATTCTCCATATACTTTAGCAAGATGATCTTCTGAAGCTTTCTCAAATTTGGTTGGGGTTATCATTACAGCATCATAGTTTGTTGAAATATCCGATGTTTTCTCTTTTAGATCGTTTAATGAAATTGTTTTAAAATGAATTTTTTCATTATTTAATTCAGGAACATCACCAATAACAGCGATATTTAAAGGTGCTCCATCATATTTAGTTTCATCATTCGAGCAAGCAAATAATAATAGCAGACTTAATAGAAATACGATGTTCTTCAGGGTTGTTCCTCCTCGAAAAAATGTGGTTATTTGGTAAATTTATATAATCTATCATATGTTTCAGTAACTGGGATTTAATTTCCTTTTTAGAACGATGAAATTCACCTAAAAGTTTATTTTTGGAAGTATGGCTATGAAATGGTAAATATCCTTATACATAACCCTATTTATGTAATGTTGAAATGCAAAGATTTGCATAAGGAAAGATCGGCTTTACTATGCTTTATAAACAGTTAGATAATGGCAAGCTGCAATGGTCAAAAAGTGAAAGTGAAGGTCCTTAGATTCACACATCCTATTTGTTTTTTAGAAGGATAAATAAAGTAATGTTTACTTCTTTGGTAATTCCATTGCACATGTATAACTTTACGATATATTATTTTTTTATTTTTTCTTATATCATGATAATCCATTGCAAACTTTCTAAGATCAGTAGATTTTTAGTTTTTTTTCTTCCGGTTATTAAACGGTCTTATCTTTTTCGTTTTCTTCTTCTGTTATTTTAGATTTCGTGTTTTGCATTGTTAGGTCATCATATGGTGTGAACTCGTTTGAAGGAAGAGATTTCTTTTTAAACATCCGATAACAAACAAAGCCAACAAGAAATACAATGAGAAGGGGAAAGAGGTATTCCATTCATTGTTCACTCCTTTCAGAAATTTTTCTCAATACTCTAAACTCTAATTCAATTACATCCTATAAAATTCCTTTTTTAAGCGACGAAGTTTATTAAAACAGCCTTATTATGAAAATGCTATTATAAAATAATAGGATAAAAATAATAGCGTAATATTAATTAAAGCATCGTTAATTTAAAACCTGAATCTTAATTCCATAAGGTAGCATTGTTGCAGAATGATTCTATCCCTTCTATCTGCCTAATTTTTTCATATTGAATGGTGTGAAAGTCCAAGCTTCAATAAATACTACCTCCCGAATATCTCTGGTAATGGCACTCCAATATCAAACAATACGTCGATTATTAGAAAGAAGAAGAATAAAATAACACAAATGCTTACAACTATCCTTCCATATTTATTAACGTTATCTTTTGTTTTATATTTTTGTTTCTTCTTTCTGTACAAGCCTTGTACTTTTCTTAACTTCTGATTTTTATCTTGTTTCTGAGGGTACATCGGTATCACTCCTGCTCCCTGAATGGTAATTTTGCTCTTTGCGTTGATGAATTAAACTGCCAATTAACAGAATAAAACGTACTTTTTTGTTAAAATATTCTAGCAGTAATTCCCTATTCCTCTTTTTAAATTGTTAACAGCTGGATAACAATCTGAATGGCTCCCTAAATATCGAAGTGACAATGGCTATTGTGGCATGTAATTTCACTTGTTAATTTAGCAACAAAAGCAAAGGTAGCCCTTACAAAGCAAAAATCGAGTACAAATCCTTTGCGATTTGATACTCGATTTTTTGTTACCTCAACTACTTGAATTTAGCTGAAGGTCTTTTTTACATTCAGCCGATCCGTTCAACATCAGCGCTTTTCAACCGCCACAATAAACGGTGGGTGATTCTTCTGATTAATAAATTCATAGCGCAAAACATGAGCTATTGTTTGGTCTATTTCCATTACATAATCCAGCACGTGATTTTTTTCCGCAGCTCCTTCCTCATGACCGTGATAGATCACTAAAACAATCATGCCGCCTGGCTTTAGCATAGAGAAAATTTGTTCAATCGCAGCGATCGTTGTCTCAGGTTTCGTCACGATAGACTTGTCGCCCTTCGGTAAGTAGCCGAGATTGAAAACGGCACCGCTAATGTTTCCATGCCACTGCTTGGGAATGAGTGCAGCAGCTTGTTCGTGACCGGCAAGAAACAGCGTGGCGCGCTCAGTCAACTCTTGTTCAGACAGACGCTTCGCTGTCGCATCAAGCGCCTGCTGCTGAATATCAAAGCCAAACACGCGTCCGTTTTCGCCAACAAGTTTGGCAAGGAAGGCGGTGTCGTTGCCGTTTCCCATCGTTGCATCGATCGCGGCACTGCCTTCAGCTACGGCTTTTTCAAGAAGCAGGCGGGCATAGGGCAAAATTCCATCTAACTTCATTTAACCACCTCTGTCTGATGATACTTTCCTTGATAGCTGTCCCGGCGTTTGAGTTCCGCGTCAATCGCGTTTAACACAGCCCACTTATTCACACTCCACATCGGTCCGATCATTAAGTCAATCGGACCGTCACCGGTAATACGGTGAATGACCATCTCAGGAGGCAAAATCTCTAGCTGGTCGCACACAAGATTTACATAGTCTTCAAAAGGCAGAAACTCCAATAATCCTTTCTCATACTGCTTAACCATTGGTGTTCCCTTTAGCAAATGCAGCAAGTGGATTTTGATTCCTTGCACATCGAGCTTCGCAACAGCTTGTGCGGTTTCCATCATCATGTCGGGCGTTTCTAAAGGAAGTCCGTTAATAATATGGGAACACACTCGAATCCCGTGCTTTCTCAGCTTATTGACTCCTTCGACGTAGGAAGGGAAGTCGTGGGCACGGTTGATGATATTGGCTGTTTTTTCATGAACGGTTTGCAATCCTAGCTCTACCCATAAATAGGTCCGTTCATTTAATTCAGCTAAATATTCCACGACGTCATCCGGGAGACAGTCAGGCCGGGTCGCAATCGATAAACCGACTACACCATCTTGCTTTAACACTGATTCATATTTTTCTCTCAGCTCTGAAACAGGTGCATGGGTGTTCGTGAATGCCTGAAAATAAGCCATGTACTTTCCATTTTTCCACTTTTCATGCATCCGGCCTTTAATGTCGCTGAACTGCTTTTCTAACTCGTCTGCCCGGTTTCCAGCGAAATCCCCTGAACCCGCAGCGCTGCAGAAGGTACAGCCGCCAAAAGCAACTGTGCCGTCCCGATTTGGACAATCAAACCCTCCGTCTAACGCAACCTTAAATACTTTATGTCCGAACTGCTTTCGTAAATGGTAATTCCATGTATGATATCTTTTGTCGTCACTCGCATATGGAAATGGTGAACCCAAAGCTTTTCCTCCTTTTGCGTACGTTCATCTTGTCAGCATAGGAAAAATTTTATCATGAAGACTTCTTTCAGACTAGTGCTAAGAGGCTTTAGATTAGTCAGAATTGTAAGATGCAAAAGTCTATTGCCGGGATGAAAGAAAACCACTACAATATTATTTTGGTACTCGAAATAGTTAAGGAAAAGAGAGAAGGGGAAAGTATGCCAAAAGCAATTTGGCTTTTAGTGATCGGCATGGTGATTAACGTGACAGGTGCGTCTTTTCTATGGCCGCTGAATACGATTTACATACATGAACATTTAGGGAAATCTTTATCGGTAGCGGGAATTGTCCTCATGCTGAATGCAGCAGGAAGTGTCGTCGGCAATCTGCTCGGCGGTGCCTTATTTGATAAAATTGGCGGCTACCGGTCGATTTTATTAGGAACGGTTATTAACCTGTCTGCGTTAGTTGGTATGACATTTTGGCATGACTTTGTGCATTATGTCATTTTCTTGACGATGATGGGATTTGGGGCAGGTATCATTTTTCCGGTGGTCTATGCGCTAGCAGGTGCTGTTTGGCCAGAAGGCGGAAGAAGATCATTCAACGCGATCTATGTTTCTCAAAATGCAGGAATTGCCATAGGGTCAGCATTAGGCGGTTTTGTCGCCTCCTATTCGTTTGATTATATTTTCACAGCAAATCTCGGCATGTTTATATTATTTTTTATCTTAGCAGTGTTTGGCTACCGTCAAATGAGTACGGTAGGGGGAAGAGCGTCCAGTGTGATCAATGAAAGCAAGCCGGTTAAAAATAAAAGCAAGCTTACGGCTTTGTTCATTCTTTGTATCGCTTATATGCTGTGCTGGGTCGGTTATGTGCAGTGGCAGTCCACCATCGCAAGCTATACGCAGGAAATTAATATTAGTTTGAAACAATACAGTTTGCTGTGGACGATCAACGGTGCCCTCATTGTGCTGGGGCAGCCGCTTATCCAATTATTGGTTCGTCCGTTTAAGGACAATTTGAAAAAACAAATGATTGTCGGCATGTTTATTTTTATCATTTCTTTCGGTGTGACTGCGATTGCCGGTGACTTCAAGGGGTTCGTCGCTGCGATGGTAATTATTACGGTCGGAGAAATGCTCGTGTGGCCAGCGGTGCCGACAATTGCCAATCAGCTGTCTCCAAAGGGACGCGAAGGCTTTTATCAAGGCATTGTAAACAGCACAGCGACAGGAGGGCGGATGTTTGGCCCGCTTCTTGGTGGAATGATGGTGGACCTATACGGCATGACAGCACTGTTTATGGCACTGATCGGTCTGCTCATGATTGGATTGCTACTTGCATTCACCTATGACAGACCGCTAAAAAAAGCAGAAAATGCACCATCTGTTCAAACCGCATCTTATTAAGCTTGCAACGGTGGGGAATTTTGTCTAAAATAGTCCTAGAATGACTGTAAAGACGATGATAAGGAGTAGTAGTGGATATCTTCTGTTTGTAGAGAGCTGGCGGTTGGTGAAAGCCAGTCAGGAGATCCGTGAACTCGCCTTTTGAGTTGCAGGTGTGAACATCAGTAGCGTCTGCCGTGGATCCGCGTTAAGGACATAAAGCAGAGTGTCGATTCGGCGCTAATCTGGGTGGTACCGCGGGAAATATACTCTCGTCCCAATTTTGGGGCGGGAGTTTTTTATTATTATGAATTTGCAAGCAAGAGAAAGGGTGTTACATATGAGTTTTAATCATCAGCAGATTGAAAAGAAGTGGCAAAAGCATTGGGAAGAAAACCAAACATTTAAAACAACTGAAGAAGCAGGGAAGCCAAAGTTTTATGCATTGGACATGTTCCCTTATCCTTCAGGAGCGGGTCTTCATGTTGGGCATCCAGAAGGCTATACAGCGACGGATATTTTATCACGCCTAAAACGGATGCAGGGATACAATGTCCTGCACCCAATGGGATGGGATGCGTTCGGTTTGCCGGCAGAGCAATATGCACTGGATACAGGAAATGATCCGGCGCAATTTACGGAGCAGAATATTAATAACTTCCGCCGCCAGATTAAATCATTAGGATTTTCTTATGATTGGGAGCGCGAAATTAATACAACAGATCCCGAGTACTATAAATGGACGCAGTGGATCTTCTTGCAGCTGTATAAAAAAGGTTTGGCTTATGTAGACGAAGTGGCTGTGAACTGGTGTCCGGCACTTGGTACTGTTCTTGCCAATGAAGAAGTCATTGATGGAAAAAGTGAGCGCGGCGATCATCCTGTCGAGCGTCGTCCAATGAAGCAATGGATCTTAAAAATCACAGAATATGCGGACCGCTTGCTTGAAGATTTAGAGGAACTGGATTGGCCGGAAAGCATTAAAGAAATGCAGCGCAACTGGATCGGGCGTTCAGAAGGAGCAGAAGTTACTTTTGCGATTGATGGGTTTGATGAAAACTTCACGGTATTCACGACTCGTCCGGATACACTTTTCGGAGCGACTTATGCGGTATTGGCACCTGAGCATCCGTTTGTAGAGAAAATTACAGCAGAGAATCAAAAAGCTGCGGTTCAAACGTACATCGATCAAATTAAATCAAAAAGTGATTTAGAAAGAACCGATTTAGCAAAAGATAAGAGCGGTGTGTTTACAGGAGCTTATGCGATCAACCCCGTGAATGGCGAAAAAATGCCAATCTGGATCGCTGATTATGTCCTAATGAGCTACGGTACAGGAGCTATTATGGCCGTGCCTGCTCACGATGAGCGTGATTATGAGTTTGCGAAAAAATTCGAGCTTCCGATCAAAGCGGTAGTAGCCGGTGGTAATATCGAAGAAGAGGCGTACACAGGTGATGGTGATCATATCAATTCAGACTTCTTAAATGGTTTGAATAAAGAAGACGGAATTGCTCAAATGATTAGCTGGCTTGAAGAAAAAGAAGTAGGAACGAAGAAGACGACTTACCGCCTTCGTGACTGGCTGTTCAGCCGTCAGCGTTACTGGGGTGAGCCGATTCCAATCATTCATTGGGAAGATGGCACGATGAGTGCTGTGCCTGATGAAGAACTTCCGTTAACATTGCCGAAAACAACCGAAATCAAACCAAGTGGCACGGGTGAATCCCCGCTGGCTAACATTGATGATTGGGTAAATGTAGTAGATCCAGTAACAGGCAAAAAAGGCCGCCGTGAAACAAACACCATGCCGCAATGGGCAGGCAGCTGCTGGTACTATTTACGTTTTATCGATCCGAAAAACAGTGAAGCATTAGCGGACGCTGAAAAATTGAAAGAATGGCTTCCGGTTGATATTTACATCGGCGGAGCAGAGCATGCCGTTCTTCATCTTTTATATGCGCGCTTCTGGCATAAAGTTTTATACGATCTAGGCGTGGTTCATACGAAAGAGCCGTTCCAAAAATTATTTAACCAAGGAATGATCCTTGGAGAAAACAATGAAAAAATGAGTAAATCAAAAGGGAATGTAGTAAACCCTGACCAAATCGTGGAGAGCCACGGGGCAGATACACTTCGCCTATACGAAATGTTCATGGGGCCGTTGGATGCGTCCATTGCCTGGTCCACAACTGGGCTAGATGGAGCGAGACGTTTCTTAGACCGCATTTGGCGTTTATTCGTCCAAGAAAATGGTCAAATTACGGACAAAGTCGTTTCATCTGGAACAGAATTAGAAAAAGTGTATCACCAAACCGTGAAAAAAGTGTCAGAGGATTATGAAGGCCTTCGTTTTAACACAGCTATTTCACAAATGATGGTGTTTATCAACGAAGCGAATAAATCAGAACGCATTCCACAAGAGTTTGCTGAAGGATTTGTAAAACTTCTTGCACCGATTGCACCGCACTTGGCAGAGGAATTATGGGAGAAATTAGGATATAATGAAACAATCAGCTATCAGTCTTGGCCGGCATTTGATGAAACGAAGCTTGTTGATGATGAAGTAGAAATCGTTGTTCAAGTCAATGGCAAGCTGAAAGCGAAGCTGATGATTTCTAAAGAAGCGACACGTGAAGAGATGGAAGAAATCGCTAAATCCGATGAAAAGGTGCAAGAACAAATTGAAGGCAAAACGATCCGCAAAGTGATTGCTGTACCTGGCAAGCTTGTCAATATCGTTGCCAACTAATACCTGGTATAGTAAGACTGTGTGATATTCTTTCAACTTGTGACATTCAATTAAACAAAGGAAGGGTGTTAAGTATGTCAATACCAACAATTACGCCAAATGAATTAAAGGAAAAATTGGCAAATGGCGAAAACCTCGCGATCGTTGATGTTCGTGAACATGAAGAAGTAGCAGAAGGCATGATCCCAGAAGCGAAACATATTGTGATGGGAACGATTCCTGAGCATTTAGATCAATTTGACAAAGAAACGGAATATATTTTCGTTTGCCGTTCTGGACGCCGCAGCGAAAATGTCTGCCATTACATGCAAGACCAAGGATTTAAAGTGCGCAACATGGTTGGCGGCATGCTTGAATGGACAGGAAACACGAAATAAGAACGAAGGAAAACCCGTCAGACAGACATTTGTCCGACGGGTTTTCTTATCATCGAATAAAGTTTATAGATCTGCACAGTCTATAAAAGATTTCTCTTTTGAGAACTCACGTTGATTATATAAAATGAGGTGAGGAAATGAGTTATAAAGATCAATTAGATCCACATTCAGAGCTCTTTCACCATAATTGGACGAGACCGAAACGCCAGAAGTCGCAAGTAAACGGACATACGGAAATGTCTCAAAAAAATATTATTTTAAAAAGATCAACAAAAGCTCACCGTTTTTCTTAAAAACCAAAAAAGAACATCCTTTGGCGGGATGTTCTTTTTTGGTTGGCTTTCGGTGATGTTGTGGGAGTTATTTACTGTAGAATACCCAGTATTATTAAGGGTGTCATTTTTTACTTTATTTTTTCTTCATCCCTAATTTTATCCCAGACAAACTTCATATGTGCTTTAAAAGCGGCTATACATTCTTCAGCATCTCTTTTATATAAAGCATTAAGGATAGGCTCATGAAGTTTTGCTACCTCGTTTAGATTTTTAAAATAAATTTGATTGGTCAAATACCAAATGCGATTAGAAGCAGAACTTAAATTTTCCCATACGTTAAACATAAATTCATGGTCTGCTAATTTGTAAATATAAGTGTGGAAAGCAATATCATGCTTGTTCAGCATTTCAAGATCATTTTCTTTTCCAGCTTGAAGCATATCTTCATATATAGATTTTAATTTTTCTAAATCGTCATCCGTAATATTACTAATCGCCCGCTTAATGGCTAAAGGTTCTACAGCTTCCCTAAAGCTATAAACTTCTTCAATATTCTTCTTTGAAAAATTGGAAACAAAAGTTCCTTTATGCGGATAATGAATGACAAACCCTTCGTTTTTTAACCTGGATAGTGCTTCTCTTACAGGTGCTTGACTTACATTGTAATTTTTGGCGATATCTAATTCTAATAGTCGATCTCCGGGTTTTAAATCCCCCCTAATAATAGAGTCTTTGAGAAGATCACAAACTTGATCAGAAAGGGTATAGCTTTTGACAAGTTTCGGCATAAATCTATGCTCCTTTATATTATATTTTATCGATAATTAATATAACTTTAACTCAAAATTCCAGAATAATCAACATTATTGTTTTTTGACAATTCTAAAAATAATTGATATTGTTTATACATTATCGATAATATATAAAGTGAAAGGTAGGAGGTTAGTAAAATGAACATTCATGTAATTATGAAAAGAACATTTGACACAGAAGAAAAAATTGTAATTGAAAATGGTGCCATAAACGAGTCAGGCGCTGCGTTTATTATTAATCCATATGATGAGTATGCCATTGAAGAAGCGATTCAGCTAAAGGAACACCACGGGGGTCAGGTAACAGTTGTAACTGTGGGTGATCAAGAATCGGAGAAGGAGCTCCGGACAGCTCTGGCAATGGGGGCTGATAAAGCGGTATTGATCAATACACAAGAAGACCTTGAAGAAGGGGATGAATATACAACGGCTGTCATTTTAGCCGAATTTTTTAAGAAAAATGCATTCGATATTATTCTTGGCGGTAACGTGGCTATCGACGGGGGATCGGGTCAGGTCGGTCCCCGCTTAGCGGAATTACTCGATGTACCGTGTGTAACAATGATTACAAAACTTGGTATACATGAAAAAACAGCAGTTATTGAACATGATATTGAAGGAGATATAGAAACCGTTGAAGTTTCACTGCCGCTTTTGGTCACAGCGCAGCAAGGTTTAAATGAGCCTCGCTATCCGTCGCTTCCGGGTATTATGAAAGCGAAGAAAAAGCCGCTTGAAGAACTTGAATTTGATGATCTGGCTCTTGAGAAAGAAGATGTTAAAACAAAAACAATAACAATAGATATGTATTTACCACCGAAAAAAGAAGCAGGAAAAATATTGAACGGCGAGTTAGAAGATCAAGTAATAGAATTAGTAAATTTACTGCACAACGAAGCTAAAGTTATTTAATAAAGGGGAGATATCCATGGCGCGTAAAGTATTAGTGGTCGGTGAAATTCGTGATAATTTACTGCGGAAAGTGTCTTTGGAAGCAGTTGCTGCTGGGAAAACAATCGCAGAAGGCGGGGAAGTGGTTGCCCTTCTCTGCGGAGAAAGTGTCGGTCATCTTGCGGATGAATTGATTATGTACGGGGCAGACCGTGTTGTAACAGCAGAAAACATACAGCTAAAATCGTATACAACGGATGGATTTACACAAGCGGTCATGACAGTCATTGAACGGGAGCAGCCGGAGGGAATCGTTATGGGCCATACAGCGCGAGGGAAGGATCTTTCGCCGCGCATTGCCACAAAACTTCAGGCCGGTCTTGTTTCAGATGCCATAGCTGTCGAAGTTAACGGCGGTGATGTTATCTTTACACGTCCTATTTATTCCGGTAAAGCATTTGAGAAAAAATCCATTACGGAAGGTATTATATGCAGTACCATCCGTCCAAACAATATTACATTACTTGAGAAAGATGAATCTCGTGCAGGAAGTGTAGAATCTGTTGCTGTTGAAATCAAAAGTTTACGTACGGTCATTAAAGAAATTGTTCGCAAAACGTCTGAGGGTGTTGATCTTTCAGAAGCACAGGTTATAGTTGCTGGAGGACGGGGAGTAAAAAGTGCAGAAGGCTTTAAATTACTTGAGGAGCTGGCTGATCTGTTTAGCGGTGCTGTCGGTGCATCACGAGGTGCATGTGATGCAGACTACTGTGATTATTCTTTGCAAATCGGGCAGACAGGTAAAGTCGTGACTCCTGACTTGTATATTGCCTGTGGAATTTCCGGTGCGATCCAGCATTTAGCCGGCATGTCGAATTCCAAAGTCACTGTTGCTATTAACAAAGATGCTGAAGCCCCTATATTTGATGCGGCTGACTACGGTATTGTCGGCGACCTTTTTGAAGTCGTTCCATTGCTGATTAAAGAACTGAAGAAAGAAATTGTGAATGTCTAAGTGTCCAAAATGTTAAGTTAAGGGGAACTGCGCCATTGAATACCTTATTAACGATTAACCTCATCGCATTTCTTATTGTGACAGGCTATGCTGTTTATTTATTTATCTATTTAATTAAAACGCGCTATCAATATATTAAGCAAGGAAAGAAAGTTGAATTTGATAATAAACTAAAAGAACGCTGGGCGCGGGTGAAAGTAAACGTTTTTGGCCAGAGAAAGCTTTTGAAAGATAAAAAAAGCGGGATCATACACATTCTCTTTTTTTACGGCTTTCTTCTCGTTCAATTAGGAGCAATCGATTTTATTATAAAAGGGTTGGTCCCGAGGGCGCACTTGCCACTTGGCCCACTATATCCCATATTTACTCTTTTTCAGGAAATAGTGACGCTGCTTATTTTAACAGCAGTTGTCTGGGCGTTCCATCGCCGCTACATTGAGAAGCTTGTTCGCTTAAAAAGAGGGTTTAAATCAGGACTTGTTCTCATTTTTATTGGCGGGTTAATGGTATCCGTTCTGATTGGAAATGGCATGTCGCTGATTTGGCATCAGCATGAATTATCGATTTATGAACCGGTCGCATCTTTTATTGCATTTATTTTAGGCGGTATAGGCGAAGCGATGGCAATTGGGTTATTTTACATGGCATGGTGGGTTCATTTATTATTCCTGCTGGCATTTCTTGTTTATGTTCCACAATCAAAACATGCACACTTAATTGCAGGACCGGCCAATGTGTTTTTCAGTCGTCTATCTTCTCAAGGAAAACTGGAAAAGATAGATTTTGAAGACGAAACGAAAGAAACATTTGGAGTTGGAATAGTGGAGGATTTTACACAGCATCAGCTAATCGATTTATATGCCTGTGTAGAATGCGGCCGCTGCACAAATATGTGTCCTGCTACTGGCACCGGCAAAATGCTTTCACCGATGGATTTGATTGTAAAACTACGCAATCACCTTACCTTAACTGGTGCCGCTGTTACTTCACAGCAGCCGTGGGTACCATCATTTGCATTCTCCAATACTCAAGGGAATCACATTGCTAAAGGAATTGAATCATACAGTCCGTTAATGATAGGAGAGGTCATTACAGAAGAAGAAATATGGGCCTGTACAACATGCCGAAACTGTGAAGACCAATGCCCGGTCATGAATGAGCATGTCGATAAAATTATTGATATGCGCCGATATTTAGTCTTGACGGAAGGGAAAATGAATCCAGAGGCCCAGCGTGCGATGACCAATATTGAGCGCCAGGGAAATCCGTGGGGATTAAACCGGAAAGATAAAGAGAAATGGCGGACGCTTCGTGATGATATTCATATTCCGACGATGAAAGAGGTAAAGAAATCGGGTGAAGACCCAGAATTTCTGTTCTGGGTTGGGTCAATGGGCGCATTCGATAGCCGCAGCCAAAAAATTGCATTATCCTTTGCAAAGCTGCTGAATGAAGCTAACATTTCTTTCGCCATTCTAGGCAACAAAGAAAAGAATTCAGGGGACACAGCCCGCCGGCTCGGCAATGAGTTTTTATTTCAGGAGCTGACAGCAGCAAACATTGCGGAATTTGAAAAAAATGATGTGAAGAAAATTGTTACGATTGATCCCCATGCATATAATATATTCAAAAATGAATATCCAGACTTTGGTTTTACAGTGGAAGTGTATCACCATACAGAAGTGCTTGACCGATTAATAAAAGAGGGTCATTTAAACCCAAAATATAGAGTAAACGAAACAATCACCTTTCACGATTCTTGTTATCTTGGCCGTTATAATGATGTTTATGACCCGCCACGAGAAATTTTAAATTCGATTCCAGGCATCAAGCTAGTAGAAATGGATCGGCATCGAGAAACGGGAATGTGCTGCGGGGCTGGCGGAGGCTTAATGTGGGTGGAAGAAACCACTGGGAGCCGAATTAACGTGGCAAGAACGGAACAGGCAATGGCTGTCAGTCCAAGTGTGATTGGATCAGGCTGTCCATACTGCTTAACAATGTTAAGTGACGGAACAAAAGCAATTGAATTGGAAGAAACGGTTCAAACAATGGATGTGGCAGAAATCTTGGAGAAATCAATTGTGAAGGTCCCTGTCAATGCATAAGGCGTTAAAATAATAGGGTGTCTCAAAGTCATTTGAGACACCCTTAATTGGTTTAACCGAATAATGAGAAATCAATTCAAAAAGCAATGCCCCGGCTGGTGTTAACAGCTCAGCAGAGGCATTGCTTTTTCTTTATTCAAATAAATTGGGAAGAAACGTAGAAACTTGTGGAAATAAAATGATCACAAGGAGTGCGAGCAGCATCGACAAAATAAACGGTATGACCGCGATGGATATGCGCTCAATTGACAGCTTGGATATACCGGATGCAACAAACAAGTTTAAACCAACGGGCGGCGTTAATAAGCCAATTTCAGCTGCTAAAACTAAAACAATTCCAAAATGAATCGGATCGATACCTAGCTGTGTCACAACAGGAAGAAAAAGCGGTGTGAGAATAATAAGTATAGAAAGAGTTTCCATAAACGTACCAATGAATAAAACAAGTAGCGCTATTAGTAATAGAACGACTAATGGATTAGTTGATATAATCATAATTTGATTTCCAATAATGGTTGGAATTTGATAGATCGAGATAAGCTTTGAAAAAGCTGCGGCCGTACTTAGAATAATTAATATGGCTCCAGTCATCATAGATGATGAAATTAACGACTGTTTAATTCTTTGCATATTAAGTTCTTTATAAATAAAGATACCAATAAGTAGAGCATATAAAACAGCAATAACAGCTGATTCAGTAGGCGTAAAAATTCCTCCGTAAACACCGCCTAAGATAATAACAGGAGTAAGAAGAGCCCATTTGGCTTCCCAAAAAGTACTTCTAACTTCCGACCAATTAATCTTTTCCCCGCTGCCTTTATATCCTTTTCTTTTAGAGATAATCATAACCGAACCGATTAAAAAGATTACAGCAACAAAGCCTGGACCGAACCCAGCTAAAAACATATCACTGATTGAAACATTAGCTAAAATCCCGAAAATGATTAAAGGGATAGAAGGTGGAATTAAAATTCCCAGTCCACCGCCTGAAGCAGAAACAGCAGCAGAAAATCCCGGGTCATATCCTTTCTTAACCATTGCTGGATACATAATAGTTCCAATAGCCGCCACGGTGGCAGGAGAAGAGCCTGATAATGCCGCAAAGAAAAGGCAGGCTAGCATCGTCACAAGGGCTAATCCCCCTGTAAACGGTTTCATGAATGAGTTAGCAAAACTAATCAGCCGGCCTGATAGACCGCCTGTTTCCATTAAAGAACCTGCTAAAATAAAAAACGGAATGGCCATAAGGGGAAAAGAGTCAAGTGCTGTAAATGCGCTTTGTGTCAAGAAAGCTGCTGGAATGTCGGAAATAGTTAATGCAACTGTAACAGCGATGCCAATGGCAATGGCAATCGGTATTCCAATAAACAGGGAAGCTAATAAAACGGAACCTAACGCAATACTTGCGGTCATTTTTGGATTCCCTCCTTAAGTAAAGCACTATTAATATGCTTGTTATATTCATTGAGTTTTGACGGCTGTTCCAGGGTAAGGACATTTTCAAGAGTTTCTTCATCAATCTTCTCTCCAGCTGCTCTTCTTAGCATGTTTTGGATAATGCGGATAGACATGAGCATGAACCCAATTGGGATAATCGTATAAATGTAACCCATGTTGATTCTAGTAACAGCAGACGTTTGAATAGAACCCATCATCTCTCTTGCCATGCTCGCTCCATAAAAAATCATATATATATTGAAGGCCAGCCAGCAAAGGTCTGAAAAGTAAAAGATTTTGTTCCCAAGTTTCTTGGAAAGGATTTTTTGCCCCATTTCCATTTTTAAATGTTGGTTATGCTTGGCCGCAAGTGAAATAGAGATATAGACAAGCCAGATAAAAACGAAACGAGCAAGTTCTTCAGACCATTCTAATGGAAGATTAAAAATAAATCGTGAGAAAACCTGCAAGCTTACTAAAAGAACCATTAGAGAAAACAAAGAGATGCAAACATATTCTTCAAAGTTACGATCAATCCTTTTTACGATATCCTTCATTATTAAAAACTCCCCCTCTTTCGAATTAATTAGACTATTCCAAATCTTACACTGTATTATATTTTATCGATAATACAAAGTAAAGGAAAAAATTTAATTTTAAAATTATTTTGACAATTATAAAAAATGTTGATATGGTTTTATTATAGATTATCGATAATATATTTTTTTCTTTTTAATGGAGGTGGATAAAAGCGTATTTAACATCATTTAAACCATTGCTAAAAGGACGAACATTATGAGTGAGGGGGAGATTACTATTAAAAAGCAAAAAAGTTTAATCGTATTTGTATTGATCCTTATGTCAATCGTGTTGGCAGCTTGTTCAGGAGAAGAGACCAAAAGTTCTCAGTCTTCTAATAGTGGAGGTTCAGAGAGCGGTGGAGAAGTCGTCATAAAAATTGGTTCTGTCAATAATGAAAAACATACGCTTTTCAAAGGGTATGAAAAATTTAAGGAACTTGTTGAAGAGGAGACTGGGGGAAAGATTAAAGTCAAGATCTATCCAAATGGTCAGTTAGGTGATGACCGAACGATGATTGAAGGCCTTCA
Organism: Bacillus ectoiniformans; assembly: GCF_016908875.1. GTDB lineage: Bacteria > Bacillota > Bacilli > Bacillales > Domibacillaceae > Bacillus_BX > Bacillus_BX ectoiniformans. Next base: position 73,566 of record NZ_JAFBES010000010.1, on the reverse strand, counting down.
ATTTGGAACGCTGGAAGCAGTAGGGGTTTCTACATCTATGCTGGCCAACTGGGCGCCGCCGATGCTTGCATACGATTTGCCATTCGCTTTCCCTGATAATGAAACCGCGTACAAGGTCCTTGATGGTGCTTTTGGAGAAAAAGTTGGAAAGCTTCTTGAAAAAGAAGACTTAGTTCTTCTCTCTTATATGGAAAATGGCTTCCGTCAATTAACGACAAGCAAAAAGGAAGTTAAAACAGCAGATGACTTAAAGGGTCTAAAAATTAGGACAATGCAAACCCCAGTACATCTTGAAACATGGAAAAAACTTGGTGCATCACCGACCCCTATGGCTTACACAGAATTATTTACAGCGATGCAGCAGGGTGTAATTGATGGACAGGAAAATCCCTACGGAAACATGGCGATGGATAAGTTTTATGAAGTGCAGAAGTATTTAACAGAAACAAATCATGTATACAATCCGATGGGCCTTGTTATTTCAAAAAAATTCTTTGACGCCCTAAGCGAAGAAAATCAAAAAGTTGTAAAAGAGGCAGCAGTTGAAGCGGCGGCTTACCAGCGTGACCTAAATCAGAAAGAGAATGAAGGATATAAACAGACGCTTATTGATAATGGCATGAAAATTACTGAGCTGACGCCTAAAGCAAAAGAAGAATTTTCAAAAGTCACTCAAAGTGTATATGACGACTTTAGTAAAGAGATCGGAAAAGAGTACATGGACGAGTTTTTAGCCGAGGTTGAAAAAAACAAATAAAAGTAATGTGAAGCAGTTGCGTTTTGCAGTGCTCTTTGTGATAGAGAGAGTTACATAGAGCACTGATCAGTTACTAATGACATTGATCAGGAGGATATATATGAACTTATTAAAAGATTCTTTTGAATTTGGCTTACATACGCAAATTCATTTCGGCGTCGGACGTCTTCAGGAACTGGCTGACATTATTAAGAAAAGCAACTATGCGAGAGTACTTATTTGTACAGATAAAGGAATTGCGAACTCAGGAGCACTTGAACGGTTGGAGAGGATTTTGAAAAATGGTGAAATTCAATATGAAGTCTTTGATGAAGTGGAGCCAGATCCGACAATCAGAGTCGTGAAAAAAGTTGAGAAAATCTTTACCGATTCACAGTGTGAAGCCATTATCGGTTTTGGCGGCGGCAGTTCGATTGATACTGCCAAAGGAGTCTCGATTGCAGCAGCAAACCCTGGCGATTTAACTCAATTTGAAGGGAAAAATCAAGTGCCGAACAAAGGGCCGGATGTAATTGCTATTCCGACCACAGCCGGTACAGGATCAGAAGTCACACATGCAACCGTATTAAAAGATGAAGAACGAAAATACAAAATGGGTATCCTCAGTGAACATTTGCACCCGAAAGCAGCAATATTAGATCCTGAATTGCTGACCACTTTGCCAAGGGGGCTGGCGGCGGTTACAGGAATGGATGCATTAAGTCATGCAGTTGAATCGTACACATCCAACCAAGCACAGCCAATTACAGAAGCACTTGGCTTACATGCCATTGAATTGATTGGAAAATGGCTTCGTCCATTTGTGGCTGACCGAACAAACATTGAAGCAGCATCTCATATGATGATGGCGAGTACCATTGCCGGCGCAGCATTTATTTGGGGAAGGGTGGCAGCAGTTCACGCATTATCTCATCCACTTGGCGGACGATATAAAATTGCACACGGATTGGCAAATGCCCTTTTACTGCCTGTTGTAATGGAATACAATTTGAGCTCCAATTTCCAAAAATTCAAGCGAATTGCGGATCAGCTTGGTGAAAACACCCATGGTTTAAGTGATCGGAGCGCAGCTGAATTAGCTGTTAAAGCGGTACAGAATTTAACAGCAGATCTAGATATTCCAAAGACTTTGACAGGCATCAATGTTGAATTGTCAGATGACGAAATTCAAGTCGTTGCAGAGGAAGCTTTTAAGAGCGGCATCGCCAATGCCAATCCTAAACAAGTAACCGTAAAGGATTTAGCATCAATTATCAAAACAATTAAATAAGGGGTGGGATAATGGTTATTGTTCAAAAATCTACTATTACAGTAAACAATTATATTGGCGGAAAATGGGTGCCATCTTCAAACAATGAAACATACAAAAGGGAAAATCCAGCAAATATTGAAGAAACAATTGTCATCGCACCAAACTCAACAGAAGAAGATGCGGATCATGCAGTAGAAGCAGCTCATGAAGCTTTTCAATCGTGGTCAAAGGTACCTGCGATTACACGTGGAAAATACCTTTATCAATTTGCAGAAGTGTTAGAAATGCATAAAGAAGAAGTAGCGGAATTATTAACAATGGAGCAGGGCAAACCTCTAGCTGAATCACTTGGTGAAATTAATAAAACAATCAATGAAATTCGCTATACAGCCGGTGAAGCGTCAAGGTTATCCGGTGAAACACTTCCGAGTGAACGGCCAAATGTCGACATTCGGACCATTCGCGTACCTAAAGGAGTTATTTTAGCCATCTCTCCATGGAACTTTCCTTTAGTTACTCCGCTTAGGAAAATAGCTCCGGCATTGGCAGCAGGGAATACAGTTGTCTTTAAGCCGGCAAGCATAACGGCTGCAATGGGCGCTAAAATCATTGAATTGTTTAAAAAATCCGGACTGCCGGAAGGTGTATTAAATTTAGTGATTGGTTCGGGGCGTCGTGTAGGCAACCAGCTTGTCAATCACCCGAAAGTGCGAGGCATTACTTTTACCGGTTCAACGAGTGTCGGTTCCAGCATCTATGAACAGGCGGCCAAGCGCTTAGTCCAGGTTCAGCTGGAGATGGGCGGAAAAAATGCGGCGATCATTTATGACTATTCCGATATTGAAGGTGCGGTCAACCAAATTGTTCCTGCAGCATTTGCGAATGCCGGACAAAGATGCACATCCATCAGCCGGGTCATCGTAAGCGAGGCAGAGGAAGAAAAGACTGTAAAAGCTTTAAAGAAAAAAATAGAAGAATATGTAATTGGAAATGGCATAGAAGCGGGAATTACCATGGGACCTTTAGTCTCGGAGGATCAGCTTGCAACGACACATTCCTATGTTGAGATCGGACAGAAGGAAGGTGCACAACTAGTGACAGGCGGTCAAGCGGTCACATTGAAAACGGAGGGATATTATTACCAGCCGACGCTGTTTGCGGGTGTAAAACCAGAGCATAAAATTGCGAAAGAAGAAATTTTCGGCCCGGTTCTGGTCGTGCTGACAGCATCCAGCTTTGACGAAGCCCTTCAAATTTGCAACGACAATGAATATGGTCTTGCCGCTTCCTGCTTCACCGACAACAAATCATATCAGACGACATTTGTAAACGGAGCCCAGGCAGGCATGCTTCATTTAAACAACGGAACGATTAGCGAATCTCACGCGCCATTTGGAGGGCTGAAACATTCAGCTATCGGTCCATATTCAATTGGAAGCACAGCCAAAGATTTCTTTACGGAATTAAAAGTTATTTACGATGCCTATTAAGTGGGTGAACGGCGCTATATATATCAGTAGATTAAGAGGAGGATTTATATGCAGCTGACTGAAACACAACAAGACTGGAAAGAAGTTGCACATGATTTTGCTAATCGAAAGTTAGAGCCGGCTACAGAATGGCTCGAAGGCGATGTTTTTTGGAACAATGCGAAAAAGCTGGCCGATCACGGATTTTTAGGATTAACTCTACCGGAGGAATACGGTGGGATGGGCTTGAACTTATTTGATGCGGTTCTGATGATTGAAGAATTGTGCAGAGTATGCCCGACTAGCGGACGCCATGCTTATCACGCAAGCATGGGGATTGCTTCTTTTATTAATACACTTGGCAATGAAGAGCAGAAGAAAAAGTATTTGCCGCTTATTACATCCGGCAAGTTGTTTGTTGGCCTTGGAATGAGTGAGCCTGAAGCAGGAAGTGCAGCAACAGATATTAAGACGGCAGCTGTTGAGGACGGCGATTACTACCGTTTAAATGGATCGAAAGTATTCATTAGTGATGCGCATCTTTCAGATGTATTCGTCGTGTATGCCCGCTTTGGCAATTCAGGACGTACGTCAGACATTGGTGCAATTCTTGTAGAGCGGGGCACACCAGGTTTCACTGTAGGGCCAAATGAAGAGAATATGAGCGGAGAAATTCAGTGTGCACTTTATTTTGAAGACGCAATGGTACCAAAAGAAAATGTACTCGTCACAAAAGATGCCTTCAAAAAATTAATGGGAGTGTACAATGGAGTGCGTTTAGGCTACTTGGCGCAAACGATGGGCATTACACAAGCAGCGTTTGACCGAACGATGGAGCATGTGAAACAGCGGAAGCAGTTCGGAAAAGAAATTTGCGAATTTCAAGGACTGCAATGGATGATTTCAGATATGTATGTACAGCTAGAAGCGGCTAGAACCCTTTTATACCGCGCAGCGGAAGCTGCTTCAGATAATAAGCCCGATAAAAATGCAGTAAGTGTCGCGAAAATTTTTGTGGCAGAAGCGTCGCAAAAAATTACCGACACGTGCATCCAGCTGCATGGAGGCTATGGTTTCTCGAAGCAATACCCTCTTGAATGGTATTACCGCTGTGTCCGATCCGCTTCGATTGCTGGAGGTACGCTGCAGGTGCATAAAACTATGCTTGCCTCAAGCGTACTGGAAAGAAAGTTCAATCAGCGAAAGTAAGAAACGAACAGCCTAAAACCATAACAAAGGGGGAGAGGGGATGGCAACAGCATCTCGTATTCAAAAAAAGGATTCGAAAATTATTTCTGCTGAAGAAGCTGTTAAGATGATACCGAATAATGCGACGATTACGATCGGGGGATTAATTTCAATTCTTTGCCCTGAAAAAGTGATGGCTGCCCTTGGCGACCGCTTTTCACTTACTGCGGAGCCCAAAAACTTGACGGTTGTTACACCTGTAAGGGTAGGATGGGATCCTAATGAAAGCACGGGACTTGAGCATGTAGCTCAAAAAGGGATGTTGAAGCGCCTCATAAGCGGCAGTTTTAATGTGAAAGAAAGTCCTAAGTTAACAGATATGATTAAGCAAAATGAAATTGAAGCTTACAATTTTTCAATGGGAACTCTGTTTCAATTAATTCGTTCCATTGCCGGCGGGCATCCAGGCCTTTTAACAACGGCAGGCCTGCACACCTACGTTGATCCTCGTCAGGATGGGGGCAAATTAAATGAACTGACGAAAGAAGACGTAGTCCGGCTCCTTGAAATCGACGGAAAAGAACATTTATTTTACCCTTCTTTTCCAATTGACGTCGCCATTATTAGAGGAACGACTGCAGACGAAAACGGCAATATTACTCTGGAGAAAGAGCCGGCCACATTAAGTGGCCTTGAAATGGCAATGGCTGCTAAAGCAAGCGGCGGGTATGTGATTGCCCAAGTGAAGCGGGTGACCGAAAATAAAACGCTGCATCCGCGTTCCGTTGAAATTCCGGGCATTTTAGTTGATGCCATTGTCATTGATGAAGAGCAGTCTCAAAGCTTATTGCCGGATTATGATCCGAGTTGGACAGGAGAAGTGAAAAAACCGCTTGCCCAGCTGAAGAAAACCCTTCCGCTCGATGCTAAAAAAGTCATTCTGCGCAGAGCGGCTAAAGAAGTTGAAAAAGGATCGATCATCAATCTCGGTGTAGGCATCCCAGTCGATTTACCTCAGCTTGCATTGGAGGAAGAGTTTTTTGATGACGTCACATTTTCATTAGAGCACGGAGCAATCGGCGGTGTCCCAATGGGAGTGGAAGTGTTCGGTGCTCATTCGAATCCCGAAGCGTTTGTCACGTCACCTCAAATCTTTGATTTTTATCAATCTGGTGGCCTATCCGCCACGTTGCTTGGTTTTGCACAGATTGACGGAACAGGAAACGTCAATGTAAGCAAGTTTAACGGTATCTTCCGGGGTTCAGGAGGCTTTATTGATATTACGCATAAAACACCGAAGATTCTTTTTTGCGGCACACTGACGAGCGGGGGATTAAAAGTCTCGATCGACAATGGAAAAATGCACATTGATCAGGAAGGGCGTCACAAAAAGTTTATACAAACGATTGAACATATGACTTTCAATGCAAAGCAAGCTTTAGAAAAAGGTCAGGAAGTACTTTACGTGACAGAGCGCTGTGTTTTCCGGCTTGAAAATGACGGGTTGCTTCTTATTGAATATGCACCGGGTATTGATGTACAAAAAGACATTTTGTCTAATGTAGACTGTCTGGTTAAGGTCGCTAATGACGTCAAGCTGATGGATACGGATCTATTCATTGAAAATGAGAATGAAAAAGTAATAGAGAGGGTGTGAAAGCGTGACGAATATAAAAGTAGACCACATCATTGAGACCGATGTACTTGTAGTTGGAGGCGGTGGAGCTGCAGCAAGAGCAGCTCTTTCAGCCGCTCAGGAAGGTGCAAATGTGCGAATCGCTGTTAAGGCAGAGTGGCTAAAAGGTGGTTCCACTGCTACGGCGTTTTCGGAATTATTGGCAATTGCGGCCGCTATTGGCCATCAGGAGGAACGGGACCATCCCGAAATACACTATGAAGATACGCTAGATGCGGGGAGAGGGTTTATTGATCCGGAGCTTGTCTGGACACTGGCTTCAGAAGTTCCAAACCGCATTCAGGATTTAATTGATATTGGTTTGAATTTTGATAAACAGGAAAATGGCAAGCTTGTGCAAGGAATGAGTGATTTTGCTACATATCCAAGAACGTGCAGAGTAAATGGGGTGACAGCCCGTCACATATTAGTGGCTCTCTCGAAAGAAATTAAAAAGCATGACGTTCCCATTGATGAAAATATTATGGTGTTTAAGCTGATCACCGATAATCAGCAGAACATTTCAGGTGCACTGGGCATACATCGTGAAACGAAAGAAATCACACTTTATCATACACCTTCTGTTATTTTGGCGTGCGGCGGTGCTCAGCATCTATATAAGTACGCCGTTGGAACGCCGGATATGACGGGCAATGGCTATGCTATGGCTTATGAGCTGGGTATTCCGCTTATTAATATGGAATTTATCCAAATTGGCCCGGCAGCTATCAAGCCATCTATGACGCTTTTATCTGGGCCGGTCTGGAAAACAAAGCCGATTTTGACGAACAGTAAAGGAGAAAATATTCTCGAAAAGCATGTACCGGAAGGTGTGGAAGTAGACGAGGTATACAATGAAAAAGTATTCCCATTTACGATCTCTACGGCTGCTTACTATTTGGATACGTCCATTCAAAAAGAGCTTGAATTAAATCCGACCCCAAATGGGGGAGTATGGGGGATCATGCCACCCGGGTCTGAAGAAATTGTCGACAAAAAAATACCAAAAACAAACGGCGTCTTAAAATCCAAAGGCATTGATGTATTTAACGATCCTTTTGAAGTGGCGCTTGTCGCACAATGCATGAATGGCGGGGCATTGATCGAAACGCCAGACGGGGCAACAAATGTGACAGGACTATTTATTGCAGGAGAAACAGCTGGAGGATTGCGCGGGCCGGACAGACCGGGGGGCAATTCACTGGCGGAGGGTCAGGTGTTTGGCCATCGCACCGGTACAGCTGCTGCAAAACATGCTCAGCATACTGAGAATAGTGAAAATATGATGGAAAAATCAACATCAGCAATAGAACAGCTCAGAGACTGGGTGAAGGACAGTAAAGGCGAGAGAGATTTAGATAAAGCGATCTTATTATTAAAAGAAAACATGTACAGGAATTCTCTGATTATTCGAAATGAAGAAAGATTAAATGCTGCCTTAGCAAATATTCAAGAACTTGAGCGTGCATTTAGAAATGGAGAGTTCTACATCGATCACGACTCTATTTTTAAAGCCATTGACTTTAAACATATGCTGACGGTTGCCAAATCCATTGTCTTGTCCGCTCAGGCACGTACAGAAAGCAGAAGTTGCCATTATCGTGAAGACTATCCGGAAAAAGATGATGCGAACTGGATTAAAAGCATTTATGTAACAGAGGAGAATGGGGAAATGGAAGTACACACGCGACAATGGCCTCCTCATAGAAAAAGCGAGGTGAAGCTATGAGTGTAAACGTTTCAATTAACCAAGGGGTTGCAAATGTTTTGCTGCATAATCCGCCGCTAAATATTTTATCAAACACCGTCAAGCGTGAGATCAAAGAAACATTTCAATCTCTTGCAGGCGATAAACGCGTTAGAGTGATTGTATTTGAAGCAAGCGGCAAGCACTTTTGCTGTGGGGCAGATTTAAAGGAATTTCCTGCGCGGATTGAACAGAGAAAAGCCAAGGGTGCATGGATAGAAGGGCATGACATGCTCCAAGCCATTATGGATGCTCCACAGCCGACAATCGGTTGTATAAAAGGAAATGTGCTCGGCGGCGGAGCTGAACTGGCCAGTGCATTTGATATCCGTTTATTTGCCGATAATGTTTTATTTGGCTACCCCGAAGTAAGCCGTGCTGTTTTTCCTGGAAATGGCGGACTGGAAAGGTTTATAAAGCTTGCGGGAGAAGCACATGCCGCATTTTTGTTTTTAACAGGTGAAAAAATCTCAGCTCACGATGCACTAAGAATGGGTGTAGCGAACAAGGTGGTAAAGACAGAGCTGCTAGAACTTGAAGGAAAACAAACAGCACAGCTTCTTGCTTCCTATTCAAATGTCACTATTCAAACGATTAAAAGAGTCATTCAAAACAGCCAGAATAAGACTGACTTTTACCAAAAAGGAATGACTGACTTTGCTGCTCTTCACGAAACAGAAGATGTGAAAGAATCGATCACAGCCTTTTTTGAGAAAAGAACACCTGCTTATCAGCATAAATAATGTGGGAGGCGAAGAACATGAATATGGGGTTTAGAGTATTTTCAGTTGAGAAGAAGGTTGACCCAGCTATCGTCGACCAATTTAAAGAGGTAGTAACACCACATATTAGCGATAATATGAACCGCATTCATGCCGCAGGAGCGGAACTGCGGCCTTATCATAAAGAAGGAAAGCTGGTAGGCCCGGCTGTTACAGTGAAGACAAGACCTGGAGACAACCTTCTAGTGCATAAAGCCATTGATCTAGCGCAGCCGGGTGAGGTAATCATTGTAGATGCAGGAGGTGATACAACCAATGCGATTGTAGGAGAAATTATGCAAAGAATCGCAAAGAAAAAAGGCATAGGCGGCTTCGTTATTAATGGTGCCATTCGGGACTCTCTTGCTTTTAAAAACGATACATTTCCTGTATTTGCAAAAGGCGTGACGCACAGAGGCCCCTACAAGGATGGTCCGGGCGAAATAAATGTCCCCATTTCAATTGGCGGCATGGTTATTCATCCAGGTGATTTGATTGTCGGAGATGAAGATGGCCTGGTTGTGGTACCGATTGATGAGGCTGAAGAAGTCCTGAAAAAAGCACAAAAAATGGCTCGAAATGAAGAGAAAATATTTGAATCTATTGAAAAAGGTACAGTCGATCGAACTTGGGTAGATCGCACTTTAAAAGAAAAAGGCTGTGACCTGATTGATATGCCTTCACTCATTGGCAGCGGTGAAAGAAAATGAAGCCTAGAGTATATATTACGAGAAAACTTCCTGAAGCGATTGTAAAGAAAATAAGCAGTATATGCGATATGCGAATGTGGAATGAGGCGGAGACTCCCGTGCCCCGCGAAGTACTGGAAAAGGAAATTCAAGAAGCAGACGGATTACTTTGTTTGTTGACTGAAGCCATCGATGATTCAATCATGAATAAAGCAAAACATTTAAAAATCATTGCAAATATGGCTGTGGGTTATAACAACATCGATTTGGATAGTGCAACAAAACGAGGCATTATGGTTACAAATACACCGGGAGTTTTAACTGAGACTACAGCGGATTTAACATTTGCTCTATTAATGGCAACAGCTCGGCGATTAGTGGAATCATCCGATTATTTACGGAACGGCGAATGGCAAACATGGTCTCCAATGCAATTAACAGGTCAAGATATATATGGAGCAACATTAGGAATTGTTGGGCTGGGAAGAATCGGTGAAGCTCTGGTAAAAAGAGCTAAGGGCTTTGATATGAATGTTTTGTATTACAACAGAAGTCGAAAGCCTGAAAAAGAAAAGGATCTCGGAATTGAGTTTTCATCATTAGAATCTCTTCTTGCTTCATCTGATTTTGTATGCGTTATGACACCATACACAAAGGAAACCCATCACCTCATTGGCGCAGAACAATTAGGGTTAATGAAAGAGAGTGCCGTTCTGATTAATACAGCCAGAGGAGGAATAGTGGATGAAGAAGCGTTGTATCGAGCATTGATTGATAAACAAATTTGGGGAGCAGGGCTTGATGTATTCGAACAGGAGCCAGTTTGTGTGGATCATCCATTAATTAAATTACCGAACGTAGTAACCCTCCCGCATATTGGAAGTGCAAGTATTGCAACAAGAACAAAGATGGCAGAGCTTGCAGTGATGAATCTTCTTCAAGGAGTAACGAATTCCACACCTGAAAACCTGCTTAATAAATTAGAAGTAAAATAATTCTTAAAAAATGTAGAAAGACCGTTTCTTTTCATGAAAAATAACTCGGGCAGTAATGAAAAAATATACGAATCTCCATTAACAGATATTATCCCGCTTTATTGATTAGGAGCCTTAATAACCGATCTGACAATAATATTAAGTAAGCATAGGCTGGTGCTGCCAATTGGCAAGTGCCGCTTTTGCATATTTTCTAATTTTTTGAAGTAAAAAAACATTTGTTGAACAGCAGAAAAGCAATTAGTGAAGTCTATTTTATTCATACCTGAGAATAATTCACGCAAAGATCTGTCTTTTCAGATATAGTATAAGGTTTGGATTTGTATCTGATATATTTTCTTAGCCTAAGAGCTGCTGTAATGAAATTAACATGGGAAGCTCTTGTATGAATTTTTTTCTAATTTGTTATGCACGCTGATGTTTTGAAAGTCACAAGAGCAGTTAAGGAGGAAGAGTCAATGAAAGTAGTAATTGCTATGGATTCATTTAAAGGAAGCATATCTTCTATTGAAGCAAACGAGGCCGTCTCTTTGGGTATACAAGATGTATGCCCGGTAGCAGAAATTATACAATTGCCTTTAGCGGATGGTGGAGAGGGAATGGTTGAAGCATTAGTTCATGCAACAAATGGAAGGGTAATAAAAAAAGAAGTAACCGGACCTTTACAAAAGAAGGTAGAATCTGTATATGGCATTCTTGGTGATAAAAAAACAGCTGTTATTGAAGTCGCCGCTGCTTGTGGTCTGCCTCTTGTGCCAGTTACACAAAGGAATCCATTGTTTACAACGTCATATGGGGTGGGCGAGCTTATTTTAGATGCAGTTAAAAATGGCTGCCGTGAATTCGTTATTGGTCTTGGGGGCAGCGCCACAAATGATGCGGGAGTGGGGATGCTTATGGCTTTGGGATACCGTTTTCTAAATATAAATAATAAAGAAATTGAATTGGGAGGCCAGGGGTTAAGTGATATTTGCTTTATTGATTCTGCTAAAGTGAGCCCTCAACTGAAGCAATGTACATTTAGGGTTGCTTGTGATGTGAACAATCCTCTTCATGGACCAAACGGAGCTACATATGTTTTCGGTCCTCAAAAAGGAGCTACAATAAAAATAGCTGATCAGCTTGACAATGCCATTAAACATTTCTCTGGTATTGTTAAGAGTCAATTAGGGATGGATATTACTCAACAAGCAGGTGCCGGGGCTGCTGGAGGATTAGGAGCAGCTTTTTATGGATTTTTACATGCAGAATTACAGTCAGGCATTGACCTGGTTTTAATGTACATTAATATGGAAGAAAAAATAAAGGGGGCGAATTATGTTATAACTGGCGAAGGAAAGTTAGACGGGCAAACTTCAATGGGAAAAGCCCCGCTTGGTGTCGCAAAACTAGCAAAAAAATTCGGTGTTCCGGTGATAGCCCTTGCAGGATCCGTAACTGAAGAGACAAAAGGTTTAAACAATTCTGGGATTACAGCTTATTTTTCCATTTTAAATCAACCTATGAATCTGGATGAGGCAATGAATTCAGATATTGCTAAAAGAAATGCCAGGGTAACTATTAATCAGTTATTTAGATGTATTGAAGCTGTGAAGGAATTTGATAATCAAAAGCAGTCTGTTTAGTGTTCTATTCACGACAAATTCCCTTTAGGTAGACAATTAGGAACATTATATTCTCATTGCATTGACTACCTAAAGAGGATTAGATAACCATCAATTTCACACCTAGACGAACGGCTTTTGCTTTTCTATCTCGCAGCATTTACCCCAGCCAATCTTCCGGTGACTAAAGCGGAGGTAATGTTGTAGCCCCCGGTGTAACCATGAATATCTAACACTTCTCCGCAGAAATAAAGGCCGGGCATTTTTTTAGATGCCATCGTTTTTGGCTCCACTTCCTTAATAGAGACGCCGCCGCCTGTGACAAATGCTTTCTCAAGCGGGAGTGTGCCGTTGACATGAAAACGGAAGTCCTTGCAAAGCTTTGCAAATAAGCGAATTTTCTCGGACGAAAGCTGAGCGCCGACGGTTTCTTCGTCAATATTTGCCTGCTCTAATAGAAATAATAAATAACGTTCCGGCAGCAAGCCTTTCAGCGAATTTTTCACTGTCTTCTTAGGGTGTTCTTTCATGATTTGATTCAGCTTTTGAAACAATGCTTCTTCTTTTGTATCCGGAAGGCTGTCTATAGTCATCACGACTTCGTCAAGCTTCCACTTTTTCATCGCCTTCACCACGTACTGGCTACAGCGAAGCACAGCTGGTCCTGAGATGCCAAAGTGGGTAAAGATCATGTCCATTTGATGTGTAATAATAGTTTTGCCCTTTGGATTCAGGACACTTAAGCCAATATCTCGCAACGAAAGACCTTGCAGCTTCTTATCTTTAATAAACGCTTCTTTTGAAGTGATCGGCACTTCGGTCGGGTACAGTTCTGTGATGGTATGGCCGGCTTGTTCGGCCCAAGGATAGGCATCTCCGGTTGAACCAGTATGAGGAACCGAACTTCCGCCGGCTGCAATGATGACCGACCGGCAGGAAAGTGTTTTTCCGTCTCTCAGCTTCACGCCAGAGGTTCTGCCGTTTTCATATAACACCTTGGCTACCGCCGTATTCACCCGAATCGTCACCTTCAACTCCGCAATTCTTGTAAGAAGAGCATCAACGACCGATTGTGCTTTATCTGTAACAGGAAACATTCTTCCGTGATCTTCCTCTTTCAATTGAATGCCCAGGTTTTCAAAGAATTGAATAATATCTTCGTTGTTGAAGATAGAAAAGGCACTGTATAAAAAGCGGCCGTTACCCGGTATATGCTTTATTATTTCATCGACAGGAAGCCGGTTGGTGACATTGCAGCGGCCGCCCCCAGAAATCGCAAGCTTACGGCCGAGTTTGTCCCCTTTATCTATAAGCAGCACGCGTGCACCCTGTTCGCCGGCTGCAATGGAAGCCATTAAGCCAGAAGGACCGCCGCCAATAATAATTACATCATAATCCATTTATTTACCAACTTCTTTCCTCTAGTAAAGTTTGCCCTCTAATGGAAAGGGAACTCGATTGATCATTTATCAGAATAACAGGAGAAGGAGTCATTCGTCCACAAGATCAAGACAGACAAAGTGATCGTCTGTGTCTATTTCAACGCCCGGGAGCAAAGCCAATAAGCCTTTAATTCTGCTTCCGCACTGAAGCTTTAGGCATTCGCTATCTGCTAAGGTGACAGAAATCACTTTACTTTTGCACCAGTCAATCTTCACATAGATTTGATAGTCTCCGGGTTCTAGTGTGAAAGATTTTTGCCCCCCATTTTGAATCGTATCCATTTTCTGTCCATTTAAATAAATATCCATTGACCTTAACTTATTCACATATTGAGAAGTTCTGCTAATGATCAATGTTGGCATAGGCCTCGATCCTCCTAAAATGAAATGGAATACCTGCATGCTTTACTTCTTCAAATCGATCTAAAAAAGAAAACTAAAATAAATGATAGAGAATGACGAGCGGCGGTTTTCGTTGTCAGAAACCGTAGAAAGAGGTAAACTGTTTTTTAGCGTTTGAAAAAGAAAACAGCTCCATGAAGAAAGGGATTACTATGTCTTCAAAGCTTATTAGAGGCACATTTATATTAACGTTAGGTACATTTATTTCAAAATTTTTAGGCCTATTTTATGTCATTCCATTTTACGCGATTGTCGGCAAGGAAGCGACCTCGCTGTATTCGTACGGCTATGTTCCGTACACGATTTTCATTAGTATCGCGACTGCCGGTGTCCCGCTGGCCGTTTCAAAGTTCATCGCGAAGTATAACGCGATTGAAGAGTATGAGGTAGGGAGAAGGCTCTTTAGGTCGGGTCTTGTGATGATGACACTGACCGGATTCTTCGCATTCCTTATTATGTATCTCTTTTCCGAAAACCTGGCACGATTAGTGATCAGCAGTGACGAACAAATTTATACAGTAGACCAAGTAGCAAGTGTGATTCGAGCGGTCAGCTTTGCCTTAATCATTGTACCGTTCATGAGCCTGACGCGCGGATTTTTTCAAGGGCATCAGTCAATGGGGCCTTCGGCTGTTTCACAAGTGGTCGAGCAGATTGCCCGCATTATCTTCCTGCTCGGCGGGGCCTACGTTGTCATCTATGTACTAGAAGGTACGGTTGTTCATGCGATTGGCGTAGCTACATTCGCTGCATTTATTGGAGCGATCTTCGGCTTATTGGTGCTATTCTGGTATTGGATCAAACGTAAGAAACATTTTGATGCATTGCTTAAAGAAGATAAAGGGACTGTGAAAATATCCTTAGTTGATATTTATAAAGAAATTATTGTCTATGCTATTCCATTTATATTTGTTGGAATTGCGATTCCTCTTTATCAATTTGTAGATATGACGACATTTAACCGGGCAATGAGTGAGATTGGCCAAGCGAAAATCGCAGATACCGCATTTGGTGTATTAAATTTTAATACGCAAAAGCTTGTCATTATTCCAGTTTCTTTAGCGACTGCTTTTGCCATGACACTTGTGCCGATGGTGACCAGTTCGTTTGTTTCTGGAGAGCCTGGGAGAGTGAGAAAACAATTAGATCAAACCTTTCAAGTCCTGCTCTTTTTAACTGTGCCGGCAGTGGTTGGCATTGCGCTGCTTGCAGAACCGTTTTACACGGTGTTTTATGAGCACAGCGCTCTTGGAACAGATGTATTAAGAACGTATGCGCCAGTGGCCATTCTGTTTGCTTTATTCTCGGTAACAGCTGCGATTCTGCAAGGGATTAACGAACAGCGTTTTACTGTTTTCAGTTTGCTGGTCGGGATCCTTTTAAAGCTAGTCTTAAATATTCCGCTGATTAAATTGTTTCAGACAGAAGGAGCCATTTATGCCACAGCCATAGGTTATGGGGCCTCGATTATCATTAATCTGCTGGTGATCAGACACTATGCTGATTATTCCTTGAGATCGGTCATGAAAAGAATTCTGCAGATCACCTTGTTTAATTTCATTATGGCCGTGGCGGTGTACGGACTATACACCCTGCTTACTCCGCTGTTAAATGCAGACAGTAAGATTCAAGCGATCATGATGATTGCCATATGTGCAGCAGTCGGAGCCGGCATCTACTTCTTCTTAAGTCTGCGTGCAGGATTATTAGATCTATTGCTTGGCAGTCGGCTGGATAAAATTAAGCGCAAGTTAAAGATCCCAGTCAAGGGACAAGGATAAATGTGAATAATTTCAAGGCAGAACTTCTCATAAGAGGTTCTGTCTTTTTTAATGGGCTTCCACGGCTAAAATATTTCCTTTTCATCCGTTTCGTGATAGCCTACTTATACATTAAAGATAGAGCTTCGACTTTGAAGCATCTGTTATTGGAGGTTTATATTAAGCGTGAGAATAGATAAAATTTTGTCAAACCTAGGGTACGGAAGCCGGAAGGAAGTAAAGAAATTGCTTAAGAGCGGCGGACTGACCGTGAATGGACAAGTAGAAAAGGATGGAAAAGCACAAGCGGATCCATATGCAGATACAATCATTCTAAATGGTGAAGAAATACATTACCGCGAATTCATTTATTTATTAATGAACAAGCCGCCGGGAGTCATTTCAGCGACCGAAGATAAGCGAGAGGAAACAGTCGTTGATTTGCTTTCTATGGAAGATGCGGTGTTCGAGCCATTTCCAGTGGGAAGATTAGATAAAGATACGGAAGGGTTATTGCTTTTAACGAATGATGGACAGCTTTCCCATCAATTGCTTTCCCCTAAAAAGCATGTGCCAAAAACCTACTTTGCAGTCATTGAAGGTGAGGTAACCGAAAAGGATATAGATGCGTTTAAGCAAGGTGTTACGCTAGACGATGGGTACGTCACGAAGCCAGGACATTTAAAGATCTTAAAAAGCGGAATTAGTTCCGATATTGAATTAACCATTACGGAAGGCAAGTTTCATCAAGTGAAAAGGATGTTTGAGTCCGTAGGGAAGCGAGTTGTATATTTGCAGAGAATTTCTATGGGACCGTTGAAATTAGATGAAGAGCTTGAACTAGGAGAATACCGTGAGCTGACGGAAGAAGAACTGGATCAGCTGAAAAACTATCAAGTGACCGATGTAAACAGTTAAATAAAAAATCCCCCGTTATCAATTAGCGGGGGGCAAAGAAATTCCAGTTGTGTTAAGAAGTCATTCGAACCTTTTTTTCTGTCGTTGTCCACTTGCCGCGGCTTGGGCTGATGACCAAGTCGTTATAGGCTAACACATTCAAGTCGCGTTGAATGGTGCGAGGAGTGATGCCAAATTCATCAACGATTTCCTGAGTGGAAACAGTCCCATTTTCTTTAATGAACATGTAGACCGATTTGATTCTGTTTAGCATCCGATTGGTTGAAGGTTTCAAAAAACCACTCCCTCATCTTTTTTCCAGAGGCAATTTACAACGGACGGCGGTTAAATGAGAGAAAGAGATCTCTTTTCTCAACATATGTAATTCTTATGCCGCAGACAACTCCTTTTCAAATAATTTAAGAAGTCTGACAATTGTATTTTACCTCATTTTTTTTAGTTTTTCTAGAAAAACAATTCAATTTTCACTAGATTTACTTATTATTTACCCCAATTTAATAAAAATCATGCCAAAATCGTAGAAATTAAAGTGTTTATGAGAAAATTTTAAAAATTTCCTTTATAATAAAAAATGGGTAAATCAACAATAAAATAGAAAAAATATTATTTTAGTCATCATAATTTACAATAAAGCATAGAGTAATTAGTTAAAGGAGAATGAACAGTGGCAAAGATTGACTGGATGAAGGAAGTTGAAAGTAGAAAAGATGACCTGCTTCGCGATTTGCAATCTTTAATTCGCATTAAAAGTGTGCTTAATGAAAGTCAGGGAAATGAAGCTGCGCCACTTGGCACTGAGGTGAGAGAGGCACTTGATTATATGCTTGATATTGGCATCCGTGAAGGGTTCGCTAAGAAAAATGTAGATAATCTCGCCGGGCACCTAGAGTTAGGTGAGGGAAAAGAATTAATTGGCGTGCTTTGTCATGTGGATGTTGTGCCTGCCGGTGACGGGTGGACAGTTGATCCGTTTGGCGGTGAGATCAAAGAGGGAAAAATCTTTGGCCGCGGAGCCATTGATGATAAAGGTCCGACTATGGCAGCCTTTTATGCGATGAAAATAGTGAAAGAACTAAACCTGCCTTTTAACAAACGAATTCGAATGATTATTGGAACGGATGAAGAGAGCAACTGGCGCTGTGTGGATCGGTATTTTCAAACCGAAGAAATGCCGACTGTAGGGTTTGCACCGGATGCTGACTTCCCGATCATCCACGCTGAAAAAGGAATTGCTGACTTTGATATCGTTCAAGTGTCGGGTTCGGCGAAGGAAAATAAAGAGAGTTTCACTCAAGTGGAAGTGGAGTCCTTCGAATCAGGCCGAAGGTACAATATGGTGCCTGATTATGCGAAAGCGACGATTATTGTTCAGAAAGGCCAGACCGAGTTTGTTCAGGCTTATAATGAGTATTTAAAAGATAGCGGATTAGATGGACGATATCATATTGATAATGGGTACTTAATTCTTGAAATGATCGGCGTATCTGCTCATGGAATGGAACCGGACTTAGGAAAAAGCGCGGGACTTTATTTAGCCGAGTTTTTATCACAAAGAAGCTTAAACCCAAAAGCGGCGGAGTATTTTCAATTTGTCTCACAATATTTAGTGAATGAGTCACGCGGGAAGAAATTAAATATGCACTACCAAGATGACATCACAGGCGAGCTGACAGTGAATATCGGTGTTATGTCTTATTCTTCAAGTAAAGGCGGGAAGCTAGGCGTCAATATGCGCTACCCTGTCACTTATCCGCTTGAAGAGAAGAAGGCAAAATTAGAGCAGCTTTTGAAAGAAACAGGATTTATCATATCTAATTTTGATAATAGTGATCCGCATCACGTTGAGAAGGATCACCCGTTCATTCAAACATTGGCTCAAGTCTATGAGGATCAAACTGGGCAAAAAGCAGAATTGCTTTCCATTGGCGGAGGCACTTATGCAAGGTCTTTAAAAACCGGTGTGGCGTATGGCGCTCTGTTTCCGGGCCGTTCCGATGTGGCTCATCAAAAAGATGAATATATGTATGTGGAAGACTTGCTGAAAGCTACAGCTATATATGCGCAAGCGCTCTATGAGTTGGCTTGTGACGATCAAGAATAAAATGAAAAAACCGGAAAAGCGAGAGCTTTCCGGTTTTTTAGTGCAGGAGTGCAGTTGTTTAGGTAGTTGCTGATATATTTCAAAAGTTGCTGATAAAATTCAAAAGTCGCCGATAAGTTGGTGAAAGTTGCTGATAAAATTCAAAAGTTGCTGATAAGCGTCCAACATTGTTGATATTATTCATTTCTGCCAGCCTATTTGCCTGTCGCTCCTGAACGAGCCCATTTTGCATTTCAGTATTGAAATACATCCGTCGATAAGTATCGTTCTCCTGTGTCGCAGGCTATGCAGATGACGATGTCGTCTTTTGTTAAGGTTTTGGCTGTTTGGATGGCAGCGTAGCAGGCGGCTCCTGAGGATGGCCCGACTAAGATGCCTTCTTCACTGGCGAGTCGGCGTGTAATGTCATAAGCTTGCTCGTCTTCAATTTTGTATATATAGTCATATACTTTTTCGTTCAGTGTATTAGGAATGAAGCCGGGACTTGTGCCGACTAATTTATGTTTGCCTGGTTTTCCTCCTGATAGGACCGGTGAACCAGCCGGCTCAACCACATGGACGAGTACATCCGGGAAATGTTCCTTCAATGTTTCGCCCGTTCCTGTAATGGTTCCGCCCGTTCCCGCGGTTGCGACGAAAGCACCTAAATTTTTGCCGATTTCTTTCATAGCTTCCACGATCTCAAGAGCCGTGGTTTTTCGGTGGGCATCCGGGTTTGCTTGGTTATCAAACTGCATGGGAATAAAGCTGCCTGGGATCTCTTTTCCTAATTCTTCGGCTTTTTTAATGGCACCAGGCATTTTTTCGTCTCCAGGAGTCAGCACAACTTCTGCTCCGTAAGCCTTCAATATATTAATCCGTTCCTTTGTCATCGTATCTGGCATAACGAGGATCGCTTTATAGCCTCTTGCAGCAGCGTTCATAGCTAGGCCGATCCCTGTATTGCCGCTAGTTGGTTCAATAATCGTCGCTCCTGGTTTTAAAAGGCCTGCTTTTTCCGCTTCAATGATCATATTAAAGGCAGCACGATCCTTTACACTTTTACTCGGATTATAATTCTCCAGCTTAATGTATACATCGGCACCATCTTCAGGATTTAATCTGTTTAATTTAACAAGAGGTGTATCTCCGATTAATTCGGCAATATTATTGACAAGTTTCATCACGATTTCTTCCCTTCATTTAAAATTAGCTTATTATCTTTCTCTATTATAATCATAATAATTCACATTAATCCAATCAATACATAGTGAATTGCGTTTTTAAAATGAAAATTGTTCAAGCGGCATGGAGTTTGGTAAAATATGATTAAAATGATTCGGTGAAGGAGTTCTGAATATGAGCCAGACTCATTATTTTTTTGCCCTTGGTTTACCAGCATCTGTGAAAGAAGCCTTATCGCAATACTTTCAAGATCTTCAATTACCTTTTGGACGCTCCGTTCACCCAGAGGATTACCATATTACACTTGCTTTTTTAGGAAATGCCGATCCAGACGCACTTGAACAGGCACTTACATATACGGAGCAAATTCTTAAAGAAGTTCAATCTTTTCCGCTTATCATTCAATCGTTTGGAACATTCGGGAGCAAGAAAACACCAAGAATTTTTTGGTCAGGTGTTCACGATGAACCAAAGCTTGATGAGCTGCAGCGTCAAATTGCCGGCGCATGCATAAAAGCGGGGATTCCATTAGATCAAAAACCATTTCGCCCTCATATTACTTTAGCTAGAAAGTGGATGGGAGATGCGGAGTTTCAAGGGGAAGTGACATTTCCAGCCGCTCTCACATTTGACGCCAACAAGGTCGTCTTATATCAAACTCATCTAAACCGCACGCCAAAATATGAAGAAAAAGTTGTTTTTCATTTGAAAAACAATTGAAAGGATTATCAGGATGGCACAATTAATTAAGCTTCAAGATTATATTTCCCGGTATGAAACGGATGTGTACCGGTATCCATCCCGTTTTGTACGGTTAAAGAAACAGCAATGGGAAAAGGTTCTCAAAGAGTGGGAAAGACAGAAGTGGCAAGTAGAGATTCTGCAGCCGGACACGACCGATGAATGGGAGCTAAGTGAAGAAGAGCCAGCTGGCATGTTTCAAAAATTTAAGTCACTATTTCAAAAAGATTCTGCCGAGGATGCTGAGCAAGCGGATGAGGCAGAAACAGTACCAGACAAAGAAGAAGTGCTGTTTCAAATCGATTCGCAATCAGTGGCTCATGAAAATGAACTGAAACAGCATTTTTTAGATGAAATGCTTAAATTTCAAGTGAAGTGGGCAAGCTCCACTTTAACTGAAAAATCATATATTGATTATAAATACTTTCGAGATGAACGATTAAAGTTGCTGCTCCAGAGGTTCCCCGACACGTTTTTAGTTTTATATGAACCGATCTTTAAATTCAAAAACGCCCCTGTTGAATTAGACATCCTTCTGATTACGCCTACAGCCGTCTGGTGTGTGACTTTTTTAGAAGAAGAGGACGAAGCGGTGTATATAGGATCCCAGGAGCGTTTTTGGGGAAAGAGAACAGGAGATATTCAATCCCGTGTGCTGAGCCCTGTGCTGTCTTTAAACAGGATGGAGACTCTTGTCAGGCAGCTGTTTCGTCTGAATGATGTAGAATTGCCAATTAAGAAAGCAATCATTTCCCGAAATGGCTTTCTAGATTATCCAAGCGCTCCCCAAGATCTGCACCTGATTGACGAAAGACGGTTTGAAAGCTGGTTTACTCAACTGCGGAATTTAAAATCCCCTCTCAAAACAGCTCAGCTGAAAGCAGCAAAAAGCTTACTGGCCTATGCACAAACGACAAGCGTCCGCCGTCCAGAATGGGAGGAAGGGGATACCTTTCTTTTTTTACATGAAGAAGATCAAGAAAGGAATTGAAAAGAGGTGCTACTATGATTCACACTCGGCCATTTCATGCGTATTTAGATGGACTGCATTTAATTACAATCATTCTTCCGGTTGATGATTACAAGGGTCAAGAACAGCATTTTTTTCTTGAAGCTCCAGATGAACTCATACTGCTAGAAGTGATTGAAACCATTCACATGGATCAATATGTAAAATATTCATGCCGTACCTCCATGATGCCTGAATTCGGCGTTCAGCATATCGTGACCGATGAACGGGGAATGCGCACCGACCTGCAAATGGGAGCGGTGATCCGGTCACAGGAATTTGATGACCTTTTTTATTATAACGGAAAAGATTTAGGAAGCTTCTATACCTCTGCATCTACCGCTTTCCATTTATGGGCTCCGACTGCGACGGAAGTGTTTGTAAAGATAAAGAAAACAGAAAGCAGCAAAGTCGATTATTATCAGATGCAGCGGACAGATAAAGGAGTGTATCGCCTAAAGGCGGACGGTGACTTTGATGGCGCCTTCTATCAATACAAGCTGAGAGTGAATAAAACTTGGCAGGAAGCAGTAGATCCTTACGCACAATCTGTTTCTCTTCACAGTGAATGGGCTAGGGTTGTGGATCAGAATAAATGCAAAGTACCCCGTCATGATCTTCCTCCACTTTCTTCGCCGCTTGATGCGATTATTTATGAAGCTTCGATAAGAGACTTTTCTATTCACCCTGATAGCGGAATGAAGCAAAAAGGAACGTATTTAGCGCTGACGGAAAAGGAAGCCGCTGGCCGTTATCATCAGAAAACCGGTATCGCCTATTTAAAGGAGCTCGGAATTACTCATCTAGAACTGCTTCCGTTTAATGATTTTTTTGGGGTGTCAGACAATTTGCCCAGAGCAAGTTATAACTGGGGATATAATCCATTATACTTCAATGTGCCAGAAGGCAGCTACAGTACGGACCCATCAGATGCCTATTGTCGGATTGTGGAATTGAAAACGATGGTCGAGGAGCTTCATAAAGAAGGAATCCGCGTGATCATGGACGTTGTGTACAATCATGTCTATATTCGAGAAACCTCCGCATTTGAACGAATTGTACCGGGATATTTCTTCAGGCATGATCACCACGGCCGGCCTTCAAATGGCACAGGAGTTGGCAATGATTTTGCTTCAGAGAGAAGGATGGCCCGCAAGTTTATATTAGATTCACTTGAATACTGGTTGACTGCCTATAATGTGGACGGCTTTCGATTTGATTTAATGGGCATTCTCGATGTACGCACAATGAATGAAGCGAAGGCGTTAGTACGGGCGATCAAGTCCGACACCATCCTGCTTGGGGAAGGTTGGGATTTAAATACACCGCTTCCTAAAGAAGACAAAGCCAATATTCATAATCAAGGAAAGCTCGCTGGCATTGCCCAATTTAATGACTGGTTTAGGGATGCAATTAAAGGAAGCACCTTTAATTTATATGATCTTGGCTATGCATTAGGGAGAGAAACATTGTGTCAAGATGCTTTTCAAGTGGCAGCCGGGAGTGTCGGGCTGAAAGGTCATGCGGGGCTGTTTAATGAGCCAGATCAAACGATCAATTATGTGGAATCTCACGATAATTACACGATGTGGGATAAGCTTGAAGCTTGCTTTCCTGGTGAATCAGAAAAGAATAAAAAGCGTCAGCGGCTGGCCACATCGATGGTTTTAATGGCGCAGGGAATTCCTTTCCTTCATAGCGGACAGGAATTCTTTCGGACGAAACATGGCGTAGAAAATAGCTATGCCAGTTCAGACGAAATCAATCAGCTCGATTGGAACCGTCTCGAAGATAACAGAGAGAATGTTGAATACATCAAGGGCATGATTGCTATTCGGAAAAGCCATCAAGCGTTCCGCCTAAGAGACGCAGACAGCATCCGTCGTCATCTTGTCAAATGTTCAGGTGATCATGGTCCGCTGATTATGCTGTTTGGAAATGTTCAGTCTTACGGTGAGTGGCTTGAAATTTTGTTGGTTTTTCATCCGTTTGATGAAAAGGCTAGAATCGCTCTGCCGAAACGATCATCCGCCTGGAAGATCATTGCCGACAGCACTCAAGCAGGCACTACCGTATTGGGGGAGGCTGAAGATTTCCTTGATGCAGAGCCCATCTCCTGTTATATTTGTGTACGTTGATTATAAAAGGCGTGTCTATTTACGAATGATGGCGAAATTTAAACTTTCGTGTTAAAATATAGTGAATATAAGACGAAAAGTGCTAAGCTTAATCGCTCGAATGAACTGATAAGAGATAGCTATTGTTTATATGTTCGATAGCTGTCTTTTTTAATTTCTGAAATGAACAGTTGCAGCTAAACAAAAATGTAGGTGAATAAAGTTGGAACATTTATTAGGGACAGAATGGAAAATCACCCCTGCCGGCGGAGCAACGGGAAAAGCATATGTAGCGAGACACGATGGGCAGCAGCTATTTCTAAAAAGAAATTCTTCTCCCTTTTTGGCTGTTTTGTCTGCGGAGGGGATTGTCCCGAAGCTGATTTGGACAAAGCGTCTCGAAAACGGTGATGTTATATCAGCTCAGCATTGGCTGAATGGCCGGGAATTGCACCCTAAAGAAATGGGGCAAAGCCGGGTGGCCAAATTAATGAGCAAGATTCATTCTTCTCAACCGCTCCTATCTATGCTTGAAAGACTCGGGAAGAAGAATTTTCAGCCTGCGATGATGTTGAAAGAGCTAAAGGACCGAATGGATGAAGAACTCCGAGCCCACCCTGATGTGATGCTGGCCTTTCAATTCATGTCCGATCATCTGTCAGATATTCAGCATGAAGAATATGTGGTATGCCATAGTGACGTGAACCATAATAACTGGCTATTGTCTGATGATGACCAGCTTTTTTTGATTGACTGGGACGGAGCGATGATTGGCGATCCGGCGATTGATTTAGGCATGCTTTTGCATGAGTATGTGGAAGAAGACCAATGGGAGAGCTGGCTGTTGGAGTACGGGCTTACAATGACTCCGCATTTAAAATTGAGAATGCAATGGTACATGCTCGCCCAAGTCTTGCTGTCTACTCAGTGGAACAAAGAAGCTAACCGGTTTCACGAAATGAATAAAAGGCTCGCTGAATTGCATCGTTTTTTCTTCTGACATCAGCACAATACTTGTCCTGACACGAATCTGAGGAGCATCAGCTGCTGAAGTGAGTAGATCTATAGCGGAAAAGGAATTCACGCCGAGTGGTGGATTCCTTTTTTTCTTGAATGCTGATGCTGTCAAAAATTATCTTGCAACTGTTAGATAGTCATGGTATGGTTTGAACGAAAATTTTAAAATGAGGTGTCATCATGCGCGTAAGAAATAAACCATGGGCGAAGGAATTGATTGCGGATCACCCGCACTACGTAATTCCTAATCCGGAAGAATATAAAGGCAAGTGGACGGAAGCGTTTGGAAATGACCAGCCGCTTCACATTGAAGTAGGGACAGGCAAAGGACAGTTTATTACTGAAATGGCCAAAGCGAATCCCCATATTAATTATATTGGAATTGAGCTGTTTGAAAGCGTGATCGTTACAGCATTAGAACGATTAATTGAAGCAGAGCTTCCGAATGTGAAGCTATTGAATGTCAACGCGGAAGATTTAACAGATTATTTTCAGAAAGGCGATGTGGACAGAGTTTATTTAAACTTCTCAGATCCATGGCCTAAAAAGCGCCACGCGAAACGCCGTCTGACGTATAAAACCTTCTTGAAGCGTTACGAAGATATTCTGCCGTCAGGAGGAGAAATCCATTTTAAAACAGACAACCAAGGTTTGTTTGAATACTCTCTTCAAAGTTTTTCCGAGTATGGAATGTTATTAACCTTCGTTAGTTTAGACCTGCATAATAGCGACTATGAAGGAAACATTATGACAGAATATGAAGAGAAATTCTCTTCTAAAGGCCAGCGCATCTATCGCTCAGAAGCAAAATTCAGAGTATAATCAGCTCGTCCATAGAGGCGGACTTGCAAGACCCGGATAAACGGGATCTTTCGAGTCCGTCTTTTTGTGTTCGTTTCTATTGTGTCTGTTGATTTCTCATAACTGGTATTGTTGGAATAACTATTTTGGCAGAAGTTATGATTCATAGTCGCCCTTTTCAATTATTCATCGCTTCAGTGCAAACCGCTGTGAATATGGTATACTAAATAAATACAGAAAATTCTATTTATTTCATAGGAGGATATTTCAATGACGAGTCAACAGGAAGTGCTATTTGAAGTGAATAATCAAGTAGGCTGGATTATATTAAATCGTCCCAAGGCGTTGAATGCCTTGTCTTTAGGTATGGTTAAAAGTATTTATCAGCAGCTGAAAGAATGGAAAAACGATGAAGAAGTTCAATTAGTCTGCATGAAAAGCATGTTAGAAAAAGCTTTTTGTTCAGGTGGAGATGTAAGGACGCTTCGGGAACAGTCCATGTCAGGTGATAAAACATTCGCAGAAGAATACTTTTCCAGCGAGTATAAGATGGACATGCTGGTGCATGAATATCCGAAGCCGGTACTTGTATATATGAATGGGATTGTCATGGGAGGCGGAGTTGGAATGGCAGCAGGGTCTTCATTTAAAATCGTCACTGAAAAGACGAAATGGGCCATGCCGGAACAAAATATTGGGCTCTTTCCAGATGTCGGCGCCAGCTATTTTCTCAATAAATTTCCAAGAGAGATGGCTCTCTATTTAGCCTTATCAGCTTCGGTTATTACGGCAAAAGATTTACTGGATATTGGGGGAGCTGATTATTATATAAACAGTGAAAGATGGACTGAGCTTGAAGAGAAAATTAAAAATGGGGATTGGAAGTCAGCTGATGTCGAAGGTCAGCTGCAGCGCCTAATTCAAGATGTGTCTCAGGCAGACGAATCTTTAACCGGAACATTAAACCCCCAGAAAATAAAAGAGCACTTCGGCTTCGATACGGTTGAGGAGATTGTAGATTCTTTAGGTTCGGCTGCAGCTGCGGGTGATGAATGGGCTGAGGAGATGAGGAATACACTTCTAAAGAAATCGCCAACTTCCTTAAAGGTAACAATGGAACAAATCAAGAGAGGAAAAACGAAGTCGATGAAGGAATGCTTTGAAATGGAGCTGGAAATGGCCATTGAATTCATGGGTCAGCATGACTTTTTTGAAGGGGTAAGAGCCGTGCTTGTAGATAAAGACCATGCGCCGAATTGGAATCCAAAAGAATTATCGGAAATCAGCGATACATATGTAGAGCAATATTTCAAAGAGCACTGGCCAGAAGGAAATCCGCTTTGTTCATACAAAACAGCTGCAGAGTAAAGAAGTAGTCCCGGTGCTTGTAAAGGAGAGGTCTTATGAGGCTAGAGAAACATTTATTGTCTATCTTAGAGTCTCTTCATGATGCAGTCATCGTTATTTTAACAGATAGTACGATCGTTTATGTGAATCAGGCGTATTCTACTCAATTTGCTGTGCCGGCTAAAAAGATTATCGGCCGAAAATTGACTGACATTGAGGCGGATGCCAGAATTTTATCTGTTATTAAAGACGGCAAACCTCTAATTAACGATTGCAGTTATGTCCATTCATTAAAGAAAGATGTGTGCGCCAATATTACTCCGCTGATGGAGAATGGCGAAATGATTGGCGCTGTTACAATTATGAAGGATATTTCAGAAGTGACGAATCTGCAGGAAGAACTGACGAAATACAAGGAAGATCTTCTGCAGCTGCGGGAGCAGTTAGACCGTAGAAACTTTTCCAAGTTAGAAAGCAGAGCAGAAGACATGCAAAAAGCAGTCAGGCTTTCTAAAAAGATTGCCAGGACGGATGCCACAGTCATGCTGTATGGAGAAAGCGGGGTGGGGAAAGAAGTATTTGCGAAAGGAATTCATGAGGCGAGTCACCGGAACAGTCAGCCCTATATTCCGATTAACATTGCTTCCATCCCGGATTCTCTGTTTGAAAGTGAAATGTTTGGCTATGAAGAAGGTTCATTTACGGGATCCAGAAAAGGCGGTAAAAAAGGGTTGCTGGAAATGGCGAACGGCGGCACGCTCTTGCTCGATGAGATTGGGGAAATGTCATTAAACATGCAGTCTAAGCTGCTGCGAGTGATTCAAGAGCGCCAGTTTCAGAAAGTGGGCGGCACGAAGTTTTACCCGCTCGATGTCCGAATTATTTGTGCGACTCACCGGAATTTAAGTGACATGATCAGAAACGGTGAATTCCGTGAAGACTTGTATTATCGAATCAATGTCGTTCCGATTCATATTCCGCCTCTTAGACAGAGGAAGGAAGATCTCGAATATATTACGCGCAATATTCTCAATGAGCTCTGTTTAAAATACGGCAAACATGTCAGATTAGAGGACGAGGTCATGACTCGATTAAGCCAATATGACTGGCCGGGAAATGTGCGGGAATTGGTGAATGTGTTAGAGAGAATGGTGGCGGTATGCACGAATTCCTTTATAAGGCTGTCGGACCTTCCTGATCATTTCTTTTTGAACATACCCCATGAAGAATCAGCACCCTATCAACCAAGAACAATGGCAACTACATTAGAACCAAATTCGATAAAATTGTCTGAACTGTTAGAGCAAACTGAGAAAGATCATATAGAATTTATACTAAAAAACAGCAAAAACAAGACAGAAGCCATTCGAACTCTAGGAATCAGCAGAAAATCATTTTATGCGAAACTGAAAAAATATCAAATCTTTTAATTGCGAGACAGTCGGTACTGTTTTAATAGAGATTGGCACGAGCTTTGCATTACTAGTTAGGGATGAAGAGAATTTTTCATGAAAATAACATTGGAGGCGAATGACTATGAAAGTAAACATTAACCGAATGGAAGCAGAACAAGCAAAGATCACTCTTCAAGAAACGGCTGGGTTAGCTATTGTTACGATTCACCGCCCACAAAAACGAAATGCATTGACGGCTAATATGTGGAACCAATTATCGGAAATTGGCCAACAGGTGCTGGATAATCCTAAGAATAAAGTTGTTTTGTTAAGGGGGGCAGGAGAGCAGTTTACAGCAGGGTCTGATATTCAAGAGTTTAGCCAAATCACATTAGAAGAAGCGGAGCATGCCTTCGTATTAATGGAAAAAGCCATTTCTACCTTTGAAAATTTGGCCATCCCAACGATCGGAGTCATTAACGGACCGGCGATGGGTGCAGGATTAGAATTAGCACTTGCCTGTGATATTCGAATTGGTTCAGAGAAATCCAGGCTCGGCATTCCAGTCGGCAAGCTTGGCATTACGTTAAATAATAAATTCGCCAAGCGGATCGTAGATTTAATCGGTCCGAGTTTAGCAAAGGATTTAGTCTACACGGGCCGCGTCTTGAAAGCCGAAGATGCGCATCGTTTAGGCATGCTGAATTACTTAGTGAAAGAAGCGGATCTGGACCGGTATGCGATTAAAATGGGGAAACTCGTGGCTTCCCAGTCACCAGCATCGCTGCTTGCAATTAAACAATCGGTCAGTGAGTGCATCAACAGTGTGCCGGACATGTGGAGCGGGAAGTCTTCATTTGTAGATGAGCATGATTTTCCTGAAGGTGTTCATGCGTTTGTGGAGAAAAGAGTTCCTCAGTTTGCCAGGAGAACGCAGGTATAAGCAAAGAAAAAGAAACTCACTCATTGAGCGAGTTTCTTTTTCTTTGCTGTCATTTGAATGCTGATATGAATCGACTCGAGTTCAATACTTAAGTAGCGCAGGAAGTCTTCTTGAAGCTGTTCCTGAATTCTCTTGGTCAGTTCAAAGATATTTTCTGCTATTGGATAAACGAGCGTCAACGTCACCTTGATCACCGGAAGACCGGTCATACTCATTTGGTTTAACTGGCATTCTTCGACTTCTTTATGTGATAAGCAGCTGGATTCAGTGAGGTCTTTAAACACTTTTTTATGAATGTGGATCGCTCCGCGGTGAAAGTCGGGATGGACAATGGTTGTTTCTCCGATGCGTTCCTTTTTGGATGAAAAAATCTCTACACCGCGCTGAACAAGCTTTTTAAAGAAGTTCTGTTCGACTTGTTTATATGGAATGGGGATGACATGCTTTCCTTCTGTTCTTCTGACAAATTGAGCAATCTTGATTTCACTGGACGTTCTAACGTCCTCTACGTGATAAATGTGCTGAATGTCTCCGATTTCTAACCGGCTTGCAATCAGCTTCACCATCCGATCTGACGTGCCGATGATGAGAATTTTGCTGACAAAGAAATGTTGAATGGCTGCTTGTACTTCTTTCCTATGGTCTTCATAAAAAAAAGTCGCTCTCTTCACAGCAGTCAGAGAGTTCTTCTCAAATTTAGCAGAAGTTCCTGCCACTTTTTGACCGTTGACGATCAATAAGCCATCATCAATAATCGCCGGTATTTTATGTTTGTAAGCAAAAGATAAAGCACTGGTGCTCTTGCCAGTTCCGCTTGTTCCGCTTAAAGAAAAAATCTCCATCCACACAACCCCTTGTCAACTCCATTCACTGTAATGGAGTTTGAAAATTTAGATTATTCATCCATTATATTCTCTTTGTGAACGTCATTCAATAAAAATGAAAAAGCTGTTTCTTAAAGAAACGAGTGTTTCTAAAAGAGACGGTTTCTGTTTCTTATGGAAACACATTATTTTTCTAAAACCAATAAATAAAGGTTTCCTCTGTTGGCACGCCTCTTGCAATAGTAAGTGTATAACAAACAAGAATGCAGGAGGGGTTATATGTCTACAGTTCGATTAGAAAAAAAGAATCA
The DNA here is from genome assembly GCF_016908875.1 of Bacillus ectoiniformans. Lineage (GTDB taxonomy): Bacteria > Bacillota > Bacilli > Bacillales > Domibacillaceae > Bacillus_BX > Bacillus_BX ectoiniformans. The sequence continues at coordinate 43,138 of NZ_JAFBES010000010.1, read as the reverse complement.
AGTGGGGATTATTACGATCGACTCTCCGCCAGTGAATGCATTAAATAAAGAAGTATTTAATAGTTTAGAAGAAGCGATTTTACAAGTCGATGAGACTATAAGTGTCATAGTGATCCATGGGGCAGGGACGAAAGCATTTGTCGCAGGCGCTGATATTAAAGAATTTCCAGAATTGACGCCTGAAGAGGGAGAAAAGCTTTGTTTAAGAGGGCAATCGGTTTTTAATCGGCTATCGGATTTAGGGCAGCCGGTCATTGCTGCCATTGACGGGTTTGCACTCGGAGGAGGACTTGAACTGGCTCTAGCGTGTGATATCCGTCTCGCCACTTCTAACTCAACATTCGGCCTTCCGGAAGTGAAGCTGGGCATTATCCCAGGATATGGAGCGACACAGCGGCTTCCACGGCTGATCGGCAGGGGCAAAGCGATGAAAATGATCTTCTCGGGTGAATTCCTTTCGGCTGATGAAGCATTGAGATGCGGCCTCATTGAAGAAGTCGTCGAAGGTGATGTGATGGACAAAGCGATGGAGCTTGCAGCCGTCATTGCGTCTAGAGGTCCAATAGCGGTCCAAAAAGCGAAGGAAGCTGTGACAAAAGGAATGGAAATGCCGCTCGCGGAGGGACAGAAACTTGAAGCAAAGCTATTTGCAGACATTTGTATGACACAAGACAAAAATGAAGGTGTTACCGCCTTTTTTGAAAAAAGAAGACCGGAATTTATCGGAAAATAAGGAGGAAATTTTTATGAAGAAGATTGCAGTGATTGGATTTGGCACAATGGGATCAGGTATTGCGCAAGTATGTGTGGAAGCAGGGTATGAAGTTGTGGCGATTGAAAAGGAGAAGGAATATTTCACTCGCGGCTTGAAACAGCTGGATAAAAATTGGAGCCGTGCTATTGAAAAGGGAAGATTGGATGAAGAGCAAAAGAATCAATATGAATCTATGCTGACCACATCGACGGAGTGGGGAATGCTTGCTGATGCGGATTGTGTCATTGAAGCGGTCAGTGAAGACATGAAATTGAAAAAAGACATCTTTAAAAAAATCGACGCAGAGGTGAAGGAAGACGCGTTGATTGTCAGCAATACATCAGGACTCAGCATCACAGAGATTGCCAGTGTCATGACGAATCCTGAAAAAGTCATGGGCTTTCACTTTTTCAATCCTGTGCCTGTGATGAAATTAGTAGAGCTGATCAGAGGCTACGATACTAGCGAGGAAACGTATCAGACATCTAAACAGCTAGTAGAGTCGCTTGGCAAGGAAGCGATCGATGTGAAGGAATCGCCGCTGTTCGCAGTGAACCGGATCTTAGTGCCGATGATCAATGAAGCGGTCTTCGTGTTACAAGAAGGGGTAGCGAGTGCTGAAGATATTGATAAAGGCATGAAGCTTGGGGCTAACCACCCGATCGGTCCGTTAGCTTTAGCGGATTTAATTGGTCTGGATACACTTCTTTTCGTGCAGGATTCTTTGTATGAAGAGACACAGGATTCTAAATACCGGGCGGCTCCGCTATTGCGCAAATTGGTTCGTGCAGGGCACTTAGGCAGAAAGACAGGAAAAGGATTTTACGAATATTAAAGGCCGGCCGGGTCCACTGGAAAAGATGAATAAAAGGGAGGCAGGAGAATGAGCACAACGGTAGGTGAGGTAATTGAATGGTCCGCTCACAACTATCCTGATAAACCAGCACTGATTTATAGAGAAAAAAATCAGCAATTTACTTTTTCTGAATTGGATGCTTTAGTCAATCGGTTTGCTTCGGCCCTTATGCAGCTGGGCGTGAAAAAAGGAGATACGGTTTCCACCTTTCTCTACAATACGAGTGAATTTGTTGTCGCACTCTTTGCTTCAGCGAAGATTGGAGCAGTGTTTAACCCAATTAATTACCGGTTAACGGCAAGCGAGCTGCAGTTTATCGTAAACGACGCCCGCACGAAAGTATTGCTTTACGAAAAAAGCACGGAGGAGATCGTCCGAGACGCGATCCAGCTAGGCGTAAACGTTGATCATTACATTTTTACAGATGAAGGAACGCCTGAAGGTTCTCTGGATTTCAATGAGCTGACAAATAAAGGAGACACGACAGAGCCTGAAGTGCTTGTTACAGAAGACGATATTTACATCATGATGTATACGAGCGGAACGACCGGCCGTCCGAAAGGCGTCGTTCATTCACATCGGGATATGATTCATCATAATTTCCTGATGATTGAGTGCATGGGATTGAATAAAGAGGACATTGGACTGTCGGTTGCGCCGTTAAATCATACGGCAGAATTGCATACATCGTTCTTGCCAAGGGTCATGGTGGCAGCGACAAACATCATTATGCACCACTTTGAAGCAGAGAGAGTGATGGAAGCACTTGAGGCAGAAAAGGTTACTCATTTGTTTGCAGCGCCGACGATGGTGAATATGCTGCTGAATGTCAAAAACTTTGAAAAGTACGACCTCTCTGCACTGCGTCTTTTAGGATACGGAGGAGCATCTATGGCCCCGGTTCTGATTGAACGATTCCAGGAAAAAACAAGTGCGGCTCTTGTGCAGATGTACGGAACGACGGAAATGGGGCCTGTTATGAGCGTTCTCTACGCGGATGACCAGCTAAGAAAAGCGGGTTCTGCCGGCAAAGCGATTTTAACACATCAGCTTAAGATTGCCAGACTGCAAGAAGATGGCAGTCCTACAGATCCGAAAGACGAATGCCAAATTGGCGAAACGGGAGAAATTTTAGTCAAAGGGCCTTGCATGATGAATGGCTATTATAATCGTTTAGAAGCAACAGAAAAGGCACTCGCCTATGGCTGGTACCATACCGGTGACATGGGTTATAAAGATGAGGAAGGCTATATCTGGATCAAGGACCGGATGGATTATATGATCAATTCCGGCGCGGAAAATGTGTATCCGAGGGAAGTGGAAGATCGGCTGCTTGAGCATCCGGAAGTTCTTGAAGCGGCAGTTATTGGAAAGCCGGATTCGGAATGGGGTCATGTGGTCGTCGCGTTTGTGGTTGGAAAAGAAGGAAGCCAGTTAACGAAAGAGAAGCTGGATCAATTTTTGTTAGACGGAAAAAGATTAGCGAAGTATAAGAGACCGAGAGAGTATCATATGGTGGCAAGTCTTCCAAAAACGACGAGCGGAAAGCTGCAAAAGTTCGTTCTTGTCAATCAATTAGCTGCCATGAGTGAGGAGGAAGTTAAATGAAAACTGCAGAAGAACAGACGCTCAACCTGTTTGATTTATCACCAGAGCATCAAGAAATCCAACAGGAAATCCATAGGCTGGCTCAGGAGAAAATCAAGCCGAGGGCAATGGCAATAGACGAAGAAGCAGAATACCCAATGGATATATTAGCTCTCTTGTCTGAGTATGGGTACATTGGAGCTAATATGCCCGAAGAGTATAACGGGGCTGGGTTAGATTTATTAAGCTTTTGTTTAATTGTCGAGGAAATTTCCCGCGTTTGTGCTTCCTCTTCTCAAGTAGCCGTCGTTCAGGAACTGGGCTCTTTGCCGATTATGATTGGAGGAAGCGATGAGTTAAAGAAACGGTTTCTGCCAGATTTGGCTGCTGGAAAAAAGGTGGCTGCGTATGCATTGACGGAACCCAATGCCGGATCAGATGTCAGAAGCTTAAAAACCCGCGCGGTACGAGAAGGAGATTCTTATATTTTAAATGGGCAAAAAATGTTTATTTCCAATGGCGGAGTGGCAAGTGTCTATTCGGTATTTGCCCAGACGGACAATGGCATCACAGCTTTTGTCGTAGAAAAAGACACGCCTGGTTTTGATATTGGAAAACTAGAGAAGAAAATGGGCATTAAAGGATCACCGACTGCACAGCTTTATTTTGAAAACTGCCGAATTCCAGCTGAAAACCGGATTGGGGAAGAAGGTGACGGCTGGCTGATTGCGATGAAAACATTTGATAAGTCGCGGCCTACTGTCGCCGCACAAGCGCTTGGAATTGCACAAGGAGCGTATGATGCGGCACTCGCCTATGTGCAGGAAAGAGAACAGTTTGGGAAAAATATTGCTTCATTTCAAGGCATTCAGTTTATGCTGGCTGATATGGCCACGCAAATTGAAGCAGCGCGCGGACTTGTCTACCGAGCTGCAGCAAAAGTGAATGATCTGACAGCGACCGGAAAGAATCCGGAACTGACGCGCGCTTCTTCTATGGCCAAACTATTCGCATCTGACGTGGCGATGAAGGTGACGACTGATGCGGTTCAGCTGTTAGGAGGGTACGGATTTATTCAAGAGTATGCTGTGGAACGAATGATGAGAGATGCAAAGATTACACAAATATATGAAGGAACGAATCAAATTCAGCGATTAGTCATCGCAAAAACGATTTTAGGAGGGCATGCATGAACGAGATGAAGCTTCTTTTTATTCACGGCGCTGGCGGGACGAAAAGTAAATGGAGGGCAATAGCCCAGTATATGGATACGGCTGGCAGTCAAATGATTGATCTGCCTGGGCATGGGGAGAATGAATGCAATGTGATTACGTCAGTCCAAGATTATGCGGCTTATTTAGATCGAACGATTCAAGAGGATACAGTGGTCATCGGGCATTCCATGGGGGGCTTGATCGCTTTGGAACTGGCAGCCAGAAACCAAAAGGTGAAGGGGGTGGTGCTCGCGGCGAGTTTCTATGAATTGCCGGTACACGAAAAAATGCTTCAGCGATTAGCCTCTGGTGAATTTCCGAACTCATTATTTTTAGCATCTTACAGTAAAGAAACAAGTGAGAAGCTGTTAGAGGAAGAGAGGCAGGAGCTCGACAAGTGTCCAATCGAGATTGCTTATGCCGACTTTAAAATTTGCGATCAATATAAGGAAGGAAAAGAGACGATAGCTTCCCTGTCGATTCCTGTGTGCGCCATTTTAGGAGAAGAGGATCGGCTGCTGCCTCCAAATGCTGCCGAAGCTCTCCAAGCGGTGTGTCCAGATCTGAATTTAGTTCGCATTCCAGCTTCCGGGCATTACATTATGCTTGAACAGCCGGAAATGTTCGCGAAAGAGTTAATGGATTTCGTTCAGCATGTGCAAAAACAAACGGTATAAATAGCCTTTAAAAGCGGCGATCAGTCTATTCGAGCCAGGAATCAAGTGTATTCGGGCAACATTCCTGGCAATGTCTTTATGCCTTTATGAATATAAAAAGACTGAAGGAGTGAGAGGGAATGGGATTATACCGTAAGAGAAATGACGGAGGCGAACAGCCATCAATGCTTGGGGCTTTAAAATTTAGGCTCCCCTTTGTTCATTATAAGCTGGAATACCCTGACTGGATTCAAGGAGCCATCTTATGCGTAGTGCCAATGGGAATTACAACTGTGATGATGGATGTGCTCGGCATTCCTTTTGAATTAGCGATTGCGTTTGTGATCATTAACAACTTTCTCTATCTCTTGCACACTCATTTCGGTGATCCGTCCATTGCTGGCTGGATCACAGCAGGTATTCCGCTTTATGTGGGATTCTTAACTGGATTTCCAGAAGGAGAAGAGCGAATACTCGCTTTAATCGCCTTGCAGTTAACCGTTGCTCTCATATTTCTGTTAATGGGACTATTTAAAGGGGCAGATGTTTTAGTTAAAAGACTGCCGCTGTCTTTAAAGGCAGGTATATTGCTCGGAGCTGGTTTTGCAGCGGTCTTCGGTGAGTTTTCAGCTACCGGCCGCGTATGGACTATGCCAGTGACGATTCTGCTTGGAGCTGCCTTTGGATTCTTCATGATGTTTTCAAATACGGCTGCGCCTCTAAGAGAACGTTATCCATTTTTCAGATATGTTGCTCAGTTTGGCATTGCGATTCCGTTTGCCTTGTCTTACGCTGTCGGCATCCTGATTGGAGAAGTTTCTGCCCCAACGATCAGCTGGAGCTTAGTACCGATCCCAATTGGAGAGATTATTGCGAATTACAGCATATTTGGTGTAGGTTTTCCTGAATTTTCTTACTTTATGAAAGCGCTGCCATTAGCTATTGCCGCTTATATCATCGCTTTTGGTGATGTGTTAGTCGTAAGTTCCTTATTAAAAAGTGCAGATGAAGTACGGACAGATGAAAAGGTTGTGTTCGATGCAGGCAGAAACAGCATCATTGTTTCAATCCGTAATTTCATTGAAGGTGTGTTTATGCCATTCTTGCCTCTATCCGGACCGCAATGGACAGGTGGGCAAGTTCTTGTATTAAACCGCTACATGAATAATGGAAGAGCACAAGTTGACAGCTATTGGGGAGGAGCAACAGGGATCTTTTGGGGGATGAGTATTGCGTTAATGCTTGGGCCGGTCGTTTCATTGTTCCAGCCAGGCATCAATATTGGGATGGCACTTACGATGCTGATTCAAGGTTATTTATGCGGATATTTAGCGATGGAAATCTTAAAGGAAAAAGGAAATTTAGAAAAAGGGATCGCGGTTATTATCGGAGCTGTACTTGCGACTCAAGGTGCTGCCTGGGGACTTGGTGTAGGCATTGTTTTATGGCTTCTGCTTGAAAAGAACTGGATGGAATCATCAGTAGCAAAAGAAGCAGACACGACAAAAACAGCATAGAAAGATTTTACCAATTTTTATTTACGATTATTATTCAGAATATTATGATAAGAATGAGGGGTGCAGGCTCTTCATTCTTTTATTTGAGAATTTTTTATTGGAGGTTGTTAATGTGCTATATGTAAATGGACAGTGGATCGAATCACAATCAAAGCAGACATTCTCAGTGTATAATCCCGCAAACGGCGAAGAAATAGAGCAGGTGGCTGATGGCAATAAGGAAGATGTGAAAGCAGCCATTCAAGCGGCGAAAGAAGCTTTCCGATCATGGTCGCGCTTCACCGCATATGAAAGGTCTCAATATTTATACAGAGCTTATGAATTGATGATCGAAAGAAAAGAAGAGCTTGCGAGATTAATGACAATTGAGCAGGGAAAGCCGTTAAAAGCGGCGCGAAACGAAGTGCAATATGCAGCTGATTTCCTGCAATGGTACGCAGAAGAGGCGAAACGGGTGTACGGAGAGACGATCCCCGCGCCGAGAAGAGATCAGCGGTTCATGGTCCTTCGCCAGCCGATCGGAGTAGTCGGTGCGATCACCCCGTGGAATTACCCTGTTTCAATGATTACTCGCAAAGTCGCACCGGCCATTGCCGCAGGGTGTACGATTGTGTTAAAGCCGGCGGAACAAACCCCTTTATGCGCGAGGGAAGTATTTAAGGTATTTGCTGACGCCAAGATTCCTGAAGGCGTTGTAAATTTAATCTCGACTTCCAATCCGGCTGAAATTGGAACAGAACTGATTGAAAACCCTGATGTGAAAAAAATAACCTTTACCGGATCCACAGAAGTGGGTAAGCGAATTGCTGAACAAGCAGCGAGACATGTAAAGCGAGTATCGATGGAGCTTGGCGGCCATGCGCCGTTTATTGTCTATGGAGATGCGGATCCGGTTCATGCAGCAAAAGGAGTAGCGCTCGTTAAATTCTTAAATACTGGCCAGGCTTGTATCAGTCCGAATCGAATTTTCGTCCACCGTTCGATTGCGGAAGAATTCACTAGCACACTCATTTCCCGGGTAAAGAAGCTGAAAGCAGGAAATGGATTAGACGATGGAATCAGTATTGGTCCATTGGTGGATGCTGCTGCTGTGGATAAAGTAGATCAGCAAGTGAGAGATGCGGTGGCTAAAGGGGCTTGTGCAGAAGCGGGAGGAGAAAGGCTGACAGGTGAGGGGCTAGACAAAGGAACCTATTATGCTCCGACGATTCTTAGCGGTGTCACAAAAGACATGAAGATATATAGAGAAGAAACATTTGGGCCGGTCGCTCCAATTATTCTCTTTGATTCAGAAGAAGAAGTAATGGAGATGGCGAACGATACGAATTACGGGCTTGCTGCTTATGTGTATACGAAAGATTTAAGTAAAGCCATGAATGCACTCGAACAACTGAACTTTGGCATTGTCGGAATCAATGACATTAATCCAACCGCAGCCGCCGCGCCATTTGGCGGAATGAACGAAAGCGGACTGGGCAGAGAAGGCGGCAAGGAAGGCATTCACGAATATCTGGAAACGAAGTTAGCGGGTTTTTCAATTTGAACTATTCGGGTGAGGGCATGACTGGAAAGCATAAAACCTTGAAGCGCCGATAGAATTGGAGAAGCCGCCGATAGAATGGGGCGAACCGCCGTTAGAAGTTAAAAAGCCGCCGATAGAATGTCCAAAGCCGCCGTTAGAATTTAAGAAGCCGCTGATAGAACCTAAAAAGCCATCAATAGCGAGGTTTCTTCCTCTGAAAAAGCGTGAAATTGCGCTTCTAGCAATAAAGTAAACCAGAATTTGCTTTAAGTTGGTGTATTCTTTCTTCTGATCTCTGTATCTAGCAATTTGATTGCGACAATCAGCTCTTCACATAAGGAACGGATTTGACCAACCACTAAAAAGTGGGTGTTCCAAATGGAACACCCTCAAACGATCAAGGACTTACATTGAGTCCTTATTTAATTTTATAAACATCCATAATTGTGCCGGTTTGCGAGTCAGCAATGAATTCAAATTGTTCGCTGCCTTCGCTTGTTGTGCGGGTAATGCCGCCTTTATAAATCATTTTTTCCATGCCGGTTTTCTGCAGCTTTTCAGGTCTCATTTGAATCCATGAACCGTCAATTGTGCCTTCTTTTTTGAATGCATCTTTCACACTTTTCAGCGCTTTTTCAGCGGAAACATAAGTAGTCTTTGATAAACCCTCATTCACAGCTAATGCTCCGGCTGCTCCAGCAGCAGCTCCTAATAAAAACGTGCCCCAATTCATCTTCATTCTTTTCCCCCCTGTTTTTCCATTCATATTCATAGTATACATGAATCACAAAATATTTTAAAAGTATCCAATACTTTTTAAGTAAACTATTTCATTAAGTATAATAGTTAAACAGTGACAGATTCAAATTAGAGGGCAAACTGAATAACAAATTCAGACTACACTTGCTGCCCTTAAAGATTCTCCTTTTCATTGCATCATTCTTTTGAGTTAGTCCTGGCTAGCAAGCGGACGAAATTTTCTGTAAGATAAAAGAAACGCGGCATTAGAAGCGGAGAAAATGAGTAAAGGGGTCGAAAGCATGAATCAAGAGACATTGCAGCTTTTTAAAACATTAACAGAACTTCCTGGTGCGCCTGGAAATGAACATAAAGTACGCAAATTTATGCGGGAACAGCTGACTCCATACTCGGATGAAATTGTTCAAGATGGTCTAGGCAGTATTTTTGGTTTAAAAAAGGGTGAAGATCAAGGTCCGACAATCATGGTGGCGGGTCATATGGATGAAGTGGCCTTTATGGTTACGGCGATTACGGAAAATGGCATGATTCGCTTTCAAACATTGGGCGGCTGGTGGAGTCAGGTACTTCTTGCTCAGCGAGTGGAAATTCAAACCGATCATGGACCGGTAACAGGCGTGGTCAGTTCAGTTCCGCCCCATCTGCTTACAGACGATCAGCGCAAAAAACCAATGGAAATGAAAAATATGATGATCGATATTGGAGCGGATGACCGGGAAGATGCGAAGAAGATCGGCATTAAACCTGGGCAGTCGATCATTCCAGTATCAGCTTTTACACCGATGGCCAACAGCAAGAAGATTCTGGCGAAAGCCTGGGATAACCGCTACGGCTGTGGGTTAGCTATTGAACTGCTGAAAGAGCTGAAGGATGAACACTTGCCGAATCATTTATATTCCGGTGCCACGGTTCAGGAAGAAGTGGGATTAAGAGGAGCGCAGACCGCAGCTGATTTAATTAAACCTGATCTTTTCTTCGCACTTGATGCGAGCCCTGCAAATGATATGTCAGCCGATAAAAACCAATTCGGACAGCTGGGAAAAGGAGCGCTTTTGCGTATCTTTGACCGGACGATGGTTACTCATCGAGGCATGAGGGAGTTTGTTTTAGATACGGCAGAAAGCCACAGCATTCCTTATCAATACTTTGTTTCCCAAGGAGGAACGGACGCCGGTCGAGTACATACAACGAATCAAGGTGTGCCAAGTGCCGTGATTGGAATTTGCTCGCGCTATATTCATACCCACGCTTCGATTGTGCATGTGGATGATTACGCAGCGGCAAAAGAATTGATTATACGTCTTGTAAAGGCATGTGACGCATCAACGGTTGAGCAAATTAAAAAGAATAGTTAAGATCATTTGATCATAGTCGAGAGTGCTACCTGAAGCATTCTCTTCTTTTACATCTGGGAGGATAAAATGAAAATTATTATTGGGTCAAAAAACCAGCCGAAGATGCAGGCGGTGATATCAGGGTTTCAGAGAACGGGGATAGAAACAGAAGTTATTTCCTGCTCGGTGCCGTCCGGGGTCAGTGAACAGCCATTTTCGGATGAAGAAACGATAACAGGAGCGGTCAATCGGGCTAAAAGAGCGCTCGATTTAGAAAATGGGGACCTTGGTGTTGGGTTAGAAGGCGGGGTAGTGAAAACGCCGCATGGTTTATTTCTATGCAATTGGGGCGCGCTTTTTGAAAAGGAGAAGCCGCCAATCATTGCTGGAGGAGCACGAATCCTGCTTCCGGATGAGGTGGCTGAGCTTCTCCTTCAAGGTGAAGAACTAGGGCCTGTCATGGATCGTTACACAAAGCGGCAGCAGATCCGTCAAAAAGAAGGAGCGATCGGTGTCTTCACAAATGGGCTAGTGACGAGGGAAGAAATGTTTACACATGTCGTTCATTTATTAGCGGGACAATGGCTTACGGGTGCGTTAAAATAAACATTTTCTTTGTGTACAGTACGGTATATAATTGTCTTTACACTGGTCAAAAAAGGTGTAAGGGAGACGTGTGCAGATGAAGAATTTCTTACAGAAAAAAGGTGTATCGCTTTCACCGAAGGTATATTTCATTGAAGCGTTAAGCTTTATGGCTTTAGGTCTATTCAGTTCTTTAATTATAGGATTAATTATTAAGACCATTGGCGAGCAGTTGAATTTGCCTTTTCTCATAGAAATGGGCAAGCTGTCGATCAGCCTGATGGGACCGGCGATCGGCATTGCGGTGGCTTACGGATTAAATGCTCCTCCGCTTGTATTATTTGCAAGCGTAGTGACAGGGGCTGCCGGTGCGGCTTTAGGAGGCCCAGCAGGCAGTTATGTTGCGGCATTGCTTGGAGCAGAAATCGGAAAAGCAGTCAGCAAGACGACGAAAATAGATATTATTGTCACGCCTTTTATCACGATTTGCGCCGGCTATTCAGTGGCCGCTTTAATCGGTCCTGGCATTGCGGAATTCATGCAATGGTTTGGCAGCTGGATTGAATGGGCGACTATGCAGCGTCCAGTTACGATGGGGATTTTAGTAGCGGTATTAATGGGGTGGGCGTTAACGGCTCCTATTTCAAGTGCTGCCATCGCATTAATGCTGGATTTAAATGGATTGGCAGCCGGAGCCGCTACGATTGGATGCAGCGCGCAAATGATCGGATTTGCCATTGCCAGCTATCGTGAAAATAAATTCGGCGGATTTGTGGCACAGGGACTTGGCACTTCGATGCTGCAAGTGCCGAATATTATTCAGCACCCGCGAATTTTGATCCCTCCGACTGTTGCAGGCATGATCTTAGCGCCGATTGGCACGACGGTTTGGCCAATGATGAACAATGCCGCTGGAGCAGGTATGGGTACATCAGGATTTGTTGGTCAGATTATGACTTTCACGGTGATGGGATTTACACCGGAAGTATTGCTTCAAGTCATTTTGCTTCATATCGCCGGACCGCTTGTGATAAGCTTAGCGGTATCGGAATTTATGAGGAAAAAAGGCTGGATTAGAGATGGTGAAATGACCATTTCCACAGGAGGGAAATAAGACATGAAAAAATTAGCTTCTATAGAAGAGTTTCAGCAAATGAAAGAATCAAGCAAACATTTGTTTATGTTCTCCGCAGACTGGTGCCCGGATTGCCGAGTGATTGAGCCATTTCTGCCGGAACTTGAAGAAAAGTATAAAGACTTCACATTTGTCTATGTCGATCGCGATCAGTTCATCGATCTTTGCATTGAAATGGACATCTTCGGGATCCCAAGCTTTGTCGCTTTTGAGAGTGGCCAAGAGCTCGGACGGTTTGTCAGCAAGAACCGGAAAACACAGGAAGAAATTGAGCAATTTATTAACCAGCTTTAATGATTAGGGCTGTCCTCGGGTGGAAAGAAGCAGATACTTCTCGAATGAAGAGGTAGCTGCTTCTATGGGGACAGCCCGTTTTCTGTTAGAATAGGTGTTAAAATCAGCAGCAAGGATGATGAAAGGAGCAGAACCATTGGATTCTATACAATTAAAAAAAATTCTAACGGAGCGATTAGAAGCAGAGAATCGTTCTTTTACATTTGACCGAAAAAAAGATGAGCTGAGAATAGAAAACACAGATACGAGCAAAGGGATCACGATCTCGCTTCCTGGCATTATTGCCAAGTGGCATCAAGAGAAGGAAAAAGCCATTGATGAAGTGGTTTATTATACGGAAGAGGCACTGGCCGTCATGGGCGGTGAGCATACGTTATCAGATAAAGAAAAGAATATCTTTCCTGTTATACGTTCGACTTCCTTTCCGAAAGAAGCATCTGAGGGTGTGCCATTTCTCATGGACGAGCATACCGCAGAAACAAGAATCTATTATGCGCTTGATTTGGGGAATACGTACCGGCTTATTGATGAGCAGTTAATGACACGAGAAGGATGGAACAAAGAGCAGGTTCAGCAGGTAGCGCGCTTTAATGTTCGTTCACTTCCGACTAATATGAAAAAAGATATTGTTGCGGATAATGTATTTTATTTCTTAAATTCGAATGATGGATATGACGCCAGCCGGTTATTAAATGAGAAGTTTTTAAAGGAAATGAGTGAAACCGTTGAAGGTGAGATGACCGTTTCTGTTCCTCATGGAGATGTGCTGATCATTGGAGATATCCGCAATGAAACGGGATATGATGTGCTGGCTCAGATGACAATGAGCTTCTTTACAAATGGCCATATTCCGGTAACGGCTCTTTCTTTCCTATATGAAGAGGGTGTACTTGAACCTATTTTCATTATGGCAAAAAATCGTGTTAAAAAAGATGAGAAGTCTTAATTCAATTATAAGGAAAAACAGCAGGCCGAGTAGAGTGCCTGCTGTTTTTTACTGAATTTGTGTTTAATTAATGAGAGAACTGTATCAAAATAAGACCATTTTTTGAAAACAAATTCTTGCAATCTCTCAATCCTTTTACCTAAAATCTGTTTTCGCTACCGAAAAGCAGGTAAGACCTGTTAAAATGGTGAAAGATTCTCTAATAGAAAGAGTGATGATTCATGAGTATGTTTAAGAAATTCATGGGATTGTTCCGTGAAGAAATAGAAGTAGAATTAGAACCTGGCCAACAACCAGGAGAAGAAAATAGACCATCAAAAAAATTAATGTCTGCCAAAAGGGAGCAGAATGCGAAACCATTCCAATCTGCTAATCAAACAGATCATCAGGAATTAGCGGCAAAGATTGCTTATCAGTATCCAACTCGAGAATATCCGCTGCCCGGCGGCCGTTATGCCTCAGACCGTAAAAGAAGAAAGCAGCCTGAACCTCAAGCTGCTCCCAGCAAGAAGAGGTATTCGTCCCATTCTCAATCTCAAAACGGCGGGCAAAAGCAAGAGCCCGAGCGAATAGAAACAAGTCATCACCGGATCTCGTCTCGGCCGTTCCAGCCAACTGAAATACCTTCACCGATTTATGGATTTAAACAAAGACCGACTCAGCAAGAGATGAGAAGACAAATCAGCATGGATGAAGGACCGGTTATTTCTTCAATAGATAAACTGAGAATAAAAGATGATCCATTGCTTGAGCTTGGAAACAAAAAAGAACATTTTCCTGCAGCCAGTGACATTCCTCTAGCTAAACCTGTAGAGAAGGTATCTGAACAGCCGTTGAATGGGTCGGCTGAGAAAGATCCGCTCTTATTGTTTAAGAAGGAACCTGCGAGGACGGCATATGATGTGGAAGCAGAGATAACGGCTTCACCTAGACCAGCATCACTGCCGGCAGATGTAGTTGAAACAGTAGAAGAACCTGTTAGAAAAGAACAAGAAGAACGCTTAACACCGCCATTCACAAAAGATGAACCGCTTCACCCTCTTGAACTTGAAGTAAGTGAGGAAGTAAATCAAGAGCACACTCACGAAATGCCATCTTTAGAAAGTCAGCAAAACGAGCAAGGGAAAGAAGAAATATCGGCTCCTGCAGAACATTTTGAAGGGAAGCTGCCTGAAGAGGGAAGAACATCTAGATCTGAAGAGCGGAAGAGAAAACGCAGACATTCTCCATTTAATGTGATCATGTCTAAACAAGACAGAGAAAACTTGCAGCGTAAGAAAACAAGGGACAGTGATCATCAAGAAAGCGTCAAGAATTCCGATAGTCATAGAGCAGCAGCTATAAATGAAGGAAGAATGCAAGATTCTGAAGTTCGGAAAGTAAAGGTTTCAGAAGAAGCAGCATCTAAACAGATCCATGCCTCTTCACGGGCAGAAGCAACGAATATATCATTAGAGCAAGAGGAAACGGTTATTGAACAGGCTTCTGAATATCAAGAAGAACAGCCCGTTCAAAACGTGCAAGTGCCTTCACCAGTCGAAGGAATGAATGAAATCGTAGAGAAAGAGGAAACTTTTTTACAGCACAAAGAGGATCTTGAAGACCATCAGAGTGTCAATCAGCCTGCGGCGGTTCAAAAAGCAGTTGCATTAGAAGAGCCGGTTAATGACTATGAATTTCCTAGGAAATCCTATTTGAATCCTCCTGTCTATCAGGAAGCGAGCTTTGAATACGTAGAGCGTCAAAGCCATGTGTTAAATGAAACATTTAAAAACTTTAATGTGAAAGCGAAAGTGGTCAATGTAACAGTAGGCCCTTCCGTTACTCGATTTGAAGTGGAGCCTGAGCCGGGAGTGAAGGTCAGCAAGATTACTAACTTATCAGATGATATTAAACTGAGTCTTGCAGCTAAGACGCTGCGGATTGAAGCACCGATACCAGGGACACGAGTCATTGGAATTGAAGTGCCGAATAAAGACAGCCGGCCGGTGTTAATCAGTGAAATTCTGTCGAGTTCCGCTTTTCAAGACAACAGTTCTCCTTTGACATCAGCACTCGGGCTTGATATTTCCGGGGAGCCTGCAGTACTGGATTTAAAAAAAATGCCGCATGGCTTAATTGCCGGAGCCACTGGTTCAGGAAAAAGTGTTTGCATCAACTCTATTTTGGTCAGTCTGTTATATAAGGCGAAGCCTCATGAGTTAAAACTGCTGCTGATCGATCCGAAAATGGTTGAACTGGCTCCTTACAATGGGATTCCGCATTTAGTCAGTCCAGTCATCACGGATGTGAAAGCTGCAACAGCCGCTTTAAAATGGGCGGTAGAAGAAATGGAGCGCCGCTATGAGCTTTTTGCTCATGCAGCTGTACGTGATATAGCAAAATATAATGAAAAAGCAGAAAAGCTGGGACAAAAAAGTGAGCACCTGCCGTATATTGTGATCATTATTGATGAGTTAGCTGATTTAATGATGATGTCACCATCCGAAGTAGAGGAATCAATTTGCCGGATTGCTCAAAAAGCCCGTGCTTGCGGCATTCATTTAATTGTGGCAACACAGCGGCCGTCAGTTGATGTTATTACCGGTTTAATTAAAGCGAATATCCCAACAAGAATTGCCTTCTCTGTTTCTTCACAAGTCGATTCAAGAACGATTATTGATACCGGCGGAGCGGAGAAGTTATTGGGGCGGGGAGATATGCTGTTTTTAAATAACGGCTCTTCTGAATCGGTGCGATTGCAGGGCACGTTTGTCTCTGATGAAGAAATTGATACGGTTGTTGATCATGTGCGCAGAGAAAAAGAGCCCAATTACTTATTTAAACAAGAAGAGCTCCTGCAGAAGGCGCAAATACAAGAAACCGAAGACAGCTTATTTCCAGAAGCCTGTGAGTTCGTTGTGCAGCATGGCGGCGCATCAACTTCTTTATTGCAGCGTCACTTTAAAGTAGGCTACAATCGGGCATCGCGTCTTATAGAAATGATGGAAGAACAAGGGCTGGTCTCTGAACAGCGGGCAGGCAAACCGCGTGAGGTTCTGATCACAGAAGAAGAATTAGAAACCCTAAATGAGGCTAGTACAATATAAAGATAAATGGTATTCTTTAATTGAATACAACGTTAAGATACAGGGGAGAATCCTCTAAGCTTGTGAAAAGGTTCACCCTGTCTGCTAAACAATCGGCTGAGGCCGATTGTTGTTTTTTAAAAAAATGGGCATATACAACAAGTGAATATGAGGGAGCTTTAAAAAGATGAAAGAAATTGAGTTGAAAATGCAAGGGGAAATAAAACGGTTAACCAACCATACGTTTAAGTTTGACTCACGGATTAAAGACGGATGGTTTTCAGCGGTTTATTTTTTAAAAACACGTGAAATAGCGAACAATTATCATAAAGACAACATTGTGACGATGCAGTTCTTCCAGAAAGATGAAGCGGTGCTTTGCGGGACAGATGAAGTCATTGCTTTAATTAAAGAGTTTTCTGAGCATCCCGAACGGCTCGAGATTCATTCTTTAAAAGACGGAGATAAAATCAAGCCGTTTGAAACCGTTCTTACGATCAAAGGTCCCTATCAGGAATTTGGCTATCTCGAAGGTGTGATCGACGGAATTTTAGGGCGAAGAACCTCAGTGGCAACAAATGTATATAATGTCAAAAAAGCAGCAGAACTATCAGGGAAGAAAAAGCCTGTGATTTTCATGGGAGACCGGGATGATCATTATACACAGCAAGCGGGCGATGGATATGCTGCATACATTGGCGGCTCTACAGCCATGGCTACCCATGCAATGAATGAATGGTGGGGAAAAGAGGGAATGGGTACAATGCCTCACGCGCTTATTCAATTATTCAATGGAGATATTGTAGCTGCAACGAAAGCATATGCCGAGACCTATCCTAATGATGATTTAATTACCTTAGTGGATTATAATAACGATGTAATCACTGATTCACTGAAGGTGGCTCGTGAATTTGGCAAGAAGCTGAAAGGTGTCCGCGTTGATACCTCTAGAACATTAATTGATAAATACTTCTTAAGAAATCAGCATATGCTTGGCACGTTTGATCCGCGCGGGGTAAATGCGGAACTGATCTTTGCCTTAAGGTCGGCATTAGATCAAGAAGGCTTTAACCATGTGAAGATTGTGGTATCGGGGGGCTTTAACGAAAGCCGCATTACTGAATTTGAAAAACAAGGAGTTCCGGTAGATATGTATGGCGTTGGCAGCAACCTGCTGAAGATCCATATTGGATTCACTGGGGATCTTGTTATGCTGAATGGAGAAGCTCAGGCGAAAGCTGGGCGTAAATACCGGCCCAATCCCCGGTTGGAAAAAGTTGAGTTTTAATCAAAGCTGGATTGGATGATTCTTCATAACCTGTTAATCACAGGCGGCGGAGCGGTTATATTAGCCTATTCTTTGTTATTCATAGTCACTCTTAATAAAAAGTGCTATAATGTGTGAATATGAAAAGTTAGCTGTCCGTCGTCTATGATAAACAAATCAGGGCAGTACACATATACTGCTTACGGATAGACGAATGTTGGAGGTTCTGTTATGACAACATATCATTTTGTCGGAATTAAAGGCTCAGGGATGAGTGCTCTTGCTCAAGTGCTGCATCATAAAGGGTACGATGTGCAAGGTTCTGATGTTGAAAAATATTTCTTTACTCAAAAAGCGCTAGAAGAAGCAGGGATTCCCCTTCTTCCTTTTCAAGCTGAAAATATCCAGCCTGGCATGCAAGTAATCGCCGGGAATGCTTTTTCTGATGATCATGAAGAAATCCAAAGAGCGAAAGAATTAGACGTACCTGTCATTCGCTATCATAAATTCCTTGGAGATTTTATGAAGAATTTCATCAGTATTGCTATTACAGGTGCGCATGGAAAGACATCCACTACTGGATTGCTTTCCCACGTAATTAGCGGAGCAGAACCTACTTCTTATCTTATTGGAGATGGAACAGGGCAGGGAACGAAAGATGCGAAATACTTTGTTTTTGAAGCGTGC
The DNA here is from genome assembly GCF_016908875.1 of Bacillus ectoiniformans. Taxonomy (GTDB): domain Bacteria; phylum Bacillota; class Bacilli; order Bacillales; family Domibacillaceae; genus Bacillus_BX; species Bacillus_BX ectoiniformans. Next base: position 24,957 of record NZ_JAFBES010000010.1, on the reverse strand, counting down.
GAATACCGCCGTCACTTTTTGTCCTATGATCCTGATTATGCGGTCATGACCAATATTGATTTTGATCATCCTGACTACTTTGCTGACGTAGCTGACGTATTCTCTGCTTTTCAAGAGATGGCACTGAAAGTAAAGAAAGGCATTTTTGCTTGTGGTGATGATGAGCATTTGCAAGGAATTCAAGCTAAAGTGCCTGTCGTATTCTACGGTTTCGGTGAAGATAATGATTTCCAAGCGCGCAATGTCGAAGTAACTCCAGAAGGAACAGCATTTAATGTATTTGTCCGAAACACATTCTATGCGGACTTCAAAATCCCGACTTTCGGCGATCATAACATTTTAAATGCATTGGCGGTTATTGCCCTTTGCCATTATGAAGAAATTGATACGGAAATCGTGAAGGAAAGACTTCTTACATTTGGTGGAGTGAAGCGCCGTTTTTCTGAGAAGAAGGCCGGAAGACAAATATTAATTGACGATTATGCTCACCATCCGACAGAAATTAAGGCGACGATTAATTCAGCTCGCCAAAAGTATCCGGATAAAGAAATCGTTGCTATTTTTCAGCCGCATACATTCTCAAGAACGCAAACATTCCTAACGGATTTTGCGGCGAGCTTAAGCGGTGCGGATGCCGTTTATTTATGCGATATCTTTGGTTCAGCCCGTGAAAATCATGGGAAGCTGACGATAGAAGATCTTCAGGGAAAGATCGATAACGCCCGTTTACTGCAAGAAGAAGATACGTCTCTTCTTAAAGACCATGAAGACAGTGTGCTGATTTTTATGGGCGCTGGGGACATTCAAAAGTTCCAAGCTGCTTATGAACAGCATATTCAAGTAAAATAATAAAAGGGAGATTCGCGGACTGCGAATCTCCTTTTTTAGATTTATTTTAAATTTTCAGGATTTAATTTTTCAAGTTCAGGAAGTACGAAACGGCCGTCTTTTCGAATCAATACGTCATCGAAGTAGATTTCACCTCCGCCATACTCTGGACGCTGGATGTTCACTAGATCCCAATGAATGTTGGAATGGTTGCCGTTATATGCTTCCTCGTAACACTCTCCTGGCGTGAAGTGAAAACTGCCGTCAATCTTCTCATCAAACAAAATATCCTGCATAGGATGAAGGATATATGGATTAACCCCAATCGCAAACTCCCCTACATAACGGGCTCCTTCATCTGTGTCAAAGATTTGATTAATTCGTTCTGTGTCATTAGCGGTTGCTTCTATAATTTTTCCGTTTTCAAACGTTAACTTAACATTTTCGAAAGTAAATCCGTGATAAGGAGAAGGTGTATTATACGTGATGACACCATTCACGGAATCCCGTACAGGAGCCGTATAGACTTCACCATCGGGAATGTTGAGTCTCCCTGCGCATTTAACGGAAGGAATATCTTTTATGGAGAAAGTTAAATCTGTGCCCGGGCCTGTAAGGCGGACTTTATCGGTACGGTCCATTAAGCCCGCTAAGCTGTCCATCGCTTCATCCATTTTTCCATAGTCTAGATTACAGACGTTAAAGTAAAAATCTTCAAATGCTTCTGTGCTCATTTTTGCCAGCTGAGCCATAGATGAATTCGGGTAGCGAAGCACGACCCATTTCGTTTTTGGCACGCGAATATCGCGATGTACTTTTTTGCCAATCGTATTACCGTGGATCTTCATTTTCTCATCTGGTACGTCGGCGTGTTCGTTGATATTATCTCCTGAGCGAAGACCTATGTAAGCATCCATTTCCTTCATCACATTTGCCTCAAACGCAGCCATCATCTCATAAGCCTCTTCTTTAGCTCCTAGTAGCAGAGCCCTGTCTATACGATGATCTTTCAAGGAGACAAAAGGACAGCCGCCAGCTTTATATGCTTCATCCACTAAGGCAGTCACCAAGTCTCTTTGCAGCCCGAAATTTTCAATGAGCACTTTTTCTCCAGGCTGCAGCTGACAAGAATAATTAATAAGATTTTTGGCTAATTTAGCAATGCGTGGATCTTTCATTTACATTCCTCCATCCATTATTTTCACTACATATTATTGTACTGAATGTCAGATAATAATGACAGTAAAAGCGGGATTCTGTATGTTTTGGCAAAAAAAATTAAAATATGCAGGTATTTATATCTCTTTCAGAGAAATCTATTAGAGTGTTTAATACCCTTTTTGGTTGGGTAACTTTATATATATCAATGCAGGAGGTGTCCGGGTTTGGAAATTATTTTGTACTTAAGTGCTGCAGTGGCAGCGATCGCGTTTTTAATTCTCGTATTAAACGTGTCGAAAACATTAAAATCTGTCGACAAAACATTAGACAGCCTTTCTAGAACAGTGGATCGATTAGAAGGGCAGCTGCAAGGCGTGACAACTGAAACGGCAGAGTTATTACACAAAACCAATGTGCTCGCTGAAGATATTCAACAAAAAACAGAGCAATTAAATACTGTGGTTTACGCAGTGAAGGATGTAGGTTCTTCTGTTCAAAATTTAAACACTTCATTAAAGAAAGTGACAACAACTGTTGCTTCACAAATGGAAAGAAACCAATATAAGATTTCCCAGGCGGTTCAATGGGGAAATGTTGTGAAGCAGTTAGTTGAGAAGTTTAAAGATACGAAAGAACAACAGGCACCACCTTTAAGAAATGAAGCATTAACGCCTACAGAAACATCTGTACAGCGCGCAAAATACTAAAAAATTATTAATGAGAAGGCAGGAGAGGCTAATGATGAAAAACAATACGAACCCAAACTATGATAATTTTGATTTAAATCCAAATTACAATGATGGCAGTATGAATACGAAAGATTTCATGATTGGCGCATTGGTCGGCGGAATGGTTGGAGCAGCAACAGCTTTATTTCTAGCTCCTAAGTCCGGCAGAGAGCTTCGCGAAGACTTGAATGTACAAGCTGGAACATTAAAAGAGCGTGCCGGCGGATGGTCGGAAGTGGCGAAAGAAAAGGGCAGCGGTCTTGCATCTGTAGCTAAAGATAAGACTTCTACACTTTCTAAAACCGTTCAAGAGCAATCGAATATGCTTGTAGATAAAGTGAAATCGATTAAACAAACTGAAAAAGACGCGACGAATGATCAAGAAACAAAGGACATGCTGGATTCAGCTGAAAAAGTAGCTGAACAAGCAATTACAGGAGCCACTAACACAGCTACACAAAAGCTAGAAGAAACGAAAAAAGCGTTTGACCAAACGGAAAAATCAGTTGGTTCATCCTCAAATAAATCATCCGCTGATTCATCAAAACCGGCATCTTCTGCTTACTCTAATGCAGCAGACGCGGGTGTGGATGAAAAGAATGCAAATAAAAACAGCACAGCTTCCGCGAACAGCTCGAATCCAAGCGGAGTAAATAATGCGTCTGGAAACAAAGGATCTAATAATAATCGCAACAACAATAACAATTATAATAACAACAATAAAAAGAATAATAAATAATGTGAGAAAAAGCGAGCTCAGCTAGAACTCGCTTTTTCTTATGGAATTAATTTGACAAAATGAATGTTTTTATAGGTTTTCGGAGGGAATAAATATATAGTATAGCAAGGAAGAATAGTTCAATAATTGAAAAGGTAAGGTGAATGAAAAAGTGGAGAAAATTGAAACAATTGCAGAGTTCGAACAAATTCTAGAGGAACAAAAAAGATTTTTCTTTATGAAACACAGCTTAACTTGTCCGGTTAGTTCTAATGCGTACGATGAGATGCTGTCTTTTTTAAATGAACATCCAGAGGAGAAAGGCTATTATTTAGCTGTACAGGAATCAAGAGAGCTGTCCGCATACATTGCTGAAGAATTTGATGTGGTGCATCAATCCCCGCAGGCATTTTTAATCGTTGACGGTCAGTCCTCCTGGCATGAATCTCATTGGAAGATTACGAAAGAACAATTGAAAAGTTTATAAAAAGAAAACGCGGCATATAGGCCGCGTTTTTTAACTGTCCCAGCTGATCTCCAATTGGTCTCCGGGCTGCAGGGGTTCATAAAAAGTCGTCTTTTCTCCATTTTTTAGCAGTGTGAATTTTCCGCCGCCTTGCGCAGGCATTTTCACTTCTACATGTCTAAACAAATCTTGAAAAATAAAGGGTTTCATTTTTTCCGATTCGACTGTTAACACATCTCCAGCTCGCACAGCTTGATGTGCAGAAAGCATTTCGCCATTTCTATAAAAAGCGGTTAATGTTTTCGTTAACTTGATTTCCTCCCCGTTAAACTTTACAGGAATTGTTTGTTCCATTATGCATTGTTTGGCCTCTGCAATAGCAGCTACAGTTTGAAGAGGAGCTGGAATGATTTCGAGCTGTGCTCCTTCTGACAAAGGCTGTGATAGCTTAGCTTCCTTCTGATTGATCAGTAACTTTGCCGATAGCGCCGGGAAGAACGTTTTCTTTTCGTTAATTGTGACGGAAAAGGGGGCTAATTGACACAGCCAATCTTGTTTCTGCTCTTTCTGAAGAAATTCCCTGACTGTAGGATATGAGGCTTCGATAATATCCCCGTCGGATAGCCAAGCATCCAATGATGAATGTTCTCCGTTTAATTTTACCGAAATCGGCACTTCCTTTGGCTGACCATCAAGCATAATCGTTATACTCGATGCGTCCTCTAGAAGATCGATCATCTGAATCGCTGCCTGATCCCCGTCTTCTCCTTTTATAACTGTTAATTCATCACCGTCTGCCACTTCTTCATCTAATGAGCAGGACTGTCCATTTTTTTGAAGAATCGGGGCTTTCCCATAATTGCCTGGGATCGTCAGCAATTGGCCATTGTAATTAATCATTAGAGCCATCCCTGGTTTTCCATATAGTTTATTTATTTTTACCCCGGCGGCCAGTAAACAATCTCCAGCAGTTAAATGAGTTAATTCAAAGAGACGGACTGGCTGAGAATTGACATTGACTGTTTTATATTGAATCGGACTTTGCTTCGATGCAATGGCAATCCCAATTGGTGTGACGAGTGTTGGAGCGTGCGTCAAATGTTTTTCGATTGTTAACTTTTGAATGGCCTCTGTCCCTCTAATCGCAATACGATTGTCTGGGAGTTCCAGCTTTTTAGCCAATCTTTCAGGAAGTTCTGGCGTCAGGCTGCCTCCGCCAATTAGCATCACAGCTTTTGGAGGATGCTGATTGTTCAATCGCAAGATCTCCTCATGGATAGATGAAGTTAAGCGTTCGATGGCATAATCGATTTTGTCAACAGCTTCTTTCGAAGGCACTTCTGTTTCAAATCCAAGAATATCTGAAAAGGAGACAGTCTCTCCTGATTGCAAGCTTCTTTTCATTTGTTCAGCGATTGGAAAGTCCAATAAATATTGATCACTCAGGGCCTCAGTGATTTCATCTCCGGCAACAGGAACCATTCCATAAGAAATGACCGTTCCCATGTCTGTGATCGCAATATCTGACGTTCCTGCCCCTATATCGACTAAAGCTACATTTAATCTTCGCATAGAGGGAGGAATCAGGACTTGGATGGCGGCAATCGGCTCAAGCGTCAGTGCCTCTATCTCTAGCCCGGCTCGATATAGAGCCGCAATGAGTGACTCTACAACGACACGAGGCAGAAAAGTAGCGATAATATCGGCTGCCGCTTCCTTACCTTGCTGATCAATCAAGCTGCCGATTTCTTCTCCATCTAATTTATAGAATAATACCGAATATCCAACGCAATAATAATGATAATGCTTATCGAGCTGCTGCTTCTCAGCCGCTTTCGATTGAGCTTCCTGCACAGCCGACAGTTCAAGATGCATAATATCTTCTTTCGTCAGCATCGGCTTGCCAGTAATGTCGATCGCAGCTTTTGCCGTTTCCGTTCGCAAGGCCCGGCCGGCTGCTGCTACGCAAACTTTCTTTAAAGGACCATATTTAATTTCCAGCTCATCTTTAATCTGTTTAATAATCTCAGCGACGGACACTATGTCATGAATCTGGCCATCAAGCATAGAACGTTCATCGTGTTCCTTGATGACCATATCTAGTACATGATGACTATTTTCACGAGTTTCCAGGATGACGCCAACGACTGAACGAGTGCCAATATCCAAGGCGAAAATGCGATTATACTGCTCCAAACTAACTCCCCCATTATCATAAAAATTGACTATTATGCTTTAATGCTTAAAAGCGTTTAATTAATAAAGTAAATTCTTCGTGACATTTAAGATTCTTTGTTTTATAATAATCCCTAATATATAAAATATATATCAAATCGATCCAACTTCATACGAAACTTTCAGAAGCTTCTATTATTATATTAGCGGCTGGCAGTGATCATGAAGGAAAACACACTCAATTGTTGGAAAATTGGGAAAACAAACAGCGGAAGGATGATAATTGTGAGTAACCAAGAACTAGATCAATTAAGACAGCGTGTTGACGAAATGAATGCAGAATTGCTAAAGCTAATCAGCGATCGTGCAGCTCTTGTACAAGAGATTGGACGTGTAAAAGAAAAGCAGGGTGTCAACCGTTATGATCCTGTCCGTGAAAGAACGATGCTGAACTCTATTGTTGAAAAAAATGTTGGGCCTTTCGAGAACTCAACGGTTGAGCATATTTTTAAAGAAATCTTCAAAGCTGGATTAGAATTGCAGCAAGACGATCACCGCAAAGCATTGCTTGTATCCCGTAAGAAGAAGCCGGAAGATACAATTGTAACGATTCGCGGAGAAGAAGTTGGAAACGGCACACCGACATTTATTTTCGGACCATGTGCAGTTGAATCTTATGAGCAAGTGGCTGAAGTCGCTAAGGCCATCAAAGGCAAAGGATTGAAAATGATCCGTGGAGGAGCTTTCAAACCTCGTACATCTCCATACGACTTCCAAGGACTTGGACTTGAAGGATTGAAAATCTTGAAAAAAGTTGCCGATGAATTTGATTTGGCTGTGGTAAGTGAAATTGTCAACCCGGCTGATATTGAAGTGGCATGCGAATACATAGATGTCATTCAAATTGGAGCGCGTAACATGCAAAACTTTGAGCTGTTAAAAGCAGCAGGGGCAGTGAAAAAGCCTGTATTGTTAAAACGCGGCTTAGCAGCAACAATTGAAGAATTCATTAATGCAGCAGAATACATTATCGCTCAAGGCAATGATCAAATCATTTTATGTGAGCGCGGTATCCGCACATACGAAAGAGCTACACGAAATACGCTAGACATTTCAGCTGTGCCGATTCTGAAACAAGAAACTCATTTACCGGTAATGGTAGACGTTACTCACTCCACTGGAAGACGCGATCTGTTAATTCCTACGGCTAAAGCAGCGCTTGCCATTGGTGCCGATGGAGTCATGGCTGAAGTACATCCTGACCCGGCTGTAGCACTATCAGATTCCGCTCAGCAAATGAATTTACAACAATTTGATGAATTTTACGGCGAAGTTGTGACAGCAATTCCTGTAAAAGCTTAACTCCTGTGTTTGCACAGGAGTTTTTTTTCGTTAATATATAGAAAAGGACTTTATGAAGGAGAAGATTAACTAATGAATGTAACAATATATGATGTAGCAAGAGAAGCGAACGTTTCCATGGCGACCGTTTCACGAGTCGTAAATGGAAATCCAAATGTGAAACCAGCAACAAGAAAGAAAGTGCTAGATGTGATTGAAAGACTTGGCTATCGTCCGAATGCTGTAGCGCGCGGGCTGGCAAGTAAAAAAACAACGACAGTCGGAGTCATTATCCCCGACATCTCCAACATTTTTTATGCGGAGTTAGCAAGAGGTATTGAAGACATTGCTACCATGTATAAATACAATATTATCTTGAGTAACTCAGATCAGAATAAAGATAAAGAGCTTCATTTAATTAATACGATGTTAGGAAAACAAGTAGATGGACTGGTCTTTATGGGCAGCAACATTTCAGATGAACATATTGAAGAGTTTAAGCGCTCACAAGTACCGATCGTTTTAGCGGGATCTGTCGAAGGATCTGAACAAATTCCTTCCGTCAATATTGACTATAAAGAAGCCGCATTTGATGCTGTGCAAATGCTGACTGAAAAAGGACACAAGCATATCGCTTATGTAGCCAGCCCGCTCCACGATACGATCAACCGTGATTTTGTATTGAAGGGATACCAGGAAGCGCTTGAGCAGGCGGGATTATCTTACAATGAAGAATTAGTAGTAGAAGGCGATTACTCTTATGATTCAGGAATTGAAGCTTGGACGAAACTTCAGGAAGCTCCAGTTAAACCTACAGCTATTTTCGTTAATAATGATGAAATGGCTCTTGGCGTTGTTCATGGAGCACAGGATGCAGGAGTGGGGATTCCTGATGAGATCGAAGTCGTTAGCTTCGACAGCTCCAGACTGGCTTTGATGGTGCGCCCTCAGCTGACATCAGTTGTTCAGCCTCTATATGACATTGGAGCAGTAGCCATGAGGCTTCTGACAAAGTATATGAATAAAGAAGAAGTAGAAAGTCCTATTGTCGTACTTCCGCACCGGATTGAGAAAAGGGGATCAACAAATTAATTCTCATTCCGATATATAATAATGAACAAAAAGTTTATGGTGGGAGAATAGGGGAGAAGAAATGAAATTAGATAAACTGACTCCGGTCGGAATAGTTTTAGGATTTGTACTGCTGATGTTTGCGATCTTCTCTAGCGGAGGGGTTGCCGGGTTCATATCCTTCTTGCACTTGCCATCGATGCTGATCGTTTTTGGGGGATTAGCTGCAGGTCTGTTAATCAGTTTTCCGGTCAAGGATATTAAACATACATTTTCAGTCATTAAACAGGCTTTCAGAGAAGATGAGAACAATTTAGAAGAGCTGATTCGCCGATTTGTTAAGCTGTCTGAAATTGCACGCCGAGAAGGGCTGCTCGCTCTTGAAAATGGGCTCGGAGAAATTGAAGATGAATTCCTGAAGAAAGGCGTGCTCTTAGCTGTTGACGGGATCGAGCAGGAAATGCTGATAGATATTATGGATGCGGAGATTACAGCTTTAGAAGAGCGTCACCGGAAGGGCAGAAGCATCTTAGAGCGAGCAGGCGAATATGCGCCTGCATGGGGAATGATTGGAACGCTGGTGGGGCTTGTGCTCATGCTGAAAAACCTAAATGATCCAACTACCCTTGGTCCCAATATGGCGATCGCTTTGCTGACGACATTCTATGGCTCATTGATGGCAAACCTAGTATTTTTGCCCATGGCGGCTAAGCTGGAATTGAAAACGGAAAAAGAGGTTTTTTTCAGACAAGTCATCATTGAAGGAGTAGTAGGTGTACAATCTGGACAAAACCCAAAGATTCTGCAAGAAAAGCTTAGTGCTTTCTTATCCAGCGAAGAGAGAAGATCTCAAAAAGAAATGGATGCCAATGAGAGAGAGGCCGTTGAGATATGAGAAGAAGACGCCAGCCGCCTAAGCAAAAAGGTGCGCCAAAGTGGATGGTTACTTTTTCCGATCTTGTTACACTTGTGCTAGTTTTCTTTATCTTGCTTTTTTCAATGTCACAAATTGATAAAATTAAATTTGAGGCAATCGCGGAATCCTTTAAGACAAAATCCGTCTTTGACAATAACCCGTCTATTGTTCCAGCTGAAAACCCGGCGGAAGAGGTCAAAAAGGAAGAAAGCCAAACGAATGAAAAAAAATTGGACAAGCTGGCTGATGAGGTTCAGAAATATTTAGAGAAGAATGGCTTAGAAGAGGTAGCAACCGCAACAAGAAATGAACGAGGGGTGGTTCTTGTTCTTCAAGAACAGATCATCTTCGGTACCGGTGAAGCAGTTGTGCTTCCAGATGCTCATTCATTCCTGAGGAAAATAGGTACGCTTCTTGAAGGGATGCCTAACTTAATTAAAGTGGAAGGGCATACGGACAACCGCCCGATCAAGAATTCTTACTATCCATCCAACTGGGAACTGTCAAGCGCCCGTTCTAGCAGTGTCATCCGTTATTTAATCAGCAACCATAAAGTCGATCCTGCCCGCTTTATTGCTGTGGGTTATGGGGATACACGGCCGATTGTGCCTAACACATCGAAAGAGAACTTTCAAAAGAACCGCCGCGTGGAAATCATCATATCTGATCCGAAATTTGATGAGAACAATAAATGATAAAGCAGACTGCCGCGACAGTCTGCTTTTTTTTGAATCTATAAACGATTAGGCGCTAGGTTCCCTGCTTTTTTTATTTTGCCTTAAGGGATACAGCGCTTTATCGACGGTAATTCGATTTTTCTCTTCAATTTCCGGCTTGCGGGGAATAGGAGGATAGATGTCCTTCGCATCTTCCCAAGTCGTCGGCAATTGGATAGGCGCTTTTGGCTGCCAATAGTTTAACCAGCTTTCAGGCAAAGCGCCGGAAAAATGAGAGTTTTCAGTCATCTCGAGCCAGACGTAAGACCAAGCTCTAGGAACGACGCGCCATATATCATAGCCGCCGCCCCCAACAGCGATCCAGCGTCCGTCACAATATTCATGAGCGATTTTGTGAGCGAGCTTAGGAATGCGCTTGTAGATCTCCATCGTGGCTGACAGATGTGTGAGCGGATCGAAATAATGAGAGTCAGCTCCATTCTGCGTCAGTATGACATCTGGTTTAAAGAAATCAGCGACTTCCCATAATGAAGTTTCATAAGCTTCAAGCCAGGATTCATCTTCCGTAAACGCATCTAAAGGAATGTTGAAAGAATATCCATAGCCTTTTCCATGTCCTCGTTCATTCACATTTCCAGTTCCGGGGAATAAGTATCGTCCAGTTTCATGAATAGAATAGGTGCATACATCAGGGTCATCATAAAAAGACCATTGTACGCCATCGCCATGATGAGCATCAGTATCCACATATAATACTCTGGCTTTGTATTTTTCCTGCAAATATTTGATAGCTACTGAACTGTCGTTATATATACAAAAACCCGAAGCTTTTCCACGAAAGCCATGGTGAAGACCTCCGCCTAAATGGAGCGCATGATTGGCTTTGTCCTGCATGACTAAGTCCGCAGCGGTTAAGGTGCCGCCAACTAGAAACGCGCTGGCTTCATGCATCCCGTCAAACATAGGGGTATCCTCTGTTCCAATGCCGTATCCTTCTCCGGCATCGGGTGTCAGCAGGCCCTTGCTCGCTTTCTTCACAGCTTCTACATAAGCGCTGTCATGCACAAGTTCTAATTCTTCATCTGATGCCATTCTAGGCGGAGCCATATCACTGTCTTTGAGTGCATCTATCTTTTTTAAAAGGTCAATGGTTAATGTCAGTCTGAATTGGTTAAAAGGGTGATTTTCTGAGAATTTGTAAGATAGTGATTGATCCGAATGTACGAATACGGCATCTCTTTTCGCAGTCATGAAGACACTCCCGGCATATTCGGCCACAGCACAATATGTCCTTCTTTCTTTAAATCATCAATCACCCCAATTGGATTCATCATTCGGACGCGAAAAACAATAATTTTGAACTTTTCATCATTTTTGTCGGGATAAACTAGCACGCTATGAATATTCGCGCGGCGTTTATTCAGAACATTCACGACTTCAAAAAGCATGCCTGGTTTGTTTGGCACTTTCACTTCTATTCTAGAGCCTGGCTGATGGCTTCCTGTCAGTTCGACAAATGTGTGAAGCACATCTGTTTCCGTGACAATCCCAATTAACTCCCCATTTTGAATGACCGGCATACAGCTAATGTCGTACTCATAGAAAGTGGCGGCTACATCTTCAACAAAGTCGAGAGGATGACCTGTGACGACGTTCTTTTCCATAATTAAATCTAAAGGCTTGTTCAGTTCTTCTTCTCCTGTGCCTTTTTGAAGAATAGAAGGAGTGGCATCTTTTATATCACGGTCTGTGACAAGTCCGACTAACAATTGATTGTTATCTACTATAGGAATGTGGCGAATCTTTTGATCTCTGCACAATTGCAGGGCGGAAGCGATGGTGTCATTTGGGTTCAGCGTATGTACTTGGGTTTGCATAATTTCTTCAACAATCATTCTTTTTACCCCCTCGAGATTGATATAGATTAGTACATAAAGCGGTTCATAAAGCGAATGCGGTCAAATTTTTCAATGGAGTCCTGGTCTACTCTTGAACCGATGCGAACCATCAGACAATTGGCTGGATGCGAACTGATTTCCGGGTCATCAGTGGCATACCAGACTAGACCGCCCGCGTTCATCATTTTTTCCATGATCTTTCGGTACTCCCATACATTCAAGCCTGTTCCTTTTAAATCCCAGTGCCAGTAATATTCCGTCGTAATAATGATATAGTCTTCCATGGCATCATCCATCATGGATACTTTCAGCATATTTTTCCCGACGCGAGCTCCCCTGAAAGATGAGATGACTTCAATGGCTCCAAGTTCAATCATGTTTTCTAAATTGGCTTCTGACCATCTCTCAAGAGGATCGGGATACAGATAAGTCACATAGCCGACGATCATTTGATCTTGTCTGGCAATAATGATTCTGCCTTCTGGAAGCTGCGCAATTTCGATCAGCGCTTTATGCTGCTGTTCAGGCTGTCTAAAAGCGACAAGGCCTTCATGAAAATCAAGTTCTGCTAGTCTTTCAGATGTTACCGGACCTTCAATAACTAAAGAACCGTTAGGAGTGTCATAGTCTTTTGAATGATATCTTTTAATATGCTCCATTGGGTCACCGCCTTTGATTAATTGCATACCCTCATTATACATAAAATTATCCAAAATGAAGCGTTTTCACTAAATTTTCAGATTATAAAATAGGAATAAATAGGTGGAATTACATTTTTATTGGAAGTTTATTATTTTAAAAATTGAGAAAATAATAAATATATAGTATACTTTATTTGTAATCTTACATAAGGGGGAATGGGTGCATGAAATTGGAAGCGCTAACAGTACAGCAAGGGGATTTTAATTTAAAAAGCTATGAAGAAACAGCTGCATCATTTGATTGGAAGGAAGCTGAAAAAGCTTTTTCCTGGTCTCAAACTGGAAAGGTTAACATTGCATATGAAGCGATTGACCGCCATGCAGAATCTGAACTAAAAGATAAAGTGGCATTGCACTACCGTGATGCAGATAGAAATGAGCAGTATACTTTCGAGCAAATGAAAGAGCGTACGAATCAGGCTGCGAATGTATTTAAAACGTTTGCGAATGTAGAAAAAGGAGATCGTGTATTTATCTTCATGCCTCGTTCACCTGAACTTTATTTCGCTGTTCTTGGGGCTATTAAAACCGGTTCCATAGTAGGACCGCTATTTGAAGCGTTTATGGAAGGTGCTGTTCGCGACCGTTTAGAGGACAGCGGAGCAAAAGTTCTAGTGACAACGCCGGAATTGCTTAGCCGTGTTCCTGTTGATGAACTTCCTAATTTAGAAACTGTCTTTCTTGTAGGGGAAGACGTTAAGAACGAAGGGAAATACGTTGATTTTCTTGCCAAGCTGAAAGATGCAGATTCTTCATTTGACATTGAATGGGTAGACCGAAATGACGGAATGATTCTGCATTATACATCTGGATCAACTGGTAAGCCTAAGGGCGTTTTGCATGTGCATAATGCCATGATCCAGCAATATCAAACGGCTAAATGGGTATTGGACTTAAAAGAGGATGATGTATATTGGTGCACAGCTGATCCAGGCTGGGTGACAGGTACATCTTATGGGATCTTTGGCCCGTGGCTGACTGGAACAACAAACGTTATTGTTGGCGGACGCTTTAAGCCTGAAAATTGGTACCAGACAATTGCTGATTATAAGATTACTGTATGGTACAGCGCGCCGACTGCTTTCCGTATGCTGATGGGAGCGGGAGATGAGCTTGTGAAGAAGTTTGATTTAAGTTCACTTCGCCACATCTTGAGTGTAGGTGAGCCTTTAAATCCTGAAGTCGTTCGCTGGGGATCAAAAGTATTTGACCTTCGCATTCACGATACATGGTGGATGACGGAAACAGGTGCGCAGGTCATTTGTAACTATCCGTGCATGGACATCAGACCAGGATCAATGGGTAAACCAATCCCTGGCGTCAAAGCTGCGATTGTCGATGATCAAGGAAACGAGCTTCCTCCTAACCGCATGGGGAATCTGGCAATTAAGAAAGGCTGGCCATCCATGATGGCAGCAATCTGGAATAATCCGGAGAAGTATGATTCTTACTTCATGCCTGGTGACTGGTATGTATCCGGCGACTCCGCATACATGGATGAAGACGGTTATTTCTGGTTCCAAGGCCGAGTGGATGATGTAATCATGACGGCTGGCGAGCGAGTAGGACCGTTCGAAGTAGAGAGTAAGCTGGTAGAGCATCCGGCTATTGCAGAAGCGGGTGTAATTGGTAAGCCAGACCCAGTTCGCGGAGAAATTATTAAAGCGTTTGTTGCATTGCGTGACGGCTATGAACAGTCTGACGAATTAAAAGAAGAGATTCGCCAATTTGTCAAAACGGGATTAGCGGCCCATGCGGCACCTCGTGAAATTGAATTCCGCGACAAGCTGCCAAAAACTCGCAGCGGTAAAATTATGCGACGCGTGTTAAAGGCTTGGGAGCTTGACTTGCCAACTGGTGACTTATCTACAATGGAAGATTAATAATCAGAAGAACCTGCTGATGAGTTGGCAGGTTCTTTTTTTAATGTATAGGCTGGTTTTGAAGTCAATGTCAGAATGGGCAAGGCGGCAAGGATTGACAATGTTTGGTGTAATGATTAAAATGGGCATATACAATTTAAATATGACAGCGTTGAAAGGATTCAGTAGTTCGCTATCCCTGTTTTTTAGAGAATCGCCGGTTGGTGAAAGGTGATACAAATAGCCGAACGAATTACCTCCCGGAGCTTTTGCTGTGAATGTTAAGTAGCAGTAAACGGTTTGCAGCCGTTATTCAGTAAGAGTGGAGAATGACATATTCTCAAGCCTGGGTGGTACCGCGCGTATATAGCGTCCCTGCATTTTTGCAGGGGCGTTTTTGTATGCTTGAAGCAATGATCTTCAGGTCTTTAACGAATAAAAACCTGCTTTTTATGAAACCAAAATGAGAGAGGAAGTTGAACGATGGATTTAATGCAAGAATTAAAGCTGCGCGGAATCGTGTATCAGCAAACAGATGAAGAGGGGATTAAAGAAACCCTTTCAAAAGAAAAAATTTCCCTGTACTGCGGAGTGGACCCAACGGCAGACAGCATGCATATTGGTCACTTGCTGCCATTCCTTACTCTGCGCCGTTTTCAAAATCATGGCCATACGCCGATCGTTTTAGTCGGAGGCGCAACCGGTCTAATTGGGGATCCGAGCGGTAAGAAAGAAGAGCGCCAGTTGCAAACATTAGAAATGGTACAGCACAATGTATCGTGCTTGAGAAAACAGCTGGAACAAATCTTTAACCAAGATGGAGACAATGCGGCCATTATGGTGAATAACTATGACTGGGCAGGCTCTATGGACCTAGTGACGTTCCTTCGCGACTACGGAAAATATATCGGTGTCAATTATATGTTAGCGAAAGATACAATCGCTTCTAGGCTTGATACAGGGATCTCATTCACTGAATTTACGTATACCATTTTACAGGCGATGGATTTCCTTCATTTATATAAGAACCATAATTGTAAGATGCAAATCGGCGGAAGTGATCAATGGGGCAATATTACGACTGGATTAGAGTTAATTAGAAAAATGCAGCCAGAAGGAGCAAAAGCTTACGGCTTAACGATTCCACTTGTGACAAAAGCAGATGGAACGAAATTCGGAAAGACAGAAAGCGGAGCGATTTGGCTAGATGCTGAAAAAACATCTCCGTATGAGTTTTACCAATTTTGGATCAATACAGCAGATGCAGATGTGGTAAAATACTTGAAAATCTTCACGTTCTTATCTTTGGAAACGATTGAAGAATTGGCGAAAGCGGTAGAGGAAGAGCCTCATTTGCGAAAAGCTCAAAAAGCGCTGGCAGAAGAGATGACTCGCCTCATTCATGGAGAAGCCGCTCTTGAACAAGCAATTAAAATTTCTGCCGCCTTATTCAGCGGTGACATTAAAAGCTTAACAGCTGACGAAATCGAACAGGGATTTAAAGACGTTCCATCTTTTGATATTTCAGATGCTGAAGAATTGTCGCTGGTTGATTTATTAATTGCAGCTAAGATTTCCCCATCTAAACGCCAAGCGCGGGAAGATATCCAAAATGGTGCGGTCTCATTAAATGGAGAAAAGCAGACAGACGTTGCTTATATTCTATCTTCAAGCGATCGAGTAGAAGGTAAATTCACCATTGTGCGCCGCGGGAAGAAGAAGTATTACTTGATTCGTTATAAGTAACAAGCAGAAAAAGGCCGGCTTAAAGCTCGGCCTTTTTTGTGTTGCGCTTCTTATACAAAATATTAAAAGAAAGGGCTGAATTTTAGTAGGTGTACTTGCTTTTTTTTAACGGTACATAAAAGTGCCTTCTATTAAATTTGATGGTCTTAAGATACTATTTAGTCAAGAATCAATTGCGATTCTTTTCTTAACACAATGTTATGGAAAGTGAGAATAGCTTATGGAATTGAAAAAAGTTCAATTAAATAATGGTGTTGAAATGCCGGAAATCGGATATGGTGTTTTTCGTGTAGAAGAAGGGAAAAACCTAGAAGCAGCAGTAGTAACCGCTATTCGTACTGATGATGAAATGAATCAACTAAATGCTCTAAACGAAGATCTTAGAAGCGGTCCACATCCGGACGAATTCGACTTTTGAGAATCTGCAGCGTGTATAGTTTATAAGCTTTAGTCCTGTTAATGAAAGGCTAGTACTAGAGGCCATTCATTTTTGCTGTTTCAGTTCAAGTTCATAATTATTATGACAAAAACAACCCCCACCCGGGCATGGGTGGGGGCTGTTTAACGGTTGATCTTATCTGTTTAAAAAATATTTTACGCCTTTCACTGCATACTCATGATCAAGCTGTGGAGTAAGCCCGGCCACTGTCACGCTTCCGATGACACCAGCACCTGCAAGTCGAATAGGCAGAGAGCCGCCGATCGCTTGATAATCTTCTGGAGCAAGCAATGAGTGTTGATCATGCTGAAGGCCATTTTCCTCAAAACGCGCAGCAATGAATTGTGTACTATGATTATAGTGATCTACGACTCTTTTCTTTCGATGCAGCCAGTAAACATTTTCTTCTGAAGTTCCGTCCATTAAATGAGTAAATAAAGGCACGCGGTTTCGTTCAACGTGAACAGCAATGTTAACTCCGTCTTGTTTAGCCAGATTTACAAGCTCCATTCCAAGGTTCAAGGCATCTTCATTTGTAAAGGTCGTGAAGGTTAAGTCATCCTCTAATTGTTGTAATTGTTCTGTTGTCATATCCATTCTCCTTTAAAATAATTTTTGTTTTTTATCCAGACGGTAGTTGATCATTGCCAAAACTAAGGCAACTAGTACCATAAGTGCACCAATCCAAGCTGTGTCAAGGAAATTCAGATAGTCGACAGCGAATCCTCCCAGTGCCGATCCTGCAGCGATCCCGAGGTTGAACCCTGAAATATTAAGTGCTGAGGCAAGGTCTTTTGCACTTGGAACAAGCTGTTCAGCAAGTGAGACGATATAGGATTGAACGCCCGGCGACATCATGAAGGCGAATAGCCCAAGCAGAATAATGGAAAGGTAGCGCAATAAGGCATTTGGAAGCAGGATCATCTGTAATAATAAGGCGATAAGCTGATATAGAAATACCCATCTGAGTGCCTTAACAGGATGATGATTGGTAATTTTGCCTCCAATGATATTACCCACAGCCGTGGCGGCTCCGTATAGAAGCAGCATCCAAAAAATGTGGTCTGGTGAGATATTGCTTACTGTCTCTAAAATGGGTGTTAAATACGTGAATAAGACAAATGTTCCGCCAAATCCAAATGATGTCATTAGAAGTGCCAGGATGATTCTTGGATTTCCTATTAATCTACCAATGTCTCCTACTGTTAGTTTGTTTACATTTCTTTCGGGCTTGTCAATTGTCACCATATTAGCGATCAAAGCAATAACCCCTAGGACTGCTATGGCAAGAAAGGTGGTTCTCCAGCCGAGCTGCTGACCAATCAAGGTTCCGAATGGTACACCGAGGATGGTTGCAACCGTTAACCCTGTAAACATGATTGAAATTGCCTGTGATTGTTTGTCCTTTGGAACGATTTCCGTTGCCACAGTAGCTGCAATGGCAAAGAAGACTCCGTGTGCCACAGCTGTGATGATACGTGAAGCAAGCAGCAGGCTATAGGTGGCTGCAAAGGCAGATAATAAATTTCCTGCAATAAAAATGACTAATAGACTAAGAAGCAGTCCTTTCTTAGGAAGCCTATTGGTCATTGCAGTCACGATGGGTGTGCCGATTGCAATGGCAGCAGCATAACCAGATACAAGGGTACCCGCTTTCGTTACAGAGATGGAAAGGTCGGAAGCCACCGTCTGGAGCAATCCGACAATGACAAATTCGGTTGTTCCAATGGCAAAGGCACTGATCGCCAATGATATCAAGGCAACTAGGCTTTTAGATGAGAAAGCTTTCATGGTGATTACCTCCTAATTGTTTTCAAGCTGTTCTGTGATGCGTTTACTGCAAGCTTTCAGCTCTTTGCTGATCGTCTTATCCATTTTCTTAGACAATCGTGAAACCGGGCCAGAGATTGCCGCGCTTGCGATAACTCGGCCATTACTATAGATAGGGACTGCGATGCATCTCACGCCAATAGCCGTTTCTTCATCATCGATGGCATAGCCTCGCTTCTTGATCGCTTCTAAATGATAGAGAAACATCTGTTTGTCATCGAAGGTATGAATCGTCGTTTTGGCATAAGGCAGATGTCTCAGGAAGGATTGCTGCAAATCAGGCTCCATAAAAGCAAGAATGGCTTTCCCGAGTGCACTGCCATGAGCAGGATCCCTGTCTCCAACTGTAGAATGAATCCTCATTGCATGAGTGCCATCCACGATTTGGGTAGTCACTACATCGCTTCCATCTAAAATACCGATGTACATTGTTTCTCCCATTTTTCTGCTTAATTCATAAAGTGCTGGTACTGATACCCAATCAACCAAGGGGTTATGCGGCTGTTTTGGCGTGGAAGATTTTCCTGTGAGATTAAAACCATGGATTCCCTTTTGAATGAACCCCATGTTTTCCAATGTGTGCAGTAAACGGAAAGTAGTCGTTTTATTCCACTGGAAATAATCCATGATGTCAGTAAGTGTCATTTCTCCTTTTAGCATCAGAACATCAAGTATCTGCAGCCCTTTTTTTAATGTGGAAACCTCGTATTGGCTCATATTCAATCCTCCTTTGCACAGCTTTCATAGTAATATGGTGCGGGGTTTACTTCAAATTATGAGTTTTAGTTTCTATATTTGAAACGAGGGTTTAGAGTGCTATATAGAAACATGAATGAGAATGAAAGGGTAACGATCCTACTTTGAAGAGGCTTACCCAATCGTCACTTTGCTAAGAGCAGTATCCATTAAAACGGAACAAAGGCTTTGCCCTGAATATTGACAGACACATATGGATTTGTGATCTGTGAGAAGATTGAGTTCATTCATTATGGTTTTGAGTGTGATCTCTTCGTTGGGCACGCTTGTTTAGTTGATATCCTTCAAGCTCTGTAAACAGCTCAAATTTAGTCTTTTAGTCAATACTTGGATTTACATACAATTCATAAGCAGCAATTTATTTTGTGTTTTTTTGTGTGAATCCGACTTTAAGAGACGATTCTAAAAAGCTTTATCTCTAATCACTCCAAAATCATGGGGATATAGTGTATAATTTATAATCATAATTTTGAAAGAGAGTAGAAGCGGATGAGGAGTAAAGGAATTAATGCAAAGGATGTTGCAAAGCTTGCAGGGGTTTCACAGTCCACTGTCTCAAGGGTTTTTTTCGAAGGCGCATCTGTTTCGGAAAAGACACGAAAAAAAGTGTTAGCCGCTGCTGAGGAGTTAGGGTATGTACCTAACGAGTTTGCACGAGGCTTAATTACAAATAAATCAAAGCTCATTGGTCTAGTCATGAAAGGGGTTCACAATCCATTTTACCCACAGGTTTTAAAGGAATTTACGACGCATTTTAAAAAATTAGGCTATAGCATACTGTTTGTCCACACGAATAATGATGAGATCCAAAAAGAAGATGTGAAGATGCTTTTACATTATAATGTGGCAGGTGTAATTATTACGGATGCCACTCTTTCACTAAGAGTTACTGAGGATTTTAAAAAGAATAAGATCCCTCTTGTATTATTTAACCGAAAAGCAGATCAGCAGGACTTCTTTTCACTATGCACAAATAATCTGAAAGCAAGCCGGCAGATTGCTGAGTACTTGATTCAAAAAGGTTGCCGGGATATGGCTTATATTTCAGGCGGACGCAATACATCGACGAGTATAGAACGGGAAAAAGGCTTTACAGAAATATTAGAAAAACATAAGATTCCCTTTCAAAGGTTTGATTCTGATTATTCTTATGAAGGCGGCTATGAAACTGCAAAGGAGATGATTCAAAACGGACATGTACCTTCTGCTTTTTTTGTGGCTAACGACATCATGGCATTGGGTGTGTTAGACGTGCTTCGCGAGAATGGAATTGCTGTTCCGTCACAAACAAAGGTTGTAGGCTTTGATAATATAAATATGGCAGCATGGCCAATATATAACTTAACAACTTGGGAACAGCCAGTTTCTCAAATGGTGAAAGAAACAGTGAGTTATATGATCTCTGAGATTAAAGAGTACACCGGTCACAATGGAATTGTTGAATTAGAGGGGAGATTAATTGAAAGACAAACCACATAAAGGGTATTGACAAATCGCTATTTTTAGAATACTCTTTATTTATATTTTTTTGCATACGTATTCATTTTGAATACGTAAAAATTTTCAGTAATTTGCATACGTATTCAAATTTTAATTGGAAGCGTATACAAATCAAACAGGGAGGAATTCATTGTGGTAAGAATAATTAAAGAAGGTAAATCAAAGGAAGAAGTATCTAAGAATGATGTGGAAGTATCTAAAATTGTCGGCGACGCCATTAAAGATATCGAAGTCCGCGGCGATCAAGCAGTACGGGAGTATTCGGACAAATTTGATAAATGGTCTCCTGAATCATTCCGTTTAACTGAGGAGCAAATTCAGGAGATTGTTGCAAAGGTTCCTGAAGACACAATTGAGGACATCAAGTTTGCCCAAAAAAACATTCGTGAATTTGCTGAGGCTCAATTAGCTTCTCTTCATGATGTGGAAGTAGAGAATATTCCAGGTGTCATTCTAGGTCATAAAAACATTCCAGTGAATAGCGTTGGTTGTTATATTCCAGGTGGGCGTTATCCAATGGTTGCTTCTGCACATATGAGTGTATTAACAGCAAAGGTTGCGGGAGTCAAACGTGTTATCGCTTGCACGCCGCCTATCAATGGAGAAGTGCCAAACGCAACCATTGCGGCAATGTATTTAGCAGGTGCGGATGAAATTTATTTACTCGGCGGCATTCAAGCAATGGCAGCCATGGCGATTGGTACGGAAACCATCGAATTAGTTGATATGATCGTTGGGCCAGGAAATGCCTTTGTAGCTGAAGCCAAACGACAATTGTTTGGAAGGGTCGGCATTGACTTATTTGCAGGTCCGACTGAAACACTAGTGGTAGCAGACGAAACGGCAGATGCAGAAATGGTTGCAACTGATATTCTTGGGCAAGGTGAACATGGTCCGACGTCACCTGGAGCTTTGATCACAACTTCTGAGAAGCTGGCTTATGAAACAATAGAGGAAATTGAAAGGCAGCTCAAAGTATTGCCGACTGCAGATGTCGCTCGTGTTTCCTGGGCAGATTATGGTCAGGTTTTATTAGTAGACAGTCTGGAAGAAGCGGTGGTTGAAGCAGATAAACTCGCGTTTGAGCATGTAGAGATACTGACAGAAAACCCTGATTATTTCTTAGAGAATATGAAGAATTATGGCTGTTTATTTTTAGGGCCAGAAACAAACGTTGCTTACGGCGATAAGGTTATTGGAACTAACCATACGCTGCCGACAAAGGGAGCAGCACGATATACTGGCGGTCTTTGGGTAGGTAAATTTATCAAAACTGTTACATACCAAAAAGTGACGCCTGAAGCAACTGCTTATATTGGGGAATATGCAGCGAGACTATGCCAGCTGGAAAACTTTGCAGGGCATGCTGAACAAGCATTGCTTCGTGTACGCAGATACGGAAACAAAAAGTAAGTACAAAATGAGGGGAGTCATGGTCACATGATCTTAGGGTTTATAGGTCTGTTAGGTGGATTAGCATTGCTAATCTACCTGACTATGAGGGGTATGAATTTACTGATAGCAGCGCCGCTCTCTGCGTTGTTTGTAACGTTACTAAATGGGATGCCATTATTTCCGCAGCTTGTGGAAGAAGGTGCTGCGAATTTCTTAACGAACTATATGGCGGGTTTTTCTGGCTTTATAGCTTCATGGTATTTAATGTTCTTAACTGGTGCGATCTTTGGTAAGGTAATGGAGGACAGCGGAGCGGCTGAAAGTATTTCCAAATGGATTGTTGGAAAGATAGGGATGAAACGAGCTGCATTGGCGATAGTGATTGCCTGTGCGGTATTAACGTATGGCGGAGTCAGCTTGTTTGTAGTGGCTTTTTCTGTTTATCCCATGGCAGTCAGTTTATTTAAGGAAGCTGATCTGCCAAGACGTTTTATTCCAGCAGCGCTGGCTTTTGGCTCGACTACATTCACGATGACATCTGCCGGTTCACCAGAAATTCAAAACTGGATCCCCATAGAATTTTTAGGAACGAATGCCTATGCAGGATGGGAAGTCAGTTTAATTGTTGCGATATTTATGATGATCTTTGGTTATTGGTGGTTAACAAAAGCAATCAAAAAAGCCATAAAAAATGGAGAGAAGTTTATTCAAAGAGAGACAGACCAATTTGTGGTACGTCAGCAATTACCTGATCCGCTTTTAAGTATGATTCCTTTATTGGTAGTCTTAGGCATTTCATTTATATTTCATGATTCATTGAAGCAATCTGCTTTAATTATTGCTTTAACAGGAGGCATTTTAACTACCTATTTAATCAACCGAAAATATTTTTCGAATGTGGGGAATGCCATTTCGGAGGGTACAATTGGTGCAATCATTGCCATTGCTAACACCTCAGCCGTTGTCGGTTTTGGCGGGGTAGTAAAAGCAACACCAGCCTTCCAAGAGGCAGTAGCATTTATGACAGATATCCCAGGCAGTCCATTAATCGGGGGAGCGCTAGCCGTTGCGGTTATCGCAGGTTTAACTGGTTCAGCATCAGGCGGACAAGCCATTGCTTTACCCTTATTAGCACCGCATTATCTTGACCTAGGTGTTAACCCAGAAGCATTGCACCGAGTGGTTTCCATTTCTTCAGGATCCCTTGATTCACTTCCATCTGGCGGTTATGTTGTGACTACCATCCGTTCTATTGCAGGCGAAACCCATAAAGATGCCTATCCTATGTTTGGCGCTTTAACTGTCGTTGTTCCAATAGTTGGGAGTATACTGGCGGTCATCCTATTTTCAATAGGGTTATAGTTCTAGACATCAGCCATAAATAATTTTGTATTACCCAGCAGGCATTTTGTTTGTTGGGAATTTTTTTATAGATAGACTTGAATGAATGATTACTGACTGTTGTTGAAAGACAGTGATTGCAAGTCCCGGCTGCTTTCACCTATTTTCGGCAATCTTACATTATTTGTTCAAAGATTTAGGGATAATAGGGAAACCTGAAAGCATTCTAGTCAGAGGCAATAAGAGAAGATAAGTGTAGGAGATCATTGCGTGTTTAAAGCTTGAGCTATTATAGATAGATTCTTAAAATTTGACCTTGAAAGGATAGAGTGATTTGACTTATTTTGCAGATATTCAAAATAAAACAGTTGTTGTGACAGGCGGAAGTAAAGGGATCGGAAAAGAAATTGCTCTTGCCTTTGCAAAACTTGGAGCTAACGTTATGATCATTGGGCGAGGGAAAGAAGCCTTAGAGAGAACCCTTGAGGAACTGAAGAAATTCGGTGGGAAACACGAGGCGTTTTCATTGAATGTGAACGATATTCAGAGAGTACAACAAGTCGTTGATGAAGTAGTGCGTAAGTTCGGCACTGTGGATATATTAGTAAATAACGCTGGTACTAATAGTCCGAAGCCTGCTGTTGAAGTAACCGAAGAAGATTGGGACAGTACGGTAGATACAAATTTAAAGTCAGTATTCTTTTTTAGTCAAGCCGTTGGCAAACATCTGATCGCACAAGGAAAAAAGGGGAGAATCATTACCATTGCTTCTCAAATGTCCTTTGTTGGTTATATAAATAGAGCGGCCTACTGCTCTAGTAAAGGCGGAGCGGTTCAATTAACAAAAGCATTAGCTGTAGAATGGGCGAAATATGGTATTAATGTCAATGCTGTTGCACCAACGTTTATTGAAACAGAGTTTACTGCGGAAATGTTTGCAGACGAAGACTTCAAAAAAGACGTAGAAAGCCGGATCCTGTTAGGCAAACTCCCAAAACCAAATGATATTTCGGGTGCTGTCTTATATTTAGCATCCGACTTATCCGATTTTGTCACAGGTGAGACGATTAAGGTAGATGGCGGCTGGACAGCGATCTGATGAATTAAGCATACTTGTCCCCCTTGAATAACAAGCAGTCTCACTAGCAATATGGAGAGGTTGCCTAGCTAATTATCATTACTCTTATTTAGCACGTTACTGTGTAAAATATATGTTCTATCGTTTTGCGCTTCTTCATGGCGGCTAGGAATTTATTGGCTGACTTGATTTTTGAAGATAAAAAAACCCTTGAAATGTCGACATTTCAAGGGTTTCACTCTGTTGAAAAAAGAATCTGTCAATGAACATGACGAGAATTTTTGGAGTCATGCTCATTTTTTCTTGTTCTAACAAATGGTTTCTTCTATA
>NZ_JAFBES010000009.1 GCF_016908875.1 Bacillus ectoiniformans | reverse complement strand
AGGGAAACCCTTTCAGCGGGCCTTTAAGGCCGAGGCCGGTAAGAGAGGCTTTCAGCCGCAGAGCAAACCACCAGTTCACACTGGTGGTTTTGATTTGTTTTTGCTAAAAATTAACTATCTGATGAGTTTGACAGTTCTGAAAATGATATTTTATGATAGTGAAGATACATAACTTGAAAAGACAATCTAGGGGGTTCAATTCGACGCCTTTAGAAAAAAGGAGATGTTTGTTTGAAACCGATAGAACAGAGGCTTCGTTTTCGTCAAAATCTTGATGCAGTTACGACATCAGGCATGTGTGATAATTATTTGCAAACCAATATAATTATTTTACCGGAAGAATATGCAGAGGAGTTTCGTTTGTTCTGCGAGCGTAATCCAAAATCATGTCCGTTAGTTGATGTTCTTGAAAAAGGCGAGTACCGTCCTGCAGTAGCAGATGCTGATATTCGTACGGATCTGCCAAAGTATCGAATTTATAAAAATGGCATTTTGGAAAAAGAAGTATTGGATATTAAAGATGAATGGAGAGACGATTTTGTCACTTTTCTTATTGGATGCAGTTTCACATTTGAGAAGGCGCTGACTGAGGCTGGTATTACATTGCTTCATCAAGAACAAAATCGCGTAGTACCGATGTTTAAAACCTCGATTGCGTGTGAAAAAGCAGGACAGTTTGAAGGGAATATGGTTGTTAGTATGCGGCCATTAAAGAAAGAGGAAATTCCGATGGCAACTTCTATCACCGAAGAGTTTGCCACTTCACACGGAGGACCTGTTCATGTGGGAAATCCTGAGGAGATTGGAATTAAAGATGTTTTCTCTCCCGACTACGGAGAAAGTGTTGAGTTTGATCTAGAAGAAAGAGTGCCGGTTTTTTGGGCATGCGGCGTCACCCCTCAAAATGTTGGACTGCAGGCTAAGCCGTCGATTATGATTGCTCATGCCCCAGGACATATGTTTATTACTGATCAGCTGGAGAAGTGATCGTATCGATGAAGCGGCTAATTTTAAGTGACCGCCGGGATTTCTGTGTTATTGCAGCAGTTTTAATTTTATTTTCTATAAAAGCCCCTTTATGGGGTTTTCTTATATTACCTTTATAATAACTTACTGAATACGCCGCCTAATGACAAGAAGGCAGTGTACTCAGTTATGTTTTTTTGAGGATTTTTCCTGAATTCATTCATCATGCTTTAAAAGCTGAAGGTCAATATATAGCTGGCACCTCACATTAAAGTCCTCAAAGTCGATATGAGTAATATCCATGATTTGTTTCATCCGGTACTTTAACGTGTTCGGGTGAACATATAATTGTTCGGCTGTTGGTTTGAGTTTGCAGTTATTGAGTAAAAACACTTCTAGTGTGCGAAGTAAGTTGGTTCCGCTTTCTATGTCTTTTTGTTTTAGTTTCATCAAGTGTTCATTCGTATATTGCATCTCTTTATTTTTTTGAGAAATCGCTTCCAAATAACTGAAGACACCTAACTTATTATATTCAAAAGGAATTCCGGATTGAGATCCAACAAACTTAGCGGCTCTGATTACTTCTAATGCCTCGAGATAGCTTTGCCTAAGTGAAGAAATTAGCGTATATTCATTCCCGCTCCCCGCAAAGACACTTTGTTTTCCTAAATGGCTTACTACGGTTTGAATTAATTCCTTGCTGCTTGCAAGTACTCTATTCGGCTGAGGGGAATTGCTGCCGATCAATACAACGACTTTTAACTTGTCCACAATTAAGTGCGCGGGGTGCTCAAGTGCATGGGCGAACAACTTCACTGTTTCTGTAAGCTCTTCAAATCGTTCCTCATCAGCTGACGCGAGAGTGAAAACATTCGCGTTGAAAATAGCAGGAAGAATAATATTTACATTGGCAGCTTCCCACTTAATTTCAGCTTCTGTATGGAAAGTGTGATTTAAAATGTTTTTATAAAATTGATTCTTTTTTTCCTCTTTTCTCAATTTAACCTGAGTCTCTTTATAGAGGACTTTGCCGACATGGAAAGACACCTGGTGCAAGAAATCCATCTCTTTGTCAGAAAGCAATTGATCATTTTCTTGAATCCATATGTAACCCAGGATCATGTCTTTATATTTAGCACTGGTAACTACTCGCGGGTTGAGGCCGATCTCTTTAATTTGTTTTATACGAAAAGGTCTTTCGATAGTCTTTAACTGATCGACAATACCTTGTTCAATAAACGTTTCTAAAATAGGGATCGGACAGCATTTAGAAAAAATCGTTTGCTGGTTGGCTTCGTCGAATTGATCAATCGAGAAGGAGCTATAGGATAATAAAGAAAATTGATCTCCTTCTAAGATAACAGGCTTTTTTAAGCTGGTGCTTATGATTTCAGTTATTTCATCAATGTTTGTCAGAGATAAAATCTTTTCGAGTATCTTATCCATTTTTCTCCTCCTCGTCGTAGTTTTTCATATACAGACATTTACCCTATCATAGTACAGTAAAGGGAAAAAAACGATGCTTTTTTAGAAATAGAATTTTCTTGGAGTGGAGAACTAGAGCTAGGAGAAATTACGTTTGTGTATAGAGAGCAGTAATAGCCGATGGTTTAGCGAGGAATTTGAAAGGCAGAGTATTTCCGTCAAAAACACTGTGTAACAGAATGAAAAAAAACTAAGAGCAACAAGCGCTCTTAGTTCCTATTTTAGTCTAAAATCTTTTTAAATGTATCAAATTGTTCACTAGTTGCAGCTGAAGGCGGGGCAGTGACTAAGCTTACTACAACCACTGCTAATAAACTAGCAGCAAATCCAGGGACAATTTCATAGATTATATCCGAAAGTCCAGCTTGCGACCAAATAATGACGGTGGCTGCTCCCACAACCATGCCCGCTAGTGCGCCCCATTTCGTCATGCGTTTCCAGTACAGGCTAAGAATAACCACAGGGCCAAATGCAGCTCCGAACCCAGCCCAGGCATAACCAACAAGGTCAAGGATCGTGGCATTCTTCGTCCATGCCAAAGCTAAACCGATCAATGAAACTAGTAATACAGAAGCCCGGCCGATGAAGACTAATTCTTTATCGGAAGCGGACCGACGGAAGAAAGTTTTGTACAAATCTTCAGTTAATGAGCTGGACGTGACGAGTAATTGAGAGGAAATCGTACTCATGACAGCCGCTAGAATGGCAGAAATCAAGAATCCTGTAATAATAGGGCTGAATAAAATATTGCCAAGCTCGATAAAAATCGTTTCAGGATCTTTTAATGTTAATCCTTCTTTAGAATAATAGGCGATGCCGATCAATCCAGTCAGCATGGCGCCGATACTAGAGAAAATCATCCAGCCCATGCCAATTCGGCGAGCTTTTTTAATTTCTTTAATTGAAGTGATCGCCATAAAGCGGACAATAATGTGAGGCTG
Organism: Bacillus ectoiniformans; assembly: GCF_016908875.1. Lineage (GTDB taxonomy): Bacteria > Bacillota > Bacilli > Bacillales > Domibacillaceae > Bacillus_BX > Bacillus_BX ectoiniformans. The sequence continues at coordinate 125,964 of NZ_JAFBES010000009.1, read as the reverse complement.
ACCGAAGTAGCCTAATCCCCAAGCAAAAAGGGAAACAATGCCGAGGAAGCTAGTTCCTTTAAAAATATCGAGTAAATCAGGATCAATGGAGCGAACCGTATTTACTGTCGTGTCTATTCCGCCTACATGTAATAAAGTAACAATAGGCACTAGAATAAGGGCAATAAACATAATGATACCTTGAACAAAATCTGTCCAGCTTACCGCGAGGAACCCGCCGAATAATGTATAAGAAACAACGACTCCTGCAATTATCCACAGGCCAGTATGGTAGTTCAAACCGAATGTGCTTTGAAATAACACTCCGCCAGAAACCATGCCGGAGGAAACATAGAAGGTGAAGAAGATCATGATGACTAATCCAGAAACTAAGCGAAGAATCTTTGAAGTATCTTCAAAGCGATTTTCAAGGAAACCTGGAATGGTAATGGAGTCATTAGCCACTTCAGTATAGGCTCTTAACCTCGGAGCAACATAGATCCAGTTAGCCCAGGCTCCTAGAGTTAAGCCGATGACAATCCAAGAAGCGCTTAAACCAGTGGCGAACATGGCGCCCGGCAGCCCCATTAATAGCCAGCCGCTCATATCGGATGCACCGGCACTAAGAGCCGTTACGGCAGGTCCAAGAGTACGGCCTCCCAGCATATAATCCGATAAGTTGGATGTCCGTTTGTAAGCGTAGAATCCAATTAAAAGCATGCCAATCATGTATACGCTTACAGATAAAAGCAAAGTATAATCTAACATATAATAACCTCTCTTTCTATTGAACTGCTGATTCTCCTATAAAAAATATACTGCAATATATGTAGAAGCAACAGTAGGTAAATGAAGTTTGAATTTTTAGATAAATAGATGTATTTAATAAAGGAAGCACTCACAAAAGATGCTTCCTTTATGTGAAATTTGTATCAGCTCTTGACCATTCCTTTAAATACGAAGGCCAGGTTAGCAGGTCTCTCAGCGAGTCTTCTCATAAAGTAGCCATACCAATCTAACCCGTAAGGAATGTACACGCGCATTTTGTATCCTTGTTTAACTAGATCCAATTGGGTTTGATTTCTCATGCCGTAAAGCATTTGGAATTCAAATTGGCTGTTTGGAATGTTATGTTCTTTAGCTACTTGTTTCGTAAATTCAATCATGTGATCATCATGAGAGGCGATGGCTGTATAGTTGCCATTCAACAAGCTTTGTTTAATCAGCTTTTTATAATTATCATCCACATCGCTTTTTTCAGGATAAGCGACTTGAGGAGATTCTTTGTATGCCCCTTTTACAAGACGCAAGAATGGCTGGTATTGATTTAAGTCTGCCAAATCTTCTTCTGTCCGGTATAGATAGGCTTGCAAGACCGTGCTTACGCAGGAGTATTTTTGTTTAAATTCTTTGAACAAATCGAGTGTCGCTTGGCAGCGTTCTACATCTTCCATATCAATGGTGACCATGACTTGATGTTTCTCTGCGGTATCAAGAATTTTCGTCATGTTTTTTACAACGAGCTGACGGTTAATATCGAGACCTAGTGAAGTCATTTTAAGCGAAACTTGCGAATCAAGATTTTCTCTTGCAATCATTTCGATCGTTTGAATACATTCTTCTGTTCTTTCATTTGCTATATCTTCTGAATCAACAAACTCACCTAGGTGATCGACGGTGACAGATAATCCTTTTTCGTTTAATTCTCTGATGAAGCGGATCGAGCTAGTAAAGTCGGTTCCGCCGATAATTTTGCCGGCTGCAAAATGCCCGCCGCGATTTTTTGCGAAATTGTTTAGTACGCTGCTTTTAGATAAAAATAGGAAGAAGTTTCGTGTAATCGCTTCCATTTTTGTCTACCCCCCTAAAGATGTGGTTTTCTTACTCACATTTTATAATTCAAACACCGCTATTCACAATGTTCACAAAAAACAATAATTATGGATAAATTTTGTTTGTGAGAGACAATAAGTGGGGGAGTTATTATTTATGGCAGGAGTTGAACAGTTTTATGAAGGTGAGAAGGAGTAATTTTTAAAATGAAACAAGGACAGTCCCCAAAGTAATAGATCCTTGTAGAACTGCCCTTATAAAGGTCATTTATCTGATTACAGACCCGCCACTTAACGATTCTGGAGACGTCCCTAAAGCCAATAAGCTTAATTTAGCATAACCAGCAGAACGGAAATTGGTGAAAATTTGTTTTACTTTTTCCGCATCGGGATCTTCTTTTACTTGTGACACTTCTTGTTTATATAACTGAATAACGGATGGTTTCACAAAAGCAGGTGACCCGTCATTGGTTGGTTCATCCATGAGTAAGCTGCCCAGATATTGATATTTAAATTGCAAGGCTCGAGTGAGATTGATTACATGAACAAATTTGTTGAAAATAGTTGGGTGATCTTGCTTGAGTTGTTCAAGTGCATCTTTTGCAGCCTTTAATTCATCTTGGCTAGTTAAAGTAATCATTCGATCTCCTCCTGTGTTGTAATTATTAATAATCCCAAGGTTTTTCGAGTGTAATAATTCCAGCTAACTCTTTACTTTTCTTTCTTCTTACCTTTCGTACTTCCGCGCGTTCTTTCCCAGTTTGGTAAAGGAATTTCTCTTCCTCTGTTTCAGCTATCACTTCAGGCACTTCCACGGGCTGTTTGTTTTCGTCCAGGGCGACAAACGTTAGAAAAGCCGTAGCAGCTATGCGTCGGTTGCCATTAATCATATCTTCCGCAATCACTTTACAGAAGATCTCCATAGAGGTTTTTCCTGTGTAAGAAACACATGATTCAATGCACACGGAATCTGTTTGATGAATCGGACATAAGAAATCAATGGAATCCGTTGATGCGGTGACACATTCTTTCACCCGGGAAAATCTGCGGGCAGATAACGTCGCGCAAGTGTCGAGCTTCTTCATCAACACTCCACCGAATAAAGTATTATAGTTATTTAAATCACAAGTTAATACTTGATCTGTGTTTACAATTCGGCTTTCTTTGGCTTTTTTCTTCAAAACAATAACTCCCTTCAGTTGCAGTGCTGCTCTTGTTTGTTTGATCTGTTGATAAAAGTGTAAGCCTGGAGGAAAAGTAAGTAAAATGGGAAAAATTTATCTAAACTATAGATGTTATCTATGTAAATGCTTACATCCATATATACAATGACTTAATCTGTCATGGCAAGCAGAAAAAAAGAGCTGAACCTATTTGTTCAACTCATTCATCTGCCTATTTACTATCATTATAGCCCAGCTGGTTTTTAGTGAATCTAAGCCATTCTTTTGCTGCAATAGAAAGGTATTGATCCTTTCTCCAAATAATAGCTAAATCCCAATTGATAGAGGGGTTGATAACGGATATGGCACGGACGTTTCCGCTCAGATGGCGGCAGATACTTTCCGGCAATAGACTGACTCCCAGTTGGCAAGCGACCATTTCTTCAATAAAACTCCATTGAGAGCTTTCCGAAATGACTTTGGGGTTAAAACCAGCAATGTGGCAAGCGCCAATAATTCGGTCATGCAGGGCAAAGTCTGAATTGAATAAAATAAATGATTCTTGCTCTAAGGCTGCAAGGTCAATTTTCTCGCTATTGGCTAAAGGATGGGAAAGGGGGAGGATCAGTTTTAAGTCTTCCTTTAAAAATGCAAACGAATGAAACAGATCATTTTTAGTTGGCAAAACCACCACGCCAATATCTAATTGGTGATTAGCGACATCTTCTTCAATTTTTTTTGAACCATCTTCTACTAATTGAAACGTAATATTAGGGTATGTTTCGTGAAAGTGGCCAAGCATTTTTGGAAAGAAGCGCGGATCTAATAAAGGAGGAAGGCCGATGCGGATATGTCCTTTTTTTAATCCGGACAAGTTGTCCATTTCGGTATCTAAATTTTGAAAAGCTTTATCTATTAACTTCGCTTGTTCTAATACAACTTTTCCGGCATCCGTCAGAATTAGTTCTTTGCGGGAACGGTCAAATAGAGGAATGCCAATTTCCATCTCCAGGTTTTTAATCATTTTGCTGATGGTCGGCTGTGTGATAAATAGATGATCAGCTGCTTTTGTAAAGCTGTTAAATTTCGTTACTTCAATAAAGTACTGTAAATGTTTAATGTCCATAAGGTTCACCTGCTTGGATAAAATATGTATATTGTCGATTACACGGGTCTGAATTTGTCAATTTTTTTGTTGTTTGACTCACTATAAAAGGCGGTATAAATGTAATAAATTATAAAAAATATCATAGCATGAAAATATAATGTAGATAAGTGATAACTGTCAGCAGGTGAAGGTGCTTCATAGATCATTTTGAAGGGAGAGGCAAAAAGCGATGATGATTAAAGTGAAAAGCTGGAGAATGCTTACGTCGCAGGACAAGATGTATATATTAAAAGCCATCAGCCACCGGTCTAAAATCGTGAAAAGTGCTTAATCTTTGCTGCTATATAAATGACAGTAGGAAAAGGAAAATCCAGCGGCTAACCATGAAGCCGGCTGGATTTTTTACTTGCTACTCTTCTCTTTGATTAGATGCTTGCATACGTTCACTCGGGTTAGTGTTTATCGTGCCATCTGCTCGTTTGGAAGAAAACTTCGCTTTCGCGCGAGCTTCTCCGCCTGCACCACTCTTGGTTGTAGGGAAATCTTTTGCTTTATTCCTCATTGTGTACCCTCCCTTATAGGCTTTACGCATGTCAGCGCTTTTTTAGTATGAGAAAGTATTCAGGTTTTATCCCGAATGAATGAGAAGACCTCAATAGAAAATTGAAGGAGACTAGGCAAAGGTCTAGCTTTCAAATGATTATATCTTTCACTAGTGAACAAAATCCCCGGCTTCTCTAATGTTTAACTTATTAATTTCCCTGTTTGATGTAAATAGGAGATTTACAATCCTTAACATGGAATCAATAGCGGTGTTTTTGTCTCTTAACAATCCCTCTCTATCATGAGCATTGTGAGTAATCCAATGACAATGTATGCGGGGGGAATAAGAATGACAGAAGAATTGAATAGACGAAAGTTTTTAACTTATGTTGGGACAGGTGTTACCGCACTGACGGTTGCATCCTCTGGACTAGGCATGCTTGCACCAAAAGCAGAAGCCAAGGGTGCTAAAGCAGCATCACATCTATTCGGTTTTAATAAGAAAGTGTCAGGACTTAACTTCAAGCCGATTGAACCTACTGACAAGGATGACCTGGTTTTACCTAAAGGGTACAAATACGATGTCATTGCCTCTTATGGAGATATCATCAATCAAAAAGGTGATACGTTTGGCTATAACAATGATTTTACGATGTTTTTTCCAATTCAAGGTTCTAAAGATAGAGGCCTTTTATGGGTCAATCATGAGTACACAAACGAGTTGTGGGTAACTGGGCCGAAAGATAAAAACGGCAAGTTTACGAAATCGCAAATTGAAAAATTACTATACAATCAGGGCGGTTCAATCATTGAGATTTATCGTGATGAAGAAGGCATCTGGAAGCTAGATACGAAATCAAAATATGCCCGCCGTATCACTGGTTTAACTCCATTTAAATTAACGGGGCCAGCGAAAGGATCAAAAGCTGTAGGTGGATCAGACGTAGTACAAGGAACTTTTGCGAACTGTTCCGGAGGGAAAACGCTGTGGAATACCGTGTTATCAGCGGAAGAAAATTATGAAAAAACGTCTGAAGATGCGAATTTAGATGAGAGACATTACGGATGGATCGTAGAAGTAGATCCATTTGATGCTTCATTTGCGCCGCGCAAGCATACGGCACTGGGGCGTTTCCACCATGAAAATTCATCGATGGGGCTGACGAATGACGGACGTCTGGCTGTTTACATGGGTGACGACAAGAAGGATGCTTGTGTGTATAAATTTATTAGTAAAAATAAATATATTAAATCACGCGGAAAAGCCAATTCTGATTTGTTAGAAGAGGGAACTTTATATGCCGCAAATTTAAAAGACGGTAAATGGGTTGCTTTAACACTTGAGGCCGTTCGTGAAAAAGCAGCGGGGAATAAAGAGATGTTAGAGAAATTCCAAACTCAAGCGGATGTGTTAGTGTATGCTTCTGAAGCCGCTGTTTTACTTGGAGCGACGCCGACGGATCGACCGGAAGATGTCGAGATCAGTCCGTTTGATAAAACTGTCTTTATTGCGCACACAAATAATTCTGATCATGGAAATATCCACGGTCACATCACAAGATTCTTAGAATCAAATGACGACTTAGGTTCGTTGACATTTGACTTTGAAATTTTCGCTTGCGGCGGAAGACAAAGCGGATTCAGTGCCCCAGATAACTTGACTTTCGACAGCGGAGGGAACCTATGGACAGTTACGGATATTTCATCCAGCTCTGTGAATAAAGGTGTCCATTCCACATTCAAAAATAATGGTGTGTTTGTCATCCCGACGATCGGACAGCAAGAAGGAGAAGCGTTCCAATTTGCTTCAGCTCCAGTAGAAGCGGAATTAACGGGCCCATGCTTCACTGACGATGAAACTGCCTTGTTCTTGTCAGTTCAGCATCCAGGAGAAGAAACGGAAGACAAAAAGAATCCTACGAGCATGTGGCCGCATCGTAAAGGTGATAATCAGCCGCGTCCATCAGTCGTAGCCATTACAGGATTTAAATACTAGTTACTAGGAGGTTACTATGCTACAAAATATCGGTGTTCCAGGGCTAATATTAGTTCTAGTGATTGCGTTAATCATTTTTGGACCGTCGAAGCTTCCCGAAATTGGACGAGCATTCGGCTCTACATTGAAAGAATTTAAGAAATCGACGCGTGAATTGGTTTCAGATGACCCTGAACCAGAATCGCTAAATAAAAAAGAGACAAAAAAGATGTAAATAAAAAAGAAGATGCGGGAATAATCTTGCATCTTCTTTTTATCGAATTAATCGGTTAAGGAGGGGCTGGATGTGGATCGAAATATGAAAGCCGTTGAACATTTTGAAGAATTAAGAAAACGAATCATTTTGACTTTAGTTGTCTTTGTCGTATTTTTGATTCTTTCATTTGTCTTCGTTCAAGACATTTACGGATATTTTGTAAAGGATCTGCCATTTAAACTGGCATTGCTCGGGCCAAGTGATATCATTTCTGTTTATATGATGATCGCAGGGGTGATGGCGCTAGCAGGTACCATTCCTGTAGCGGCGCATCAGCTTTGGCTGTTTATTAAACCCGCTTTATCGCCTGCGGAAAGAAAAACCACATTAACGTATATACCTGCGTTGTTTTTCTTATTTTTGCTTGGAATTTCATTCGGATACTTTGTGCTGATTCCAATTGTTCTATCTTTCCTGATGTCTTTATCCGGAGAGATGTTTCAAACGTTTTTTACGACAGAAAAGTATTTTAAATTTCTTCTGCATATGACGCTTCCATTTGGTGTGCTGTTTGAATTGCCTGTCGTGATTATGTTCTTGACAAGCCTTGGTGTGATTAATCCATACACTCTGCAAAAGGTGAGGAAGTATGCTTACTTTATCTTGGTGGTCATTTCTGTCTTTATCACACCGCCTGATTTTATTTCGGACATATTGGTGATTATCCCGCTGTTTTTACTGTATGAAGCCAGCATTTCATTGTCTAAAATGGTGTATAAAAAGAAAGTGAAAGCGAATGCGGAAGAAATAAATGTGGCCAATGGGCTAGAGTGACATAAGGAAATGGTTTTTACGAATATATGTGAATAACAAAAATCCGGAAACAAAAAGTTTCCGGATTTTTCGTGTATTCTAAATGATAATTACAGCTTAAATGAACTCTTCAGAGATACTGTTCGATTAAACACTGCTTTTTCAGCTGTTGTATGCTTCGGATCGACGTTAAAGTAACCATGTCTAAAGAATTGGAATTTATCATGTGACTGCACGTCTTTCATATTCGGCTCGATAAATCCTTGAACGACTTCCAATGAATTCTTGTTCACGTAGTCGAGGAATGTTTTATCTTCGGCTTCTTCTGCTTTTTGATCCTCGTCGCGAATCAGCGGTTCATACAGACGGAATTCTGCAGGGAGGGCATGCGTCGCATCTACCCAGTGAAGAGTTCCTTTCACTTTACGGCCGGTAAATCCAGAGCCGCTTTTCGTTTCAGGGTCGTATGTGCAGCGGATCTCAACGACTTCGCCTTCTTCATTTTTAATCACTTCTTCACATTTAATGAAATACGCATGCTTCAGACGCACTTCATTGCCAGGGAACAGACGGAAGTATTTCTTAGGAGGGTTCTCCATGAAATCTTCCTGCTCAATATAGATCTCTCTTGAAAACGGAATTTGGCGCATGCCCATTTCCGGATTTTCAGGGTTGATTTCTGCATCCAGCCACTCTGTTTCACCTTCAGGATAGTTAGTAATCACAACTTTTAACGGCTTTAAGACGCCCATTGTCCGCGGTGCTTTCATTTTCAAGTCTTCTCTGACGAAGTGCTCAAGCATCGCTTCATCTACAACACCAGATCCCTTGGATACACCTGCTTCTTGTACAAAGGCACGAATGGCTTCAGGTGTGTAGCCTTTTCGGCGAAGTCCTGAAACGGTTGGCAGTCGCGGATCATCCCAGCCGTCCACATAGCTTTCGTCAACTAATTGCTTTAATTTACGTTTACTCATGACGGTATTCGTAATATTTAAACGGCCGAATTCGATTTGCTGAGGCTGATGTTCCATTTCACATTCTTCCACAACCCAATTGTAAAGCGGGCGGTGATCTTCAAATTCAGTCGTACAAAGAGAATGAGTGATCCCCTCAATCGCATCTTCAAGCGGGTGAGCGTAATCATACATCGGGTAAATGCACCATTTATCCCCTGTGTTGTGATGAGTGGCATGAGACACTCGGTATAATGCCGGATCGCGTAAATTCAGGTTTGGTGAAGCCATATCAATTTTAGCGCGAAGTACTTTTGAGCCGTTTTCAAACTCACCTTTGCGCATGCGGTCAAACAGGTCTAAATTCTCTTCGACTGAACGGCTGCGGTAGGGGCTTTCTTTACCAGGTTCAGTCAGTGTGCCGCGGTATTCACGCATTTCTTCCGGTGTTAAATCATCTACATACGCTTTGCCTTTCTTAATAAGCAAGACAGCTCTTTCATACATTTCTTCAAAATAATCAGATGCATAGCGGAGCTCGTCCCACTCATAGCCAAGCCACTGAACATCTTCTTTAATGGAATCCACATATTCCTGATCTTCTTTTAAAGGGTTTGTATCGTCAAAACGCAGGTTCGTTTTTCCGTTAAAATCATCTGCAAGTCCAAAGTTAATGACAATGGATTTCGCATGTCCGATATGAAGGTAACCATTTGGCTCAGGAGGGAAACGGGTAATTACTTGGTCGCGCTTTCCGGTTTCCAAGTCCTCTTTAATGATGCTTCTAATAAAATTTGATGGTTGATGTTCCAAATTAGTACCAGCCTTTCTCTATTTAGGTAAACTTACCTCCTATTATAATGATATCGACATGAGAAATAAAGTCTGGTTCGTGCACAGCTGAACAAAAGGGTCGGCATGTTATAATAATGAAAAAAGAAGTGAAGAAGGTGAAGTCATGCTGCAGCAAGCAGAGCACTATTTACAAACGTATTTTGGGTACTCCTCTTTTCGCAAAGGGCAAGAGCAAGTCATCCGGCAAGTATTAAATGATGAGAATACCATTTGTGTCATGCCGACCGGAGGAGGCAAATCCATTTGTTATCAAATTCCGGCCCTGCTGCTTGAAGGAACAACGATCGTCGTTTCTCCGTTAATTTCCTTAATGAAGGATCAAGTGGACACCCTTTTGCAAGCGGGCATATCTGCCGCGTACATTAATAGCTCTCTTAGTGCGAAAGAAGTTCGCGAAACAATGGAAGCGGCTAAGCTTGGAGAATATAAGCTGTTATACATTGCTCCTGAACGTTTAGAGTCCAGTTATTTCATTGAGGAATTAAAACTGATGAACATTCCCTTAGTCGCAGTGGATGAGGCTCATTGTGTATCGCAATGGGGACACGACTTTAGACCAAGCTACCGCCGAATTCAATCTATGGTTCAGTCGCTTTCGGATCAGCCCGTCGTCTTGGCATTAACCGCCACCGCGACCCCTGTAGTAAGAGAAGATATATGCCGGCTGCTGCAAATAGCAGAAGATCATACAGTTCTTACAGGTTTTGCGAGAGATAATTTATCGTTTTCCGTTATTCAAGGTCAAGACAGAGAGCGCTTCTTAAAGGATTACATAAGAAAGAATGATAAAGAAGCAGGCATGATCTACGCAGCAACGAGAAAAACCGTTGATCAGCTGCACGAAAAGCTTTGTAAAGAGGGAATCAATGCTGCGCGCTACCATGCGGGCATGGATGATGAGGAACGCATCGCTGAACAAGAGCGATTTTTAACAGATGAGGCAACTGTCATGGTGGCCACTTCCGCATTTGGTATGGGAATTGATAAATCCAATATTCGTTATGTTGTTCATTATCAGCTACCAAAAAATATGGAGAGCTATTACCAAGAGGCTGGACGTGCGGGAAGAGACGGTCTCGACAGTGAATGTATCGTACTGTTCTCCTCGCAAGATGTACAGACGCAGCGTTTTCTCATTGACCAATCTTTAGATAGAGAAAGAATTCCTGCAGAACTTGAGAAGCTTCAGCTGATGACGGATTATTGCCATACAGAAGAGTGTTTGCAAGGCTATATTTTAAAGTATTTTGGTGAAGAAGACCCCAAGCCTTGCGGGAGGTGCGGCAACTGTATAGATGATCGAGCGGTTGTAGATGTGACCAAAGAGGCGCAAATGGTTCTTTCCTGTATTATTCGGATGGGACAGCGTTTTGGAAAAGCACTAACGGCGCAAGTATTAACCGGATCTAGAAATAAAAAAATCCTTGAATTAGGCTTTCATGAACTATCTACGTATGGGATTTTAAAAGATCAAAGCGCGAAAGAAGTGGGGAATTTTATTGAATTTTTAATTTCTCAAGAAATGGTTGGTGTGGAGCACGGCTCTTACCCGACGATCTTTGTTGCGCCAAAGGGCAAGGATGTTCTTCTCGGCAAGCTGCAAGTCAACCGAAAAGAAGCCGTACGAACAAAGCAGATTTCTAAAGATGATCCTTTGTTTGAGGAACTGCGAAGTATTAGAAAGACAATTGCCGAACAAGCCGGGGTGCCTCCATTTGTTATCTTCTCAGATACGACACTTCGGGATATGTGTATGAAGCTGCCTCAGTCAGAAGAGGAATTTCTTGCTGTCAATGGAGTGGGAAGCAATAAGCTAGAGAAGTATGGTGAAGCATTTATTCAAGCCATTCAAACGTATGCACAAGCGAATCCAAAGCGCGAACAAGTTTTTTCTGAAGAAGTGCCTATATCTAAACCGAGGGCCAAGCCTGTTAACGATTCCCATTTGGTCACGCTAGAATTGCATCAAAATCAGCTATCTATCAATGAAATTGCGGCCAAAAGGGAATTAGCCGTCAGCACGGTAGAAAATCATTTAATGCAATGTGTGGAGCAAGGTCTGGATGTTGACATCGATTCCCTTATTCCACAGAGTTGGATGCCGCTTTTGAAAAGTGCGGTTGAAGAAGCTGGACGAGAGAAGTTAAAGCCTATTAAAGAAAAGCTGCCTGAAGAAGTGACGTATGGGATGATTAAGATGTTTCTTACACTCGAAAGAAAACAGAACATTGTAAATGAAGAAAAATAAAAAGCGCTTAGCTGGGCAGCTGAGCGTCTTATCGAGGGTTTCATTATTTTATTTTTGTCAGCTCTTCTTCAAAGTAAAAAGTACTGGGGTTTTCCTTAATTGTATAAGAATATCTTTGCATGTTGCGAATATAAGAAGATCCTTTAATCGTAACGATTTCTCCATTTAGCAAAACTTTTTCATTATCTTGAAATTTATTTTTGTTGTTCAATGCGTTCACCTCAATTGTATTTAAGTACATTCTTTAAGCTTATCATATAATAAGGACAAGCGGAGAGATTAAAAAAATAAATATCATTTACAGTTCGTGAGCTGCTTGCTTATGATGACCTAAATGGAGAAAATAGATGCAATGTTAGGGTAAATAAAGAAAGAGGTGATCATCATGACACAAAGCGGGAACTACAGAAAAGACATCCGCGCTGGACTTGAAGTAGATATTGTATTAAAGCAAGATCAGCGTACAGGTAAAACAACACGCGGGATCGTAAAAGATATCTTAACGAATTCGGCTCAGCATCCACACGGAATTAAGGTTCGTCTTCAAGATGGACAGGTTGGACGGGTAAAACAGATCGTCAATTAATAAGGTGTTGACTCCGCATGCATAGCGTGATATGATGTTAGTTCATGGCTCGATAAGTAACTTAGAACGTTTAATATACATGACTGGCATTCTGCTATGTTTTTGAAGTAACACTTATTCAAACTGGAGCGGCTTCGGAGCCGCAAGGACTTAAGAGAAGGCAGGGCTTAGGTCGTTTAGGTCAATCATAAACGACGATGTAGAACACAAACCGCGGCGGTTTATATCCCATAGGGGATCAAGGAAATATCTATTTCTTTAAAGCGTTGTGAGTTACCGATATATGCATATAAAAACCGGACTGTTCATTTCAGTCCGGTTTTTTCAATGGGAATAGACAGAATGTTTTCCGGCTATTCCCACGCTAATATTTTTCATCCAGCTGCCCGAGTCTGCTAATATAGAGACAAGAGGTTAAGATTATCATTGCGGCGGGTAGGAAAAAATATAAAAAGTCCAGGTGAACACACATGAAATGGTACAAATCACATATTTTCTGGAAAGTATTTTTGATTAATCTCGCTCTCATTTTCAGCATACTTACTTTAATGTTTATTGTTTCAAGAATTATGCTTCCGGAAATTGTGCAAGTGCAATACCGAGAGATCACTGATAAAAGTGTATTGCGGACGAAAGAACAGATCTCTATCGTAGTGCGAGATATTGAAAGCTTATCTGACTACGTCCAATCAAAAGAGGCTTTTCGTTCGGGGAGGTCTTCCGACTGGCTAAGAGAACTCGATACGATTGGCACCATTTCTCCATTTATCGACAGTGCGACTATTACTGATTCTCAGGGGCGGGTAGTTGGCTATTATCCAGAGGACATCAAGAGTATTCAAAATTATGATTTAAGCAAACGAAAATATGTAAAACGGACATTTGAGACGAAGAAGCCATATTTAAGTGATGTTGTATCAGCTGATACGAATCGTTATATTATTGTCTTATCCGTTCCTATTATAGAGAATGGCCAAGTGATTCGGCTTGTGAATCTTAGTTTGCGAATTGCGGATAATGAAAACTTTCAATCAATCTTTCAAACGTCAAAGATTGGAGAGAAAGGATCTACTTTTATTGTCGATCGCAATGGACGTGTGATATCCCATCCGGAAAAGAGCAAAATAGGTGAAGATGAAGCCAGAAACCCTGTGGTGAAGAAGCTGCTTCAGGCTGAATCAGGCTATATGGACGGTAAGAATGAAGATGGGTTTGATGCCTATGCTTCTTATGAATATGTGCCTGTTCTGGATTGGGGAGTAGTCGCTCAAATTCCTAAAGCAGAGATCTATCAACCCTATCAGATATTCCAACAATCACTATGGACCATTTCTGTCGTTGTCTTTATTTTACTTTCATTATTAACCGCTCTTTATGCCCGACAAATGATTCGGCCGATTCGGAGACTGTACAATGCGGTGGATCGCGTGGCTCAAGGAGACTTTTCTCAACAAGTGAAAGAAATTGATAACAGTGAAATTGGAGCCTTGTCCAGCCGTTTTAATGAAATGACACAGTATATCAGGAAGACGAAATCAGACTTGCAGATGAAAGAAGAGCAGCTGAAGGAGCAAAAAGTCTTCTTAAGAAAAGTGATTGATATGAATCCAAGCTTTATTTATGCGATTGATAGGCAGGGGTGTTTTACGCTGGTTAATGAATCCTTTGCCGATTTTCTTGGAGTAGAAGCAGATGATCTCGTGGGCAAGAAAATGGCGGACTATTCGTTTAAACTTCAGCCAGATTCGGAAGCCGCAGCTCATGGATCATTGCCTTCTATTATATTTGAAGAAGAATTTGTGGGGTGTGTTGGTAAAAACCGCTGGGTAGAAACGGTTAAACTGCCGATCTATTCATCTTCATATGGAATTGATCAGATGCTGTATGTATCAACGGATATAACGGAAAGAAAACAAGCGGAAGAGTGGATGAGAAAGTCAGAGAAGCTCACGGTTGTCGGTGAATTAGCCGCAGGTGTGGCTCACGAAATTAGAAATCCGCTTACTTCAATTAAAGGGTTTATCCACTTGCTAAAAGAAGAGAATGATGAGCGCAAAAGCTATTTCGATATCATTGAGTCTGAGCTTGAGAGGATTAACTTAATTGTTAACGAGTTTTTAGTGCTTGGCAAACCACAGGCCATGAAGTTTGAGAAGAAGAACCTTTCTCTCTTAATTAACGATGTCATGACGCTGCTCAGCGCCCAGGCGAATTTAAATGGTGTGCATATGCGGCCGAATTTTACTGAGGGAATTCCGCTGATTTACTGTGATGAAAACCAGCTGAAGCAGGTGTTTATTAATATAATCAAGAATGCGATTGAAGCTATGCCGGCTGGTGGATGCATTTGGATAGACACTTATATGAATGGTGATCAGTTGGTGGCAAGCATTAAAGATGAAGGAGCAGGAATTTCAGAAGATCGTTTAGAAAAGCTAGGGGAGCCTTTTTATAGCACGAAGGAAAAAGGAACAGGACTGGGATTGATGGTGAGCTTTAAGATTCTCGAAGCTCATGGCGGCACTGTTCATATTGAAAGTAAAGTAGGGGAAGGCACGCATGTAGAGCTCGCGTTCCCTATAAAAAAAGAAGAGGCCTGACTGAGCCTCTTCTTTTTTATGGTTGCATATCTGCTTTTTTACGCTTACGCGGGGCTGGAAGTTTAAATTGATACTCTTCTGTTATCGATTTTAAAACAACGCCCAGCTGTTTTACTCGCTCAGGAGTTTTTTTCGCTTCCTCTACAGTAAACATCACGTTTTCTTTTTGCTGCTCCACAGTTCCTGTAATCTTCGTTTGGTGTACTTTCAGCTGATCTGCTTCTGCTTGAATACGGGTTTGCTGTTCTTGCATACGTTCTGATGTCGCTTGTAAATGATCAATTTTTGGCTTCATAGATTTGTATGTGCCAAATGCGGAGATACCTAAATAGATAAGTGCCCCAATAATGATTGCTAAGCTAAGCCATCCGATAATTTCCATATCCATTCCTCCTACCGTTAAACGTTAGTAATTTTAGTTTACCCGATATTGACTTTGGAATAACGAATTTTAATCTTTTTTACAAATTCATTGTTCAGATAAACAGATCTTATAAATAAATGTGTACTAATTGATCAAAAGAAGGGGTAAAAGATGGGAGACTAGAGATGATAAAAAGAGTGGATATAAATAGGAGGACTTATTATGAAGGAACGCTGGGATTTAAAGATTAAAAGCAGTATTTGGCTCATTCCTAGCCTGTACAGCTTAGCTGCTTTTACTATAGCGACCATTGTCATTTGGCTAGATATTAACCATTATGAGGAGCTTAAGCGTTATCTTCCTGACCGGCTGCTAACGTCTGTTGATTTAGCGGAAACGATATTAGGTTCATTAGCTGGCGCGCTGTTAACGATGACAACGATCACCTTTTCAACGTTAATGGTTGTGTTAACTACATATTCAGGACAATTCTCTCCTCGAACCCTGCAGAATTTTATTCGCGATCAAGTAACGCTGCGGGTGCTCGGGGTATTCATGGGAGGTTTCGTCTACTCGGTCTTTTCATTATTATTTATCCGTGAACAAAATGATGCACATCCAGTCATTTCGGCTGCGGTAGGTGTACTATTTGCCTTCATTTGTCTCGCTTACTTTGCTTACTTCCTGCAGCACGTCGCAAACTCTATTCAAGTGAATAAATTAATTAATCATTTAACGGATGAAGCAATGGATGCGATTGATAATATGAAGAAAAGAGTGGCGGACAAAGAGGAAGCGTGCCGGATCATGGATAAACCCGATATGGAGCAATCAGGGGATCAAGTCACTATTTTGCAAGCAGGGAAACATGGATACGCACAATTATACGAGCTCGAAAGGCTGTATAAAATGGCCTGTGAGGAAGACTGCCAAATAGAAATCATTAAACCGATCGGATCTTTTCTTTCGCGCAAGTCGGATTTAATTAAAATCTATCATCAGCAAGAAATGAAGGCAGATTTTCTGCAAGCTGTGAAAATAGGGTCGGAGCGTGTACCGATGCAAGACTTAGAGTTTTCCATTCAAAAACTCGGAGAAGTCACTTTACGGGCATTGGCTCCTGGATCGAATGACCCTAACACAGCTATTGATGGTGTGAGGCATATTGGTATGTGTTTGGATGAAGCAAGCGAGCTTGACGGACGTTATATCGTTTATTATGAAGGGGAAACACCTCGTGTGGTGATTGCGCAGAAACCATTTGAAGAAGTTCTCTATCGGACGTTCTATGAGATTTGTTACTCTAGTCGAGACCGAGTTTCCGTCTTATTAGCCGTATTTGAAGCACTTGTAGAAATTGCGGAGAAGAACAAACAAGAAGTCAAAGAGAAAGTTCAAGACTTTGGCCAATATGTGCTTGGGAAGCTAGAAGAGGATATTCTTAACGAAACCGATAAAGAACGAGTAAAAGAAAAGTTTATGACATTGGAAAGTATTTGTGAGGTCAGTAAGACGGTAACAAAGCTGCTTTAACAAAACGTATTTAAAGCAGCTTTATATAGGTGTTAAGCGGTTTTTATGGCAGCTTTCTTTTTCTGCTGCCACCATTTTTTAATGAAGGAAATCAGCAGCAGCAATAGAGGAATAAACAAACCTAAGACCAGCTTATATCCCAATGATGCCTTAACAAATGCTTGGAAATAAGCTATGTTAGGATAGATAATGATAGAGAGGAACCATATAACTATCCCTATAGGAAAAGAGAGCGGCTTGTGGTCAGCAATGCCTGCCATTTGAGAAAAACCTTTTACAGTAATATACGAACATAAACAAAGTTTAAAAAACAAAGTAATTATCCAAACCGCAGTAATGACCACTTCCACACGTTGAATAAAGTCAGCGATGTTGACCTTTTTTGCTAAAGAAAACGTGGGGTACAGAACCTTTAGTGAGTATTCATAGCCAAGAACAATAACAATAAGGAATGTTAATAAAGCTAAACTTAAACCGCCTAGCATTCCTCCATAAAGGAAAGCTCGCCCATTCTTCACATAAGCAAGAGGGTAAATCGTTAACAATATAATCATTTCAAGAAATGGAAAGGAAAAGATAGCTATCGATCCTCTTAAATGGGCTTTAAACCCTTCTCCGAATACGGGTTTTATATTCTCTAACTCCACTTGCGGAAGCAAGAAAATGACAAGAATGATGAAAAAAATAATGATAACCGGATAGAGGACTTCAGCCGATCTGCCGATTACTTCTATTCCTAACCGGACACCATAAATGACTGGAATTATAAAGAGCAGTTCAATAAACTCTTTCGGTGTTTCAATCATAATCTGTGTCACGATAAAATCTCCCAAGTTACTTAATACTTGAGAAGACAGAATAAATGCATAGAACAAATAAAGGGAACCTATCAGCTTCCCGCCAATTTTCCCGAATAGGCTTTCGAGCATTTCAAATAAATTCTGATTGGGATGGGCTTTGCTCATAGCAATATATAAACCAAGAAGCAGGAGCCCGAGGCAAGTTCCTATTAATCCTGACAACCACGCATCTTGCTTAGCTGCTTGGATCAGGGAGGGGGGGGATAAGATAACAGCGCTTCCCAATGTATAAAGTAAAGTTAACAGCATGAACTGTCTAGGGGAGATTTTGATCACTGCCTGTTTCATGTCATCATCCTCATTTCAAGAAGCTCATGAACCAGTCGGTCAAGGGCTTGGATAGTAATTGAACAAAGTCAAGGGGATTAGGAACCTGCACCTGGAATGCTCTGGCGCCAGTCAGAGAAATGCCTAGTATCAAAACGGCGAAATAAACAACGAGCGTCTTCCATTCCTTCGTTTTAAAAAGGGGTGGAACATCTTTAATAGCCGAGACAATAGAGAGAAGAATAATTACTAATAAAGCGCCCACCATGATGCCTCCTTTTAATTTGATTTAACAATATTTAAAAGTTGCTTTAACTCTTAGAAAAACAGTGTGATCACCTTTACTTTGGTAACGATTTGCCTATCGAGCCTGTATTATTTATGTAACCCTCGACTTGAATATTTACATCAACCGATGGGGAAATTTTACCCCAAATTTTTTTGTGTTCTTTCCAATACTTTGGATTGTTGTGGTGAACTGTTCGTCCAAAACCAAGAACATCAATTTTTAATTTTTGCTGTTTTTTAACAGCTTGGTTAATATATCCCTTAACTTGTTGTTCCAGCTGCTTCTCTAATGATTTGACAATCTGCACATCTGTCACATTCGCAGCACATTGAACATCAATTATATTTCCTTCTACGGTCACATTCACAGTAATTTGCGGATGTTCATTCTTTATAGCTGCCTTCATGTCACTATTCGTACGAATGATTTCAACGGCAAGCAAACCGTCTTCCTTTGGACAGGTTAATTCTTCAACAGTGCTCTTTGTTTCACCACGGACATAATTATATCCCTTGGTTTCTTTTGAAGTGAACCATCCAGCTAGTTTGTCCTCTTTGAAAACAGCGGTTTGGTAAAATTGAAGCAGAGTGCCAATCGTTGTTTTATCGATATTTTCTTTGGTTGCGCCTGACTTCACACTGCCTTTTGGTCTCAAGCCTGTTATAATTAAATCTTTTCCTTCATGTCCCATTTGAGCGATAATTTCATCGAATGTATAAGCAACAGTTTCGGCTGTATTTTTTTGTGAAGTTTCAAGTGAGGAAACCAGTTTGATTGCTGGGACTTTTTCCAAAGCAGTTAAAACAGAAAGCACGCCTTTAGCGCTTGATTTTCTTGCAATAGCCAAGAAATAATCGGCCCGAAATTCATGATCTCGAAGCAATGGGTCCAGAGGCTTGGCAATTCCTTCTCTTGCTACGTCTTCTCCAATTACTAAAAGTCTGACATGCCCAAAGTAAACTTTTCTTGGAGAGATTTTCGTAATTTTCCGCCACGCATCAAAGAGGCTTTTTCCCGTTTCAGAATATGTAACAACCGGTGTGCCGAAATCACCGCCGCTTCCCTGACCTGCAGTAGTAGCGGGGTTTATGACTTGAACGGTAAATCGATATTCTCCGCTTTCTAATTTATCTATGCCTACAGCTATGGCGATGACGACTTCGTTTAACTCCCGGCTATTCCAGCATCCTGCTAAAATCAAAGAAGCGCTTAAAGTCATTATTAGGAGATTTCTCAAGACACGGCCCTCCTTAGCTTCTAATTTGTTTGTTTACTCGCCTTAGGCTGCTGTTTTGTTTTATTTAGCTGACTGATTAATCTCGGACGAGTCGTTCGCCATTTTAAAGGGAAATGAAAGATCGCATCCTGCTGATCGGTGTTATTGTAAGGAGCAATCGGTGCTAAATAAGGAATGCCGAATGAACGCAAGCTGCACAGGTGAAGAACAAGGATAAACAACCCTACAGCTATTCCAAAAAGTCCAAAGGTAGCAGCCAGAATCATAAATCCAAATCTTAATCCCCGCACACTGATGGCCAAGTTATAAGCGGGCAATACGAAACTGGAGATGGCTGTAATCGCAACGACAATAACCATGGCAGCAGTGGCGAGTCCAGCTTCTACAGCTGCTTGACCAATAACAAGCGCCCCCACAATCGAAATCGCAGTACCGACGGCTTTAGGCATTCGAAGACCTGCTTCTCTTAATATTTCAAATGTAAATTCCATCAAGAGCGCTTCAAAAAAAGCTGGGAAAGGCACACCTTCACGCTGAACAGTTAATGTGATCGCAAGCGACGTTGGAATCAGTTCTTGGTGAAAGGTAGTGACCGCAATAAAAATAGATGGGCTTAATAACGCGAGAACAAAGGTAATATAGCGAAGCATTCGAATTAAGCCTAAATCAGAACGCTGGTAATAGTCTTCGGCTGATTGCATGAACTGTGTGAAAAGGACAGGTGCAAGCAAGACAAAAGGCGTGCCGTCTACTAAAATGGCTACCCGGCCTTCCAATATGCCAGCGGAAGCAACGTCAGGCCGTTCTGTATTAAAGATTGTAGGGAAGGGACTGAAGGTACTGTCTTGAATCAGTTCTTCAATATAAGCACTTTCTAAAATGGCATCGATATCAATACTGCCAAGCCTTTCTCTAACTTCGTTCACTACCTTAGGGTTAGCAATCCCTTCAATATACATAATTGATACGTCGGTTTTCGTAATTCGTCCGATCTGTTTGGATTCCAAGCGTAAATGAGGGTTTCTGATTCGTCTTCTGATTAAAGACGTATTCATACGTATTTGCTCCACAAATCCTTCTTGAGGACCCCGGACGACGTTTTGAGTCAGAGGTTCCCCGACGCTTCTGCCGACAATTCCCCGAGTTTTGGCGATAATGGCTTCATTAGAGTTTTCAAGTAGAAGAGCCGTTTCACCAGAGAGAATAAAGTTGAACAGTTCATCGAAATCCTTTACAAAACTGACATCCCCAATTGTCATGATGGTTTCTGCCATCTTTTTAATCGGTGAATCATCGCTCTTTAAAGGGGGAACTGAGGTTTGTTCCTTATCTTCTAGTAAGGACTGAATGACGAACTCTTGAATAGCAGCAGAATCGGCAATGCCTTCTATATATACAAGGCCAATTTCCATCTCTTTCGGGGAAGTGATTTTAATCCGTCTTGTAATTAAATCAATACTTCCTCCAAATGAAGATTGAATGAATTGTAAGTTCTGGTCTAAATTTAGATGAAGCGGTCCATATTTGGCTCCGCTCATATAATCATCTACACTAATGGGCGACTGCCTGGGATAGTTTTGATTCTTCTTCTTTTTTTTGAAAAAGGGCATATGTTCTCCTCTTTTCCGCCTGCTTTTTTACTATTATTAACTTTTCCATATTTTTTATTCATCAACAGGTTTTGGGTTTCAATTGAGAAGGAATAACATAAGAATAAGATCAAGCGGAGACCAGATGTCACCTTAATTGGTATCTTTGCAATAAGGTGCAGTATATAATGGAAGTATCAAGAGGCAAAGGGTGGATGAAGATGGAGAAGAAGATCGCTTTAGTCGTTGGGGCCACCGGGCTTATCGGTCAGGAAGTAGTTCGCCTGTTACTTGCTTCTGCAGCTTATGACAAAGTGAAAGTGGTCCTTAGACGTCCATACGAAATAAACCATCCGAAGCTTGAAGAACATATCATTGATTTCCACGAATTAAAGAATTATGACATTGGGGAAGTCGATCATATTTATTGCTGTCTAGGCACGACGATGAAAAAGGCGAAGACAAAAGAGCTGTTTAAACAAGTAGATTATGAGTATCCTTTGGAATTGGCAATGAAAGCAAGTGAACAAGACGTATCTCAATTTTTAGTTGTATCGGCCATGGGTGCTGACCCAGCGTCTTCGTTTTTTTACAATCGGACAAAAGGGGAGTTAGAAGCTGCGTTAAAAAGTCTGGACCTTCACGCCTTGCATATTTTCAGACCTTCTCTGCTTCTTGGGGAACGAAGAGAATTCCGCCTAGGCGAGGAGCTTGCCGCTTGGCTGTCGAAGCTCATTCCTTTTAAAGGATCGATGGAAAAGTATAGACCTATCAAAGGTAAGGACGTCGCACTTGCCATGGTGAAGATTGCTCAGGCAGAAACATCAGGCAATCATTTGTACTTATCTCCGCTCATTCAAAAAATTGCTTCAGGAAAAAAACCGTCGAGCCCTGCTTGATGGTTTTTTAGTTTGCTGAGAGTCTGGCAGGGAAAGATATATGAGAATGAATGGATAAAGGAAGGGTATCATGAGCCAACCAAAATATGTACCATATTCTAAAGAGTTTTTTGAACAGCCGACATTGCTGCTTGCGAAAGAATTATTAGGCAGTCTTTTAGTAAAGGAAACAGATGAAGGGCGGACAAGCGGATATATTGTGGAGACGGAAGCTTATCGAGGACCGCTCGATCGTGCGGCACACAGCTACAATAATCGCCGGACAAAACGGACAGAAGTGATGTTTTCAGAAGCGGGGAGAATTTATACGTATCTCATGCATACTCATTGTCTTGTAAACGTGGTAAGTGCCGAAGCCGAAGTGCCAGAGGCGATTCTTATTCGCGCCATTGAACCACTCGAAGGACTAGATTTGATGGTGAAACGGCGAGGAGAAATGCCTATGAAGAACTTAACGAGCGGGCCTGGCAAATTAACGAAAGCAATGGGAATCACGATGGCTGATTACGGGGGCCGGTTTAATGAACCGCCATTATATATTGCGCGCGGCTATAAACCAGAGGAGATAGCTATAGGACCGCGCATTGGCATTGACAATTCAGGGGAAGCGAAAGACTACCCGTGGCGTTTTTGGGTGCCGGATAACCCTTTTGTTTCTAAAAAAAGATAAGCCTCGCATGTTTGAGCGAGGCTTATTTGTCGTGATAGTAAAAAAACTTATTTTTCTTTTTTAAGAACAGTTCTTCTAGTGAGCCTGAACCGAGTACCACCCCAGAAACAATTAAGATCAGACCGAAGAAGTGAGCAGGAAAAAGGGGTTCACTTAAGAACAGCGCAGCTCCTGCTAAAGAAAAGAAGGTGCTTAGGTTCATAAAAATGGACGCTTCAGCTGCACCAATTTGTCCAATAGCATAGTTATAAACCATGTGGCCAACTGCAGTAGCAAAAACAGCTGAAATGGCAAAAGCCAGCCAAACAAGAGGTGTGCCGTCGGTTAGAGTATGGATGCCGCCAGGCTCTGCCCATAAACTTAATATAAAAAGCAAAATCGAACCGATCATTAACATATAGCCTGTGAGTAATCGAGTATCCATTGTTTCAGATGCTTTACGAATAATAATAAAGCTCATAGCTTGAGAGAGAATGGAAAGCAAGATATCCAAGTCCCCGCTATTCATCGAAGTGAATCCTTTTCCTCCAGCTAGAATAGTCAAGGTAACTCCAAGGCCGCCGAGAATAAATCCAGCCAGCCGGATCCACGTCGGCTTTCTTTTTAATAGAATCATTGAAAAAACAGCGGTCAATAGAGGACCCATTCCTAAGATCAGTCCCGCATTCACAGCGGTAGTAGAAACGAGGCCGGCAGCTAAAAAGTAGTGATGAGACACGACACTGAGAAGAGCGCCGAAGAATATATACACGCCTTCATTTTTATATGGAATGCGCAATTGTTTCGTTAATCCAAGAATGATAAAAACGGTGACGCCAGCAGTAAAGATCCGAAGAGAAGTAATCGTGACAGGGGGGAAGTGAGCGACTAAAATCTTAATAATAGAAACATTGAATCCCCAGATCAGCATGATTCCGACCAGTAAAAAATAGATGTGAGTTTTTCTCAAAGCAGACAACCTTTCTTTAGCCAATGCAACGGTAAAATTAAGTATATAGGAAAATACGAAGAACGCCTAATAAGAAAGAGGCATCCTGTAGAATGCCTCTCTTATCTTAATCTATTTGCATAATCGCGTATACATGCTTCGGTCCATGGACACCCGTTGTTAATTGAAGCTCTATATCCGCACTTTTACTAGGTCCCGTCAAGAAATGCAAAGTGGAAAATTCTTTTTCACGAAGGTCATGAAAGATATCTCCCATCCGGGCCACGAGCTGTTCTTGCTTGAGAACTAACACATGTACAGGAGGAAGCAGACTGACGGCCCGGCCTTTCTTTTCACTGTAAGTTAGTACAGACGTACCGGTATTAGCAATGGCGTAATCAGCTGTTGTGATGCCGATATCGGCGTGTTTAGCGACATCAATGTTTGTTTGCTTAGCAGCGGCTGCATCCCAAATATGGACGTTTGCTTGTGCCGCTCGAATCGAATGATCTAATTGCATTTGGTCTAAAGCCGGGTCATCCCAGCGAATAACTGAAGTCGCCTGATGGATTTGAATAATTTCCGCTACAATGCTTTGTACGTCTTCTGCCGTCTGGGCTTGATAAACCTTTCCGTGAACCGCTTCCAGGTTTTCTGTAAATTCTTTGAGCAGTTCGTCTTTAGAACCGGATAGCTGTGTATAGTATTCAGGCGCTCCTTTTGGATAATCAGCGATGGCGAGATGCTCGTGATTTCTGCCAAGCCTTGCTTTAATATTGTTGAAAAAATCTGCTTTATTCATGCTGTCCCTCCTGATGAGCTAATGATTCCTTCCAGCGTTCCCGGAATGACTTTTGCACTTCAGGAAATTCTCTTGAATTGGTCCAGCCCTTCATAAAAGGGGTGCTTTCCTTGAAATGTCCATCTTTT
Organism: Bacillus ectoiniformans; assembly: GCF_016908875.1. Lineage (GTDB taxonomy): Bacteria > Bacillota > Bacilli > Bacillales > Domibacillaceae > Bacillus_BX > Bacillus_BX ectoiniformans. The sequence goes on along the minus strand of NZ_JAFBES010000009.1, from coordinate 101,523 downwards.
GTAAACGGCTTTTGCATCAAGAGGCCTGCTTTAGTGGCCGAGTTGTAAAGAGCTGGTGAGCTGAATGTCTTGCCGTACATATTAAAAGCTAATTTCTCCAGTGCTGGAACGTCTCCATTTTCCACGTTTCGGTGCCGCAGCTTAACGAGCATATCATGAAGCGGAATTCGGACAGGGCAGGCTTCATGACACGCCCCGCAAAGGCTCGAAGCATAAGATAATTCAGAGGCCTGTTTTGAGTCTTCGTTCAACAGCGGCGTCAGCACGGCGCCAATGGGACCGTTATAAACAGAGCCATAGGAATGTCCGCCGACATGGCGGTACACAGGGCAGACATTAATGCAGGCACCGCAGCGAATGCAGTTGAGGATCTCCTGGAAATCAGGGTCACCAAGCTGTTTCGACCGACCATTGTCTAAAATGATGACATGCATTTGTTTAGGTCCGTCGTTTTCATGGGGCTGCACGGGTTTTAAAATCGACACCCCGGAAGAAATCTTTTGGCCTGTTCCGGCACGCGGCAATAGATTGATAACGACCTCAAAGTCTTCCCACGTAGGAACGATTCGTTCCATGCCCATAAATACAATATGAGTATCGGGAAGGGTAGTGACCATCCGTGCATTCCCTTCGTTCGTCAGCAGAGAGACGGCTCCTTCTTCAGCGATGGCGAAGTTACAGCCGGTTATGCCGATGTCAGCTTGCAGGAACTTTTCACGAATAGCTGAGCGGGCGAAGCCGACCAGCTCCTGCAGATCAGGAGGAATTTCCTTTCCGCCTTCTTTAGAAAATAATTCAGCTACCTGCTCTTTAGTTTTATGAACGGCAGGGCCTAGAAGGTGAGAGGGGTGTTCTCCCGCGAGTTGAAGAATATACTCGCCAAGATCCGTTTCCACCGTTTCTACACCAATTTCATTCAGCGCTTCGTTTAACTTGATTTCCTCAGTGACCATGGATTTGGATTTCACGGCATGTTTTCCGTTCACACTTTTGGAAATGTTGAGCGCGTACGCGAGCGCTTCTTCTGCGTCTTTAGCAAAATAAACGTTCCCGCCTTGTTTTTCTACATTGCTTGTGAACTGTTCTAAATAATAATCTAAATGGGCAATGGTGTGGCTGCGAATCGCACTGCCTCGTTCTCGCCATTCTTCCCAATTGCCCATCTCCATCGCAGCGTTTAAGCGGCCATTTTGAAGCTTTTCCGTTGCTTTAGCTACCGCAAGTCTAGCATGGGTGTCTTGAATTTCTTTTTTGACACGTTCCTTTAACGTTCCTTCTGCGTAAATACTCATACTGTTACCCCCTGATCAAGGACTTCAGCAATATGCATGACCTCTACAGGGTAGCCAAGCTGCTTCATCCGGCCGCCGATATTCATTAAACAGCCCATGTCAGAACCGATTAAAATTTCAGGAGCGACGGATTGGACGTGCTGCGCTTTTTCGGTGACCATTTGTTTAGAGATATCGGACATTTTGACAGCGAATGTGCCGCCAAAGCCGCAGCAGTCCTTTTTGTAAGGAAGATCTACCAGCTCAAGCCCATTGACATTATTTAAGAGAATCAAAGGTTCCTCTTTAACATGAAGCAATCTAGTCGTGTGGCAGGAAGGGTGGAAGGTGGCCTTTTTTGAGAGGGTGGCTCCGACGTTTTCCACTTTCAGTACTTTGACCAGAAACTGGGATAATTCAAACGTTCTCTCGATCAATTCATCTGCTTTCTTTCGCCAAACGGGATCATCTTTAAAAATTTCAGGATAATAATGATGAATCATGCCGGTGCAGGAGCCGGAAGGCAGCACGACATACTCACTGTTTTCAAACACTTGAATCGTATGTTTGGCGACTTTCTCGGCATCCTTTCCATAGCCGCTGTTAAAGGCAGGCTGCCCGCAGCATGTTTGTCCATCAGGGAAGTCAACACTGACTCCCTGACGCTGTAGTATTCTGACGACACTTTCACCTACATTTGGATATAAGTTATCAGCTAAGCAAGTGATAAATAATGAAGCGTTCATATAATCTCTCCTTCTAAGTTGTCGATACGGCTACATTCCTTTAATAACTTTCTGCATATGAGGAGTAAGAACTGGCTGTCTGGATTGAGTCAAAAACGAGATCACGATAAATGTAATAAGCGATAAAGCAAAAGCAAAGGCTCCATTAACGACAGTTGGCGGGATCATCTGGAATCCGTATTTCGCTCCGATTTCTAGAACGAAATTGCTTAGAATACCAACCACAATACTCGCAACGGCTGCTTGCTTGGTGGCTTTCTCCCAAATCAGTCCTAACACGACAGAAGGGAAGATAGCAGCGGCAAATGTACCAAAGCCAAATACGCCTAACAAGCCGACTAATGTATTCATGTAGAAGGCAAATAGCGCAGAGGCCACAAGCAAAACTACCACGGCAATCCGGCTCCAGAAAAGTTCATTTTTCACTTCAATATTAAATGCTTTAGGGATGTCGCGAATTACCGCTCCTGCACCTAAGTTAACGAAACTGTCACCTGTAGACATAATAGCGGCCAGCAAACCAGATATGACTAGACCGGCAATGACCGGGTGTGTGTAATTCAGAATAAACGTCATTAACGTATCATCTGGTGAACCAATTGCTGGGAAGTTGCCCTGTGCATATAAGGCAGCAGAAGCGAGACCGATGCCAAGCACTAGGAAAATCGTGATTAAGTAAGCGACACCAGAGGTGAAAGCTCCCCATTTCAGCTGCTTTAAATCTTTAAGCATTAAGAACTTTGTCACTAGCTGAGGCTGTCCTGCCATTCCGAGACTCATCATAAAGAACCAGCAAATCACCGTTATAAGCGGGAATTGTCCAGTAGGAGAAGCCATTAACGGCTCTGATTCCTGCAGGGTTTTTGTAATATTTAATAACCCTCCGCCTGCATCTAGCGCATAGAAGAAGACGATCACTGAAACGACGACCATCATGACACCTTGCACCACATCGGTGTAAACGCCAGCAATCATTCCGCCACCAACGGCATACACAGCAAGAATGATTAATCCGATAATGGCGCCTTCTTTAACGGACAAGCCAAATGTAAGATTCATAATCACACCAAGTGCCTGAACTTGAGTACCTAAATAGCCCAGTACGCCTAGAATGACCGCAACTCCCATCCACCCTTGGGCTGCACGGCTTTTATAACGAGTGCCGACAATGTCGCCCATCGTGAAGATTTCTTCCTTCTCGCCAAGCTCCCATACGCGTCTTCCTACTAAGAACCAAGTCAGGCCGAAACCGATCGACGCGCCAATTAAAGGACCCGCGATAAAACCTAACCCCTTATCAAATGTCAATGCGGTTCCGCCGACCATACCAACGCCGCTTTGAACAGAGGAAAAGGCAGCAATCGCCATGACGAACATGCCGAGACTTTTGCCGGCCACATAAAAATCACTGCTGGACTTTGTTTTCTTTGTCGCCCAGACACCGATCAAGATACAGATGATTAAATAGCCTATTAAAATTGAAATGATTGTTGAATTCATGTTTATTCACCCTGTTTCATGAGGTTTTACTCAATTTTTTTTCTTCATAATGAGCTAAATCAAGAGAAGATTCTTGCTTCCTATGATTAATAGCGTATAAGAGCGGAACAATTAAGATCATCGAAGCGATCCCATACAGAAATACCGCAGTAGTCGGCACTAAACCGAAAAGGTAAGACGTACTGCTTCCACCAGCTGTTTCTGAACCAAGCCCATAGGCATCAGCTAAAATAAATAATCCATAAAATAGTCCGGTAATAAATACGGGAAATAATATAAAAGACTTATTTTTCTGAATATAAGAAGCAAGGCTAATTGCCAATATGACCCCCATTGCTGCTAAATATGAATAAATAATGATTCGCCATGAACTTAACATCATCCCCGTAATCATGACTGTAATAATGAATAACAAAGCTGCCATACCTTTACTTTGTGCATCCATTGTTTTCCCCTCCCTAAATGTAAGCGGCTGGCATGAAACTGCCGCAATTCTTTAATGAAGTATAGAATATTCTGATAAAAATAGATATATCAAAAACAGACAAAGCCAAGTGTTCGGCTTTGTCTGTTTTGTACATATTCAAAGTGTGCTTAAATATTCGTGCATATAGATTCCCAGCTGAAGCTCAAAAAGATCCTTGCCAGTCAATTCTTGTTTATTCAAAAGCTTCTTTGCTGTTTGCAGGCGATACTTGATCGTATTCAGGTGAACAAAGCTTTCTTCAGCAGCCCTTGTAATATTCTGGTTGCACTCCAGGTATATCTTTAGTGTTTGAACCAATTCAGTCCCTTGCTCGGCATCATAAGCAATAAGCCGTCCTGCGGTTTGCTCGACATAATAGCCCAGCTCTTCTCGGCTATGAGCTAAAAACAGACGATAAAGTCCCAGCTTTTTATAACTCATAATCGATTCTTTGCCGTGTGAAGTTTGTAAATATTGAACGCAGCTTTTCGCATCTTGTAAAGATTGAGTAATTTGCTCAATGGAAGAGAAAACACTTCCGATTCCTGCATAGAAATCAAACAAACTCCGCTGGTGAGACTGGGTCAGCAATTCTTCCAGAAAACTCTGAATCGCATTCAGCCATTCTTTTTCGTCCATTTTTTGCGGAGCGATAAACAGGAGCGATATTTCAAAATTATCTTCAAGCACCAATACTTTGTGGTCAAAGGATTGGATGTGGCGATAAAACAGCCGGCTAAATTGCTGTTTCTTTACGGACAAATTTTCAAAGCTAGTAAAGGGGTCAATCAATTGAATATAAGCGGAGATATAATGGTTATTTTTTAAGATCCCCATTTTTAAACGCTGCTTAGGTGAGATATCAGCAAAGCGTGATTGAGTAAGTTTCTCTAATAAATAGCCTTCGTATTTAAAATGTTCTGAGATAAATCGTTCCTGATTCGTAATTTCTAAAGCGAATATCATATTTGCCTGTTCAATGGCAAACAGATCTAGTGGATCAAGGTCTTCGTTGTTTGGAGTAAAGACTGTCAATAATCCGATTTGGCTGTCGTTTGCATGAATCGGGAAAAAGTATATAGACTGGCAGATCCCATCGACCTTAATAGAATGGATCACATGCCGTTCTGTCACGTTTTCCTTAAAAAAATCAGGAGCAATTTGTTTAACCATCTGAACATTAGATTGTGCTTCGGCTGAACTAGAGCAGATTAAATCAGAGAACTCATCGAACACACAGATATCTTTTCCAACAAGTCTTGAAAGGGTTACTGTAATATCGGGTAACCCTTTTTGAGATAGGGAAACTTGAGAAAGTTCGGAAATAATCTTTTGGGCACGTTCTGTTTGAGAGAATAGCCTTGCGTTTTCTATGGCGATCACGGCTTGGCGGGCAAAGGTCTCTAACAGTTGTAAATCTCTAGTAGTAAATCTAACTGCCTCATTGAAACTGACAATGGTTAAAATACCGATGCAACTATCTTCTTTCGTCAGCAGCGGAGCACAAATAGCACTCGCTGGAAACATGAGTTTTCCGAGAGACTTTTCATAATAATCCATGTGTTCGGGATAGAGGTTTAACATGTTTTTTTCCGTATCCATTTTTGAGTCAAATATGGTGGCTTGTTTAGAGGTGAAGGTTTTTCCAGTCATCGCTTCATTGGGAGACAGCTGAATCTTTCCTAAGAAATCCATGTTATACCCAATCGCATTTTCTGCTATTAATTTATCGAACTTAGGCTCGTATTTAAAGAAAACACCAGCATCTGCTCCAGCAATGACTTGAAGAACTTCTGTTATCAATTGATCAAGGACTTTATTTAAATCTAGGGTGGAGGTTAATACTTGGGCAGCATTAATTAAACTAAGCAATTGCTTCTCAGAACTCATGATGAACCATCCTTTATCTTTCTTTTTTACCATTATAACGGAAAGATCATAGGGTAAAGGGTAAAAAAATAACCCCCGCAATCTGCGGGAGTACATTTAGCCGGGAAATTTCTTTTCGCTAGAAGAAGAATCTTTTGTACCGTGTTTATCTTTTTCTTCACGCTGTTCTTGTTTTAAATCTTCTAATGGAATGGAGTCTACGTTTTGTTCGCTTTCAAATTGATCATATAAGCTTTCTTTTTCTGTATCCATTTGATCTGGATTGTCCATTTTTCCTTGTTTTAAAGGCTTTTTATTATCTTTACTCACATTCATCACCTCAAGGTTTGATTTGTTCTCATAGTATGGATCGTTTATATCTTTTCATTACTATACCTATTCCTGGAAAAGATTAAACATGGACAGGGATGTTTGAATGAATTGATATTGGGAAAAGTAAAGACATATTCAAATTATAGGAGGGCTTTAGAATATGTTTAACTTTGATGATAATAATCATGAAAAACAAGTAGTCGGAATTTATGACAACCAAAATGAAGCGGTTGCGGCTATTGAAGATCTAAAGCGCCAAGGTTTTACTTCTGATGAAATTTCAATTGTAAGTAAAGAACGAGAAGAAGTTGATTATGTAGAAGAAACAACGGATACAAAAGCGGAAGAAGGAGCAGCAGCAGGAGCTGCGACCGGCGGAGTTCTAGGCGGTTTGGCCGGTATAGCAGCAGGAGCCGGAGCGCTCGCGATTCCGGGGATTGGGCCAATTATTGCGGCTGGACCGATCGTGGCTGGCTTAACTGGAGCAGCAGCAGGGGCCGGAGCAGGTGGCTTAACAGGTGCATTGGTCGGTTTAGGTATTCCAGAAGAGGATGCCGAACACTATAATACAGAAGTAAAAGAAGGAAAAATGTTAGTTCTGGTGGATCGCAGCCGTCATTTATAATAGAACCAAAAGAGGGTGTTCCAAAAGTTTAGACTTTGGAACACCCTCTTTCGTTTCATTTATATTTTAATGGCCATATTTTCACCTGTGCGAACCAGTCTTTCTAGTTCCTCGGCTGGGAGCGGCTTGCTTACATAATATCCCTGAATTTGATGACACTTGCATTTCTGCAGGAATTCTAACTGATTTTTTGTTTCCACGCCTTCCGCGATCAACTCAAGCCCTAAATGCCTGCCCATAGAAATAATGGTTTCTACGATCGCCTGATTGCTTTTTTGGGCGGATAAATTGCGAATAAAGGACTGATCAATTTTTAATTGATCAATTGGAAATTGGTGAAGGTAGCTTAATGAGCTGTAACCGGTACCGAAGTCGTCCACAGCGATTCTTACACCAAGTGCCTTTAACTCATGTAAAACAGAGATGGTTCTTTCCACATCCAGTGTCATACTTTCTGTGATTTCTAACTCTAAATAATGCGGAGGAAGTCCGCTCTCTTTCAAGCTTGCAGCAATGGTATCTGCCAGGTCTTCTTGAAAGAATTGCCGGAGGGATAAATTGACCGAAATCTTGATAGCAGGAAGTCCCTTATCAATCCACGCTTTTAATTGTTTGCATGCCTCCTGAATGACCCATTTGCCAATTGGTACAATTAAACCGGTTTCTTCAGCTAAAGGAATAAACTTAGCGGGGGAAATGAGCCCGTGCTTGGAGTGATTCCAGCGAATTAAAGCTTCCGCGCCAATATATTTTCCAGTGCGAATATCTGCCTGCGGCTGAAAATGCAAAGTAAATTCATTCTTCTCAAGCGCTCTATGCAGATCATGTTCCATTCGTATGGTTTCATAAAGTTCTTTATTCATATCTGGATGATAGACGGACACTGTTTTTCCATATTTTCGTCCTTCTTTCATCGCAATGGCTGCTTGTTTCATCATTTCTTCCACGCTGGATATTTCATTAGATACGACAGAAATTCCAATTGAAGCTGTAATATGGAAAGTAAATCCCTTAGCCACCATAGGTTCATTTAAATACTTGGCAGCGTCATGAGCTATTTTCTTTAATTCATCAATGTTTGTAATTGAAGATAATAAGGCAAATTCATCTCCATTAATTCTGGCAGCGGAGAGTTCATATTTTAAAGAGAATGACTGCAGTCTTAAAGAGATGTTTTTTAAGAATAAGTCTCCAATGGCTGTACCTAACGAATCGTTTACATTTTTAAAGCGGTTAATATTTAAGAACACAATCGCAAAGGGCTGCGCACCGCTTAACCTTTCTTCCACTTGTTCGTAAAAGAAGTGACGGTTAGGCAATCCGGTTAAGTGATCGTGAAAAGCCAAGTGGTTGACTCTTTCAATAGCCTTCATCTTCGTTGTAAGGTCAGTGATTGAATTAATCACTTGGGTCAGTTCGTTATTTTCGTTGTACATAGGAGCTGAATTAACAGAGAGGATAATTTCTTCTCCATGCGGATGATTTAATTTACACAATACGCCAGTTACAGGCTTTCCTGTATTCATCACTTGAATAAATGTGTGCTGATCCTCAGGGAAATCTTCACCATTCACGGTTTTTAAATCCCAAATCCGATTCGTGATGTTGCGATTCATAAACTCTTCATGGGTAATCCCTAAAATCTTTTCTGCCGCAGAATTGATGAATAAAGGGCTGCCATTGCAGTCAGTAATAGTGATGCCGGTTGGAACTGTATTAACGATTGTATGTAAGCGCTTTTGGCTTTCTTCGAGCGCTTTTTGAGTAGTAGATTGTTCTTTAGCCGCCTTCTCAATCGTGGATAGGTAAATTCCTTTTAGCAAGAAATAATAACTGATCATTTTAAACAGATGGCTAAGTAGGTATACATAGCTAAATCCATTTTGAGTGAAAATCAGCAAGGCTTCGCTATAAAGACTAAATCCAAGAGCCGCCATTAAAGTAAGCCATTCAAGACGAGAGGTGAGCCGGTATTTATTCAATAACAGCGTAAAGGTGCCAAGTAAAATGAAACTGATTAAATATTCAAAGCCAATTTTTAAAGCGGTTGACTGGCCGTTTTCTGTGAGCAATAAAGGCAGGTGGTCTTTAAAGAATGATAAAATCAAGCTCAGAGTGACGGCATAGGCTGCTGACCACAGAAAGATGGAATTTCGGCTTTTTTGCGTATGATTTCGATCAGGCTTTAAGAAAATAAAGAAAAGAGCACCAGCAAAGGTAAACCTTGCGATGAGCGATAACCAGGCAGCCTGCTGTACAGAATCATTGATTGATAAAGATGTGCTGGTTAAAGTTAATATATGGAAAATGGTAAATAGGACAACTGCTAAAAATACAGCTGCTATGGACGAGCGGTAGCGTGTAACAGTGCTAGGGAGAATCATCCAGCCTTGAGCAATGGCGGCAAATGCAATAGAGACGCTAAACAGCTCAAGCAGCTGATGAAGGGATAAAAACGTTTGCGTATTTATGTTAAACATGCTTGTATGAAGAGATTGAGAAAATTGAATAAGAAGGATGGATAGTAAACCTAGAGCTAATATGGCAGCTAAACGAAATTCCGGTTTATTTTTCATAATCAGGCTCCTATACATAAAATACATGTTTATTAACTATAAACACGTTGAAAACCAATAAAATTAGCCGGAGTTACAGTTATTTACTATAAAATAGTATAAAAGGATTAAGGTGTCAATTCATTTTATTAGAAATGATAAAAATACAAGATTTCAATAAATATGCAGAAAAGAAGTCAGGTCTTAAATTTTGTTAAAACGTTGCACATTCTTTAAAAGTTTTCCATAATGAAGGGTAGAATAATGACAGCAGAGCTGTTTAAGATAAAAGGAGTTTTTATGACTAATTCATTTCCAATACTTCAGACAATGAAGACGTTTTTGCAGGAATCATGGGAAAAGGCGAATTTTAATGAACCGACAGCGATTCAACAAAAAGCGATTCCTCCTATTTTAGAAGGAAAAGACCTATTGGCTGAATCCCCGACAGGTACTGGCAAAACATTGGCTTATTTATTACCGCTACTAGAAAAGATAGATCCCGCCAAAAAAAATCTGCAGGCGATCGTGCTTGCTTCTTCGAGGGAACTAGTCATGCAAATTTCCGATGAGATTCGCGTTTGGGGCGGAGGCAGCATTACAAGTGCCTCACTTATCGGGGGAGCCAACATTAAAAGGCAGATTGAAAGACTAAAGAAACAGCCGCAGGTGGTAGCTGGAACACCTGGCAGAATTCAAGAACTTATCCAAATGAAGAAGCTGAAAATGCATGAAGTGAAATTAATTGTGCTCGATGAAGGAGATCAGCTGCTGGTGCCTGAGCATATGAAAAACCTAGAAGCTATCGTGAAATCGACAATGAAGGACCGTCAAATGGTTTTGTTTTCTGCGACATTGCCGCCTAAAACAGAAGATCTGGCAAAGAGTTTAATGAAGGAACCTGACGTCATTAAAGTGGGGAAAGAAGACATGCCTGCTTCAAAAGTCGAGCATCATTACTTTGTATGTGATCGCCGAGACAAAAATTTAATGGTAGAACGGATCATGCGCGGATATAATCCTGAACGTGTTCTCGCTTTCATCAACGATATCGGGAATGTTGGCGCGTTCGCATCTAAGCTTGAATTCAAGGGATTTGCGAATGGCATGCTGCATAGTGAATTGAATAAGCAGGAGAGAGAAAGTGCGCTGCGTCGTTTCCGGGACGGGTCATTGCCGCTGCTTTTTGCTACAGACGTAGCAGCACGGGGGTTGGACATCAAAGGATTGACTCATGTGCTTCATTTTGATTTGCCGAAGGATGTTACGCAGTATACTCACCGCGCGGGACGCACAGGACGATCAGGAGCAGAAGGAACGGTGATTGCTCTTGTAACTGAAAGAGAAGAGCGGGATTTAAAGAGGCTTGCCCGTGATTTAGGCATTAAGCTTGAGAAAAAAGAATTCTACAAGGGTCAGCCGGTGGAAGCTAACTGATTCATACTAGTTTAGCGAGATGGATAATTGATACAATCCATCTCGCTTTTTTCTTAGGGAATTTTATTTCAAGAAATGAATAGGGAAAAGGCGCATGAGTGATTCATGCGCCTACACTAGTTTCTTAAATACAAGCAAGGTTTGATCATCCATAACAGAGCGGCCGGATATTCTATTTAGTTGATCATGAAGCTGCTCCGCAAGTTCTTGGGCTGTCAATTGATGATCGGCTTCTAACAGTAGTTTACGCAGCAGCTGGTTATCATCTGACCAGTCTTTCTGGCGATTCTCTGTCAATCCATCTGTATAGAGCAGTAAAATGTCTCCTGGCTCTATCTTCACGTAATTAGTTTCATATCTTGATTCTTTAACAATCCCAAGAATAGGGTTGTTGGTAGTGAGCTCAAGAAATTGATTCGTCGCTTTTTTATAGAGAAGACCGGGCTCATGTCCGCCATTACAATAAGAGAAGACAGAGGTAGACGTGTCATAATTTCCAAGAAAAATCGTGACGAAAGAAGAATCTCCCATATATGTAAAGGCAAAACGGTTTAAATTGCGCAAGATATGATGCGGCTGGTCAATTAAATGATCAAACTTTTCCATCGAGTAGGTCATCATGGCCATTTCGATCGCTGCCGGTACGCCTTTCCCGCAGATATCTGCCACTCCAAATACTAATTGATTTTTTTGATGAACAACTTTATAGAAGTCTCCGCTTAACTTTTTATAAGGAATGTTAATAGCTCCTATATCCACTCCGTTAGGGAGATTGTTAAACTTCGGCAATAACGATCTTTGTACAATGGCGGCTGCTTCTAATTCGGCGTCAACCGCTTTTTTCTCAAGCTCAAGCTGTCTAAATTTTAGTGTTTCCGTCAAGTCGGAGAAGGTAGTAACAGTACCGATAATGTTGTCGTTCTCCTTTAGTGCACGTATCGCCAATTCTACTGGAAAGCTTGTTCCGTTTTTGCGCCAAAATATCGAGCTAGAGTCTGTTCTCATTTCTCCATCTTGACCCGTAAGAAAAACAGGACACTCATCTAAAGGGTTAGTGGAACCATCGGCTTTTTTGTAGTGAATGAGATGGTGCAGGTTGTTGCCCATCAATTCCTCCTCTGTATAACCGAGCATATCAAGAGCAGACTTATTAATAAAAATCGTTCTTCCTTCACGATCGAGTCCGTAAATTCCTTCAGCTACACTCTCTAGCAACAATTTGTTTCGTTCACTGTACTCTTTAAGCCGTCTATAAGGGTATTCAATATTAATCTTGAAAATAATTCGTACAAGAAAATAATAACCTAAAACTTTAAATAAATGGCCGGCTAGAGAACGGTACTCGTCTATTGATTCATAGCTTGTAAACATCCATGAGGATAGGATTAGTGAAAAAGAAGATAAAATGACAAGTAAATACTCGCACTTGTTGGTTTTTAAGTAAATATTAAATCCCTTTAAAAGGACTAGTGCATGTATGAATATAAATAAATACTCGAAGCTGTTCTTTAATAAAGTAGGATGCCCGTTATCAATAAGCGTTGGCCAGCTGTCTGCATATAAAAAAACGGCGGCAGAAATTAAAATGGCAAACAAAAAGAAAAAGAGGTACATTTTCCAGCGGTTCGACAAATCGTTTTTCGTTTTCTCGGGCAAGAAAACGACATAAGCAAATACCGCTGCTTCTGATAGTCTAGCAAGAACCCAAAACCATGTGGCTGTAGTAGTAGAGCTTTCTACTATAAAATACGGCATCCCTTTATAAGCAACTGTATGCATAAGATCAAATAAGCCAACGCTGACAAATACGCTTGAAAATATTAATCTATTAGTTGAAAGTGTGTGGTTAAAAGCTACCCATCCATGACTAGCTATAATGATGGAGACGATAATACTTATAAACTCAAAAATGAGGTGAAGGGTTAAGAAATTTTCTTTGTAAGGTTCATACAAAAATGAAAAAAATGAAACGAAATTTGCAAAAAATATAAACATACATAAAGAAAAGAGTATATATATGATGGCTTTTTTTTCATCGCGGCTTTGTATAAAGTTCATAACTTCCCTCATTTACTCTCAATTTGATGTTAAGTTGTATTGAAATATATTTAATATTTAGTATGACATAGCAAATAGGGAAAATCTATGTCAAATGATAAGGGTGAAGGGATATAAAGAAAGAGACTGCTTAAGCAGTCTCTTCTAGAATACTATTCAATTATTCTATCTCTAGTCTTTTACTTGTCTCAAGTATCAGTGTGCTGCCTTTCTCCCATTCTATCGGGTGTTGAAACAAGGGCCCGTCATATACGAATGTATGAAACTCACCGTGTTCACCCATGGGGCATACTGGCTGCTGCTGAATGTCTGTTAGAAATGTCTCATCTAATAATCGCCCAAGCCATGACTCATCTAAGAAATCATTTGTTACTCGGATGACGACTGCTTTATAGCCAGAGTGAACAAATTTCTCTAACAAACGAATGCTGTCTTCTTCTGTGCTCCAAAGCGGATAAAGAGCGTCTAATCCAACAGAATCAGCGACTGCTTGGCCCCACTCGCGGTGACCATCTAAATATATGTCACCAAAAGCTATAGCACTTAGCTCTAACTGATCCTTAAGTTGGATTAAATCATGTTTAAAGGCATCTGTGTAGTCTTCAAACGTACAATGAACAAAGTGAAGAGGAATGCTTAATGCTTCGCTTTGCTTCTCGATAAAATCCGTCCGTTCTCCATGGCCAAATGTACGGCCAATTTCTTTTGGAACGGTGGTGAGTAAGCAGGCCACTTCATACCCTTGTTTCTTCAACAAGTCGAGAGCCATACAGCTGTCCTTGCCGCCGCTCCAGGAAAGGGCTATTCGTTTTTTCATCCAATCACTCCTGACTCTTAAAACACTTTTGTCGTCCAAGACTCGCAATTCCAAATGTCTGTTGCTACTTCTTGATAAAACTCAGGTTCATGTGAGATCAATATTATGCTGCCTTTATATTCTTTAAGCGCGCGTTTTAATTCTTCTTTGGCGTCAATATCCAAGTGGTTCGTCGGCTCGTCAAGAACTAACAGGTTCGTTTCATTATTAATAAGTTTGCAAAGGCGAACCTTGGCCTTCTCTCCTCCGCTCAAGACTTCAACTTTGCTTTCGATATGCTTCGTCGTCAGACCACATTTAGCAAGGGCGGCTCGGACTTCATACTGTGTGAAAGAAGGGAATTCAGACCACACCTCTTCAATACATGTATTGGAGTTAGTAGACTTCATTTCTTGTTCGAAGTAGCCCGTGAATAAATGCTCTCCTCGTTCCACTTCTCCAGACACAGGTTTGATTTCGCCAAGGATACTGCGGAGCAAGGTAGTTTTTCCAATACCATTTGCCCCGGTTAGAGTCACCTTTTGTCCGCGTTCCATACGCAGGTTCAGAGGTCTTGATAGTGGTTCATCATAACCAATGACTAAATCCTTCGTTTCAAAAATCAATTTTCCAGATGTGCGTGCCTTTTTAAAATGGAATTCAGGTTTTGGGCGTTCTTGCGCCAGCTCAATGATCTCCATCTTATCAAGCTTTTTCTGTCTGGACATCGCCATGTTTCGAGTAGATACCCGCGCTTTATTTCTAGCAACGAAATCCTTTAATCCTGCGATTTCCTGCTGCTGTTTCTTGTAGGCGGCTTCAAGCTGCTGCTTTTTCATTTCATACACTTTTAAGAACTCTTCATAGGAGCCAGCGTAGCGGTTCAGCTCTTGATTCTCCATATGGTAGATCAAGTTCACGACACTGTTTAAGAAAGGAATGTCATGTGAAATGAGAATAAAGGCATTTTCATATTCAAGCAGATAGCGTTTTAGCCATTCGATATGCTGCTCATCCAAGTAGTTCGTCGGCTCATCCAATAGAAGAATATCAGGTTTTTCAAGCAATAATTTAGCGAGTAAAATCTTCGTTCGCTGTCCGCCGCTTAAATCATGAACATCGCGATCAAGACCAATTTCATCAAGACCGAGTCCGCGGGCGATTTCTTCTACTTTCGCATCAATGATATAAAAATCATTGTTCGTTAGCACATCTTGAATGGTTCCTGTCTCTTCTAAAAGCTCTTCCAGTTCTTCAGGAGAGGCTTCGCCCATTTTGTCAAACAGCTGATTCATTTCTGCTTCCATATCAAATAAATATTGAAAAGCTGTTCGCAAGACATCACGTATGGTCATGCCCTTTTCTAACACTGCATGCTGGTCTAAATAACCGACCCGGACATTCTTTGACCATTCTACTTTTCCTTCATCAGGCTGCAGCTGCCCGGTGACAATATTCATAAATGTTGATTTTCCTTCTCCGTTTGCCCCGATTAAACCAATGTGTTCGCCTTTTAACAGCCGGAACGATACATTATTAAATATGGCCCGGTCACCAAATCCATGGCTTAAGTCTTTTACAGTTAAAATACTCATATATAATTCCTCTCATGTGTTGGTTTAGTTATCACTTCCTCTATTCTACAATAGAAATCTTCTAGAAAGAAATGGGGAAATACGGGTTAACAGAATGTATTGCTTGGAATATGGGCAAAAGGTTAATAAAATATAAATAATTATAATCCTAGACGTATAGGCAGGAGTGGAACTTAGTGAAAAATGATGAATATACAATAAAGGTTGATCAATCTGAATTTTATTGGGATAGAACAGAAGGGCTGTTTCAGTTTGAAGGTGATGATGCGGTGCTATTCTGGGTGAAATCTGCATTTAAAACGTTTCTTGATTCAATTGAAGAAGTGACAGGAGAAGATGCTGCGCGAATTGTGATGGAAACGGCGGGCTATCGGACGGGGAAAATTGTCAGTGAATTTTATGAAACACAGATGGGAGAGCTTGATCAGATTTTAGAAATGCTGCCGAGTGTGTACATTAATGCGGGGTGGGGTGTAACAGAAATTCTCGCTGTTTGCCCTGAAGAGAAGAAAGCGAAGATTTGCATCAGCAACGACTGGGAAGAAAAAGTTGTTCAGGCACAAGGGAAGAAGGAACCGGGAAGTTTTCTTGCAGGCCATTGGTCGGGCGTGCTAAGCGGACTTTTTAAAACAAATATTTGGTATAAAATTGTAGAGAGTAAAGCATGGGGGGATGACAAAACAGTGATTGAGTTCTCTCCTTCAGATATCACGCCCAAAGGGAATATTCACGACTTGGCAAGGCAAAAAGAAAAGTCAGCAATCTTACAGCTAGAAGCAATGGTAGAAGACCGAACCATGGAACTTGAGAACTTGGTGAAAGAACTTTCTACGCCGATCATTCCTGTACTAGACGGAATTCTCGTTGTGCCACTAATCGGGAAATTTGATGAAGGCAGGGCAAATGAATTGCTTGAAACTGCTCTTCAAGGGATTGTGGATCAAAAGGCGAATATTCTTATTCTTGACGTAACTGGAATAAACGCGATGGATGACTTTGTTATTGGTTTAATTGAAAAAGTGACTCAGGCAATCACATTAATTGGAGCAGTGCCGATTGTAGTGGGAATTTCTGCAGAATTAAGTCTGCAGCTAACTGAAAAAAGCATTTATTTGAACGAACTGAAATGTTTTGCCACCTTAAAGCATGGTGTGCATTATGCATTGGCTATAGAGGGGCTGCAATTAACAAGTGCAGAGGGGCAATCCCTTTCTTAATAGGGTGAACTGGTGAATAACAGTGGACTGCCTTGCTGGGTGACGATCAAACAGATGCCATAGTGAAAAAAACGAGGACTTTGTTATAACCTCCCCATGGTTGGGTAAGAGTAGAATAATACATTCTGCGCGGGAGGTGAGAGGGGAGACGGATCTAATTCATTCTCCTCGTGTCCTTGATTATTACAAACTTATTGCTAGTTGCATTATTAATAGCACTGACCGCTTTTTTTGTGGCTTCCGAGTTCGCTATTGTTAAAGTGAGAATGTCACGAATTAATCAGCTAGTGGCTGAAGGAAATAAACAAGCAATGGCTGCACAAAAAGTAATTACCAATATTGATGAGTATTTATCAGCTTGTCAGTTGGGAATTACATTAACTTCTTTAGGACTAGGGTGGCTTGGGGAACCGACTGTTGAGCGGCTGCTTCATCCTTTATTTGAACGTTTTGGTGTAGCTGCTGGTTTATCGAATATTTTATCGTTTGTGATTGCTTTTTCTGTGATCACGTTTCTTCATGTAGTAGTCGGTGAGCTTGCTCCAAAAACGCTGGCCATTCAAAAAGCAGAACGGCTGACATTGCTTCTTTCAAAGCCGCTGATTTTGTTTTACCGAGTGATGTATCCGTTTATTTGGGCATTAAATGGATCAGCCCGATTATTTACAGGCCTGTTCGGTTTAAAACCGGCTTCTGAGCATGAGGCTGCCCATTCAGAGGAAGAACTGCGCATTATTCTTTCAGAAAGCTATGCAAAGGGAGAAATCAATCAATCAGAATATAAATACGTCGATCGAATCTTTGAATTTGATGAACGGATTGCGAAAGAGATCATGGTCCCTCGAACGGACATGATGACATTATCTCAAGATACACCTTGGGAAGAAATGAAGGAAGTCTTGAAGAATGTAAAGTATACCCGCTATCCTGTGGATGATGGTGATAAAGATAATATTATTGGAATGGTCAATATCAAGGAAATTCTTGCCTATTACCTAAATGATGAAAAGTATGGCCCGAGACCATTGCAGCAATTTATTAAACCGACAATTCGCGTCATTGAAACTATCCCTATTCACGATTTACTGTTGAAGATGCAAAAGGAGCGTATTCACATGGCCATTTTACTTGATGAATACGGAGGAACGTCGGGTCTTGTAACGGTGGAAGACATCTTAGAAGAGATTGTGGGTGAAATCCGTGATGAATTCGACACGGATGAAAAGCCAGAAGTGCAAAGGCTAGGCGAAAACCATTACTTATTAAGTGCAAGAGTTCTGATCACAGAAGTGAATGACTTGCTTGGAACAGATTTATCAGATGAAGAGGTAGACACAATCGGCGGCTGGTTTTTAACGCAGCAAATTGACGTAGAACTTAATGATATGATTGAGCATGAAGGATACCAATTTATTATTCGGGATGTGGACGGGCACCATATTCATTCAATTGAAGTTGTAAGAAGCAAACAAATTGAAGAAGAAGAGATAAAAAAGGATTAAGCGATAGATGCTTAATCCTTTTTAGCAGGCTATTTATTCGTTGCTTACTTTAAATTTATTAACAATGGAGTTAAGCTGCTCAGCCATTTTGCTAGTTTCTGTTGAGCGATGTGCAATGTCTTCTATCGCCATTGAGGTTTCTTCTGTGGCAGAAGATACTTCTTGGCTCGTAGCCGCCATTTGCGCAATTGAAAGAGCCAATTGATTGACGAGAGCAACAATGTGATTCGAGCTTTCGGACTCTTCATTAATTAAGGCAGAGATCGCTTTGATTTCTTCGACTGTATTCATGACTGCTTGCGAGATATCTCGAAGTGCCTGATCCGTCAGCGCAACTGTCTGTGTACCTTGTTCGACTAATTGACTGCTTGACCGCATCGCATTCACGACTTGCTGGATGCTAGAAGTAATATGTTTTACGAGCTTTTCGACTTCAAGCACTTCTTCACTAGATTGTTCCGCGAGTTTTCTAACTTCTTCTGCTACAACTGCGAAACCTTTTCCATGTTCACCTGCACGGGCCGCTTCAATAGAGGCATTTAAGGCTAATAGATTCGTTTGATCCGCGATAGCCGAGATCGTTCCTGTAATATTTTGGATCTGTGCTGTGGATGCATGAAGCTCTTGAATCGTTTCCTCTGTTTCTTTCGCTGATGTTTTGATTTTGTTCATATCTACAGCAATCTCATTGACTTTCACTTTTCCATGTTCAGCTGTTGTCATCGTATTTTCTGAATTTGTGACATTTTGGTCGGCTTTTTCCTTAGCTGAATGAATGGAAGTGGCAAGGCTTTCGAGAATATCAGATGATTTTTCAGCATTGGTTGTGCCGGTCGCAATAGAAGAAGCGACTTGGCCAATGCTGATTGTCACTTGCTGCATAGATGTTTTAATCTCATCTAATGATGCCGATGTATCATAAGCATTTTTTGTTAGCTGTCCAGATGTAGCCTTTAATGTACTGATAATATCTCTGAAATTAGCTGTCATTGTGTTTAGTGTCGCAGCTAAATCACCTATTTCATCTTTTGCATTTACTTTGATCTCAGGCACGTCTAAGTTGCCGTCTGCTACTTGTTTCGCATGCTCAATAAGATCTGAGATTGGTTTCGTTTTTCTTCTAATGAGAAGAATCGTAATGATAGAGGCTAGGATCATTGGGATAATTCCCCAAAGGATTCCGTTCTTCACGACATCCCATGTACGTTCAGCGACAATATTGCCGTCAAAATCAATGACGCTAATGGCAACAATTTCTTTAGATGAGTCGTGATCACGATAGATAGGGGCATAGCCAGATAGTCTTTCCATGCCGCCGAATTCATAGATTTCTGAATAGGTAGGATGCTTCATTTTTAAAAGCATATCGATCGCTTTTTGATCCACAGCGAACGAATCTCCAGGAGAAAACCCTTTGTCTTGTAAATTTTTATCAAGTGCCAGCAGGTTGCCGTCTAAATCTAAGATGTATTGTGTATTAAAGATCGATTTATGGTCGGTTGTCCAATTTAGCTGACTGCCGACTTTTTGAGAAACGGAGCGATCACCATTAAGCATTTTTTCGACATCTTCAGGTGCAAGCAGGCCAGTGGTAATATTTGCGCAGCCATATGCTTCTACTCCAGCTGCGTCATAAATTTTATCGTAAGCAGTCTTATAGGTGGCGATGGAAGTAATGAAAAGGGAGGCGATGATAATTCCAACTATAATTACTCCCAGGTGCCATGTTAGGGTACGTTTCAACTAAAGTCACTCCTTATTAAGTGCATAGAAAGTCCTTTTCGAACGAACAATCTCTACTATGATTTAATCATATATTACTAGTGAAAAGGTGAAAAAAATTGAAAAATTTTCTACAAAATAAAAAAAACGGCTGCAGCCGTTTTTTATTTCGCAATACGCTTAGTTCCAATATATCTTTTTGTCCAATAAGAATTGCTTACTTTATCAATGTTGACGCCTTTAGAAGCCGAGTGAATGAATTGATTGTCTCCTAAGTAAATACCTACGTGTGAAGCGCCTTTTTTATATGTAGTAAAAAAGATTAAATCTCCTGGCTGCATGTCTTTTTTTGCTACCGCTGTACCTTGTTTATACATTTGAGCGGCTGTTCTAGGTAGGTTTACGCCATTTTGTTTATGGGTATAAACCATAAAACCGGAACAATCAAAGCCTTTAGGTGTAGTTCCGCCCCATTTATAAGGAGTTCCTATGTGTTTTTTTGCTTCTGCGATAATATTATCTGCTGAGTAAGCTGCATCTGCTGATTGAACAGGTAATAAAAAGCTAATGCTTAATAAAAAAGAACATAGTAATACTTTCACCATTTTTTTCACTTGATTCACCTCGGTTACCCTTCCGCTACTAAAAGCATCTTATTTTGGTAAATTTTTCTCATGGGATAAATATATCAGAAAGTTAGCGAATATTAGGTTACATTTATTTATTAATCATGTTACAAGAATGTTACAAAAGTTCTAGTTTTGTAGTTTTTGAGAGGGATAAACGCATATATTCTGTAGAAAATCGGGGATATCCGGTGAAATATAGTCGTTTTTACCTCGTTATAATGTCAGGTTATGAATTTGGAAAGATAGAATAAAAGAAGAAGCCGACAGTTAAATAATGTCGGCTTCTTCTTATTATTAGATTGTACATTTAATTTCGACACCGTAATGATCGGAAATGATCGGCTTGTTGTTTCCATTAAAGATGACGGATGAACTCTTTGTCGCAAGGGGGCGATTAGCTAATATAAGATCGATTCTTAATCCGTCAGCGTTCTTTTCCCAGCCGTCGATTTTTCCTTTAATTGTGGACCCTTGATCTTTTTCTTCTGCTAATTGGTACGTATCATACCAACCTTTCTGCAGGAGGTAAGAGTACCCTTCTCCTTCAATATCCGCATGGTTATTAAAATCACCAAGCAAGAAGGAAAGTCGGCTATTGTCAATATGGGCATTTAGCTGATCAATTTGGTGATCCACTGGCTCCTCTTCATCTTTCCACCAGCCTAGATGACAGCTATAACAATCAATCCATTGATTGTTGTACCGGATCGTGGCTTTGACGATTTTTCTCGTTTTCCAATAATTTGTGTCGTTGCTATTAGAAACGAAGAAAGAAGTTTTTGATTGAACGGGATGCTTCGTTAATAGAGCAAGTCCTTCTTCAAAGCGGTCGTAGCCGATATGGCTGAAGTCCCAATGCATTTGATAGTCGAGCACGCCCATTTTTTGCAGTGCTTGAATCAGAAGAAGAGCAAAATTGTCTTTGCGTATTCCATCATAGAGAACGTCTTCTGAAAGTGACTGGTTCACTTCCTGAAGGGCAATGACATCATAGGATTTTTCTTTAATCGTTTCAGCTAATATCCGCATTTTATCCAGCTGATTTTCTTCGAGCCACGAGTGGCAATTTAATGTTAAAAGTTTCATCGTTTACACTCCCAGTGCGTCTTGAACGTTAGACTTGATTACGTCAGCTTTAGGACCGTAAATCGCTTGAACTCCTTTGTCTTTTAAGACTAATCCGATCGCGCCGGTTTCTTTCCATTGATCTTCAGCCGCTACCTTAGAAATATCTTTGACTGTGACGCGAAGGCGAGTCATGCAGGCATCCACATCTTCAATGTTTTCAGCACCGCCAAGAAGGCCGATGATTTTTTCCGCTTGAGGGTTGCCGCTAGCCGATTGCCCAGCTTCACCGCCAGCAGCTGGTGCTTCGTTTTCTTCAATATAATTTCCTGCGCGTCCTGGTGTTGGAAGGTTTAACTTTTTAATTAATACACTGAAAACAGCGAAGTTTAAACCAAAGAATGCTAAGCAAGTTAAGACAAAGTTAATTAAATCTTGAGTCAGTCCAGCTTTTACCGTCATTGGTGCACGTGTTAATAATTCAATCAAACCGAAAGAGTGAACACGCAAATCAATGATATCAGCCGCCGCAAAGGCAAGTCCTGTTAATATAGCGTAAACGACATATAAAACAGGTGCAACAAACATGAACATAAATTCAATCGGCTCAGTTACCCCTGTTAAGAATACAGCCAGTCCAGCAGAGAAAAACATGGATTTATAACGTGTTTTCTTATCTGGATCTACATTGCGGTACATGGCCAGTGCTGCACCAAGCAGGGCCGCAGATGAAAGAATCATTTGTCCGACTTTAAAGCGGGCAGGTGTGACATCATTCAATAATTGGTTGTAAGCTGTCATGTCTCCTGCCGCAAGCAAGTTGTTTAAGTCAGCCACCCAAGCAAGCCATAATGGATCTTGTCCTGATACAACGTTGCCTGCGCTTGTTCCAGTTAAAATGGTGTATGTTCCGCCAAGCTCCGTATAGTTGATTGGAACTGTCAGCATGTGGTGCAAGCCGAATGGCAACAATAGACGCTCAAGTGTACCGAAAATGAACGGAGCAATAATTGGCGCTGTGTTTCTGGAAGTGGCAATCCACTTACCGAAATCATTCAGTGCGCCTTGGATGAAAGGCCATACAAGAGAAAGACCAATGGCTGCTACTGTTGACCAAAGAATAACAACGAAAGGTACAAATCGTTTTCCATTAAAGAATGAAAGTGATTGCGGCAATTTATCATAGTTATAGTATTTGTTGAATAGTACCGCGCCTAGGAAACCTGAAATAATTCCCACGAATACACCCATGTTTAGAGCAGGTGCGCCAAGAACAGAGGTGAAGTAATCTTTTACAATTAGGTCACTGCCTAAAAGAGAAGGTACAGTTGCTTTTGGATCTGCCAGCATATCTCCGCTGACCCCAAATAAAGCACCGGTGATACGGTTAATCAAAATGAAAGAAAGCAAGGCTGCGAATGCACCGCCTGCTCGTTCTTTAGCCCACGAACCGCCGATTGCGACAGCGAATAAAATGTGAAGGTTGACAATGATTGCCCAGCCGATATCTTCCATTACTCGAGCGATCGTTTGGATCACTGTGATATCCGCACCGGACATGCCAACAAGCTTACCGAGTGAAATCATAATACCAGCTGCAGGCATAACAGCTACAACTACTAGTAAAGCTTTACCTAGCTTTTGCCAAAAGTCGAATGAGACCATTTTCTTCATGATCGTTTCCTCCTAAATAGGGAAATATTTAATCTATAATTAGTAATAGTTTTGGTGCAACCGCTTGCATAACTTATTGTATTAAAACCGCTTACATAATTCAATCATTTCTTAAAAAATTTCATAATTAGTCACAAGTTACTTACTAAATTTATCTATTTTAACTTAAAAGTGGGGGAAGATGATCAAATTAATGATCACTTGTGCAACCGCTTGCAAAAAAGTATCTTGCTGAACTATCGTATATTCTGAAAAAATGAAAGGTCACCGAGTCAAAGAAGGTCATAAATAGAACAGATGCGCATGAATGCAGCTATAGAAGCAAAATATATTGAAATGAATAAAGCCTTTCTTATGGTTTGCAATTTTGTGATCAACTATTAACAATCTATATTAGCGGGGATTTAGCCAAGCAAATAATCATTGACAGCTAACGTATAACCAAAGATAGTTAAATAAAAGAAGATGTCTCTATAAATGTGCTCGTTTAAACATGAACGCAGAAGAAATAAACGAAGTACGAATGAGCGGCCTCTTTTTAAGATGGTAAAAAAGGAGGGGAGCCAATGGTAACGATTAAAGATGTAGCTAAACTTGCAAATGTCGCGCCCTCTACTGTTTCGCGCGTTATCGCTAATAATCCCAGAATTAGTGAAGCCACTGCATTAAAAGTAAAAAAGGCTATGAAAGAGCTTGGATACCATCCGAATTTCCAAGCGAGAAGTTTAGCTGGCAAAAAGACTCAAACGATCGGATTGGTTATGCCAGATTCAACCGATAAAGTTTTTCAAAACCCATTTTTCCCGGAAGTGATCCGAGGTATTAGTAAAATGGCTCATGAACAGCAATATGCCTTAAATATTTCGACGGGTGAGACGGAGCAAGAGATTTATGAAAGTGTAGTTGGCATGGTTCAGGGCAGAAGAGTCGACGGTTTCATTCTGCTTTATTCCCGAATCAATGACCGTGTAACCAACTTTTTGAGGAAAAAACAATTTCCTTTCGCTGTGGTCGGAAAGCCTTGTGAACACATAGATGAAATTACGCATGTGGATACGAATAATTTTGCCGCTGCTCAAATGGTGACAGAGTATCTCATTCAATTAGGGCACCGGAGAATTGCTTTTGTGGGCGGTGCAACAGATCTTGTCGTGACGATGGATCGTGTGAAAGGGTATAAAGCTGCCATCGAGTCTGCGGGATTAGCCGTCATGAAAGATTATATTGTGTCGGAGAAATCATTGCAGGCAGGCGGTAGGGAAGCAGTCGCCCAGCTAATGAGCCTTACGCATCGGCCAACGGCCATTATAGCAATGGATGATCTCTTGGCATTTGGCATGCTGAATATGCTCCATGAACTGGGTCTCGTGGTTCCCGCCCATGTCTCTTTAGTGGCATTTAATAACATTTTGCTGACAGAAATGTCGAACCCGCCACTCACGACTGTGGATATTCAAATCTTTCAGCTTGGGTATCAGGCGACTAAATGTTTAATTGAAAGGCTCAATGATTCCAACGAGCCGGTGAAACGATTAATTGTTCCCCATCAATTGATTGAAAGAAGTTCCTGCAAGCCGCTTCATGATATGATGGCTGTAACAAAATTAGATGAACGAGAGAGCAGATAGAAGTTTATAAAGAAGGGGCTGACTCGCCAGATCGTTAAAGTGATCCAGAGAGTGAGCCTTTTATTTGTCTTTCGCTGGTTTATTTCGATTTTGATCATATGACGGAAGGTAACAAAGCAGAAAAGACACCTTTTCTCTCTAGGAGGGAGAAGGTGTCTTTTTCATTATTTCTTCACAAGGGTTTCAAGGATCGCATCCCCGTTTTTAGCAACACGGACGAGCGCGTAATTTTTATCTTCCCATTCACGCCCCGTATTCTCCGGTATAAAGAAGTGTTCGATGCCAAGAGTCAGTGTTCCAAAGCGTCCTTTACCTTGAATGGTCACCGTGTCATCTTCCACAATAGGTGCTGTATTTCCCTTGATGAATTTTGTTGTTTCATAAATCGGAACCGCTTTGTTGCTGTAAGATAGTGTATCAGCTGTCTTTCTGAGCTGGACCTGTACGCTTCCTGGACGATTTTCATTCTGTGCCTCCCTATCTCGATAAAGGGTGTGAATGGAGTAGTTCAGCTGAACGTAATCCCCTTGCAACATAGAACGCGGATCTAGCGGCTCTAACTTTAACGCTACAAGTTCGCCATTTTGCAGAAGCTGTTCTTTCTGCCAGGCAGTTCCGCCGACAAACACCAGCTGAAGCAGGAGAATAACCAGCACAGGCTTCCAGCTCCATGCAGGCCGTGTTCTGGCGTTTTCTGTATGCTTTCTTCCCCATGCATAAAAAATTAGGAAGAAGAGAGCACTGACGATAAAGAACGCGAGCGATTTGTGAAGCAGCGTCCAGATATACTCGTAATATTTCCAGATGAGAAACCCTGCGAAAGCGATCCAAGTAGGCCATAGATAAAGCCGCGATGAATGAGCAGGATGAGTCAGATGCCAATATAGGTAAGCAATGAAAAGCACGTGATAAAAAATAGTTAAGCCAACTGGCGAGTTCGTGACATCCATCGTGAGGGCAAATAAGTAACCAACCGACAGAAGGTAGGCTCCAAGTCCAAAGGGAACTCTCTTAAACTTTAAGAAGATAGCTGCATTGATGACCCCTAAAAGCAGCAACATCATTTTTAATGATTCATTAGGGAGTTCGTATTTCATGACTAGACTCATCAGAGCATTGATCAATCCAAAGTTAGCCGCTAAATAATAAAGCAAGGCCTGAGTTTTCTTAAATAAGTAAAGAGTTAAGGCGACCAGAACAATGGTAATCAGCCATGTATCCCAAATAGCGGGCTGCATGAAAGAGAATAGGAACAGAAAAGCAATTCCCGTAATTTGCAAGGTGATCTGAATCACCAGGTATGCTTCATTATTTATTTTCAATCCAACTGCAATACAAATGATGCCCAAGACTAGATAGCCAATTTCTAAAGCATTGCCAAATCCGAACATCATGACTACGAAAGAACTTAAAGAGCCGATAGCGATAAGAGTCCCCAGAAAGGACATGACGCCCACAAAGAATTTCAGCGTATATCGGGTCCACTTTTTATCAGTATCTTTCGCTATTTTCGCAAGCTTCTGCAAAACATAAATACTAAATACAAATAAGCCGATCAATAATAAGAAGCCTGTGTAAAAAATGAATTCACCAAATACCATAATATAGATATAAAATGTGTTATAGATGATATAAGAACCGGAAAACAGCAGGTGGATCGCCATTTCAAGCGGGTGTTTTTTGCGTTCATTTATGAATTTTCTCCAGAACTTCACGATGAAAGCAATATAGATTCCGTGTAAGACCAGGAAAACGAATGAACTTGATGCAAAACTCTCCAATATGTCGTAAATAGAATGTTTAATCAGCAAGAAGATAGCACAGTACTGGATAATCCCTAGTGAAATAAAGGCGATTTTTTCTAAATTAATACGATTCCAAAATAGGTATAATCCTATATGCAGCACGATCAAGCCGAGGTAAATGGCAAGTTCTTCCCATTCGTTATACTGCACCCAGACGCCGGTAGGGTAAAGTTTCATCCATACGGTCAGTTCAAATAATAAAAATGATAGCCAATAAAATGGCTGATACTTCGTAAACCAAGCTAGAGCCGCTGTTGGAATTAGCCAGATAAGAAACAATAGATAAGAATCAGCGTGAGAATTATACAATTGTCCGATTAAAGCTACGCTCACACCAAACGCAATAGCTGCAATAAACAGCCACCAATTTCCTAAATAAGCAAACCACGAACTCCTTTTATAAAGCGCGGATGCTCCGTAGCTGATCAGCAGAATGGAGAGACTTAATCCAATCTTAACGGGACGATCAAGCAGCGCCCAGTTCGACGCGAAAAAATAAACCACTCCAGCAATAAAAAAGATAAGTCCAAGAATGTAGGGAATATCGCCGCGTTTTTTCAACAACATAATGATCCCTCCTTATAATCTAACTATAATACGAAAGACAGTGTTTTGGGGATTTTTCAAACATTTTTTCAAAACAAAAGAGCCTGAGAATTCATCCTGCTGAATTGTTCAGGCTCTGCAATCAAACAGTCATCCCATTCCTTAGGCTTTTTTAAACAGGCTGGCGAAGACAACAGCAGACATGGCGAGTGCTATATAAGAAACGATGGCCGCATCGCCCCAATTCTGTACCGCAATACCAATGAAAGCCCAGATAAACACAAGCGGAAAGGCAGCATCTCTATGTGAAAGTCGGAAGGTGACCGCAATTCCCGTGGCGATCAGCAGCAGAAGAATCGCCCAGAACGTATCAGACAGGCCGAAACCATTCCAGTGATAATATTTCAGCACATAACTGATATTGGCGATCGTTGCTACGCTGATCCAGCCTAAATAAACGGAAAACGGCAAGCGGTCCATAAAAGAGAAGTCGACCTGTTCAATTTTTTGATAAAGCTTGATGAGTGTAATTAAAAATGCGAGCATCACCAGCACTGTAAAAGCGAAGAACTCATAATGCCATAAGAAAATCCACGCGATATTGAGTAAGCAGCTCAGAATGAAGAGCAGGTGGGTTTGTTTATATAGAGGCAAGTTTCTGCGCTCTTTAGGAATCTGTCGTATGACCCAAATGCCTAAAAGTAGGTATATGAATCCCCAGATCGAAAACACATAGCCGGCTGGTGTAAACAGTACGTTTAGTCGGTTTGAAATTTCACCAGTTGTTTGACCGTTCAAGGGCAGTGCGTTAGCAGCCGCATTCACCGAAATAACAATAATTAGCGCCAATAAATTCACAATAAATATTCGCATTTTTTCATCTCCTTACCTATAGTTTCCCCCTGAACAAATAAGAAAAAACTACGGTAAGCACATTTCAGGTTCAGTGAGTAAGCCTTAATTTATTATATGAAAAAATGCCGCAATCATAACCGCGCATCGCCTTCTATTATCTGTATGAGCGGTGCTGAGATGTTATAATATAAAAAGTGTATATATGAAAGGATGTTCTTATGAGTAAAACAGTAGTATTAGCTGAAAAACCGTCTGTAGCCCGTGACATTGCCCGCGTGTTGAGTTGCGGAAAAAAGGGAAACGGCTTTTTAGAAGGCAGTCAATATATCGTGACATGGGCGCTTGGTCATTTAGTCACTCACGCAGACCCTGAAGCATACGGGGATCAATATAAAACATGGAATCTTGCGGAGCTTCCGCTGATGCCTGGTCAGTTAAAAACCGTGGTCATCAAAAAAACAGGCAAACAATTTCAAGCAGTTAAAACCCAGTTAAACCGCAAAGATGTAAAGGATATTGTCATTGCAACAGATGCCGGCCGTGAAGGGGAGCTTGTCGCACGCTGGATTATTGATAAAGCACATGTGAAAAAGCCGGTAAAAAGGCTATGGATCTCTTCTGTGACAGATAAAGCCATTCGGGAAGGCTTTAAAAAACTGAAGGATGGCAATGAGTATGAGAACTTATATCGTTCTGCTGTAGCCAGAGCCGAAGCAGACTGGCTTGTAGGAATTAACGCGACGCGAGCGTTGACTACTAAGTTTAATGCCCAGCTGTCATGCGGACGAGTTCAAACACCGACCATTGCTATGATTGCGAAGCGCGAACAGGAAATTAAAGAATTTAAACCGAAAAGCTACTATGGAATGACAGCAGTAGCAGGGGATATGAAATTAACATGGAAAGATGCAAAAACGAATGACTCAAGAACGTTTTCAAAAGATAAGCGCGACAGTCTGATAAAAGGGATAAGAGGCAAGGATGCAATTATTGCGGATGTGAAAAAAGCTGCGAAGAAATCTTTCGCTCCTGAGCTATATGATTTAACTGAATTGCAGCGGGATGCACATAAATTTTTTAATTTCTCTGCAAAAGAAACCCTGTCAATTATGCAAAAATTATACGAACAATATAAGCTTGTGACGTACCCGAGAACTGACTCGCGATATTTATCAAGTGATATGGTTTCTACGCTGAAAGAACGTGTAGAGGCGGTAGAAATTCGTCCGTATACACCGTTTGCGTCCAAGATTTTAAAACGCGGCATTAAGTCTAATTTAGCATTCGTGAACGATGCTAAAGTCAGCGATCACCATGCGATTGTTCCAACCGAGCAAACGGCTATTTTATCTGACTTAAGCGATAAAGAGAGAAAGATTTATGACTTGGTTGTTAAACGTTTCTTAGCTGTGCTGCTTCCGCCATTTGAATATGAACAGACGACAGTAGAAGCGAAGATCGGCAGTGAGACATTTACAGCGAAAGGGAAAGTGATTAAAAACCTTGGCTGGAAAGAAGTCTATGGAAAAGAAGAAGATGACGAAGCCTCACTTCCTGCTGTTAAGACAGGAGAAAAGCTTGGAGTACAAGCTTTAACAGAAACACAAGGTGAAACTTCTCCGCCGCCTCGATTTAACGAAGGTACGCTGCTAAGTGCGATGGAAAACCCATCTAAACATATGGAAGATGAGAACAAAGCCTTGAAGCAGACGCTCACTCAAACAGGCGGCCTTGGCACCGTTGCTACAAGAGCGGATATTATTGAAAAATTATTTAATACATTCTTAATTGAAAAGAAGGGGAAGGATATCTTCCTTACTTCAAAAGGACGGCAGCTTTTAGAGCTTGTGCCAAACGATCTGCAGTCGCCGGCGTTAACCGGCGAGTGGGAGCAAAAGCTTGATGCGATAGCAAAAGGAAAGCTGAAGCCGCAGCAGTTCATGCAGGAAATTCGCGGATATGCTCAAGCAGTCACGACTGAAATTAAAAACAGCAATAAAACGTTTAAGCATGACAATATATCAGGCAAACAATGTCCAGATTGCGGAAAGATGCTTCTTGAAGTAAACGGGAAAAAGGGAAAAATGTTAGTCTGTCAGGATCGTGAATGCGGACATCGTAAAAATGTAGCTAAGCTGACAAATGCCCGCTGCCCAAATTGCCATAAGAAACTAGAACTTCGCGGTGAAGGAGAAGGACAAATCTTCGCCTGCAAATGCGGACATAGAGAGAAAATGTCAGCTTTCCAGGCACGCCGTAAAAAACAATCAGCCAATAAAGCTTCGAAACAAGATGTTAATCAATATTTGAAAAAGCAAAACAAAGAAGAACCAGTTAACACTGCTTTGGCAGATGCCTTAGCAAAATTGAAGTTATAGTCAGTAACCCCCGATAAAGGATCAATATCGGGGGTTTTTAGTTGGAGAAATCGAATAAAAATTAGTTATTATGAATAAAAATGAGGGTGATAAAAGCGCTAAAATTTCTTTTAAAAGAAAACAAATCTTGTAATTTTTAATCGAAGCTGTCTATAATTGTTTATTGAAAATTCAAAAATAAGAGGGGGTTCAAACATGCCTATTAATATCCCAAGACAATTGCCTGCACGCGAGGTGCTAGAGAAAGAAAATATTTTCATCATGGATGCAGATCGAGCGAAAAGCCAGGACATACGGCCGCTAAATATTTTAATTCTTAATTTAATGCCGGAGAAAGAAAAAACAGAAGCGCAATTGCTAAGGCTGCTTGGAAATACACCGCTTCAAGTGAATGTGTCGTTTATGCGGACGGCGACCCATGAGTCGAAAAATGTCAGCAAGTCGCATTTGGAACAATTCTATACGACATTTGAAGAAGTGAAGAACCGGAGGATAGACGGCATGATTATTACCGGTGCCCCAATTGAGTTAATGGAATTCGAGGACGTCAATTACTGGGAAGAGCTAAAAGAAATCATGGATTGGGCCGAAACGAATGTCACTTCGTCTTTGCATATTTGCTGGGGAGCTCAAGCTGCACTCTATCATCATTTCGGCGTGGGGAAATTCGAGCTTCCTGGGAAATGTTCAGGAATATACAAGCATACGGTGCAAGAGCCGAAAGAGAAGCTGCTGAGAGGATTCGATGATGAATTCTTTGCTCCTCATTCCCGTTATACGGATGTGAATGCAGAAAAAATTCAACAGCATGAAAACCTGATGCTTCTTGCTTCTTCTGAGGAAGCTGGTCCGTTTATTATCATGTCAAAAGACGAGAAGCATGTGATGATTACAGGTCATTTAGAATACGAGGCACAAACGCTCGCAGAAGAATACGACAGAGATTGTAAAAAGGGAATCGACATAGAAACGCCAAAAAATTATTTCCCGGACAATAATCCGACAAAAAAACCGCTAAATGTGTGGCGTTCACATGCACACTTGCTATTCTCTAACTGGCTGAACTACTATGTCTACCAAGAAACTCCGTACGAGTGGAGTTGAAAGGGCAAGGGGCAAGATAAGCGAGTAAGAGTTTAATTAATAAAAAACACCGGACCGCTTGGTAGCAGTCTGGTGTTTTTTTATAGCTTGAGTCCTAAAAAGTGTGAAATAAAGGTATTTTACTTTGAATAGTATCCGGCATTAAATATCTGGCGTACACCTTTATGAACACGTGCCTTTTTTAGTTTTCATAAAATTGAATGCGGCGGTCTTCAAAAACAGGAATCCTTTCTCTGATTTCTTCCACTTTTGAAAGGTCTATATCCCCAATCAGCAGCTCTTCGCCTTCACCAGCTTCGGCAATTATTTCACCCCATGGATCAATAATGATTGAGTGTCCGGCGAAGACATTGTTAGGGTCTGATCCGCTTCGGTTACAAGCTACTACGTAGGATTGATTTTCAATGGCGCGGGCAAGCAGGAGGGTGCGCCAATGATCGACCCGTGCTAAAGGCCATTCAGCAGGTACAAATAATACTTTTGCTCCGTTTAGGACATGTTTTCTCATCCACTCAGGGAAACGAATGTCATAGCAAATGAATCCAGCCATTGTTTCATCTTCAAGTGTAAATAAACCGTCCTCAGCACCAGCCTGCAAAAACTTCTCTTCCTCCATAAGCCTGAATAAATGCAGTTTGGAGTAGGTTTTGACTAAGTTGCCTTTGTTGTCGATGACAATCAGTGTATTTTCAACACCGGCTTCTTTACGGTTAGCTACTGACCCGGCCACTAAATGCATGTTATGTAATTTAGCTTGTTCTTTTAAAAATTGAATAGCCTCTTCTGCGTTATCATCAGCAATTTCATCCAGCCTGGTCAAGTCATATCCAGTTGTCCATAGCTCGGGCAGAACCGCCAGTTGGCAGCCTTGATCCGCGGCCTTCTTAAACCAATCTTTCACTTTTTTATAATTTTGTTCTGGCTGCCCAAAGGCAATATCCATTTGAATACAAGCCGTTTTTAACAACATTCGCACTCTCTCCTCTTTCAGAAAATTCTCTCTTTACATTCTGTACCTTTCGTTATACCATTATTAACTAGAATTTAAAAGTGGGGGAGACTGGAAAAATGAAAACTTTTGAGCAGTCTAAAGTGCTCCATGCTTTGCCGGATCAGTTCTTTGCGAAGCTTGGCGTAAAAATTAAGAAGGCATCAAATGAAGGACGGGATTTAATTAATTTAGCCCAGGGAAATCCGGATCAGCCGACACCTGAGCATATTGTACAAGCATTAAAAGAGGCGGCGGACAAGCCGGTTAATCATAAATATTCTCCGTTTCAAGGGTTTCCTTATGTGAAAGAAGCGTGTGCTGCATTTTATGAGCGGGAGTATGGAGTGAAGGTCGATCCAGAAACAGAAGTGGCTCTTTTGTTCGGCGGAAAAGCAGGGCTTGTAGAGCTGCCGCAATGTTTATTAAACCCAGGTGACGTCGCTCTAGTTCCGGATCCTGGCTACCCTGATTACTGGTCTGGCATTGCGCTGGCAGGAGCGGAGATGCATATGATGCCGCTGAAAGAAGAGAATGGTTTTCTGCCGTGCTACGAGGACATTCCGGACGATATTCTTGATCGTGCTAAACTGCTGTTCATCAATTATCCGAATAACCCGACTGGGGCAATGGCGGATCTTGAATTTTATAATCAAACGATCGAATTTGCCAATAAACATGATATCTGTGTGGTGCATGATTTTGCTTACGGTGCCATCGGTTTTGATGGAAACAAGCCTGTCAGTTATTTAGAGGCTGAGGGAGCAAAAGAAACGGGACTTGAAATCTACACCATGTCAAAAACATATAATATGGCCGGATGGAGAATAGGCTTTGCCATTGGGAATCCAAGTGTTATTTCAGCGATTGAATTACTGCAGGATCACTTGAATGTCAGTTTATTCGGAGCTATTCAAGAAGCGGCGG
Organism: Bacillus ectoiniformans; assembly: GCF_016908875.1. Taxonomy (GTDB): domain Bacteria; phylum Bacillota; class Bacilli; order Bacillales; family Domibacillaceae; genus Bacillus_BX; species Bacillus_BX ectoiniformans. Next base: position 68,232 of record NZ_JAFBES010000009.1, on the reverse strand, counting down.
CTGCCGCATTTTTAGGATCGCAGGAGTGTGTCTACGCGCAGTCTGATACATATGAATCCCGCAGAAATGTGCTGATTGGCGGGTTGAGAGAAATTGGCTGGGAGGTCAGTGCGCCGGCAGGGTCGTTTTTCTCTTGGTTAAAGGTTCCGAAAGGGTATACTTCAGTGGAATTCAGTGATCTTTTACTCGATAAGGCAAATGTAATTGTGGCGCCTGGCATCGGCTTCGGAGAATATGGAGAAGGCTACGTCCGCGTAGGTTTGCTCGCCTCTGAGGAACGAATGAGAGAAGCGATTCAAAGAATTAAGGCTTTAAATATTTTTTGAAAGACCTGTTGACAGGTTCTTCTAAACGTGCAATAATCCAAACTAATACAAATGATCTTAATTTTTCAAACATGACAATTATATATCGCAAGATCTTATCAAGAGCAGGTGGAGGGACAAGCCCTATGAAGCCCGGCAACCGATCCGAATATATATTTCGGGCACGGTGCTAATTCTTGCAGCTTAGGCTGACAGATGAGAAGACGTGAACGACTAAAGCCTCTTCTTATTTGAAGGGGCTTTTATTTGTTTTTTTAGGAGGAGAATAAGGTGACGATTACAGCAGAAAAATACCAAGAAGAATTATTAGATTGTGAGAATTTTTCTATTTCAAGCGAAAGTTTTATTAAAACAGTGCAAGCCAAGAAGGGAGAAAAACTGTTATTTATTGGTGAACCCTATTCACCAGCAGTTTTTCCGCTGATTCGTGCAAAGGCGCAGGTCACTGCATTAACACAAGCAGAGGAAATCGATGAGTTAGAGAGCGGCTTTGATGGAATTGTCACTCAATTCGGCCTCCATCAGTCAGCCGATCCTCTGCATTTACTGACAGCTGCATTTGCCCTGCTCAAAACGAATGGAAGGCTAGTGGCTGATTTAGCAGAAGCAAAGGTTCTTGAAGACCGAGGCGGCTATTCTTATCAAGCATCCTTGGCAGATTACTGGACACTTATTCAGCAAGCAGGATTTGAAGCGGTGCTAGTCCAGCAAATTTCAGTAAACAACGCAGAAGAAGCCATTAAACAAGGCTGGCAAGACCTAGCAGGAGCGAATAGTTATCCAATCACGGTTAATCGTTTCATTGCAGTAAAGTGATCCAGCTAGCGTGTCACTGTTCAAAAAGATGCTAGAAAGAATAATAGGCAGGTTGGAAAGAATAGTGACCGAATTGGAAAGAATATAGGACAAATTGGAAAGAATATTGGACAAATTGGAAAGAATAAAGACCGAATTGGAAAGAATAAAAAGGCGGATTGGAAAGAATCGAGCGAATTAGAAAGAATAAACCGCAATTCGGAAAGAATAAACCTAATATCGGAAAGAATATCGGACAAATTGGAAAGAATAAAGACCGGATTGGAAAGAATCGAGTGAATTAGAAAGAATAAACGGCAATTCGGAAAGAATAAACCTGAATTAGGAAAGAATAATAGGCAAATTAGAAAGATTAACAACCGAATACGAGTCATTCAGCAGGGCTTACCGTAAAGAAGTCATCTTGCCCATGAGAAAAAGGCTGAATCAATGAATCAGCCTTTTGGAAATCATGATCATATGAGCAAAATGAAAGCAGCTTGGTCCCTATTTCTGCTCTTTATCCAAGTAGTGAGTGGTAAAGTCAATAAGCGGCTGAATTGAGATCAGCTTCGCGGTCGTTTGACCAATTCTTCCTGTCTGGATCGGATGTTCATTTTCGAAAGCAAGACCGATGTCATTGAATGTCTCGGAGTTCTCTTCAAGTTCAATGAACTCTTTCCAAACTCTTTCGCCGTTTTCCATCATAGCTGCACCCTGTGTGTATTCTTTCCGCGTCGATTCCGACCGGTATTCGCTTAAATGCATCGCGGTACATGAAGTATAATCCGTTCCGATAAACAAGGTGGAAGCATTCAAATCATATAAACGGGCAAGCGGCGAGTCTTCGCCAAACGGATAATTTAAAGAATGGTTTTCAGTTATCCATTTCGCATGTTTTCCCCAAGCCGTGAAAGAGCTGGTTGGATGGTTGCTTCTTAAAACGCCAGGGAATGTCCGAAAGGTTTCTGCAATTTTCCCCATTCCAAGAGATGGCGTGATTTCAGGGAGAAACGCTGGCATCATGTAGCGAATGCTCGGCCACCAGTCTTCCGGAACAGGCGGATGCTGCCAGTAACTTGGTTCAGAATTATATGTGGTCTGAGCGGGCATCACAATGGTTCCTTCTTCTGTAAGTGTTTCCATTAGTGCTTGAATTACAGCCACTTCAGCGCCAACCACCCATCCAAGCGATTTTAGCGAGGAGTGAACAATGACTTGGCTTCCTGATGTTAGACCAAGTGAAGTGAAATCTTTTTTTAACGTTTCCTTTGTAATCACGGATTTTGTCCGTTCAATTAATTGCTCTTTCCCCATATAGAACCTCCGAATAATGATAGTTTCTTCTATTATATATAAAACCCATTTCAATTGGTTAAAACTTCTTAGATTTTAACGGAGATTACATTCCCAAGCTATTTTCTTTGCTGCATATTTAGTATGATATTTGAGAGTATTTATATTGAAAACATATTAACGTGTGGAGAAGGTGGCAATCAGTGAAAAAACGCAATTTGCATTATCAAACAGCTCCTTATACAAAAGAGCAGTTTTTTATTAAATATAAACAATTATCCAAGCAGGAATCTCATCATGTTTTTCTTGAGAGCGGAAGGGGAGGCCGTTATAGCATAGCGGGGCTTAAGCCGTCTGCGATGATTACTTCGACAGATTCTGGTATAGATATTTGCACGGAAAAAGGAACAGAGTCACTGGCTGGAGAGCCATTAAGAGCGCTTGATCAGTGGATGGAACAATATCAAATCCCGAAACAAGAAGAATTGCCAGATTTTCAAGGCGGAGCAATCGGGTACATCAGCTATGATTATGCTCGTTATATTGAGGTGCTCCCTGAGCTTGCTGCAGATGATTTAGGTCTGCCGCTTGTATATTTCCTCGTCTATGATGAGTGGGCGGTCTTTGATCACGAAACCAATCTGTTATGGGTCATGAAATTAACAGAAAACGCAGAGGATGCAGATGTTCCGCTTGAAAAGTGGCTTGAGCAAGACATGGAGAATGAAGAGTATAAAGGTGTAGAAACTGCAGATGATACGATTCACTTTTCTTTAAAAGAAGAAGCATTTAAACAGGCAGTCGAAATCACACAAGAATATATTTCTAAAGGAGACGTCTTTCAGGTCAATTTATCAGTCAGACAATCGAAGGAGTTAAAGGTTCCGGGTCTTGCGGTATATGAACAGCTGCGGTTATTAAATCCATCTCCATACATGGCGTTTATTCATACGCCGGAATTTGAAGTGGTGTCTGCATCTCCCGAATTGTTAATTAAAAAGTCAGGCATGGAATTAAGCACGCGCCCAATCGCTGGCACGCGGTCACGAGGGAAAGATGAAGCAGAAGATCTATTGCTTGCTTCTGAGCTGATTGAAAATGAAAAAGAACGGGCGGAACATGTCATGCTCGTCGATTTAGAACGCAATGATTTAGGACGTGTCAGCAAATATGGCACGGTTGAAGTCAATGAATTTATGGTCATCGAAAAGTACTCTCATGTTATGCATATCGTTTCAAACGTAAGAGGCGAGCTGGCCGAGGGAAAAACAAATGCGGACATTATTGAAGCGGTCTTTCCCGGCGGAACGATCACAGGCGCTCCTAAAGTGAGAACGATGGAAATTATTGAAGAGCTTGAACCGGTGCAGAGAGGCATTTATACGGGGTCGATTGGCTGGATTGGCTTCAATAGGGATCTTGAATTAAATATTGTCATACGTACCATGTTAGTTAAGGATGGCGTTGGACATGTTCAAGCAGGAGCGGGAATTGTCATTGACTCAAACCCTTACCATGAATACAAAGAATCGCTTAAAAAAGCATCAGCAGTCTGGGCTGCAACGAAGATGGCAGAAGAGAAAGCGGATTAATAAAAATAAATATTTAAAAAATATTGTCAAATTATGAACTGTTATATTACAATAGATATACCATACACATTGTACTGAATATAGATATGTCCTATCTGTACCTCTTACAATATCTGTAATGGCTGGAGGAACGACTGTGTTTCATAGTAATACGATTTATGTAGTCGGGGATGCGAAGACCGCTTCGAATAATCCGATTACGCAGCAATTTAACAGTTTCTTTATCGGTTTAGTGATCGATAAGCGGACTCATGAAATTATTGAGGCTGAGTGTTCAGCTACTATTTCACTGACATCAAGGTTTGTTCAGTCTTTATTCGTTGGAAAGTCCATTCTGGATTTAGAAGAAATGGTTAAAGATATTGAAGCCCGTTATTTTGGATCTTCTCAAAAAGCGCTAATTGTCGCATTAAAAAATGCGCATATAAAATATAACCAAATAGATCAGATGTAGCTGCTTCATTTGTTATTCGCAATTGAAATCCAGCTGTTAAAAGGCCGTACGGGCTTTTTAGCAGCTGGATTTTTTATTTTATCGGCCTGCCTATATGGCTAGAGCCTACATACAAGGAGGAAATAAAAATGATACAAGATGGTGTAATGTTTGTCTGCTTTTTGCTGGCGTTTACAGCGGCAGTCGCGATCGCCGAAAAAACAATTGGAGGTAAGTTCTTTAAATATGTGCCAGGCATTATTTTAATTTATGTGGGAGCGGCGTTAATGAAGACGTTTGGCGTATTCTCAGCTAGTGAATCAGTTGAAACCGCTTACAGTACTATTCGCGGATTATTGCTTCCAGCGATGCTGATGCTCATGCTTTTGCAATGCGATTTAAGAAAGATTATGCGTCTTGGACCTAAAATGCTTCTGACGTTTTTCGCTGCTTCCATTAGTATTGTCGGCGGATTTGCTATCACATACGCTTTGCTTCAAGGGTTTTATGCGGAAGGAACATGGCAAGCTTTTGCTGCACTGAATGCCAGCTGGACAGGCGGATCAGCGAATATGGTCATTTTGCAGGGGATTCTGGATGTGCCAGAAAATATTTTTGGCTACGCATTAATTATGGATACAGTGAACTATTCTGTTTGGGTCATGTTTCTTTTCTGGTTAGTGCCATTTGGAATGAAGTTTAATAAATGGACAAAAGCCGATACAACTTATTTTGATCAAATCACTGCTGAATTAGAAGCGGAAGAAGCTGAAAATAAGAAGGAGTTTGGTTTTGTAGAATTAATCGGCTTCTTAGCTTTAGGGCTGATTGTATCCGCAGTTGCTTCAAAGATCTCTGGGAATCTTCCGGAGCTAGGAGCAGCGGTGAATGCGACAACATGGACAATTATTATAGCCTCTGTGGTTGGGTTAATTCTAGCGGTAACAAAGGTAGGGAAAATGCCGGGATCGATGGAGATTTCAAAAGTGATGCTTTACATCATTATTGGGTTAATTGCTTCCCACGCCGATTTCTCTCAGCTGTTCCAAGCACCGATCTATATTATCTCAGGATTTATGATTCTGTTCTTCCACGGCTTAATTATGGTCATTTTAGCTAAGGTATTTAAATTAGATTTATTCACCATGGGTGTTGCTTCTTTAGCCAACATTGGCGGTGTAGCTTCCGCACCAATCTTAGCAGGTGCATTCAATCGCGCATTAATTCCTGTGGGAATCCTGATGGCGGTACTTGGAAGTTTACTTGGAACTTATTATGGAATCTTATCTTCGTATATTTTATCAGCTCTTTAAAGAAAGGAAGTCACCATGAAAATTCAAGCAGTGAGAGTTTCCGTTGAGAAACTCCCTTTAGTCAAGCCATTTAAGACCGCTTTACGAACGGCGTTAGAAATTGATAATATTTTTGTTTCAGTTTTATTGGAAGACGGAACGGAGGGAATAGGAGCCGCAGCGCCGACAGTTGCCATTACAGGGGACTCAACTGGCAGTATTGTAGAAATCATTAGTGAAGTGATCGCTCCCCAGCTAGAAGGCAAAGAAATCGAGCAGTTAAATCGATTGTCTTTGATTGTTCAAAACTCAAGTGTCGGCAATACCAGTGCAAAAGCGGCAGTAGAAATTGCTCTGTATGACGCGGTATGCAAACAGTTAAAATTACCTTTATATCAATTTATTGGAGGAAGAACAAATAATCTTCAGAATGATATGACTGTCAGTGTCGGAGAACCTGCTGATATGGTTCGAGATGCAATTGATATTGTTAGAGACGGATTTTCCACGATGAAAATAAAGGTCGGCAAAGACTGGGAGAAAGATGTGGAGAGAATCGAGTCGATCCGGCAAGCAGTGGGAGCAGATATTACCATTCGAGTTGACGCGAATCAAGGCTGGACACCGAAGCAAGCGATTAAAATTATTCATGAGCTGGAAAACAGAAACCTGAACATTGATTTAATCGAACAGCCGGTAAAAGCTTACGATATTGATGGATTGAAAGAAATAAAGAATCATGTGGAGCTGCCGATTATGGCAGACGAAAGTCTTTTCTCACCGCGCGATGCGATGCGTTTATTGTCAGAAAAAGCGGTGGATTTTTTAAATATTAAATTAATGAAAACCGGCGGCATTCGTCGAGCGCTGCAAATCGCGGATATGGCAGAAGCAGCAGAAGTTGAATGTATGATCGGCAGCATGATGGAGTCATCTGTCAGTGTGGCCGCCGCCGCACATTTAGCCACGGCTCATCCTAATATCACGAAGATCGATCTGGATGCTCCTTTATGGATTAAGGATGAACCGTTTGAAGGCATTCAATACGTGAAAGATCAATTAATTTTGTCCGAAGAATTTGGTTTAGGAGTAAAGAGAAAGCCTTCTTTTTCTCTATAAATATATATTGAAAGGATGAAGAAATTGAACAAACAGAAAAAATGGTCACTTGCCTTTTTGTCAATCGTATTAATGTTTATCTTTGCCCCGCAAACGACTGGAGCAAAAGAGAAGGAACAAACCGCTTATGTAAATGTCTCCGTTGCGACACTCTGGACTGAGCCTAATCTTTTGCGTGAGCTGGATGCACCATCCGCTTCTGTACCTGCTGATTTGCGCCAATGGACAAGCAATATGGCTTACCAGGATAAACTGTGGCTAGTAGGAAATTTAGAAACACAGGCGCTTTATGGTACGAAGGTGACGATTCTTGAAGAAGAAGGGAAATGGGTGAAAGTTGCTGCTCATAACCAGCCAACGCCAAGAAATGAACTGGGCTATCCTGGCTGGATGCCGAAAGCGCAATTAGCAGATGGCAAAGCTTTCGAAAAAATGTCTGAGCGCTCAACAGCCTTAGTTACTGCGCCTACAGCATGGGTGTATAACGCGCCTCGTCAAACAGCTAAGCAAATGGAGATCAGCTTTAATACTCGCTTGCCTATATTGAAAACTCATAAAGACTGGGTGTTAGTAATGACACCTGCTGATGGAGCGAAATGGCTCAATAAACAGGACGTTACAATCCTTGAAGACAATGAAAGCATGCCGGCTCCAACTGGCCAGCAAATCGTCGACAGCGGTAAACAGTTCCTGGGACTTCCATATTTGTGGGCAGGAATGTCAGGATTTGGCTTTGACTGCTCTGGTTTTACCTATACAATGTATCATGCTAACGGAATAACAATCCCTAGAGACTCTTCTGTACAAGCGAAGAATGGTCTTCCGGTAGAACGTGAAAATTTGCAGGCAGGAGACTTATTATTCTTTGCCTATGAAGAAGGAAAAGGAAGAGTTCATCACGTTGGCATGTATGTAGGGGAAGGCAAAATGATTCATTCTCCAAACAGTTCAACCCATGTTCGGATTGACGTGATTGACGAATCTGGCTATGGAAATGAATATGCTGGTGCAAGAAGATATATTAAGTAACTTGTTAAAAGCTTAAGGGTAGCTGCTCTTAAGCTTTTTTGAATGGATTTAATTGCACACAATTTTACAGCAATTTTAAGTAGACGAAAACGGATCAACCATACATAATATAAGCACAACCATGTGTAAAGGAGAACAGCGAATGATTTTAATGATCGACAACTACGATTCATTCACATATAATCTTGTGCAATATTTAGGAGAGCTTGGGGAGGAGCTTGTGGTAAGGCGAAACGATGCAATTACGATTCAGGAAATCGCTGAAATGAACCCTGCTTTTCTCATGATCTCCCCAGGGCCTTGCACACCCAATGAAGCTGGGATTAGTTTAGAAGCGATCCGAACATTTGCGGGCAAAATTCCGATCTTTGGTGTTTGTCTCGGACAGCAGTCGATTGCCCAAGTATTTGGCGGAGAAGTCGTACAAGCAGAACGGCTAATGCATGGAAAGACATCGCCCATGTTTCATGATGGCCAATCAATTTTTGAAGGCTTTCCAAATCCTTTTCCTGCGACCCGTTACCATTCCCTCATTGTTAAGCGGGACACACTCCCGGATTGTTTTGAGATCTCTGCCTGGACAGAAGAAGGGGAAATTATGGCCATTCGTCACAAAGAATTGCCAGTGGAAGGTGTCCAATTTCATCCGGAATCGATCATGACCTATGGCGGAAGAGAGATGCTCGCGAACTTTATTAAGCGTTATAAAAAAGTTCCGGCAGGTGAGTAATATGTTCGTTTATATGAACGGTCAGATCATAAAACAAGACGAAGTACGAATTTCTCCCTTTGATCACGGATTTCTATACGGACTTGGTGTATTTGAAACGTTTCGTCTTTATAATGGCCATCCCTTTTTATTGGACGATCATTTAGAGCGATTAAATAAAAGCCTGGAGACTTTGATGATTGAGAGAGCTTTTACCCGGGATGAAATCATGGAGATCGTCATCTCTTTATCAAACGCGAACGAATTAAAGGATGCGTATATTCGGTTGAATGTATCTGCGGGCAATGGCGAAATTGGTCTGCAGACAGATGTCTATAAAAAACCGAATGTCATCATGTTTCAAAAGCCGCTTCAACCACCTAAAGAAATGCAGGAAAAGGAAGGAGTTTGGCTTGAAACTAAGCGAAACACGCCAGAACTCTCAGAACGGCTCAAATCTCATCATTACTTAAATAATATTGCGGCTAAGCGCGAGATAGGCAATGATCTTAGAAAAGAAGGTATTTTCTTTACATCAGAAGGTTTTATAGCAGAAGGAATTGTCTCCAATGTCTTCTGGATAAAAGGGGGCACGCTTTATACACCCACCATTGAAACCGGCATTTTAAATGGAGTTACCAGACAACTTGTCATGGCATTAGCAAAAAAGAACGGATGGCGCATGGAAGAAGGCTATTACAAAAAAGAGCAGCTGCTTGAGGCAGAGGAAGCGTTTTTTACCAATTCTATTCAAGAGATTGTTCCAATCGTTTGCATTAATAGCCGTGTTTTTCCAGGCCGAAAAGGTAAGCATGCTAAGAATCTATATGAAGATTACAGCTTGCATAGAGAAGAATTATGGAGCAGAAATCAATTGTAAAAATGGCTCTATACAGCGGAAAACCCGGTTTGGAGATTACCTGTCCAATCGGGTTTTTATTTTTCAATTAAGCAGTAAAAATATATTTACATATTTGTGAAATGGTGAGCAAACTTTATCGAAATTTGTTATACTTTCTTTGTAAATAATTAATAAAAATTGGTAATTGGGGTAGAAGTAAATATTCCCAATTTCGGAGGTGACATATAATGTTTTGGATTCAATTTGCTATCTTACTTGCTTGTATATTTATCGGCGCCCGGCTTGGCGGGGTAGGTCTAGGCGTTATGGGCGGTGTCGGTTTGGCTATTTTCGTTTTTGTTTTTCAGCTGCAGCCGACAGATCCGCCAATCGACGTGATGCTGATGATCGTTGCGGTCATTACAGCAGCTAGTTCGCTCCAGGCAGCAGGAGGAATGGATTACCTGGTCAGTATTGCAGAAAAAGCCTTGCGAAAAAATCCTAAGAGAATTACATTTGTCGCGCCAATGGTGACGTATATATTTACCCTTTGTGCAGGGACAGGCCATGTGGCTTACTCTGTGCTTCCAGTGATTGCAGAAGTCGCCCGCGAATCGAAAGTTCGGCCGGAACGTCCGATGTCGATTGCGGTTATTGCTTCCCAGCAGGCGATTACAGCTAGTCCAATTTCAGCAGCAACAGTGGCGCTTGTTGCCTTACTGGCTGATTTTCAAATCAGTTTACTGGACATATTAATAGTATGTATTCCATCTACTTTTATTGCTTGTATGATTGCCGCATTTGTTGCGAGCAAAATGGGTAAAGAGCTAGAAGATGACCCTATTTACTTGGAGCGTTTAGAACAAGGACTGGCCTCTATTAAAGCCGATCAGCATGAATTGCAAATCACAAAGGAGTCAAAGATTTCTGTTGCCTTATTTTTAATAGGAGCGATCCTTGTGGTGTTATTAGGCTCGTTAGAATTTTTAAGACCTGCATGGACAGTTGAAGGTGAACTTGTCCGATTGTCTATGCCGCATACGATTGAGATTGTGATGCTGACTATTTCTGCTTTAATTATTCTTTTATGCAAGCCAGATGTTGAATCAATCGTTTCTGGCACTGTTTTTAAGGCAGGAGTCACAGCGGTTGTAGCGATTTTCGGAATTGCCTGGATGGGTGATACGTTCTTTAAAGGGAATATGGAGACTATTCAAGGGTCCATCCAAGATCTTGTCACAGCGGCTCCATGGATGTTCGCGTTTGCCTTGTTTGTATTATCTATTTTGCTTTACAGTCAGGCTGCGACAGTACGTGCGCTCATGCCGCTCGGAATTTCACTTGGGATTTCTCCATATTTACTCATTGCCATGTTTCCTGCGGTCAACGGCTACTTTTTCATACCGAATTATGGTACTGTAGTAGCGGCCATTAACTTTGACAGAACAGGAACGACACGAATTGGAAAATATGTATTAAATCATAGCTTTATGATTCCAGGAGTCGTAGCTACGATTGGTGCGGTGGGCATCGGCTTGATCATCATCAATTTCCTGTACTAGCATATACACATGGACAATAGGGCGAAATAAGATAGGAGTGGGATGTCATGATTAAGAAAAAGCTGTTTCGTATTGAAAGAGACTTTTTAGGAGAAAAAGAAGTGCCAAAAGGGGCTTATTATGGGGTGCAGACGCTGAGAGCGGTAGAAAACTTTCCGATTACTGGCTACCATATCGACGAGAGTTTAATTAAAGCATTGGCTATTGTAAAGAAATCCGCCGCACAGGCAAATAGAGATATTGGGCAGCTGGACGAATGGATAGCTGAAGCGATTATTCAAGCCACAGATGAGGTGATCTCCGGACAGTACCATGATCAATTTATTGTTGATCCGATTCAAGGAGGGGCAGGCACTTCCATTAATATGAATGGAAATGAAGTGATTGCTAACCGAGCGCTTGAAATTATCGGGAAGGAAAAAGGAAGTTATCAATATATTTCTCCCAATACTCATGTAAATATGGCTCAATCGACAAATGATGCCTTCCCGACGGCGATTCACTTAGCCGTTATTGAAAAAGTCGATACCTTGCTTGAAGTCATGGAAATGCTGCATGAGGCCTTCAGTCAAAAAGCTGTTGAATTTAATCACATTTTAAAGATGGGAAGAACTCATCTGCAAGATGCGGTGCCAATTCGTCTTGGCCAGGAGTTTGAAGCATATGCAAGAGTGCTTCGCCGGGACATTGAGCGAATATCTTCATCGAAAAAGGATTTATTTGAAGTAAACATGGGAGCGACTGCTGTGGGTACCGGGCTAAATGCGGAGCCGCTTTATATTGAAAAGGTTGTAGAGTATTTAGCCTCAAACAGCGGTTATCCAATTGTGAAAGCTGAGCATTTAGTCGATGCCACTCAGAATACAGATGCTTATTTAGAAGTATCATCAGCGTTAAAAGTTTGCATGATGAATATGTCAAAAGTGGCGAATGATTTGCGTATGATGGCATCAGGTCCACGAGCAGGCCTTGGCGAAATTACCCTTCCAGCCCGCCAGCCGGGTTCTTCCATCATGCCGGGAAAAGTTAATCCGGTTATGGCAGAAGTGTTAAATCAAGTAGCTTTCCAAGTGATCGGCAATGATCATACGATTTGTTTAGCTTCAGAAGCAGGACAATTCGAATTAAACGTGATGGAACCAGTCCTTGTCTTTAATTTACTTCAATCCACTCAGATCATGACGAATGTATTTACTGTTTTCCGTAAGTATTGCTTAGAAGGAATCGAAGCAAACGTGGAAAGAATGGAACACTACGTGAATAACAGTGTCGGAATTATCACGGCTATTAATCCGCATGTGGGATATGAAGTAGCTGCAGCCATTGCGAAGGAAGCGATTGATACAGGGAAATCTGTCCGTGAAATCTGCGTGGAGCGCGGAGTACTGACTCATGAAGAGTTAGATATTATTCTTCATCCATATGAAATGACGGACCCAGGGATTTCAGGTCGTGAATTGATGGAGAAAAAACTAGGGCAATTTAAATAATCACTTACTTTAAGACAAGCTGTGATCTAAACGAATTCGCTGAGGTAATTAAAGAGTCTTCATTTCTGCTGCAGCTAAAACAACCCGCTCCGTATATCGGGGCGGGCCTAAACATGTGATTAAAAGAAATCCCGGTGGTAAGGCTGCTGATTGGGGGGAATTAACGTATCGTCGGTAATGGTCGGTTCTTCATATTTATCTCGCTCTTGTTTTTTCTGGCGGTCTTCTGCTTCTTCTTTTGAAGGAAGCGGGGAATCTTTTTTCTTTACGCTATTAGATGACTCTTTAGATGACTCTTTTGGGGTGAAAAATAAAAAGTTCTTTTGAGGCACGGCTTCTTCTTCTAATACGAGCAGAATCTTTTCATGCTCGATCTCTTCGTGGTAAATAGCCGCTTCTTCTTCAGATAACCCAAATTCAATTAAATAATCTTTTATCGGTTCTTCTTGAAGAAAGATGGACTTCATTTTCTCCACCATATTAGGTCCTGCTGAGGTCACTTCGGCTGCTGTCCGATGCTGCAAAAGTAAATTGAAATCCGCATCTTTCGTGACAGCGTACATTGACTTCGGTGAGTATCCTTCAACTTTTAATTGTTCAATTTGACGAATGACATCAATTTCATGTTCAAATAAGCCAATTACTTTTTTAGTCACCATGTAAGTCCTCCTCCTCATGGGCATTCCTTACTTATTGTTTACCCTCTCAAAACTAATGAAAACTTATTCGTTTTTTGACAAAAAGGTAAATTGGTTTCATAAAAAGGAAATAAGAAGAAACCGTCGAATAATTATGACATATATGAAAGGGGGAAGTGAATTGATTAAAACAGATATTAAAACGGCGGATTTGTGTGATGATTATGCAGATCAATTAAAGGTGTGCAAGCAAGAGTTCAAATCATACGGCGGCCACAAGCGTTTTTCTGGTCCTATCTCTACTGTAAAGGTGTTTGAAGACAATGTGCTTGTGAAAGAGGCCCTTCAAACGATTCCTGAGGGACACGTACTTGTCGTAGACGGCGGAGCTTCTAAAAACTGTGCATTGCTTGGCGATTTATTAGGTGAAATTGCTGAAAAAAGAGGATTAGCTGGAGTCATTGTCAATGGCTGTGTTCGCGATACAGCTGAGTTAAAACAGCAATCCATCGGAGTCATGGCTCTTGGCAGCAACCCGCTAAAGAGCATTAAAGTGGGAAAAGGCGAGAAGGATATTCCTGTTCAATTCGGAGAGGTTGAGTGGGTGCCAGGCCATTATGTCTATGCAGATGAAGATGGAATTGTCATTTCAGAACAGTCATTAATTAATGGGAACGCTGAATAAACAAAGAAGGCACTGATATTATTTTCAGTGCCTTCTTTCACGTTTACAGCGTGGCATTTGATGATTTCTGCCTATCATATAGGTAGAACATGTAGTAATAAACGACAGCGCTTAGTAGGGCAAGAACGGCAAGAATGGTGAACGTCCAAATGAATCCAAACCATGCGGTCATTGGAATAGAAATCGGAGCCACCGTTCGTCCAAGTGTATATCGCAAACTGGCCGCGGCGAAATATTGTCCGCGCATCTCTTCCGGAGCTAATTTAGAAATAAAGCTTTGCTGAAGACCGACAATCATTAATTCTCCAAGAGTGAAGACCGCCATAGCTAGGACCATCCCCCAGAACCAGCCCGTCAGTCCAAACATCCACATCGAAGCCGCGTATAAAATAGAGGAGATGGCAAAGACGTTTCTTTCCCTAAACGGCGTGACCCACTTTGAAATGGCTACCGTAAACAAGGCGACGAGCAAGCCATTCTCGGAAATTAATAGCCCAAAGGCTTTTTCTCCAGTTATTTGAAAGTTCCAGTCAGCAAAAGAGAAGATCGTTTGCAGGCTAATCGTTTCCTTTAAATAAACGGGAATTAATAAATCAAGCTGCATAAAGGTTTGCGCACTCAATATGCCTGCTAAAATAAACAGCATGAATAATTTATCATGAACGATGATGCGGTAATCCTTTAATTGCTCCAGTAAAAAGCTGTACCACTTCTTATCTCCATCAGAAAGCATTGCTTTTTTTGCAGGAAGAGATTCCTCAACCCATTTAATGAGAATAAAGGTGAGAAAGAGGCAAGCAGCTGCTGCAAATACCATCAATTCAAATCGATAGCTGAAAAAGAAGATGCCGCCGAGAATAGGTCCAATGACGACAGCAATATTGATGGATGTATAAAACACGGCGAAGACAGAACTCCTGTCTTTCTCTTCAACTACGTCGGCAATCATCGCTTCACTGGCAGGCCAGTATAGGGCTCCAAACATTCCGCCTATGGTAAATGCAATAAATCCTAGAACGGGTGACTGAAACCACGGTGAATTAGCAAAAGCAAAAAGTAAAAAAGAAGCAGCTTGTCCGAAAGCGGCATACACCATCATTTTCTTGCGGCCAAACCGATCTGCACAGTATCCGCCAATCAAATTGGCGAAAACTGAAAATAATTGCGAGAGGATGAGCAGGAATCCCGCCTTTTCTTTCCCAAACGCATCTGCAAAATAGATGGCCAGGAACGGAAAAAACATCCAAAATGTAATGTTTATTACGGCTTCGCCAAAGAGGCGGACTTTTAAGCTTTTATTCCAATCTCTAATCCTCATGATCTTTGCTCCTTCAGCCAGTATGTCTTTTAAATATATCGCAAATGGAGGAAAAGCAGATAGGGAAATCATCATCATTTTAATTGTTTAAAAGAATTTTATATGTTAACATTTTTATTAATATAGTTAACAAATAATCTTGTGAGGAGGACATAAAATGCAAGGACTATTTATGACAGGTACGGATACTGATGCTGGAAAAACAATTGCGACTGTACTATTGACTCATTGTTTCATGGAGCATGGTGTGAATATATTTCCTTTCAAGCCCGTGCAGAGCGGTGCAGAAGAAAGAGACGGTCAATGGGTCGCTCCGGATGTGGAGCAGTATAAAGTGTTGCCAGGTTTACAGAATGAAAGAATGTTTTCTTGTCTGTATAAAAAAGCCAGTTCTCCGCATTTAGCTGCCGAGAAAGAAGGGGCTAAAATTGAGGTGGACTTGTTAAAAACAGACATACAAGAACAATTAAAACCAAATCGTCTGCTTTTGACAGAAGGAGCTGGGGGATTATTTGTTCCGTTAAACAGGCAGGGGTACTGCATAGTAGATTTAATAGAAGAGCTAAAGTTCCCTGTCGTTATTGCAGCCAAAGCAAGTCTCGGAACGATTAATCATACCATGCTGACAGTGGAAGCATTGAAGAAAAGAAAAGTGACTATTGCCGGCATTATTCTTTCGAGCACAGTTCTTGAAGATCCGGAGATAGAAGCAGATAACAGACTTATGATTGAAAAACTATCTGGCGTCCCGGTTATTGGCACGATTCCTTACATAGAAAACATAGAAGAACAATTAGCAGATGCTGCCTTCCGAACAAAGCTGACAGCAAAATGGAACATAGAGAAAATCAAGGAGGAGATCAATCATGGATACACAGCGACTGTATGATATAAGCAAGCAGCATATGTGGCTGCCTTTTACACAAATGAAGGATTATGAAGAGGCGCCTTTAATTATTGAAAGTGGAGAAGGAATTAAACTAAAGGATATTCATGGGAATGAATATTTAGATGGCTATTCCTCCCTTTGGCTGAATGTGCATGGCCATCGCAGAAAAGAAATTGATGAGGCGATCAAGGCACAGCTTGATAAGATTGCCCATTCAACACTTTTAGGGGCAGCGAATGTTCCGTCTATTTTGCTAGCGGAGAAACTGGTGGAAATTGCCCCAGACAATTTAACTCGCGTCTTTTATTCTGACAGCGGAGCAGAATCCGTAGAAATTGCCATAAAGATGGCTTATCAATACTGGCAAAACAAAGGTAACGATAAGAAGAAAAGGTTCGTTACGCTGGCGAATGGCTATCATGGCGATACAGTCGGTGCAATTAGCGTCGGCTCCATTGATCTGTACCACAAAGTTTACGGATCGCTTATGTTTGAATCTTACAATGTGCCGTTTCCAGCTGCATACCGTCATCCGTCAAGTGATGCAGAAACAGTGAAACAAGAATCGCTTACAGCATTGAGAGAACTGTTTGAAGATAGGCATGAAGAGATTGCTGGAATGATGGTCGAGTCCATGGTTCAAGGGGCCGGCGGAATGAACGTTATGCCAGAGGGCTACTTAAAAGCACTCGAAAGCTTGTGCCGAGAGTTTAGTATTTTACTTGTGGTGGATGAAGTGGCGACGGGTTTTGGACGCACTGGAAAAATGTTTGCGGTTGAACATGAAAACGTCCAACCGGACATCATGACCATAGCTAAAGGGATCACAGGAGGATATTTGCCAATAGCGGCTACTATGACATCTGAAGAAGTCTATAAAGCATTCTATGGGGAGTTTTCAGAGATGAAAACATTCTTCCATGGTCATTCGTATACTGGAAATCAGTTAGGGTGTGCAGCTGCGCTAGCGAATTTAGACATATTTGAGAATGAACAATTAGTAAAGCAAGCGGCAGAGAAAGCTGAATACGTGGAGCAGCTTCTGCAAGAGTTAGAAAAGCTTCCTCATGTGGGAGATATTCGACAGCTGGGGCTGATGTGCGGAATTGAGCTGGTCAAAGATAAAGAAACGAAAGAAGCTTTTCCATGGGAGGAGCGAGTAGGGTATAAAGCAACATTGAAAATGCGTGAATTAGGTATGCTGACAAGGCCGCTTGGGGATGTCGTGGTATTTATGCCGCCTTTAGCGGCGAGCTATCAAGAGCTGACTGAAATGGCGAAGATCATGGAGACAGCCATTAAAGAAGTAACTAGTCTTCATGCGCCCGAAACAGCAGGGAAATAATAAAAGCAGCGGGAATTTCCCGCTGCTTTTATTATTTATAGCTTTTCATCGTGAGAAGGATCTCGGTGGTTCAAATAGCTGTCATCCTCAAGGTCTCCCGGATGTTTATCTACTCGATGGGAGTCAGTTGAGTCCAGGGCTCCTCTGAGAAAATAAATAATAAATGCGCCAATAAATACAAGGACAATGGCTAAACCGATCACTGTTACCCAATCCATACTGTCAGCTCCTTTCAAAACAGATCTTATAAAACATTCTTCCACTTTTATTATAACTTAAACATTCACAATATTATAACAAAAAATGCAAGGTTTATTGTTATATAAGAATAGTAATTTACCTTAAGAAATGAAGTGGAGTTAGAGTGTTGAAGCAAACGGTTTACAGGAGAGGAAGGATGGCCTTTAAATTGTTCAATAACTAATAATCGTATCATAAATTTAAAATTTTTCGAAAAAATAGTCTGGCAGTGCGGCAATTTTCATGTATAATACTTTTAAAGTGATCACTTCTAGCTGCACTAATTGAATATTCGTTAAATCAGGTGAATCTGCGTCAAGCAGTTTCTTAATAGGGAAGTTGGTGTAAATCCAACGCGGTCCCGCCACTGTAAATGGGAGCAACGTGCCACCGCCACTGTACGAAACGTATGGGAAGGCGCACGCTGCAATGAACATGAGCCAGGAGACCTGCCTGATTTTTACGCACCGATTTACCTACGAGGATAGGGTGGTGTTAAAGAGCTAATTTATCAGTCTTTTCTTGAACTCTTTCACACTGCATCTCTATTCGTAGAGGTGCTTTTTTATTGGGAAATAAGCCTGCCGTTTACCGATTTCGGGTGGAACATGGTAACAGACAAGTTGACTGCAAAAGAATATCTTTTCACCTTTATCCATACAAAAGGATAAAGGGAGGCGAAGATTTATTCTATACATAATGAAAGAGGAGAATGAATAATGAAAAAGACAATGACAACGATTTTATCCCTCATGCTGGCATCAAGTGTATTAGCAGGCTGCGGGGAAGAGAAAGCTGCACCTAAGAAAGAAGAAAAAGCACCTGAAACAAAAGAGGGCAATCAAGCCTTTCCTGTCACCATTAAGGATGCAACAGGCAAGGATGTAGTGATTGAAGAAGATCCGGAGAAAATTGTTTCGCTTACGCCTAGCAATACAGAAATTGCCTATGAATTGGGTTTGGGTGATGAGATTGTTGGAGTAACAGATAATGATAATTACCCTGAAGAAGTGTCGAAAAAAGAGTCAGTTGGGGGCATGGAATTCAACGTCGAAAAAGTAATTGGACTGGGAACCGATCTAGTTCTAGCTCATGAACTGAATCTATCTAGCGGTAAAGAAGGATTAAAGCAGCTTGAAGAAGCGGGAATTGATGTTCTAGTAGTCAATGATGCGGCAGATTTTGAAGAGGTCTATCAATCATTTGAAATGATTGGCCAAGCGACTGGGCAAACAGAAGAAGCAGAAAAAGCAGTGTCAGAGATGAAACAAGATCTGGCTGATATTGAGGAGAAAGCAAAGACGATTAAAGAAGAAGATCAAAAGAAAGTCTTCGTCGAGGTCTCTCCCGCACCAGAAATCTATACACCAGGAAACGAGACATTCATGCAGGAAATGCTGGATATAATTCATGCGAAAAATGCTGCGGCTGACAAAAAGGGATGGGTGGCAATGACAGAAGAAGCTGTGATTCAGAGCAATCCAGACGTTATTGTTACGACGTATGGCTATTACACAGAAAAGCCAGTGGAAGGAGTACTTAGCCGCAAAGGATGGGAGAACATTCCGGCGATAAAGAACAAAGCGGTCTATGATGTTCACTCTGACCTTGTCACACGCACTGGCCCGCGATTTGTTGAAGGAGTAGAAGAACTTGCTAAAGCCATCTATCCAGACGTTTTTACAAAATAAACTTTTTGCTTATACAGGGGCATTCGCCTTTTTAATAGCAGCTGGATTTGCCGGTATCTCGATCGGAACGATTCACGTTCCGTTTCGAGATATCGCTTTCTTATTATCTCATCACTTATTAGGCACAGGATTGGACGGAGTGAACCCGACTTTTGACAACATTGTTTGGAAAATCAGGCTGCCGAGGGTCCTGCTTGCCGGGCTGGTGGGAGCTTCATTGGCTGTAGCGGGTGCTGCTTTTCAAGGGCTACTGAGGAATCCTTTGGCTGATCCGTTTACACTTGGCGTATCTTCAGGTGCATCAGTCGGGGCAGTAATGGTGTTATTCTTCCACTTGTCTCTGCCGTGGTTTGGATCTTTTACTCTGCCGATTATCAGTATAAGCGCTTCCATATTAACCATCTTTATCGTTCTGTTGTTCGCTCAAAGTATTGAAAAATCGCTGAAAGTAGAAACGATTATTTTAACAGGAATTATCTTCAGTTCTTTCTTAGGCGCATTAATCTCCTTAATGATTGCCTTGACAGGAGAAGAACTTCGTCAAATTATCGGCTGGCTGTTAGGAAGTGTGTCAATGAGAGGGTGGGATTATATTCAGTTGATCTTGCCATTCTTTCTCACAGGTGTGACGCTTCTGCTTATTCATGCTCCCGAGTTAAATGCGATGTCATTTGGAGAAGAAAAAGCCCAGCATCTTGGGGTGAATGTTCAAAGAAAAAAGTTGATTGTCCTTCTTGCTGGCTCTATCTTAACAGGGGCAGCGGTTGCTGTATCTGGAACGATTGGTTTTGTCGGATTGGTTATTCCCCATTTAATAAGAATCCTATGGGGGCCTGACCATAGGCATCTGCTGCCGCTATCTGTCTTAATTGGTGCAGGTTTTCTTATCTTAACAGACCTCGTATCAAGAACCATTATTTCACCGACAGAATTGCCGATTGGCATTATTACTTCTTTAATTGGCGCGCCGGTTTTTGCTGTTATATTGCTTCGCAAACAAAGGAAAGGAAGAGGAACCGCATGATTACAGTCGAACATCTCTTTGGAGGCTACAGCAGCAAGCCTATCGTGCAAAATGTCTCTTTTTCCGTGAAACAAGGGGAACTTTTCGGTATTCTAGGTCCGAATGGTAGCGGTAAAACGACGTTATTAAAAATGGTCAGCGGAATTGTTCCTTTTTCAGAAGGAGTCATTAACATCAAAGGCAAGGAATTAAAACATTATTCGCCTAAAGAGTTGGCGAAAGTAGTGGCCGTACTTCCGCAAATGACATCTCACGAATTTTCTTATACCGTCAAAGAAACGGTATCTCTTGGTCGCTATGCCCACCAAAAAGGCTTCTTCCGTGCGTGGTCAGATCAGGATGAACAAGCTGTGCAAAAGGCGATGCAGCAAACGGGAACAGAAACCTTTGCCGAGCATTCGCTCTTGGAATTGTCAGGCGGGGAACGGCAGCGCGTCTTTTTAGCTCAGGCTCTTGCCCAAGAACCAGAAATCTTACTGTTGGATGAACCGACTAACCATTTAGATTTATCTTTTCAAAAGGATTTACTCGATTTATTGAAAAAAATGACCAAAGAACTTGGGTTAACAGTTGTATCTATATTCCATGATCTGAATTTAGCCTCTCTTTATTGCGACCGGCTGCTATTGATCGAAAAGGGACAGGTGCACGGTCTTGGGATTCCGAGTGAAATAGTCAAGGAAGAGCATATCAATTCAGTATATGAAACAAAGGTGCACCAGCGTCCGCACCCCGAAGTGCCAAAGCCGCAGATGAGCATTCTGCCGCAAAGAACGAATCAGGATGAGGTTTGTTTTCAAATTGACGAGGGGTTAGTGGAAACATCAGAAGAAATGATTACATTGAATTCGCCTATTTTGCTTAAGACTCTATCTGCAGGAGTGATCGGAGCCGGCTGGGGATGGAATCGAAGCTTTGTCAATCGCCATGTAGATAAAAACTACAATCATGATCATTTTAAACAAGAGATGCACGACTTCTTAACAGCGCAGGGGTTTGACTGCAATGAAACAGTCGGTATGATGACCGCTGTATTTCTAGATACGGCAGCATTTCGGTTAGTAGAACATGAAGGGGCTTCTGTTTTTGCGATGGTTACAGCAGGGGTAGGAAATGCGGTGGATGTCTCCCGGGCATGTGAACACGATCGAGCCATGCTGCCTGGAACGATTAACACTTGGGTGTTTGCCAATGGGCGGCTGACAGAGGAAGCCTTTGTGCAAGCGGTGATGACGGCGACAGAAGCCAAAGTAAAAGCCTTGTTTGAAAAAGGGGTCAAAGATCCGCTGACAGGTTCTTTAGCAACCGGAACCTCTACGGACAGTGTGTTAATTGCTGCGACCCAAAGAGGAGAGGAGCAGGCTTTTGCCGGCACGATTTCCCCTCTCGGCCAAGCTATTGGAAAAGCCGTATACGAATGTACAATCGAATCACTGGAAAAAAGTAAAAATAGAAGGTGCGAGAAATGATTGCCCATATAGCAGCGGCAACTTTAGCTTTTATTTTCGACAGGCTGATTGGTGATCCTCCCCATTGGCCGCATCCAGTCAGATTCATAGGCGCTATGATTAAGTGGCTTGAGAGCAGACTGAATAAAGGCTCCTTTTTAAAGATAAAAGGCGTGCTTATGCTGCTGCTCGTTCTTGGCTCCGTGTTTGGCATCGGCATTTCTGTCATTATAGCAAGTTACCACATTCATATCGGACTAGGGATAGTAGCGGAAGCCATATTGATCTTTTTTTCTATTGCCTGCCGGAGTTTAAAAGAAGCAGGTATTAGTGTTTATGAACCGCTACAGACAGGCGATTTAGAACAGGCCCGGCTAAAGCTTTCTTATATTGTTGGGAGAGATACGGCAAGTTTGAATGAGTCGGAGATTGCCAGAGGGGCGATTGAAACTGTGGCGGAAAATACGAGTGATGGCGTAACGGCTCCGTTATTTTGGGCTCTGATCGGAGGCGGTGCTGCTGCCATGATCTATCGGGCAATAAACACGTGTGATTCCATGGTGGGTTATCAAAACGAGAAGTATCAGGCATTCGGCTGGGCATCTGCCAGGTTGGATGATGCGGTCAATTGGCTGCCTGCACGGCTCACTGCTGTGGTGATGCTGTGGTCATATCCTGAAAGCCCGTATAAAAAAGGGCAGGTATGGCAGATCATCAAAAGGGATGCCCCTAAACATCCGAGTCCAAACAGCGGCTGGGGAGAAGCGGCTGTTGCTGGTCTATTAGGAATCGAGCTTGGCGGTATCAATACATATGGAAACAGAGTTTCAGACCGGGCTCGCATGGGAAACGGGGATCATCATAAATCAGCCAGCCATATTCTCATGTCCATTACAATTATGGAGAGGACTTCGCTGCTTTTTTTATTACTTATGTGGATAGGAGGCATCATATATGAACTTGCCGGCTCATGGATCTAATCCGGCTGCTCTATATCAATCACTTCATCTTTCAAAGCCAGAGAGGATGATCGACTTTAGTGTGAATACGAACCCTTTAGGCACTCCTTCATCGATTAAAAACGAGTGGTCATTTTGGCTATCGCTTGCTGAAGATTACCCTGACCCTGAAGGTGCAAGCTTAAAGCGTCTGCTGGCGGAAAAAAACGGTGTAAATGTTGATCAGATCGTACTCGGAAACGGCGCCGCAGAAATTATTCAATTTCTTGGACAGTATTTGCGTAATAAGCGCGCGGTAATTGTTCAGCCAGCATTTGCAGAGTACGAAGCCGCATGTCAGACATATGGCTGCGAGACTCAATATGTGCATGTTTCAATAGATAATTGGGAGCTGCCTATTGATGAAATAGTTGAACAGGCTAGTCAGATCCAAGCTGTGTTTATTTGTTCGCCTAATAATCCAACAGGCTTATCCTTTCAGTCGAAACAACTAATAGAACTATGCCATCAATTAAAGACTAGGCAAACCCTTGTCGTGATTGATGAAGCTTTTTATGACTTTGCTGACCGGGGCTCCCTCACTTCTTATCTCACCGACTATCCGAATTTAATTCTTCTCCGTTCTCTAACCAAAATGTATGCCATTGCTGGGCTCCGAATCGGTTATATGCTCGCCAGCAAAGAAATAACAGCTGAGATTTCTCGGTTTCTTCCGCATTGGAATGTCAATGCTGTGGCGTTACAAGCAGCTGAAACAGCATTAAAAGATCTTGATTATGTCAAACATAGCCGCCAGATGATTCAGGAAGAGCGGCGGCAAATGTACGAATTTTTCACAGAACAGGGCTTCGAATACACCCGTTCAGAAGTGAATTACTACCTTATGAGAGATCCTGAAATAGAAGATCAAGAGCCGCTATTTCTTTTTTTACTGAAAAAAGGAATTGTTCTGCGGCACACCTATAATTATCCGGGACTTGAAGGCAGATGGCTGCGTGCGGCAGTGAAGTTAAAAGCAGAAAATAACTGTCTGAAAGAGGCGCTTTCGTTATGGAAACAACAGCGAAATTAATATTTGTGACAGGAGGGGTTAGGAGCGGCAAAAGCCGGATGGCGGAAGAAGCGGCACAGAGAGAAACCCTGCCAAGCGAAGGAAAGCTGTACTATATTGCCTGCGGAAAAGTGACGGATTCGGAAATGTCTGAGAGAGTCCGGCACCACCAGGTTCAGAGATATAAATCGCAAGGAAACTGGCTGACGGTTGAGCAGCCTGATGACCTCGCCTCACTTGCAGAACACTTTAAGGCGAGTGACGTACTCTTAATCGACTGTCTGACGACTTGGTTGACGAATGAATGGTTTGATGAAGCGGTGCCAGAGGAAGAATGGGCATGCCCAATGTTTCAGCAATCTTTAAAAGAACGAATCACAGGCGCCATCGACAAGCTGAGAAAACGAACGAGAAGTATAGTAATTGTTTCAAATGAACTGAGCTATGAGGCATTAGAAACGCCACTTGTCTTTTATTACGCAAAAGTATTGGGCGAGCTTCATCAATATTTAGTCAGGCAGTCCAATCAAGTGTTCCTTGTTGAATATGGACAGCGGCTGCTTTTGAAAGGAGGGGATCCAGAATGAAGGGTGTCATGATACAAGGAACGGCTTCTGATGCGGGGAAAAGCTTTATAGCAACAGCGCTGTGCCGGCTGCTGAAGCAAAAAGGATTTCATCCGGTGCCTTTTAAATCACAAAATGTCTCCAACAACTCATATGTTACTGCTGACGGGAAAGAAATCGGAAGGGCGCAAGGGCTGCAGGCAGAAGCATGCGGGCTGGAAGCCATTCCGGAAATGAACCCGATCTTGTTAAAGCCTTCTGCGAATGGCCAATCGGAAATTGTCTGGTTAGGCGAGAGGAAGGATACTGTTTCTGGATTGGCTTATCGGAAAACATATTACGAACAAGCGGTGAAAGTCATTACTGAATCACTTCATTATCTAGAAAAAGAGAATCGTTTTCTTGTGATTGAAGGAGCAGGCAGTCCTGTTGAAATGAACTTGAAGACGAAAGAGCTAGTCAATATGAAAATCGCTGAAATGGCGGATGTTCCGGTCATTTTGACAGCTGATATTAATCGTGGCGGTTTATTTGCCAGTGTGATTGGCACACTTGAATTATTGGAGCCACAAGAACGTTCCCGTGTGAAAGGGATTATTATTAATAAATTCCATGGAGATCCTCATTTTTTTGAAGATGGAAAGCTTTGGCTCGAAGAACGGACGGGAATTCCTGTACTCGCCATTCTGCCATATTTACCTGATCATCACTTAGAAGCAGAGGACTCGCTGTCTCTTGCCGAACGATTTCATGCAAACGTGCGAAAACCTATTGATGTGGCAGTGATTCAATTGCCATACCTATCAAATTACAGTGATATCGAGCCGTTTCTATACGAAGAAGACACCTCGATCCGCTGGGTGCAGCAGGCAGAAGAATTTGGCGCCCCCGATGCTTTGATCATACCTGGAACAAAGAGCACTCTTCATGATTTAGCCTTCTTAAAAGACAGCGGACTCATGAATTGTATTCAGCAATATGCTGAAAGCGGAGGAATCATTGCCGGACTATGCGGAGGGTTTCAAATGCTTGGGGAATACTTAACAGATCCTGATGGCTATGATTCTGGTATGGCTGGGCGGATTGAGAAAGGTGCAGGTCTAATTCCTGCATACACCGTGTTTTATAGTGATAAGACTACGATCCGAGTAAAAGGAAAGGTTCCTTCTCATGTCACTGGAAATGAAATTCCTGTGGAAGGATTTGAGATTCATATGGGTCAGACGCTTCTTCACTCCAGCCCGCCTTTTATAGTACGTGAAGACGGCAGTGGAGAAGGGTACGCTTCACCGGATGGCCGAATAATAGGGACTTATTTACATCACGTATTCCATAGCGACAGCTTTCGATCTGATTGGCTGAATCGGATCAGACAGGAAAAAGGGCTTCCGCTCCATTCTAGCCAAGTGAACCGTGATAAACAAAATGCCTTTGATCAGATTGCCGAACATTTAGAGAAGCATTTAAATTGGGAGCGGTTTCTTGGAATTATAGAAGAGGATAAGAAGGATACCGTGAGATGAAAGGGAATTCTTATATTAATGGGTTATTATTAAACTTTCAATTCTTTACGGTCGTGCCTATCCGCCAATCGCTGCCGATGGAACCTGTTCAATTAAGAGCGGCACTGCGGCTGTTCCCGTTATTGGGGCTCGTGAAAGGGTGTATATATGCGAGTGCTTTTTGGGGGTTGTTAGAGTGGACAGCGCTATCAGCAGTTAGTACGGCTTTTGTATTATGGCTCTTGCCGATTCTAATGACAGGAGGGCTTCACTTAGATGGCTGGATGGATGCGAGCGACGCTTTTTTTTCCTATCGGGACCGTGAGCGCAGGCTTGAAATCATGCAGGATCCGCGCATTGGAGCTTTCGGAGTATTAAGTGTCATCATTCTGCTGGCGGCCCGGTATGTTTTTATATACGAAATCGTGTCCTTTGGTGAAAGCAGCCTGGCACTATTGATCATGGCCATCCCATTTTTAAGCCAGATGGTAATGGGAATTCTGTTAAATGGTCTGCCATCAGCTAAGAAGAATGGGCTTGCACACTTTTTTCAAAAAGGCAGAGATCGGTTCTTAGGTTATTCATATAGTATGTGGCTTGCGGCAGGCGGATTGCTCTATTGGGTGTCTAGCGGAACATTCATTTTATACTGCTTATTTCTATTAGTCATGTGGTTATATTATCTCTATGTTCGCTCGAGTATCATGAAACACTTCGGGGGAATTACCGGGGATCTATTAGGTGCTGGTCTGGAAGGAGCGGAAACGATCTTATGGATGACAGTGTGGTTATTGGTATCTACCGTCATGGCATAACAACAGATAATGAACGAAAGGCTTTCAGCGGCTGGACGAATTCAGTGTTAAGTGAACAAGGAAAAAAAGAGCTTAGTGCGATAAAGAGTCATCTCCCTGCCTATGAAAAAGTAATTGCAAGTGATCTTAGCAGATGCCAAGATACGGCGGCGATCCTTTTTTCTAATAAAGATATTGATCTCTGGCCTGAATTTAGAGAAATGAATTTCGGTCTATGGGAAGGGAAAGTGCATGATGAATTAAAGCATATGAAGGAATATGCAGCATGGGTGAACGACCCTTTTACAAGTCCGCTGCCAAATGGTGAACACTTCAGCGAATTCCATGAAAGGATTAATCGAGCTTGGCAGAAGTGGCTGGATTATATGGAGAGGCATGGGATAAAAAAAGGGGCAATCGTCACTCACGGAGGCGTCATACGCCACTTATTAACTCAATTTGCTCCAGAACAGAAATCTTTTTGGGAGTGGCCTTCAAAAAATGGCCAAGGATATGAACTCTCCGGATCACTAGAGAAGTTAAGGAGGGGTGAGAGGTGCACTTCGTTACAGGCGGTGCCTTCAATGGGAAAAAACAGTGGGTGATTGAGAATTATCAATTAAAAGAACAGGCGCATATGTGGCATTCTTTTTACACAGCTGAACCGATGGCAGAATGGTCAGCAAACATTGTTGTTTTAGAGGGCATTGAGCGCTATGTGCGACGCTTGGCTGAGCAATGTGAGAATGCCGATGCCGCCCGAAAACAATGGAAGATCGATCTTCAAAAGTGGATAGACTGGGAACGCGAGCATCAGGAACGCAGACTTATTTTGATTGGGACAGATATGATGAAAGGAATTGTACCAGCCAATTCATTTGACCGGATGTGGCGTGATGCGGTGGGCTGGTGCTTTCAAGATACAGCGGAATCCGCTGATCTAGTCTGTCAGATTTGGTATGGTTTGCCGCAAATCATTAAAAATGAGGAGGAAGAAAAATGAAATTATATACACGAACAGGGGATAAAGGACAAACAAGTATTATCGGCGGAAGAGTGGATAAAGACGATCTGCGGGTAGAGGCGTATGGAACAGTGGACGAAGCGAATTGTTTTGTCGGTCAGGCAGTCGCTGAATTGGATCCGCTGATCTTTAAAGATATCTTAGAGGACTTAGAAATCATCCAGCATGAATTATTTGATTGCGGAGGCGATTTAGCTACGGTTTCGGGTAAGAAAGGCTGGAAGCTGCAGCAGGATTCTGTGGATGAGCTTGAGAAGAAAATTGATGTGTATATTAAAGAAGCGCCGGAGCTTGAGCGTTTTATTCTGCCAGGCGGCTCGAAAGCATCGAGTTCCATTCACATAGCCCGTACGGTCACTCGCCGTGCTGAACGCTTAGTCGTGAAACTGATGAAGGTAGAAGAAGAGATTCACCCTGTCACTTTACAATATTTAAACCGCCTGTCCGACTATTTCTTTGCCATTGCGCGAGTGATAAACTTCCGCTTAAATATCAAGGATGTCGAATACATTCGCAGTGCCGACGTATTTAAAGGTGGAAAAAGAAAAGAGAATAAAGATCAGTGAATACTAGAAGGTTAAGCTGGCTTTCTCTTTTTGTTGCTTTATCCGTCATAGGGGGCATGATAAAAGTTCCGGCAGTGGTGTCGAGTGTGGCGCTTGATTCATTTCCTGCCTTGCTTGCAGCAGGGCTGATGGGGGCGGGGCCAGGTGCGCTTGTTGCGGGAATGGGGCATCTCGTCTCGGCCTTAGTTGGCGGTATGCCGCTTGGTCCATTTCACGTATTGATTGCTGTCGAAATGGCAGCTATCCTTTGGCTATTTGCTAAGCTTTATCAAACGAGAAATAAATTAATCGCGGTTGGCGTGTTTATTTTTTTAAATAGTGCTGTTGCTCCGGCACCATTCATCCTGTTTTTTGGAGCGGAATTTTATGTGGGCTTAGTTCCAGCTGTTTTCCTTGCTTCTTTTATGAACGGAGTACTCGCGTGGATCGCTTTGCCAAGGCTAATGCCGATTTTTCAAAAATTTGACCAGTCGTTTGAAGTAAAAGTATGAAACGAGATGTGCTGACTTTGCCACTGAGCTCTGAGAAAGAAATTATTATAGCAGCTGATAACAGCGGTTCGATTGGAATGAAGAAAGCGGATCAAATCCAAGCTTCCTATGAAATAGTCGGTTATTACAGCTTTCGAGTGGCGGCTATGGAGTGTTTAGCGGCAGGGGGAGAGCTGACAGCTGCCGTCATACATAATTTCTCTGGAGAAGAGGCCTGGGGCGAGTTGTGCGAAGGTGTAAGAAAAGCTGCAATGCAATTAGGCTTCTCTGAGCTTCCGATTACCGGAAGTTCAGAAACGAATTTTGTTATGGCTCAGTCGGCTACAGGCATGGTCGTGATGGGAACGAGAGAGACCGGCTATTATGAGCGGGTGACTGATGATCTTCACTTTGCGGTAATCGGAAAACCCCTGTGTGGCTCTGAAGTGAAAGAACAGCAGCAGTCTATCGCTCCGCTGTCTTTATTTATTAAGCTTCTGAAAACAAAAGGTGTGCGAAGTATCATGCCGGTAGGTTCAAAAGGTATTTATGCAGAATTGAAGTCGATGACCGGACAAGAGCATTTGCGAATCGAGGGTATAGAGTGTGAATTGGATTTAAATAAATCTGCTGGCCCGAGCACTTGTTTTATCATAGGGTATGAACCGGAAGAAAGGAAGAGGATTTTCCGGTTAGCTGGGACTTTCTTTCATCCAATGACGATTAAAACCGTACAATAGCTTTCAGAGGATATGATGTCAAACGCATATCCTCTTTTTGATGTTTACTAAATGTAGAATCTATTGGTGCAAGCAATCATTTATTTCCAATTCATTGTAAAATTTTTTTCATTTCTAATGAATTGTCACATAATTCCCAAAAAACAGTTTAGAAAATTTGTATAATGTTGTATAATAGCCTTGTTCATACATAACTGTTATATAACATTAGACAAGGGGGAGTTATCATGTCAACAAAGGTGTTTGATCAAGAAATTGCAGCTACACCTGAACAGGCGAATTTACAAAACTATGATGATGCTGTAAAAAATGCTGACTGGGAACAGGTATCTGAGCATTTCACTTGGTTTCAAACAGGTAAAGTAAATATGGTGCATGAAGCCATCGACCGTCATGCAGAAGAAGGCAGAGGGGATAAAACAGCCTTATTTTTCACGGATGGCGAAAGGGAAGAGCAATATACATATGAGCAAATGAAACAAGAATCCTGCCGTTTTGCGAATGGATTAAAATCATTAGGGGTTGAAAAGGGAGACCGGGCGTTTATTTTCATGCCGAGAAGTCCAGAGCTTTATGTGGCATTGCTTGGAATTATTCGTATCGGTGCTATTGCAGGACCATTATTCGAGGCGTTTATGGAAGAAGCAGTGAAAGACCGGTTAGCAGATAGCGGAGCTAAAGTGGTAGTGACTACGCCGGAGCTTCTAGAGCGTGTGCCGGTCAATGAACTGCCTGAATTAAAGCATGTCATTATCGTCGGTTCAGATGAAAAAACAGCGGAATACGTGACGCCATATAGCGAATTGATGAGTCAATCAGATGATTACATAATGGAATGGGTAGACCGTGAAGACGGAATGCTGCTTCACTACACTTCCGGTTCAACAGGCAAGCCAAAAGGAATTCTGCAGGTGCACGATGCAATGCGCCATCAATATCTGTCTGGAAAATGGACATATGATCTTCATGAAGATGATGTGTACTGGTGTACGGCTGATCCTGGCTGGGTAACTGGCACATCAGCAGGTATGTGGTCACCTTGGCTGAATGGTGTGACAAACGTGTTAAGAGGAGGCCGATTTAAAGCGGAAGACTGGTTTGAGACACTAGAGAAATACAAAGTGACGGTATGGTTTAGTGCGCCGACAGCGTTTCGCTTGTTAATGGCAAGCGGCAATGAGCTTCCTAAGAAATATGATTTATCCAATCTTCGACATATTTTATCAGCGGGCGAGCCGCTTAATCCAGAAGTTATTCGCTGGGGACTTGAAGCGCTTAACCTTCGCATTCACGATAACTGGTGGATGACTGAAACCGGTTCCTCGATTTGTGCGAACTTCCGCTGCAATCCGATGCGTCCGGGTTCTATGGGCAAGCCGCTTCCGGGAATTGAAATGAGTATTATAGATGATAAAGGCAATGAGTTGCCTGATAAACACATGGGGAATTTAGCTATTAAGCCGCAGTGGCCAGCGATGCTTCGCCAAGTGTGGAATAACGAAGAGCGCTATGAAAGCTATTTCTTAAATGGCTGGTTTGTCACTGGCGATTCAGCGTATAAAGATGAAGATGGCTATTTCTGGTTTGAAGGCCGTGTTGATGATGTCATCAATACATCAGGCGAACGGGTAGGACCGTTTGAAGTAGAAAGCAAGCTGGTTGAGCATCCAGCTGTAGCGGAAGCGGGAGTCATTGGTGTACCTGATCCAGTGCGCGGCGAAGTCATTAAAGCATTTATTACTCTTCGTCCGGGTTATGAGGAAAGTGAAGAACTGCTTGAAGAAATTCGTGTCTTTGTTAAAACAAGACTGGCAGCTCATGCGGCTCCGAGATTATTTGAAGTAAGAGAGACGATGCCGAAAACGAGATCAGGAAAGATTATGCGCCGAGTTCTAAAAGCGTGGGAACTTGGACTTCCTACAGGCGATTTATCAACGATGGAAGATTAATTAAAGATATAAAAAGAACTCGCTTTTACGAAAGCGAGTTCTTATATGTAAACTTATTTTGCCGCTTTTTCGTAGCCGTTCACAACTAGATCAAGCTGGCCTGTTCCAGGGTGGATCACTAATCCGTGAACAGGAATGTCTTCAATCATCAGCGGGTGATTCTTCACCATGTTTACGCTGTGTGCAACACTTTGCTCCACACTTTCAAATCCTTCTAGCCATTGATCAATTTCCACACCGGCATTTCTAAGCGTATCCAATGTTTCCTCTTTCACGCCGCGTTCAAACATAGCATCAATCATTTTATCACTGGAAAGAGAGCTCATGCCGCAATCATGATGGCCAACAATTAATACCTCATCGGCTTGCAGCTGATAAACCGCTACGAGCAGACTGCGCATAATACTTCCAAATGGGTGACTCACGATCGCACCGGCATTACGAACGATTTTCACATCGCCATTTTTGAAATTCATTGATTTCGTTAATAGCTCGACTAGACGAGTATCCATACAAGTTAAAATGACCAGTCGTTTATCGGGGAACTTGTCCGTTTTATATTCCTCATACATTTTGCTTGAAACAAACTTTTCATTGTAATTTAGAATTTCGTCTAATAGTGTCATCATCATTCTCCTTTCGTGTATACCTATATCATACTATATTGATTGGGAATTGAGAATCTTTTGATTACTGTTATATATTTGAAACCGATGATTAAAGATGTCTCATAATTTTGCCTAGCTGCTCGTCTAATTCGTTCATTGGTACAAAACGTGCTTTTCGAAACATTTCTTTCCCATCCACAAAAAAGATCAAGACAGGTACGGTAAAAATTGAAAATTCCCCGGCAATTTCAGGAATGTCATCTGCGCTGGCGTGAATGGCATTGATGGAAGGGTAGTTAGTCAATAATTCTTTCACCTGAGGAAGGAGGGCATGACAGACAGAGCATTGTTCTCTTGAAATATAAAGGAGAACAGATTGGCTACTTTCAATTTCGGCTTGTATATCGGCTAAATCATGAATAGGCTTCACGTAATAAATCTCCTTTTTTATTTATTTTACAGGCACCATGATTAGGATACAAATAACAAGCACTTTCCATTCTAGTTGTACCAAAGTATAATAGATGAGCAAACGATTTAAGGGAGGTTCCGCATATGGCAGGAAGAAAAGAAGAGGAACTGCAAGACATCACGCTGTTGGGAAATCAAGGAACAAACTATACATTTGAATACGATCCGTCGATTTTAGAGACGTTCGACAATAAGCATCAAGGCCGGGATTATTTTGTTAAATTTAATTGTCCTGAATTCACAAGCCTGTGCCCGATGACAGGCCAGCCAGATTTTGCAACGATCTATATCAGCTATATTCCAGATGTGAAGATGGTGGAGAGTAAAGCATTAAAGCTGTATCTGTTCAGCTTCAGAAATCATGGCGATTTCCATGAGGACTGCATGAATATTATCATGAACGACCTGATTGAATTGATGGACCCTCGCTATATTGAAGTATGGGGCAAGTTCACACCACGTGGCGGCATTTCCATTGATCCGTATACTAACTACGGAAAGCCAGGAACGAAATACGAAAAAATGGCAGAGTACCGCATGATGAATCATGATATGTATCCGGAGACAGTGGATAATCGGTAATACTTAGAAGAGGCACCTTAGATGGGGTGCCTCTTTGCTTTCTCAAAAAAATACTGATCAGAAGCTGCTGTTATTCCCAAGCGGCTGCTGGTTTTGTCCTTGCATTCCATTCGCCATTCCCATGACGCTTGATGCTAGTGGAAGCATGTTTTTAGCGCCTGACTGATTGCCGCTCAGCATTTGATAAGTGGCAATCCCAACACCAATTGAAGCGAAAACCGGTAAGATTTTATCCATGTTTGTCTTCATAAATCAACATCTCCCTGTCATCATTGAATGTGGAACCTTTCTAGTTTGCCTCGCTTAGCTGAAAATAAAGAAGGAGGTTGTTTCCAAGGAGTGACGTTAAGCGGAGGGCAGGAAGGGAATTTTTTTCATCTTCGCAAGGGACTTCTTCGGTTTCACGCGTAGTATTATCGCTTTCGCATAGGGCTTTTTCGCCTTCACTCGAGTTTATTCACCTTTGAAAGGAGTTTCTTTGCTATCGAATAAAATTTTTAGCGGCAGAGGAAAACGCTTGGTAATAAAAAAAACGATGCCGCTATGAAAACGGCATCGGCAGGCAATACTATTTTTTATTCGGATAGGCATCAGAGTCAGGTGAAACCATTCCTCCTGCACCGGATGAGCTGACGTCAGGTGCCGCGCCTTCCGGCTGATTTGGCAGAGAGTTGTGCATTTTTTCGTAGGAAGAATCTGTATGGCCAGTGGAGTTTTGATTAGCTTCGTCTAAAGCCAGTAATTTAAAATCTGTGCCTTCCAAAGCCATTTGCAGCTGTTCTTGAGCGTCTGAACCAGTATACTCCATTTTAACAGTTAAGGTTTTCACTTTTATTCCTCCTTGTGAAATTGTCTATTTATTCCTTTCCCTTTGCTCCTGCACTCAAACTAAAGAAATTTCCATCGTTCATTACAAAAAAAGAGACTGCCGCAGCAGCCTCTTTCGACTTCTTATTCCACATTAAAATAACGGGCATCTGGATGAGAGAAGACGATGGCAGAAACAGATGCTTCCGGCTCCATCATGAAGCCTTCCGTCAGCTGTACACCGATCTCTTCTGGCTTCAGCAGACTAAAGAGCTTTTCCTGATCTTCCAAGTTAGGACAAGCAGGATAGCCGAATGAGAAGCGTTGGCCCTGGTATTTCGCAGCAAAACGTTCTCTCATCGTGAAGTCTGTTGGATCTGGGAAACCCCATTGATCGCGCATTTCCTGGTGAATCCGCTCGGCGAATCCTTCAGCAAGTTCAAGAGCTGTCGCTTGCAAGGCATGGCTTTTTAGGAAATTGCCTTCTTGTTTATAAGCTACCGCTTGATCGCGTACATTAAAGCCGGCTGTCACAAGAAACAATCCAACGTAATCCATTTCACCGCTCTCGACTGATTTTAAATAATCGGCGAGGCAAAGGAACGGTTCTTTCGTTTGACGCGGAAACGTAAAGCGTTCAATGACTGTTTGGCCATCATTCGGATCATAAATGATGACATCATCTCCATCAGATTGAGCAGGGAAGAACTGATAAATACTGGCTGTTTTTAGTTGGCCAGAGGATAAAAATTCTTCGACCATCGTATTTAAAGCTGTCGCACGGTCATCGTTTTCAGCAAGCAGTTTCTCCACTTTTCCTTTCAAGCCTAGGTGATGGCCAATAAGCGTTTGCCGATTCACATATGGTTTAAGGTGAGCAACAGGGTATTCGCGCTGCACATGTTTTCGTAAATCGCGCGGCGTGTACACAGGTGCATCTTCTCTTACAGTTTTCTTTGGTTTTTCAAGCACAGCCACTTTAGATGCGGCATTACTTTCACGGTATGCTTCAATTTCTTTTCGTTTTTCCTGTTTATCAGATAGCTCGCTTAGCAAGGCTATTTTTTCGTCTTCATTTTGAAGGCGGCTGGCAAGTTGTAGGCCATCCATCGCGTCTTTTGCGTATAAAACAGGCCCTTGATATTCAGGTGAGATTTTCGTTTCTGTAAACCGGCGGGATAAAGCGGCGCCCCCGACGAGAATCGGTACATCAATGCTCGCGGCTTTCATGTCCTGAGCAGTCAGCACCATTTGCTGAGCCGATTTAACAAGCAGGCCGGATAATCCGATCATATCAGGATTTTCTTTCTTTATTGCTTCAATCAAGGCAGAAGGGGTGACTTTAATGCCAAGGTCAACCACTTTAAAGCCATTATTGCTTAAGATGATTTCCACAAGGTTTTTCCCGATATCATGTACATCGCCTTTTACCGTAGCGAGTACGACTTTCCCTTTACCTGTATCATTTTCTTTCTTTTCCATGTAAGGCTCTAAGAATGCGACAGCAGCTTTCATGACTTCTGCACTCTGCAGCACTTCAGCGACAATCAGCTGGTTGTCATTAAATAGCCGGCCGACTTCGGCCATCCCAGCCATTAACGGGCCATTAATAATATCTAGAGGCGTATCATATGTTTGTAAAGCTGATTCAAGGTCAGGGAGCAAGCCTTCTTTCGTTCCTTCCACGACATAATAGGTTAAACGTTCAGGAACAGTTTTAGGGATATCTTCTTCCTTCACTTCTCTTGTTTTTCCGCGGTAAAAGGCAGTGAAGTCCGCTAATGTATCGTCGTTCGTATGGAAGAGCAGCTGGTCAGCCATTTTAATTTCCTCTTCCGGAATAGAGGCATAGCGCTCTAATTTCTCGGTATTAACGATGGCATAGTCAAGGCCTGCCTGAGTACAGTGATACAAATAAACGGCGTTTAGCACTTCACGTCCAACTGGGGGCAAACCAAAGGAAACATTGCTGACACCAAGAACCGTCAAAGCAGCAGGGAGCTTTTCTTTAATTAAACGGATGCCTTCAATCGTTTCTTCTGCAGAACCGATATATTGTTCGTCACCGGTTCCAACAGGGAAGACAAGAGGATCGAAGATAATGTCTTCTGGAGCAATGCCCCATTTATTCACCAGCAAATCATACGAACGTTCAGCAATCTCAAGCTTTCTTTCGCGAGTGACAGCCATTCCTGTTTCGTCGATCGTACCAACGACAACGGAAGCTCCATATTTTTTAACGAGCGGAAGAACGGCTTCAAAGCGTTCCTCTCCGTCTTCTAAGTTGATCGAGTTAATGATGGCTTTCCCTTGTGAATAGGTAAGGGCTTTTTCAATAACGGCTTCATCCGTTGAATCAATGACAAGAGGGACTTTGACTTTCTTCACGACTTCTTTCATGAAGGCTTCCATATCTTCAAGCTCGTCACGATCCGGGTTAGCGAGACAAATATCAATGACATGAGCTCCGCCTTTGACTTGAGCCCGGGCAATTTCAGCGGCTTCTTCATATTTGCCTTCCACGATCAGCCGTTTAAATTTCCGAGATCCAATCACATTCGTCCGTTCTCCAATAAATAATGGTCTCATGGAGTCATCATAAAGGAGAGGCTCGATGCCTGAAACTGCATGGTCGTGTGCATGCTCTGGACGGTTACGAGGCGTAAGGTCTTTCATTGCATCACGCAGAGCACGGATGTGATCGGGCGTTGTTCCGCAGCAGCCGCCGACGAAGTTCAGCCAGCCTTTTTCAGCGAATCCCTTTATTTTTTGGGCAAGTGATTCAGGAGACTCATGGTACAATCCTTCTTCATCAGGAAGACCGGCATTTGGATAACAGCTGACAAAGCTCTGAGACAGGTCTGATAAAGAACGAATGTGATCAGTCATGAATTCTGGGCCCGTCGCACAATTTAACCCGACAGAAAGCGGCTTGATGTGTTCAATAGAAATATAAAAAGCCTCGATGTTTTGACCTGCAAGAGTCGTGCCCATTGGTTCAATCGTACCGGAAATCATAATCGGCAATTCTTTGCCTGTTGCTTCAAATGCGCGTTTAATTCCCAGTGTGCCGGCTTTCACATTCAGCATATCCTGGCTCGTTTCCATTAACAGCAAATCACAGCCGCCTTCAATTAAGGCTCTTGCCTGCACTTCAAAGTTTTGGCATAGCGTCTCAAAGTCAATTCCGCCAGTAACAGACAAGGTTTTGGTCGTTGGCCCAATTGCTCCAGCTACATAACGCGGCTGATCAGGTGTAGAAAATTCATCCGCACACTTTCTGGCAAGTTCTGCAGACTTACGGTTAATTTCATAGGCTTGATCACCAAGATCATATTCATCAAGCACAAACGGTGTGCCGCCAAATGAATTGGTTTCAATAATGTCCGCTCCAGCTTCAAGGTAGGAGCGGTGAATCCATTCAATGACATGCGGAGCAGTAAGGTTTAAATATTCATTGCAGCCCTCAAACTCTTCTCCGCCGAAATCTTCAGCGGTAAGGTCGGCTTGCTGAAGCATCGTACCCATCGCGCCGTCTAAGATGAGAATTCGTTTTTTAAGTTCTTTTTCAATTGGATGTTGGCAAGACATGGGCGATCCCTCTTTTCTTAAGATTTTCATCAAGTGTATCAATATATTGGACAAGTTCAACCGACATGTCGTAGCGCAAGAACGGTGTAATGATATAAATGCCGTTAAATAGCTCTGCGGCAGTGTCGATTAAGTCTTTGGCGATATTTAACCCTTCAAGTGTAGAAGCCTCTTTTTCCCCTTCACATACTTTCATGCGTCGCAGCGTTTCTTCAGA
This sequence comes from Bacillus ectoiniformans, assembly GCF_016908875.1. Taxonomy (GTDB): domain Bacteria; phylum Bacillota; class Bacilli; order Bacillales; family Domibacillaceae; genus Bacillus_BX; species Bacillus_BX ectoiniformans. The sequence goes on along the minus strand of NZ_JAFBES010000009.1, from coordinate 30,573 downwards.
CAGTTTAATGCCAGGTACTTCATGGTGAAGGAATTCAGCATTTCTAGAGCTGGTTAAAGGCATAATGCCGATAAAAACAGGTGTCGGCAAATGCTTCGTTGCCTCGTATACTTCAATAATTTTTTCTTTCGTAAACACAGGCTGAGTAATAAAATAATCGGCTCCGCATTCAATTTTCTTTTCCATCCGTTTAACAGCCCGGTCAAGCACCCGGACATTAGGATTAAATGCCGCTGCCACTGAAAAGTTCGCTTTTTGTTTAAATGGCTTGCCGGAGAAGGAAATTCCTTCGTTCAGCTGTTTGATCAGCTGGATTAATTCCAGGCTTGATACATCGTAGACCGATGTGGCACCAGGGAAATCACCGATTTTTGTAGGATCTCCTGTAATCGCCAGAATATCGTGCATGCCTAAAGCGTGGAGCCCCATTAAGTGTGACTGAAGGCCGATTAAGTTGCGGTCGCGGCAAGTGATGTGCACAAGCGGCCGAATATTATGATTTAGTTTCAGCAATGACGCGACAGCCATATTGCTGACACGCGGAGATGCAAGTGAATTATCTGCCATGGTGACAGCTGCAATACCGCTTTGCTGAAGGGCTTTCGCTCCTTCGATATAAGCGGTCGTATCTAAATGCTTCGGTGTATCCAATTCAACAATGACCGTCCGTTCCCGCTTGGCTTGCTCAGACAAGGATGGAAGCGGGGAAGGGGCAGTCTCCTGAATAATAATCGGTTTTTTAGGCTTTATTCTTTTCTCTGTGACCGGTTTCAGTCCAGTCAGTGCTTTCTTGGCAGATTCAATGTGCTTGGGTGTCGTTCCGCAGCAACCGCCGATCAAGCGAACCCCTTGATCTCTTAAATGTACCGCTGTTTTCCCGAAGTAATCTGCTTCTGATTCGTATACAATACGGCCATCTTCTACGTCCATAAGACTGGCGTTCGGGTAGGCAGATAAAAAGGCGTTCTTAGGTAATTCGACCTCATCAAAAGCTTGAATGGTGTGAAAAGGGCCAAGACGGCAGTTAACTCCTACAACATCCGCTCCTAAGCTTTCAAGCTCACTAAGTGCCTGATTTAAAGACAAGCCATTTTGCAGAACGCCAGGTTCATGCATGGATACTTGAGTGATGATTGGTAAGTCTGTTAACTCGCGTGCTATTTTTAAAACGGAACGAATCTCGTCAAAATCATAATAAGTTTCAAATAAAAGGCCGTCTGGGTTTTCTATTAGCAAGCTTTCGGCTTGTTCCCGGACAGCTGCCTCGATTTCCTGTAAAGTAGCGGTACTTTTGTTCATCCCGCGGATTCCGCCAATGGTTCCAAGCACAAAGCGGTTGTGTGGGTGCGCAGCTTTTTTAGCGATAGCCACGGCCGCCTGATTTAGTTCCCGGACGCGTCCTTCCATACCGTAGCGGCCCAGCTTTATGGAGTTGGCCCCGTACGTATTTGTTTGAATCACATCCGCACCAGCTCTAATATACTCACTATGTATTTTTTCAATAATTTCAGGTCTCTCTGTATTTAACTCTTCATAGCAAAAGTCGATGCCGTAAGAATATAATAGAGTCCCCATTGCGCCATCCGCTGTCAGTGTGTCATGTTTCAGCCTGTCTATTAAATTCATTGTCATCGTCCTCTCTCGATATATAAAAAAGCCTTCTTAATAATTAAGAAGGCTTCAAAACAGTCAAGTTTATTCCTTCTTATCTTCCAAACTATAACGGAGATAGTTTGCTGGATTTAGCACCAAAGCCTCTAAAGGGCAGGTTGCTGAAGCTTCACCGGGCCAGTACCCTCAGCTTCTCTTGATAAGAAAATTAATTTATTAAATTATTTAAATAATTAAACACATCATATCTTTTCATAAGGAGTGAGTCAAGGGGTTTTCAAATATTAAAAAGATTTGGTAAATACAATGATCCATCTTTACCTATCAACTGCTAGTAAAGGTAAACAGCAATTAACATTTAAGGAAAAATCAGAGTGCGATAAAGCTATTAAAATAGTAAATAAATTGTCAACATCATAAGGAAAACAGAGGTTTAAAACAATGATATACTCTGAGTAGATAGACAATGAAGATAAGGTGGATCTATTATGGATATCTTGCTTTGGAAAACAGCTAAGCAATTCATTACTCAATGTTATCAAGAACTCGGAAAGCCAGAAGACATACTGAAAGAACGTTTGCAAGAGGTAAAAGAAGAAATCAGTGAAACAGGCAGCTATACACACACCTATGAGGAGTTAGCACACGGCGCGCGAATGGCCTGGCGCAACAGTAACCGCTGCATTGGGCGATTATTTTGGCAGACACTTCATGTGTTCGACGAAAGAAGAGTCCAAACAGAATCTCAAGTGGCTGCGGCATTAAAGCAGCATGTGGAATTTGCTACGAATGAAGGAAAAATCCGCCCGGCTATTACTGTATTTCGACCTGAATTACCGAATAAAGAAACGATTAAAATTTGGAATCATCAGTTGATCCGATATGCAGGATACCAAACCGAAAGCGGCATTGTGGGAGATCCGGCTTCTATGGACTTCACCGCAGAATGTGAGAAGAGAGGCTGGAGAGGGAGGCAATCAGATTATGATGTGCTTCCTTGGGTAATTCAAATAGGCAATCGGAAGCCGGAGTTATTTCCTGTCAATTTACAGATCGTTAAAGAAGTACAGATTACTCACCCAGACTTGACTTGGTTTAAAGATCTTTCATTACAGTGGTACGCTGTTCCGATTATTTCCGATATGAAGCTGGAAATTGGCGGAATTCATTACCAGGCAGCGCCATTTAACGGCTGGTATATGGGAACGGAAATAGGGGCTCGGAATTTAGCAGATGACTTTCGCTATAATAAGCTTCCGCTGGTTGCTGAATGGATGGGTCTAGATACCAGTAAGCCATCTTCGCTTTGGAAAGACCGGGCGCTTGTTGAATTAAATGCGGCTGTACTGTATTCCTTTAAAGAGGCAGGGGTGAGTATTGTCGATCACCATACAGCTGCACAGCAACTGAAAATCTTTGAACAGAATGAAGCAATAGAAGGAAGAGAATGCACAGGGGACTGGACGTGGCTCATACCGCCGGTGTCACCAGCTGCAACACATATCTTTCATAAAGAATATAATCCTTCCATCCAAACGCCAAACTATTTTCATCAAAATAAGCCATATTGATGGCAAAAAAAGAGAGCGGCCAGGTCGATTTAATGACCTGGCCGCTCCGTCTATATAGCTAGTTTAGCTAGTTACTTTTTGCAGACTCTTCATGACATGAAGGGATCGGCCTGTGCCGATCGCAACTGATTCAAGCGGATTTGGAGCAAGATGTACAGGAACAATGATTTCCTTGCTCAGCCAATCCTGCATGCCATTCAGTAAAGCACCGCCGCCGCTGATAACCACACCGCGGTCTACAATATCACCGCTGAGTTCAGGAGGTGAGTTTTCTAGAGTGACGCGAATGGTTTCTAAAATAGCTAACAATGATTCTTTCAATGCTTTTTGGATTTCATACGAGCTGACTTCAATGGTTTTCGGCAGACCCGTAACAAGGTCACGTCCTCTGACATCCATTTTCTTCTCTTCATGTTCGACTAACGCATAGCCGATTTCCATTTTGACTCTTTCAGCTGTCCGTTCGCCTATGAGCAAATTATATTCTTTGCGCACATACTGAATAATGTCTTCATCTAATTTATCTCCTGCAAGGCGAATGGAATTACAGGAAACAACGCCTCCGTAAGAAATGATCGCAACCTCTGTTGTGCCGCCGCCAATATCCACGATTAAATTCGCTATAGGCTCTTCCACGGGCAGATCTGCGCCAATGGCAGCTGCAACAGGTTCTTCAATCAAATGAACGGTTTTAGCTCCGCTGCTTTTAATCGCATCTTGTATCGCACGTCTTTCCACAGAAGTAGCACCAGAAGGCGTACATACGACAACGGTAGGTTTGCGAATCGTAAATCCTAAAACTTTACTCGCTTTTTTCATCAAGCCTTTTAACATTTCAGTTGTTATATCGAAGTCCGCGATCACTCCGTCTTTAAGGGGACGAGTGGCAACAATTCTTCCTGGCGTTTTACCAATCATGCTTTTGGCATCTGTGCCGATAGCCAGTACTTTTTTTGTTTCAGTATCGACCGCCACTACAGAAGGTTCATTAATAATAATGCCTTTATCTTTACTGTATACTAGTAAATTAGCTGTACCTAAATCAATTCCAATTTCAGTTTGTCCAAACATATCAATTCCTCCAAACGACATCGCTGCCTTTAGCTTCTATTAGTATAAAATCCACAAAAGGTCTATGTATATGGGGCGAATGAGGGAAAAAATAGTATGACAAAATAATAATAAATATTACAAAATAATTAGGCGGTTTAATAATCTTTTCCTTGAGATATTGGGGTTTACCTAATTTGCTTGTTAACAAAAATTAATGTTTGTAAACAAAAAACCACTGAAAAGTCAGTGGTATAGTAAAAGGGATAATATTTTTATTGTGTCCTTTGTCACAAAGTATTGAAAAAATCTGCTAATTCTTTACTGTGTGTCTTTCGCGCTTTGCGGTGTTCCGCTCGGCTGCCGGCAGTTTCATTTAGCCATTTTTCTGCTTTTGTCTCAGGAATGACTTCTGGCACTTCGACAGGCTTTCCATTTTGGTCAAGAGCTACAAAGGTTAAGAAAGATATAGCGGCCACTGACTCTTCACCAGTGAGCAAGTTTTCGGATGTGACTTTGACAAACACCTCCATACTCGTCTTGCCTGTATAAGTAACCATAGCTTCAAGAGTAACGGCATCTCCTACCCGGATCGGTTTTAAAAAGTCGACTGAATCTGTAGAAGCAGTAACGATAGGAGTACGAGCTAATTTAATCGCCGAAATAGAGGCGATGTCATCGATATAAGCCATTAGTTTTCCGCCGAAAAGAGTGCCGTGATGATTTGTATCCGGCGGCAGTACATGACTGGTTTTAATTGCTAATGTCTGTTTCATGGATTTTTTTTCTCTCATTAAGATGTCACCTCATTGTTGGTATTACAAATAGTATACCTGTATAGGAAGAAAACGAATCCTCATGAACAAAAAAACAATAATTCAGAAATTATGGTTGTATTTTCATTCTTTTTAATGTATAAATATAAAATAAGATTAATAATTATAATAACCTTTCAAGGATTATAAAATAGACAGAGGTGACCGGTATGGAAACGATCGATATGTTAAAAGAACAAGATTTAAAAGGCAAGGATCTATTGAAGCTAGCAGACTTTTCAATTGAAAATATCAATGCTTTGGTTGAGCTGGCGTATGATATGAAACAGAACAAAGAAGCGTACGCAGACAGCTTAAAAGGTCAGCTGCTAGGAATGATCTTTGAAAAAAGCTCAACTAGAACGCGTGTATCTTTTGAAGCAGCTATGATTCAGCTGGGCGGACAGGGAATGTTTTTAAGCTCAAATGATACACAGCTCGGACGCGGGGAAACGATTGAAGATACGGGGAAAGTCTTGTCAGGTTATCTAGATGGAATTATGATTCGCACGCACAGCCACTCAAGAATTGAAGCGTTGGCGGAAGCTGCAAGTATTCCAGTGATCAATGGTTTAACAGACCTTTATCATCCTTGTCAGGCATTGGCTGACCTTTTGACAGTGTATGAAATTAAAGGCGAGTTTAAAGGCAATAAGATGGTGTATGTTGGAGACGGAAACAACGTCGCACATTCCTTAATGATTGCCTCTGTAATGGTAGGAATGGACTTTACCTTGACTGCGCCTAAAGGCTATGAACCTGCATCGGAAGTAGTTGAAATAGCGAAAGAGATCGCTAAGCAGACTGGAGCTAAGGTAGAATTAACTGAAGATCCTAAAGCTGCTGTAAAGGGTGCGGACTTTATTTATACGGACGTTTGGACCAGCATGGGTCAGGAAGAAGAAGCTGCTGAACGATTGAAAGCATTCGGTCCTTATCAAGTGAATGAAGATCTTATGGTTTTGGCTAATCCTGAATGCAAGTTTATGCATTGTCTTCCGGCACACCGTGGTGAAGAAGTATCGGCCGGTGTCATGGATGGAGAAGCTTCTGTTGTATTCCAGGAAGCTGAAAACCGTTTGCACGCGCAGAAAGCTGTGTTGTATAGCCTAATGAAGAAGTAAGAAAAAACAGCCGTTTCGGCTGTTTTTTCTTACTTCAAGATCGGTCGTTAAGTAAACAGAAGAGCCCACATTGCAGACAAACAGACCGATGTAATGGTCAGTGCAATCAGCGGCTTAACCGCTTTTTGTTTTAACTGGCGCAGATCCACATTTAATCCAAGTCCTGTCATCGCCATCGTGAGAAGAAATGTCCCTCCAGTGGAGACATGGCTGATCTCTGAAGCGGTCAGCCATCCATTAGCTGTTCCATAAGTAGCTAGAACACTGGCAGCTAAGAAACCTATTAAAAACCAAGGGAACGGGGCGGTTGAAGCAATATCAGATTCAGGTGATTTTTTTCTCATCCAATAAACGAGTAAAAAGCAGACAGGGAGCAGCAAAAGAACGCGTCCAAGTTTCGCTAAGAGGGCTATTGTAAGCGCATCTTCTCCAGCGGCGGCTCCGGCCAGAGCCACATGGGCAATTTCGTGCAGGGTAATTCCTGACCAAATGCCATAAGTTTCAGGCGACATACCTGTTAAAGGAAATAGTAAAGTATAAAGAATGGCGGCGATCGTTCCGAAGAAAGCAATCATTCCGACAGACATCGCTGTATCTTCTTCCTTTGTTTGCAGAATAGGTGCAGCAGCAGCAATAGCAGCAGCCCCGCATATGCCTGTTCCGATGCCAAGAAGTAAAATGACATGGGGATCAGCCTTTAACCACTTTCCTAAAAGGATCATTAAGCCTATAGCAAAAACAATAGTAAGGGCACCTTGTGCAAGCATACCCAGCCCTTCATTTAAAACTAAAAAAATGTTAAGTTTAAGTCCATAAAGGATAATAGCGAACCTTAAAATCCTCTTTCCGGTAAATGAAATTCCAGTTCTCAATGTTTCAGGATAACCATATAAATGGCGGTAGAGAACGGCCAGTAAAATGGCAGCGGCGAGCGGTCCGATTTTATTGAAAACGGGTAAGTAAGAAAGGATCGTGCCTGCTGCAGCAATTAAGGCAGTAAAGCCAATACCGGATAAAAGCGGAATATTCATCTTCTTGGGTGAAGGAAGTTCAATATTTGAGTCCAGTGCATTTTTCATAGAGGAAGCACTCCTTATAAGATTCGATAGTTTAATCATATGAAAAAAATGTATATAATTAAAATTAATCATTGTTATGTGAATGATAAGTAAATACTTATACTGGTGGGAGAAAATGGACCAAAAACTAAAAGTATTTTTAACCGTAGTTAAATATATGAATTTTTCAAAAGCAGCGGAGGAGTTATTTATTACGCAGCCGGCTGTCAGTCAGTATATTAAGAGTCTTGAACAAGAATTAAATATTAAATTAATTGATCGTACGAATAAGAAAGTCCGGTTAACAAAAGCAGGGAGTTTAGTTGCTTATTATGCCAAAGAAATGTTTGTACTAAAGACTAAAATGAAACAGGCAGTCAGTGACTTAACGAGTGAAGTAAAAGGAAAGCTTGCTGTTGGGGCCAGCTATTCTTATGGAGAATATATACTTCCGCATGTCCTAGCAGACTTTCTGCGCCAGTTTCCCCATGTTGAACCGGTAATTACGATTGGCAACACGCACGATATTGCGAGTAAGGTGCAAAACCAAGAGATTGATCTCGGAATAGTAGAAGGCAGTTTTCCTTCTGAAAAGCTTCATAAAGAAAAAATTGCTACAGACCGAATGTTTGTGATTAAAAGCAGGAAGCATCAGCCGAAGAAGCCGATTCATCTAAATGAAGAAACGTGGATTGTCAGAGAGGAAGGCTCCGGTACAAGAGAAGCGGTTGATATGTTTTTAAAGAAGCATAACATCCAGCCAGAAAAAACATTGGAATTCGGCAGCACACAGATTATAAAAGAAGCGGTGGAAGCAGGGCTCGGGGTGTCTTTGTTATCTGAATGGACGATCCGCAATGAGCTTGAGCTGGATAAACTAAAGGTAATTGGCGGCGAACAATTATATTTTGAACGAAGCTTTTATGCCATTACATCCGGCAATCCGCTATCGACAAAAACGACAGCTACTTTTTTGGACTTTTTAAATCAATATTTCTTAGATTGAAAGCTGAAGTGAACATGCTTCAGTTTTTTTGTCGTTTTTCAATGTGTTATTGATCAACCCGTGTAGATAGCCGGTCCCTTTCATTTGAAAGAGCATTTACTAATAAGGAGGAGCTGCATGGCAGGAGGCATCCTCTAAAGAAATAAAACTTGAGAAAGGGGCCGAAAAGGTGCAAAAACCAATTATTGCAGTGACAGGAAGTGCGGGGAAAACGACGGTAAAAGCCATGCTTAGTGCTATTTTGAGAGAAAAGTGGAAAATCTACGAATCTGGAGATTACCAGAATACAACAGTAAACACCCCTAAACATAAAGCGAATATTAGGCGGGGACATAAAGCAGCTGTTCTTGAATATGGAATGGGCTTTGCAGGTCAAATTACGGAGCATTGTTCGATTCTGCAGCCTAATATGGCAATCATCACCAATGTCGGAACAGCTCATATCAATAACTTTGATGGAAAAATGGACGGACTGATTGCTGCTAAGTCAGAAGTCATCAAAGGAATGGATCCATCCGGCATGTTATTCATTAACAAAGATGATTTTTATTCGAAAAAACTTCATAAAAAAGAATTTAAGGGAACGATTATTAGTGTGGGGATCGACTCTCCGGCACATTACAGGGCAAGCAAGGTAGAGTTTACAAAAGAAGGGATGCAATTTTCATTAAGGTTAAATGGGAAAAAGCATATGTTTTCTTTACCTGTTTTTGGCAAGCATAATGTATATAATGCGCTGTTGGCTATTGCCGTTGCTGATCAGTTAAAGTTTAGTCCTGAGGATATGATAAGAGGTCTGCAGTCCATTAAAAGGCCGGCACACAGGCTGGAATTTCATGAGCTGAAAAATAATATTACGGTGATCGATGATACGGTACATGCCCATGGACCTGCGATGAAGGCGGCGTTGGATGTCTTAGCAGAAGTAGGCAAGCATAAAAAAGTAGCAGTGCTTGGGAGTATGCCTGCCCATAAAGACCAAATGATTAAAGATCACGAGGAGATAGGCGAGTACGCGGCTTCAAAAGGTATAGACATGTTATTTACCTATGGAAATTATTCAGCCCATATCAGTCAGGGAGCCATCAATGCAGGAATGTCAGAAGACCAGGTTAAACATTTTTCGGGCCTGCAAAAAGACATGCTTCATGAAGAACTTTTAAAATTTTCAGGAGCTGATATGACCATTTTGGTGAAAGGTGCAAGCCGATTAAATATGCTTGAAACTGTCCAGTATTTGCGGAAAGAAATTCCTAAAAAACGGAAGTGAAAAAGAAAAGAGAGGGGCTTCTGAGGGAGGCGCTGAAAAAAGTCATTAAATGCTGGCTGACAGTTGTTTGTCACTTCGGGATGCCTCGCTTTTTGCAGGGTTTCGGCCGCCGTGTTCCGCAATCGCCGATAGAATGTTCAAAGCCGCCGATAGAATGGCCGAAGCCGCTGATAGAATCTCCGTATCCGCCGATAGAATCCCGAAAGCCGCTAATAGATCGCGGATAAGCGTCCATAGCAAGCTAAGAGACGTCAAAAACAGTTTATTTTCGTTTGCACCGCCTTAAAATCATCAAAAATTAACTCATTTCTATGAGAATAGTTGAGGATCGGAGCTTTGTTTGCTGTTCCAAATGATCTCACCTCTTATTTTCGATCAATTAGGGTCTTTACGCTACTAACTTTACTAGAAAACCCCTGGATTATTCCGATCATACGGAACAATCCAGGGGTTACTTAACTTTAATCTTATATTATGGAAGGAATGTTTCTCCCATTAAATATCGATCTACTTCGCGTGCAGCTTCACGGCCTTCGTGAATCGCCCAGACGACTAAACTTTGTCCCCGGCGCATGTCTCCAGCGGCAAACACGCCTTCTTGATTGGTTGTATATTTGCCATATGGTGATTGAACTGTGTCTCGCGCTGTTTTCTCTACATTGAAATGTTCGATTAAAGATGTGTCTGTTCCGTTAAACCCAATGGCAATGAAGACTAGCTGAGCTGGCCACACCTGCTCGCTTCCTGGAATCTCTTTCATGCTATAAGATCCGTCTTCATGATAGGTTTTTTCCATGCGTACAGTATGCAATTCTTTTAAATTTCCGTCTGCATCAGCGATAAATTTTTTAGTAGCAATTAAATATTCTCTTGGATCACTGCCAAAGACAGCTTTTGCCTCAGCATACGCATAGTCGAGAGTAAAGGTATTTGGATATTCCGGCCAAGGATTTGTTGATACGCGTTGGTCAGGCTGCACTTCATGCTTACCGAATTGTACAACGCTTTTTGCTCCTTGCCTCATTGCTGTCGCCACACAGTCTGCTCCTGTATCACCGCCTCCAATGACAATGACATCTTTATCTTGTGCGGAAATGACACCTTCTTCTGATTGGTTTAACAGGCTTTTCATGCTCTTTGTTAAATAATCCATTGCTAAATGAATTCCGCTGGCATCTCGGCCTTCAATGGTCATATCTCGATGCTTTTGTGCGCCTGCACAAAGTACCGTTGCATCATATTCCTCTTTCAGCTGTTCAAATGTAACGTCTTTGCCGATTTCAGTGTTGGTAACGAATTCGATTCCTTCTGCCTTTAAAAGGTTAACCCGGCGATTTACTGTTTCTTTTTCAAGTTTCATAGAAGGGATACCATACATCAGCAAACCGCCAATACGGTCTTCGCGCTCGAATACGGTTACCAGGTGGCCGGCTTTATTTAATTGGTCAGCAGCTGCAAGACCTGCGGGGCCTGAGCCGATGACCGCCACTCTTTTACCTGTTCTCCGCTTAGGAGGAGCAGGTGTAATCCATCCTTCTTCAAATCCTTTATCAATAATGGCTTTTTCAATTGATTTAATAGCGACTGCCGGGTCAGAGATGGCTACTGTACATGAACCTTCACATGGGGCAGGGCACACACGGCCAGTGAATTCAGGAAAATTATTGGTTTTTACCAAGCGGTCCAATGCTTCTTGCCATCTGCCGCGATAAACGAGATCATTCCACTCAGGAATTAAGTTATAGAGTGGACATCCAGACGTTCCATTTGATAATTGCAGACCGGTGTGGCAAAAGGGAGTCCCGCAGTCCATGCAGCGGGCACTCTGTACTTTTAATTCCTTTTCTGGCATTGGTAATGAGTATTCTTTCCAGTTTTTGATTCGTTCAGCCGGATCTCGTTCCGGTGCTGTTTTCCGTTCATAGTCAATAAATCCAGTTGGTTTTCCCATAGTCATGCTCCTTCCTTAGTTCTGAACAGCTTCAAGCTTTGGGGCTTGATTCACCGCCACTGTTTGCTTGCTGGCAGTAAATGCTGCAAGTTTTGCTTCCTCAAGAGCAAATCCTTGGCTTTCGTACTGCTGAATGGATGCCATCATCTCTTTAAATTCACTTGGAATAATGCGGATAAATTGTTGTTTTTCTTCATTCCAGTTATCTAAAATCCGTTTCGCTTTCGGACTATTCGTGAGTTGGTGATGCGTTTCGATCATTGCTTTTAATTCTGACATTTCTGCATCGTTTTGAATGGTTTCAATCAGAATCATTTCTTTATTGCAGTTTGCTTCAAGCGACTTAAGATTGTCAGTGTAAATATAGGCGATCCCGCCGGACATGCCTGCTGCGAAGTTTCGGCCGACATTTCCTAAAACGACAACTTTTCCTCCAGTCATGTATTCACAGCCGTTATCGCCGACGCCTTCAACAACTACATTCGCTCCGCTGTTTCTAACGGCAAAGCGTGCGCCTCCTTGCCCATTGATGTAAGCTTCTCCTGAAGTTGCTCCGTAAAGGGAGACATTTCCCACAATTGAGTGAAGTTCAGCAGGATGTTTAAAGTCTTGGTGCGGCCGAATAATCAGCTTGCCTCCTGAAAGTCCTTTGCCAAAATAATCGTTCGCGTCACCGTTAACAGTTAAAGTCATGCCTTTTGGAATAAATGCTCCCAGGCTTTGTCCGGCGGATCCGTTAAATGTAAATTGGATCGTGTCTGTCGGAAGTCCAGCTGCACCGTATTTCTTTGTAATTTCTGATCCGGTTATCGTGCCAACTGAACGATCGACATTGCGAATTGGAAACTCTCCTGTAACAGGCTGTTTGTTTTCAATGGCCGGCTGTGCCGCTTGAAGCAGAACTTGCTGATCTAACGTGCGTTCTAATTTATAATCTTGTGCTTGTGTAAAGTATTGTACCTGGCCTTCTTTTAATGGAGTCATATATAAAAGAGGGAACAGGTCTAAATATTTCGCTTTCCAATGCGTCTCTTTTCTCGGGTGGGTCGTTAACATTTGTTTTTGACCGATCAGTTCATTAAATGTGCGGAAGCCAAGGGCTGCCATAATTTCACGAATTTCTTCGGCTACAAACTTCATGTAATTCACGATATGATCCGCCGAGCCCATGAATTTTTTTCGTAGTTCAGGGTTTTGCGTCGCTACTCCAACCGGACAAGTATCCATGTGGCAGACTCTCATCATGACGCAGCCGAGAATAACGAGAGGGGCAGTGGCGAATCCGAATTCTTCTGCACCTAATAAGGCAGCGATCACGACGTCGCGTCCGTTCATCAATTTACCATCCGTCTCAAGCGTGACTTTTTCACGTAAGTTATTCATGAGCAGTGTTTGATGAGTTTCAGCCAAGCCGATTTCCCATGGCAAACCTGCATGTTTAATGCTTGTTTTTGGCGAAGCTCCAGTTCCGCCTTCGTATCCGCTCACTAAAATAACATCTGCTAATCCTTTCGCTACACCGGCAGCGATCGTTCCTACACCTGATTTCGCTACTAGCTTTACATTAATGCGAGCCTTTGTATTGGCATTTTTTAAGTCATAGATAAGCTGGGCTAAATCTTCAATTGAATAAATATCATGGTGCGGAGGAGGGGAGATCAGTCCAACTCCTGGCGTCGATCCACGTGTATTCGCAATCCACGGATAGACTTTCTTTCCAGGCAGGTGTCCGCCTTCACCAGGTTTTGCTCCTTGCGCCATTTTAATCTGAATTTCTGAAGCTTGGTTCAAATATTCGCTAGTGACACCAAAGCGGCCAGAAGCCACTTGTTTAATTGAGCTGATTTTTGAATCGCCATTTTCATCAGGTGTATATCGGGATGGATCTTCACCGCCTTCACCGCTGTTGCTTTTTCCGCCAATCCGGTTCATAGCGACAGCAAGTGCCTCATGAGCTTCTTTGCTGATCGACCCGTACGACATGGCACCGGTTTTAAATCGTTTTAAAATAGATTCGGCTGATTCCACTTCTTCTAAAGGGACAGCTGGGCGCACAGTGAAATCAAAATCAAGCAGACCGCGTAAAAATAATACTTGTTCGTCATCCATCATCGCAGAATACTTCTTATATAATTCATAGTTATTCGTCCGGGCTGCATGCTGCAGGGTATGAATCGTTTCTGGATTAAAGGCATGCTTTTCACCGTTACGGCGCCATTGGAATTCTCCGCCGGAATCAAGTGTTTTTTGTTGATATTCACTTTTATGAAACGCTTCTTTATGACGCAGGAGAGTTTCATTCGTAATAACCTCTAAAGAAATTCCGTCAAGCGGGGAGGCTGTGCCAGTAAAGTAGTTCTCAATCAGTTCATGGCCAATTCCTACGGCTTCAAATATTTGAGCGCCACGGTAGCTTTGTACCGTTGAGATCCCCATTTTCGACATCACTTTCACTAATCCAGTGACAGCTGCAGCTAAATAGTTCTTCTCTGCTTCTTCTAAAGTAAAGCCTGTGATGACGCCTTCTTTAATAAGTGCCTCAATGGAGTGAATCGCTAAGTAAGGCTGAATCGCATCTGCTCCGTAACCGATTAGACAAGCGAATTGGTGTACATCGCGAGCTTCGGCAGTCTCTGCAATCAGACTGACCTTTGTTCTTGTGCCATTTTTGATCAAATGCTGATGCAGGCCGCTGATGGCAAGCAGGGAAGGCACAGCAGCAAAGTTCGAATTCACGCCTTTGTCTGACAGAATGAGTAACGTGCAGCCTTCGGCAATTGCTTCATCGGCTTCTTTGAACAGCTGCTCGAGAGCCTGTTCTAGATTAGGACTCTCTGTTTTGAATAAAATGGAGGTGGTTCTTGAACGAAAATCATCATACCGGTTATGGCGCAGCTTCATCAATTCCATTTCTGTTAAGAAAGGGGATTCTAAACGGATTCTGCGGCAATTGCTAGCTGAAGGCTCTAAGATGTTTCCTTCATTTCCAAGCAAAGTCATAGTAGAAGTAACATTTTCTTCACGCGTTGCATCAATTGGCGGATTGGTGACTTGGGCAAACAGCTGTTTAAAGTAATTGAACAATAGCTGCGGGCGTTCTGATAATACAGCGAGTGGAGAATCAAATCCCATGGAACCAATTGGGTCTTTTTTATCTGTAACCATTGGTTTGATATTTTTTGTCAATTCTTCATACGTATAACCAAAAGATTTTTGAAGATTCAGTAATTTATTTTCGTCATATGGTCCATCTGAGTGGTCAATCTCTTCAAGGTCTGCAATGGCTAGCAGTTGATCATTCAGCCAATCACGGTAAGGCAGTTCACGAGAAATCGAATGTTTGACTTCATCATCAGACACGATTCGGCCTTGTTCTAAATCGACAAGAAGCATTTTTCCGGCACTTACGCTTTCTTTTTTTATAATTTTCTTTTCCTCTGTTGGCACAATACCGACTTCAGAAGAATAAATGATTAAGTCATCCTCAGTGACGTAGTAGCGCGCGGGTCTTAATCCATTTCTGTCTAAAATGGTTCCGATTACCCGGCCGTCCGTGAAGGAGATAGAAGTAGGGCCATCCCACGGTTCCATCAGGCAGCTGTGATATTCGTAAAAAGCAAGCTTAGGATCTTGCATTTGTTCATCACGATCCCAAGGTTCTGGAATAAGCATCATGGCTGCGTGAGGAAGAGAGCGTCCTGAGAGAGTTAAAAACTCAAGGGCATTATCAAGCATGGCTGAATCGCTTCCGTTCGTATCGATCACTGGAAGCAGCTTTTGATAATCGTCTCCAAACACTTTTGCGAAACTTGCTTTTTCCCGTGCTTGCATCCAGCTGACGTTGCCGCGATTCGTATTAATTTCTCCGTTGTGAATCAAGTAGCGGTACGGATGAGCGCGTTCCCAGCTTGGAAACGTATTGGTGCTGAATCTAGAATGAACAAGAGAGAAAGCAGAGACGTACTCTGGGTCAGATAAATCAAGGTAATACTGATCCATTTGTTCCGGTGTCAGCATCCCTTTATAGATGATGGTTCTAGTAGACAGGCTTGGAATATAGAATGAGCCTTGAATAGACGCATTAGCTGAAACTTCATGTTCAATCCTTTTGCGAATGATGAATAACTTCCGCTCGAAATCTTTCTCTGTCTCTAGCTGGTGATCTTTTTCAATAAACAATTGCATAATATTCGGTTCAATGGCTTGAGCTTCTGCTCCAACTGTCTGTGAGTTAACAGGAACTTGGCGCCAACCAAGAAAGATTTGTCCTTCTTCCTTTACGATGTTTTCCATAGCGGTTTGAATCACTTGGGATTCTTTTTCGTCTTTAGGTAAAAAAACCATCCCAATCGCATAGTCGAAAGGATCTGGCAATGATATGCTCAAGTCTTCACAATTCTTTCGGAAAAATGAATCGCATATTTCAAGCATCATCCCCGCTCCGTCGCCGGTCGTGCCATTTAATTGGCCGCCTCTATGTTCAAGCTGGCATAGCATGTGAATGCCTTCTTTTACAATGGAGTGAGCAGGTTTTCCTTTAATATTCGCAATGAAACCGATTCCGCATGCATCATGCTCATTTTTAGGGTCATATAATCCTTGTTTGGTTGGATAGCCGAAAATTGTCATCGACTGCACCTCCGATATCGTTATTTGAATGATTCATCTATTGTATCTTTACTGTATCTTTACCTTATTCACTGTTTAAAAATTCTGTGATCTTACTATTTATTCTATATTGCAAAAATGATACAATCAATATATTGTTAGTTCGTTATTAATCTAAAAATGAGATTGAATGGAAAGAGGTGGCAGGTTTTGGAGCTTCGGCAGATCAAATATTTTATCGAAGTGGCAAAAGAGGAGCATGTGACAGAAGCCGCTTATCGTCTCCATGTCGCGCAATCTGCGGTGAGCAGGCAAATTGCTAAACTCGAGGATGAATTAGGAGTCGAGTTATTTTTGCGAGAGGGAAGACGGGTGAAGCTGACACGTGCAGGAAAAATATTTTTAGAACATATTGAGACGGCAGTGAACGAAATTGAAAAAGCTGTGACAGCAGTTGAAGATTTTTTAAATCCGGAAGCAGGGAAAATCCGTTTAGGCTTTCCTAACTCTTTAGCTACCAAAACTCTGCCTCGGGTGATCTCTGCATTTCGAAGCCAGTATTCCGATGTAGGATTTGACTTTCATCAAGGGTCCAATAAAGAACTGAGAGAGCTGGTCGAACTCGGTGAAATCGATTTGGCGTTCGTTTCCCCGGTGCCTGATGCGACATCTGAAATTGACACGCACATATTCTTCTCTGAGAATATGCGTGCGCTGCTGCCGAACCATCATCGACTCGCAAAGCAGGAACGGGTAAACCTTCGTGATTTAATAGATGATCAATTTGTCCTCTTCCGCACGGGGTACGATATGAGAAAGCTAGTCATTGATGCCTGTGAACAAGTGAATTTCGAGCCGAATGTAGGTTTTGAAAGTGAGGATATTTACACGATTAAAGGGTTAGTAGAGGCAGGACTTGGTGTCAGTTTGCTGCCGGAAACACTTTTGGTCGATCAAACGCCGCCTGGAACTGTCAGCATACCGATTAGTGTGCCTCGAGTCACGCGCACAGTTGGTGTCATTTTGACAAAAGCGCGTCCGCTTCCGGCATCGGAAAAGATGTTTTATGAGTTTCTAATCCGATACTATAACCGTTTGAATCAGTTTAGTTTTTAATATAAGAAGAACGAAGCAACTCAGTGACATGGGTTGTTATTTTTTGAAGATAATTATTCACTTTTGAATAATTATTTAAAAGTAAATAATTAGTTTAAATAGAGGAAATGACAGCTTTGTAAACTAATAATTTGATAGAGTAAATATATTGTACGGAAAGTTATTCGAAATTGAATAAAGGAGTGAATAATTATGAACTCGGACTGGCTGTTAAATAAAGATGAAAATATATTAAAGGCTGTTTATGAAGATGTGATGGTGACTAGTGCTTCAGGTGAAATCTTGCAGGTCTCAAAAGGAAGCGGGGACCATTACGGGATGGCTCCTGAAGATATGATAGGCCTGTCAGTGTATGACTTAGAGAAGAACAAGGTGTTTGACCCGGCGATTACACCTGAGGTCCTGCGCAAGAAGAAAAAAGTAACTGTTATCCAAACGACAGCTGCCGGAAAGAAAATTATAGTAACTGGTGTGCCGCTGTTTAATGAAGATGGCGAGATTGAAAAGGTAATGAGTTATACATATGATGTATCGGAACTCGAACTAGTGAAAGAGTTTCTAAGTGAGATGGAAAGAGAAATGGAGCGGGTCAAAAGTGAGGTCAAGCTATTAAGAAATAAACAGTATAAAATGAAAGGTTTTGTCGCCGAGAGTCCGAAAATGAAAGCAACCATTGAAATGATGATGAACGTGGCTGACGTAGATGTGACGGTATTGCTTCTTGGTGAATCAGGAGTTGGCAAATCAATGATTGCCCGCTGGATTCATCAGAATAGCCAAAGAAAAGATGGGGCATTTATTGAAGTGAATTGCAGTGCGATTCCTGAAGCGATTTTTGAAGCGGAGTTCTTTGGCTATGAAGGCGGGGCATTCACTGGAGCAAAGAGTAAAGGGAAAATAGGCTATGCTGAAATGGCTAATAACGGAACCTTATTCTTAGATGAAATCGGGGAACTCCCGATGCATTTACAGGCCAAGCTATTAAAGTTTATTCAGGAAAAAAGCTTTTATCGGGTAGGCGGCTCGAAAAAAGCAGAGTCCGATTTTCGCCTTTTGGCGGCGACGAACAAGGATTTAAAACAAGCGGTTGCGGAAAGAACGTTTCGGGAAGACCTCTATTTCAGGCTCAATGTTGTTCCGCTGTCTATACCACCCTTGCGTGAGCGGCCCGAAGATCTGTCTCAATTGATCAGCTATTTTTTGGAGAAATTTAATGAACAGCACTCTCGCGGGAAACAGCTTGCGAATGATGCGCTAGATGCTTTACTGTGCCACGAATGGAAAGGGAATGTAAGAGAATTGGAAAATTTAATCGAAAGACTGGTCGTTACAACCACAGCACCGGTGATTGGTTTTGAAGAACTCCCCTATGAGTATAAACAAGGACAGCTGAAGCGGAATTTCGGTGATATTGAACGGCAAACGCTTCCGGAAGCGTTAGAAGAACTTGAAGGTTACATGTTGACTGAAGCCAGAAAGAAATGCAGAACCACAACGGAAATGGCCGCTTTGCTCGGAATCAGCCAGCCATCTATCGTTAGAAAACTTAAAAAATATCATCAAAAACACTAGATTTGGCACAAGAATTGCATTAATATTCATCAAAGGCAATATTTTTGCATTCGGGAGGCTAAATTTATGCAACAGACACAATGGGGTCACTTAACAGAAAAGCTATCATCAATGCTTGCACCGAGCATGGCAAAGGATCATCCAAATCTGCCGGTCGTGAAGGCGGAAGGCTGCTATTACTATGGATTGGACGGGAAAGAGTATTTAGATTTCACTTCGGGAATTGCAGTGGAAAATGTCGGTCATCGTCATCCAAAAGTAGTGCAGGCCATAAAAGACGGAGTGGATCATTTAATGCATGGACCATCGGGGGTCATCATTTATGAATCTATTTTACGGCTGGCAGAAACACTCGGAAAGAAAATGCCGGGGAATTTAGACTGCTTCTTCTTTGCCAATAGCGGAACGGAGGCCATTGAAGGGGCATTAAAGCTTGCGAAGTACGCAACGAAAAGACCGTATGTCGTTTCGTTTACCGGCTGCTTTCATGGCCGGTCGATCGGCGCTTTAAGTGTGACAACGTCGAAAAGCAAGTATCGAAAGTATATGCAGCCGTCGTGGCTCACTTATCAGCTGCCTTATGCAAACCCTGCGGAATGTCCGGCCTCTGAGGACCCGGATACGTATTTTGCGGATAAACTGGAAAAGGAGGCAGCCTCTCTTTTCAGTCACCAGGTAGATCCGGAAGAAGTCGCTTGTATGATTCTTGAACCGGTATTGGGTGAAGGGGGCTATATCATTCCGCCTGCAGGCTGGCTGAAAAAGATTCGTGAAATTTGTGATCGTCATGGTATCTTGCTGATATTTGATGAAGTTCAAACTGGCTTTGGACGAACTGGGGAAATGTTTGCTGCTCAAACATTCGGCGTCACTCCTGACATTATGGCGATTGCCAAAGGGATTGCGGCAGGGTTGCCATTAAGTGCGACAGTCGCTTCTAAAGAATTAATGGAAAAATGGCCGTTAGGTTCACACGGCACCACTTTTGGAGGAAATCCGCTTGCCTGCTCCGCTGCGCTTGCTTCACTGGAAGTGATTGATGAAGAAAGATTGTTAGATAACTGTAAAGAGACAGGCGCTTATGCCTTAACCAAATTAAAAGAGATGCAGGAAAAGTATGATGTTATTGGTGCTGTACGGGGAACTGGATTAATGCTCGGAATTGAACTGGTTCATCCAGTAACTGGCCAAAAAGACGGCGCAGGTGTGATGGATGTGCTGGATAGAGCTTTAGAAAAAGGGGTCTTATTTTACCTGTGCGGCAATCAAGGGGAAGTTATTCGGATGATACCGCCGCTAACGATTACTAGAGAACAAATCGATAAAGGGTTAGCTGTTCTTGAAGAAGCCATTGAGGAATATCAGTCAAGCCTTTACGTAAAAAAGGAGGGTAATTAGATGGAGCCTCAAGTAAAAGCATCTCCTAACGTAGTATCACATGATCGTGAGGGACTGTATAGATTTTTAGTGCCGTCCTTAATCGGAATCTTGCTTTTCTTACTCCCTATTAAATTTAATGGGGAAGTGACCATCGGTGTTGGAATTTTAGCGGTGTTTTTTCAAGATTTAATTGGAGATTATATGGCGCCTTTCATTTTAGGTGTATTGTCTATCTCTCTAGTGATGAGCCTCATTGGTATGATTGCCAAACCGGCATTTATCATGGAACGTCCTTTTCTTAAGCAAATGTTTCATGTCGGTGCTGTGAGCTTAGGCGTGCGTTTTTTAGGATTAATGATCGGGTTGATGACGTTTTATAAAATTGGGCCCGAATTTATTTGGTCAGATAACACAGGCGGAGTAGTACTATATGGATTAGCTCCTGTCTTAATGACTTGGTTCTTCTTTGCAGGTCTGCTGCTTCCGCTGTTAGTAGAGTTTGGTCTGATGGAATTTGTCGGCGCTTTTGTAAGTAAGGTGATGCGGCCTGTATTTAAGCTGCCGGGACGTTCATCGATCGATTGTTTAGCTTCATGGATGGGAGCAGGGACAGTAGGAGTTCTTGTGACCACGAAGCAATTTGACGAAGGATATTATACAAGAAGAGAAGCAGCGGTCATCGCGACCACTTTCTCGATTGCATCAGTCGCTTTTAGTTTAGTAGTTGTGAATGTGGTAGGGCTTGGACATATGTTTTTGCCATTTTATTTAACAGTCAGCGCGGCTTGTATTGTTGCAGCCATTATCATGCCTAGAATTCCTCCTCTATCAAGAAAAGAGGACACCTATTATGAACCAGCAGGCAAACAAATTGATGAAACGATTCCAGAAGGAGTGACATCCTTTCAATGGGGAATGCAGCAGGCGTTAGATAAAGCCAATAAAACGAAAAGTGCCAGTCAGCTAATTAAGAGCGGACTAGAAACGGTAGCAGACATTTGGCTTGGGTTGATCCCTTTAGTGATGAGTTTAGGAGCGCTTGCGCTGATCGTGGCAGAATACACATCGTTCTTTAACATCATCTCTTATCCGATTGTACCAATTTTGGAACTCATGCAGCTTCCGGAAGCGGATGCAGCCGCCCAAACGATGCTCGTTGGATTTGCTGATATGTTCTTGCCAGCTGTCATCGGCAGCGGTATTGAAAGTGAGTTAACACGCTTTGTAGTAGCTGGCGTTTCTTTGACCCAATTAATCTACATGTCGGAAATCGGAATTTTGATTTTAAGATCCAACATTCCACTTAGCTTCTTAGAATTATTTATTATCTTTGTACAGCGTACAGTTATTACTTTGCCAGTGATTGTTCTAATCGCTCATTTATTTGTCTTTTAATAATGCAAAAAAAACACCGGACAGCTCAGGCTGCCGGTGTTTTGAACATTATGCCCAATTTCCGTTTCGGAAAATCGCTTCACGTGTTCCGTCTTCTTTAATGCCGTCAATATTCATTTCAGCTGATCCGATCATGAAGTCGACATGTGTTAAGCTGGTGTTCAATCCGTTTTTCTCGAGTTCTTCCTGCGACATCGTCTTGCCGCCTTCGATGCAAAATGCATAGGCGCTGCCGATGGCTAAATGGTTAGAAGCATTTTCGTCAAATAACGTATTGTAAAAAAGAATGTTTGATTCAGAAATAGGGGACTGATGCGGCACAAGGGCAATTTCCCCTAAATAATGAGAACCTTCATCAGTTTCAACGAGTCTTTTTAATACTTCTTCGCCTTCTTCTGCTTTTACATCTGTAATGCGTCCTTTTTCAAACATAATCGTAAATTTATCGATAATGTTCCCGCCGTAGCTTAGAGGTTTGGTACTTGCAACATAACCGTTGACTCCTTGCTTATAAGGAACGGTGAAGACTTCTTCTGTCGGCATATTGGCCATGAAAGAATGTCCCTGTTCATTGACGCTTCCTGCACCGACCCATAAATGGCCTTCAGGCAAGTCAATCGTTAGATCAGTGCCCGGTGCCGTATAGTGCAAAGATTTATAACGTTTCTCGTTTAAATAGTCCACTTTTTCATGCAGTTTATTGTCATGTTTCACCCATGCGTCAACGGGTGAGTCTGTGTCCGCCCGAACGGCTTTAAAGATCGCTTCCCATAGGGCAGGGACTTGCTGTTCTTTTGGAAGGTCAGGAAATACTTTTTCCGCCCATGCATCGGATGGAGCGGCAATGACAGTCCAGCTGACTTTATCGGATTGGATATATTGACGATAGGTTTTCATAGCTTGGCCGGCAGCTTTTTGAAAATCAGCAATTCTTTCAGGGTTAATGCCTTTTAAAAGGTCAGGGCTTGATGAGATCACGGACATAAACGCGGCCCCTTTTTCCGCTAATTCTTCAAGCATCTTAGCCCGCCATACCGGATACTCTTTGAATGCTTCATCTGGAGCAAGCTCATACTTCGTGCGAGAGACGATGTCATCGTTCCACTCCACATTTACATGTTTCGCACCAGCTTCATATGCTTTTTTGACAATCAAGCGAACAAGTTCTTGGGCATCCAGTGAAGCGTTGACGACAAGCGTTTGGCCTTCTTGAATATTCACTCCGACTTTTACGGCAAGTTCCGCATATTTTTCCAATGTTTCTTGAAAGTTGGTCATATGTATTCTCCTTTAGATTCAATTTATGTTAATTGTATCAATAAGAAGAGCGATTTCAAAAGATTTGCAATAAAAAAACCTGAAGATTCAAACTGATTCTTCAGGTTGTTCAAGGAATAGGCTCCTAAGTATGGCTGGATCGCCAGCTAAGTCTTTTAGCGTATATCCATCGAGAACAGCTAAATACGCTTGCAGAGCTTGAAATAAGACATGTTTTAAGCCGCAGACGGGTGTGATTACACACTGGTTGCCATCAGGATTAAAACATTCGACTAAGTAAAAGTCGTCTTCTGTTTTTCTCACGACGGCTCCAATATTAATCTCTTCAGGGGGGAGAGCAAGCCTGATCCCGCCGTTACGCCCGCGTATGGTTTCAATAATGCCCATTTTTCCTAGTTCATGAATCACTTTCATTAAATGATTCTTAGAAATCCCGTAAGCTTCTGCAATTTCTTTTATATTTGATAACTCTGAGCGTTCTTTGCTTCCGAGATAAATAAGCACCCGCAAAGAGTAATCGGTATAAAGGGTTAACCTCATTCGTTTTCACCACGGTTCTATTAAATCCAGCCTGCAAATATTCTTCTGTGCAGTGCTTTAATATTCTATATTCTACTTAGCAAACGACTAATTATCAAGCGAAGCGGAAGGAATCAAATGTGAACAATTTTAAAACATGTATTTTAGATATTGCTTTTAACTGCTTAATAGATTATAAATAAGATATATTAAAAATACATCTTTAACGGAGGAATTCCATGTTATCTCAAAAAACGATTGATATTGTCAAATCTACTGCTCCTGTTCTTGAAGTTCATGGTACTGCGATTACGACTCATTTTTACCGTACAATGTTTGAAGCGCATCCAGAACTATTAAATATTTTTAACCATGCCAACCAAAAACAAGGACGCCAGCAAACAGCGCTTGCTAACACTGTATATGCGGCTGCTAAATATATTGATCAACTAGAAGTGTTAATTCCTGCTGTTAAACAAATTGGCCATAAACACCGCAGTTTAGCTATTAAAGCGGAGCATTATCCGATTGTAGGGGAGTATCTTTTGAAAGCAATTAAAGAAGTGCTTGGAGATGCGGCTACTGACGATATTATTAATGCATGGGGAGAGGCGTATGGAGCGATTGCCCAAGTATTTATTGATGTAGAAGCGGAAATGTATAAAGAAGCCAGCGAACAAGATGGCGGCTGGATGGACTTCAAAGAGTTTGAAGTAGCAGAGAAGAAAGAAGAAAGCTCTCTGATTACATCATTCTATCTAAAACCGAAAGATGGCGTTAAATTGCCAGCTTACCTTCCAGGCCAATACATTACAGTGAAATTAAGTATTCCTGGAGAAGAACACATTGTTAATCGCCAGTACAGCTTATCTGCAGCTCCTAACGAAGAGTTCTACCGAATTTCAGTGAAGAGAGAAGCGGATCATCAGCCAGAAGGCAAAGTTTCTAATTATTTACATGACCATATCCAAGCTGGTGATGTAGTTGAGGTAAGTGCGCCGGCAGGAGATTTCTATTTAGAAACTAATCAATCAGCCCCAGTTACACTGATCAGTGGGGGAGTTGGCGTGACACCAATGATGAGCATGCTTCATACATTGGCTAGTGAAGGAACAAGCCGAAATGTGACATTTATTCATGCGGCTCGTGATGAACAAGCTCATGCTTTTAAAGATGAGGTGCAACAATTAGTCAGCCAACTAGAAAATGGACGTTCTTATATCGCCTATGAAAATGCTGGCGAACAAGCAATGTGCGATGTAAAAGGTTATATCAGCAAAGAATTCTTAGCAGGCGCAGTGGACAACGATAGCATTTGTTTCGTATGTGGTCCAGTACCATTTATGGAAGCAGCTATCTCACATTTAAAATCGAATGGGATCTCTGATGAAAACATTCGATATGAATTCTTCGGTCCAGCTGTGGCACTGCAAGCTTAATCCTATATGTATAAACGGGCATTCTCCTATTTTATGGGAGAATGCCCGTTTTTTATATTAATTTTGAAAAAAGAAAACGTTTTCACTATTTTGAAAGTAAATTCTGAATTCTATTGACAAATAGTGACAAAGTTTACTATTATGCTATAGTAAGTATTTTTATACATAGTATTGAATAAACAGATAGGGGGAAGAAACATGGGAGGATTTGCAAACCAAGCATGGGGCAAGCTTTGGAATATGCATCATGAGACGAAAAAAACTTTAATGCTTTTTTCGCAAACCTCAGTTTCATCAGAGAATGGAACAAGCATTTCGAAAGATAAGAAAAGTGTGAAACCAGATCCAAATCAAAAACCTCACCGCAGTTTAAGACAAAATATCGGTCTATGGTTAGGTCCATTATTATTCATGCTGATTTTATTTGGATTATCGCCAGAAGGCATGTCAAAGGAAGCGCTTGCCGTATTAGCGAGCACAGCCTGGATAGCGACATGGTGGATTACGGAAGCGATTCCAATTCCGGCAACTTCCTTGCTGCCGATTATTTTGTTTCCGCTTACAGGAGCGGTCACTGAAGGTATTACGAGTGCTTATGCGGATACGACGATCTTTTTATTCTTAGGTGGTTTCCTATTAGCGATTGCATTAGAAAAGTGGAACTTACATCGCCGCATGGCTTTAAATATCATTTTGTTTGTCGGAACAAGCACTCAGCGAATTGTTCTAGGGTTTATGATTGCGACAGGGTTTTTGTCGATGTGGATATCCAATACCGCAACGGCTATGATGATGATGCCGATCGCACTGGCTGTCATTAAGCATGTAGATGATTCGATTCCAGGTAAGAGCGGGGAAGAAACCAACTTCGGAAAAGCAATGATGCTTGGAGTGGCCTACTCAGCTTCGATTGGCGGACTCGGAACATTAATTGGTACGCCCCCAAACACGATTTTTGCTGGCGTAGTCAAAGAATTATACAAAATTGACCTTTCATTCGGCATCTGGATGCTGTTCGGAGTTCCATTGGCAGTTATTCTCTTGGCAGCTGTTTGGATTTATTTAGTGAAGATGGCCTTCCCATTAAAGCTAAAAGAAATTCCGGGCGGAAAATCAATTTTACAATCTCAGAAAGCAGAATTAGGACGAATCAGCTTTGAGGAAAAATTAGTGTTAACGGTGTTTACCGTTACGGCATTAGCATGGATCAGCCGGACGTTTATATTAATGGACTATATTCCATTCCTAGATGATACGATTATCGCCATTACGGCCGCAGTGCTTTTATTCATTCTTCCATCTAAACAAGCGAATGATGGGAAATTATTAAACTGGAATGATGCAAAAAATATTCCTTGGGGCATTTTACTTCTATTTGGTGGCGGCTTAGCCATCGCAAAAGGCTTTAAAGATTCTGGTTTAGCTCAATGGATTGGCGAGCAGTTAACGATTCTGCAAGGTGTTCAATTTATTGTTATTATTGCAGTCGTTACAGCTCTAGTTATTTTCTTAACAGAAATCACATCAAATACAGCCACAGCAACAATGATGTTTCCAATCATGGCATCGCTTGCGTATGCACTAGATGTCCATCCGTATGCCTTAATGGTAGCAGCGGGCATTGCAGCATCTTGCGCATTTATGCTGCCGGTTGCCACACCGCCGAATGCCATTGTGTTTGGTTCAGGGTTAATTAAGATTAATGATATGGCCAAAGCCGGATTTTGGATCAACATTGTATGCATCGGTTTCATCACATTTATGATCTATGTATTCATGCCGGTTGTGTGGGGAATTGACTTAAACGTTTTCCCGCAAGAATTAAAATAAACAAGAAGGGTGACTCAGCTGAGTCACCCTTTCTGTTTATTTAAAAAGTGGCTGACGAAGATTTCGATTTCATCAGACTTTAATGGCTTGCTGATATTATAGCCTTGAATTTCATCACAGCTTAATTGGATAAGCGCTTTTAATTGTTCTTCGGTTTCTACTCCTTCAGCTACTACTTGAAGATTAAATAATTTAGCTAAATTAATAATCATTTGAACAAGTGCTTTACCTTCTTCTGAAGTGTTCACATCATCAATAAAAGCTTTATCGATTTTCAGTGTATGAATCGGCAGCTTTTTTAAGTAGGTGAGTGAAGAAACACCTGTTCCGAAATCGTCTAGTGAGATGGAGATGTTTTTACTCTTTAATCGGTTAATCACTTCTACCGCTAGATCGAGGTTTTCCATGATAGATGTTTCGGTAATCTCTAGTTCAAGGTGTTTGCCGTCTAAATTATGCTTATTCAGCATAAACATCACCGTTTGATGCAGCGTGTTGGATAAAAACATTTGAGCTGATATATTTACGGCAATTTTTTGTATGGCATGGCCGTTTTCTGACCAAATTCTCATTTGGCGGCAGGCTTCATTCAAGATCCAATGTGTTAAGTCAGTAATAAATCCATTCTTTTCAGCAATAGGAATGAAAAGAGCAGGAGAAACGAAACCGAAAATAGGACTTTCCCAACGCACTAAAACTTCGGCGCTCGTAATCTGCTTTTTGTGCACATCATATTTTGGCTGATAACATAGGTAAAATTCGTTGTTTTTCAAGGCCTTGCGAAAGTTCATCGCAATCTGGCGCTCTTGATCATTATCGTGTACAGATGGATGATAGACCACTGCTTGGTTCTTGCCATTTTGTTTAATATGCTGAAGAGCCTTTTCTGAAGCGACAATTAATTGTTCAAACGATCTTCCGTGATCAGGAGAAAGAGACACTCCTGCAGAAGCAGTTAAAGTGACTGGCTGATCCTCGATATAAAATGGATAATCTAAATGTTCCAGTAGTGCTTTCGCTTTTTTTAATGCTTGATCGGCTGTTACCTGGCCAACAAGCATGGCAGAAAATTTATTGCCTTCCATCCGGTTTAAAAAGCTTCCGGCAGGTATAAAGGATTGTAAACGGGTGACTAAATCTAGCATTATTTTATTTCCATTGCCATACCCAAAGGTTTCATTGATCCACTTAAAGTTATCGATATCAAAAACGATAAGCATGAATTCTTCTTGAGCGGATGATAAATGCTGGCTGGTATACTCTCCGAGGTGCCTCCGATTAGGCAGCTTTGTAAGTTCGTCATAGTAGATGAGCTTTTCAGCCATTCTGCGATCAAGGGCAGCAGCCGTTAATAGGCTTACAAACATCAAGGCAATCATACTGTATAAAAGAACTGGATGGCTCTCAAATGAATGCATGGCAAGCGGGTGCGAATCAATAGCCAGTAAACCTGTGTAAAACACACAAAAGTAAAGAAGACTTAGAGTCAAGCTGTTTAACACTTTATAAAACCAGCTTCTCTTAAAAGGAAGCGGTCGTAAAAAATGTATAACTGTATAAGCAAAAACAAAGACGGCTGCGATAAATAAAAGGAAATAACTCACGCTATATACTTTCGGAAGAGATCGAAGCCACATACTAGCAGCAGAAAAATATGAAATAATGATGCCGCCAGTCACTATAGAACAGACTGACCATGTGGGAGATTGCTTACTTCTTGTATTATGCATGTTATAAAATACTAAATACAATGACATGACAATAGACAGAATCGAAAGTGACAGCAGTCCGCTAAAATTATTTAATGAAGCAGACGTGAAAAAAATCTGAAGGAAATAAAAGATCCATATGGCTCCAGACAACAGCAGGGATGAACAAAGGATAAGCGCTTGTTTTTGACGCAAACGAAAAGAAGCGATTCGTTCATTCATCTGCATAGTGAAAAAATACCCGATGAAGGACAATAAAATAGACAGTAAAATAATGTCCAGCTGTTCAAATTCTGTTAAACTTTTCATTGTAAGTGATTACCTCTATAAAAATGGATTCATTTGTAAGATTATTCAGTTCTCTCATCATATCAGAACTGGGTGAAAACCACTACTATTTTTCTATAATTTTGTTACATATTGTTAATCTTTGTCGATTTTTAGAAGAGAATAGCTTATGATGATAATAGAAAGAAATAATATGCAAAAGAGGCTAATATTGATCGAAAGCGCATGAAAACTTTTAACTTTATGTCGATAAAAGAAGTACAAAATATAAAGAGTACAGGGTGAAATGTCATGGATAAATCGTCGTTAATAGGTGTCATACTCGGTTTAATTGCAGTTGGAGTAGGGATGGTGTTTAAGGGAGTAAGCCCGGTCGTTTTAATAAACCCAGCAGCGATCTTAATTATTTTATTAGGTACGGTGGCAGCGGTTGTCATTGCCTTTCCGACTAGTGAATTGAAAAAGGTGCCGAAGCTGTTCGGAATTCTCTTCAAAGAACAAGAATTAATGTCTCCTCAAGAAGTCATTAAATTATTTACGGGCTGGGCAGAACTTGCACGTAAAGAAGGCCTCTTATCTTTAGAATCTAAAACCAATGAAATTAATGATCCATTTTTGAAAAACGGCTTAAGTTTAGCGGTCGACGGTCAAAGCGCAGATTATATTCGTGATGTAATGAATGAAGAAGTATCAGCTATGGAAGAAAGACATGGAGCGGGTGCTGGAATCTTTACTCAGGCAGGAACATATGCCCCAACACTTGGAGTACTCGGCGCTGTTATCGGTTTAATTGCAGCCCTTGGGAATATGAAAGATACGGATTCTCTAGGACATGCGATCTCAGCCGCATTCGTAGCCACTTTGCTCGGGATCTTCACAGGATATGTTCTTTGGCATCCATTTGCGAATAAATTAAAGCGTAAATCAAAGCAGGAAGTCAAAATAAAAGAAATGATGATAGAAGGCATCTTATCTATTTTAGAAGGTGAAGCACCACGGGTACTAGAGCAAAAGTTATCTTCTTATTTGCCGGCAGAGGAGAAGAGAAAACTTTTAGAAGAAAGCGGCGGTGCAAATGGCTAAGCGTAAAAAGCATAAAGAGCACGAACATATTGATGAATCATGGCTCATTCCCTATGCGGACCTTTTAACTTTATTGCTGGCATTGTTTATCGTTTTATTTGCGAGCAGTTCGGTCGATGCGAAGAAATTCCAAATGCTTTCCGAATCGTTCAACCAAGCATTTGATGGCGGGACAGGAGTGATGGAATATCCAAACCCTGTGCCGGAAAACACGGTTTCTCCTGATGATGAAAAGCAAAAAAAGGTCGGCGGCTTAGGTAAGCAGGACCAAAAAGAGCTGTCAGAAATGCAAAAAAATATCACTCAATATATTGAAGAGAACAATTTGCAAGATAAAGTGGAGACGGTGTTAAGTGGAGAAGGTCTGCTGCTTCGGATTCGAGACAATGTATTATTCAACTCAGGGGAATCTGAAATTAGACCCGAAGATCAAAAGGCAGCAAGAGAAATTTCACAATTGCTTGTGATGGATTTGCCTCGAAACATTGTTATTAGCGGACATACAGACAATGTGCCGATCAAAACGGCAGAGTTTGAGTCGAACTGGGAATTGAGTGCGATGAGGGCCGTCAACTTTATGAAAATCATTTTAGAAAATAAAAACTTGGATCCGCGTCTTTTCAGTGCAAAAGGCTATGGAGAATACCAGCCGATTGGCGCCAATGATCAAGTCGAAGGCAGAGCAAAAAATCGCCGGGTCGAAATCCTGGTCTTGCCTCAGGGCCAAAAAGAAAATCAAATGAAGCAGTAGAGGACATTAACTCCTCTTATGTTTACCGGAACGTTTTGACGCGTTCCGGTTTTTTAGTGTGCCCGGCATGGGTGTAATCTATAGGGTGAGAGTCCCGAACTGTGAAGGCAGAAGTAGCGGTTAGCTTAACGCAAGGGTGTCCGTGGTGA
>NZ_JAFBES010000008.1 GCF_016908875.1 Bacillus ectoiniformans | reverse complement strand
ATCAGGTAGATAGGTTCGAGGTGGAAGCGTGGCGACACGTGGAGCTGACGAATACTAATCGATCGAGGACTTAACCAAACGAAGGCAGTCTTCGGGCTGCCCGAACGCAACACACGATTACTTGGCTGCAAGGTTACTTAAGATATTATCTAGTTTTGAAAGAACAAAAAAAGTTCTTGCAAATTAAATACACATAAGCTATAATAAGAAATGTCTTGAAAAGTCTGGTGATTATGGCAAAGAGGTCACACCCGTTCCCATCCCGAACACGGCAGTTAAGCTCTTTTGCGCCGATGGTAGTTGGGGGTTTCCCCCTGTGAGAGTAGGACATCGCCAGGCAATTTCATTCCGCAGTAGCTCAGTGGTAGAGCAATCGGCTGTTAACCGATCGGTCGCAAGTTCGAGTCTTGCCTGCGGAGCCATATCTTTTGCTTCCATAGCTCAGCAGGTAGAGTGCTTCCATGGTAAGGAAGAGGTCACCGGTTCGAGCCCGGTTGGAAGCTTACTATAATTAAAGAATGGCCCGTTGGTCAAGCGGTTAAGACACCGCCCTTTCACGGCGGTAACACGGGTTCGAATCCCGTACGGGTCACCATTATCTCACTTATACATATGGAGGATTAGCTCAGCTGGGAGAGCATCTGCCTTACAAGCAGAGGGTCGGCGGTTCGATCCCGTCATCCTCCACCATTTTATGCCGGTGTAGCTCAACTGGTAGAGCAACTGACTTGTAATCAGTAGGTTGGGGGTTCAAGTCCTCTTGCCGGCACCATTTTCATCTTAATACGGAGGGGTAGCGAAGTGGCTAAACGCGGCGGACTGTAAATCCGCTCCTTCGGGTTCGGCAGTTCGAATCTGCCCCCCTCCACCAGTTATATATAATATGGTTGGACATATTAAAAAATGTCCTTTTTGTTTTTTATTCAAATAGATGGGCTATAGCCAAGCGGTAAGGCAGCGGATTTTGATTCCGTCACGCGAAGGTTCGAATCCTTCTAGCCCAGCCATTGTTTTGAGCCATTAGCTCAGTTGGTAGAGCATCTGACTTTTAATCAGAGGGTCGAAGGTTCGAGTCCTTCATGGCTCATTTCTATTAACCACAGGTCATTGATCTGTGGTTTTTTAGTGCGCAAAAATCCATCCATCCATTTATTCATATAAAATATAATATATATTGGATAAACTTTTACATGATATCACCGGCCTTGCCGATATTCTAGTAATATTTTGTGAGCCTGCTCATTTCATTTTTCTTGATCAGTCAGACCACTCTTCTTATATTGTGCATATGCATCTCCGAATAAAGGCATATCTAGCGCAATTTCTAATTTATACACTTGTATAAATATTCAAAAAAAT
This sequence comes from Bacillus ectoiniformans, assembly GCF_016908875.1. Taxonomy (GTDB): domain Bacteria; phylum Bacillota; class Bacilli; order Bacillales; family Domibacillaceae; genus Bacillus_BX; species Bacillus_BX ectoiniformans. The sequence continues at coordinate 140,586 of NZ_JAFBES010000008.1, read as the reverse complement.
GTCCGGTTGAGTCACCGGACTATTTATGAGTAGAATAAGAGTATCGTCAGCTTAGAGAAGGAGAGATGTTATATGGCAAAACTAAATAAAATTTCAATTATTGGCGTTCCGATGGATTTGGGGCAGCTTCGCAGAGGAGTAGACATGGGGCCAAGCGCTATTCGTTATGCAGGTGTTAAGGAACGTTTAGAAGCGCTGGAGATCGAAGTGGAAGACTGCGGAGATATTGAGATTCCTAGAGAGCACTCCGTTCATAGTAAAGATACAAATCTAAAGAATTTGAAAGCGGTTGCAGATGCTAGTTTAAATCTAGCTGAAAAGGTGGATGAAGTTATTCAGTCTGGAAGCTTCCCGCTAGTGCTTGGCGGAGACCATAGCATTGCTATTGGCACATTGGCAGGCACATCTAAACATTATAAAAACCTTGGGGTTATTTGGTACGATGCGCATGGAGATTTAAATACAGCTGAAACTTCTCCTACAGGCAACATTCATGGGATGCCGCTTGCTGTAAGTCTAGGAATCGGCCATTCGGACCTTACTGATATCTATGGCTATGCGCCTAAAGTGAAACCAGAAAACATAGTCATCATTGGTGCGCGTTCTCTTGATGATGGAGAGAAAGAACTTATTAAAGAAAAAGGCATGAAAGTATATACGATGCACGAGGTAGACCGTTTAGGTATGACGAAAGTAATTGAAGAAACAGTCGACTATTTAAAAGAGAAAACAGACGGTGTCCATTTATCTTTAGATTTAGATGGTTTAGACCCTAATGATGCACCAGGAGTAGGTACACCTGTCATTGGAGGAATCAGTTACCGGGAAAGTCACTTAGCTATGGAAATGCTTGAGGAGAGCGGGATCATCACATCAGCAGAGTTTGTTGAAGTGAATCCGATTCTTGATGAGAAGAATAAAACAGCTTCTGTGGCTGTAGCCTTAATGGGTTCATTATTCGGAGAAAAGTTGTTATAAACAAAGAAAGCCAGAAGCGTCTTTAGCAAGCAGCTGACGCCTCTGGCTTTTTTAAATTTTCGTATTCATTTAATAAATGATCAAGCTTCGTACTTGCTTCTATTACTTTGCTGTCAGAATAAGATGTCTGCATGGCTAGGACAACCATTTCTCGTCTGCAATTTTCAATTTGCATCAGTATTTCATGCATATGTTTCACCCTTTCTTCCGCACAGTTCGATCTAATATACTAATCATACCCTTTTTGAAAATAATGTAAACTTTAATTTGGATATTTGTTAAGATAAAAGTATAATTATTTTTTTGAAACTTTTTAAATCTAGCCTCGTATATATATATACCCGCTAGGGCGGAGGTAATTTGCATGGAATTAATAGTTAAACGAAGGATTAAGCAAGTTTTAAAGGGAGACCAAAATGCATTTGGTGAGATTGTTGAACTTTATAAAGAAAAAGTCTACCAAATTTGTTTTCGCATGCTTTGGAATCGGCATGAAGCGGAAGATGCAGCACAAGAAACATTTATTAAAGCTTTTATAAATATTCATACGTACAATCCTGACAAGAAGTTTACGACTTGGCTCTACCGCATTGCGACGAATCTTTGTATTGATAAAATCCGGAAAGCGAAGCCGGATTACCATTTGGATGCTGAGGTGGCAGGCACGGATGGATTGAATATGTATTCACAAATATCTTCTGATGACAAGCTTCCTGAAGAAGAAGTGGAATCGATGGAGCTTCAGGAAACGATTCAATCCGCGATCCTAAAATTGCCTGAGAAGTATCGTTCAGTCATTGTATTAAAATATATTGAAGAACTGCCTTTGCAGGATATATCGGAAATATTAGATTTGCCATTAGGCACAGTGAAAACGAGAGTACATCGCGGCAGAGAAGCTCTGAGAAAATACTTGAGAAATTTGTAAATAAGGGGATGTGTACTGTAATGGCTACCTGTTCTAAAGAAATGATTCAGTATATGCATCGTTATTTGGATGGCGATATTGAAGATGGGCAGTTAAAAATATTAAAAGCACATTTAGACAGCTGTGAGGGCTGCAGCCGGCACTTCTTTGAACTTAAAAAGACGATTGCTCTTGTTCAAAGTGCATCCCATATTCAGGCTCCGGTGAATTTTACTTCTAATGTCCTTAATGCCTTGCCTAAAGAAAGAAAAAAAGTCGGTATGGAGCGCTGGTTCCGCCACCATCCATTCATGACAGCGGCAGCACTATTTCTCTTTTTAATGTCTGCTGGATTTTTCTCTATGTGGCAGCAGGAAGATGATCACTTTGCTTTTACCAAGCATAGCGATTTGCAGGTTGAGGATCATACAGTTGTTGTGCCTAAAGGAGAAACCATTAACGGTGATATCGTCGTTAAAAATGGGGATATTCGAATTGAAGGAGAAGTAGAAGGGGATGTCACGGTCATTAATGGAGAAAAATATATGGCATCGGCAGGAAAAGTCACCGGTGAAATTGAAGAAATAGATGAGATGTTTGGCTGGTTATGGTTTGAATTGAAAACAGGTGTCAAAGAACTCTTCAATTAATCCAGAATGGAGAGAGTGTTTCATCCATAGTTAGCCTGATACTTGTTCTATAAGGCGTCTAAATATAAATGACGGGAATAGTATGATTATAAAGAAGAAAGGTAACATAAACATTCCATTTACACTTATGGACCTTTCGGAGTGAAAAAATGTAACTTATTGACCTTAATGAAAAGAAGCAGAACGAACTGCTTCTTTTTTCAGCACATTTTTTCATTTCTGTCTTATGCGCCGCTTGTGATATACTAAGTAAGTTACTTGATACATACAGCCTCTATACGGCTTTTAGTAATTACATTATTGGAGGATGTAATATGCCGTTCTCAAATTACTTTGCGAATTTTACTTTTTTGGACTACTTGTCAAATGTGTTAGATATCGTGCTTGTTTGGTTCGTGGTTTATAAGTTGCTAATGGTGATCCGTGGAACGAAAGCGGTTCAGCTCTTAAAGGGAATCTTCGTGATTGTCATGATCAGAAGCGTGAGCGGCCTGCTTGGTTTAAATACCCTCAGCTGGATCATGGAACAAGCATTAACATGGGGTTTCTTAGCAGTTATCATTATTTTCCAGCCAGAAGTGCGCCGTGCGCTTGAACAGTTGGGCCGCGGAAGGATCTTCTCGAGAAATGTCATGCAAGAGGATGAAGAGCAGCGGAGAATGATCGAAGCATTGACTAAATCGGTCAGTTACATGGCGAAACGCCGAATTGGCGCATTAATTTCAATTGAGAAAGAAACTGGGATGAATGATTATATTGAAACCGGTATTCCTATGCATTCTTATATCTCATCCGAACTGCTGATTAATATTTTTATTCCAAACACCCCTCTACACGATGGGGCTGTGGTGATTCAAAAAAATCAAATTGCTGCAGCGGCCTGTTATTTGCCGTTGTCTGAGAGCCCGTTTATCTCTAAAGAGTTAGGTACACGACATCGGGCGGCATTAGGGGTCAGTGAAGTCACTGACAGTATTACAATTGTTGTCTCTGAAGAAACCGGTGCGGTCTCTGTCACCAAGAATGGGGACTTATACCGCGAACTCTCTTCTGAGGAGTTTAAAAAGCTGCTAGAGCATGAATTGCTAAAAGTAGCCGAGTCTGATGATTCCTCAAACCGGTGGAGCTGGAGGGGGAAGAAAAGCGATGGATAAATTTATGGAGAGTCCATGGTTCATGCGCGTTGTAGCACTTATGCTGGCGGCACTCTTATATACTTCAGTGAACTTTAGTGATTTTGAACTTAGTAAAAAAGCAGATAACTCTTCTCAAGATAACACGGAAGTAATTAGTGACGTTCCTGTGCAAGTGTACTATGACAACGAAAATCTATTTGTCAGCGGAGTGCCAGCAACTGTAGACGTGAAGGTGGAAGGTCCGAAAAGTATTATTGAATCGACCAAACGCCTGAGAGAGTTTAAATTGTTTATCGATTTAACAGATGTAAGCATCGGCAAGCATCAAGTAAAGATTAAGCATGAAAACTTCTCTGAGAAATTAAACGTGAAAATACAGCCTGACACTGTGGATCTTTTAATCGAAGAAAAAGTGACAGAACAATTTACAGTAACACCGGAATACAACGATAAAATGATCGCTGAAGGATATCAAGTAGAAGACTTAACGATTGATCCTCGAAAGGTTAAGATCACAGGGCCGAAAGATGCGATTGATAAAATTGTGTATGTGAAAGCTACTCTTGATGTAAAAGAAAAAATTAATAAAGAGACGTCAGGGATGGCTAGAGTTCTGGTGTTAGACAGCGAGCTAAACAAGCTTGATGTAAAGACGGAACCCGAAACCGTTCAATTATCGATTTCAGTGAAGAACCCAAGTAAGAAAGTGTCACTGAATGTATTTCCAAAAGGAACGCCGCCAAAGGGGGTAAAGGTTACCTCACTGGTGCCTGAAGTAGAAGAGCTGACGGTGTATGGCAAGGAATCGATTCTTTCAGAGTTAGAAGAACTGCTGATTCCTATTGATGTAGACGAAGTCATTAAATCGACCACCGTCAGTGTGCCAATTGAATTAGGAGAAGGATTAAACTTTGTTTCTCCTCAGATTATTAAAGTCAAAGTGACAACTGAAGGGTCACCAGCTGCAGAATCGACTGCTGGGAAAAAGGATGAATAGAGTACTAGAATAACCAGTACTTATAACAACAGGTTAACTAAAGGAGAGAATGATCGAATGGGTAAGTATTTTGGGACAGACGGAGTCAGAGGCGTAGCCAATACCGAATTAACGCCAGAATTAGCATTTAAACTAGGGCGTTTTGGAGGATATGTTCTGACTAAGAATGCAGAACGTCCAAAAGTATTAGTGGGCAGAGATACTCGTATTTCAGGTCATATGCTAGAAGGAGCACTAATTGCCGGGTTACTGTCGATCGGTGCTGAGGTCATGCGCTTAGGTGTCATTTCTACACCAGGCGTCTCTTATTTAACTAAAGCTATGGATGCACAAACAGGCGTCATGATTTCTGCCTCTCATAATCCTGTAGCGGATAACGGAATTAAATTCTTTGGTTCAGACGGGTTTAAATTAACAGATGAACAAGAGGATGAAATTGAAGCGTTGTTAGACAAATCGGAAGATACACTGCCTCGTCCAACAGGCGGAGACCTAGGACAAGTCAGCGATTACTTTGAAGGCGGACAAAAATACATCCAATACTTGAAGCAGACAGTGGATGAAGACTTCTCAGGTGTACATATTGCCTTAGACTGTGCGCATGGGGCAACTTCTTCATTGGCCACTCATCTATACGCTGACCTAGAAGCGGATATTTCCACTATGGGAACGTCCCCTAACGGATTAAACATTAACGATGGGGTCGGATCTACACACCCTGAAGCTCTTGCGGCATTCGTGTTAGAAAAAGGCGCGGACATTGGATTATCATTTGACGGAGATGGGGATCGTTTAATCGCGGTTGATGAAAAAGGAAATATCGTTGACGGCGATCAAATTATGTTTATCTGCGCCAAATATTTAAATAAAGAGGGACAATTAAACGACTCCACGGTTGTTTCAACAGTCATGAGTAATCTAGGTTTCTATAAAGGCTTAGAAGAAGAAGGCATTAAGAGTATCCAAACAGCAGTGGGTGACCGTTATGTCGTGGAAGCTATGAAGAAGAGTAAATATAATCTTGGCGGAGAGCAGTCTGGTCATATTATCTTCTTAGATTACAACACAACAGGTGATGGTTTGCTGACAGGCTTGCAGCTGGTAAATGTCATGAATATGACGAAGAAACCTTTATCGGAGCTTGCGGCTGAAATGCAGAAGTTCCCGCAAAAACTCGTCAATATTCGTGTGACTGACAAGCACCATGTAACGGATAACGATAAAGTAAAAGCGGCCATTTCTGAAGTGGAAGCTGAAATGAACGGAAATGGACGTGTGCTGGTTCGTCCTTCAGGAACTGAGCCGTTAGTGCGCGTCATGGTAGAAGCTTCGACTGAAGAGCTTTGCGCAACCTACGTTGGGCGAATTGCTGATGTTGTCCAAGAAGAAATGGGACTAGCTTAAACACTGTTTGAAATAGGCAAAAGGAGGGCGCAGATGCGTCCTTTTTTTCATAGGATAAATGAAGTAAGTCTATGACTTTGAGTAGAAGTTAGTTGACTGAAATAAATTAAGTAGTGTATGCTTATTCTGTTTTATAAATAATTTTTGAAAGGGGAAGAAACGGGGTAGTATAAATAGTAACTAAAGCGCCTGAACTAAGCGGATGAGAGCCAGCTTAGTTGACGAGGAGGAGGTTTATCGAATGATCGGCGGATGCCTCCCGGTTGAGATCGCCCAACCGACTATTCTTTCCTTAAAACATTGGGGCAACCTTATGGACAAAGGGAAAGGAAGAGCGATAAATATATTGATATAACAAAGTGAAGGGGGCAATAAAGCGCCCTGCGTTTTGCTTGCCCTCTAACTATTTTAGGAGGAACTTAATTTATGTGCGGAATTGTTGGTTATATTGGTCATCAAGATACCATTGAAATATTACTAAAAGGCTTGGAGAAACTGGAATACCGCGGCTATGATTCAGCTGGGATTGCAGTAAGAAACCAAGATGGAATTCATATATTTAAAGAAAAAGGCCGGATTGCTGATCTGCGTGGGATTGTTGATCAATCCGTAGAAGCGAAGACTGGAATCGGACATACACGCTGGGCGACTCACGGCGTGCCAAGTAAAGAGAATGCTCACCCTCATCAAAGTGCGTCTGGTCGTTTTACGCTTGTGCACAACGGCGTCATTGAAAACTATGAGCAGTTAAAACGTGAATACTTGCTAGATGTGGCGTTAGTCAGTGATACAGACACAGAGATTATCGTTCAGTTAATCGACTTATTTTCTAAAGAAGGCATGGAAACAGAAGAAGCCTTCCGAAAGACATTAGGTATGCTGAAAGGATCTTATGCACTTGCTTTGTTAGACAGCGAAGCAGCAGAAACGATTTTTGTCGCGAAGAACAAGAGTCCTTTGCTTGTTGGTTTAGGAGACGACTTTAATGTCGTGGCATCAGATGCAATGGCGATGCTGCAAGTAACAGATGAGTATGTAGAATTAATGGACAAAGAAATGGTTATCGTCACGAAAGACAGCGTTGCGATTAAGAAACTGGACGGAACAGCTGTTACTCGTGATTCTTATAAAGCAGAACTCGATGCGAGCGATATCGAAAAAGGCACGTACCCTCATTATATGCTGAAAGAAATTGACGAGCAGCCGCTAGTGACTCGCAAAATCGTTCAAGCGTATCAAAATGAGAGCGGCGAATTAGCCATAGACGATAAGATCGCGAAAGCAATGGATGAAGCAGACCGATTATACATTGTGGCATGCGGAACAAGTTATCATGCCGGCCTTGTAGGAAAGCAATATATTGAAAACATGGCGAAGATCCCAGTAGAAGTACATGTAGCGAGTGAGTTCGTTTACAATATGCCTTTACTGTCTGAGAAGCCATTGTTCATCTTCATCTCACAAAGCGGAGAAACAGCAGATAGCCGCGCAGTATTAGTGAAGGTAAAGGAAATGGGCTATAAAGCATTAACGATCACGAATGCACCAGGGTCAACTTTATCTCGTGAAGCAGATTATACGATGCTTCTGCACGCAGGACCTGAGATTGCTGTGGCTTCAACGAAAGCCTACACTGCGCAGATTTCTGTCCTAGCGATACTAGCAGGTGTAACAGCGAAAGCAAGAGGTATTGAACTGGACTTCGATCTAGTGAAAGAATTGGGTATTGCAGCGAACGCAATGGAAGTGTTGTGTGATGCGAAAGAGGAAATGGAGCAAATTGCCAGCGAGTATTTAGCAACAACTCGCAATTGTTTCTTCATCGGCCGTTCAGTTGATTTCTATGTCGGCCTTGAGGGTGCTTTGAAACTGAAAGAAATTTCTTATATCCAAGCAGAAGGTTTCGCCGGCGGAGAATTAAAGCATGGAACGATTGCTTTAATTGAAGACGGAACACCTGTTATTGCGCTGGCAACACAAGAAAGCGTGAATCTAAGTATTCGCGGAAACGTGAAAGAAGTAGCAGCTCGCGGCGCCAACCCATGCGTGATCTCCATGAAAGGCTTGGAATCAGAAAGCGATCGCTTCGTTCTTCCAGAAGTGCATAAGCTATTAACACCGCTTGTATCAGTCATCCCATTCCAGCTGATCAGCTATTACGCTGCCCTGCATCGTGAATGTGACGTGGATAAGCCGAGAAACTTGGCTAAGTCGGTGACGGTTGAGTAATATTAGTACATGGAGACGGGTTTCTTGTCTCATTTAGCTTGAAAAAAAAGGTATGTAAAATAGATGGAAATAATCAAAAAACGAGTAGGAATTAGCGAATCAGTCTAATTTCTACTCGTTTTTTTGTCTGAACTCTCATGAAAAGACGCGAGAATTAAATATTCATTGAAAGGAGACAGCGGATGATGTAAATTTGTTGCTCTACCGGAGGACGAGACTATTCTATTGGCACTTTGGAGGTTCTAAAGGCGGATAACTCCAATCTATAGCGCGCTAACGTCTGAAGAAATTTTTAATTTCTTAACATCTTCAAACCATCCCCATATTGCAAAAAAAAAGGCAGAACCAATGGTTCCGCCTCTTTGAATCTATTAAACTATTATTTGCTGCTATTCATTACTTCGCTTTAAAGTCGATGACCATACGGCCTTGGATTTTACCTTGTTTCATTTCTTCGAATACGTCTGTGACTTCATGCAAGCAGCGTGTTTGGACAACTGGTACAACCTTGCCTTCTGCCCCAAATTGGAAAGCTTCTTCTAAATCTTTGCGAGTACCGACTAATGAACCAACGACTTCAATACCGTCAAGAACGAGACGCGGGATATTTAAATCCATTGTTTCTGATGGCAGACCTACAGCAATCACTTTTCCGCAAGCGCGTACAGCATTAACCGCAGAGTTAAAGGCCACTTTAGAAACAGCAGTGACCACTGCGGAGTAGGCGCCGCCGACTTGTTCTTGGATGATCTTATCCGCATCACCTTGAGTCATAGGATTGATCGTCATATCTGCACCAATTTCTTTAGCGAGTGCTAATTTGTCATCGTTAATATCTACAGCAATTACTTTAGCATTAAAGACATGTTTGGCATATTGGATGGCTAGATTACCCAATCCGCCGCAACCATAGATGATGATCCATTGGCCAGGTTTAATATCCGCTACTTTAATCGCTTTATAAGTTGTCACTCCAGCACATGTGATACTGCTCGCTTGTGCGGGATCTAGGCCTTCAGGAACTTTTACTGCGTAATCAGCTGTGACGATACATTGTTCAGCCATGCCACCGTCCACACTATAGCCTGCATTTTTTACATTACGGCAAAAAGTTTCCCGGCCTGTTGTACAATACTCACATCTGCCGCAAGCTTCGAACATCCAGGCAACACTTACTCGATCGCCCACTTTTAAACTAGTTACATCATCTGCAATTTTAGACACAACACCGATTCCTTCATGACCGAGAACACGGCCTTCAACGTTGCCGAAATCACCAGCAGCTACGTGTAGATCCGTATGACAAACGCCGCAATACTCTATATCCACTAAGGCCTCGCCAGACTTCAATGGCCGAATTTCCTTTTCAATGACTTCAATGTTTGCTTTGCTGTTTGGGTTAACTACGACTGCTTTCATGGAAAATCTCTCCTTTAGATTAGCGTAATAACTACGCTTAGGTTGAAAAGTTTGTTTAGTAATATCACAAGGTTATTGTACCAAAACTTTCTAATAATATATTGTGAAATATTGAGCAAACTGTGAATTATGCTTATAAATTACATGTATATTCTCCTCTCCACTATAAATAATTTTTTACTATTTTAGAAATACCCTCCATATTTTAGTTTAATCACTTGTATACCAAAAAGCAGGAGTAAGGGTCATAAGTTATGATCTCATCCAGCCTCTAGGTTGTTAGGAGCGGCCTTTAGCACCATTTGAATGGAAGTAGATGAGAAGATAGGAAGATTGCAAAGGTCTATACATGTAGTTACTTAATTCCAGAGATCAATTTAAGAGGGTTAGAACTCATAATAAAATGACAGCAAAAAAGACTGCAATCATTTCGTAATAACTTTTTAATAATTTCTGAAACTAATGTAGTAATTTTGTTGCACAGTGACATATCCTATGATACTATCAACTTAATTAATCAATGCAAACGTTTTCTCAGAACATTTATGAGTACAAAAGCGGCAAAAAAGGTAATACATATTATTTTTTTACCTATTTTGAAAGCGCTTTATCTATTATTCTGTGCAAACGAATTCATTAAGAAACATACTATTTTATTACTGGGGAGTGAAGGTAATGAAGAGCAAGAAGTTTTATGGGAAAGTAGCAACGGTAGCGGCAGTATCAGGAATGTTATTAGCAGGCTGCGGATCTTCTGATTCAGATAAGGAAAAGAGCGGTTCAGCCGGAGAGAATGTCACAATTGATATTTTCCAAGCAAAAGTAGAGTTTAAAAGCCAGTTCGAGGAATTGGTCAAACAATATGAAGAAAAAAATCCAGGTGTTAAGATTAATGTCAAAACAGTCGGCGGTGGAACGGATTACGCTCCAGTATTGAAATCTTCGTTCTCTGCAGGTGAAGATATCGACATCTTCAACGTAACTGGACCTCAAGACGTCATTGATTATAAGAAATACTTAACGGACTTAGCGGATACGAAAGCAGCAGGGTCTGCCCTAGAAGGTACATTAACTACAGTGCAAGATGGCGAAAAAGTTCTTGGCTTGCCAATGAACCAAGAAGGATACGGCTTGATCTATAACAAAAACATCTTCAAAAAAGCAGGCATTGATCCAGCTTCCATTCTTACACATGAAGATTTAGAAAAAGCTGCGAAAAAATTAGACAGCCAAAAGAAAAAGCTTGGAATTGAAGCAGTATTCGCTTTGCCAGGTAAAGAAGCATGGGTAATGGGTGACCACTTAGCGAACACGTTCTTAGCAGATGAGTTCAATGGTGACGTAATGGAAGCTTTCAAAGCGAAAACAGTCGCTTTCGAAAAAGGCGATGAAATGAAACGTTTCCTTGACCTTCAAAACAAATATTCCGTTCAGCCGGTATTAAGCTTAGACTATTCACAGCAAGTAGAAGAGTACTTCTCTTTAGAGCGTGTAGCGATGATTCAGCAAGGAAACTGGGTATATCCTTCTGTTGAACAAATGGATCCGGAATTAGCTGAAAACATCGGTGTTCTGCCAATTCCTGTTACAGGACATGAAGGCAGTATTCCAGTCGGCGTTCCAAACTACTGGGCTGTAAACTCTCAATCTGATAAAGCTGAAGTTGAAGAATCTAAGAAATTCTTAGACTGGCTATATACATCTGATGAAGGGAAAGAAGCTGTTCTTACTAGCTTCAAGTTTATCCCTGCGTTTGAAGGATACGACACAGACAAAATTAGCGATCCGCTTTCAAAAGATATTTACAAATATGCATCTGAAGGTAAAACAATCGGCTGGATCTTCACTGGCTATCCAAGCAACCCTTGGGGAACTGGTGTAGCGGGAAGCAACATGCAAAAGTACCTTTCTGGTGAAATGACTTGGGATGAAGTCGTGAAAGACTCTATCGCGAAATGGGAACAAAAACGCAAGTAAGAGAATAGACAAGTGAATAAAACAGCTGAGAGGCTGTTTTATTCGCATTTATCAAGAAAAATACATCGGAGGGATCTTCATGAGAAATCGGGATACATCATTTTGGCTGTTCTTGACACCCGTTTTATTAGCGCTCGGACTCGTTGTTCTCGTTCCATTAATTTACGGAACGTATTATTCGTTTACTGACTGGAATGGCCTGACTGCAACGACATTCGTAGGCTTCGAGCATTACATGAACCTGATACAGGACAAGAGTTTTATAGATGCGATCTGGTTCACGGTCAAATTCTCGTTCGTGACAGTTATTCTTTTGAATGTCATTGGACTAGGTCTGGCCATACTAGTTACACGAAAAATGAAAACAAGCAATCTGCTGCGAACTATTTTCTTTATGCCAAACATGATCGGCGGCTTAATTCTCGGCTTTATCTGGCAGTTTATCTTTATCAGCGTATTCAGCGATATTGGCCGAGCGCTAGGAATTGAAGGCCTGCAGGGATGGTTATCGACAACTAGTACCGGGTTCTGGGGACTTGTCATTTTAACGTGCTGGCAAATGTCTGGTTATATCATGATTATTTATATCGCCTATTTGCAAAACATTCCTGGAGAATTAATTGAAGCGGCGAAAATTGACGGGGCGAACAGCTTCCAGCGTTTTAAAAATATTACCTTCCCGCTCGTTGCTCCAGCCTTTACAGTAAGCTTGTTCTTAACTCTGTCTAATTCATTTAAAATCTATGACCAAAACTTGTCCTTAACAAATGGAGGTCCATTTGACTCGACACAAATGGTGGCCATGGAAATTGTCAAAACAGCTTTTAGCGCCAGAGAAATGGCCTACGGGCAGGCAAAAGCAGTTGTGTTCTTCCTGATCGTTGCAGCGATTTCTTTAACGCAAGTGTATTACAATAAGAAACGGGAGGTTGACTTGTAATGAGCGACAAGAAATCATCAGTTGTCATCGGCATTTTCGGCCTGCTGCTTGGCTTATTGTGGCTGTCTCCTTTTTATTTAATGCTCGTAAATGCCTTTAAAACAAAAAGAGAAATTTTCATGGGTGTGCTAGGATTTCCAGAAGAATGGTCATTGGAAAACTTCGTCAATGCATTTGACGATTTAAACTTCATGCAATCTCTATGGAATTCGATCTTAATTACCATCATCAGTGTAACGATTATTATCGTGTTTTCTTCTATGGCCGGCTATGCCTTATCACGTAATAAAAGCAAGCTGAGTGCAGGTATCCTTATGCTGTTCGTCGCGGCGATGCTGATCCCGTTCCAATCGGTGATGATTCCGCTTGTTTCTTTATTCGGTCAGGCTGATATGTTGAATCCAGCGGGTTTAATGTTTATGTATTTAGGTTTTGGAAGCAGCTTATCGATTTTCTTATACCACGGGGCGATGACAGGGATTTCTCAATCACTTGATGAAGCCGCTTTAATCGACGGCGCGAATAAGTTTCAGACATTTCGCCACATCATTTTCCCATTATTAAAGCCGATTTCTGTCACAGTTGGGATCTTGAACGTCATATGGATTTGGAATGACTACTTATTGCCGTCCTTGGTATTGAGCGAAAGCAATGCGACAATTCCATTAAAAATGTTTTTCTTCTTTGGGCAGTACACGAAACAGTGGCACTTAGCCTTAGCAGGTTTAACGATTGCAATTATTCCAGTAATCATTGCTTATTTCTTTGCTCAAAAGCAAATTATTGAAGGTGTTTCTGAAGGGGCAGTAAAGTAAAATGGACTTTCTGCTCTATCAGAAAACCTAATGAAAGCGTACGAAAATAAGGTAAATTGGCAGTAAAGAAGGTGCAAAATAATGGCGGTTACGATTAAAGATGTGGCAAAGCAGGCAAACGTTGCCCCTTCTACCGTCTCGCGAGTGATCGCGGATAGTCCAAGGATTAGTGAGAAAACGAAGAAGAAAGTTCGAAAAGTGATGGAGGAAATGGGGTATTATTTAAACCATAATGCGCGCGTTCTTGCACAGAAATCCACCCAAACAATCGGTGTTGTGATGAAGAATTCCACTACGGCTTCTTTGCATGACCCATTTTTTCCGGAAGTGCTAAAAGGCATAAGCGCCTCTTGTCATAAAGAAGATTTTCATATTAGCATCCCTACCGGAGAGTCAGATGAAGCGATCTTTCAAGATGTAGTCAAGATGGTTCAAGGAAAGCGAGTAGATGGACTGATTGTTACTTATTCTAAAAAAGATGATAAGGTGGTACCTTATTTAAAGAAGCAAGGGATCCCTTTTGTCGTGATTGGAAAACCGATTGGGAAAGCAAATGAGATGATCAGTGTCAATAATGACAATGTCTTGGCGGCAAGGGAAGCCACGGAATACTTGATCGGCCTTGGTCATACTGCTATCGGATTTATCGGTGAACAGCCGCAGTATGAAGTATCTGAATCAAGATTAAATGGCTATCAAGAGGCTCTTAGACTTAATCATATCTCTATCAACCCGGCCTTTATTCAATGTTTGGATAAAGCGGCGCCAATGAAAGAAGTAATTGATACATTGATGGAGCAAACGGAGTGTCCAACAGGCTTTGTCGTTACAGATGATCTCACCGCACTTAACCTGCTATTATGCTTGCGAGAGAAAAACTTGAGAGTGCCGGATGATATTAGTATTATCAGTTTTAACAATACAATGATTGCTAAGCTGGCCACTCCGCCGTTAACATCGATTGACACACAGATTTATCAGTTAGGCTATGAGTCAGCGAAGTGTTTGATCGAAGAAGTGAAGAGTGTGTCGAAGGTGAAGAAAAGTATTATTATCCCAACCTTTATAGAAGAACGTGCCTCATGCAAGGCGCTGATTGTAGAATAATTTTTTTCGCAAAAGTGCAAACGATTTCACTGATTTGCTTTTTTGTTGCACAGAAGACGGAGAAAGAGCTGGATAACTAAAGCGAATTGGAATGATAAATAAACACATTAGCTAATGGGAGGAAGAGGAATGAGAAATCTTGTAGACGGGTTATATTCAACAAGTGAATGGATCATGCGGTTCTCACTCGTTAATGGGCTCTGGGTTTTATTGACCCTTCCTTTCAGCTTTTTTGTGTTTCAAAGCGTGAAAGCAGAAAGTGCGGAGCTGATGTTTTTGTTTGCGGTGCCTGCTGCGCTGTTAGCACCTGTTCTTTTTTTCCCCGCGACCGCGGCTATGTTTGCCAGTGTTCGCGATTGGATCTTAGAGCGGGAACATGATTCAATTATTCGCTCTTATCTCGCTTATTATAAAGGAAATTACAAAAAGAGCGTTCAAGGCGGCATCATTTTCACCAGTGTATGGAGCATTTTAATTGCTGATTATATGTATTTCCAATCTGCGAATACAATCCTCAGCATGGCATTTCTTATATTTGGACTATTGTTATATGTGCTCACAGTGAACTTTTTCTCGGTGAATGCTCATTATGATATGAAGGTAGGCAGTTTAGTGAAGAAAGCGGCGCTGCTTACGGCAGGCAGTCCGGTGTTGCTGATTGCTGTTTTACTTACGGGAATGGCATTTGTATATGTAAGCGTGAGAGGCCCCTTGTTCCTGCTGCTATTCTTCACAGGCTCATTGACCGCCTTTCTATCATTTTCAGCTTTTTACCGCTTATATTTGACACTAACAAGAACGAAAGAAGAAAGACTGTAGTGAGACAGCAGGGATAGAGGAGGATCAATAATGAAAACGTGGTGGAAAGAGGCAGTTGTTTACCAGGTATACTGGCGCAGCTTTTATGATACAGATGGAGATGGGTTCGGTGATTTAGAAGGTGTGATTGCAAAGCTCGATTATCTAAAAGAGCTAGGTGTCGATGTCATTTGGCTGAATCCTTGCTATGAATCACCTGATGTGGATAACGGCTACGATATTTCAGACTATTATTCGATCATGGAGAAGGCTGGCGATATGGAGACATGGGAGCGGCTGCTTGAGGAAGTACATAATCGCGGGATGAAACTGATTATGGATCTCGTCGTCAACCACACCTCCGATCAGCACCCTTGGTTTCTTGAATCGAAATCGTCGAAAGACCATCCGAAGCGTGATTGGTACATTTGGAAGGATCCGAGAGATGGGAAAGAGCCGAACAACTGGCGCTCTTACTTCGCCCCGTCTGCTTGGGAATACGACGAACAAACGAATCAATACTATATGCATTCATTCGCTGTAGAACAGCCTGATCTCAACTGGGAGAATAAAGAGGTCAGACACGCTATTTACGATATGATGCGTTATTGGCTTGATAAGGGGATCGACGGCTTCCGAATGGACGTCATTAATCTATTAGCGAAAGTAGACGGTTTTCCGGATGCGAAGAAACCGGCGGATCTGCAATACCTTGGGAACAATCCAGGCATCCATGAGTATCTTCAAGAGATGAACCGGGAAGTGCTGTGCCATTATGATGTGATGACAGTCGGAGAAATTCCTTTTGTCACTCCTGAAGACGGAGCGTTATACGTAGGTGAGGATCGTCACGAATTGCACACGCTGTTCCACTTTGAAGTGGCGGATGATATGCCTTCGTGGAATATGAAGCAGTTTAAGGATATTCAAACCCGCTGGTACGAGGGGTTAAAGGGAAAAGGTACAAACTCTCAGTTTTTAAATAATCATGACCATACAAGACAAGTGACGCGCTATGGCAATGACGGAACTTACCGGGAAGAGTCTGCGAAGCTTTTAGCTACCATGATTCATACATTACCTGGCATTCCTTATATTTACCAAGGAGAAGAAATCGGAATGACAGGAGTCCGTTTCGACTCAATCGATGATTATCATGATATTGCGATGAAGAATAAATATAAAGAAGAAGTAGAAAAAGGGCGTAACCCGAAGGAAGTATTTAAAGACTTGCTTCCATTAACGCGAGATAATTCTCGCACGCCTGTCCAATGGAACGCCACGGAGCACGGCGGGTTCACTACCGGAAAACCATGGATGAAAGTCAATCCGAACTATACAACCATTAATGTCGAGGAAAACTTGAAAGAGCCTCATTCTGTTTTACATTATTATCAGCAGCTGATTCGTCTGCGGAAAGAACATCCTGTCATGGTATATGGAGAGTACAATGATCTTTCCATAGATGATGACGCGGTTTATGCGTACACGAGAAAGAATCAAGATACCTGCTGGCTGATCGTTTTAAATCACGCGGATCATGAAAGCCGCTTTCATTGTCCAGAGGAGCTGCTGACAGAAGAACCGCATTTATTACTTGCTAACTATCAAGACGTAACGGAAAAAGAACGGATGGAAGACTTAGTATTACGTCCTTATGAAGCACGAATTTATCAATTGTAAAATGTGACGAGGAGGATCATGTATGAAGAAAATATGGTGGAAAGAATCAGTCGTTTATCAAGTATATCCACGCAGCTTTATGGATAGCAACGGAGATGGAATTGGAGATCTGAAAGGGATCATGTCTAAGTTAGATTATTTAAAAGATCTTGGTATTGAAGTCATTTGGATCTGTCCGATTTATAAATCACCTAATGAAGATAATGGCTATGACATATCAGATTATCAAGACATCATGGATGAATTTGGAACAATGGAGGATTTCGATCTTCTGTTGGAGGAAGCTCACAAACGTGGTCTGAAAATCATCATGGATTTAGTTATTAACCATACATCAGCTGACCATCCATGGTTTATTGAATCTCGCTCAAGTAAAGACAACCCGAAAAGAGACTATTATATTTGGCAGGATCCTAAACCGAATGGAGAAGAGCCGAATAACTGGGAGAGTATCTTTGGAGGATCTGCTTGGGAATACGATGAGCACACAGAGCAATATTACATGCATATCTTCGCTAAACGTCAGCCGGATTTGAACTGGGAAAATCCGAAAGTACGTCGAGACTTATACGACATGGTGAACTGGTGGCTAGATAAAGGCATCGATGGTTTCCGTGTGGATGCGATTTCCCATATTAAAAAGGTTCCAGGATTTCCTGACCTGCCAAACCCGGACAAGAAGCGTTATGTTCCTTCTTATAAAGGGCATATGAACAGAGAAGGCATACATGAATTTTTAGATGAATTGAAAGAAGAAACATTAGATAAATACGATGTGATGACTGTTGGTGAAGCAAATGGCGTGTCAGCAGAAGACGCCGAGCTTTGGGTGGGAGAAGACAAAGGAACATTTAACATGATCTTTCAATTCGATTCACTTGGCTTATGGAAGAAGAACAGTGAGACATCGGTTGATTTGCCAAAGTTTAAAGAATCCTACACGAAATGGCAAAAAGGCTTAGAAGGAATTGGCTGGAATGCTTTGTTTTTAGAGAATCACGATGTACCTCGGTCTGTCTCTATTTTAGGAGATGACACGAAATATTGGGATGTATCTTCTAAAGCCCTGGCGACAATGTACTTTCTGATGCAGGGAACACCATTTATTTATCAAGGCCAAGAAATCGGCATGACGAATGTGCAGTTCTCTTCGATTGACGATTATAATGACGTCGCGATTAAAAACCTGTATAAGCTTGAGAAGGAAAATGGGAAAACACACGAAGAAATTATGGAGATCATCTGGCAGACTGGCCGTGACAATTCACGAACGCCGATGCAGTGGAATGATGAGCCGAATGGCGGTTTCTCTACCGGCACTCCATGGCTGAAGGTGAATCCGAATTATAAAGACATCAATGTCGAAAAAGCAGTCAAAGATCCAAATTCTATTTATCACTACTATAAGAAACTTATTCAATTCCGAAAAGAAAACGAAACGCTTCTGTATGGAGCTTACGATATTATGCTTGAAAATCACCCGCAGATTTATGCGTACACAAGAACATGGGAAGACGACATGATTCTTGTGCTGACGAACTTATCAGCAGAAGAGTCGGTATTTGAAATGCCGAAGTACGTAAAGTATGCGTCTGTTGAGAAATTGTTTGGAAACTATGATGACGAGAAGCAATCCGCGCTTAGCCATATGAAACTTAAGCCTTATGAGGCAGCGGTCTACAGAGTGCACTACAACTAATCACAAGCGTAAAATGCGCAGTATATTAGGAGGCAAGTGAAATGGCGGAATTGAAATTAAACAACATTTATAAAATATATGATAATAATGTTACAGCGGTAAAAGACTTTAATCTTCATATTGAGGATAAAGAATTCATCGTATTTGTCGGGCCTTCCGGCTGTGGAAAGTCAACAACTCTTCGAATGATAGCAGGTTTAGAGGAAATTTCGAAAGGCGATTTCTTTATTGATGAAAAGCGGGTAAATGATGTAGCCCCGAAAGACCGGGACATTGCCATGGTGTTCCAAAACTATGCGCTTTACCCGCATATGACTGTCTATGATAATATTGCCTTTGGATTAAAGCTGCGTAAGATACCAAAGGATGAGATTGACCGAAAAGTACAAGATGCAGCGAAGATCTTAGGGCTGGAACAATATTTAGATCGTAAGCCCAAAGCTCTTTCTGGCGGACAGCGTCAGCGTGTAGCTTTAGGACGGGCGATTGTGCGTGACGCGAAGGTCTTCTTAATGGACGAACCGTTATCCAATCTGGATGCGAAGCTTCGAGTGCAAATGCGTGCGGAAATTGTAAAGCTTCATCGCCGGTTAGATACAACGACGATTTATGTGACACACGATCAGACAGAAGCGATGACAATGGCGACAAGATTAGTGGTTATGAAGGATGGAATCATTCAGCAAGTCGGTTCGCCGAAAGAAGTATACGACAACCCAGATAATGTGTTTGTCGGCAGCTTTATTGGATCGCCATCTATGAACTTCTTTAACGGTACTGTTCAAAACGGTGTATTTGCCATAGGCAATAAACACATTGCGATTCCTGAAGGGAAAATGAAACTCCTTCGTGAAAGAGACTATGAAGGCAAGGAAGT
Organism: Bacillus ectoiniformans; assembly: GCF_016908875.1. Classification (GTDB taxonomy): domain Bacteria; phylum Bacillota; class Bacilli; order Bacillales; family Domibacillaceae; genus Bacillus_BX; species Bacillus_BX ectoiniformans. The sequence goes on along the minus strand of NZ_JAFBES010000008.1, from coordinate 120,970 downwards.
GATTCTAGGGATTAGACCAGAGGACTTCCATAATGAGCAAGTGTTTCTAGACACCTTTAAAGAGTCCGCCATTGAATGCAAAGTTGAGGTGGCGGAGCTGACAGGAGCAGAGAATATTATTTATTCTCAGCTTGAAGGGCAGAACTTTATCGCAAGTGTGGCTGCACGTACAGAGACTCTTGCAGGACAAACCATTGAGCTTGGCATAAACATGAATAAAGTCCATTTCTTTGATAAAGATACGGAAGAGCGGATTCGTTAACTTATACAGTATAAAAGCACGAGCAGAAGCGTGGAAGCGCTGGCTCGTGCTTTTTATTATAAATGGATCGTGACATTGTCATCATGAATCATTCGAATTTCAGTATAATGGTAATACATAAACAAGATCTTCCATTGGATGAAAAGGGGCGGGGTCATGAAAGTAGAAACGGACAGATTAATTGTAATACCGTGTTCGGAAGAAACGATAAAAATGGCTATTCAGCAGAATTACGAAATGGGGCCGCATATCAGGAATCATTTACAGCAGTTACAAGATGATCCGTCATTACTGCTTTGGGGTGTTTGGCTGGTTGTTCGTAAAGAAGATCAAGCCGTCATTGGAGACATAGGCTTTAAAGGGAGGCCAGATGAAGAGCGAATAGTTGAAACAGGCTATGGTTTTCTTGAAGAACATTGGAATAAAGGATATGCCACAGAAGCGGTAGAAGGGCTAGTTCAATGGGCTTTTCAAACTTCAAACGTCGATAAAGTAATTGCTGAAACGGCATTTGATAATTATGGGTCTTTACGAGTGTTAGAAAAGTTAAACTTCAAGAAAGTAAAAGAGCAAGAATCAATGATTTATTGGGAAATAAAAAAGTCAAATGATTCATAAAACTTGAAACAGGCTATTGAACCTAGATTTTAAACAGCTTGTTCTGAAACGAAAGCTTTCTATATATATTGAAAGTGGAAGAACAAGCAGGACATTAATTACAGCCATGAGAATGATAAATGATAAACCTTAACGCAAAAAACACAATAAAAGGGGAAATAAGATGCTTAAGAAATTTTTAGCCAAGTTTGGGAAAGGGGCGGCCACTGTCGACTTGCGCTTCGAGAATCGTCCCTATTTTGCAGGTGAAGCAGTGAATGGTGAAGTGCTTATTCAAGGCGGGGAAGTCGAGCAAAAGATAAATAGTTTAGCCGTTTGTTTCATGCTGACGGCAGCGACGAAGCAAGGGACGGTCAAACGTGAAGTAGCGACAATTCCGCTGAGCGGGGCTCAGTCTATTTTGCCAAAGGAGCAAAAGACCGTTCCTTTTACGTATCGAATTCCAGAAAGTCTGCCTGTTTCTAGAGGCACAATTTCTTACTATTTTGATACCCAGTTAGATATTGAAGGAGGCATCGATCGCTCAGATGTAGATCTATTAACGGTTGAGGTATCTCAACCCGTGCAGTCGATTTTTCGTGCGCTTGGCCAGTTAGGATTCAAGGAGAAATCTGATTCAGGAAAAGTAGATCAATATGGACAAGAGTTTGCCTTTATTCCGACTCAGACTTTTGCAGGTGAAGTGAATGAAATAGAATTGCGTTTTGCTTTAGAAGAAACAGGCGTTCAAGTCTGGCTAGAAGTTGACTGCCGAAGCGGATTTAAAGAAGTCGAGAGCAAACGCGAGTTCTTCCTTGAGCAATCCGTATTGGACGATGAAACACAATTGGCCCAGCTTTTGAAAGAGTACCTGACAGAAACGGTTGAAAATCCGCATGCGTATACTAAGCCGTCTACTTATTCGCACTATCATCGCAAAAGCAGCGGTATGGGCGGAATGGTTGGAGGAATGGCCGTGGGAATTCTAGGCGGTGTACTGTTAAGTGATATGCTGGATGGCTTAGGTGCTGATGAACTGCTGGAGGATTTGGCTGAAGAGTTGGGTTATGAGGAAGAAGAATCGGCTGAAGGTGGATATGAAGAAGAAGCGTCCGGCGGAGAAGATGAGTCAATATTTGACGATTTCTTTGGCGGCGGGGATGATGATTATTGATTAGGGACTGATAGACAGCTAAATAAGGTCAAAGCCTTGACCATAGGACATTAAAAAGTGGGGTGCCTATCGTCAAGGCTCTTATCTAGTTTGTCATGTGTAAGCAGTAAAGGATGCCGAAGCTACGCTTTGATTTGGTGAAAAAGTGTTAATAGATCCTTCCGAGACAGAACTTTAGGGACTGGATATAAAGGGTTTGCTTCTTTATAAGCGCGCTCTACCATTAAAGGAAAATCAGCTTGAATCAAGCCATTTACCTTTTGAGGAATATTCATATCTGCATTGAGCTTTTCAACAGCTTCAATAAATGCATTGGCCTTTTGGGCATTGGAATCTTGCGGCTGGCTTAAACCAATTAGATCGGCAAGTTCCGCTAATGGCTTGTGCACAGATTCTCCGTAATATTTCAGTACATAGGGCAATACAATCGCATTGGCTAATCCATGAGGGGTGGAGTAATATCCCGTAAGTGTATGGGAAATGGCATGGACGTAGCCCACATAAGCTCTAGTAAAGGCAAGTCCCGCCAGATAAGAAGCTTTTTGCATATGGGTACGGGCGGTCAGATTCTCGCCATTTGAAAAGGCCTCATACAGATTGCTGAAGATTAGTTGTACCGCTTCTCTGCTGTATTGCCGCGTTTCATTATTATTGCTTCTGCCAATGTATGCTTCAACCGCATGAGTGAGGGCATCCATGCCTGTCGTAGACGTAAGGTGAGGAGGAAGCTTAACGGTAAGCGATGGATCAAGAACGGCATAGTGAGGAATGAGTACATGATCGTTCAGCGCATATTTTTCCTGTGTGTGTGGATTAGAGACGACAGCCGCAAGCGTTGCTTCACTCCCAGTGCCTGATGTAGTAGGGATGGCTACTAATGGAGGGATCGGCTTTCGTATCTTTAGCTGGCCTTTCATTTTTGGGATGCTTTTTTCTGGTCTGGCTACCCGGGCGCCGACCGCTTTGGCACAATCAATCGAAGAGCCGCCCCCAAAAGCAATGAAGCCTTTGCTTTTGCTAGCATGGTACAGCTTCAGTGCTTCCTCGATATGCTCAATGGTCGGGTTTGGTACGGTTTGATCATAGATCGTATAGTGTATCTCTTCTGCTTCAAGCCCTCTAAGCAATTTATCCATTAATCCAAGTGAAGTAATTCCTTTATCGGTGACAATCAACACGTGCAGCAAACCAATTTCTTTTAAGAGAGCAGGCAGCTGCTTCAAGCTATCCACTCCTTCTAAAACATGTGGTTTTCGCCACGGCATAAAGTGGGAAGCTGTTCTAAATGCTCCTTGATACATTCGGCAATAGACTGGATACATTTGAATCCCTCCTTTTTATATAGGGTCATTTATTTACCCAAAAGACCCAAAAACTATAAGTAGTGTGCTTTAGCTGCTGCGATGGAAAAAGATTAATAGTTAGAAAATTAGCAAAATAAAGAAAAGTGTTCGTTATTTTATTTATAACTAATTCATTTAAGGCATGTCAAGTATAATAGGGGATAGATTGCAGAAGAACCACTTGAATGATAAATATGCAGATGTACAGTTTAACATTCCTACGACATAGAGAATGGTTTGACTTATTGGATATAAAAATGTGGAGGCATGGAAATGAAGCTAACGAACCGCCGTAAACAGTTTTTAGAAGAAATTGTTCATATGTATTCGAAAACGAATGAACCTGTTCATTATTCAGACATTGCTGAAATGATCGGAGTGAGTAAGTGGACGGCCTATGATGTGTTGAAGGAATTAGAAAAACATGATTTCTTGAAACGTACCTATGCGGTGAATCCGAATGAAACAGGAAGGTCGATCGTCGTTTATATTCCCACTGACCAATCAAAGAACCTATTTGCTCAGCAGGGAAAAAGCGCACCTGCTGAAGAAGAGTGGAGCCAGATCAAGAATGAGGTTTTGGCTTTTGTGAGCAGGACAAGCAAAGACGAACAGCCAATCGAGCCATTGTTGAGCATGATGACGAACGTTCATTATAAAGTTGAATTATGCGCCTATTTTATCGGGGTTCTGCTTGTTTACTTGAATAGGCAAGGAAAAACGATTAAAGAGTTAACGGTGAATTTAATCCATGTATCTGACGTGCCGATCATTCAGCTGTCGACAGTAGTAGGAGCGGTCATAGGCATGATTATTGATTCCGCAAGTGAAGAAATCAGCCCGGATATGGTGGATCTTGTAAAGCAGTTTATGAAGGCCTTACAGGAGTTAAATGAAGTGGAATGCCAGTATTTAATTGGTTTTTTGAAAGAGGCTTAAAGGATAGGCCCAATGGAAATAAAGAGAAATTGGAAGGGAGAATGGAATGATTTATACGATTGGCTTATTTGTTTTGGCTGGATTAGCTGAAATTGGCGGAGGCTATTTGATCTGGATGTGGCTTAGAGAAGGTAAGCCAGTTTCCTGGGGCTTGGCAGGAGGGGTGGCTTTGGCTTTATATGGTGTCATTGCAACGTTTCAATCTTTTTCTTCTTTCGGCCGTGTGTATGCGGCTTATGGAGGGGTTTTTATTGTGCTATCAGTTTTATGGGGCTGGGGAATAGATAAAAAAACGCCGGATCTATACGATTGGGCCGGTGCAGCTATTTGTTTACTAGGTGTGGCTGTTATGCTATAGGGACCTAGACATTAAGATGGGAAGCACAGAGAAAAATGAATGTACTACTATCAAAAAATGTCTTATTTTGTCGAATATATCATTTTTTTCTAATAAAGAGGTAATATAGTAGGTGTGTCACAAGAATTATTGAAGAATAACTCTCGCAATATAAAATATGAATGGCATCAACCTGGAGGGCAAAAGTGGTGGAGAATATAGTTGTAACAGGAATGGGCGTGCAGGTGCCAGGAGCCCGTCATATTTCTGCTTTTAAAGACTTATTGTGGCAAAAGGAACGACCCCTACAATTAGTAAAAAATATCGGTACGAAAAAAAATCCTCATTTAGTAATGGGTGTGATAGATGGACCAATATTAGAAGGCCAACAGTTTAAACGCCATTCAAGAGTAAGTAAACTGGCTGTTGCTGCGGCATCCGAGGCTGTGAAAATAGCTGGATTAAAGAAAGATGATCAGCGAAGGTTGTCTGTCATTTTTGGTACATCTGTTGCTGGCTTAACAGAGCTAGAGCAACTTTCTACTCTTGCAGCTTCTCATGATTTTAGAAATTACCCAATTTCAGGTGTGAGTGATGGGAATATCGGATCTGTTTCTTTAGCGGTAGGTACATACCTGCAAGCTAATCACTTACAACTTGTATTGGGAAATACATGCACAGCTAGTACAGATGCTATTGCTTTAGGGAAACAATTGTTAGAACAAAATCTTACTGATGTATGCGTTGTGGGTGGAGCAGAGGCGCCGATTAATCGGACGCTTGTCTATGCTTTCTCAAAAATGAAGGCGTTATCTACAGAGCAGGACATAAAATTAGCGGGCATGCCTTTCTCTAGAAGTGACAAAGGGTTTGTCATATCAGAGGGAGCTGGAGCTTTAGTATTAGAACGTGAAAGTGATGCCCGTCATAGAGGGGCAGCACCTTTAGGAAGAATACAGGAATCCTACTCTAACCATGATAACTTATCTATACTTGAATCAGATAAGACAGGAGAAAAGATGAGCATAGTGCTTGAAAACATCTGTCGTGAATATAAACCAGATTATATAAGCAGTCAAGCACTTGGTCTAATGGAAAATGATATTATTGAAGCTATTGCTCACAAACATTGCTTTTCGGCAGATACACCTATTACGACGATCAAGGGATTAATTGGTCATACATTTGCTGCGTCTGGAGTGATTCAAGCGATTGCCGCTATCATTAGTATGCAGGAAGAATTTATTCCTGCGACAGTCGGTACAGACATGAATGGATTTGAGCATGTACCCGTTGTTTTAGAGAACTGGAAAAAACTGGTGCAATCAGTTGCTATTACTTCCCATGGGTTTGGAGGAAGCAACACTGGGCTTCTATTAACTAGGGAGTACGAGCTGTAATGGCTTTTCTACTACTTATATTATTCTCTGGTTTTCCTTTAATGTCTTTGTTTCTCATCAGTCATTTGAAAAATGGAAAACCGATCACGACAGTATTTTTATTTTTTATGTCAATTACTGCTTGGCAGTTAAGTATCGCTATTCTATTTGGTGTCAATATATTAACCGAGCACACTATTGAACTCTTGTTTCGTTTTTTTCGAATTGGTTCAGTAAGTTTTGTATTTGTCTTGTTCTATTTAGTGTATACGATGCTTTACTTTGAGGGCATGAAATTATCTGCTAGGCAGATGAAGTTTTTTCGAAATATATTCAACAAGAAATCGGTAGGACTATTTCTAGCTTGGACGGTATTTGTTTATGTAGTTGGCTGGACCAATCTCGGAATATCAGGTCTTACCTTACATTACAACGATACCTTAAACGAGTCTTTTTATTATCCTCTATCAGGTGAATGGGGATGGACGTTCAAAGTTCATATCTTATCTATGCTAGTCATTAACTTGATGGCGTTATATCTCGTGAAAAAGATAAAAGATCAAAATATGAAAAGGTTTCTTGCTACGTTTTTATGGGCCTTACTCCCTGCTTATTTATTTGGTGTGGTGAATTTATCTCCTAATAGCTCTTTGGTTCAATCCATTTTCACCTTATTTATTTTAGTGATTGCCATCGTTTTAGGGTATGTGAATATGCACCAGAACATCATCAAAGATTCTAGCGAACGGTTACATTTACAGAGAGCCTTCTTAAAGAAAGTCATAGATATAAATCCGAATTTAATTTATATAAGAGATAGCCGTGGAAATTTCGCAATGGTGAATGAGGCCTTTGCTCAATTTTATGGGATCGATCAAGAAGAGGCTATTGGAAAGAATGAACGCGCTTTTTTAAACCGATCAGCAGCTGGCGAATGGATGGCAGAGGATCTATCCCTCATTCAACAACTGAAAGAGAAACCGTCATATGAAACGACTATAGTAAACAAATATGGGGAAGAGTCGGCTGTTCAAGTGATTAAGAAGCTCATCTATTCTTCTAAAAATCAAGTAGAATTACTTTGTGTAGTGAACGATGTGACTGCGATTAAAGAGAATGAGGAATATCTTAGAAGAACAGAGAAGCTAAATATTGTAGGGCAACTAGCAGCAGGAGTAGCACATGAAATTCGGAATCCGCTTACTTCGTTAAAGGGCTTCATTCAACTGATTAACCAAGAACGACCCATCCAGCCAGCGTATTTAAATGTGATGCTTAGCGAGTTAGACCGTATTGACTATGTAGCAGGAGAGTTAATGATGGTAGCTAAGCCAGAAACATCGAAAGTGGCGACTGTTTCGTTAAATGAACTGCTTGTAGATGTGACAGAACTTCTGACAACGTATGCCGTTATGCATGGAATCTCTATTCAGTTAGAAGAGATAGAAGAGAAATTGTTTATAGAAGCCAGTCTGAATCAAATGAAACAAGTCTTTATTAATGTGATCAAAAATGGGATCGAAGCATCACCGAAAGGGGCATCAATCATCATTCGAGCCAAATCTCTAAACAACGATGCAGTTGTAGAAGTGATTGACGTTGGATGTGGTATTTCGCCAGAACGTATCGAAAAGTTAGGGGAGCCTTTTTTCACCAACAAAGAAAAAGGTACTGGCCTTGGCTTGATGGTTAGTACACGGATTATTAAAGAGCATCATGGTACGATTAAGTACTTTAGTCAAGTGGGGGAAGGAACAACTGTCATTCTTCAATTTCCATTGAAGCAGACACAGCGTGTGATGGATTAAGTTTATAGTGGGAATAACCAATGCGTGGTTTTTCGCACTTTATTTCTACCTTGATATTGAAACGGTCGCGACAAAAACAACCGAAATTCGAGGGAGAACTTAAGCAAAAAAGCAAAATAAAAACTGTCCCGGAAGAAATGTTAAGGCGCGTTTCTTCACTGCGGGACAGTTTTATTAATTGTTTCAACTATTATTATCTCTTACTTAAAGGAGAAAAATGGGGTACCACGTATTCTCCTAATTCATCCATGACGTCTTCGGCTGGACGTTGACCGTCAAATAGGGCGAAGAATAGATGGTTGACACCAATTGACCGGTAGGCTTCGAGCAGTTCAATTAATTTATTTCGTCCGACGCGAAAGCCTAAGCGTATGCCGGTTGCTTCTTCATTGGGGTCTTCTGCTAAGTCGAGGTGCATTGGCATTGAGAAGGGACGGAAAGTTGAATGAAGAAATGGTTCTGAAGCTTCCCGCCAATGAGCGATCGCTTGTTGCTGCTGCACAGGTCCTTGCGGATAATACATCCAGCCATCACCATGTTCGCCAATCCAGCTCATATCCTGCTGGGAAAACCCTGTAATCATTGTAGGGATACGCTGATTCGTATAAGGCACAACGGTCGCTTGATCAATGCGTCCATAGCAGGAATCAATCACTGGATACTTCTCATAAAGTGCACGTTCGAAGACATCTAATGCTTCTTTGAATTGACGGCCGCGAGTCGCATGCTCGACGCCAAGACCATGAAAATCAGCTCGGCGGTCACCGGATGAGACACCCATAATGAGGCGTTCAGGAAATAAAGCCTCGATGGTTGCGACTTCTTTTGCTAAACGCAAAGGGTGGCGCAAGGGCAAAACAAGTGCAGAGGTGCCGATGGCGATTTCTTTGGTTTGGCTTAACAAATGAGTCGCGTAAATTAATATGTCATAAATTTGGCCAACAGCAGGATCTAGAAAGTTGGGATCTTTCAGCAGTACATCACGAAGCCAAAGAGCGGTAAACCCATAGTGTTCAGCTTTCTTCGCCAGTTCAATTTGTCCTTCCATTGTTGGTGCAGACATTTGATAATTTTCTAAAGGGATATGCAATCCGAGAGTTAACTCGTTTTCATGGTACATATTTTGAAAACTTTTGTGAGTGTCAAACATGTCTATTCCTCCATTTAAAAAGGGCTGGCCTCGGCCAGCCTCTTCATTATTTTTTCTCAAGTCTTAAAGAAACTCCGGTTAAGAATACAGCGATAATAACCATAACGCCGCCTACCCATGGCGTGTGAACAAGTCCGATTGAATCGACGACCAATCCGCCGACAGTTGCCCCAATGGCAATTCCGATATTAAAGGCGGCGATGTTTAAAGCGGATGCGACATCGACTGCTGTTGGAACATATTTTTCAGCGAGCTGCACAATATATAACTGCAGACCAGCTACATTCATAAAGGCAAGCAGTCCCATTAGTACAACGGCAATTAGTCCAGCGACTTTAAATGGAATCATGAAACTCATGACAATTAAGATCGATGCTTGAACAATAAACATCCAGAACAAGGCTTTTGCCGGATGCTGATTGGCGAATTTGCCGCCGAGTGAATTTCCGATAGCAACCGCCAATCCATAGACGATCAGCACGATGCTAATTGTTTTTGGCTGAATGCCTGTAACGTCCTGCAGAAGCGGAGTTAAATAAGTGAATGCCACAAACGTTCCGCCATAACCTAAGATCGTGATGGCAAAACCAAGCAGCAAGCGGCTGTTGGTGACGAGTTTAAACATGTCAGAGAACTTAGCCGGAGGAGACTGCTTTAAGTTGCTCGGAATTAACAGAGCACTGGCGATAATCGCAATCACCCCAAGTAAAGCAACTCCCCAAAACGTTGCTCTCCATCCAAATGCCTGGCCGATAAATGTACCAAGTGGAACACCGGTTACAATAGCAACTGTTAAGCCAGTAAACATTAAGGCAATCGCACTTGCTTTTTTATGTGGCGGAACTAATTGAACCGCAATCGTTGAACCGATTGAAAAGAATAATCCATGAGCAAAAGCGGTAATGAAACGAGCGGCTACTAATATCTCAAATGTCGGTGATAAAGCCGCTAATGAATTACCGCCGATAAAAATAACCATCAAGGCCATTAAAAGTGTTTTTCTGCTGACGCGATTCGTTAAAGCGGTGAGAATAGGTGCTCCAACTGCGACGCCAATGGCATATCCTGAAATCAATAATCCTGCGAGTGTGACACCAATATTAAAATCTTCTGCGATAGAAGCGAGAAGTCCGACGGGAATAAATTCTGTCGTACCAATTCCAAATGCGCTAATGGCTAATGCCCATAAGGCAATTGTTCCATTTTTGACTGATGCTTGCTGAGTCATAAGTTAATTACCTCCTAGTAAATGTAAAGGCGGGCCCATGCCTTTTTTCTTGCTGTTGTCATTATGCTAGATACAATTCATAAAGAGAAGTACGCACTTTAAAGTAATGTAGGAACTTAAAAGTGCCTATGGTCTAAAAATATCTTTTGAAAAGATCTAACACATGCTATTATGGGAGGAAGAAGAACTTATGAGAAGTACGCACTTTAAAGTGATGTAGGAACTTAAAAGTACCTATGAAATAGAGGAGGAAGAAGATGGCTTATAATATTCCTGTAGAAGCGACATTGGATGTCATTGGCGGCAAGTGGAAAGTGGTGATTATGTGCCACTTAATTAAAGGCGAGAAGCGGACAAGTGAATTAAAGCGGTTAATGCCTGGCATTACGCAGAAAATGCTTACCCAGCAGCTGCGCGAACTTGAAGCAGATGGAGTCGTCAATCGAATAGTTTTTGATCAGGTGCCTCCGAAAGTGGTTTACTCATTGACCGAGTACGGCTGGTCGCTGCGTCCGATTTTAGATGCGATGTGTGCATGGGGAGAAGGACATATTGATTTAACAGACGCGGAGGTCGCGGAGTAAATAACTGTTAAAACGTCTTACTATTACTAGTCGGGCGTTTTTTTCTATGTTAGAAATGGCGTTCTACTTATCAACCGAGAAACAGGAATATAGCTTGGCAGTCTAATTTAATTAGGCTGTCTTTTTCGTGTGGAACTAGAATTTGTCATGAATGGGCTGTCATCAAAGGCACGTCCCAATCAAGTGAATACACTAGAAGGAAGGAATCAATGAAGTGAAAGTGAACAGTAATGGGGGGCTTGATATGAAGCGAATTAAGTTTGAACACCTGTTTTCTTTTTCTCTATTAGCGGTTTTAACAGCTTGTGTATTTTTATTCAAAGAAAACAGCGACATTGTCAATATTATCGTGGGGGCATTAATTGGCGGGTTTTCAGGCAGCGTCGCCTTCTTCTTTACCAAACATAATTCAAATGGAAAGAATAATAAAGATGAATAAACGCCAGAAAACAAAAACTTCTGGCGTCCTCTTTTAAAGGCTAAGAGCAGCAGCGAGCACTAGTAAGTGGAAGGTCTGATCCACAACAATCCCAAGCCAAGCGGACTCAGGTCCCTTCGCCTGCATAATGGTGCTGACCCACCATTGGACAAACCGGCGCCGGTCTAAGATCACGTGGGTAATAAAGATAAAACCAATGGCTGGGAACGATAGTCCTCCGAATGTAAGCCAGGCGAAAATGCTGACTGTAAAGGTGTAAACGAAGCAATGGACAAGCAGTGGCACCCAGCGCGTGGATTTATACTTAGACATCCAGCTTGTTTGAAATAAAAAATCGCCAATCAAATGTGCTAGAAATAATAGATTAAATTCTCCCATAAATACCTCATGCAGTTTATAATTAGGTAAAAATAACTAATTTTGTTATATTTAAATTAGCATAGATAAAAAAGAAATAAAATGAATTTTTACTATATAACGATTTAAGCAGAATGGGATAAAAGGAAGTGGCTATGTGTTAGTCAATCAACAAGGTAGTGTGAAACAAGCAGAACTGTTGCCGGAAGAGATGCTTGAAATTATGTTTACTTACGCAGCAAAGATCTCAGGTGAAAATGACCTAGACCGGCTGCTCGTATTAATGGCAGAAATGGGGCGGAAGTGGATTCAGGCAGACAGGTGTACGTTATGGCTGCTCGATGAAGAACGGAAGGTGATTTGGACAAAAGTAGCCGACGGGTTAGAGCGAGTAGAAATTCCTCACCCAGCTGGACTTGCCGGGCATACGATTCTATCAGGAGAAACCGTACTGGTTAAGGATGCATACAAGGATACTCGCTTTAATGATGCTATTGACCAGCAGACTGGCTATCAAACGAAGTCCGTGCTGTGTATACCGATTCGAAACTTTGACGGAACGATTATTGGCGCATATCAGGCGATTAATAAAATGACAGGCACGGGAGCATTCTCCGATCTAGATGTTAAGCATTTACAATTTGCTGCTTCTTATATGGGGAAATCGATTCAAGCCGCTCTGCTGCACGAGGAATTAGTAGAAACACAAAAGGAAATTATCTTCAGACTAGGTGAGGTAGGAGAAAGCCGCTCGCAGGAAACAGGCCAGCATGTGAAACGAGTCGCTAAGTATTCCTATTTACTCGCTAGGCTGTACGGATTGAGTGAGAATGAAGCAAGCTTGATCGAGCTGGCATCACCTATGCACGATATTGGAAAGGTAGCCATTCCTGACAGCATCTTGGAGAAGCCAGGGAAGCTGACAAGTGAAGAGTTTGATGTGATTAAAACGCATACGACGACTGGCTACCATATCTTTAAAGGCTCAAAGCGGCGCATTCTAAAGATCGCTGCCATTATTGCTCATCAGCACCATGAGCGCTGGGACGGAAAGGGATATCCGAATGGCCTGAAAGCAGAAGAGATTCATCTGTATGCCCGTATTACGGGGCTGGCGGATGTGTTTGATGCACTAGCTAGCGACCGGATCTATAAAAAAGCATGGCCGCTTCCTAAGATTATTCAGCTGATTCAAGAAGAGAAAGGGAAGCAATTTGATCCGCTTTTGGCAGATATTTTTCTTGCTCATATCGATCAGTTTGTGGAGATTAAAGAAAGGTACACAGACGTGGTGAAGGAGGACTCTATTTGAATGAAAAAGTGTATCAGTTTAAGAGACTAGTCCATCTGCCGAGAACTAAGGTATGGGAACTGTTATCCCACACAGATCATCTAAATCGGGTCTCTGGTCTGTTTTCTGTACATTTTTCACCTGCTCAGTTTATTGATCGCACGTTCTTTCGCTATGCGGAAGCGAAAGTGTTCGGAGTTGTTCCAATGAAGTGGAGAGAGTACCCTTTTGAATGGGTGAAGGAAGAGCGGTATAGCGTCGAAAGAGTCTATGAAAGCGGGCCGATTAAACGGCTCCTGTGGAGTTTGGAGTTTAAGGGTAGTGATGAACAAATAGGCGATCAGTCGGCGACCGAAATTATCGGCACTGCACGTTTTCTGCCAGCGAACCCTTTAGGTCTGGCAGCTATTCCTTTGGTCGGTGTGAAATCCATAAAGAAAATTATGGAATATGTTGATCTGTACATAGCAGAGAATCGGACGCGGGAATTTGACAGGCTTCCTCAAGAGAAGAGAGGATGGGCAGTGGATAAAGAACGCTTGGCAAAGCTTTCGGAGCAACTTCATGTCGTTCACCGACATACAGGCCAAGTGGAAAGACTCATTATTCACCTCACTGAGCATGGAGACGATGAAGTGCTTCAAATGAAGCCCTATCAGCTAGCTGATCAATGGAAAGAAGATCGGCAGCAGGTGCTGGCGATGTTCTTGCAGGCGACGAAGATTGGACTCTTAAAACAAAGCTTTACTTTAATGTGTCCGAACTGCCGCGTGCCGAAAGCATCCGCTGCTTCTATGAAGGACGTCAAGAATGAAGTGCACTGTGACGTTTGCGGAGTAGATTATGAGATGAACTTTGACCGCTACATCGAAATGCGCTTTTCCGTACACCCATCTATAAGGCAGGCGACAGATCAAACATACTGCATAGGAGGGCCGATGACGTCTCCTCATGTCTTAGGGCAATATCGACTAAAACCGCAAGAGATGGAAATTGTTCATTATCCGGCTTTACCCGGAGAGATGAGAATCCGCTTGCTGCAAAGAAATGACCAAGCGGCCGTTTATTCAGCAGAGTCACCAAACGAACCAGAATTAATTGTTGGTGAAACGGGATTTGAAAAGTCCTCCGTTTCTTTAAATTCAGAAGGCGGAAAGTTCCGTATCTGGAATCAGACACAGTCTGAACTAGTGGCCGTTTTAGAAAAAGTCGAGTGGGATCCCCAAGCGGTAACGGCTGCTAATATCGCTTCTTCCCAGTTGTTTCGTGATTTATTTTCTAAAGAAGTGCTGTCTTCAGATCAGCAAATTGGCGTAGAGTCGCTGACGATCTTGTTCACGGATTTAAAAGGGTCGACTTCATTATATGAAAACATAGGAGATGCCAAGGCGTATCAGCAAGTATACAGGCATTTTGATTATTTAAGAAAATGGATCTCGGCTAATAACGGAGCAGTGGTGAAAACAATAGGCGATTCGGTCATGGCTGCTTTTTACCGACCCAAAGATGCTGTAAAAGCGGCGCTTGAAATTCAAGGAAACTTGAAAGAATCACAGGTTAAGGAGATGGCTATCAAAATCGGACTTTATACCGGACCTGCTATTGTCGTCAATGCCAATGATTTGCTGGATTACTTTGGTCATACGGTGAATATGGCAGCACGCATTCAGCAGCAAAGCCAGGGTCATGATGTAGTTGTAAGCTATAAAGAGTGGACGGAAGAATATGAACAATCCGTCTCGACATTTTATGCCTGTGAAATGGAAGTCTTTCGAGCTTCTTTATTAGGCATACAAGATGAAGTGGAATTGATTCGTTTAACGAACATTCAATAGGGAGCCTGTATATGCAGGCTCCCTTAGTGTTAGCTGGCTGGAAGAATTTTGTCTTTAAACTCTGTCAGCTTTTTATCGGTATCTTCTATTAGTGGTTTCATTTTTTCTGTATCAGGCTCATCCTTTTTAGCCTCATCCATTAATGGATAAAGACTCTCTTCGATGTTTGCATAGTCTTCGGGATATTGTTCTTCTACGTCTTTCTCAATCTGATCCCATTTCTCTTCTAATTCTTCACCGGACTTCTTCATTTCGTCCTGATTGTCAGGTGTTTCAACCGCATTTTTCAGTGTTTGCAGGGAGTTGTGAACTCCTTCTACGCCGCTCGTCAAATCAGTCGACTCTTCGTTTGTTTCTTCTGTCATCGTGCCTTCTGTTGTTTCATTTGTTTCAGCTGGTTCCGTTTGTTCTTCTTTTGTTTTATCTTCTGGTTCTTCTTCATTTCCACTGCAGCCTGCAGCAGTCACCATCATTAATACAGTTAACGCTGAATATCCCCATTTCTTCATTGTAGTCCTCCTTGTAAAAATGAAATCTCTTTCACATCATTCCCGGACCGATTCCAAAATAAACTAATCGTTCTAACTACTGGATGTGCTGAGTGCGCTAGAAAATCGGATAACTGTTTTAAATTGGGGTAACTATATAAAAAAACACATGTTAGAAAAAGGAGCTTTCTATGCGGATATCATTTTCCCTCATTCCCCAGTTTTCAGTTGTCCACCTGTTTGGCCCTGCTCGTCAAGAAGTGACAAGCATTGCTTATAATTCTCATCAAGTACAAAACGGTTCGGTCTTTTTTTGTATCGAAGGGGAAAATACGGACGGGCATTTATATATAGAACAAGCTATACAGCAAGGTGCCATGACCATTGTTGGCAGTCAAGCTGATATTTTGCAATCGTTTAGCCAGAAGCACCCGGCGCGTACATTTCTTCATGTCAAAAATACGAAAGAAGCTCTCGCCTATTTTTCCATCTACTTTTATGAGAATGCCAAAGATCATCTAGTGAAAGTAGGTGTCACAGGCACGAACGGAAAAACAACGGTGGCAACGTTTGTAAGCAGCTTATTTAATTTACTCGATATAGATTGCGGGCTGCTTGGGACAACGGGCATTTGGACGAAAGAGGGGAAGCTGGAATTTGAGAAAAGCACGCCGACTACTCCGATGGCGCCAAATATCCATCAGATTTTTCATAAGTTAGTCGCATCAAATCACAAGGCTGCCGCTATGGAGGTGTCTTCTATTTCTCTGGACCAGAAACGAGTCGAGGGGATCAGGTTTGATGTCGCGATTCACACCAATGTGTCAGAGGAACATATGGAATATCACCGTACGATGGATCATTATACACAGTCTAAGCTGCAGCTTTTCAAACAGGCGAAGACAAGCGTGGTAAACGTGGATGATCAAGAAATGGCCTCACGGATTCTAGCTATAGCTGATCATCCAGTGATTACGTACAGCCGAAGAGTGGAATCAGGAGCGGATCTAGTGTGGGGAAACTGCGAGCATCACGAAGAAGGCATGGCGTTTGACTTAACGTGGCAGGACGTGACAGAAAGAATCGAGGTTCCGCTTTACGGAGAATACAATATTGGAAACTTAACAGCGGCCATTGGAGCGGCCTTGCTCATCGGAGTAGAGATGGAAGATATTCTCGCTGTTCTTCCGCAAATGCCTCAAGTAGAAGGCCGGTTCCAAACTATTCAAACGGCCGGGCGTAAAGTGATCTTAGATTATGCTCATACGCCGGTTGCTTTAAAGTCTGTGCTTGATGAAGTGAAGAAAATTCCACATAGCCGACTGATTGCCATGATCGCGGGAATTGGCATACGTGATTTTGGTAAAATGCCAAAAATGGCGAAAGCAGCTGATGGGGAAGCGGATGTTTTAATCGTAACGGTGGATCATCCGGGATATCATGATCCAGAAGAAATCGTCAATCAGGTCATGACAGGATTCGCCGTTCCGCATAACCAGCCTATTTACCAAACAACGAGTCGGTCGGAAGGTGTGCGTAGGGCTTTGGAGAAAAGTGGGGAAGGGGATATCGTCTTGTTAACGAGCGGGTGCATTAACGGGGCGCAGATTGTGAAAGGCAAGTCTATCCCGCATTCAGATGAGAAAATCATTAAAGAATACTTTCAATCTGAAATTGATAGTAGGAATGTGTATCAACATGCTGAAGAACAGCAAGGAGATTCACATGTATGGTTTTAAATAGAACAGGACCGCTGAATGAGTCAGTTTACACTGGATTCTTCAGCGGTCCTGTTTTGTTTTGAGTTCAGAGTATCATGACTCTTGCTTAAATCGTGTGAATTCCTGTGGGTCAGGAGATTAATCTTTCCAAAATCGCATATATTCCTGCCGATTAAGGGGTTATTCTTTCTAAAATGGGCTACATTCTTTCTAAATTCCCTATTTTTAAGCCAGTTCTTTCAATAATCCTGCCAAACAGATAAAAGAGTGCCGTCTCATTCTTCGTATTCCACTACTAGCATGTCCCAGTAGGTGAGAGAAGGCAGGGTAAAGGTCGTCTGGCTCTCGGATTGTTCAAAAGGAACAGCGACAGGTTTTCCTGAGTGATAGTCAGGTGAAGCCATCCAAATCTCTTTTACGCGGCGATCTTCTTCTATAGTAAATGTTAGATTCGTCCGCAGCTCTGGTACTGGCTGAGTTGCATTCGTATCACGCCACTCTATTGTTTCTGCATCAAGGAGGTTAATGAAGTGAATCATTTGTCTGTTGCCTTTTTCTTTTGGCAACACCCAAATGTGATCTTTTTTAGCTTCTCCAACAGAGAGTGGAATCGGCTGATTGGCGTCGATCGATAGAGATGATTCACTTATGTTATCTCTTAAAACATTTTCATAAGCGGTCAAAAAATCGTAATAGGCCATCATTTTCTTCTTCAGACCCGCTGACATTTGCAAGTTGTTATGAGGGAAATATTCCTTCGACAACATATGCTCTCCTAGTTCCAGGTGAGCACCGCCACTCGCAAAAATCACGGCATCCGTCAGTAAGATGCCAGCTTCGTTCAGATTACCTGGTTGATCGGAACGGTCATAATTCATGTATGCGGCGAGGACGGAACTTTGATCTGTTTTTGATAGAGCGGCGTTTTCGTCTAATATTCGCTTGAGGTCATTATAAGTTTTGTATTCGTCCCACACTTCTGTGTACAGAAAGGAAGGGGAGGCTTCGGCAATGGAGGACTGACCATACTGATTTACAGCATTCAGTACCATCTCCTTATCAGGCATCTGTTCTTTTATTTCCTGAAGAAACGGCTGGAAGCTTTCAGCTACATTGATTCTGTCTCCCCACTCGTTGTACACTTCTCCACGGTCTCCCAATTGGTCAATATGCCAGCCGTCAAAGGGCAAGTGGGCATACACTTGTTTCTGCTGATTGATTAAGTGTTCCTGCCACCACGGGTTTGTAGGGTTCATGACATTGACGTTGCTTTTCCAGTCGTCTGGTAAAGGGTGCTGATCGGCTTGCTGTTGATCAGGGTCTTTAAACAGCTGCCATTCGCGAGGAAGATCCCGGTTTTCAAATGAACCGTAAAGGAGGTTATAGCTCATGGCTTTCATGTTTGTTTCATGGGCCCATTCAATGTACTGTTGAACCGCATCAAAGGAAATATGACGGGTGGCTACATCTTCCCAATGAGAGGCAGGTGAGGAATTGTCCATCTTCAGCGGTTCTTGATGTTCGTAATGCCAATCGTAAAATTGCAGCCCGTTTATATGATAGCGGTTGAGGTCATCAATAACTGATTGCCCATTTACCGCGGCAGAATCGTCAAAGCGGGAGAGAAATCCGTATCTCGGGAACTTTCTCCAATCACTAGATACATCTACGGCAATGGTTTCTGACTGAATGCGATCGTCCTTTTTCATAGTGACTTCAATTAAATATCCCCGGTAATCATCCTCAGGCGGCTTCCATGACCAAATATGTTCGCCAGGCTCATCAACTGTGAGATGTTGCTTTTTAATTAGATCGTTTAGATGATAATAAGTGATGGTGACATGGTCTGGTTTAATATGATTTTTTATACTGAATGTCACTTGGTGTTTAGGGTCGTACCGAGCTTGGTCGGTATGAAGGTTAGAAAACAGAATATCGGATGATTCTTCTTTTAGTGGCGCAGAAGGTCGGGTGTATGTATAGACTGCCATCAGAATAATAAAGGCGACAATTCCTAATAGTAAGCCCCATAAAAGTTTTTGGTTCATTATAGATCACCTGCTTATAAAAAGATGAAAGGGACTATTCACAAAAAGTGAGTAGTCCCTTCTATTAAATAAAATTAAAACTTAACTTGAACTTTTTTGTTCTCTTCAACTGGAATGTTGATGTAAATCGTTTTTGTTTTTGCGTCATAGAAGAAAGAACGTGTTGTGTTCGTCATTTCGTCCATTGAAGCCACTTGTTTATATTTCTTGTTAGCAGCTTGAACTTTTTTCGGTGCTTTTTCATTATTCAATTTCAATGTGACTTGTTCTAGAGCAGAATCGAAACGATCTGTTTTCGTTGATTTAGAGAACTCGATTTTGTTGCCTTTTTGCTCAAGATTGAAGACCGTTTCATCAAACTCACCATTTTGGTGGGCAAGAGATTTTCCGTCATCCTCATAGAAGCTGTATTGTGCTTCATGATCCACATAGGCATCAAGCACAAGATTAGTCAGTTCGTTTTCACCTGTATATTGCTGTACTTCACGAGTTGGGATCATAGAATCCTTCTTCACGAAGATTGGCAGATGTTCAACAGGAGCGTCCACTTGAATCGTTTGGCCGCCTTTATATTCTTTCTTCGTCCAGTAATCAACCCACGTTTCGCCTTTAGGCAAATAAACATCACGAGAAGTTTGTCCAGCTTTTACGACAGGTGAAAGCATCATAGAATCACCGAACATAAATTGATTGCTGATATCGTATGTGTTTGGATCTTCTTGATAGTGATAAACAAGCGGCTGCTGAACCGGTTTTCCTGTTTCAGAAGAATCTTGGAATGCATTGTATAGGTAAGGCATTAATTGATAGCGCATGTTGATGTATTTCTTAGCAATTTCTTCTGTTTCTGGACCAAACGCCCAAGGCTCTTGACCTTGTTTCACTTCTGCTTTCGCATCTGAATCATAATGGATACGAGAGAATGGAAGGAAAGCTCCTACTTGAATCCAGCGAGTGTAAAGCTCACTGTCAGGACGTGAAGCGAATCCGCCAATATCGTTACCGACAAAAGATACACCAGATAAACCAATGTTCATGTTCATCGGAAGTGACATTTGCAGGTGCTCCCAGTTACTTACGTTATCGCCAGTCCATAGAGCAGCATAACGCTGAGTGCCGGCAAACATGTCGCGTGTTAACACGAATGGACGTTCATTCGGCTTGTGCATGCCAAATGCATTGTATGTTGCTTCGGCTTCGTCATGGCCGTATAAATTGTGATACTCTGTGTGCATAATTTTGTCGTCTTCATAACCGAAATACGTATCTAAAGGCATCGTGTGGTTATACTTACCGCCATCTAAAAATACAGCCGGCTCGTTCATGTCATTCCAGATTCCATCAATTCCTTCATTGAATAGCACGTCGTGGTGTTTTGCCCACCAGTCACGCACTTCTTCTTTAGAGAAGTCAGGGAAGGCGGAATCACCAGGCCATACAGGTCCGATAAAGTTAGAACCATCTGGATTTTTACCATAGAAATCTTTTTCTACGCCTTCATTATAAATGCTGTAATTCTCATCTTGTTTCACAGCCGGATCATTAATGGCAATGGCGTGGAAGCCTTCCATTGATTTCAGCTTGTGAAGGGCTTGTTTGTATTTATCTGCCCAAGTGAATACGCGGTAGCCATCCATATAATCAATATCGAAATGCATCGTATCTAGTGGAATATTCTTTTCGCGATAAGTTTTTGCTACATCAACGATTTCATCAGCTGTGTATCCCCATTTACTTTGGTGAAGACCTAATGTCCATTCAGCTGGAAGATCCATCTTGCCCGTAAGCTCTGTATAAATATCTAGTACGTCTGAAATTTCAGGACCATTCATGAAGTAGTATGTTAATGGGCCGCCATTCGCGTAAAAGTAGTAATAATCGTCTGATTCACTAGCCATCTCGTAGTAAGAGCGGTAGGTATTATCGAAGAGGATTCCATAAGCTTTCTTGTCTTTCAGTCCCATGAAGAAAGGAATAGAAGTATATAAGTATTTCGTGTCTTTGTTATAAGCATAGGCATCTGTATTCCACATGCCGATACTCTCTCCGCGCTGGTTTAAGTTTAAACCGGCTTGTTCACCAAATCCGTAGAAGTTTTCACCTTTAGCTGTTTTCTTGAAGACATAAGGTTTTCCATCTTCATAACCGGATGCAGACTTATTTTCCATGTAATCTTCATTGATCACATTGCCTTTTTTATCTAAAAATTTAACTCCGAATGGAGACTTGCTGACTTTAATGGTTAGTTCGTCAGTTAAAAGTGTGTATTCGTTTTTGCTGTCTTTTGTAGAGAATTTAGGTGTTTCCCAGTCTTTCTTTTTAATAGCTTGAGAATATTCTTCTTTCTGTCCATCTTTCAGAACAGATACTTTCACTAGGTCTTTAGAAAAAATTCGAATAAATGCATCATATTCACCTAGATCAAATTGGACGCCGTTATCTAGCTTTTTTACGCTTTTAGCAGATAACTTCTGCATATTCTCTTTATTAAGAGGAGTATCGGCTTCTGGCTGCGTAACTGCCAAAGCTGATGTGAGTCCTGTAGAAAGTATCATCATCATGGCGATCGTCATAATGACAAATACTTTAAATGGTTGTTTCGCTTGAACCATTTGTGTAACACTCCATTCATATTTTATTTTACTCTCTGACTTTAGCTAAGCTTTCCAGTATGGTCAATACTTGTATAGACAAGATGGCAAAGGCCGCCATATTACCTAATGAAGTACTCACACCAATTATGTAAACGATTACTTAAATAATGTAAACGGTTAACGAATGTTTAAAAATGATTAGAAGAAACTAGATAATAAGGTAGGTGTAAAAGGGGATGACTGGGAAAATAACGAATAAATTAAAGATTCAATGAATAGGCAGAGCTTGAGGTGATAGTTTAGTTCGTTGGAAAAGGGGAATATACGATTATATAAAATAACCTTTCTAGGAGGAACTGTATTATGGTGCAAACGACTATTTCGCAATCGAAAACAGGTTCGAACAGCAAATTGTTAACTGGGATGATGATTGGAGCGGTAGTAGGAGGAGCGGTTGCTCTGCTCGATACGAACACCAGAAATAAAGTAACTTCTTCCACAAGAGGTGTGAAAGATTCCACGGTGAATATGGTCACTAAAGTAAAAGAGAATCCAGGGGAAGTAAAGAATGACTTTCAAGAGCGATTTAAAAATGCATCTGCCGTTTTGAAAGAAGCCATCAGCGAAGCGCAGGATCTATATGAAAAAGTAAATAAAGATGTGATTGAGCCGGTGAGTCAAGTAACAGAAGACTCGAATAATATTTTATCCACTGCTCAAGAAGCCACAGAAGATTTAAAAGGGATTGGCAGCAAAGTCAAGGAAGCTGGAGCAGAAGTGACAGCGGACGACACGGCTGGAAATTCACAAACAGGACAAACAGGACGTATGTATAATTAGATCAATTAAGAGGGGGGCTTCATGCGTGACTGTCGTATGGAGCCACCCTCTTTGGGTTTCGGGATCGTATTTATTGTATAAAAAACGCAGGTCTCACGGATGAGAAACCTGCGTTTTTCTTGTCATATTTATACTTTAAATTTGCGAACCATAGCCTGCAATTCTTCTGCCATATGCGCTAAAGCAGAAGAGGAGGAAGCAATCTCTTCCATTGAAGCTAACTGTTCTTCTGTGGCGGCTGATACATTTTGAGTGCCTGCAGCCGTCGTTTCAGAAGTATCTGTCAGGACTTTAATGTTCTGAACAACTTGTTCGGTGCCTGCTGACATTTGTTCTACAGCAGCAGAGACTTCTTGAATTTGATTTGTCACTTCGTTGATAGAGGACTGAATGCGCTCAAATGACATACCTGCCATATTGACCACTTCAATGCCTTCCTCTACTTTCTCAGTTGCCACATTCATTGAATGGACTGCACGAGTCGTTTCTGTTTGAGTATCAGTGATTAAATTAGAAATCTGCTGCGCGGATTGAGCAGATTCTTCAGCAAGCTTTCGAACTTCATCGGCTACTACCGCAAATCCTTTTCCATGTTCGCCGGCTCTCGCTGCTTCGATTGCAGCATTCAGAGCTAACAAATTGGTTTGAGCGGCGATATCCGTAATAGCATTCACAATTTGACCGATTTCTTTTGAGCGATTTCCAAGTCCTTTCACTACTTCTGCCAGTCCGTTAACCGTTTCGTTAATCTCCGTCATTTGTGTAACAGCTTTCGTAATCGACTCATTTCCTTCTAACGCTTTATCTGTTGTGTCAATGGCAGTAGTCGATACTTGCTGAGCGTTGGAGGCGATTTGCTGAACGCCTATGGAGAGTTCTCGAATGGTCTGAGATGTTTCTTCAATACTGTGCGTTTGTTTGCCTGAACTAGTCGCCATTTCCTGCATTGTAAAGGCAATTTGTTCGGTAGCTTTACTCGTTTCCTCTGAGTTGGCCATTAGTTCTTCAGAAGCGGCAGCCACTTGTTCAGACGTTTCTGTAACCGTTCGTACGACCCCGCGAAGTCCGTTCATCATTTGATTAAACGAAACAGTTAAAAGACCGATTTCATCTTTCGACGGATTCGAACCTTCCACAGTTAAATCTCCTTTTTCCGCTTGTTCCATCAGCTTTTGAATATCTTTAATCGGGTGGGTAATAATGCGAGTGATGAAATAGCCTGTTGCGCCAAATAGCAATAATGACAATAAGACGACAGCCATTATAATGGTTGTGGCTTGCGATACTTTGTTTGTATTATTTTGATTTGCTTCATCGGCTGCCTTTGTATTGAATTGACCGAGTTCATCTGACAGTTCATTTACTAAGCGGCGAGATTCTACCATACTAGTAGAATATAGGACATAGGCTTCTTCGTTTTTATTCACTCGCCCTAACTCTTGAACTTTTGTTACATCATCGATATAAGACTGGTACTCTTGTTTAAATTGATCAAGGCGTTCGGCTTCAAACGAAGACAGTTTGGTCTTCTCGTAGTCACCAATTAAAGATTGTGTTTCTGCGATCTTTGCTTCCGTTTGCTCGTCTAAATCTTTATAAACAGCAGGGTCATCTGTAAGCATATATTGAAGAGTGTACGAATCAATCGCTCGGTTGTTTATTCGGATTTGATCAAGCTGAACAATGGGGTTTAAGTTGTTCTCATACATATTTTGTGTATTGTCAGCCATTTGCTTCATGTAAATATAGCCGGTCACGCCAACAGCACTAAGAAAGACAATAGAAATAAGAATTAATACGAGTAATTTGTTCCCTATTTTCAAGTTGCGCAATAACATTAGCCGTCAGTCCCATCTCTATATATTTAAATACTAAATTAATAAATGTGGAATATTTTAAGATTTAAGGTTTATATTGTCATCATACCTTATTTTAGAAGGGATGAGAAATATTAAAAAGGCAAATTTAGGACAAAAATAATTTTAATGACATAGGTCTTTAGTGCATAAATCGTTTGCTTGGAATATTAGGAATAAGGATTGTGTTACAATAGTGAAAAAATTCTAAAAAGGAGAGCGGGTCTCTATGCGGAAAATGGCATTATACATATGCTTCGGTATGCTCTTTAATCTGTACACACCTTCCGTACAAGCTAGTTTAATTGACCGCGCCATAAAAGTGGATTCCCCTTCGGAAAAGAAGGTGTACCGGATCGCCGGGGAAAAGCATTTGGCTCCTTTCTCATATATAGACGATGCTGGTAAATTTACAGGGTTCAGCATAGATATCTTTAAAGAAATAGCGGAGAAGGAAGAAGTAGAATTTCAGTATATACCAATGGATTTGCATCAAGCTGTACAAGCTTTACAAGAAGGAAAAGTCGATGCGGTGATAGGGATGAAATATTCAGCTGAACAGAGCGAACGATTTCAGTTTTCGGAGCCCTATTTCACGATGGCAGATGCGGTAGTAGTCCCGAAAATTGATGCTGCATCTGTTGATTCCTTAACGGATCTTCGCGGGAATACGATTGCTATGCAATACGAACCTAATTCCTTTGAACTGCTATTGAATATTAGACGTGTGGAATTTCAGCTGGCACTTAATCAAGAAGACGCCTTGAACTTTCTGATGATGGGCAGAGCGGATGCGCTTTTCTCCAATAAATGGACCGCTGAATATTACCTGAAACAGTCAGGCAGACAAGAACAATATACGATTATCAATAATTTAGGTGTTCCTACAGAATTCGCGGCAGCTGTTCAACCTCGGGAAACAGAGCTTCTATCATTAATTAATCGATCTCTTTCTCACATGCAGGCCAATGGGGAGTATCAAAAGCTATATGCCGAATGGTTTGCTCCGTCACCTGATGAACAGCTAAAGGAATTAAGAAATTGGATCATTGTTCTGATCGTTCTGATCAGTCTAGCGTTACTTGTCCTTTGGCTCGCTTATGTATGGAATCAGCGTCTGAAAAAGGAAGTGAAAAAACGGACGCATGCCCTTGCCGATGCGAACCGCCAGCTTGAAGTTCAGCAGCAAGCCATTTCTGAAGCTAACGCGTTTAAAACCCAAATTATCAATCATATGTATTATGGCATCCTGACATTTGACCGCACCTGTCAATTAACAAGTATTAATCAGCGAGCCAAGGAGATGCTCGGCCTTCAAAATCTCTTATCCATACATACAAACGATATACATAAGCAGCCGTTAATCCAACAATTGTTTCATACGCATGCAGAGATGTTTCAAGAAAAGCCTGTGCCTATGCTAGTTTCTGACGAAGTAGAAGATGAAATAAACGGCGAGCGGCGATTTATTCTGTATCGCTTGATCCCTTTATATGAAGAAAGTCGTCAAATGAATGGATATTTACTGACTTTGGCTGACCGTTCAGAGGAAAGAAAGCTAGAGAAGAAGCTTGCGACACAAGAGAAAATGCGGGCACTAGGGCAGCTGGTTGCCGGTGTAGCTCATGAAATACGCAACCCACTGACATTTATGAAAACATTTATTGATCTTTTGCCGAAGAAATATGAAGATCCCGCGTTTCGTGGAGAACTGATGAAGCATGTCCCGGAAGCATTGAATCGAATGAATCGGATTGTAGAGAATTTACTGGATTATGCCCGTCCGAAATATCCGAGGAAGAAAGTTTTTTCAGCCGACCCGTTTCTCCAGTCCATTGCTGCGATAATTCAGCCTACACTGAAGAAACAAGGCATCCGTCTGGAAATGGAGATAGAGCCGGATATGCAGTTGTATTGCGATCCTGATCAGATGAAACAAGTGTTATTAAACTTAATGCTGAATGCACAAGATGCGATGGAAGTGAGCAAAGAAAAGGTTCTTACGATTCAAGCATTTACTTCTAATCATCTAGGATGGATAGAGGTGAAAGATACAGGCTGCGGGATGAATCAAGAAGAAATGTCCCATTTAGCCGAGCCTTTTTACACAACCAAACCGCATGGAGTCGGGCTTGGATTAACACTTTGCTATCAGTGGATTAAAGAAAATAATGGAGAAATGAATGTTGAATCAAAACAGGAAGCAGGAACGGTATTTACAGTGATGCTTCCAATATCAGACGAGGGAGGAGAAGAGTCGAGTGAAACCATCTATTCTCATTCTTGATGATGAATTAGCCATCGGTTCTGCCCTGCGGTTTGCACTTGAAAATGAGTATGAGGTAACCGCTATGACCGATGTTCAAAAGTCGTATGATGTGCTGAGAACCAGGCCGGTAGATGCTGTGCTCTTGGACTGGCGGCTAGGTGAATATGACGGGCTGGAAGTTCTGACAGAGATTAAAGAAATTCAACCCGCAGCAGCCGTGATCATGATGACGGCTTACGGCACAATCGAATCATCCGTAGAAGCGATCAAACGAGGAGCCTATCATTATATTACGAAGCCGCTTGATATTGATGAGCTGTATTTATTAATTGAAAAAGCCCTTGAACATAAAGGGCTTCAGGATAAAGTTCGGGAGTTAAGTGAAACGATTGAAAAAATTAAAGGCTACGATCAAATGATTGGTGAAAGCCCGGCGATGAAGCAGGTATTTTCAATCATTGAACGAGTGAAGGATATCGATTCAAGCGTGCTCATTTTTGGAGAAAGCGGCACCGGGAAAGAGCTGGTTGCACGTGCGATTCATCGGCAAGGAAAAAGGAAAAATGGACCTTTCATTTCAGTGAATTGTGCGGCGATTCCAGAACCCCTTTTGGAAAGTGAATTGTTTGGCTATGTAAAAGGAGCGTTTACTGGAGCGTTGGGGAATCAAGCGGGAAAATTGACAGCTGCAGATGGTGGAACACTTTTCTTAGATGAGATTGGAGAAATGCCGTTGTCCCTTCAGGCTAAAATGCTCCGTGTTCTTCAAGAAAGAGAAATTACTCCCCTTGGTTCAACAGAAACCAAAAAAGTAGATGTGCGAATCATCAGCGCAACAAATAAGCAGCTGCAGCAGATGGTGGAAGAAGGGACGTTTCGTGAAGACTTATATTTTCGCTTAAATGTCCTTCCGATCGATCTGCCTTTATTGCGAGAACGGACAGAAGATATTCCTTTACTTATTCAATACTTCTTAAAGAAATATGCAGAAGAAATGCAGCGTCCATTGCCCACGCTCTCACAAGAGGCCTATGAAAAGTTAATTGCCTATGATTACCCGGGCAATATACGGCAGCTAGGCAACACACTTGAGTATGCGGTCGCTATGGCTAAAAACCGTATCATATCTGTGGAAGATTTACCGGTGGCGTTAAGAGACGATCATTCATCCAATATCAATATAAACCCAATGATGAAAGGAAAGGATGTCGTGCAAGTCCCGATACAATCCACTATGAAAGAAGCAGAAAGGCTGATGATCGAAGCGGTGCTCGACCATTGTGGAGGAAACCGCAAGCAGACTGTAGAGATTCTAGGAATAAGCGAACGAAATCTTAGAAATAAACTGCAGCTGTATCGTGAGGAAGAATGAAGAGAAAAAAATGCCGGTGCGGAATATTTTGCCGCAGCAAACCGGCATTTTTTGCCGTTTTACTTTTTAAAACGGTTTATTTAACTGAATTTTAAAAATGGTATGAAAATTGCATTGATAAAGTATAGAAAAGATTTGGAAAGGTTGAGGTGAGAGGAAATGAGGAAATTCATCAATTGGACTATTCTTTTAAGCCTGTGTTTACTGCTTGCAGCATGTGGAAACTCAGCTTCTGAAAGTGGAAATGAAAGCGGTGCCAAGGCTTCGGAAAAGGGGCCCATGGCCGATAAGCCAGTAACGATTTTAACCGGAGGAACATCTGGGATCTACTTTCAGCTGGGCAATGCTATGGCGAAAGTATATGGTGAAAAGCTCGGCGCACAAACAAGCGCACAAACAACTGGTGCTTCTGCGGAAAACTCTGCAAAAATTTCGCGAGGAAAAGCGGAAATTGGCTTTGCGATGGCTGATACGGTAGCGGATGCTTACAGCGGAGAAGGGAATTTTGTTAAATCAGGAGCCTTGTCGAATTTAAGAGCAGTAGCGTCTCTTTACCCTAACTACATGCAAATTGTCGCTCCGAAATCAGCGGGTGTACGTACATTAGAAGATTTAAAAGGAAAAGATTTAGCCGTCGGGGCACTTGGCAGCGGAACAGAAATAATGGCCAGACGCATATTAGAAGAAGCCGGCTTGACGTATGACGACGTAGATGCTGATTTCCTCTCTTTCTCTGAAGGGATCGAGGGAATTAAAAACGGCACGACAGATGTAGCGTTTCTTTCTTCTGGATATCCGAACTCAGGAATCATGGAATTAGCAGCTTCGGATGAAGTAGAAATTATTCCGGTACCACAAGAACTGACTGAGAAACTTCAAAAAAAATATCCTGCCTTCGAAGTTGGAAGCATTCCTGCTGACACATATAAAGGCGTGAAGACAGACAGAGAAACAGTTATGGTTAATAACCTATTAATTACAAATAAAGATTTGCCGGAAGAGGACATTTACATTCTTACGAAAACACTATTTGAAAACCAGAAGGACTTAGAGAATGCTCATAGTTCTGCTAAGAAAATTAAGCTAGAAGAAGCGGCGAAAAAACTGCCTCTTCCACTCCATCCAGGTGCAGAGAAATACTATAAAGAAAAGGGCGTACTAGACCAGAATAAATAAAGAGGGGGTATCTACATGACAAAGAGGCTAAAAGAAAATCCAGAAGCAACAGTTGAACAAGAAGAAGTTCTGCAAAAGTATGACAGTGAATCTAGATTCCGCAAGATCGATCAAGGTTTTTGGCGCTGGGCCATCTTCGTATTAAGTATTGGCCTTGCCGGTTATCATTTGTACACGGCCTATTTTGGTCCGCTGGATGCGCTCCGGCACCGGTCGCTGCATGTCGCTGTGATCGCTGCGCTAGTGTTTATTCTTTACCCTGCTTTTTATAAAAAGAAATCAAATAATGTGTCGATCATGGATATGCTGTGGATGCTTGCGGCCCTTTCGACAGGCGGCTATATGATCTTTGATTATCAAGGGATCGCCGAGAGAATGTCGATTTATATGCCGAATAAAGTAGACATTGCCTTTGGTTTGCTCACTATTTTGGTTGTGATTGAAGGGGGACGGCGGATTGTAGGAAATGCGCTTACGATTCTGACGGTGCTATTCCTTGTCTATGCGTTCTTCGGACACTCTTTTCCAGATCTATTAAAGCACTCAGGAAAAGATGTGGAAGACATTGTTACCTATATGTATTTATCAACGGAAGGAATTTATGGAATCGCTATTTCCGTTTCTGCTTCTTATATTATCCTATTTATTTTATTCGGGGCATTTTTAAACAAGTCAGGAATGGGAAAATTCTTTACGGATATTTCATTAAGTGTAGCCGGTCATACATCAGGAGGACCTGCTAAAGTAGCGGTTGTGTCGAGTGGATTGCTTGGGTCAATTAACGGAAGTGCACTTGCGAATGTCGTAACCACTGGGGCTTTCACCATTCCATTAATGAAGCGCGTTGGTTATAAACCAGCATTCGCAGGCGCGGTCGAAGCGACGGCATCTGTCGGAGGCCAGATTATTCCTCCTGTGATGGGGGCAACGGCATTCATTATGGCAGAGACTCTAGGAATGCAATACAGCCAGATTGCGCTAGCGGCGATCCTTCCTGCGTTTTTATACTATTTAGGCATTATTTTAATCATTCATTTCCGAGCGAAGAAACTTGGCTTAAGCGGAATGTCGAGAGAAGAATTGCCAAATCTATGGGAAGTGTTTAAAAAAGGCGGTCATCTTTTAATTCCGATTGTCGTGCTCATTGGCTTGTTAATGGCTGGAAAAACACCATTATATGCAGCGTTTTATGCGATTGTTCTCTCGGTAGTGGTGAGCTGGTTCAATAAAGAAACGCGAATGGGTGTGAAAGACATCCTGCAGGCGATGGAAGATGGTGTTCGTTCAGCACTTGGGGTAGCTATGTCATGTGCGATGGTCGGCTTGATTGTAGGGGTCAGCACGCTGACAGGTCTTGGGCCAAAACTGACTCAGTCCATTCTCGTATTAGGTCAGGGCGAAATGCTTTTAACTCTGTTCTTCACGATGGTGGCTTGTATCGTAATGGGGATGGGGCTTCCATCGATTCCGACTTATATCATTACGGCTACGATGGCCGCTCCAGCCTTGCTTGAATTAGGCGTAGCACCATTTGTTACTCATATGTTTGTTTTCTACTTTGGTATTTTAGCGAATGTCACTCCGCCGGTTGCTCTAGCGGCCTTTGCAGGAGCAGGTATAGCAGGGGCTGATCCGAACAAAACCGGATTTGAAGCGTTGCGGCTTGCTTTGTCAGGGTTTATCATTCCTTACATTTTTGTCTTCTCGCCGGTTCTGCTGATGCAGGACATTTCAAATCCTTTAGAAGTTGTCTGGGTGACAATTACTGCAGTCATCGGTATTTTCGGCTTGAGTGTGGCGCTTGAAAGATATTTTATTACGAGTCTTCCGACGCCGCTCGCTGCTCTTTGTCTGGCAGGATCGGTTACTCTTATCGTTCCTGGAGTTTGGACAGACGTGATTGGCTTAGGCATCTTGGCGCTTATTCTTGGCCAGCAGGTTTTGACACGATCAAAGAATGAACAACCGATGCCTAGTTCACGGCAAGCCTGACCGGAGCATCGGCCTGTCTAAAGAGCGTTATCTAAAAAGGCAGATGTGTACTCGGATTCTAGCTATGGATAAAACACCCAATATGGCCGGAAAAGGATGCGACTTGCATTCTCTTCCGGCCGTATCTATTTTTAACGGCGGATTATTTCTATTAGGTGTTCGATCAAGCGTAAAAGGGAATGAACGCAATCCAATGATTTGTTAAAAGTGGCCTGTTTTTTGTTTTGGTTTCATTCTGCCGGGTATTAAATGATTGCAGCAATAAAACAGAAGGAAGGATAGCGAGAGTGGCTATCATTGATAGCAAGCGAAGGCGGGGCTGCTATTTACTATTATTTTTATTGTCTGCAAACTTTGTTTTGTCATCTTATTAGATCGTATTTATATATCAGGAAACAGGCTTAAGAGAACTTAGGTCTGTTTTTTTTCGTTTGCTTTTCATATTGTTTGACCTATCAACTAAAAAAAGATAGACTGTACATCTACTTCGTAAATAAGAAGTGAGTTCATGTTGATGGGCAAATTAGAGATAAATTCCTACTTTATAATTGAGGGGTCAATTAATGAAAGAGGTGAAAGAAATAGATTGTTCAAAACAAGGGGAAATTATCAATCAGCTAAATGAAATTTATAAATGGATGAGTCCAAAGTTTGAGCGCTGCACAGGAATTAGCCAAACTCGGTTAGAACTTCTTCATTTTCTCTATGAAGTGGACGAAATCAGTCAAACAGAACTGCAGAAAAAAATGAAGATTGATGGAGCGGCCGTAACTAGGCACTTAAAGCAGCTCGAAGAAAAGGAAATGGTCGCACGCCGGAAGAATCCAGACGATCAGCGATTTACTTTTGTTCGACTCACCAAACAAGGAAGAGACAGGCTCAACGCTTTTCGATTAGAAAAAGAACAATTTATACAAAAAGTATTTAATGGTTTTTCCGATCACGAATTAATCCAGTTTTCTGAACAGCTGAGAAGAGTGCAAAAAAATGTAAAATCTATTCAGGAATAAAAAGGAGAGATACATCATGAAAAACACATCAGGTTTACCGAGCTACCAAGAGGTTGTTAAAAGTCGCCGTTCCATCCGTCAATATGATCCAAACGTAAAGATTTCAGAAGAAGAAATGAAGGAGATTTTACAAGAAGCGACGTTAGCCCCTTCTTCAGTGAACCTTCAGCCTTGGCGCTTTTTAGTGATTGACAGTGAAGAGGGCAAGGAGACGTTAAAAGAGCTAGCTAAGTTTAACGGTGTGCAAGTGGAGACCTCTTCCGCAGTAATTGCTGTATTTGTAGATATGAAGAGCTTGGATACAATAGAAGAAATTTATGGGATGGCGGTGGAACAAGGGAAGATGCCTGCTGAGGTGAAAGACCGTCAAGTTCCTGCAATTAAAGGGCTGCTGAGTGGAATTCCAGCAGAAGAAATGAAGGCTTTAAATTTCATTGATGCGGGACTTGTTTCCATGCAAATTATGCTTTCTGCTCAAGCGCGCGGATATGCGACCAACCCTATTGGTGGATTCGAGAAAGAAAAAATAGCAGAGGCCTATGGATTAGACAAAGAACGATTGATTCCTGTTATGCTGATTTCGATTGGAAAAGCAGCGGAAGAAGGATATGAGTCTGTCCGATTCCCAATTGATGACATCACGACATGGAAGTAAGATCAACTTAATGAAAAGAGGATGAAAGCATGATTATTACCCTTGCCCATTTAGATATTCAACCGACGCAAGAACTAGCGTTTTTAGAGGAGATTCGGTCGCTCATAGAGGCTTCTCAAAACGAACAAGGGAATCACTCCTATACACTAAAAAAAGATATAGACAAAGATCATCATTACACGATGATTGAAATATGGGAAGACATGGACGCTGTAGGCCGTCATAACGCCAGTGCTCATTTTAAAGCTTTTGCAGCGAAAGCTCCCACCTTTCTCGCAGCACCGCTGTCTGTTCAGCTATTTGAAGGCAGTGAAGTAAAGATTTGAATATGAGAATTTGCTTGCTGATGCGCTGCTGTAATAGGGCATGAGCTAAAACAGAATGAAGATTTAAAAATGAAAAGCTGGACTCTTCGATTAGCGGGAGTCCAGCTTTTCTTCTTCACTTGCCTTTCCTTGCCGAGGCCAGATAAATTGGCTGATGGAAATAAAGAAATCAAGCACAAGGATGATCGACCAAATCTTCAGTACGCCGCTTAGTGCTTCTGTGCGGGAAGCATCGTTAATGAAGTAAACCATGCCGCCTAAAAGAGAAGCGCCGATTAAAAAAGCGATGCAATGCCGAACCCAGCCCTTAAAATAATGGCGCGCATCCTCAAGTCCATAGCGCTTAACGGGTTTCGGGCCATCTTTTTTGATATAGTAGCGAAACCGCTCATCCGCCCACTCGATCATGCTTTTGCCAAAGGCAATCGAAATGCCGATGTAGACAGCGGCAACCCCGTGAGCTATTGTGGCAGTGGCCCCGTTGTACAGATCTATTCCTGTAATGGTTAATAAAATCAAATCAATGACTGGCGTTAAAGCTAAAAGAACGAGTCCGGTTTTCGGTAAATGAAGAATATATCTTGCTGTTAACCCCAGCACAATCACGACCCAAAAGGCAATTTCACATGCAACAATCATCCAGGCTATAAAGTTCATTGGCTCACTCCTTACTAACACAATTGTATGATAAAAGGGAGATTCTAGCATAGTAGTTTAATAAAAATATGATGTAGAATTAAATT
This sequence comes from Bacillus ectoiniformans, assembly GCF_016908875.1. Lineage (GTDB taxonomy): Bacteria > Bacillota > Bacilli > Bacillales > Domibacillaceae > Bacillus_BX > Bacillus_BX ectoiniformans. The sequence continues at coordinate 87,157 of NZ_JAFBES010000008.1, read as the reverse complement.
AAATAGAAAATATCTAAAATGATATTGACAACTAATAACAATAATTGGTATATTAGCACTATCATAGTACAGCAATGGCGTTGATGTTTCTATGATAAAGGCACTAGTTGCCTGTGGCGTTGGGGATCGCCTGCCCATTACGATGGGCTTCTCCCCACCTATACATACATTAGAGGTCTTAGCTATCTGCAGAAGCTAGGACCTTTTTTTAATATATCGCTTCAAATATTATACAAAGGTGGGATTATAATGGATTTGGATTATCGGATTGGTTTAGACATAGGTACAAATTCTGTTGGCTGGAGTGTCATTCAATTAGGGATTAATGAACAAAACAAACGATATGAGAAGCAAGGTATTATCGATTTAGGTATACGTATGTTTGACAAAGCGGAAATACCTAAAACAGGAGCGTCGTTAGCAGAACCTCGTCGTTTAGCGCGTTCTAGCAGAAGAAGGCTGCGGAGGAAGAGTCAACGCAAGAGAGGTATTCGAGATCTGCTAGTTAGAAATCAGATAATTGAAGAAGCGGAGTTAAAGTCGTTGTATCCACTTAAACAAGGGTCAGTAGATATTTGGGATATTCGAGTTGAGGCGCTAGATCGCAAGTTAAGCAGGGTGGAGTGGACCAGATTATTAATTCATTTAGCTCAGCGTCGGGGCTTTAAATCGAATCGAAAGTCTGAACGAAAAGATAAAGAAGTTGGACAATTATTATCAGTCATTGAAGAAAATCAAACACGTCTTAGTTCCTATCGAACAGTTGGAGAGATGTGGATGAAGGATGAAAAGTTTGCGAGTCTTGATAAGAGAAGAAATTCGCCGAATGAATATATTTATAATGTCAGTCGAGCGGATCTTGAAAAAGAAATTCGTATTATTTTTGAGAATCAGAGACAATTCGGTTCAGCACTAGCACCTGCACAATTGGAAGAAGATTATTTAGCTGTTTGGAACTTTCAGCTGCCTTTCGCATCGGGAACAGATATTCTTGAGAAAGTAGGTTATTGTTCTTTAGAACCCTCTGAGCGTAGGGCTCCTAAAGCAACCTATACATTCCAATACTTTATTGTTTTAGATAAGTTGAATAATATTCGACTAGGCTCAGATTACCGGCCATTATCAGAGGAAGAACGAACGATTTTATTAGAAAAAATGTTTGATAGAACGGACTTTGTAAATAAAAAAACAATACCTAAGCCAATTAAGTATAAAGATCTTCGCAAGTGGCTTACTTTAGATGAGATGACAAAATTCAAAGGTTTAAACTATGATCCTGAAACGCCTCTATCAAAAGTGGAGGATAAAGACTTTGTTAATTTACAGGCGTACTATGAATTAAAAAAAGTTGCCTTTCTTCATACATTAACTAGCGGGGAATTGTATGAGGATATTGATTTCGATACATTTGGTTATGCTTTAACAGTGTATAAAAATGATAAAGACATTCGAGCCTACTTAAGCAAACCTACTAATATAGCGAAGAGGGTTTATAGTGAGGAATTAATAGAAGAATTATTAGGCTATTCCTATTCAAAGTTTGGACATCTATCCTTTAAGGCTATGAAAAATTTATTTCCTGTCATGGCAAGTGGACGTACATTTAAAGACTCAGCAGATGACCTTCAGTATGATACTACTGGTTTAACAAAAACTGAACGTCACATTTTGCTTCCGGTGATTCCGGATGAACTGACTAATCCAATTGTAAAACGAGCACTATCGCAAACGCGTAAAGTGGTAAATGCAATTATTAAAAAGTATGGATCACCTGTTTCTGTTCATATTGAGCTTGCTCGAGAATTGTCGAAAAACCATGAAGAAAGAAAAAAAGTAATAAAAGAACAAGAGGCGAATCTGCAGAAGAACAAAGGTGCTATAGCTGTTTTACTGGAAAACAATATATTGCACCCTACAGGTTATGACATCGTTCGCTACAAGCTTTGGAAAGAGCAAAATGAGAGGTGTGCTTATTCGTTACGTCATATACCTGCAAGTGTGTTTTTCGCAGAGCTGCGCCGAGAACGTAACAGTGCTCCTGTGTTAGATGTTGATCATATTTTACCGTACAGTCAAAGCTTTATGGATAGTTATATGAATAAGGTGTTGGTTTATAGTGACGAGAACCGAAAGAAAGGCAATCGGATTCCTTTTGATTATTTAAATGAAGAGGGCATGGATCGATGGAACCAATTTGAAGAATATGTATTGATGAACAAGCAGTTTCCGAAGAATAAAAAGGAATACTTAGTTAAAAAGGAGTATCATTCAAGGGAAAGTGATATTGTTAAAGAACGTCATTTAAATGATACCCGTTATGCAACGAAGTTTTTTAAAAACTTTGTGGAAAGAACTTTAATCTTTAAAGAAACGAAAATTCCGATGAAAAAAATAGTGCAAACCGTTAATGGTAGAATTACTGCACATTTGCGCAGCCGCTGGGGACTTGAAAAAGTAAGGAAAGATAGTTATTTGCACCATGCTTTAGATGCTGTAGTTGTTGCATGTACGGATCAGTATATGGTGACTAGAGTGACGGAATATTACCAGCAAAAAGAGCGGCCTACTCAAAATAAATTATATTTTCCAATGCCTTGGGAAGGATTTAGAGAGGACTTACTGACGAAGCTTTCAGTTGAACCAATTCCAAAGGTTATAAAGGAAGCCATTGAGTATAAGCTTCCTTTACCTGACTATACAATGGTTTCACGTATGCCTAAACGATCTGTTTCAGGGGCTGCGCATAAGGAAACAATTATGGCCAGAGGTGGAGTTGATGAGAAGTCGGGTAAAACACTTATTGTTAAACGAGTGGCGTTAAAGGATATTAAATTCGATAAAAACGGCGATTTTGATATGGTCGGTAAAGAAAGTGACTTAGCTACGTATGAAGCAATTAAAAATAGGTATTTGGCTAATGATAAAAATGTGAATGCAGCATTCACTGAGCCACTTTATAAACCAAGCTATTCAGGCAACGGGAATCAAATAAAAAGGGTAAAAGTCTATTCAGATAAAAAATCTTTTGTGCGGGAAGTTAATGGCGGTGTTGCACAAAATGGAGATCTTGTTCGGATCGATATTTTTAAGAAAGAGGAAAAATATCATATGATCCCTATTTATGTTTTAGATACAAGCTTACCGGAATTGCCTAATAAATTAGTGACTTCAGGCAAAGGGTATGATAAATGGAGAGAGTTAGATAATACGTATTGTTTTCAGTTTAGCTTATATCCGTATGATTTGGTTCGTGTGGTAAAAGGAGAACATGATGAGTTTTTATACTTATCTACGATTGATATAAGTGGAGATATCCTTGAATTTAGACATATTAATAGACCGTCAAAATCTAAAGATCATAGGTTTAGTTTGAAAACTATTGACTGCATTGAAAAATATGAAGTTGGGATTCTTGGCAATGTAACTTTAGTTAAAAACGAAAAAAGACGTTCTTTTCAAATTTCTAAAAATGAAACTATAAAATTATAGAAATACAGCGAGTGAAATTAATTTCGCTCGCTGTATTTTTTTGGCTTGAAGTGGAAAGAATGATAGACAAGTAGTTATTAAGGGAGGCGATAATAATGGCTTGGCGTCATATTATGATTACCAACAATGCAAAGTTATCCATGAAAAATTCACAGTTAGTTATTCATCAGGATGAAACGATTACTATACCACTGCAAGACATTGCATCGATTTTAATAGAAGCGAAAGGAGTGAGCATTACAGCTGCACTTTTAAGTAGGTTGGCAGAAGATAGAATTGCGTTATTTACTTGCGATCAGAAATTAGTACCTAACGGAATTTGGACAAGCTTTCATCAGCATTCAAGACAGCTGTCGGTTTTAAATATGCAATTATCTTTATCCAAACCATTTAAAAAGAGAATTTGGCAACAAATTGTACAAAAGAAAATTTTAAATCAATCCGCTTGTCTTGAGTACTTAGATCGTGAGGGAGCTGAAGAACTAAGGCATATTGCCAAGACCGTAGAATCAGGCGACAACTCTAATAGAGAAGCGTATGCAGCGAAGCAATATTTTGGTTATTTATTTAAACAGTCTTTTACGCGGCGTTCGGATGACCCAATTAATCGACTTTTAAATTATGGATATGCAATCATGCGTGGAGCGGTTGCTCGCTCTTTAACAAATTACGGTTTTCATCCTTGCCTTGGTGTATATCACGACAATCAATTAAATTCGTTTAATTTAGCTGATGATTTTATGGAAGTGTTAAGACCGATTGTTGATTTCAATGTAGCACTTCGTCAAGATGAAGAGTGGAGTGTTAGTACACGCGCAGAATTGGTGAATTTGTTGAACATGGATGTCTCTATACAAGGTGAGAAGTACGCTGTAACCACTGCTGTTGAAAATATGGTGAAAAGCTATGTCGCTTGCTGCCGCCAGCAAGACCCTGCCTATTTTAAATTGCCGGATTTGCTCCCATTAAGGGTGCATCAGTATGAGTAATTATATGAGAATCTTATTATTTTTTGATTTGCCGGTGAAGACCAAAAAACAACGGCGGGATTACACAAGGTTTAGAGTATATTTGCTTAATGAAGGGTTTGATATGATGCAGTTCTCAGTCTATTGCCGATTATGCAATGGACATGAATCGATGGAAAGACAGCTTGAGAAAGTAAAACGACATCTTCCTCCGAGAGGCCAGGTGCGTGCACTGCCAGTAACGGAGAAACAATACGAGCGGATGAGGTTGTTATTAGGAGAGCGTATGGCGAACGAAGAGAAAGTGACCATTAATCAACTTAGTTTGTTTTAAGTAAATGTATAATAATAGCTAAAAAAGTCAACAGTAATAAGTTTGCATTGAATAAAAAGGGATGAAATTGAGCATAATAATGGTAACAGGCAAATATGGAATTTTTAAAAAAAGGACTCTAAATTAATTAAAGACAGATATTTTCTTTGGAAAAATCAAACCCAAAAAGCCTGTATCTATTGATATAACAGGCTTTTTGGGTTACGTATCATAATACAGCAATGGCTTTGATGGAACTATGACCTGGATCAAATTGTGAAATTTTATTTATTTATCATAATACAGCAATGGCTTTGATGGAACTATGACACAAACGCAGAAATAAGTATATATTATTTCATCATAATACAGCAATGGCTTTGATGGAACTATGACAGGGTATAATGGAAGTATTTCCGGAGCACCATCATAATACAGCAATGGCTTTGATGGAACTATGACTATAGACAACGCTTGCTGAACAGATAGTAAATCATAATACAGCAATGGCTTTGATGGAACTATGACCATCGACCGCCTGCAATCCGGGCAAATCACATCATAATACAGCAATGGCTTTGATGGAACTATGACCGGTGCTGGTCTCATTGTTGCTGGCTCTTGATCATAATACAGCAATGGCTTTGATGGAACTATGACAGAATCTCTCACTTTATCAAGATCAACTAAATCATAATACAGCAATGGCTTTGATGGAACTATGACACAGTCAGGTAAGCCTTACCGCAATGTAAAATCATAATACAGCAATGGCTTTGATGGAACTATGACTCTTATATGCAAAAGCACCATTTTGTGTATATCATAATACAGCAATGGCTTTGATGGAACTATGACCTATTTCACCTTCCAATGTTTTATATAATTATCATAATACAGCAATGGCTTTGATGGAACTATGACCCATACTTGAAACAGATTCCATAGAACGTATCATAATACAGCAATGGCTTTGATGGAACTATGACTTAGATTATCCTAATTACAATGAAGATGATATCATAATACAGCAATGGCTTTGATGGAACTATGACCAAGTGTCGGGTGTAGTCCGTTAAGTTTGCATCATAATACAGCAATGGCTTTGATGGAACTATGACTGGGGAGAGGGTTACAACAAGGAAACGCACATCATAATACAGCAATGGCTTTGATGGAACTATGACTCTCTTGCTTGTTCGATTATCCATTGACTAATCATAATACAGCAATGGCTTTGATGGAACTATGACCCGACCGATTAAGCTGTTCCAGTGTTGCATATCATAATACAGCAATGGCTTTGATGGAACTATGACGTGACCATGTACGGATTGAAATTGGATTTATCATAATACAGCAATGGCTTTGATGGAACTATGACAGATTATTGGAAGGAAGTCAATTCTGTTAAATCATAATACAGCAATGGCTTTGATGGAACTATGACTCAGTAGGCAGACGGCTAATAAATACGTAAATCATAATACAGCAATGGCTTTGATGGAACTATGACGCCTCCACCGCCGACTTCAAACACAGGCGGATCATAATACAGCAATGGCTTTGATGGAACTATGACCAGCACTCTCATGCACTCGTTAAATCCTTGATCATAATACAGCAATGGCTTTGATGGAACTATGACTCCGCTTTTGCATCAAGAGCCGCAATCCCAATCATAATACAGCAATGGCTTTGATGGAACTATGACAAAACATTCGTGTTTGACGTGTGGCAGGGAATCATAATACAGCAATGGCTTTGATGGAACTATGACCGAGAAAGTAATGATTACTTTAAATGGTGAATCATAATACAGCAATGGCTTTGATGGAACTATGACTTGGACTTTAGAAAATGATTCTATTGGAGTATCATAATACAGCAATGGCTTTGATGGAACTATGACTTAACTGCTCTACTGCGTGTTTTTCGATATATCATAATACAGCAATGGCTTTGATGGAACTATGACTGCAGTCGAAAGACATTAAACGCCAGTACGATCATAATACAGCAATGGCTTTGATGGAACTATGACTCAAAATTTCCTCTATGCTTTCTATTGTATATCATAATACAGCAATGGCTTTGATGGAACTATGACTTCTAAATATATCGATACTCTTGCACGTATATCATAATACAGCAATGGCTTTGATGGAACTATGACGACTCCTGAGCCTGTTCCTCCACCAGTAGAATCATAATACAGCAATGGCTTTGATGGAACTATGACCAGCGGCAGCGGATATTTAGCCGAATTGACATCATAATACAGCAATGGCTTTGATGGAACTATGACTGAGTGGTCATACGAGAAAACTTGATCGAAATCATAATACAGCAATGGCTTTGATGGAACTATGACCCGGTAATGTCGGTGTAGCTACTGGAAATCATCATAATACAGCAATGGCTTTGATGGAACTATGACCTAGTGTATGAGGGAAAGGCCAGTTTACGGATCATAATACAGCAATGGCTTTGATGGAACTATGACAAGGAACATCATCTTCGTACTCATTTTTTGATCATAATACAGCAATGGCTTTGATGGAACTATGACTTGTCTCAAGACTTCCAGTTCGCGATAATTATCATAATACAGCAATGGCTTTGATGGAACTATGACCACTTTACCAAGAATGGCGAGTGGTATTAAATCATAATACAGCAATGGCTTTGATGGAACTATGACCGGGGAAGGTGTAGGCACTGGCGAGGGTGCATCATAATACAGCAATGGCTTTGATGGAACTATGACCTCTTACGGACAGGGCAATACGACATGATCATCATAATACAGCAATGGCTTTGATGGAACTATGACTACAGTGGACATTTCATGATCACCTTCACAATCATAATACAGCAATGGCTTTGATGGAACTATGACTCACAATGGGAGTGGAATTGTTCAAGGTGAATCATAATACAGCAATGGCTTTGATGGAACTATGACTTATTTGTTAGCTCCCTTTAAATTAAATTGATCATAATACAGCAATGGCTTTGATGGAACTATGACTGATGAAAAGTGGGTAGTTGCATATTGGCAATCATAATACAGCAATGGCTTTGATGGAACTATGACCTGTGCAGGAATTACTAGGACATAGCAGTCATCATAATACAGCAATGGCTTTGATGGAACTATGACAAACATCATGTCAGGTCTTTTGAATGGCATATCATAATACAGCAATGGCTTTGATGGAACTATGACTGAACCTGACACATTTAAAATTTTATATCCATCATAATACAGCAATGGCTTTGATGGAACTATGACTGTGTCTGCATTACCAGTTATTTTTTTTATATAATAATACAACAATTGCTTTTTTGGAACTATGACGCGGTTAATGCTTCAAAGTCCATCATTCGTATCATAATGCAGCAATGACTTTAATAGAACTATGACACGGGTAGGACGAGGAAAGTGACTAAATTAATTATAATGCAGTAATAGTTTTTAAGGAATTATTATCCATTAGCAACTTAAATTTATTTATTCTCTATAAAACCTCGCTTATTCAGTTTGGCAAGCTGAGTAAGCGCGTTTTTTCATTTCCTCCGATACTTAGTAGCAGGACCTTTTCCGATCCGTTCGATTTCGTTCTTTTGAATTAATTCTTCCAGAAAGGAGCGTACAGCTGATTTGCTTTTCACTAAATGCTTCTCTACCTGTTTGCTTGTAAAGTCAGATTGATCTGATGCCCATTGTAAAAAGCTTTGTACTTCGTTCATTTTTGAATTTTGAAAGATCTTCTTCGGCAGTGTGACTACAAAGGAGTTTGGACCGACGTTCCAGAAGGGGTGAATATCACTCGTTTCGTAGCTTTCTTTTATTCGCTGCAGCCCTGTTCCGTAACTCTCAATCCATTTAATTCTATAAAAGCAGTTAGCTAATTTAGGGTTTCTTGTTTGAGACACACCTAACTCTATATCTTGTAGTGTTAGTCCCTGAACTAATCCGCCTGTAGATACTATTTCTAAGCGGTCATCAAATATATGAATAAGAATGCTGCCGCTAAAGCTGTAATCTCGGTGAACGACTGCGTTGATAAGAGCTTCTCTGATAGCGAAAAGGGGATATTCTCTTTCTTCAATTCTTCGAAGGCCTTCAAAAGAGGAAAAAGCAGCATTGTGCATCATTAAATATTCGTAGGCATGATTGACTTGTTTAATTAGAGATCCCGTAAATTCTTTGCGATCCTGAAAGTTAATCTTGTTATTTCCTTTATACCTCGCGCACTTTATCGAGTGTTCACACTGATCAGAGAGAAGCAGCCCTAAATTGGTGTAATAATTCTCTTTATTTATTAAGCCGAGAGTCCTTTGTTGTGCTTCTTCAAAAGGAATATTTGTTTCTTTAAATACATGGGATAGCTCATTAAATGTCAGGTCTTGATTAAATGAACGCATATCTTCAAATTTGGTGCCATCTGAATCAATAATCATTTGTCTTATTGCTTCATCTGTATTCAGGAAGGCGATTACTTCCTTTTTAAGACCTTCTGTAATTTCTCTTTTTAATTCAAGTAAGGGTCCTTCTTTCAACATTGATATCCACCACGCTTCTAATTTATTCTTATATTGATTATATATGAATATTAATTAAAAATCGATTATAATCGATTAAATCGATTTTCGGTTAGGTGAAAATTCTTATTGAAAGGGAGTGAGACGACTGAAAAAAGTGGTGAGAGCAGATAATAATCGACCATTTTTAAAAAAAAGAGTTCATTAATGAGGGTGTGAAGATGTGACAACGGAAAGGTAACAATATCAGACCAAATTTTGCTCTGCTTGATCATTTTCATAAGGCTTATTAAAGGTCTATCAGCGGCTTCCGTGATTCTATCAGCACTTTCCAATCTCGGGGCGGCTATATATATTAAAACGCGCAACTAAAAAAGGCTGCCTGCAATGTGGGAGGTCATTTAGACGCTCCTGTATACAAGCAGCTTCTTTGAGATCAAGTAAAATACTCCAGCTCGGCTTTAGGGAAAAACTTTTCAATATAGCCGCCGAGTGTTTCTTTAATATCGGTTTGTTCGTCTTTTTTGTAGACGTATTTTCCAATTCCGTAACGGCCCCATTTGTATTGGCGCTTTTCTTCGTCCATTTCGAGCTTGGTCATTGGGTAATTCTTTTCGATCACGCGCTTGGCAGGCTTAGTGAAACGGTGCTGGATCAATTCAAATGTTAGATTCTTAGTGGCATAAGCAGGCAGTTTCGCCTCGAGCTTTTCAAATAATGTTTGATAGCCCGCTTTCCAATCATCATATAAGTAGATGGGGGCAATGATAAAGCCTAGAGGGTAACCGGCTTTTGCCACTTTTGCGGCTGCTTCAATTCGTTCATCCAGTCTTGATGTGCCTGGTTCGAGGTATTTAATCACGTAATCGGCATTCATGCTGAAGCGGAATCGTGTTTTCTCGTTATGCTTAGCATCCAGCAAGTGGTCTACATGCGCAAACTTAGTTACAAAACGAAGCTTTCCAAATTCCGATACGCCAAAATGTTCAATGGCTTTTTTTAATGTATGAGTGAGGTGATCGACACCGACAATATCAGATGTACAGGAGGCCTCAAACCGAGTAAATTCCGGCGCCCGTTCTGCCATATATTGATCAGCGGCTTCGAAAATTTCATCCACATTGACGTACGTTCGGATATACGGCTTGCTTCCCATCGTTGTCTGTAAGTAGCAATAATGACAATGCCCCATACAGCCCGTCGCAAAAGGAATGGCGTATTCTGCTGAAGGTTTAGAGGTATCAAACTTCAATGTTTTGCGAACACCGATGACAAGCGTTGATTTCGCTACTCGGTACTGCTGGAAGTGGTTATCTCCTGGCAGATTCCGCACCTGGTTGTGGGAAGTTGTCTGGCGAATCTCTACTCCCATTTTCTCAAACTTATCCTTCAGCTCACGTCCTAGCGGATAATCTAAGGCTCTTGGTTCAATGTAAACTAATTGAGGAACAAACGGTTTGACCATCAGCTTTCCTCCTATTCCATCGTTCCATAATAATAAGCATAGGCTGCTTCCGCTTGATCAGCAGAAGAATAGATCGCAATATCTGCATCTAGAGGGTAAAAGGTTTCATAAAGAAATAAGGCCAGTTCGCCTGGTCTGTCTGGATGATTAACAATCGCTGCTTCTTGAATATTTGCCACATTGTACGTATGCGGGTTGCGATAAAGAACATAGACAATATCGCCCGCGTGAAATGATTCCTGGTGTGATTCAAATACTTCCATGTGTAATCCTCGCTTTCTTTTCAACTCTCTTTACTATTCCACTAAAGGCACAAATCTTTCTTGTAGGCTGTTGGTAATAAATGAAAACAAAGAGGTTTAATTTTATCTGGTTTGACTAACGTTATGTGTAAAGGGTAGTAGGAGAAAAAAAGGAAATGTAAGGGAGGAGACAGTATGCAAATTCCTGAATCACTGGCGGAGCTTGGCAGAAAGAGGATCGCTCCTTTCCCTGCTGAGGGGTTTGTTTACGGCGGCGGTCCTAAGCGCCCAAAACTCATGTTAGTCGGCGAAGCGCCTGGTGAAACAGAAATTCATAATGGCATTCCTTTTAGCGGAAGAGCAGGGGAGCAGCTGATGGGGTTTTTAGAAAGAGCAGGTTTGACGCGGGAAGAGGTATATATCACCAGTGCTGTCCGAAGCAGGCCGTATCAATGGAAAAACAAGCGGACGAGACAGGGAGAAGTAGTTAAAAGAAAATATAACCGGACGCCGACAGCGAAAGAAGTGCTCGCTCATGCCCCGATTCTTGATTATGAAATCGAACATGTGGAAGCGCCGCTCATAGTTACGTTGGGGAATATCGGTTTAAAGCGGCTGGCAGGACCGAAAGCCAAAATCACTGATATGCACGGACAACTGTTAAATCAGCCTGTACAGCGTTTGAAGGATGAAACGAGCACATTTTATGAATGGACAGAAAAAAACTATCAAATCTTCCCAACCTTTCACCCCGCATCCATTTTCTATAACCGCAGCTTGCTTGAATTGATCCATGAGGATTTCGACCGGCTAAAAGAAATCGTACATCAGTTATCTAAATAAGAACTTTTTTCTTGATGTCTGAAAATTTAGGCCATACACTTTAAGAAAAGGTGTGGAAAGATTTCGCAATCAAGGGGGAGACTTATGGAACGGTTTGATAACAATGGGGTCACGAGTATAAAAGGCAGTGTAGGGGTACACGGTGTAAATATGAATGTATATATGTATTTGACGGATGGTGTGTTAATAGACACAGGGTCAGAATCATTGTTATCTGAATATATCCCATTCTTTCAGGCTGGGGACTATGATCAAGTCATCCTTACGCATTCTCATGAAGATCACACAGGAGGCGCCCGCTGGATTCAAGAGAATAGGCAGGTTCCGCTCTATATTCATCCAATGGCTATTGATGAATGCCGAGCGGACGGGGTGTATCCGGACTATCGCAAAGAATTGTGGGGTGAAAGAAAAGCCTTTAAAGCAGAACCTTTACCGATGACTTTTCATTCTAGAACGTCGAAGTGGCAGGCGATACATACACCAGGTCATGCGGAAGATCATTTGGTCTTTTTAAATCAAGAGAGCGGCACGCTGTTTTCAGGGGATTTATTTGTTGCGCCGAAATTAAGAATTGTGATGGAACAAGAATCGATTGCCAAGCATATTGATTCTTTAAAGAAGGTTCTTACTTATGATTTTGAAGAGATCTATTGTTCTCACGCAGGGTATATTCCAAACGGCAAGCAATTATTAAAAAAGAAGTTAGACCAGATTGTCAGCACTCAAGAAGAAATAATGGAGCTTCATAGTCAAGGTCTTTCTTCAGAAGAAATCAATCAGCAGCTTTTTCCCCGCGAATATCCATTAGCAGTGATATCGGGCGGCGAATGGGATTCAAGGCATATTATTCGTTCGGTTATTGCAGACAACGAATAATGTTTAAAGGAAGGATGTGCTGAAATATATTGAGTATCCTAAATCATAAAGGGTATATATTCATATAATTATTTAAAGGTGAGGAGGGAGAAGATGAAGAGAACAGCAGAAGGAATCTTAGTGATAGTTGGAGTCATTATTAATCTGATTCTAATAGCTGGTGGCGCTTTGATCAGTGTGGTGTCAAAAGATGAATCGATTCGGACGGAGTTGGAGAAAGAGCTGGCGAATGATCCTAACTTGGCAAGTGCGGGACTTGATCCGACAGCTGCTATGAACATGATTGAAAGTGTAGGCTGGGGGTTCGTAGCAATTGTAGCGATTAGTACCATATTAAGTGTCATTGCACTTTTCTCTATGCGCCGTAATAAAAAACCAAAGCTCGCTGGCGGATTATTGATTATTAGTGCATTGATTGTTGGATTGGCGACACTGTTTATCGGCTGGCTCCCTGCTTTACTGTTCTTAATTGCCGGTATTATGTGTTTTGCGAGGAAAGAGAAGAATCCTATGTACGGAGAGAAACACCCAGCAGATTCTGTATGAAGAAGCAGGGAGATCCGCAGAAGAAAAGACCTCTGCGGATTTTCCTTTTTTCTAAGGAAAAAGGATAGGAAAACAAGGAGATCTTGCGTTAAAATAGAATATGATTTGTGCGGCTATTATTAGGCGTACTACATACTACCAATCTGTAGAAAAGAGGGGAATACATTGAAAAAAGTATTAATTCTTGGACATAAAAACCCGGATACTGATTCGATCTGTTCGGCGATTGCGTATTCAGCGTTAAAAAATCAAATCGGCATGGATACTGAACCAGTTCGTTTAGGCTCTATCAGCGGTGAAACTGAATATGCCCTGAACTATTTTAAAGCTGAAGCACCTCGATTAATTGAAAAAGCAGCACCTGAAGCAGAACAAGTCATTCTAGTGGATCACAATGAGCGCCAGCAAAGCGTGGACGATATTGCTGATGTTCGCGTCTTAGAGGTTATTGACCATCACCGAATCGCTAATTTTGAAACAAGTGATCCTCTTTATTACCGTGCGGAGCCTGTTGGATGCACAGCGACTATTTTGAATAAAATGTATAAAGAAAATAATGTAGCTATTGAGAAAGATGTAGCTGGATTAATGCTTTCTGCGATCATTTCAGACTCCTTGCTGTTTAAATCGCCAACTTGCACAGAAGAAGATGTACAAGCAGCGAAAGAGCTGGCTGAAATTGCAGGTGTGGATGCAGAACAATATGGTTTGGAGATGCTGAAAGCTGGCGCAGATCTAAGCGACAAGTCTGCAGCGGACTTAATTTCTCTTGATGCAAAAGTGTTCCCGATGGGTAATTGCAAAGTAGAAATTGCGCAAATCAATGCGGTAGATACGAACGAAGTGCTTGAGCGCAAAGCGGAAATCGAAGACGCGATGAAATCAGCGATTGAAGAAAAAGAGTTAGATTTATTCTTGTTCGTGATCACTGACATTTTAAACAGTGATTCTATTGCTGTCGCTGCTGGCCGTGAAACAGCTGCAGTGGAAGAAGCATTCAATGTGACTTTAAAGGATCAAACAGCGACACTTGAAGGTGTTGTGTCTCGTAAAAAGCAAATTGTTCCTGTGTTAACGGATATCTTTAAGAAGAAATAAAGATAAGAGGGTGTGCCGAACTTGGCACACCCATTCTTATTTTATGAACTGCATCCCCCGCCGCAACCGCTGCCGCAGCTTGAACTTGAACCGGAACAGGATGAATCAGAACCGCCTCCTCCATCATGGTGGTCGTTGTATGAGGAACAGGCAAAACTTGAACAGCCGCTAGTGCTTGAATAACCCGAAGCAGCTTCTTTGGGCATAAGTGCGCCTATTTCTTCTAAATAGTTGTCGGGATGGTAGACCGAGTAAAATACCATAGCTGTTAATAAATATGAATAATTAGCATCAGAAGATAAAGGTTTAAAAGGTGCCAAGCTGTTGCTTCTTTGAATGGTGTCTGCTTCAGAAAGATCTTTTTGAAATAATTGTACTAAGGATCGTTTTAATTTCTCGTCTCGGTCTCCAGAATGAAAGTACTTTTCTAGCAGTATGTCTTCAGATTCCACGCGGAAATCATCAAGCAGGGACGTTTCCAAAGGGTGCTGCAAAAATCTCCCCCATAATATCCGGCTGTTGGGTGTGGGTTCGAATAGCTGCAAGTACATCCAGTCAAAAAAAGCTCGATCATGCGGAATAGGCACAACTTCCATCGTGGGATTATGGTGAAGAAAGCTCCCGTAAAACTCTTTAGAAAACGCCTCATAATCTTTTGTAAACATCAGCATTTCATGCCAAATCTCATCCACTTCTTCACTGAACATTGGAACAGAATTTAGTATTTTATTTAAAATAAAATATCTTTTTAACTCAAATAATCGCCAGTCAAAATCATGGTCGGTCCAATGTGGGTGGTTGGCTAATACACGCGCTTTGACTTTTGAAATGAATTCAGGCCGAAGTGATCGTTTTAGTTTTTTGACAAGCGGCAATACCTCTGGATGCCGGTAGCCTAAGTCTCTAGGTGGAGTCATCGAATGTAATTTTAACTTTTTAGGCTTTATCAGTGAATGGACAAGTTTGACAGCTAAGTAAAAAGCGATGACCAATACAACTGTCCAAATGAAACCAGTCATGTAACCCCTCCGTTTTCCTCTTTTATTCTATTATATTAGAAAAGTTCATCATTTACATTTGATTCCAATAAGAAATTACGTAGAAATATTCATGTTATATTTCCTTACATGAGTAATCCAAATCGATATAGTTGAATATATTGAATTCTAGGAAGCAAGGGAATAAAGGAAAGGATGATCAATATGTGTGGAATTACGGGTTGGATAGACTGGAATAGAGATCTTAGAAAGGAAACAGAAATCGTAAAAAAGATGACGCGAACATTGGCCTACAGGGGACCCGATGATTCAAATATTTGGAGTATTCCGCATGCCTCATTTGGGCATACCAGACTGGTCGTTGTAGATCCGAAAGGCGGCGTCCAGCCGATGACGAAGTCGGTAAATGACCGTTCCTATACAATGGTTTATAATGGGGAACTTTATAACACAGAAGATATTCGCAGAGAATTAGTAAAGAAAGGCTATACATTTCAATCGCACTCAGACACAGAGGTATTATTGACAGCCTATATTGAATGGAAAGAGGCGTGTGTCGATCACTTAAATGGCATCTATGCTTTTGTGATATGGGATCAAGAAGAGCAGCGGGTGTTTGCCGCTAGAGACCGACTGGGAGTGAAGCCATTCTTTTTCTATCATAAAGACGGCATGCTGCTTTTTGCTTCAGAGATTAAAGCAATTCTGGCACATAATGAGGTGAAAGCAGAGGTTGATCGGGAAGGACTGCAAGAATTATTCGGGTTAGGACCTTCGCGGACACCTGGAAATGGAGTATTTAAAGGGATATCTGAACTGCGGCCGGCTCATGCGTTCACGTTCAATAGAAATGGCCTAAAGGTGTGGCGATATTGGAATGTGGTCAGCAAGCCGCATGAGGATTCACTGGATGAAACCGTAGATCGTGTGAGATTTCTTGTGAAGGACGCAGTAGAGAGGCAGCTGGTAGCGGATGTTCCGGTATGTACATTTTTGTCGGGCGGAGTGGATTCGAGTGCAATCAGTGCGTTGGCAGCCTCCTATTTTAAAGAGCAAGGACGGGGGGCGCTTCACACCTATTCCATTGAATATGAAGAAAATAGTGAGCACTTCCAGTCCAGTCACTTCCAGCCCGATCAAGATGGACCATGGATTCGAAAAATGCAGGAACATATAGGGTCTATTCATCACTCGGCAGTCATAGATAATGAAGAACTGGCCAACCGGTTAAAGGATGCGGTGTTAGCACGTGATCTTCCTGGCATGGCAGATGTGGATTCTTCGCTGCTATGGTTTTGCGAGCAGATTAAAAGAGAGTTCACGGTAGGGTTATCGGGAGAGTGTGCAGACGAGATCTTTGGCGGCTATCCTTGGTTTCATCAAGAGGATTTATTAAACAGCGGAAACTTTCCGTGGATTCGATCATTAAATGAACGAGAGCAGCTGCTGCTTCCGAAGTGGAGAAACAAGTTATCATTAAAAAGTTATGTGAAAGATAAATATAACGGGATGGTGGCAGAAACTCCACAGCTAGATGGAGAAGGTCCTTTAGAAGCAAGGCGCAGAGAAATGTTCTATATTAATATGCTTTCCTTTATGACGACACTGCTTGACCGAAAAGACCGAATGAGTATGGGGGCTAGTCTTGAAGTGAGGGTGCCTTTTGCTGATCATCGCATTGTGGAATATGCATGGAATATTCCTTGGGAAATGAAGAGAGTCAACGGGTTAGAAAAAGGGATCTTGCGTAAAGCTTTAGAAGGAACGCTTCCGCATGAGATTCTTTACCGCAAAAAAAGCCCTTACCCTAAAACGCATCACCCTGGCTATACAGCGGCTGTAAAAGGTATGCTGAGCCAAATGATAAAGAAAGGAGATTCCCCGCTGCTAACCTTCATGTCTAAACAAAAGATCGAGGAATTAATTCAAACCGATGGATCCTCTTTTCAAGTTCCATGGTTTGGGCAGCTGATGACTGGTCCGCAGCTGATCGCCCATTTAGCTCAAATGCATATGTGGTTTGAGGAATATAATATCCGGGTAATTGAAAGTTAGTTATAGGAGGCTTGGTGGCTGCCAAGTCTTTTTTAGTGCGGCTCATGCGAAATTTGTCGAAATAGAGAGAAACAAATATGTCGGTCTATTATGATATTTTTTAACTAATTAGACGAGAATATTTATAGAAAATGGAAGCGTTATACTTTTTATAAGATTATTTATTATGAATTATTACAATTTTAGGACTTTCATCAGACCGTTGACAAACGTTTCGCAAAAAATTATTATAAAATAGTTTCTCGAAATGAGTAGATATTTGTCGTAAATTGTCACAAAGTTTTGAATCTATCTTTTAAAAAAGAAAGGAGTTTTCATGTGGATCCAAAGACAAAAGATCAAATAGTACAAAGTGTTCCTCAATCAGGTTTTTTCGGTCATCCTAAAGGTTTATTCACATTATTCTTCACTGAGTTCTGGGAACGTTTTTCTTACTATGGTATGAGAGCGATCTTGCTTTACTATATGTATTACGAAATTTCTAAAGGCGGATTAGGCCTTGATCAAGGAACAGCTGCCTCAATCATGGCGATTTACGGGTCACTCGTTTACATGTCAGGTATTATCGGGGGATGGATAGCGGACAGGCTGCTCGGTACGTCAAGAACTGTATTTTATGGCGGCGTTTTAATAATGCTTGGGCATGTTGTTCTGGCCTTGCCTTTTGGTGTATCAGCTTTATTCTTCTCCATGGCGCTAATCGTCGTGGGAACTGGCTTACTTAAGCCGAACGTATCTAGCATCGTTGGAGATATGTACAGCGAAACTGATACACGCCGTGATTCAGGATTCAGTATCTTCTATATGGGAATTAACATGGGTGCCTTAATCGCGCCTTTAGTGGTTGGTACAATCGGCCAAAACTATAATTTCCACCTTGGATTCAGTATTGCTGCTGTCGGCATGCTACTTGGATTGATTGTTTATGTTATGACTAAGAAAAAGAATCTTGGTTTAGCAGGTACGTATGTGCCGAACCCGTTAACAGCAGAAGAAAAGAAGAAAGTATTTATTCAAATCGGTATTGGGGTAGTTATTGTCGGTGCTTTAGTGGCGATTGGCTTGACGACAGGCGTATTAACCATTGATTTATTTACACTGATTGTCAGCTTGCTTGGTATTTTCATCCCAGCTGCTTACTTCTGGGTGATGTACCGAAGCGGCAAAACAACAGAAACAGAACGTTCTCGCTTATTGGCTTACATTCCTTTATTTATTGCCGCTATGATGTTCTGGGCGATCCAAGAGCAAGGGTCGATCATCTTAGCCACTTATGCCGATCAGCGTACGCAATTAATGATTGGTGACTATAAGATTCATTCCTCTTGGTTCCAGTCATTAAATCCGTTGTTTGTGGTGTTCTTAGCTCCAGTCTTTGCTTGGCTGTGGGTGAAAATGGGCCATAAACAGCCATCTACACCGAAGAAGTTTTCTGTTGGATTAGTGTTCGCCGGACTATCTTTCCTAGTAATGATTATTCCTGCGTACGTGAACGGTACAGAAACATTAGTCAATCCGATGTGGCTTGTACTTAGCTTCTTCTTAGTCGTTATTGGTGAATTACTATTGTCGCCAGTTGGATTATCAGCCACGACGAAGCTTGCACCATCTGCGTTCTCAGCTCAAACGATGAGCTTATGGTTCTTAACGAATGCTTCTGCACAAGCGATTAATGCGCAAATCGTTCGTTTCTATAAACCCGAAACTGAAATTATTTATTTTGGTGTCATCGGTTTAGTGGCAATTGGTCTTGGATTGCTATTATTCCTTCTTTCACCGCGAATTCATCGAATGATGAAGGGTGTTAATTAAATAGAAGATCATGTATGACGCTCCTCTGTATAATGAGGGGCGTTTTTTTGGTCTTTATTGAAAGGACTATTTGTTTTTAAAAGATTTAGATTGATATAATATGTTTTAAAAAGAGAGTGAAAGAGAAGGGGTGACTTCATGTCCCTTGGTTTAAGAACGTATGTTGCTTTAGTTTTTGCACTTCTTAAATCGCTGCAGGAAATGGTCGTGACGATCACGCATACGAAAACAGAGCTTGGTGAGATGTCGAACTTGGCGCATAGGGATTACTTAACCGGCATTCCGAATCGGATCTCTTTGTATGCCTATATTGATGCTTTAGGCAAACGAGTCTAAAGTTTTTTTCTCAAAAGGGGTGACTAAAATGATTATGCCTCTTGATCATCAGCAGGATGAAACAGCAAAAGGGATTCTTGCTATTCAACTGGCAGCTTACCAAAAAGAAGCGGAGTTATTACAGTTTTTTGATTTGCCGCCGTTAAAAGAGGATGCGGCTTGTCTGCAGCAAAGTAAAGAATCTTTCTATGGCTATTATGCAGGAGATGAGCTGTCAGGAATAATCTCTATGGAAGAAACGGAGCATTCTTGGCATATCTGCCGTCTGGCCATTCACCCGACTCACTTTCGAAAAGGAATCGGCAAAAAGCTATTGATGTATGTTATTCAGAAAGCGAAAGATGCGAAATTAACGGTGTGCACGGCATCAAACAATCGGCCGGCCATCGAGCTGTATACAAGCATGGGATTTATAAAAACGAAAGAATGGGTCGAGCCGCAGGGGCTTCACATTTCTTGTTTTGACAGAAGCGGGGGAAGTAAAGATGACTAATAAGATCTATTATCAAGATGCCTATATTCAAAGTTTGACAGCGGAAATCCACCATCAGCAGAAAGATGAAGAGGGACGCCACTACGCCGTGCTCGATCAAACGATTTTTTATCCGACGGGCGGAGGCCAGCCTCATGATACAGGCCGTTTAAATGGTGTGAAGGTGTATGGAGTGGAAGAAGTAGATGGAGAAATTCGTCATTACACGGAGAAAGAAGTTCATGCGCCAGACGGAGCGGCCGAATGTGAAATCGACTGGGGTCGCCGGTATGATCATATGCAGCAACACGCTGGCCAGCATCTTTTATCAGCAGTGATGGAAGAACTATTGGATATGAAAACTACCAGCTTTCACTTAGGTAAGGAAACCGTCACGATTGATCTGGATGCGGACAGCTTGACCACTGATATGATGGATCGAGCGGAAAAAGCAGCGAATAGAATTATATTACAGAACCACCCCATTGAAACGAAGTGGGTAACGGCAGAAGAAGCATCGTCTTACCCGCTTAGAAAGCAGCTTGAAGCAACAGAGAATATTCGTCTTGTCATTATTCATGGCTGTGATTATAGCGGGTGCGGAGGCACTCATCCCCGTTCGACAGGAGAAATTGCCTCTATTAAATTGTTGAAATGGGAACGTCAGCGCAAGCAGGTGCGGCTGGAATTTGTTTGTGGCAACAGAGTCCTTAAACAACTGGGAGAAAAGCATTCCGTGATTCAGGAGTTGACCCAAGTCATGAACCGTCCTGCTGATCAACTTGTAGCGGAGGCAAAACAGCTTCTTGAAGAGAAAAAAGCGCTTCAAGCCAAACTGGATGCGGCAGAAGAAGAACTGCTGGAAGTTGAAGCAGAATCGATGATTGATGCAGCCGCAGAAGGTAATGAGCTGATCCATCAATCTTATACAGATAGAAGCATTCAAACCCTTCAGCAGCTGGCTCGAATGATTACGGCTAAAGATCCTGAGTCACTTGTGTTTCTTACCGCTGAAAATGGCGAGCAGCTTCAGTTTGTCACAGCCCGCGGCAAGGATCGAGAGGAAGATTTGAAAAAAGCGACACAGCTAATTTTCTCTCTAATCGAAGGAAAAGGCGGCGGCAAGCCAGACTTTATTCAAGGCGGAGGAAAAAACATCATGAGCGGTGCCGAACTTGCAAAAGCCTTCATGCAGTCGTTAAAATAATGAACGATTCGTAAAGAAACAAGTTAGAAATGATGCGCAATACGCAGAAATAAAGCCCTCCACGGCCTGTGGAAGGCTTTTTTCCTGCTTGGACAGGGGAGTTCTGCTTATATCAGCAAGTTTTAATAGTTTATCGTCAAGTTTTGGGATATATCAGCAAGTTTTAAAATATATCAGCGACTTTCAGTGGTTTATCAGCAACTTCTCTTTGCCCAGCAAAACGCCTATCAGCGGATTACCACAATCCAACAGCGGAAACTCCCTTTCTACCAGCGGATTCACTATCTGCCTCGCCGCTGCACTCTACTTCTGCATTTCTCGATCACAGTAAATATGCATGGCTTGGCGTAAAAATTCAGATAAACCAGCTTGGTGGCGGTCAATATTGGCAGTGAACCGTTCATCGGTTACATAAAGATCTCCAAGCCCTCGAAATATATCTAGCGTGCAATCATAGAAATTCTTTGTGATGTATTGCCGATACTTTCCGATTAGATTCTGTACTTCTTCACTATCAGGTCCCAAATCCATTCGTACCGATATCTGTTGAAAAAGGTGATCCATCTCTCCCTGAATATTGGACCAGTCTTGATTAGAGTAGCTTTTGGTCCGTTTCTCTGTTTCTTCAACGATCTTTGTTCCATACTTCTCTTTGGCTTCTTCAGCATATTGCTTCTGATACGCTTCAATCTCTGTTTGATCAAATCCGTTAAACATATCTTTCTTCTCCATTTGTATCCCTCCAGTTAAGTGAGTAAGAGTTGTATTCACTGTTTGAATCATTTGTTCCAGGCGCTCCTTTTTCTTTAAAAGAATTTGCTTATGGGCTTTAAGAGCAGTGGTACGGTCGAAGTCTGGGTGGTGAATCATATCTTTTATTTCTGCCAAATGAAACCCCATTTCTTTAAAGAAAAGAATTTGCTGCAGCTGTTCGATATTTTCATCTGAATAAAGCCGGTAGCCTGCGTCGGACTGTCCGTCGGGTATAAGCAGACCGATATGATCATAGTGGTGCAGGGTGCGTATGCTGACTCCGGTCATATGGCTCACTTCTTTTACTTTATACATTCGCTTCACCTCTAAGTTCAGCTTAAACTATGACGAAACGTCAGGGTCAAATCTTTTTTTAAAAAAGCAAATTATGCACAAGTGAATAGTTTATGTGAAAATTCATAATTATTATGCGGAGAATACTTGTTATGCCAATGCGTATAGGGCGATACAAACAATCAAAGGTTACTTCGTGGATTGGCACGATAATTGCTGTATTGAGAGTAATATGTTTTTAGTTTGAAAAAGGGACGAGGAAGTGGAATCGGCAGGATGGGCAGCGGCTAAAACAAAACTACTTATCTAATTGGAAAGAAGGACAGGAGATTCATTTGTATCATGGCTGAGTATAAATGAAAACCGGCCACTGCGCTTCTATACCTGCTGATTACATTGGGAGGGGCATATAAAAGAAAACAAATAGGCAGAATGGAGGCTGATGAAACTTGTATGATGAAATGGTGACCAGTCCCTATGAAGGAGTGGTACAAGATATATTGGTAAATAAAAACGGAAGAATTTATGAGTGGGAACCTCTGTTTTTAATTAAAGGAGAGAAAGACCAGCTTTATTCTGTAAAGGCACAAATTACTGGAGAGGTGCAGTCTCTAGAAGTACAAAGGGGAGACTCCGTCATTCCAGGCATGGTCCTTGCGTATGTAAGGGAAGAGATCAGTCTCGGTATGAAAGAATAATAAAAAGTTTGTGAAAAGAGAAGGTGAAGCATCCATCTTCTCTTTCAAACTTCAACAATTATCTAACTTATTAAAATATTTAATTGGAAGTGATAGTATATAAATAGACAGCAAGAGGAGGTTAGGTTATGTTTCTAATTACAGAAGAGAAAGTGAAACCGTTTATTTCGATTGCAATAGAGGAGCATCGGGATCAAGATTTGATCGATGTGAGCCATATAAAAGAACCATACATATTTTTAAGCAAAGAGAATACACTTGTTTCCTATATACATTTAAAAAGCAATCATTTAGCACATAAAGGGCGAATTAAGTTTAAGACACTTTTATCCCAAGCTGTATGTATTGAAAACGTTTATAAATTACACAAAGAAATTTCATTGCCTATTGCTTTTCAAGTCATTGGCGAACCCCTTGCGATCGTTGTCAATGATCAAGGAGAACCGGCGGGATATTTAAAGAGGGAAGAGTTGCTGACAGAGCTATTTAAGCAGGAGAACCAAAGCGTCGACCTGTTAAAAACTCTGCTCACTTCTATTCCTATGGGGATGTTTGTTGTGGATCGGGAAGAAAACATCGTCAATTGTAATGACGCCGGTCTGAAAATGATTAAATCGACATCAGATAAAATCATGAATAAACCTGCGCGCTCTATTTTTCACTCGAACCACATTAAAAGTGTGTTTGCTACCGGAAAAACAATCTTGAATCAGATTCAAATTACGGATGAAATGGGCGTCTTGGTGGATTACTGTCCCATTATGAATTTTGATAATGAGTTAGAAGGCATGCTGATTGTGGTGCAGGACTTGCCTAAAATCGAAGAGATGGCCATGGAAATTGAAGATATTAAAAATTTGAATACGGACTTGAACGCCATTTTGTCTACCATTTACGATGAGATTCTAGTGGTTAACCATAAAGCAGAACTGATTCGTTTTAGTGATACACTGATTTCTGATTTTTGGAATGTCGACCTCCACGATTACATAGGCAAGAATATTTTAGAATTTGAAAAGCAGGGCCTTTTTACGCCGTCTGTCACAAGGCTGGTGATTGAAAAGAAAAAGAAGGTATCGGTTGTGCAGGAAACAAGTAAAGGGCGAAAAATTTTAGCTGTGGGGAATCCTGTATTTAATGAAAAAGGAGACATTGACCGCATCATAATTGCGTCAAGGGATATTACCGAAACGTCCAAACTGAAAAATGAATTGAAAGAAATGAAGAAAATTTCTGAGCAGTACAAGAAAGAACTGGACAGCTTTAAAAACCAAGACCGAACATTGAAAAAGCTCATGTACCGCAGTCCGAAAATGGAAAAGATTGTTCAGCAAATCAAGAAGATCGCGCAATTTTCTTCCACTGTTTTAATTACAGGCGAATCGGGGTCGGGGAAAGAAGTCATTGCTCAAGCGATTCACCAAATGGGCAGGCGTTCTGAAAAGCCATTTCTCAAATTAAATTGCGGAGCCATTCCGGAGAATCTGCTTGAAAGTGAATTGTTCGGCTATAGCAAAGGCGCCTTTACCGGAGCGGATAAAGAAGGCAAGGACGGCTATTTTAAGATGGCGGATCATGGAGTGCTGTTTCTCGATGAGATTGGCGAGATGCCTTCCCATTTGCAGGTGAAACTACTGCGGGTGCTGCAGGAACAAGAAGTGGTTCCGGTCGGAAGCACACAAGCCATTCCTGTGGACGTTCAGATCATTGCTGCTACAAATAAGAAGCTTGAGAAAATGGTGGAGGAAGGGACGTTTAGAGAAGATTTATTTTACCGGTTAAACGTGATTCCGCTGCGCATTCCTCCGCTTAGAGAAAGAATCGAAGACATCTCTGTGCTTGCCTTTCACTTTCTTCAGCAATTGAATGATAAGTACGATAAGAGTTTTCACCTCACGCCAGATGCTGTCAATGTACTCGAATTTTATTCTTGGCCCGGCAATGTCCGTGAGCTTCAGAACATCATTGAGCGTTTAGTGGTATCTGCTGATGATTCAGCGATCGATGCCGAATTTGTCAGCCGCTTCTTATCACTCGGATATGATTTTAAAAAATCCAAACCGATGATTACTCGAGTCATTCCGCTGCAAGAAGCGTTGGAAGATGTGGAGAATCAGTTAATTCTGCTCGCCATGAAGCAATACAAAACAACGACAAAGGCAGCGAAAGCACTCGGTGTCAGCCAGTCGTCGGTTAGCCGCAAATACCAAAAGATTATGAATGAAAAGAACGGTGAACCAGAATCACCCGTCTATTAAGTTGAAAACCTATTCTTCGCGAATAGGTTTTTTTATGCAATTTCGCATGAGTTCTTATGCTGAAACACATAGGTTATGCAAATTTGCATAAAAAATGAAGCGTAAATGTTAATGCGGGTCATCCTAATTCCCTATTCTACTCGATTTACATAAATATTTATTAAATTCTGACGTTTGGCACGGTAGTTGCATTATAAAGGGCAGGAGATCAAAAAGGAGGATGGGATGATGTTAGAAACTGAAAAGGAAAAAGTGAAAAAAGACGCTGAGGCACTTCAATTAAAAATGTATATAAACGGCGAATGGAAAGAGGCCAGCGATCAGAAAACTCGTGACGTGATCAATCCGGCTACTGGAGCAGTGATTGCAGAAGCGCCAGAAGGAACAGCAGAGGATGCCCAGGCAGCTATAGCGGCTGCGAAAGCCACATTCGAAAGCGGAGTCTGGTCGGATCTGCCAGCAACTGAACGAGCAGCTTACCTTTTAAAGATTGCCGATAAAATCGATGAAAAAGCAGAAGAACTGACGAAGCTCGAAACGATGGATAACGGAAAAACGCTGCGAGAAGCGGGGTATGACGTAGGAGATGCTGCTGCTTGTTTTCGCTATTATGCGGGAATGATTACACAGCCGGACGGCCATACGTATCATGTTGCTGATCCTATGCAGGCAATGGTTGTCAGAGAACCGGTCGGTGTATGCGGACTGATCGTTCCGTGGAATTATCCATTGTTGATGAGTGTATGGAAGATAGCGCCAGCTCTTGCTGCCGGAAATACAATCGTCTTTAAACCATCTGAAGTGACACCAGTTACACCAACGAAGCTTCTTGAAATTTTTGAGGAAGTAGGTTTGCCGGCTGGAGTAGCCAATATGGTTATGGGAGCTGGACCGGTCGTTGGAAATGAAATTGCCTCTCATAAAGATGTGGATATGGTGTCATTTACAGGCGGGACGAAAACAGGAAAACATATTATGAAAACGGCTGCTGACACAATGAAGAAAGTATCTTTAGAGCTTGGCGGCAAATCACCAAATATTATTTTTGCAGACAGCGACTTTGAAACAGCAGTTGATTACGCCCTGTTTGGTATTTATGCCGGAGCGGGTCAAGTGTGTTCAGCTGGATCTCGAATCTTAGTAGAAGAAAGTATTTACGAGAAGTTCCTTGCGCGTTTTGCTGAACGGGCGAAAGAGATCAGAGTAGGTGACGGAAGCGATTCAAAAACAGAGATGGGTCCTTTAGTCAGCCAAGAGCATTTAGATAAAGTGCTCAGCTACATTGAAATTGGCAAGGAAGAAGGCGCGCGTTTACTATGCGGCGGCGAACGTTTGATAAGCGACGGATTAGATAAGGGTTATTTCGTAGCACCGACTGCTTTTGCGGATACGACGCAGGAGATGAGAATTGTTCAGGAAGAAATATTTGGTCCAGTCGTTGCTATTCAGCCATTTAAAGATGAAGAAGAAGCGATCCGTCTAGCTAATGATTCCGATTACGGTCTGGCAGGTGCGGTATTTACGGTCGATGGTGCGAAAGGCTTGCGTGTCATTAAGAAGCTGCGGGCAGGTATTACTTGGATCAACTCGTATCACCCAACGTATAACGAAGCGCCATGGGGCGGATATAAACAAAGCGGGATTGGACGCAGCTTAGGAACATTCGGCTTGGAGGAATTCCAAGAGGTTAAGCAAATCAACATTAATTTAGAAGTAGAACCAATCGGATGGTTTGAAAAATAAACTAAAACTTATAACAGGAGTGAAAAATAAATGAGTATTAATGTACCCGAAGTAAAAACAGAAGAACAAGTATCAAGTGTGAACGATTATATTAAAAAGGTTTTAGCTTTAATTGAGAAAGAAGAAGTAACTGAAGAAGAGGCGAAATGGGTAACGAAAGAGACTGTGGACGGATTTAGAGAACATGTCAATCCAGGATTCCTCGCTTATCGGAAGACAGTAACAGAAGGCGGACAGTTCGCGGCGGTTGAGTGGTCAGATGAAGGATCTTGTTTTACAGATGTGAACGGAAAGAAATACATTGACTGTTTAGGCGGTTTTGGTATTTATAATGTTGGCCACCGTAACCCGAAAGTCGTTAAAGCGGTGTCTGATCAAATGAAACGCCAAGCGCTGCACAGTCAAGATTTATTAGATCCATTGCGTGCTATGCTTGCGAAAATTTTGGCTGATATTACACCTGGTGACCTGAAGTACGCATTCTTCACTAATAGTGGAACAGAGAGTGTGGAAGCGTCATTAAAGCTGGCGAAAATGTACAGTGACCGTACGACGTTTATCTCTACGACTCGTTCATTCCATGGAAAAAGTTTAGGTTCATTATCAGGCACAGCAAAAGGCATGTTCCGTAAACCATTCCTTCCATTGATTCCTGGCTTCCGTCATGTTCCTTTTGGAGACATCGACATGATGAGAAAAACATTTGAAACATGCGCGATGGTCGGTGAAGATGTAGCAGCTGTCATTTTAGAGCCGATTCAAGGGGAAGGCGGTATCATCATCCCTCCACAAGATTACTTAAAGCAAGTGAGAGCATTGTGTGATGAGTATGATGCATTGTTGATCTTTGATGAAGTTCAAACAGGAATGGGCAGAACAGGAAAAATGTTTGCCGCAGAATTATTCGATGTTGTCCCTGATATTTTATGCTTAGCGAAAGCATTCGGCGGCGGAGTGATGCCGGCAGGAGCGATCGTTGCCCGTGAGAAAGTATTCAAAAGCTGGTTTGATAACCCGTTTATGCACACGACGACATTCGGAGGAAATCCACTAGCTTGCGCAGCAGCGATTGCTACGATTGATATTTTGCTAGAGGATAAACTGCCTGAACGTGCAGCGGAAGTGGGCGAATACTTCTTAAAAGGATTAAAAGAAGCTGCCGCAGGCCATGAGGATAAAGTGTTTGAAATTCGCGGCCAAGGCTTAATGATCGGCATTGAGTTCCACCAAGATGAAATTGGCTATGAAGTGTCGAAAGGAATGTTTGATAAAGGGATTCTTGTAGCAGGTACGCTCGTGAACTCGAAGACAATTCGTATCGAGCCGCCATTAACCATGAGCTATGAAGAAGTAGATACGGTAATCCAGGCATTTAAAGAAGTATTGCCAACGGTGCAAATAACGAATTAACAATGGAGAGGCTGCTGAGGCAGTCTCTTTTTGTGTAAAGACAGACTTTAGTAGGGTTTTTCGTAAGTATCTTAAAAAACCATCGATTCTATTGCATTTTTACCCGGTTCATTTATAATGAAAAACTGTTATTAGTAAACTTAAAGTTTGCTAATAGAATACTTTATTTACTGGAAGTTTACTAATTATAAACATGATAGAGGGTAAAATAATGGAGATTGGCAAAAAAATTAAAAATCTGCGCTTGAAAAAAGGGTTAACTCAAGAAGAATTGGGAGAACGAACGGATTTAAGCAAAGGATATATTTCTCAGTTGGAGCGTGACTTAAGCTCGCCGTCTATTGAAACGTTTTTTCATATTTTAGAAGTGCTCGGCTGTTCTCCGAAAGAGTTCTTTGATGAATTGGAAAGAGAACAAAAAGTCGTCTACACCGAAGAGGATCAAACAGAATTTGAGGATGAGGAAAGAGGCTACCGCATTCAGTGGCTGGTTCCAGAATCAAATGAAAAAGAAATGGAGCCTGTCCGGCTGACGTTTCAAAAAAATGGAGAATTTAAAACGTTTGAACCTTCTTTAGCAGAAACATTTGGGTATGTATTAAAAGGAAGGATCAAGATTACTCTTGGCGGGCGGACTTATTATGCCAAGGCAGGAGAATCCATCTACTTTCATTCTTCTGACGAACATCAAATTGTCAATGATGAGGATGGAGTGACTGAGCTGCTGTTAGTCGCAACGGAATCATATCTATAGACTATATTTTTTGTAAAGGAGATTGTTATGGCTGATAACACAATTATTCGCTTTGAGCATGTAACGAAGCGTTATGACCAGGATACGGTCGTTTTAGACAACATTAGCTTTGAAATCGAGCGCGGAAAATTCTATACGCTGCTGGGTCCTTCCGGCTGCGGAAAAACGACGGTGCTTCGCCTGATTGCCGGCTTTACTGAAGCCTCATCAGGAAATATTTTGATCAATGGAGAGCGGGTGAATGATGTTCCCGCGAATAAGCGCCAAGTAAACACAGTATTTCAGGACTATGCGCTGTTTCCCCATTTAAATGTGTTTGAAAATGTAGCATTCGGCTTGCGTATTAAAAAAATGAGCAAATCAACGATTGAAGAGAAAGTAAAAGAGGCGCTTCGTTTCGTCAATCTAGAAGGCTATGAGAATAGAGAGATCACAGAAATGTCTGGCGGACAGCGTCAGCGGGTCGCTATTGCCCGGGCAATAGTGAATGAGCCGGAAGTCATTCTATTGGATGAGCCCCTGTCTGCCCTAGATTTGAAATTACGAACGGAAATGCAATATGAGCTGCGTGAACTGCAGCAGCGTCTTGGCATCACGTTTATCTTCGTTACCCATGACCAAGAAGAGGCGCTGGCGATGTCAGATGAAATCTTCGTATTAAATGCTGGCCGTATTGAGCAAAGCGGAACGCCAATGGATATTTACGATGAGCCTATTAATAAGTTTGTAGCGGATTTCATTGGAGAGTCAAATATTGTCGCTGGTAAAATGATCAGAGATTTTGAAGTGGAGTTTGCCGGTAAAGTATTTGAATGTGTCGATCGCGGGTTGAACCCAGCTGAACCGGTGGAGATCGTCATTCGTCCGGAGGATCTGGAAATCACTTCTCCTGCAAAAGGGAAAATTGAAGCGCGTGTTGATTCACAGCTGTTTAGAGGCGTACACTACGAGATTTGCTGCTATGACAAGGCCGGCAATGAATGGCTTGTTCATTCAACGAAAAAAGCGATAGTTGGAAGTGAAATTGGACTAGATTTTGATCCGGAAGCGATTCATGTCATGAGACTTGATGAGACGGAAGAAGAATTTGATAAACGCTTAGAGGCGTATGACGGGGCAGCCAATGGATAAGAAGTCTCGCAGCCTGTATTTAATTCCTTATGTATTATGGATTGGTTTATTTGTTGTGATGCCGATTGTCTTAGTTGTTTATTATTCATTCTTTGATTTGCACGGTCAGTTTACTTTTGACAACTACAAGAAGTTCTTCACACCTGTTTATTTAAAAATGACATTCGCTTCGTTTTGGTATGCGTTTTTAATCACGGCTTTTTGTTTGCTTATCGCGTACCCGACGGCCTATTTATTGACGAAATCAAAGCATAAAAAGCTTTTGCTCTTATTAGTTATCTTGCCCTCTTGGGTTAACCTTTTATTAAAAGCCTACGCATTCTTAGGTATTTTCAGCACGTATGGTGCAGCGAATCAATTTTTAGAAGCCATTGGAGTGGGATCTAAGCAGCTTTTGTTTACGGATTTTAGTTTCGTTTTTGTCTCTGTCTATATCTTTATTCCGTTTATGATTCTGCCTATTTTCAATTCGCTGGACAAAATGAATACTGGTTTAATAGATGCGGCACGGGATCTTGGTGCTTCCTCATGGACGACTTTCCAAAAAGTCATTTTTCCTCTGACACTCTCAGGGGTAAAATCGGGAATTCAGGCGGTTTTTATACCGGCGCTATCCCTGTTCATGATTACCCGTTTAATTGCCGGCAACCGGGTCATTACTCTTGGAACGGCGATTGAACAGCACTTCCTCGTTATTCAGGATTGGGGAATGGGATCGACCATCGCTGTCTTCCTGATTTTAACGATGGTCCTGATTATGGTTGTGACAGGAACTAGAAAGCGAGGCGTACAATAATGAAACATAATTCACCTTGGGCAAAAGCTTACTTAGCCCTGGTATTTGTCATCCTTTATGCGCCTATCTTCTATTTAATGTTTTATTCATTTAACAGCGGCGGAGATATGAATCATTTTGAAAGCTTCACGCTAGATTGGTATAAAGAGCTTTTTCAAGATACGAGACTCTTAATCATTGTGTTAAACACGATTATTATTGCTCTGCTATCGTCCGTTGCCGCTACGATCATTGGCGTGATGGGGGCATTGGCAATTGTTTATATGAAACGTACGATGCAAAATACCTTGCTTTCGTTTAATAATGTGCTGATTGTCAGCCCTGATGTTATTATTGGTGCGTCATTTTTGATTCTTTTTACGATGGCTGGAATTAAGCTTGGATTTACTTCAGTGCTTCTGTCTCATATCGCCTTCTCTATTCCAATTGTGGTGATTATGGTACTGCCGAAGCTTCAAGAGATGAGTACGACATTAATTGATGCAGCCAGAGATTTAGGTGCGAGCCGCTGGGATGTGCTGACGAAAGTCATTTTGCCTTATATTTCACCGGGAGTGTTTGCTGGGTTTTTCATGGCTTTAACGTACTCACTGGACGATTTCGCAGTTACGTTCTTTGTCACTGGAAACGGATTTACGACGTTATCTGTAGAGATCTATTCTTTAGCTCGGCGCGGAATCTCTTTAAATATTAATGCTCTATCAACACTTCTGTTCTTATTTACAGTCATACTTGTGATTGGCTACTATTTCATTCAGCAGCGCAATAGCCGCTCGGCTGGAATGGGGGTACGAAAATGAATCAATTATTGCGTGCACTCCTCGTTGTCTGTACGATCGCGGCTATTCTGCTTTATACGGTTTCCCGGCTCAATGCATCTGAAGGCAAAGTAGAAGGAAACACATTAACGGTTTTCAACTGGGGAGACTATATTGATGCCGAATTAATTACACAGTTCGAGAAAGAGACAGGCATTAAGGTCATCTATGAAACGTTTGATTCGAATGAAGCGATGATGACGAAGATTGAGCAAGGAGGAACGGCTTATGATCTTGCTGTTCCGTCTGAATATGCGATTGATAAAATGAAGAAAGAAAAGCTCTTGCTTCCGATCGATCATTCTAAGCTTCCGAATTTAAAATACATCGATCCTCGCTTTATGGATTTACCTTTTGATGAAGGAAATCAATATTCCATTCCGTATTTTTGGGGAACGGTGGGTATTTTATATAACACGGACAAGATTTCTGAAGGGGAAGTAACCGGATGGAATGATTTATGGAATGAAGATCTCCGCAATGAGATTTTACTAATTGATGGTGCAAGAGAAGTGATGGGGATGGGGTTAAACAGCCTTGGGTACTCATTAAACGACACGAATCAAGAACATTTAATCGAAGCGAAAAAGAAGCTCGATACATTGACACCTAACATTAAAGCCATTGTTGGTGATGAGATCCGAATGCTGCTTGAGAATGATGAAGCGGCACTCGGGGTTGTGTGGTCGGGGACGGCGGCTGAATTAATGTGGAAAAAAGATAACCTGGAATATGTCGTTCCAGAAGAGGGATCAAATCTATGGTTTGATAACATGGTCATCCCGAAAACGGCTAAAAATGTGGAAGCCGCCCACAAATTTATTAACTTCATGCTCGATCCAAAAGTAGCCGCACAAAATACGGAATACGTGGGCTACTCGACACCAAACAAAAAAGCGCTAGAATATATGCCGAAAGAGATCGTCAATGATGAACGGTTTTATCCTAGCCCGGAACAAACGGAAAGACTTGAAGTATACGAGAACTTAGGTCCTGATATGCTTGCTTACTATAACGAACTCTTCCTTGAATTTAAAATGCATAGAAAATAAGTGAAAGCAGCCACCTTGGCTGCTTTTTTGCGTTGAGAAAACTTCGCTCGGCCGTTCGCCGCATGTCAGCTCGGTCTTAGGTCTTAGATAAAGTTACTGCTCAGGCTCGTTATGAGAAGCCTTTCCTCCAGGTAAGATAAGAGTATGAAAACGAAGGAGGAAGGCAAATGAAAAAAGTGATGTTGTTTTGTATCGGAGCAGTGGCTGCTATTGTAGCTGTTGCGAATGCCGGACCGCTGATTGGCTTAGCTTTAAGTTTAGTGATCATGTATTTGGCTTGGAGGGAGTATAAAAAGTCGTATACCAAGAAAATGAAATTCTTCTGGGGAGCGGCCGCTGTCATCTCTTTCCTGGTGGCTGTTGGCAATATACCAGCCATTCTAAGTATTGCTGCGTTAGCCGTTGTCTATGTCGTCTATAAGAAATGGAATGAAGAAACCGCAGAAGCACCTGAAAGTGATGACCCATTTATTAATTTTGAAAAACAGTGGGATCAATTAAAAAAAATCAATGGATAAGGGAGAGATCAGCATGTCAGGAATTTTTTCAAAAGTTAGAAGTGCAGTGGAAGCCGAATTGTTTGAGTTTGTAGAAGTAAAGGAAAAGAAAAATCCGCTAGCTTTATTAAATCAGTACGTCAGGGAGGCAGAAAAGGAAACAGCCAAGGTGACGAAGCTGATTCAGCGCCAGCAGCTGCTGCAAAAGGAATTTCAGCGTGAATGGGTGCAAGCAGATGAGCAGGCTAGAAAGCGGAGCAGGCAAGCAAGCCTTGCTGCAGCAGCGGGAGAAGCAGAGCTTCAAGAGTTTGCTGAACATGAGGCGAAAGTATATCGTGACCGGGCGGATCGATTGCAGCATTCGATTGATATCGCAAGGGAGCAGCTTGTGTCACTGGAGAAAAAAGGAGAAGACATGCAGCATAAGCTCAAGGATATGCAGGTGCGCCGTTTGCAGCTGATGGGCAGAGAAAATGTGGTGAGAGCTAATAATAGTTTAAATAAGTTAATAGATTCTGCTGAATCAGAAAAACCGTTTGGCCGTTTTGAAGAGTTAGAAGAATATATCGACCGCTTAGAAGGCCGTTTGCAGGAACGTTATGAAAGCTCATTAATGGAGGAGCGTCTAGCACAATTAGAACGGACGATGGCGCCTAAAGAAAAGAGCGCACCGGAAGAATAAAACATGCTATAGTTAAAGCAGTTCTTAGCTGCAGGAAGAACCTGTTTGAAGACGAATGGGTTCTTTCTGCATGCATACTCATATTGTGAAGAAGGAGGAAAAGAGATGGCCCGTTTTCAGCGAACAGATTGGCTGACGGTATTTCTATTGGCTGCTGTACTGATGATTTTAATAGAGGCAACGTTTTTTCAGGCCGGGTTTGTTTTTTCCCTCTTCTTCGGAATAGGAATGATCTACTTCGGGAGAAAGTGGAGCGGCGGCTGGTTTGGAAAAGGACTGTTATGGATCGGTATACTTGTCACGGGAATCATGATTCTGAATATGACTAGTCTGCGCATCCTATTAATAGCTTTTGTCATTTATCTGCTTTATCGAACGATACAATCAAAGAAAGAACCGACATTGTTAAGTGCGGATGAGCAGATCGTCTTGTCTTCACAAGTACAGTCTGGAAGTGCATGGAAGCACCCATTTATGAAAAGCAAGTTGTTTTCCGTACAATCGACGCCGGATTCTCCTTATGAATGGAAAGACATTCATATTCAAGGGATACTAGGAGACGTTAACATTGATCTAAGCAATACGGTGCTGCCTAAAGGCACAGCTGTCATTTCCGTTCGGCAAACGATTGGAAAAGTGAAAATTGATGTGCCATATGAAGTTCCAGTTCGGATTGCTTTTACCGCTTTGGCAGGAAATATGCAATTATTTGGACAGCGTTCCGAGACGGTGTGGAATGAAAGCTTTTATTACGAGGAAAACCGTCAAGCCGATCAAGAACTAGCAGAAAAAACAGTCGCTATCTTTATTTCGGTTGGCCTTGGAGATATCGAGGTAAACCGAATATGAATCTATTTACAAAGCAGATTGTCCAAATCTTTATTGCCTTGTTTATCGTGTCCGGGCTGATTATTTATGCGTCCGTTGAAGCTTTTTCCGTTTCTTCGTGGCAGGATTTTATGAAAGAAGGGCCACTTGACCTTCCATTCGCTTTGTTTGTGATGGTCTCTGTTGTTTCCCTTGCTTTTATTTGCGGCCTTATATATGGCGGCCTGCAATGGTCATCGATGAAGAAAGTAGAGCGGCGGTTAGACTCGCTTATTGCTGGCAAAGAAGCTTCGGAAACAACAAATCAACTGCCGCCTGATTATTCAGCAATTGAGAAGAAATGTATTCAGCTAGAACGAGCGATAGGTGAACAAAAGCAGGCTGCGCGCAGACTGACGAGTGAAAAGATTGAAAATCAAGAGAAGCTGATTCAAGAAATGGTGTCACAGGAAAGACAGAGGCTGGCCAGGGAGCTTCATGACTCCGTTTCACAGCAATTATTTGCCGCATCCATGCTTATGTCTGCCGTGAATGAAAGCAGGCCGCAGGATAATCCAGTTGAAACGAAGCAGCTGGCGATGGTCGAAGAGATGATTCAGCAATCACAGCTGGAAATGAGAGCTTTGCTTTTACACCTTCGCCCAGTAGCGCTAAAAGGAAAATCCTTGAAAGAAGGAATTGACGAGTTGATGCGGGAGCTTTCTCAGAAGGTACCTTTAGCCATCCACTGGACAGCAGAGGAAATTCCGATGGACCGAGGGATGGAGGATCATCTATTTCGAATTGTGCAGGAGTCGATTTCTAATACACTTCGGCATGCGAAAGCCAGCCGGCTCGATGTTTTGACTATTTGGCGTGATGGTTTTGTCATTTTAAGAATCAGTGATGATGGGATAGGGTTTGATGTGGAGAAAAACAAGCTAGGTTCTTATGGGCTGCAAAATATGCATGAACGTGCGATCGAAATTGGCGGCGCAATGAAAATCATTTCTTTGCCGGCTAACGGCACGAAGCTTGAAGTGAAGGTACCGCTCACATTGGATCACGAGGGTGGCTTGGAGAAATAAGGGGAAAAGGTGATAGCATGGTAAATGTATTGCTTGTGGATGATCATGAAATGGTTCGAATCGGAGTTTCAGCCTATTTAATGGCTCAGCCTGATATTACAGTTGCAGCGGAAGCGGAAAATGGAGAAGAAGCGATAGAGAAGGCGCTGGCTTTGAAACCGGACATTATTTTGATGGATCTGGTCATGCCGAAAGTCGATGGAATTGAAGCCACGAAACGCATCATTCAGCAATGGCCGGAAGCGAAGATTATTATTGTCACAAGCTTTTTAGATGATGAAAAAGTGTATCCTGCCCTTGAAGCAGGGGCGGTTAGCTACATTCTTAAAACCTCGAAAGCAAGTATCATTGCAGATGCGATTAGAAAAACCGCTGTTGGTGAAACCGTTCTTGAACCTGAAGTGGCGGGGAAGATGATGAAACGGATGCGTCAAGGCCAGGACATTCCGCTTCACGAAGAATTAACTGATAGAGAAATGGAAGTGCTCCTTTTAGTGGCACAAGGAAAAGCCAATCAGGAGATAGCCGATGAATTATTTATTTCATTAAAAACCGTGAAGACCCATGTCAGCAATATCTTATCGAAGTTAGAAGTACAGGATCGGACCCAGGCTGTGATCTATGCGTTTCAAAACAGATTAGTCAAATAAGCTGCCAAGGAGTAGTTCCACAGCTATTCAAATGGGGTGTTAGCGTATCCTTTTTTGCCTTTTCTCTTATTAATATGGTACATCATTAAGAAGAGAAAGTAGAAAAGCAGGTGAAGAGATGGGCAGCGGCTTTCAATATTTTTGTTTGTCGATTCATGAATTGAAGCAGAGTCGGCAATTTCAAACGATTGATTTGCATCGAATGTTTAAAGCGGGAGAAATCGAAAAGGATTATCAAGGGTATTTCATGCTTGAAGTGAGTGATAATAGCTATGGAGATAAATTATATTTTGAAGAAAGCTATGTGTATATGGAAAATCGGATTCGCCGATTATTTGAAGATGCGAACAAGATCTATCACCAATTGAAAACTGGCCCGAAACAGTCACAACAAAGATGGTGTCTTGAATTGCTAAAAACGGATTATCAGCTGATGTTATTGTTTTCCTTATATAAGGGAGAAGAATTTCGTCCGTTCATGTCACCGCCCCAAATTTCTTCTTGGCTGACGGAACAGCTGTCATTAAATATTTATTGTGAAATTCTTCAGGGTAAAGAGAAAACACCGCTATTTTCGTACCAATTAGTGAAAGGATTTCTCGGAACCAATCGGGTTTGTGAGCAATTAGGCCATAACGAAGCCCGAAATGAATCTTCAAATCGTAACGGGCTGCTGCAAGTGTTGCCTTATGGAATGAAGAAGCGAGAATAGACAAAACCTGTTTAATCCAAAAACAGGTTTTGTCTATTTTGTCGTAAATAAGTTGTTCCACGTGAAACATGTCATATTATGTAAAAGTGTGGTCGTTTTGCCATAAAAAAGCTATGCAGATGCATAGCTTCATGAGAAATTAATATTCTACTTTTACTTCTTCCAATTGCTCGGGTGTGCATTCAGACAGGGTATACCCAAGTTCTTTTACTTGGTCGGTCATATCACTTGAACAGTCCGGTCCAAGAACAAGAAATGTGCGGTCCCGCTGCATTTTATCTTTAATGGATGAAAGCATGCCGAACAAAGCGTTTGTTTTTTCCTCTGTAATGGATTTCATGATGGAAGCTGTTTCTTCTGTTACAGGTACAATCCATAGTTCACACTCATTAGGTGTATTTAACAGCTTTTCAAATACTTCCGCTTTTTCAATCGGTGTTCTAAGTGTCTCATCATGTATTTCATACACGCGCTTGGAAGTTAAATCGGCTTCCTTGAAAGGCTGTGAATCTTTTTCATCAAAAATCTTTATATCTAATTTAGATGTTTCGTTTGTCATCTTTCTCTCTCCTTTTATCGATCGTGCGATTATATGTAGGGTGAATTATATTAGTTATTCCCGTTTTTCTCAGAAAGAAACTTAATGAGGAAAAAAGAATAGCCATGATCGTTCGATTAAAGGAAAGAGGCTAAGGTGTTAAGCAATCGAGACATTAAAAAAAGGGCACGAGGCCCCCTTATATTTATTGGTACACTTTATTCAATTCTTCGATGGCCGCTGAAAGTTCGGATAATGATTGAACTGTTCGAGTAGGCACAGCGCCTTCTACGACTTTAGCGTCTCCGTGGTCAATCCAGATCGAGTCGATTTCGCAGCGAGTCGCACCTAAGATATCCGTGCTTAAATTATCTCCGACCATAATCACTTCTTCTTTAGACACACCCATCAGTTTAAGGGCATGTTCAAAAATGGCCGGATTTGGTTTCCCGAAACCAAAATTTCCCGAAATGAGGATATGCTCGAAATAAGGAACAAGTTCCGGTGTCATCTTTAGCTTTTCTAGCTGCAGAGAAGGTGCACCGTTGGTTAACAGCAATAATCGGTAATCAGTCTGGTTTTTTAGTTGCTCTAATAGTTCCATTGTTTCTTCATATAGAAACGGGGAGCAGCGTCTCACTTCGCGAAAACGGTTTTTTGCCCAATTAGGTGCTTCTGCCGCATCAATACCTGACTTTAATAATCCGCGTGTCCACGATTGCAGTTGGTAATCGCCGATATACTTGCCCATTTCACGGAATTGTTCATAATGAACATCACCGAAGTCACCCCATAACCCTTCGAAAGGATTAATGCCAATTTGTACCGTTACAGGAAAGAAATCATAGGTTTCATACTGATTTCGCGCGGCTTCTCTTACATTCTTTTCAATGGTTTGCTGGTCGACTCCGTATTGCTCCTCCAGTTCACCGCAAGTTACATCAAAAGCGGTTTGAATGCTCTTTTTGTCATTTAACAACGTATCATCTAAATCAAAGAAAATGGCTTTTTTCATCATCAGACTCCCCCTTAACTGAATGTAAAAACAATGGCAATAAAGAGAACAAACTTATTGACCATTATGAGAATAGTTGATTCGATGTTATTATAATAACATGACTGATTTATAAAAGGCGGATAGATTTAAGCAAACATATAGAATGAAATTATTTATTTGGGGGATGACGGGGAGAATATGGAGAATAAAACGCGAGCTTTGCATGATTTTCTAGTCGAGAATGCTGAGAATTTTACCGAAACCTGGTTTTCCTTGCAGCAGATCAAGACAGGGTCAGATTATTCGAAAGATGCACCCGAAGCTGTGGTTAAAAGGATAAAAGAACAAAATGCTAACTATGTACGCTTAACGGCTCGCTCGCTGCTGCAAACCGATGAAGAGATGCAGAAGACCATTTCTGCATGGACAAGCCAAACGGCAGCCGACCGAGTAAAGTCTCAAACATCTTTAGAAGAAGTGGTTAGAAATTCAGGTGTTTTTAGACAAGTCTACTGGACATATATTCGCAAATTCGCAGAAAGTACGGATTTAGAGATTACAGCGAAAGACGTATTCGAGTGGGAGAGAACGATCAATACGACTCTTGATTACGTGATTGAAACATTCACGGAATACTTTATGAAGATTCTGTTAAACCGATTATCTTCTCAAGCGGAGCTGATTAAAGAATTAAGTGCGCCAGTTATCGCCCTGTCAGATGACTTAGGATTATTGCCGATTATTGGCGACATTGACACAACTAGAGCAAAACAGCTGATGCAGTCGACTCTCGAGCAAAGCTTAGAGACAAGGATATCCACGCTTGTAATTGATTTATCAGGTGTGGTCATGATCGATACAATGGTCGCTCAGCAATTTTTCCAGTTAATCGCTTCACTAAAATTAATCGGAGTCAAATCCATTTTAACTGGCATGCGCCCTGATGTAGTTCAAACGGCTGTGCAGCTTGGTATTGATTTCTCAGAATTGCAGACAGAGAACTCATTGCGCTCGTTACTAAAAAAGCTGACGCGTGTATCTAACTAAAAGAAGCCTCTTTCACTAGAAGGAGGCTTCTTTCTTTTTTCTTCGGAAAATGGAGAAAAGCGATGGAAGACTATAAACGGGGGCAGGCCGTTCAACTTTTTGGGGCTGCAACCCAGTCAGCAGCAATCGGTCTCTAACAGCTGTTTCTTGAAGTTCCATCTTTTCTTTCATCCAGCGCTGATGCTGCGCGAGTTCTTTAATTAGTTCTTTATTTACTTCAATTAATGTTTCCTGCTGCTCCTCGAGTCTGGCGATACGATTTAGCAGTTCCTCGGGTTCTTGCTTGACGGCAGCAGCTTGTACCGGTTCATCAATCGGTTTAGGCTGGTGCTCGACAGCAAGCTGAATAGCTGAATCAAGCGACATGTTCTGCTCGTTGACTGCTTTAATTAAGCGCTGCATGGTGATGACATCTTTCTGGTAAAAGACGCGGGAATTATTTATACCTCTATCAAAATGATAACCGGCGGACTCCAAGGCTAATGAATATTTACGTAATGTACTTGCTCCGACCCCAAGGCTCTTTGCTACTTCTGAACTGAAAAATGCCTGCTCCATAGATACCCCTCCTTAGTGGAATGTGAGAGTGTGCGGCTCCTAGCATTTAAATCTCTTTATCCATTGTTTCTACAGATACATGTATTTTCCTTTCACTGTTTTTGTTGATTAGTCAGTAGTTTTGTCGATATAGAGGAAGCTTTGAGAGATGTGCTAAAAAAAGGTTCTGTCTCAAGGAAAAAGGGTACATCAATCATACATACTAAAAATAAAGGTGAGCATGATGAAGATGATTCAGTGGGTCTATACCCGCCGCTATAATATTAAAGCTGTGTACGATCAATTCCCTCACTCCAATGTCATTTTTCGATTAATTAACCAATATTATTTCGTCTACATCGTCAATTGGTCCGAGAAAGATCCGGTTGTCACAAGAGATCATCTTGAAAAGATGGAGATACTATTGAATAAGGAGCTTGGAACAGAAGAGTTTTATCGAAGCAGGAAATCTTATGTAAGAAGGAGCGGAAGCAGACATATGAAAAAAGCGATGGTGATCGTCAATCCTTCTTCTGGGAAGGAACAAGCTAAACAATATGTAGAGCAAATCGATGCCAAATTAAGAGAACGAGGATACACAACAGATGTAAGACAAACAGAGAAGGAAGGCGACGCAACGCTGTTTGCGGAAGAAGCTTGTGAAAATCAGATAGACGTTTTAGTATCGATGGGCGGCGACGGAACGTTAAACGAAACGATTAATGGCATGGCAGAAAAAGAATTTCGTCCGAAGCTTGGCGTCATTCCCCTTGGCACCGTAAACGATTTTGCCCGCGCTTTAGATATACCTTTAGAGGCCGAAGAAGCGATCACTTTACTTGATGAGGACCGTACGCAAAAAGCGGATATTGGAAAAATAGGTGACCATTATTTCCTAAACATCTTGGCAGTTGGCGGGATTGCTGAAGCCACTGCGGAGGTAACAGCCGATCAAAAGACATCGCTGGGCGCTTTAGCGTACTTAATTGAAGGCATCAAAACACTGAAAGAAAAAACACCATTTGAT
This sequence comes from Bacillus ectoiniformans, assembly GCF_016908875.1. Classification (GTDB taxonomy): domain Bacteria; phylum Bacillota; class Bacilli; order Bacillales; family Domibacillaceae; genus Bacillus_BX; species Bacillus_BX ectoiniformans. The sequence continues at coordinate 45,594 of NZ_JAFBES010000008.1, read as the reverse complement.
TTAAAAGTACAAGCGGATGGACAGAATTGGGAAGGTGAAGCTTTGATCTTCTTGGCCGCGCTGACTAATTCGGTAGGTGGGTTTGAGAAGCTAGCTCCAAAAGCAGAGCCGAATGATGGGGTCTTTCATTGCTTTATTATTAAAGACGTAGCTTTGCCGAAATTTATCAAGCTCATGACTTCATTGCTAAGAGGCCAGCTAGGAGAAGAGAAAGATGTCATTTATATGCGGGCAAATGAAGTGGAACTATATTCTAAGACGTCGCTAAAAGCAAATATTGACGGAGATATAGGAGAAGAGTTGCCTTTGCGGCTGCATGTGCTGTCACGGCATATTGAAGTGTTTAGTCAACACTAGCTGTCTTTACAAACTACAGGCTGCCACCAATTATGGGGCAGCCTTAGTGAATTAGAAGTTCTTTGAAATATCTGTAAGCGCGACGCCAGCGGTTTCATTTGATAGTTCATTTACGGATAAATCTCCAATAGAGAGCATGCCAACTAATTGGCCATCTTCTACTACTGGTAAACGGCGAATTTGATGCTGAGCCATTAAAGCAGCCGCTTCTTCTACAGAAGCATCCGGAGAGATCGTGACTACGTTTTGAGACATGACCTGTGAAATATTCTCCGCTCCATTATGGGCTACGCCACGAATGGCAAGGTCACGATCCGTCACCATGCCAATGACCTGACCTTTATTTACAACCGGTATAGCCCCTACGTTTAATGATTCCATTTTATCAGCAGCAGTTTCCATAGAATCTTGCCCTGTACAACAAGCTACATTGGTTGACATTACTTCACGTACTTTCATCTCGCACCTCCTAAAAGAATTCTAAATTATTGTGTGCGAAATAAGTTTTGATATACTTAGTAATCATATGGAAAAAAATAAAAAAATTGAAACTTTAGTTATTTATGTGCGTATAACATAATTGAGGTGAAGAAATGGGAATTTTCGATCGCTTATTTAATAAGAATAAAGAAGTGCCTAAAGTGGAAGAACGAACAGTGATGAACTTAAAAACAGGTGACATCGTGACGTATGATCTTCAGGATTATCAAGTTGTCGGCAAGCTCCATTATAATGACAGCGGTTATTCATGGGATGCTTATCAGCTTCAGGGAGAAGGGGAAACCTTATGGCTTGGAGTCGAACTAGATGATGAATTAGAGCTCGGCATGTATAAAACAGTAAAATTTTCCCTAGAAGAACCAATCCCCAAAAAGGTAACATATGAAGGTAGGACTTATCACATGGAGGAGCACGGAACGGCTTACGTCAAAGGCGAGGGCAGAAGTCAAAATGTCCATGGGAAAGAAATGAAATATTACGATTTTGAAGACGACACTGAAGAGCATTTCCTGTCTGTAGAAGTTTGGGGCAGTGAGGTAGAAGTTAGTTATGGCTATGAAATTGAAGAATATGAAATAAAAATATTAGCGGGAAGCTAACAGGAGGAATGTCAGGATGTTTCAATTTTTTAAACGTGTGAAAACGTATGTAGGGTCAGAATTAAATGCGGCTTTGGATAAAGCAGAAGATCCGGTGAAGCTGCTTGATCAATTTATGAGGGAAATGGAAGCGGATATTCGTGATGCAGAAACAGCTGTGGCAAAACAAATTGCTAACGAAAAAATGCTAAAGAAAAAATTTGATGATGCGAATGAAATGGCAGAGAAGCGCCAGCAGCAAGCTGTGCAAGCGATTGAAGCAGGAAATGAAGACTTGGCGCGCCGAGCACTTGAAGACAAAAAGATTCACGCAGACCAAGCTGAGTCAATGAGAACAGCATACGAGCAGGCTGCTCAGGACGCGAAGGCATTAAGAGAAAAGTTAGATGAAATGAAACAAGAATATCAGCAAATGAAAGTGAAGAAAGATTCCTTGAAAGCTCGAGCTGAGTCAGCTAAAACGAGAACGAAAATGAACCGTGCGATGTCTTCTATCGGAGGCGATGAATCACGCAAAGGCTTTGAAAGAATGGAAGAGAAGGTTATGCAGTTTGAAGCAGAGGCAGAAACTTCGGAAGACTTGCGTTCATCCTCCCGCAGCTTAGATGACGAATTAAACGCGTTAAAGTCAACTAGCGCTGTGGACGACGAATTGGCAGCATTAAAGAAAAAATTAGGGAAAGAGTAATTCTTTCCCGTTTTTAATGGAGTGTTTCTATGGAGAAACGAATACTATTCTTATTCATCCTGTTGGTTTCTGCACTCGGGCTATTGGCCGGGTGCGGATTTACAAGTGCAGAGGAACATATTGTGGAGAATTACCCTTTGATTGATGCGGTAGAAAGCCAAGTCAATTCAGAGGACCGCTCCTTAATTTACCAGGCAGAGAATCGCAAGGTAGAGGAGCTGGCTGACGAACTCATTCAAGTAGAAGAGCCGGACCAGACTGGCAAGTATACAGAAGGAAAACAAGTCCTTATTTATGATGATCAATTTATTATTTTGTCAGAAGACCCTGAAACACCTGATCATAGTTTAATAGAAATATCAGATGAAGAGTTCGTTCGCGATAACTATCGTCCGGGGTTCTTCACCGGCATGCTGCTTGGGCAGTTTCTAAGCAATAGTTTTGGAAGCAGCTGGGATAAGAATGCCCGCTGCCGCCAGTATAACAATGATGACTGCTATAATGGATATGGGTCATCCGGCGGCTATTATGGCGGTTCGTCAGGAAGAGGCTCGACATTCCGCGGCGGCGGTCCGGGAACTGGAAAATAAAAGATTAGAAGCAAAGGAGAAAAAGAATGAATCCGTTTTTACTAACATTTCTCTATTTTGTCATAGCCATCGCTGTGGTGCTGGTAGGGGTAGTCATTTTTGAATTATTAACGAAGAAATATAAAGATTGGCATGAAATCCATGAAGCGAATTCAGCTGTCGCTTTATCTATCGGCGGAAAAATAATTGGTATTTGCATTATTTTATCCTTCTCTATTTTCCACAATGATACGATTGCAGAAACAGCGATCTGGGGAGGATATGGTGTCGTTCTTCAAATGATTGCTTACCTTTTGTTTGAATTATTTACCCGTAATTTCTCGGTTGAAGAACAATTAAAAGAACGTAATCTCGCGGTAGGAATTATTTCTTTCTGTGTATCAGTTGGCCTTGCGTTTGTCATTGGCGCTTCGATTTCATGATGATTGCTCTTTTAGATTGGAAAGGTGAAGGACATGAATGATGAACAGCTTCTAAGACAGAGTAAAAGCATCTATTGGGCTTCAGGAATTGTCTCAATATGCGGCATTATTTTTGAAGTCCTGTTTGGGGCCTTAGGTTCTTACATACTGGGAGATGGTGTGAAGCAATATACGCTCACCATCTCCCTGTTTTTAACTGGAATGGGGATCGGTGCGTTTATTAGTGAGAAAATCACCCGGCAGCTTATTGTCTCCTTTATATGGATTGAATACGGCATCGGTTTAATTGGGGGCTTCTCGGCTTTTTTATTATTTGGAGTCACGGCCTATTTGCCAGATGGGACAGACGCATTGTTTCTATATGGAGTCACCATCATTGTCGGTACACTGACAGGCGTGGAACTGCCGGTATTGATTCGCAAGGCTAATGATATTGGTGTAGAGCTGAAAAAAAGTACGGCGATGGTTTTATTCTCTGATTATGCCGGTGGTTTATTTGGAGGGTTGCTGTTTATATTTTTGCTGAGGCCTTATTTTGGTCTGGTGAAGACCGCCTTCTTAGTAGCAGCCATCAATATCGTGGTGGCGTTATGGATTACTTTCCGCTTTCGAAAAGAATTAACAAGGTTTACGCTTCATGCAGGAGCAGGCATCTTCTTTCTGTTAGTCATCGTGGCAGGCGCTTTGTTCGGGGAAGAAGCGGCTTTTCATTTTGAACAGAAGCTTTATAAGGATCCGATTGTCTATTCCGAACAAAGCAATTATCAGCAAATCATCTTGACGAGAGAAGAAGGAGATACGAGGCTCTATTTGGATGGCCAGCTGCAATTTAGTTCTGCTGATGAACACCGCTACCATGAAACACTTGTTCATCCAGCAGTGGCAGCTTCAGGAAAAAAAGAGCGGGTGCTGGTGCTTGGCGGAGGCGACGGACTGGCTGTTCGGGAACTTCTTAAATATAAAGAAATTCGTGACATTACTTTAGTGGACTTAGATCCGGCGGTAGTGGAGGCGGCTAAAACACACCATTTACTGACAGATTTAAATGAACACTCTCTCGAAGATAAAAAAGTGAACATTTTGCATGAAGATGCATTTAGGTTTATGGAAACGGCCAAAGGGTTTTATGATGTGATTTTAGTGGATTTGCCTGATCCAAATAATGAGTCTCTCAATAAACTGTATACATTGGAATTCTACTCGCTGCTTCGTAATCATCTGTCACCTGATGGGGCGATGATGATTCAGGCAACCAGTCCAGTGTTTGCCCCGGAAGTCTATTGGACCATTGATTCGACAGTTGGAGCGGCTAATCTCGAAACTGAAAACCTGCATGTCGATATACCAAGCTTCGGCGGCTGGGGATTTATACTAGCTTCTAGAGAACCAATCAGGTTGGACGAGTTAAAGCTGATTAAAGATACACGCTATTTAACGAAAGATATGATTCCTGCGCTCACGCAATTTGGGAAAGATGAAGATGCTAGAATCGAGGGTCAAGATGGAAAGGTCAGAGAGATTCAGCCAAATACGCTGATCCGGCCGAATTTAATTGAAGTCTATGAGAAATCATGGAGGTATTATTAACGAAAGAAAGGCTGCATCCCCATTTAGACCGGGCTGCAGCCTTTTTAGTGTAAATTAAATCAAGTTTCTCTTCAAATCGGTTATGAAACACTTTGTGACCTCGATGGAGGAGGGAGTGCAGAGCTCTATCGGCGGCTTTTGAGATTCTTACGGCGGATACCTGAAATCTAACGGCGGCTTTCAAGAATCTAACGGCGGATACGTGATTTCTAACGGCGGCTTTCGAGATTCTATCGGCGGTTCCCCGAATTCTATCAGCGATAGAGTCTCTAGCCAAGAGTCGTCACGTAGCCATTGAACTATTCCCTTGTCAAAGCTGATTCTTGCTTCATAGGAATCAGCTTTCCTGGGTTTAAGATATTCTTTGGATCAAATAATTGTTTCATGCTGATCATGACATCTAATGCTTCTCCATGCTCTTGACGCTGATACTTCATTTTCCCCATACCGACACCATGTTCACCTGTGCAGCTGCCGCCCAAGGTAAAGGCGAAATCCACGATCTCTCCGTTTAGGTCAGTAATTTTTTGAACGTCTTCAGCGTTTTCTGGATCATATACAACTAACGTGTGGAAGTTTCCATCACCTATATGGCCAAGCACCGCCCCGTCTAATCCATAAAAATGAATTCGTTCACGTGCATACTCCACAATATCGGCAAGCTTAGAAATCGGTACGCAGACATCGGTGCCGATAATTTCCTTCTTCGGATCGGCATGGCGGAAGGAGTAGGATAAATCATGCCGCGCTTTCCAGAGCTGGGCGCGTTTTAAACTGTCTTTTTCAAAAATAAATTCCGTACAATTATGCTCCGAGCAAATGGCCTCTACAAACAGGGCATCCGCTGTATTGCCCTCTTCATTTCCATGAAACTCTAAGAATAGGGAAGGCACTTCGTAAAAATCTGTGCCGCTATATTGATTGACCTGCATGATAGAGCGCGCATCCACCAGTTCCATTCGGGCAATAGGAATACCGGCCGTTAAAATAGAAACAGCGGTTTCCACACAATCTTTTACCGAAGGAAAGCAAGCTCTAGCGGCCACAATGGATTCGGGAATCCCATGAAGCTTTAGTGTAATCTCCGTAAATACACCAAGTGTGCCTTCTGATCCAACAAATAACCCGTTCAGATGATAGCCAGATGACGATTTCTTTGCAAGGCTTCCTGTATGAATGACGCGGCCATCTGCAAGCACCACTTCTAAATCAAGAATCTGATCTCTCATCACACCGTAGCGAACGGCTTGAGTACCGCTGGCATTCGTAGAAGCCATTCCTCCAATAGAGGCATCTGCTCCTGGGTCGACCGGAAAAAATAATCCGTGTTTTTTTAGTTCCTGATTCAGCTGCATTCTCGTTATACCCGGCTGGACTTTAACAATCAGGTCTTCGGGACGAAGCTCGATGATTTGATTCATTCTCTCAAAATCAATAGAAATCCCGCCCTGTACAGGAATGGCATGTCCTTCTAATCCAGACCCGGCACCAAAAGGAACGACGGGTACTTGATGTTCGCTGGCAAATGTCACTATTTTTTGGACATCTGCTGCAGATTGCGGAAATACGACTACATCAGGCAAATGCGCGGAGAAGTGAGATTCGTCTTTGCTGTGGTGCTCTAAAATAGTAGGGTTGACCGTGACTTGATCAGAACTAAGCACAGTAATCAATTTTTTAAATAGATCCATATATTTCTCTCCCTAAATTAAGAATAATTAGAAAATAATGTTTACAGATATCATAGCATACCCTATAATCACTGTATACAGAATTCTGTATACAGTTTTTGAACCCTAGAAGGGAGAATATAAATGGAAAATAAAATACAAAGAGAGACACTCGCAGAAAAAGCCTATCAATCGTTAAAAATGGAAATAACCCAGGGGAGAATCCAGCCAGGAGATGCATTGCCTGAAGAGAAAATAGCCGCCATGCTGGGAATTAGCCGAACGCCATTAAGGGCTGCTATCAATCGCTTGGCCTATGAAGGGTTAATTCTCTTAGAGAAAGGAAAAAAAGCCCGAGTAGCAGGTGTCACTGATCATAATATCGCTGAACTAGTGGAATTGAGACAGCTGCTTGAGCCGTATGCCATTCAAAGTCTGACAGAAGATCGTCTGCATTCGGATTTTCTTATCAATGTGAAAACGAATTTATCAGAACAGCAAACAGCTATCGAAAGCAAAGACTACCAACGTTTTGTCGATTTGGACATGCAATTTCATTTGCTGTTTAGCTCAGAAGCGAAGAATAGAAAATTAGCGGAAATCATTGAGCAAATTAATACAGCGTTTAATCGGCGCTTTGCGATTGTGGAAAGTGTATTTGAGAAATACGCGGCTAATGCTTATGAAGAGCATGTTCAAGTGTATCAGCTTTTGATCAACGGAAAATCAGATCAAGCAGCCGAAGTCATGGCCAACCATATACAAAGCAGCTCAAAACGGTTAATTTCTAATGAAATGAAGGAGGAGATGGAATGAAGAAATGGCTGCTTGCAGCTGCTTTTGCAGCCCTAATGTTATCAGGCTGCAGTTCAGCGAAGGTAAACTCAGAAGGTGAAGAGATCTATACTCTCAGAGTCACATATGTACCTCCCAAAGAACAATCCTCACACGTAGCAGCGGAAGCTTTCGCTGAAAAAGTAGAAAGGGAATCTGACGGCAGGATCGATGTACAGTTATACCCGAACGGCGTGCTTTTCGGTTCAGACCGTGAAGGGATTGAAGCGGTGCAGCTTGGAAATGTAGAGATGGTGATTCCGGCCATGCCTGCTATTGCAGGATTTAATAAAAAATTCATGGTGTTCGATTTGCCGTTTTTATTTAACTCGAAAGAAAATGCCTATAAGGCCTTGGACGGGGAACTTGGTGATATCTTATTAAAAGATTTAGAGAAAAATGGATTAAAAGGATTAGCGTTTGCTGAAAACGGCTACCGCCACATGTCCAATAATAAACAGCCAATTACTAAGCCGTCAGATATGGATGGAATCAAAATCCGCACATTAGAAAACCCTCTCCACACGGATACATTTAAAAGTTTCGGCGCCAACGCCGCACCTTTTGCTTTTGGTGAACTTTATACAGCCCTTCAACAGAACACATTTGACGCAATGGAATGCCCGGTTTCCCTTTATTCGACCAATAAATTTTATGAAGTCCAAAAGTATTTAACACTTAGCGGCCATGTCTACACGGCTACATTGCTTCTAGCAAATAAAGACTTCTACGATTCTCTTCCAGCTGATCTTCAGCAAGTATTAGATGAGGCGAGTCTTGAGTATCGCGATAACCAGCGCTTGCTGGCAGAGAAACAAGATGAAGAAAGTCTAAAGCAGATTCAAGCGGAAGGTATGATTGTAAACGAACTGACGGAAGAACAGCGTGAAGAATTTAAGAAGGCTGCACAGCCAGTGTATGAAAAGTATGTGCCGATTATTGGAGAAGAATTGGTTAAGCTTGCTGAAAAAGCAAATCATTAGATAGACAGGAGGGGTTTCATTCGTGGGTAAACAAATAGATGAAAAAGCAGAAGAAATATTTCTCGTTTTAACGATGGCGGCATTGGTGCTGCTGATTTTTTCACAGGTAGTGGGACGCTATATACTAGGGGCTGCGCCAAGCTGGACAGAGGAGCTCGCCCGCTATATACATATTTGGCAAGTGTGGGTCGGTGCGAGCTACGCAGTGAAGAAAGGGGAGCACATTCGAATTCAAGCGTTTCGTAATTTATTCTCTCATCATGGGCGCCGTCTCCTCGATAGTGCTGCTCTCATTATTTGGTTTGGACTAGCATTATTTTTTGCAATATTCGGAACAAAGCTTGTTTATTTAAGCTATATTAATGGACAAATTTCACCGGCCATACAAGTGCCGATGTGGATGGTCTTTGTGGCTATTCCGGTTGGCGGAGCAGGCATGTGCATCCGCTTAATCCAGCAATATCGCTATGTTTGGACAGCTGCCAGTACTGAATCTATCCAGCTAGAAAAGGGGGCGTAAGAAATGGCTACAATTTCTTTATTCGGCACCATGTTTTTGTGCCTGTTAATCGGGGTGCCGATTGCCTTTTCAATCGGCGCAGCGGCACTCGTGACGATGTACTTTGTCTCTGACCTGCCTTTAAATATTATTACACAGAAAGCATTTACGTCCTTAGATTCATTTCCGCTTCTTGCGATCCCATTTTTTATGTTAGCTGGTATTTTAATGGGGAAGGGCGGGGTGTCACGAAGACTGTTGGATTTAGCTTCTGCTCTAGTCGGATGGATGGTAGGCGGTCTTGCCATGGTCACAGTCGTATCCTGTATGTTCTTTGCGGCCATTTCAGGTTCAGGGCCGGCGACGGTAGCGGCCATTGGTTCATTCATGATGCCTGCCATGCGTGATAAGAATTACGGAGCTGGATTTGCCGGAGCTGTCACAGCCGCGTCTGGATCAATCGGTGTGATCATTCCGCCTAGTATCCCGTTCGTCATCTATGGGGTGGTTGGCGGAGTATCCGTAAGCAGTATGTTTCTTGCTGGAATTCTTCCGGGGCTATTGATCGGCACCATGCTAATGCTAGTTTCATATATTGTGGCGAAAAAGAAGAACTATACGGAAAAGTCGATAGAAACTTTTACATTTGCTGCTGTATTAAAAACGATGAATGAAGCAAAGTGGGCATTGTTAATCCCTGTCATCATTTTAGGCGGGATATACGGCGGGATATTTTCTCCGACGGAATCAGCAGTCGTTGCCGTGGTGTATGCATTAGTCATCGGAATGTTTGTGTATAAAGAATTATCACCTAAAGATGTATATAACTGTTTTGTCGAAGCCATTCTGATTAATTCGACGACAATGATTATTATTGGATTATCTATTTCTTTTGCTTTTATTATGACACTTGAGCAAGTGCCGGCGGTCATTGCGGATTCTATTTTAACCTTTTCAGATAACCAGATCATCGTCCTCTTACTGATTAATATATTACTATTAATTGTCGGCATGTTTATTGATACAATCTCAGCTCTTGTGGTATTGGCCCCGATTCTTTTGCCAATTGCAACAGGAGTAGGCATTGACCCAGTGCATTTCGGTGTGATTCTCGTCGCTAACTTAGCGATTGGCTTTATCACTCCGCCGCTTGGTGTAAACCTTTTCGTAGCTTCAAGCGTGAGTAAAGTGCCGCTGGAAAAAATTATTTCTGCTATTTTCCCATTTTTATTTGTGATGATTTTCTCTTTAATGGTGATTACATTTGTTCCTGAAATCTCCACATGGCTCCCGGGAATGTTTGAATAATTTTCCTAAACTATTGAAATAGTAGATTGAATTATTTTACAATAGATAAAGTTTAGATAGTTTAAACGGAAAACATCATGGAAAGAGAGCTGCTGAGAATGAACGGCATATATCAGACAAAGGAACAGTTAACAGAATTACTCTGTGAACTCGTCGCAGTGCCCAGTATTTCAAGAACCATAGAAGAAAATAAAATGGCAGGAAAGATAAAAGAAAAAATAGCTAGAATTCCTTATTATCAGGAACACCCAGATCATTTGCGCCTTCATGCTACATATGATGGGCGCGGAATTATAACGGCATTGGCTAAAAAAGAAAATGCCAAAAAAACAATCGTTTTAATCAGTCATTTCGATGTAGTCAGTGTCGAGGATTACGGAGCTTGGCAGGAAGAAGCCTTTCAGCCGAAGGTGTTAACCGAACTGATGCGAAAGAATATGGAAGAATATGCAGAAGATGTGCAAGAAGATCTTCAAAGCGGTGAATGGCTGTTTGGACGCGGCACGATGGATATGAAGGCAGGCCTTGCTCTTCATATGTCGATGATTGAACAGGCCTGTGCAGGAGAGTTTGAGGGTAATTTACTGCTGCTAACTGTGCCTGATGAAGAAGTGAGTTCTGTCGGGATGAGAGAAGCAGTGCCAGTACTCGAGCAATTGGCAAAAGAACATGATTTAACGTATGAATTGGTATTAAACGGAGAACCGATGTTTTCATTGTATCCGGGCGATACGAATCATTATATTTATACAGGCAGCATCGGAAAGCTGCTGCCGGGAGTTTATTGTTATGGAAGAGAAACGCATGTGGGTGAGCCGTTCCTTGGTTTAAATGCGAGTTTAATGAACTCCTTTGTGACACAAGAGATCGAATTAAATACAGACTTCTGTGAGCAGTCAGGCACTCAGATCAGTCCGCCGCCTACAGCATTGTTTCACCGGGATTTAAAAAAGGATTATTCCGCTCAAATTCCAAACAGAGCAGCTAGTTTGTATAACGTATTGACGATGGATCGGTCAGTAGAAAAAACAACAGAGATGCTGCGGGAAGCGGCAGATCGAGCAGCGGTAAACATAAATGAATTCTATCAAACGAGAAACAATCGGTATGATCAGCTGGCAAAAACAAACAATGACCATTCATTTGATATTAAGGTCATGACGTTTGCCGAATTGAAAGCCTATGCGAAAGAACATATTGCCCCGGAAATACTAGAGAATTTGGAAAGTGATGTGTTAAAGAGACAGGATCACTTGGATGACCGGGAGCTTTCGATTGAGCTTGTTGATCAGTATGCGCTTCTTTGCAAAGAACTGGCACCAATGATTGTTTTGTTCTATGCGCCTCCGTTTTATCCTGCGGTTCAGTCTCAAGGAGAACAAGCGAAGACATGGACAGAGCTTTTAATGAAATACGCAGGGGACCAGCATCAGATCGATTTTCAAATAGCTCCTTATTTTAATGGGATTTGTGATTTATCGTATGTGTCGTTGCAGGAAGATATCGAGAAAGTAAATATATATATTAGCAATGTACCTGTTTGGGGCAAGACGTATGATATGCCGATCGAAGCGATGAAAAGACTTCAAGTGCCTGTATTGAATCTTGGGCCAGTTGGAAGAGATGCTCATCAGCAGACAGAGAGGCTTCATACCGAGTATGCATTTGTTACGCTCAAGGATCTGACGGAGTTTTTACTTCACCAGGTGTTCAGAGGTTAATAGAAAGAAGGCTGTCCGTAATAAAATGATTGAAACCATTTTACTGGACAGCCTTTTTTTCTTAATTGTGCTGAAGCAAAAGCTCATTTAATTCCTGCAGTTCTTGTTCTAGTCGAATCAGTTGTTCTTCCGCTTTCGTTACACCGTGCCCTGTTGATTCCAGCTTTTCTATATCCCCCTGGATTCGGACATAGTCCATTTTCAGTTCAGCAATTTTGGACTGAATCTCTGATTTTGACATATAGGTCATTCCTTTCATCAAAGCATGAATACCTTTATTTTATGTGAAGTGAAAGATATTTAGCAAGTGATTGGATATTCCTGGTGTTGATAAATTGATAAGCAAAAGGAGTGATTGGATGCTGAATATATCTTTAAGAATTCCCGTTTGGCAATCACCGATGGCAGGTGTGACGACTCCTGAGTTAGTAGCCGCAGCCTCTGAAGCAGGGGTGTTTGGAAATATTGGCGCAGGCTACTTGTCGGGAGAGCAAACGCGAACATTTATACAAGAGGTCAAAGCGCTCACCTCAAAGCCTTTTGGCATTAATCTATTTGTACCAGAGCCGGCCGTACCGACGAATGAGCAATTAGAAGCGGCTAGCAGATTACTAAATCCTTACCGTAAAGAATTAGGATTAAATGAAAAGCTATTTGCTAAAGAGGCTGTTTCTTCTACTTTTCATGAACAGCTGCAGGTAGTGCTTGAGGAGAAAGTGGCTGTGTGTTCTTTTACATTTGGCCTGCCGGATCAGGAAGTCATTCAGAAGCTGAAAGCAAACGGCACGAAGGTGATTGGAACAGCAACGACTGTGAAGGAAGCGCAAGAAGTAGAAGCATGCGGCATGGATGGAGTGGTGGTGCAAGGAAGTGAAGCGGGAGGACACCGGGGAACCTTTCAAGAGGAAGAACATTTAATTGGGTTGATCTCATTGCTTCCGCAAGTAGTGCAAGCTGTTCAGATTCCGGTCATTGCCGCAGGAGGTTTGATGAATGGCCAGGGGATAGCTGCTGCTCTATGTCTCGGAGCAGATGTGGTACAAATGGGCACCGCTTTTTTAACGGCAGAAGAAAGCGGAGCACATCCGCTGCATAAAGAAGCGATACTGTCTGCTTCAGAAGAAGATACTCGGGTGACAAAAGTGTTTTCAGGGAAGAGTGCGAGAGGAATTGTGAATCGGTTCATGAATGAAATGGCTGAATCTGAACAGGAGCTGCCGCCCTACCCAATACAAAACTCATTCACATCAGAGATTCGAAAAAAAGCAGGAGAGTTAAATAATCGTGATTTCCTATCTATGTGGTCGGGACAAAGTCCGCGTTTAAGCCGCAGGCTGACTGTCGCTCAACTTATCGAGAAGCTGGAAAAAGAATGGGAGAACGCATTGAAAGCGGGGCAAGATAAAAGGCGGACATTCACAAAAAATAAATGAAACAAAATAATAGCCAGGTTCCGATGATGGGACCTGGCTGTTTATTAATAAAATTGGATAAAGTCGAAAGCGAGGTTTAAGAAGAAAATGGAGTGAACAGCTGTGAAAATTAATCCTTGTTTATTCAATTTTTTCATTAAAGCTTGATCCATAGCAATCACCTCATTAATTAGTTTGTAAAGTAAGTATACAATATGTTCACAGAAAATTCAAATAATATTTGTCACTTTATTGTCACATTTTTCTTTGCAATTAAAAAGTCCAACAGCCGAATAGAAGCTGTTGGACGTTTGCCTTTAAAGTATAGGTGAAAGAAGTCTAGAGATCGATTCTTTAAATTTAATAACATTGGAGCGTTTCATATAAAGCTCCGGTGTAAGTTCATAGGAAAGCTCTATATCCTTCTCAAAGATATCAGCTAAGTTCTTCCCAGTTTCCAGATGATAGATGAACGCATTCACTTCAAAATTTAATTTAAAACTTCTTACATCAATATTAGCGGTGCCAACAGAGCTGATCTTTCTATCTACGACAATCGTTTTGGCGTGAATGAAGCCTGCGTCATAAATATAGATTCGGGCGCCCGCTTTTAACAATTCGCCCACATAAGAATAAGTAGCCCAATAAACAAACATATGGTCAGGCTTATTTGGGACCATAATCCGTACATCCACCCCTGCTAAAGCGGCCACTCTTAGTGTGTCCAAAAGACTGGCATCCGGTATAAAGTAAGGCGTTTGAATGTAAACCGACTCTGTGGCAGAGGAAATCATTTTGATGTAGCCGTATTTGATCTGCTCCCACTCGGAGTCAGGTCCGCTTGTAACAATTTGCAAGGCAGCATTGTTAGCAGATGGTTTGTTGGGAAAATACTTGTCTGAGTAATGGATGTCATAGCGGTGCGATGCCTGATTCCAATCTAATATAAACCGGGTCTGAATCGCATGGACCGCAGTTCCTTCAATGCGTAAATGGGTATCGCGCCAATAGCCGAACCTTTCATTGAGCCCTAAATACTCATCCCCAATATTGAAGCCGCCCACATAACCTGCTTCTCCGTCAATAATGACCAGCTTACGATGGTTGCGGTAATTAAGCCGTAAGTTAATAAAAGGAATCTTTGATGGAAAAAAGATCTCCACTAGTCCTCCCGCCTGGATCAGCTCTTTAAAATCTTTTTTGGTAACGCCTCTTGAACCCATTTCGTCATACAGAACTCGTACTTCAACGCCTTGCCTTGCTTTCTCCGCCAGCAATTGAACAAGCCGTGAACCGAGATCGTCTACTCTGAAAATGTAAGTCTGCAGGTGGATGTGGTCTTTCGCCTGGCTGATATCGTGAAATAATGATTTGAATTTCTCTTCCCCGTCGGTAAAGATTTGCAGATCATTATCTTCCGTGAGCACCGCATCATTATGGCGGAGCAGCATGTAAACCGTGTCTTTATGACGTTCTGTATCTTTGCTTTGAAAAGGATATAAGCCGTTTTTTATCTCATGCTTTTGCTCTAAAATTCTCGATTCAATTCCGATTTTCACTTTTTCTTCCCAGTCGAACAGTCGTCGTCTGCTTAAATTCTGGCCAAAAATCAGATATAAGATAAATCCTAGTACCGGAATAAAGAATAATACCATCAGCCAAGCCCATGTAGCAGCTGCATCTCTTCTTTCTAAAAAAATAACAACAGCAGAAAAGGAGAGGTTCAGAAAGAATAAGCCATATGCTAGGTAAACCCAAATTGTAGTATCCATCGTTCTTCACCATGCCTAACTAATATAAATGTCTTTGTTTCATCGTACCAATTTTTATCTTTATTTGCTACATAGGAGAAAAGGAGCGCAAATGATCAAAAAAACAAATAAAACCGACTTGACTTATAAGGATTAAAGGTTTAAAATCTTTTATACAACAAGGAGGTTACATTTAATGGATATATTTTTAATTATACTTAACGTAGCCGTCCTGCTAATTTTAGTGGGCGTACTATATTTTATGCAAAAGAAATACATTTCTTTTTCTAAGAGAGTCTTTACGGCTTTGGGCTTAGGGGTTGCGTTTGGATTTATCCTTCAGCTTATTTATGGATTAGAATCTGAGACATTGTCACAATCAGCGGATTGGTTTAGTATCATCGGCAGCGGATATGTGAAATTACTGCAAATGGTCGTGATGCCGCTTGTATTCGTATCGATTGTTTCCGCTTTTACAAAGCTGACATTAACAAATAATTTAGGCAAAGTAGCCGCTTTGATTATTGGGTTGTTAGTCGGCACAACGGCTGTAGCCGCTGCTGTGGGAATTGCAACGACGATTGGCTTTGATTTAGAAGCCGTTCAAATAGAAGGCGGCGAATCCGAACAGGCGCGCGGCCAAGAATTAGAACAGAAATATTCGGAAATTGAAGGACAAAGCTTTCCGCAAAAGATGGTGGAGCTTTTGCCTGCAAATCCATTTCTTGATTTCACTGGACAGCGAAGCACGTCAACGATTGGGGTGGTAATCTTTGCTGCTTTTATCGGATTTGCTTATCTAGGAATTAAACGGAAGGAACCGGAGCACGCGGAATTCTTCAAAAAGATTATTGATACACTATATAGCATTGTCATGAGAATTGTGACGCTCGTTCTGCGGTTAACGCCATATGGAATTTTAGCGATTATGGCAAAGACTGTAGCAACAAGTAACTTTACGGCTATTGCGCAGCTTGGAGAATTTGTTTTAGCTTCCTATGTAGCATTAGCGATCATGTTTGCTGTTCACTTACTATTAATCACATTAGTGGGATTAAATCCGATTACTTATGTGAAGAAGGTGCTGCCGGTTATGACATTCGCATTTACTTCGCGTTCGAGTGCTGGTACGCTGCCTTTAAACATTCAAGCTCAAACGAAAGCGCTTGGAGTGCCAGAAGGGATTGCGAACTTTGCCGGATCGTTCGGTCTGTCGATTGGGCAAAATGGGTGTGCAGGCGTTTATCCGGCGATGCTTGCTGTCATGATTGCTCCCACTGTAGGCATTGATCCGTTGTCACCATCGTTTATATTTACATTAATAGCGGTTGTGGCCATCAGTTCGTTCGGTGTAGCAGGGGTTGGCGGAGGAGCCACTTTCGCAGCAATCTTAGTATTGTCAGCAATGGACATGCCTGTTGCTTTGGCCGGACTTTTAATATCAGTTGAGCCATTAATTGATATGGGACGTACAGCGGTAAATGTAAGTGGAAGTATGACTGCTGGAGTGGTCACTAGCCGTGTGACAAAAGACATGGATGGCAAGATGTATAACGGTGAGCAGGATGAACTAAGTTATAATGCTTAATGAAAGACCGGCTTCGCCGGTCTTCTTTCTATTGGATTTGTTTGGTGTTATAATCAGAGTTCCCTAAAAATTGATCGGTAAAAATTTTTATTCATTAGCAGGATAATTACTTTATATAAATGAATAGAATGGTAGGAAGAAAAAAATTATAAATGGAGGATTAAATACTGGACAAGCAGGGAAACATAAAAATAAATAAATATTTATTGAAACTTATTCTCATCTAAACCGTATATAAGTTATCGAATAAATTTTAAAGAGGTGTCTAAAGTGGGTAAAGACCATGAAAGAGTGATGAAAGTTATTGATCGAATAGCTCAATTAGGAGTCAAAGTGTCAAAAACGAAATCTCGAATTGAAGTGCTCAACTCTTTAAAAGGCTACCAAGGCATAACGGAGTATGTTAAATCGTAACCACAACCATTGGATTTTGACAGCTTTGTTTACATATATGATTTATGCACCCCGTTGCACGTGCGTCCATCCAAAGGACATCTGACTTATTTGTTAGATGTTTTTTTATTGAAATGACAATTTGAGAGGCGGAAAATCAGTTGAAACGATTTAAAAAAGGACTGTTAATCTATAATGTGCAAGCAGGTGGCAAAGGAACGGCGGAACAAGTAAATATAGCCGTTTCCATCTTATCAGACTATATAGAGGACTTATCTGAAAAGATGATTGTAGAAGCAGGCGGTGGGGAAACCATTTGTTATGAAGAAGGCAGCCAATATGATGTCATCATTATTCTTGGCGGAGATGGAACAGTTCATGAATGCATCAATGGAATTGCCCGCTTAGACACTCGCCCTGCGGTAGCGATCTTGCCGGGAGGAACCTGTAATGACTTTGCACGATCAGCTTATATACCGATTCCGTTTGAAGAAGCATGCCATTTTGTTGGGCATGGCACGATTCAATCATTAGACGTAGGTTTTATAAATGAACGTTACTTTGGAAACTTTTGGGGCATTGGGTTAATTGTTGATACATCTGAAAATATCGACGGAACCAAAAAAGAAATGCTCGGCAGAATCAGTTATTATTTAAGTGCGTTAGAAACAATTAGAGCACCTCGCGCATTCCACTATACCATTACATCAGGTGATGAAACCTATACAGGTGAGGCTGTGATGATTGTTGCATTGAACGGGAATTTCATCGGGACGAATGAGTTGCCTTTTAAAGCGGAATTAGATGATGGGAAATTAGAATTGGTCATTGTAAAAGAGGGAGGACTCGCCTTAATAAGAGAATACTTAAATTTTCGAAAGGTCAAAGAAACAGGTGAACACCTTATTGAACTTGAGCATCTTTCAGTGAGCAGCTTCACGATTGAAACCTCATCACCAATGAAGATGGACATGGATGGGGAAGTCTATATGGTGACTCCTGGCCAGTGTCGGGTACTGCCTAAACATATTCAAGTAGTGGCTGGACAATCGCCTGTAAAAGTAAAAGAGCCTGGCCTATAAAGAATGGCTTCCGATCCAGTGAATGATGGGATCCTGAAAGTTCTTCTTTATGGGCATCAGCCTCTTTTTTTGGTTATTAAATAATTTTCTTTCTTTTCTTGAAGTAGAGATAGACAAGGTAGACGGCTAAAATGATCACTCCGCCGCCAATGGTCAGCATCGTGAAATTCTCCTCGATAAATGGCTTCGCTTGTGCGCCAAGCCAGAAGATAATTAAGCCTTCTGTAAAGAAGCGAAGTCCCCGGCCGATAAATGACCAAATCAACAGAACTTTTATTGGGATTTTTGCTACTCCTGAAAAAACAGTAAAGATCTTATATGGAATCGGGGTGAAACCTGCAATCAGAATAGCCAGCGCCCCATATCTGCTAAAGTAATCTTCCACTTTATTAATCTTTTTCTCAGAAATAAATTTCAGTAAAATAGGTCTGCCGAGCTTATGTCCGATTAACCAGCCGAGAAGTGCTCCGAATGTAGAAGCCAGTGTAGTGTATAAGGCAAACATTAATGCACGATCTGGGTCGGCGAGGGACAGCGGCAATAAAATCACATCAGGAGGAATTGGAAAGAATGAAGACTCAGTAAAAGCAACAATCACTAATCCCCATACACCATATTCCAACAGCCATGCTTCAAACTGATGAATCAATTCAGACATATAAAAATAGTCTCCTTTAATTTAAATGATCAACCAAAATTATAACATTATTAAAAGTTAGTAACCACTTAAAGCCTCGCATTACACAATAAAAAGAATCAGCCATATCGTTAGTGGGCTGATTCAGGATAAAGGGCGAAGTTTTCGCGCTCTTTTTCTTCTTCTTGCAGAACCGCAAGCAATACTTTCTGTAGATCCATTTCTTTCTCCAGCTGATAAGTGGACAATCTGCGCTGCCATTTATTCTTTTCCATTTCATTATGGAGATACTTCTTTAATTGCTTTTCAATCGGCTGGTTGAGATCCAATTGATAGATCAAATGATGTTTATTTAAATAATCAACGTTCAGCTCTTCTTGACCAGGTAAACATTCTAAAATAAAAATAGGAAGTTCTTTCTTCAGCACTTCACTGATTGTCACGCCGCCTGGTTTCGTTATAATGGCAGCCGCCCCTTCATAATACCGATTCATTTGCTGACGGCAGCTTGTATATGGAATGGCTTCTATGCTCTTATGATTGAGAGAGGATACCCATTCATACAATTTTTTGTTGTTTCCGCAAAGAACCTTATAAGAATAAAACAGCTCTGATTCAGAAAGGTGAGTAAGAATAGCCGTCAAATTCCCGAGTCCGCTGTTTCCACCCGCAATTAAAATATATTTTTCAGCCGGCATCTCTTCTTTTTGGTAAAGGGAAGGGTGGACAGGGATGCCAGTCACATAGACGCGGTCTTCTTGTAGACCAAACTGTTTCATTAATTGTTCTTTTGCTTCGCGGTGGGGGACAAAATGATAGTCAATATCGCTCTTGCCCCAAACTGAATTTATGAAAAAGTCCGTGTAGACATTAATCACAGGTGCGTGCACTTTGTGTTTTCTTTTTAAGTTATTTAAAAGCTTCGATGGATAACAGTGAGTACATATGATTAAATCAGGCTGTTCTTTGTTAATCAGCTGTTCCATTTTCCATTCAAAGTAATTGTTCCATAAGCATAGAGAAGACCAAATGTTAGGGTGGTCCGTATACATAAATGATTTATAAAATTTGCTGTAAGAGGAAGGTTTTCTATTGATCCATTGCAAATAAACACGAGAAATAGCGGTCTCTAATCCTCCATGGAAATGACTTAAAACATCAATTGTCTTTATTTCCAATTGCTCTTCAGCAACAGGTAAATGGCCAATGATGGCTTCAGCAGCTTTATGGTGCCCAGAAGGCATTCGGAATAATGGCAATAGCAAGATCTTCATAGGCAACTCTCCTTTTCAGCGCCGGGACTTTTTCCATTTCATCAGTAAGTGTATGACGAAGATTAAGAAAAAACAGGCTCCGCCTATGGTTAAGTAAAGCGGTTCAATACGAATATATGAACTGATAACAAAACCAATAAATATATAAACCCATACCCATAATAATGAGCCCAAAACAGAAATAATGATAAAACCAATCAATGGGAATTTCGCCATTCCTGCGAAGTATGGATTGAATTGCCGGATCCCTGGAATGAAGAACCCTGCAAATAAAGATTTTTTCATATCCCAATGCAGGACAAATTTGCTCCACTTTCCTTTATTCATGCCGACATATTTACCATAACGCTCAAGCAGCGGCTTGCCAATTTTCCTGCCTAGAAAATAGCTGATCAGCATGCCTGTAAAAGCGCCAAGAGAAAGGGAAAGCCAAGCGGTGGAAAAATCTATTTTATCGTTTTTAGCTAGTATGCCCAAATAAACGAATAAACTTTCTTCTGGTACAGGAATTCCTGCAATGCCAAACACACCGACTAAAAATAAAATAATGTACCCGTATTGAGATAAATAAATTAGGATTTGTGATTCCATATTACCCCTCATTTTCTTGGTTTGCATGGATCAAGGCTGGTATTGTAACAAATTGATAAGTCCTTGACTCTGGATCTGACAGGAACAGATCCAACGCTTGAACCGTATTTCGAGGAGCGTGAAGATCGGCTCCCAAAGTATCTCCGCTGTCATGAAGAGTGATAATGGCGCCTTCTTCTCGGGCGTCTTTTAAACGAGTTGCGAGCTCTTCAGGCTTCACGTGTTGTTTCCAGTCACCCGGTATCGCCGACCACATAATTGTTTCGTAACCTCTCGAGGAAAGAAGTGAAAATAAATTAAAATGACCCCAAGGCGGACGGTAGTATGTGGGGCGCTCTCCAATCACCTCTTCAATCACCGATTCGGCTTGTTTTAACTGTCTCCTTAAAAGGATGGGCGGAAGCAGCCAATTGGAATAATGATAATAGTTATGAATACCAATTACATGCCCCTGGCTGTGAATCTCCTTTACAATGTCAGGATGTGCCTGAACTTTTGCGCCTACGACAAAAAAGGTGGCCTTTGCCTGGTGTTTCTTTAATACATCTAATAGTAATCGTGTATAAACAGGATCGGGCCCATCATCAAAGGTTAAGGCGATCTTGCGAGTTTTAGGTCCTCGTTTATGAATCCCAATCGCTAACTTGCGAATGAAAATGGTAGGTAAAATCATATAGCCAAGGATAAAAGAAATAAAGATCAAAATCCAGATCATAGCACTGCTCCAATCTTACGTTCAGCTCAGGCTGTATTCATTATATTCGTTATCTGTTAGTTAATTCCTTCTGAGCCGCTTGAGCGGAGGAAAAGTTGAAAAAATAAAAAAATGATCTGAATCTTAAGATTCGATCATTTTTCATAGGTTATGCAAGAAAATATTTTATAGTATGATTTTGGATTCTGCAAGAGGGAGAGGAGGAGGCTTGCTGATCACCGTTTCTTCGATTTGCGGCTTTTTCCTTGCTTCCACATATTTAATCTGATGATCTTCCATTTCTACTACCGTAAATACATAGCCATTATGTTCAATCGAATCCCCTTGGGCGGCTTCATAATTCTCAGTGAGCACCCACCCGCCAATAGTATCAATATCATCATCTTCTAAATCTAATTGAAGAAGGCTGTTGACTTCATCTACTAGGACTTTGCCATCGATAATATAGTGAGAAGGGTTTAATTCCTGAATGACAGGAACTTCATCTGAATCAAATTCATCCCGTATTTCTCCCACAATTTCTTCCAAGATATCTTCTACAGTTACTAAACCTGAAGTTCCTCCATACTCATCCATTAAGATCGCCATGTGAATCCGTTCTTTTTGCATTTTTACAAGCAGTTCATGAATGGGAACCGATTCAATCACCCGAATAATTGGACGTACATAGGTTTCAAGAGAAACGGGTTTTTGCCCGCTTTTAATGTAATCAATCAGCACTTCTTTGTAGTTGACTAAACCGATAATATGATCTTTATCCCCGTCTATAATAGGATAGCGAGTAAATTTCTCATCGCTTACTTTATCAATAAATTGGCTGATCGTTGTTTCCTTTGGTAAGGAAAAGATTTCAGTCCGTGGAACCATGATTTCTTTAGCAAGCCGTTCATCAAATTCAAAAATATTATTCACATATTTAAATTCAGCGGGGTTGATTTCCCCATTCTTTAAACTCTCAGATAAAATAATTCGCAGCTCTTCCTCTGAATGAGCAAGTTCGCTTTCAGAGGCAGGCTTTAATCCAAATAGACCAACGACCATTCGCGCTGCCCCATTCAGTGTCCAAATAAATGGATACATAAGGCGGTAAAAGAGGATAAGTGGCTTAGCTAGAACAAGTGTCAAAGTTTCAGCCTTTTGAATGGCCAGTGTCTTTGGAGCCAATTCTCCAACCACTACATGCAAGAAAGTGATGGCACCGAACGCTGTGCCAATTGAAATCACTTGAGATAGTGAGTCAGGGATAGTTAATAAAGCAAATATCGGACTGAAAAGCTTAGCAACTGCGGGTTCTCCAATCCACCCCAACGCTAAAGCGGTAATTGTAATACCGAGCTGGCAAGCAGATAGGTATTCATCAAGCTGTGTAATCACTTGTTTGGCAGAAAAGGCGCGTTTATTGCCCTCTTCGATTAATTGATCAATACGTGAACGTCTGACTTTAACAATGGCAAACTCTGATGCCACAAAGAAAGCCGTTAAAGCGATAAGAGTGCCAACAAGAACCAGGTTCATTATATCCAAATAGTTTCCTCCACCCGTTAGCAAACGGGAAAGGAGTCACCTCCTGTAAAATGAAATTTACCAGATTGGTAAATCAGAATTTACTTCTTGCTTCCCCTTGTCATGATGCGACAAGTAAAGCGTATCGGCGAACGGATATGTTACCTTCACTGCCCCATGTCATCACTCCTTGCAGACTTCTATGTTAAGGATATTATATTAAATACAGATTATTCAGTCAAATTATTGCTACTATCAGAATATGTGGTGATCGTGTGTAATATTCAATTAATTCTTTCTGGCAATCAGCTTTTATTTGGTTGAAATAATAGAGTCTGTTTACGGTGAAAAAGCCGGTTGCCTTTGTCAAGCCTGCTGCACATTTTCTCAAGGCTTATTTAAAAGGAATGCCGGCTAGTTTCAGATCCTACATGAGCTGCTGCAGGAACCAAGAAGCGATAGTGAAATAAGTAATTAAAGAAAAAATATCGTTAATCGTGGTAATAAGCGGTCCTGAAGCAACAGCAGGATCAATATTTAATTTGTACAAAATCAGCGGAATCACTGTACCTGCAAGTGTACCGATGATTAAGGTGAGAAGGAGAGAAGCCCCTACTACAATTCCTAGGATTGAACTGCCTTGCCAGAATAAAGCGATAAAGAAAATTAACAATCCGCAAGTCGTTCCAATGATCAAGCCAACCCCAAATTCACGGGCTACTAAAGACATCACCGTTTTCATATCAATGTCACGTGAAGCAAGTCCCCGTACCACAACAGCAAGGGACTGTGTACCTGTATTACCAGTCATCCCGGCGATCATCGGCATAAAGAAGGTGAGGGCAACCACCTTTTGCAGCGTGTCTTCATAGCCGGAAATAATACTTCCAGATACGAGTCCAATAAACAATAATAAAATCAGCCAGGGGAGCCGTCTAAAGGCTGCCACAGATGCTTTCGTGTCGAAGTCGATCGATTTACCGGAAGCGGATAGTTTCTCAATATCCTCGTTGGCTTCTTGAATAACAACGTCTAAAATGTCATCGAACGTAACAATTCCAACAAGAATTTCATCTTCATCTACAACAGGAATAGCTAAGAAATCATATCGTTCTATTAAACGAGCGATTTCCTCTTGATCGGTATAAACAGAAACTGAAATCACGCGGCCATACATGATATCCGCTACTTTCTCATAGGTATCTGCCATGAGCATATCGCGATAGGAAACGACGCCGACAAGTTTTTTTTGTTCATCTATTACATAGAGATAATTGATCGTCTCCGCAAATTCGGCAAATGACTTTAACTTCTCGACTGCTTCTCTAACTGTATAAGTGCTCTTAATCCAGACAAACCGATTCGTCATGAGCCGTCCAGCTGTCTCCGGCGGATAGGCCATCATGCTTTGTACAATGGTAGACTCTTCTTTCTTCATGCCTGCTAAGAATTCTTTAATCTTTTCAGGAGACATATCATCTAATAGAGAGGCAAGATCATCGTTATCCATATCATCGAGAACTTTCCGAGTTCTTTCTTTACCGACTTTCTTCAAGACGGCCAGCTGATCCTCATTATCGAGCTCTTGAATCATGTCTGTCAGGATGGGAATGCTTAAGTGAAGCAGGAATCTCGTTTGATGCTTGTCAGGCAAGTTTTGATAAATGGCCGCCATATCATACGGATGAAGTTCATCAATCAGCTTTTGAAGTTCAATTTTTTTCCCTTCTTTCAGCGCTTTGATGACGAGCAGTGTCATTTGATCTTCTGTTAAATTATTAATCATTTGCATTCCCCCCTTACATTAGAAGTATAAATTCTCATTTATTATAAAACGAATACAAAAAAAATGAAAAAGATTGATGAATTATTTGTATTTTAACATACGTGTTTTTCAATTATTTTGCTAAAATAGGAAGTATATAAAAATTGACGTGGAAAAGACCATGTAAGTTGGGATGATTCGGAGGTTTTAGCATTGAAAAGTCACGGAAATATGAAAGAGCTTATTTATGTTCATTTAAATACAGCCCATCAGTATACGGTTTCTTATGGAGTCGAATTTCATGAATTCGTGAGGAGTCTTCCCAGAGAATTAAATCACCTTGTGCTGCTAAAACACGGCTATAATGAGAGTGAATTTAATATGCATACAAGATTTGAGTATGTCGATTCGGAAGATATAAGCAAGCTTCTGAAAGAAGATATAGCTGAATACGGCAGTTTTTGCTGGATTGATTTTGAAGACACGGACGGGCTTAATGAACTTGACGGGCAGGAAATTGCTGAATTGCTATACCTTGGTCATTCCAAAGATCATTTGCGGCGCCCTTTTTACAGCAAGTTAAATAATCGCTTTGTTTATTTATCGCAAGATGATGAATGGTTTAATAAAACGTATTACCGGAATACGTCCGATTTCTATCATATGCTTGGCCGTGCCATTTCGTTAAAGCTTGGTCATTTTAGAAGTGAGCGCTCATTCTTTGGGTTAAAGAAGGGCCTGCCGCTTCCGCCAATTCCTAAAGAGATTATGGCGTCCTTTACAGATAAAATGAAAGAGGGGATGGTATTTTCCCTTTCGAAGGCGGCGCAAAACAGAGCAAGCGTAGAAATTCCGGTATGGGTAATTGGTGACTTTAGCAACATGGATGAGATGTTTGAAGAATACATGACGACTTACCGCAGTATGCCGGATGGCCATTTAGTGTTTGATAAAAGAACGCATGAGTGGAGCGTTTATTTCAATAAATAATGAATGAAATCCCCCGGATAAACAACCTGATCCGGGGGTTGCTTACATAATATAGAAGCAATCTCCAAGAGTGAATGTTTGAAGGGTCTGTTTATAAGCTTCATTTGTCCTGGTTTTATTAGGCGATAATTTGCATACAGTAGAAATAGGTAGGATAGTAGCAAGGAAATATTGTTTTTCTTTAACTAAAGCATGTTAAAATAAAAGATAGTGCAATCTTTCTTTTATGTATGGGAGGGTCAATATGAAAACTAAATTATGTTTACTATATGGCGGGAAATCAGCAGAACATCAAGTCTCTTTACAAACAGCCAAGGCCGTAATCGGTGCTCTGGACTTAAACAAGTTTGAGATCTATCCGGTCTACATAACAATCGCAGGCCAATGGATAGAAGGCGAACAACTATCTTCTCCTGTAGAAGATGTGGCTGAACTTCAGCTGACTGCTTCTGAAAATGAAGAAAGTGTGTTTAATAGTCTTTCAGGCGGGAAATACGACGTTATCTTCCCATTGCTTCACGGTCCAAACGGAGAAGATGGCACCGTGCAAGGCATGCTTGAAGTAATGAACCTTCCGTACGTGGGCAATGGCGTGCTTGCTTCCTCTGCTGGTATGGATAAAGTGGTCATGAAGAATGTGTTTGCTCAGGCTGGACTTCCTCAAGTAGGCTATGTGTGGCTCATTCGCAAGGAGTGGCAAGCAGATGAAAGCGCAGCATATGAACGAGTAGAAAAAACATTAGGCTATCCTTGTTTCGTTAAACCGGCTAATCTAGGATCTAGCGTTGGAATCAGCAAGTGTACGAATCGCTCAGAGCTTGAGGCGGCATTTGCAGAAGCTTTCCAATTTGACCGGAAAATTATTATTGAAGAAGGCGTGACGGCTCGTGAAGTCGAAGTCGGCGTTCTTGGCAATGATGAACCCGAATGCTCTGTCATTGGAGAAATCGTTCCTAAAAAGGATTTCTACGATTATAAAGCGAAATATGAAGATGGAAATACAGCTTTAATTATTCCTGCTGAAATGGCAGAAGAAACACAGCAACAGATGCGTGAGATGGCGATTCAAGCATATCAGGCGCTTGATTGTTCCGGTTTAGTCCGTGCCGATTTCTTTTTGACGGAAGATGGCCAATTGATTATTAACGAAGTGAACACCATGCCTGGCTTCACACCATTTAGTATGTTCCCGCTTTTATGGAAGCATACTGGAGTGGACTACTCTGAACTCATTGAAAAGCTCATTTCACTGGCTATAGAACGCCATGAAGAAAAACAGCAAATCAAATATACTTTTTAAAGGTGGACATTCATGATTCGAAAGACCATTGAACAGCTAACTGATATGATGAAAATTGAGAACGATATTTCTGCTTTTAAGGATCGCGTGATTCAAGGAGCAGTCATCGACTCGCGTCAAGCGACAGATGGGCAGCTTTTTGTTCCTTTTAAAGGTGAAAATACAGATGGCCATCAATTCGTCAGACAGGCAATTGAACAAGGAGCAGGAGCGGCCCTTTGGCAAAAGGATGTGCCTAACCCTCCACAGGATCTCCCGGTTCTCATTGTTGAGGATACCTTGCTTGCGTTGCAGCAGCTGGCGAAAGCCTACCGTGATGAATTAAATATCAAGGTGGTTGGCGTGACAGGAAGCAATGGGAAGACCACCACTAAGGATATAATGGCTAATCTTCTGTCGATTAAATACAGCGTGCAAAAGACAGAGGGAAACTACAATAATCATATTGGTCTGCCGCTAACTATTTTATCGCTTGCTGAAGAAACTGAAGTAGCGGTATTAGAAATGGGCATGAGCAATAAAGGTGAGATTGAACTGCTTACAAACATTGCCTCACCGGACATTGCTGTGATTACAAATATCGGGGAGTCCCATCTGCAGGACCTCGGTTCTAGAGAAGCGATTGCGGATGCGAAACTTGAAATTCTTAGCGGTCTGCACCCAGAAGGTACATTTATCTATTATGGCGAAGAGCCGTTATTGCAAGAAAGAGTCGCTGAAATGGAAAGACAAAACGTTAAGACGTTTGGCTTTAGCGAAAGCAATGAATTGTATACCTTATCGGTAGAACCGGTAAAAACGGGCAGTCATTTTACAGTGAATACGGCACCGTCAGTGAATTATTTCTTGTCAGTGCTAGGTCGCCACAATGTTCTGAACGCCATGGCAGCAATGATGACTGCTCATGAACTAGGCATAGCTTATCCAGATATGAAAGCAGCTTTGACTTCTGTTGAACTGACGAAAATGAGAATGGAATGGGTGGACGGTATTAAAGGTGTGAAGATCATTAATGATGCTTACAATGCGAGCCCCACTTCCACAAAAGCTACCATTGAGTTAGCTTCTCAGATGCCTGGATTTGACCGAAAAATTCTCGTTTTAGGAGATATGCTCGAGCTCGGAATGGATGAGGAACTGTTTCATTATCAAGTGGGTCAAACCATTGACAGCGAATCGATTCAATACCTCTTTACCTTTGGAAGGCTCGGACAATTTATTGCAGCAGGAGCCAAGAACACACTAGGTGAAGACAGAACATTTGCCTTTACTGATAAAAATGAGCTGATTAATAAGTTAGACTCTGTCATTCAGGGCGGTGAGCTTGTCGTCGTTAAAGCCTCAAGAGGAATGAAGCTTGAAGAAGTCGTTCAAGCATTGGCGGCACCTCTTAAGTAGTGAAAAAATCAGAACGCGGTCGTAGCGTTCTGATTTTTTTGTGGTTTAAAGGGTTATCGCTTTCGATGTTGCGATCATTCTCTTATACTAATCGTATAACTTTTATAAATAATTTTAGTTGTTTTGTCGCATCCTAACATTAACTTTTGGAAAAGGTTCGGTGGGAAAAATGATCGGTTGTTTATGCATACATGGGTTTACCGGCGCTCCTTATGAAGTGGAACCGCTTGTCGCATATTTAAAGGATAAAACGGACTGGAAAGTGGTGGCTCCGACTTTGCCTGGACATGGGGACAAGCTTGCCTTAAAGGGTGTTAGGCACCAGCAATGGCTTGACCATGCAGAAGAAGAACTAAAGCTGCTCTTAGAGGAGTGTGAACAGGTCTATGTGGTCGGGTTTTCGATGGGCGGACTAATAGCCATCTACTTGTCGGAGAAGTATCCGGTAGACAAGCTCGTGCTCTTAAGTGCGGCAGCCAAATACCTTAACCCCGTTCAAATGCTTGCAGATATTTGGGAATGTCTCAAGGATGTCAAAAATGGACAATTACAAAATAACGAATTATATCTGCGCTATAAGGAAAAAGTAATCGTAACACCAGTTTCTGCGACCTGGCAATTCAGAAAAGTCGTGATCTCTACGCGGCCGCTCCTCAAAAAAGTGAACGTGCCAACGCTAATTGCCCAAGGGCTTTCCGATGGAATGGTACCGCCTAAAAGCGCAGAATATATCTATCAGCAAATTGGTTCAGAGCACAAAGAAATATATTATTCGCCAGCTGCCAAACATCATATTTGCCATACGGGAAATCAAAAAGGGTTATTTGAAAAAGTCTTTACATTTTTAACCGCTAGTAGTAGAGTAAGTTAAATATCCATTGAAATTACCAGGCAGAGATGCTATGATAACAATAACTCTTGCTCTTCACATGAAGAGTATTTTTTATGTGATACGGCAGTTGAAATAGAAGGAGATTGAAAAATATTGACGAAATTTAAAGATTTAAATTTAAGTGAAGCTACTTTGAAAGCAATCGATAAAATGGGATTTGAAGAAGCAACTCCAATTCAAGCCGCTACGATTCCAGTTGGACTTGAAGGAAAAGATATTATTGGGCAAGCGCAAACGGGTACTGGTAAAACGACTGCGTTTGGTATTCCTATGGTTGAGAAAATTGATACGAAAAGCAACGCAATTCAAGGATTAATTATTGCTCCTACTCGTGAACTTGCGATTCAAGTATCAGAAGAGCTTTACAAAATTGGCGGCGGCAAACGCGTGCGTATTTTGGCTGTATACGGCGGACAAGATATTCAACGTCAAATTCGCGCATTGAAAAAGTTCCCGCACATCATTGTTGGTACACCTGGACGGATTTTAGATCACATTAACAGAAAAAATCTTAAGCTTGATAACCTGCAGACGCTTGTGTTGGACGAAGCAGATGAGATGCTGAACATGGGATTCATTCAAGATATCGAAACTATTCTTTCCCACATGCCATCTGAACGTCAAACTTTGCTGTTCTCAGCGACAATGCCGAAACAAATTCGTGCAATTGCGGAACGCTTCATGACTGAACCGGAAGCAATCAAGGTGAAAGCGAAAGAAATGACCGTTTCTAACATCGATCAATACTATGTGAAAGTACAGCAGCGTGATAAGTTCGATACATTATCTCGTCTAATCGATGTGCATTCTCCAGAATTAGCGATTATCTTCGGCAGAACAAAACGCCGTGTTGATGAATTGGCTAACGCTTTAAGCCTTCGCGGCTATCAAGCAGAAGGCATTCACGGAGACCTTAGCCAAGCGAAACGTTTAACTGTGCTGAAACGCTTTAAAGAAGGAAAAGTCGATGTACTTGTAGCGACAGACGTTGCTGCTCGTGGACTAGATATTTCTGGTGTTACGCATGTATATAACTACGACATTCCACAAGACCCTGAAAGCTACGTTCACCGTATCGGACGTACGGGACGTGCAGGTAAAGAGGGTATGGCCGTTACTTTTGTAGATCCAAGAGAAATGAGCTATTTAAAAGAAGTAGAAAGAACGACGAAGAAGAACATGAAGCCAATGACTGCTCCTACATGGGATGACGCTTTAATCGGCCAGCAAAAAGCAGCAATGACTGAAATCGAAGAAGCGATTGCTAAAAACGACTTAGCTGAATACAATAACTTAGCAAAAGAATTGCTTGATCAGTACACTCCTGATCAGTTAGTTGCAGCAGCATTGAAATTAATTACGAAAGAGCCTGACCGCACGCCGGTTCGTATTACGAATGAAGCTTCTCTTCCTCAGAAAAAGGGAAATTATCAGCGCTCTAAAAACTCTAACTCAAGAAAGTCGAACGGAAGCCGCCAAGGAAACCGTTCATACAACAGAGATCGCAGCAAGAGCCCTAAAAGAAAATATTCTTCTAACTAAGTAAAAGCCCGGATTCCCGGGCTTTTTTGCGTTTAAACAAGGCTGTTGAATGTTCTGCTAAGATAGAAGCGGTGTTCCGGTCCATCTTCAAGAGTAGAGAAAGAATAATTAAAACTGGTATGATAAGAACAACCTTTTCAAACTAATGAAATAAGTGGAATCCAGATAAAGGAGCAAAATAATAGAAAAAGGAGTGGGGAAATGACAGAACCGAAAAACAGGATTTCTCCGAATGGACTGAAGGTTTGGAGGATTCACGGGCTTCTCACAAGCCTGGTCGTATGGCTGCTTGCAGCGGGAGCCGGTGTGCTCATTTACATAAAGGAATGGCCTTCGTGGTGGATTGCAATCATAGTATTTGCTGCAGTGAGTGAATTAATCATATTTGTCTTTTGGATGCCTCGCCTTAGATGGAAGCGGTGGCGTTATGAAGTAAGGGAGCAGGAGATTGAATTGCAGCAGGGGGTTTTTATCACACGCCGGACATTAATTCCTATGGTTCGTGTTCAGCATGTAGATACAGAGCAAGGTCCTATATTAAGGAAATATTCATTAGCTATTATTAAAATCTCAACAGCTGCAACCATTCACGAAATCCCAGCTATTGATTTAGCGGAAGCGGAGGAAATGAGGCAAAAGATTTCAATGCTGGCAAGGGTGGCGGAAGAAGATGTCTAAACCAAAACGGCTCCATCCTTTAGCAGCAGTCTTAAATTTTTTGAAACAGCTCAAAGAACTTTTTATTCCTTTAGTAGTCTTATTATTTCTTAATAACGGAGAAAAAGAAGGAGACATATGGTATTACTTGCCGTATATCGGCATGGCGGCAGTTATTATGTTTGTGCTCATCAGCGGAGTCGTCAAATGGATTCGCTTTACATATAGGGTGGAAGACGGAGAACTCCGGATTGAACATGGTTTGTTTGTGAAGAAGAAACGGTATATCCCGCTTGAACGCATACAAAGCTTAGATGTATCAGAGGGTGTCCTGCAGAGGATATTTAGTCTGGTCAAAATAAAAATAGAAACAGCCGGCTCCGCTGATCATTTAGAATCAGAAGCAGACCTCACTGCCATCTCGAAGTTTGAAGCGGAACAGCTGCAAGCCCTGATTCGCAAGGAGAAAAGAAATCAGCTCCGAGATGCGGATGCGGTTGACATGGAGGGTGAGGAGAGCGGTACAGATCAGTCAGCAACAATTGTCCATCAATCGAAGCTGTTCGATTTGATCTTTCTTGCTATTACATCAGGCGGCGCTGGAGTAGTCATTTCGGGTGTGATCGCCTTTTTATCACAATTTCAAGAAATCATTCCATATGAAAAACTATTTAAAAGAGCGGAACATATTGTAGAAGACAGCTTAGTATTTCTAGCGGCAGCTGCATTCTTGGTCTTGTTTCTAGCGTGGCTTGTTTCTATTGCAATGACTCTTTTGAAGTATTCGGATTTCACATTAAAAACAAGTGAAGAACAGCTAATCATTACTCATGGTTTATTAGAGAAGAGGCAAGTGATGATCCCGATGCATCGAATTCAAGGGATAACCCTCGCAGAAAATCCAATCCGGCAGCTATTTGGATATGCGTCTGTCCAAATTGAAAGTGCTGGCGGATCGTTAGATGAACAAGGAAGTTCCAGTGTGAAGATCATGCCGATGATTAAGAAAAGAGAAGCGTTGCGGGTGTTAGGTGTATTGTTTCCTGATCATCATTTCTCAAATGATTTCCACCCGATTCCTGCACGTTCCTCTTACAGGTATATGTTTCGTAAGATGTTGTGGCTGGTAGGGCCTTGCGCAGTGGTTAGCTGGTTGTTCTGGCCCTTAGGCATGTGGTCTATCCTTTTAATCCTCCCTGCGTGGGGGCTTGGCTGGTTCTGCTATCGGTCAGCGGGCTGGGAGTTAAAAGGCAATCAGCTGAGCATTCGTTATCGAACGTTTTCACGCTACTCTGTTTATATGAAGAAACATCGGATTCAATCTTTTGAACATAAGCAAACATGGAGACAAAAGCAGCAAAGCCTGGCGACGATCGGAGCGGTCATAAAAGTCGGTGCAGGCGGAAAGAACGTCCATGTGATAGACGCAGCAGCTGATGATGCCATGCATATTTATAACTGGTACCAAACAAGTAAAACGATAGAACGGGTGGTAGATATAGATGATTAAAGGAATTGGAATGGATATTGTGGAATTGCAAAGAATTAAAACCCTCGTTGATAAAAAGCCTAAATTCATCGACCGGATTTTAACGCCTGCCGAACGGAAAATATATGAGAGCAGAGGCCAAGTCAGAAGGTATGAATATGCCGCTGGCCGATTTGCTGCGAAAGAAGCATTTGCTAAAGCGATGGGAACAGGAATTGGAGGAAAGCTGTCATTTCAAGACATTGAAATTGATGTGAATGAAAATGGAAAGCCATTTATAAAAAAACCTTTTTCTGAAAATGTTCACCTTTCTATTACTCATACAAAGGAGTACGCCGCGGCTCAAGTCGTTATTGAAAAAGAATAATTACTTTCACTGCCCCGAATGGACAATCATATTTTCAGAGGTTGTCTCATATATTTTTAATGCGAAAGGGGTTGTGAAGTAATGACGAAAAAATGGACGCTCTGGCTTGTTAGTTTATTTGCTTTATTCATGCTTTCTGCTTGTGGAGAAAAATCAAAGGAGGACGTAGCGGCTGATTTAAGTGAAAAGGCTCAGGAGGTAAAGGGGTATAAAGCAACGGCAGAAATGACCTTGCAAGCAGGTGAGGAGAAACAAAAGTATCATGTGGAAATCTGGAACAAGGAGCATCAATTTTACCGTGTGGAACTGACGGCGGATAAAAAAGACCAAAGCCAAATGATTTTAAAGAATGATTCAGGAGTCTATGTACTGACGCCGGCACTGAACAAAAGCTTCAAATTCCAAAGCGACTGGCCGAAAAACAGCAGTCAGGCCTACTTGTATGAATCGCTAGTGAAGGACATCGCTGAAGATAAAGAAGCAAGCTTTAAAGAAACGGACAAACATTATGTATTTGAAACAAAGACAAGATATCCAAACAGCCATATGTTGCCTCTTCAAGAAATTACGTTCAATAAAAAAGATCTTTCACCTGTATCAGTGAAGGTAATGGACGCGGATCGCAAGTCATTGGTTGATGTGAAATTTACTAAGATGAATTTCGATGCAAGTTTTGAAAAAGCTTCGTTTGATATGAAGAAGAATATGACGGGCGCTCAGCTTGAAATTCCAGTGTCTACAGAAACAAAAGATAAAGAGCTTTCAGTCTCTTATCCATCTGCGAAAATTAAAGGAACAAGCCTGCTAGAAGAAAATGAGATGATTACCGCAAGCGGCAAGCGCGTAGTATTAACGTATGGCGGCGCGAAATCATTTACTCTTATTCAGGAAAAAGCGGAAGTTCTTCCGGCCGCTGCAATGGAAACAGCTGAAGTTGAAGGAGAAATCGCTGATCTTGGCTTTGCTGTTGGAACGATGACGAAGCAATCTTTATCTTGGTCTTACAAAGGGATTAATTACATGCTCGCTTCTAAAGATTTAAGTCAATCAGAAATGATGGAAGTAGCGAAGTCCATGAACGCAGCGGCTATGGAGAAATAAGAGTGTAAAGATAAGGCTGGTGATCTGAACCAGCCTTTTTTCAATGTTGACAGTCATTTATTAAAGTTTAGAATTAGAAAGGGAGCAATTGATTGAAAGAAAGAAGGGACATCTAGTGAGTGCTGAAACGAAGTTTTACCGGGATACCTGGGCTGAAGTGAACTTGGATCATATCACGTTTAACGTGCAGGAAACATTAAAGCTTTTGCCTTCAGGTGAAAAACTGTTTGCTGTAGTAAAGGCGAATGCTTATGGACATGGCGACCGGGAAGTGGCTGAGGCTGCCGTTCAAGCGGGAGCTCATGGACTGGCTGTAGCTTTTTTAGATGAAGCGATTTCAGTGAGGAAGCTGAAAGTGGACGTGCCCGTATTAGTGCTGGGGGCAAGCAGGCCAGAGGATGCGAGTGCTGCAGCGGACAAGAATATTTCCTTAACGGCTTTCCGATTAGACTGGTTGATGGAAGCAGAGAAAAATTTACGGCAGGACCAGGTATTAAATATTCATATCAAAGCCGATACTGGTATGGGGCGGTTAGGTATAAAAACACCAGAAGAACTAAGAAGTATGGCGGATTTTATCGAGCAGTCCCCTAAGTTATTCTTTGAAGGATTATTTACTCATTTTGCGACGGCAGATGAAGTGAATACCCTATATTTCGAAAAACAATTAAAGCGTTTTCATCAATTGGTGGATTCGCTAGAGAGCCATCCTCCTTATATCCATTGCGCGAATAGTGCGACAGCCTTGCGTTTTAAGGAAGCACACTTGAATGCTGTGCGGCTGGGAATTTCAATGTATGGTTTGTCTCCATCTAGTGAAATGAAGCCTATGCTGCCCTTTGGTTTAAGACAGGCATTCTCTCTGCAAACGAAAATAGTACACGTAAAAAAACTGGAAAAAGGCGAAAAGATCAGTTATGGTGCCACATATGAAGCAGAAGGTGAGGAGTGGATTGCCACTTTGCCGATCGGATATGCTGATGGCTGGATTCGCCGGCTGCAAAAGCAAGAGGTGCTCGTAGATGGCAAGCGTGCGCCGATCGTAGGCCGCATCTGTATGGATCAATGTATGATTCGACTTCCAAAAGAAATGCCGGTGGGCACACAAGTCACGCTTATTGGTGTTCAAGGTGAAGAAGAAATAACGATGGATGAAGTGGCTGATTCCCTAGAGACGATTAATTATGAGGTGCCTTGTATCATTACTGCGCGAGTGCCAAGAGTGTATAAGAGAAATGGTCGGGTTGTCTCTGTTTATAATCCGATAATATAAGAGGAAAATTGTCTAAAAATGAACTTATTTTATAGATTTATAAAAATTTTCTAACTATATCACCTATAATATCGATTTGACCTTTCCACATAGGTAAAAAAATGTTATGATGGATCTGACAGTTAAAGAGACGGGTGTAGTGATTGGTGGAGGTGTAGTTCGTGTCTGAATCCAGCGCAACAACAGAGGTGTTAATTCGCTTGCCGCAACAATTCATCAAGGAATTGGACGGCTTTGCAGAACAAGAAAACATTAGCCGCAGTGAATTTATCTACAGAGCAACTAAAATGTATCTTCGTGAAAGAAAGAAACGCCAAATTCGTGAATCAATGAGACGCGGATACATGGAAATGGCGAAGATCAATTTAGCTATCGCATCTGAAGCCATGCAAGCGGAATATGAGGCAGGAAATACTGTAGAACGTTTAGTAAGTGGAGGATAATCCGTGTGATAGTTAAACGTGGCGACGTATATTTCGCAGACCTATCCCCGGTCGTTGGTTCAGAGCAAGGCGGCGTGCGGCCTGTGCTTGTCGTTCAAAACGACATTGGGAACCGGTTTAGTCCCACTATTATTGTTGCCGCTATTACAGCGCAAATTCAAAAAGCTAAATTGCCTACACATGTTGAAATTGATGCCAAGCGTTATGGCTTCGAACGTGATTCCGTTATTTTACTTGAGCAAGTTCGCACCATAGACAAACAGCGGTTAACGGATAAAATCACTCAACTTGATGAGGAAATGATGGAAAAAGTGGACGAAGCCTTGCAAATCAGTTTAGGTCTTATACAATTTTAATCAGGCGCTTGCTAGTTATCTAGCTGAGCGTCTTATTTTTTTTTGGAGGATTACCCAAAAATTTTCAGAGCGAAACAATGTGTCTTGCTTTTTAATTAGACTAATAAACATTATAATGGTTAATATGAATATTATTAGCGTTCGATGGATTATGACAAGATTTCTGTTTTGAGCTCGTAGAAATGATGATGAAGCAGCAGCCTCACTAACAAGTAAGGTGTGTAAATAACAAGTAAGGATCTTGAAAAATGCGAAATTGGAGTTGTCTTGATGCGTAAACGAATTTTTAATTATGTCCAAAGCCATAAGGGCGAAATATTAGAAAAATGGGTTAAAGAGATAAAAGAAGAAGCAGATGAGCGGGCTGTTCACACGATGTCTGCACAAATGTTTACAAGAACAAGCAATGAGTTCGTAGAGATGCTTATATCGAACTTTGTTGAAACTGAAGAAGAATTTAACGAACGCGTACAAGATTTTGCAGAGAAAGTTGTCAGATTAGGGTGGCCGCTGACTGTGGTTACACTAGGTGTAAGGCTGTTTAGCCAGATTGTTTCTCAGGGCATGATGGATGAGAAGTTAATCGGCCGGCAAGATCACATTGAGTTCACTTCTGAGTTCGAGCGCTGGATGTTCCCGATTAACAATACAATTATCAATGCGTATGCGACTACTTGGGAACGTACAGTTTCCTTGCAGAAAATCGCATTGCAAGAACTGTCTGCGCCTCTAATTCCAGTTTTCGATAAAATTTCTGTTATGCCGCTTGTAGGCACGATTGATACAGAGAGAGCGAAGCTGATTATGGAGAACCTGCTGGATGGAGTGGTTAATCACCGTTCAGAAGTTGTGTTAATTGATATCACAGGCGTGCCGGTAGTGGATACGATGGTAGCCCATCATATTATTCAAGCGGCCGATGCGGTTCGTTTAGTTGGAGCTAAATGCATGATTGTTGGGATTCGTCCAGAGATCGCTCAAACAATTGTCAGCCTTGGCATTAATTTAGAACAAGTCTTAACTACGAGCACGCTTAAAAAAGGAATTGAAGAAGCATTAACCATGACAGAAAGAAAAATCGTTGAAACGGAGGGAGAAAATTGAGAATTCCTATTCTAAAACTCCATGACTGTCTGCTGATTTCTATCCAATGGGAATTAGATGATCAGACAGCACTCCAATTTCAAGAAGATTTACTTCATAAAATACATGAAACAAGTGCCCGTGGAGTCGTTATTGATTTTACTTCCATTGATTTTATCGACTCCTTCATAGCTAAGGTGCTGGGAGATGTGATCAGCATGTCTAAATTAATGGGAGCAAAAGTAGTGATAACAGGGATCCAGCCAGCCGTTGCTATTACCTTGATTGAATTAGGTATCCGCCTTGAGGATGTCTTGACTGCATTAGACTTAGAAAAAGGGTTGGAGAAACTTCAACGGGAACTGGGGGACTAATCACTATGGATTCTTGCGTCAAGATTATTAATGAGTGGGATATCGTAGCGGCGAGGCAGCTTGGCAGAAATGTTGCTAAAGAGCTTGGCTTCGGTACGGTAGATCAAGCCCGAATAACGACCGCTATAAGCGAATTGGCGCGTAACATCTATCTTTACGCTGGCCAAGGACAAATATGTATAGATAAAACAGAGGCTGGCGGAAAAACCGGATTATGCATTTCTTCAGAGGATCAAGGCCCTGGAATTAATGATATAAGAAAAGTAATGGAAGATGGTTTTTCCACCTCGGGAGGACTTGGAGCTGGCTTGCCCGGCGTTAAACGCTTAATGGATGAATTCTCAATTGATTCTACTCCCGGCGAAGGAACGTCGATCAAAGCGATTAAGTGGCTCCGTTAAGGAGGAATAGTATGGATTTTAGGGAAGTAATGAGTAAGAAATATAAAGAGATCTTGGAGAGCTACATCAAAGACCAAGATGAGCAGGCTCTGTATCTCAGTCAAAAGTTTAGCAGGAAATCAATTGAGTACAAGGTGTCTCCAGAGGAAATCATCAGTATCCATAAGACTGCGTTACTAGAGCTTGAGCCTGAGCTGCCAGAATCCCTTATTCTTTCTTTAGATATCCTGTTAGAAGTCATGATGGGGTACGGACTTGCTTATCGTGAACACCAAAGTTTACGGACAATCCAGCAGGAATTAAAGAGTGAAATCGAAGTTGCGGCTAATATGCAGCAGACGCTGCTAGGAACCCAGATCCCTGATATCCCGTCATTGGATATAGGTGCGATCAGCATGCCGGCTAAACAAATGAGCGGAGATTACTATCACTTTGTTAAAGATGAAAACGAATCCGTCAGTGTGGCAATAGCGGATATTATCGGAAAAGGGATTCCTGCTGCCCTATGCATGTCCATGATTAAGTATTCGATGGATAGTCTTCCCGGGGATACTCATGAGCCAAGCCAAGTGCTGGAAAGCCTGAACCGGGTAGTTGAACAAAACGTTGACCCAACCATGTTTATTACAATGTTCTATGGGATGTATAATACGCGCAATCATACCTTTTATTATTCCTCTGCAGGCCACGAGCCTGGTTTTTTCTATAATCATGAGACTAAAAGTTTCGAAGAGTTATATGCTAAAGGTTTATTACTGGGTGTTGATAAAAAAGCAAAGTACCGCCAATACGAGCGAAAAGTAGAGATAGGCGATATCATTCTTTTAATGTCTGACGGAGTGACTGAATGCCGAACGAAAGACGGGTTTATTGAGGTTGAAACGCTGATCGAATATATCGAAAAGTATATTCACCTTGATGCTCAGGAAATTGCGAATAAAGTATATAAAGAACTGGAATTCCTTCAAGATTTTCAACTTCGGGATGACTTTACTTTAATTATTTTAAAGCGAATACGCTAAGCGTGTTTAACATTTTAAAATAAGGGTATTAACTATAAGTATATAAGTATTGATATCGTATAGAACAAAGAAGAGGTGGGTCTTATGAATATTACAGTTGATGTGCAAGAATTAGAACAATATACAAAAGTGGTGCTTAGTGGGGAAATTGATGCGTTTACCGCACCGAAGCTTCGTGAATCCGTATTCCCTTATACAGAACAAAAAGGCATGAAATTAGTAATTGATTTATCAGATGTAACATATATGGATAGTACAGGATTAGGTGTATTTGTTGGTCTATTTAAGAATCTAAGTGCGAATGACAGCACACTTCAATTGGTAGGCCTATCTGATCGCCTCAAACGATTGTTTGATATTACTGGGCTTGCGGACATTATGAATATTAATTCCGAAGTAGAAGGTGGCGTTTGATTATGGAGGCTTTTGATTACATCGAGATGAAAATTCCTGCGAAGCCTGAATTTGTAGGTGTTATTCGTCTTACATTATCTGGAATTGCTAGCAGAATGGGTTTTACATACGATGCAATCGAGGATTTAAAAATCGCGACAAGTGAAGCCATTACCAATGCGGTTCAACACGCTTACCATGAGGATGAAGATGGTGAAGTAGTCGTTGGATTCGCTTTGTATGCTAATCACTTAGAAGTTATGGTATCCGACAACGGCAAAAGCTTTAACTTTTCAGAAACTAAAAAAGCATTAGGTCCATATAGTGAAAGTTCTTTAGAATTTTTGCGTGAAGGCGGTTTGGGGTTATACCTTATCGAAACCTTGATGGATGAGGTGAAAGTTCACCAAAACGAAGGGGTCACTTTGTTTATGACGAAGTACCTTAAGGGAGAGCAGGTGGAGAGGGATGCAGAAACCATCTCGACCTAATCAAGCGGCGAAACAACAAGCCATAGAATGGATTAAAGCGTTCCAAAATGATAATGACAGCGAGGCCCAAGAGAATCTCGTTAGGCATTATAAAGGTCTAGTGGAATCCATTGCCCGTAAATATTCTAAAGGAAAATCGTATCATGAAGACATTGTGCAAGTGGGAATGATGGGTCTTCTTGGAGCGATTAGAAGATATGACGATTCATATGGGAAAAGCTTTGAAGCATTTGCGATTCCGACCATCGTGGGAGAAATTAAAAGATTTCTTCGCGACAAAACGTGGAGTGTACATGTACCGAGAAGAATTAAAGAGCTGGGTCCAAAAATAAAGGCGAGCGTGGAAGAATTAACGACAGAACTGCAGCGATCGCCGAAAGTTGATGAAATCGCCAGTTATTTGGAGATTTCCGAAGAAGAAGTACTAGAAGCAATGGAGATGGGAAAGAGTTATCAAGCGCTATCAGTTGACCATTCGATTGAAGCAGATTCCGATGGCAGCACAGTGACTCTGTTGGATATAGTAGGGAATCATGAAGAGGGATATGAAAGAGTAGACCAGCGCATGGTTCTTGAAAAAGTTTGGCATGTTCTTTCAGAACGCGAACGTCAAATTATTCAATATACGTATCTTGAAAACCTCAGTCAAAAAGATGCAGGAGACAAGCTAGGTATTTCACAAATGCACGTTTCTCGTTTGCAGAGAAAAGCAATCAAGAAGCTGCAAGAAGCCATTGAATCGGAATCATTAAGTACGGAGAGACTGACTTAATGACCTATTTGCAAAAAGAACACTTAGAGGTCTATGCGAACCAGGCATCTAAAGATGGAAAACCTTTTTGCGGTGATAGTTATTATGTTCACGCCACTGACGAGTATTTAATTTGTGTGTTGGCAGATGGATTAGGAAGCGGTGAATATGCCTACAATTCATCTTCTGCTGTCACGAAAGTGGTAGAAGAACATCACCATGAATCCGTCGATGTTTTAATGCAGCTGTCGAATGAAGTGCTTCATCATAAACGCGGAGCGGCCGTAGCTATTTTTAAAGTCTTTTTTGACAAGCAGGAATTTGAGTATAGCTGTGTGGGCAATATCCGATTTTACCTTTATACCGATGGAGGTAAATTAACGTATCCCCTTCCTGTAACAGGCTACCTCTCTGGCCGACCTCAAAAATATCGTACCCAGCGCTTTGTATATGAATTAGATTGTAAATTTATTCTTCATTCCGATGGGTTAAATATTATGAACGTGAAGTCCCTTTTCAAGAATCGTTCAATTAAACCGATTGCTTATGAATTGGAAGAACAAACGACCCAATCGAATGATGATGCGACATTTATTATTGGAAGCTTGCTATAAATATAAGCAGGCTTTTTTTATGTGATAAAATAGAGAATATCTGAACTGGAGGGGATCAAGTGGCAGTTGAACTATTGAATGACCAAGAAAACCTTTTGAAAAAAGTAGCGGCATCTGAAAAATTGGAATTAAAAAAAGTGCGGGCAGTTATTTCTTTAATTGAAGAAGGCAATACGGTCCCTTTTATTGCCCGTTATCGTAAGGAAATGACAGGTGCGTTAGACGAAGTAGAAATTCGAGCGGTGATCACTCGCTGGACATACCTGCAAAATCTTTCTCAAAGAAAAAGTGACGTCCTTCACGCGATTGAAGAGCAAGGGAAATTAACACCAGAATTGAAAAAAGAGATTCTCCGCGCGGACAAACTGCAGATGGTAGAAGATCTGTACCGTCCATACAAACAGAAGCGGCGTACCAAAGCGACTGTCGCGAAAGAAAAAGGATTGGAACCTTTAGCAGAATACATGCTGACTATGCCGAAGTCCCTGACTCAAGAAGTAGAGAAGTATATTAGTGAAGATGAAGATCGAGCTTCATCGGCAGAAGAAGCTATTCAGGGAGCATGTGATATCATTGCAGAAAAAATAGCTGATGAGGCATCGATTAGGGAATGGATAAGAAAGGAAACGTTTCATTCAGGCCTGATGAAATCGTCTGCGAAAGATGAAGAGAAGGATGAGAAGAAAGTATTTGAAATGTACTATAATTACGAAGAACCTGTAGTTAAAGTAGTGCCTCACCGAGTGTTAGCTATGAACCGCGGGGAAAAAGAAGGGATATTAAGAGTAGCTATTCAATCTGACTCCGAAAAAATCTATCGCTATTTAAATAAGAAGTATATTTCCAATGAGCACAGTGAAGCAGCTCCTCATGTAAAGGAAGCTATTCAAGATGCCTATAAACGATTGATTCAACCTTCTATTGAAAGAGAAGTCCGCAATGAATTGACAGATAAAGCAGAGGATCGAGCTATACATATATTCTCCGAAAACTTAAGAAAGCTGCTTCTGCAAGCGCCTTTAAAAGGTAAGACAGTATTAGGAGTAGACCCTGCCTACCGTACAGGCTGTAAACTTTCGGTCGTTGATGAGACAGGGAAGGTTCTTCATATTGATGTGATCTATCCCCACCCGCCGAAATCAAAAAAAGCCGAGGCAGAGCAAACGTTTATCAATATTTTAAATAAATACGATATCGAATTAGTAGCGATAGGAAACGGTACTGCTTCAAGAGAGACCGAGCAATTTGTAGCAGACATGATCAGTTCAACGGATAAACCGATTGCGTATTTAATTGTCAATGAAGCAGGAGCCAGTGTATACTCTGCATCTGACATCGCAAGAGAAGAGTTTCCGGACCTTCAAGTAGAGGAAAGAAGTGCTGTTTCCATTGCGCGAAGGCTTCAGGATCCGTTGGCTGAACTGGTGAAGATTGATCCAAAATCTGTAGGTGTAGGTCAATACCAGCATGACGTTTCACAAAAGAAATTGAATGAGTCACTGACATTTGTTGTAGAGACTGCTGTTAACCAAGTGGGAGTTAATTTAAATACAGCTTCTTCTTCTCTGCTGCAATATGTGGCTGGGTTAAATAAAACGGTGGCCAATAACGTCATTAAATATCGAGAAGAGAATGGCAAATTCACACAGCGTTCCGAAGTTAAAAAAGTGCCGAGGCTCGGTTTGAAAACATTTGAGCAGTGTGTGGGCTTTTTAAGGATTATGGAAGGGAAAGAACCGCTGGACCGTACATCGATTCACCCTGAAAATTATTCTGAGGTGAAAAAACTGCTGAAAAGTCTAGGTTTCTCCACCAATCAAGTGGGAAGTAAAGAACTGGTCGAGGCTCTTAAGCAGTTGGATATTGAGCAGTACTCTAGAGAGCTTGACCTAGGTGAGTTAACGATGAAAGATATCGTCCAAGCGCTTCAAAAACCGGGCAGAGATCCTCGGGATGAAATGACAAAGCCTCTTCTTAAAACCAATGTATTAAAAATTGAAGACCTTAAAGCTGGAATGGAACTGCAGGGAACCGTAAGAAATGTAGTGGATTTTGGCGCATTCGTGGATATCGGGGTAAAGGAAGATGGGCTTGTTCATATCTCTAAGTTAAAAAAAGGATTTGTCAAACACCCTTTAGACGTAACAGCTGTAGGGGATGTAGTGACTGTTTGGGTAGAACAGGTAGATCAAAATAAAGGACGGGTATCTCTAACAATGATCTCGCCAGTATAAAGCAGGAGAAGAAAGGGGGAAGTTTGTAATGGATAATGTGCGTTTGCAGCAACTGACAGAACAATTATCGGCCGACTTGTTCGGCCGTCCCTTTCTTCACCAAGCTTTTTTTAATAACAGGCTTAAAACTACAGGCGGCCGCTATATGCTAGAGTCGCATAATATAGAAATTAATATTAAATACTATGATGAGTATGGTCTTGAAGAGTTAAAGGGTATTATTAAACATGAATTATGTCATTACCACTTACATATTGAAGGCAAAGGATATAAACATCGGGATCGGGATTTTAAAGAACTGATGAAAAAAGTAGATGCACCAAGATATTGCACTCCGCTGGTAAAAAGTCGAAGCAGTAAACAGATCCGAGTGCTGATCTACCGCTGTAAAAACTGTGAAGCTGTATATTCGCGCCGCAGAAAAGTAAATACAGAGAAGTATGTGTGCGGAAAGTGCAAAGGCAAACTAAAATTTATAGAAGAAGTTAAGAAAACACTTACCTAATTATATTGACTTTGTTCAAGAATATTTGTAGTATAATCTAGCAGGTTTGAAAGAAAGCAGAGAAAATAAAAAAACAAAAATTTTTATTGACTTAAATTAATGAAATGATATATAATATTAATTGTCGATGAAACGACGTTATTATTCCGCAGTAGCTCAGTGGTAGAGCAATCGGCTGTTAACCGATCGGTCGCAAGTTCGAGTCTTGCCTGCGGAGCCATTACGGGGAAGTACTCAAGTGGCTGAAGAGGCGCCCCTGCTAAGGGTGTAGGTCGGGCAACCGGCGCGAGGGTTCAAATCCCTCCTTCTCCGCCAGAATATATTCTATTTTGGCCCGTTGGTCAAGCGGTTAAGACACCGCCCTTTCACGGCGGTAACACGGGTTCGAATCCCGTACGGGTCATCTTTAAAAAACGATCGGCTGAACAAACAGGCCTTGGATTTTTATAAGAAGATAGCTTTAGTTGTGAATGAGTTTGAAAGTGGTCCGGTAGTTCAGTTGGTTAGAATGCCTGCCTGTCACGCAGGAGGTCGCGGGTTCGAGTCCCGTCCGGACCGCCACTTAATAATGGGCTATAGCCAAGCGGTAAGGCAGCGGATTTTGATTCCGTCATGCGAAGGTTCGAATCCTTCTAGCCCAGCCATTTTTATTTTGTAACAT
The DNA here is from genome assembly GCF_016908875.1 of Bacillus ectoiniformans. Classification (GTDB taxonomy): domain Bacteria; phylum Bacillota; class Bacilli; order Bacillales; family Domibacillaceae; genus Bacillus_BX; species Bacillus_BX ectoiniformans. Next base: position 787 of record NZ_JAFBES010000008.1, on the reverse strand, counting down.
AAGTAAGAGCCATTAGCTCAGTTGGTAGAGCATCTGACTTTTAATCAGAGGGTCGAAGGTTCGAGTCCTTCATGGCTCACTGTTTGCGGGTGTGGCGGAATTGGCAGACGCACCAGACTTAGGATCTGGCGCCGCAAGGCGTGGGGGTTCGACTCCCTTCACCCGCATAATTATTTTTCAAAATAGTGTTGACTTACCGCAAAGTTAGAGTTATAATATAATTCTGCTGGTAATAATGCGGTCGTGGCGGAATGGCAGACGCGCTAGGTTGAGGGCCTAGTGGGTGAATAACCCGTGGAGGTTCAAGTCCTCTCGGCCGCATCGCTAATCACTTATATTAATATTGCGCCCGTAGCTCAATTGGATAGAGCGTTTGACTACGGATCAAAAGGTTAGGGGTTCGACTCCTCTCGGGCGCGCCATACATATCTAGCTAAGATATTGGATTCGGGGAGTAGCTCAGCTTGGTAGAGCACTTGGTTTGGGACCAAGGGGTCGCAGGTTCGAATCCTGTCTTCCCGACCAGTCTTTCTAAAATATATGCGGGTGTAGTTTAATGGTAAAACCTCAGCCTTCCAAGCTGATGTCGTGGGTTCGATTCCCATCACCCGCTCCATTTAATTTATTGACATTGATCTTTGAAAACTGAACAAAATAAACGTCAACGTTTAAATGTAACAAACAGACAATGTAAATTGTCAAAATGAGCAATCAAACATCTTTTTGGAGAGTTTGATCCTGGCTCAGGACGAACGCTGGCGGCGTGCCTAATACATGCAAGTCGAGC